>NZ_JABBNC010000018.1 GCF_012933445.1 Actinoplanes sp. TBRC 11911
GGCGGATCGTCGCGTGAGCGGGTCGCCCCACGGGCGGATCGTCGCGTGAGCGGGTCGCCCCACGAGCGGATCGTTGCGTGAGCGGATCGTCGCGTGAGCGGATCGCCCCACGAGGGGATCGTCGCGTGAGCGGATCGTCGCGTGAGCGGATCGCCCCACGAGCGGATCGTCGCGCGAGCGGATCGCCCCACGAGCGGATCGTCGCGCGAGCGGTGACGATCTTCGCGGCCGAGCCGTCCAGGTTGCGGGTCAGCCAGCGCGGCGGTTCCAGATTGCCCACCAGGCAGCGAGGCGCCACCACCACCGGCCGGCCCGCTGCCGAGGCCGGCTGGAAGCGCGACCGCAGCCGATCCAGATTGCGCCCAGTCAGCGGCGCAGCCGCGAGAACACTGCTAAAAGGCCATATCGGGCTTAACCGTCGCAGAACCGTTTTGCACTGTGTGGGTTGCGTTCCACCGAGCGCTCGCTGTGCCCGCACCTCGATCGGCGACCTCGGAATCACGACCTCGGAATCACGACCTCGGAATCACGACCTCGGAATCATCTGTCTAACTGACGCTTGCCGTAGCGAGCTTGATGCCGAAGCCGACGAACAGCGCGCCCACCCCCGTAGCCGCGCCCGCCGCCAGGCGGCGCCGGCGCCGGAACTGACTCGCCAGGAACCGGCCACCGAAGATCAGCGACGTCAGGTAGATGCCGCTGAACAGCTGGACCACCGCCCCGAGCACCAGGAAAGACAGGGCCGGATGCCCATACCCCGGCTCGACGAACTGGATGAAGAACGACACGAAGAACAGGATCGCCTTGGGATTCAACAGGCTGATCACGGTCGCCCGCCGGAACGGATGGCTGACCTCCCCGAGAACGTCCCCGCCGGCCCGAACCTCCGGCCCGGCCGCAGTAGCCGGCACCTCACCTCGGGCTCGCCACTTCCGCACGGCTCCGCGGATGATGCCTAAACCGACCCAGAACAGGTAGGCCGCCCCGGCGTACTTGATCACCAGGAAGACCGGCGGGTACGTCCGCAACAGCGACGCGACCCCGGCCGCCGACAGCGTCATCAACACCGTGTCGCCAAGGAAGACCCCGGCCGCCGCCTTGTATCCGGCCCGCACCCCGAACCGGGCCCCCACCGACAGCACGAAAATCGAGTTCGGCCCCGGCAACAGGATGATCGCGGCAGTGCCGATGACGTACGTCCAGAAATTCGTAACCCCGACCATGCATCCTCCCCGGACCCATCACCATCACATGAGCCTCAGCCATGCCGGACTGAGGCGTCGTCACATGCGTCCTCGGCCGTGCCGACCGGACCGGCGTGAGGCGCCCCCGTCACCTGCGTCCTCAGTCGCGCCGGCCAGACCGGCCAACGGTGTCAAACGCGCCCCCCACCGAGACGCGCCTAAGCCGTTGTCATCGCTGTCGAATCTCCGCTGGCCAGCCGTGCCCGGAGGCGCTCGCCCGCCGCCGGCCATTCGGTCACGGTCATGCCGAAGACTACGGTGTCGCGCCACGAGCCGTCCGAGCGCAATCGGTGCCGCCGCAGGACCCCCTCCCGCACCGCGCCAAGCCGCGCGATGGCCTTCTGTGACCTGTCGTTGCGAATGTCCGTGAACCAGAACACTCGCTCCGCGCCGAGCGTCTCGAACGCGTGCTCCAGAAGCAACAGCTTCGCCTCGGTATTGACGCCCGTCCGCCACCACGGCTTCCCGATCATGGTGTGCCCGATGGCGAGCGCGCGCCGCTGCGCATCGATCTCGTGATAGCTCGTCATGCCCATCACCCGGCCCGTCCCCGGCTCGACCTGGGCCCACGGCAGCTGATGCCCCTCCCAGCGGGCCCGTTGGAGGCCGGCGATCATCGCGGTCATCTCGTCCGTCGTCGTCGGCTGGCGCGACGGAATGTGCCGCCAGACCTCCTCGTCGGCGAGCGCCTTGAGCAACCCCTCGGCGTGCCCCGCGCTGAGCGGCTCGAGCCGGACGTGGCGGCCCTCGAACACCACCGGTTTAGCCCACGGCAGCTCCGCCCCGGGCAGATAGTCGGGCACCGCCGCCCGCACGCCGACGTCACCCTGCGGCGCACCGAACACTCGCCGCACCGGCAAGACCCCGGCCCAGTGCGGCCACCCAAGATCGTCGGGCTCGTCGGCGACGCCGTGGGTGCGCGCGCGGACCGACACCTCCTCCAGCGGAAGCGCGAGCACGCTCGTCTGCGCGAGCTCCTGTTTGTCCGGCGGCCGGGTGTCCGCGGCGCGACCGGCACCCACCTTGTTCACCACCGCCGTCAGCACCTCGAGCTTCTCTGCCGGGTCGGTGACCAGCCGCGCCGAACCATGGGCGATGACGGACCGATAGTTCGCACTGTGTGCAGCCTGCGCACGCGCGTACACAAAAGCATCGAGGAGGGTGACGCTCACGCAGACCTGGACCGAATCGTCGCGGGCCGTCAGGCCGAGGCGGCCGCCGGACGAGCCGTGCAGATAGAGAGTGTCGCCGACGCGAACGTGCAGCGTAGGAAGCACGCGTGGCGCACCGTCCACAACGAAGGCCACGGAACAGTCGTACGCCTCGTCGAGGATGGCGTGTGCCGCCTCGCGGTCGTAGTGCATCCGCTCACGACGGCGGGTGGCGGTGGTGCGGTCCGTCTGGGGATACATCGGCCCTCCCTGCTTGCAATTATCTCTGTACTAGTACAGACTCTGCCTTGTGTCAGCACAGTATCAGGTCAGCGGCGACAGCGCCGCATCGATTTCGGCCAGCATCGAGGCGGGCGTCCGGCGCGGTGACTGGGTGTTCGGGGCTGCTTTGCCCTCGGTCCGCGTCCTCGCCGACCAGCTGCATGTCAGCCCGGCCACGGTCGCCAAGGCCTATCAGGAGCTGCGGCAACGCGGCGTGATCGAGACGGAGGGCCGACGCGGCACGCGGGTCAGATCGCGCCCGCCGATCGCCGGCCCGCGGTCCGCGCTGCGTCTGCCGGTCCCGGTCGGGGCGCGCGATCTCACCTCCGGCGAGCCTGACCAACGCCTGCTGCCCCCCATCGGTCCGGCGCTGCGTTCGGTCGCCGAGGCGATCGGCCCGCCCCGGGGCTATGCCGCGGCCGTCGCCATGCCCGAGCTGATCGAGGCCGCACGCCCGCGTCTGGAGGCCGACGGCGTCCCGGTGGCCGATGCCGCGATCACCGCCACCTCGGGCACCCTCGACGCGATCGAGCGGTTGCTCACCGCCCATCTGAGGCCGGGTGACCCGGTCGCCGTGGAGGATCCGGGCTGGTCCAATCTGTTCGATCTGCTCGCCGCGCTCGGGATGCGCCCGATCCCGTTCGAGGTCGACCAGGACGGCCCCGATCCGGTCACATTCGCCGCGGCTTTACGGGCCGGCGCGAGAGCCGCAGTCGTCACCGTGCGTGCGCAAAATCCGACCGGAGCCGCCATCAGCCCGGACCGCGCCGCCGTGCTGCGTGACGTGCTCGCCTCCCACCCGGGGGTGCTGCTGATCGAGGATGATCACGCTGCCGAGCTCTCCACCGTCCCGCCGCACTGTGTCGGCCCGGTGACCTCGTCCTGGGCGTTCATCCGCTCGGCCTCGAAACCGTTCGGCCCCGACCTGCGGATCGCCGTGGTGGCGGGGGATGAGACCACCATCGCCCGGGTGGTCGGCCGCATGCGTATCGGCTCCGGCTGGGTGTCGACGGTCCTGCAGAGCCTGCTCCTCCGGCTCTGGCGCGACGACGAGGTCACCGCCACCGTCGCCGCCGCCGCCGAGGCCTACGGGCGGCGACGACGAGCCTTGTGCGACGCTCTCCTGGCGCGCGGCATCACGGCCGAGGCGGCCACCGGCATCAACGTGTGGGTCCGCGTCGCCGACGAGACTCGCGCGGTCGGGCTCCTCCGCGATGCCGGTTACGCGGTCGCCCCCGGTTCGCTCTTCCGCATCGGCACCCCGCCGGGCATCCGCATCACGATCAGCTCCCTCGACGAGGCCGCCGTCCCAGCTCTGGCCGACGTCGTCGTCGCCGCGGTGATCCCGATCGACGCCGGGGTCCCGTCGCGATGAAAACCTTGCTCTTGCTCGTACGCGTGTGGCTCGCGGCCGTGGCCACCAGGCTGCCGTCCGTGCGCCGTTCCTCCGGAGGTGTCCCGCCGTGCGTGCCACCCCGAACTTCGGGTAGAACGTGTCCATGCCAGGGACCGAGGCGCCGGTCGGCGCGCAGCAGTGGGTGCCGCCGCACCCGAGCAGTATCGACGAGCTCAAGGCCGCAGCGGCCGGCTGTGAGGGCTGCGAGCTGTACGCGGATGCGACGCAAACCGTGTTCGGGCGCGGCGCCCCGCACGCGAAGATCGTTTTCGTCGGCGAGCAGCCCGGCGACGTCGAGGACCAGAAGGGCCTTCCGTTCGTCGGACCGGCCGGCCGGCTGCTGCGCGAGGCGGTCGACGACGCCGGCATCGACCCCACCGACGTCTACATCACCAATGCCGTCAAGCACTTCCGGTTCGAGCTGCGCGGTAAGCGGCGCATCCATCAGAACCCGGGCCCGGCCCATATCACCGCGTGCCGGCCCTGGCTGGTCGCCGAGTTCTCGCTGCTCAAGCCCGAGCTCGTGGTGATCCTCGGAGCGACGGCGGGCAAGGCGCTGCTAGGCCCCTCATTCCGGGTGACCCAGCAGCGCGGCAAGCTGATGCCGTGGCCCGCGTCGGCCCAGCACCCGGACGATTTTCCGGTCGCGCAGATCCAGGCGCTGGCCACGTTCCACCCGTCGGCCGTGCTCCGCGCCGACGACCGCGAGACGGCGTACCGAAGCTTGGTCGACGATCTGAAGATCGCCGCGTCCGCGGTGAGCTGACGCCCACGCCAGCGAAATTCGCTGCCACCCAGGTGGCATGTCGGCAGGCTTGCGGAGGGCACCTGGCGTCCGGTCGTACCGCGGCGAGTCGACCGCGACGCGTTTAGTCGTCACCTCGGCAGTGCGCGTGCCACTCCAAACCTCGGGTAGAACGTCTGCATGCCAGGGTCCGATACGCCGGTCGGCGCACAGCGGTGGGTGCCGCACCACCCGCGCAGTCTCGACGAGCTCAAGGTCGCCGCGGCCGGCTGTGAGGGCTGCGAACTGTATGCGAACGCCACACAGACGGTTTTCGGGCGCGGCGCCCCGCACGCAAGGATCGTTTTCGTCGGCGAGCAGCCGGGTGACAACGAGGATCGGAAGGGTGTGCCCTTCGTGGGGCCGGCGGGCCGTGTGCTGCGCGAGGCATCCGACGACGCGGGCATCGACCCGGCCGACGTCTACATCACCAGCGCGGTCAAACACTTTCGGTTCGAGCTGCGCGGGAAGCGGCGCATCCATCAGAACCCGGGCCCGGCCCATATCACCGCGTGCCGGCCGTGGCTGGTCGCCGAGTTCGCGCTGCTCAAGCCCGAGCTCGTGGTGATCCTCGGGGCCACCGCGGGCAAGGCGCTGCTCGGCCCTTCGTTCCGGGTGACTCAGCAGCGCGGCAAGCTGATGCCGTGGCCCGCATCGGCCCAGCATCCCGAGGATTTCCCGGTCGGGCAGATTCAGGCGCTGGCCACCTTCCACCCGTCGGTCGTGCTGCGCGCCGACGACCGCGAGACGATATACCGCAGCCTTGTCGACGACTTGAAGATCGCCGCCGCGGCGGTGAGCTGACGACCGGGCAACAGCGGCGGGCGACGAATGCCACCGTCGGAAACCGGGCCCGACGTCGACGTCCGTCAGCGCCGATACGTGGCGATGTCGTTCGGCTGCGCCCTGAGTAGGCTCGTGGGGTGCGGTTGACAGATTTCTGGGAGCGGCTTGAGCAGGCGTTCGGGGCTCCGTATGCGCGCAGTCTCGCGGCCGACTATTCGTTCGCGGACCTGGGCGACCTGACGATCAACCAAGCGATTACCAAGGGTGTCGAGACGGCTACGATCTGGCGAGCAGTCGTGGACGAGTACCCCGATCGAGTGCCTTCGCGCCTGCATTAACGCATTTTTCGTACGCTTGTTCTGGCGTGTCACTCGATCGTCGTACACGTGTTCGGCTATTGTCCACAACGGCTTGGTCATCCACAGCCGAAGGCAGGGCGGCGGATTTTTGTCATACCCACCCCCTACCTTGGTGCCCGTGGTGAACAAGAGCTCATCGGCGAAGACGCCCGCGAAGTCGAGTACAGGGGTGGCGGACATGGTGGCAGGACCTGACCGGGACAAGGCGCTCGATCTGGCGCTCGCGCAGATCGACAAGCAGTTCGGCAAGGGCTCGGTGATGCGCCTGGGGGAGCGGCCGGTCATCCAGACCGCCGTCATCCCGACCGGCTCCATCGCGCTGGATGTGGCACTCGGCGTCGGCGGCCTGCCGCGCGGCCGGGTGGTCGAGATCTACGGGCCGGAATCCAGCGGTAAGACGACGGTCGCGCTGCACGCGGTGGCGTCCGCGCAGAAGGCCGGCGGCATCGCGGCGTTCATCGACGCCGAGCACGCGCTCGACCCGGAATATGCCAAGGCGCTCGGCGTCGACACCGACGCCATGCTGGTGTCCCAGCCCGACACCGGGGAGCAGGCGCTGGAGATCGCGGACATGCTGGTCCGCTCCGGCGCGCTCGACATCCTCGTCATCGACTCGGTGGCCGCGCTCGTGCCGCGCGCCGAGATCGAGGGCGAGATGGGTGACAGCCACGTCGGTCTCCAGGCCCGGCTGATGAGTCAGGCGCTGCGGAAGATGACCGGCGTGCTGAGCAACACCAGCACGACCGCGATCTTCATCAACCAGCTCCGCGAGAAGATCGGCGTCATGTTCGGCTCGCCCGAGACGACGACCGGTGGCCGCGCGTTGAAGTTCTACGCCTCGGTCCGGCTCGACGTCCGCCGCATCGAGAGCCTGAAGGACGGCACCGACGTGGTCGGCAACCGGACCCGCGTCAAGGTGGTGAAGAACAAGGTCGCCGCGCCGTTCAAGCAGGCCGAGTTCGACATCATGTACGGCAAGGGCATCTCCCGTGAGGGCTCCCTGATCGACGTCGGCGTGGAGCAGAGCATCATCCGCAAGTCCGGCGCTTGGTATACGTATGACGGCGACCAGCTGGGCCAGGGCAAGGAGAAGGCGCGCGAGTTCCTGAAGGAGAACCCGGACGTCGCGGCCGAGATCGAGAAGAAGATCCTCGAGAAGCTCGGCGTGGGCCAGACCACCGGTGACGCCGCCGGCGGCCCGGAGCTGCCGCCGGTCGACTTCTGATCGGGTAAGGCCGCCGGATGGCCGGACGACGCGGCGCACGGTCCGGGCGTGGATGGGATGCCATCCCGCCCCGGCCCGCTCGCCGCACGACCGACGATGAGCACCCGTCCGGTGGGCCTCGCGACGACGATCCGGAACGCGGCAACGTTCCCGCCCGTCGCCGGCGAGGCTCGCCGGGCGGATTCACCACCGATGACGCAAGGCCGCAGCAGCCGGAGCAGAGCGAGGCGGAACGCGCTCGCGAGATCTGCCTCCGGCAGCTGGCCGTGCGGCCACGCACCCGCGTGGAGCTGGCGAAGGCGCTCGCCCGCAAACAGATCTCCGAAGAGGTGATCGCCGAGGTTCTGGACCGCTATGACGAGGTCGGCATCATCGACGACGCGGCGTTCGCGCAGGCGTGGGTGTCGAGCCGCCATCACGGCCGCGGTCTCGCCCGCCGCGCGCTGGCCAACGAGCTGCGCCAGCGCGGCGTCGCCTCCGAGGTGGCGAACGAGGCGCTCGGCACGCTCGACGACGACGCGGAGGCGGCCACCGCGCGTGCCCTGGTCGATCGCAAGCTGCGATCCACCACGGGTGCGCCCGATGCGGTGTTCCGCCGCCTGGTGGGCATGCTGGCCCGCAAGGGCTACCCTCCCGGCGTCGCCATCCGGGCGGTCAAGGACGCGCTGGCCGCCCGAGACGCCGAGGCGGCAGAGTTCGCCGACCAGATCGACGCCGACGCGATGGCAGACGAGGCCACCGACACGTCCCTCTGAGGTCCAGAGGGCGGCGCGCAATGAGGCCTGGCGGTGGGGCGCACTGAGGTCCAGCGCGGTGCCAGCTGAGGCCCAGCGCGCGGTGCGCGCTGAAGGCCCAACACGCGGTGCGCGCTGAAGGCCCAACACGCGGCGCGCTACGAGGTCACAGCGGCGTCAATTGGCATTCCGGTGAATAGCGCCCAGCGTGCCGCCGTGGACCACAGCGCGATGACACCGCCGAGCCTTCCACTATGCGATCATTTCGCCGTCCGCGATCTTTGCAAGTGGCTCTCAACCGCCCGGATCGAGCCACCTTCAGTTGCGCTTCACGTCCGCCACCGCAAGGCCAAAAGCGCTGCGCACGATGGAGACCAAACCCAGGGGGAGCCACGAAGACGCAGCCTGCAGCCCATACCCCAAGCAATCCGATTAACCCCGACACCGTCATCCCGTGCCGCTCAAATCCGAAATTCCAAGCAGCCGCATTGTCGTGAATGGATGATCATCGACAAGCGAACCAGCTCGAACATATTGGCGTTGGCAACTGGCTGATAATCTGCAGCGTCGTGACCGAAGACTCGCAGAATCGAGTGCGTAGCTACGGTCCCTTCCCGGAGGGCGCCGAGCCGATCCCCACACAAGACAGCGACGACCTCAGCCCCGGATGGTGGGACGTCGATGCCGACCCCCACCCCGACGAGTCCCAGGTCGCCACCCCACCGCGCGACCAGGCCCCGCCACCCACCGGAATCTACGAGTCCCAGACGACCCCGTGGACTCCGATAACGCCGCCCATCTCAACCCCACCACCAAGCCACGGCCCGCTCCACAACGACCCCGGCCCCCACAACGACTCCGCCCCACCACCCCGGCGAGGCCAAATACGAGCCCTGACAACAGGCCTACTAACCGGCCTCCTGATCTTCGGAACCGCCGGCTATCTGACCGGCCGCAACACGACCCCACCACCACCATCACCACCGAAACCCACCACGTCACTAGGCGTCTTCGAGCAAAACCAGGTCGCCACCAACACCAAGGACTTCCAAGGCACCGCCCTCACTCCGTTCGCCCAGGGCTGGCTCCCCTACGTAGCCACCTGCAACCGCAGCGACACCCCAGGCGGCCCGGCGAAGAAACCCGGCGAGAAGGCCCGCGTCCGCTGCACCCTCGACGGCATGAGCGCGATCTTCGTCCAGTACAACTCGACCGCCGACCGGAACAAGGCGCGCGCCACGATAGAGACACAGGCCGCCGACGCCCGCACCCTGACTCCCGGTGCAAACGCCCCAACCGCCGCAAAACAGACAACCGGCAATTACGTTGAGTACGCATACCGGATCACCGAGCGTGGCATCACCCGCACGGTCAGCGCCATCTGCTGGGACGACGCCAAGACCCCCGCAGCCGGCTATCTCCTGGCCTACTGGAAGGAAGGCGTGGGGCAGAGCTGGGAGCCGATGCGCGATCTCTGGTCCCGGTACGCCTGAAATGCCCGGCAGGATCGTGAGCTGCGCGTAAGCGGGTCTGTGCCCTACGTCCTATCCGCTGCCGAATCATGGATCCTTGACCGAAGTGGCACTCGCGACCTAGCCTCGCGTTACACAAGGTTTGTTCGACCATCGCATGCAACACGCACAACATAGATCGCATTACATTACGGCATCACTTGCTCGCACCCGGCAGTCCGCGCGACGGGCGTGGACCGACGTGTGCACCGGCGGGAAACCCGGCGGGAGTCCGGCGGGAAACCTGGCGGGAATCCGGCGGGGCAACCGGCGAGCAGACCCGGCGGGACATAACGAACACGAGCGCGAGACCGCAGCGCACACAGCGGTCGGACCCGGCGCAGGCGGATGCGTCGCGGCCCGATGGCACGCGGTCATTTCTGCCTTGGTCGGGCATCCCGCTGACAGGCCCCTAGCGAGGGCCGGCGAAGGGAGACGCGGCGAGATGACCGCCCCGGAATGGGTGCTCGTGGTGGCGATCGCCCTCGTCGGAGCCTTGGTGGTGTCCGGCATGGCGCTGGGTTCCCGAGCGTTGCACCAGCTCAAACTCGAGCGCGCGGACGCCGAGGACCGTCAGGGCCGGGCCGCCTCAGCAGCCCGCGAAGCGGCCCGGGAAAACGTGGCCGACGCCCACGCCCAGGCCGCCTCGGTACGCGCCGAGGCCGCGGCCGCCAAGGCCGAAGCCACCGCCGCCCGCGCCGAGGCACGCCGCGTCCTGGAGGCCGCGCACAGCGAGGCCGAGACCATCCTGGAGCGTTCGCACCGCCAGGCCGAAACCGACGCCGAAGAGGTCCGCAGCGCCGCCCGCCGCTCCGGGGAACGCGAGGTCGCCCTGCTCAACGCGACCGCCAAGGAGCAGTCCGCCGAGGTCGAACGCCGCGCCGGCCGCATCGACGAGCGCGAGCGCCTGCACGCCGACGAGGTGGAACGACTGGTCGAGCGGGAACGCCGCGTCGCCACCATGGAAGCGGACGTGACCGTTCGCGAGGCCGCGCTGACCACCCGCGAGGCCGCCCTGGCCGGCGCCGAGGACGACAAGCGCCGCGAGCTGGAACGCATCGCCGGCCTGACCGTCGAGGCCGCCCGCGCCGAACTGGTCGAGAGCATGGAGTCGCAGGCCAAGCGGGAGGCCGCACTGCTCATCCGGGACGTCGAGGCCGAGGCGAAGACGACCGCCGACGACCGCGCCCGCCGCATCGTGGTCGACGCGATCCAGCGCATCGCCAGCGAGCAGACCGCGGAGAGCGTGGTCAGCGTCCTGCACCTGCCCAGCGACGAGATGAAGGGCCGGATCATCGGCCGCGAGGGCCGCAACATCCGGGCGTTCGAGTCGGTCACCGGCGTCAATCTGATCATCGACGACACCCCCGAGGCCGTCCTTCTGTCCTGCTTCGATCCGGTACGCCGTGAGGTCGGCCGCCTGACGCTGGAGAAACTGGTCCTCGACGGCCGTATCCATCCGCACCGCATCGAGGAAGTCTTCGAGAGCGCCAAGAACGAGGTCGATCGTCTCTGTGACCGGGCCGCCGAGGAGGCGCTGGTCGACGTGGGGATCACCGACATCCACCCGGAGCTCGCGAAGCTTCTCGGACGGTTGCGATACCGCACAAGTTACGGCCAGAACGTGCTCAAGCACCTGGCCGAGACCGCCCACATCGCCGGGATCATGGCCGCCGAACTGGGTCTGGACGTCTCGACGATGAAGCGTGCCGCCTTCCTGCACGACATCGGCAAGGCGCTCACCCACGAGGTCGAGGGCAGTCACGCGCTGATCGGCGCCGACCTGGCCCGCAAGTACGGCGAGGCCGAGGACATCGTGCACGCGATCGAGGCGCACCACAACGAGGTGCAGCCGCAGACGATCGAGGCGGTGCTGACCCAGGCCGCGGACGCCTGCTCGGGCGGCCGGCCGGGAGCGCGGCGGGAGAGCCTCGAGGTGTACGTGAAGCGGCTGGAGCGGATCGAGGAGATCGCCGGCGGCAAGGTGGGCGTCGAGAAGGTCTTCGCCATGCAGGCCGGCCGCGAGATCCGGGTGATGGTCCGCCCCGAGGACGTCGACGACATCGGCGCGTCGGTCCTGGCCCGCGACGTGGCCAAGCAGATCGAGGAAGAGCTCACCTACCCGGGCCAGATCCGCGTGACGGTGGTGCGCGAGTCCCGCGTCACCGAACTGGCCCGGTAATCAGAGCACCTCGGCCGGAGCGGGCGTCGGCATGGACCCGCCAGTAGAACGCGGCGCCCGCCCACTACGCCGGGTCCGCCGCGACAGCCAGCCCGCGAACGCGGTCAGCAACGAGTTGATGATGATGTAGATGATCGCCGCCACGATCGCGGCCTGAACCACGTTGCCGAAGTTCGCGGCCACGTTGTTCACACCCATCTGCAGCAGTTCGTTGTACGAGATGATGTAGCCCAGCGCGGTGTCCTTCACCAGCACCACGAGCTGGCTCACGATCACCGGCAGCATCGCGCGCGCCGCCTGCGGGATCAAAATGTTCGCCATCACCTGGCCCTTGCGCATCCCCACGGCGTACGCGGCCTCGCTCTGTCCGTTCGGCACCGCCAGGACGCCGGCGCGGAAGGCCTCGGCCAGCACCGACCCGTTGTAAAGGGTGAGACCGATGACGACCGACCAGAAGATGGACATCGGTTGCTGGGTCAGGAACGGCACCCCGAAGAAGATGAAGAACATCAACAGCAGCAGCGGTACGGCTCGGAAGAACTCGACGACCACACCGGCGGGCACCCGCACCCACCAGTGATCGGAGAGCCGCCCGACCGAGAAGACGATGCCGAACGCCAGCGACAGCACCGCCGCGACGGCCGCCGCCTCCAGCGTGTGCCGCAGTCCGGGCAGGATGTAGTCGGTCCACGTGCTGCCCTGGGTGAACGGCTTCCACAGCGCCGCCGCCCACTGACCCTTGTCGTCGAACTTCGTGTAGACCCAGTACAGCAGCGCGAGAACCACGACGCCGAAGACGACGGTCAGGATCCGGTTGCGGGCCCGGGCCCGCGGTCCGGGATGGTCGTACAGAACCGCGTCGGTGCTCATCGCTTAACCGCCAAACGCCGGGCCAGCCAGCCGAAGCCGTAGCCGGTGGGGATCAGGACGATCGCGAACGTGCCGGCGAACGCCAGGAAGATCGAGATGACTTGGTCGCCGTTCGCGTTGATCAGGTCCTTCATCGCGTTCGAGGACTCGGCGAGGCCGATCGTGCCGACGATCGTCGAGTTCTTCGCGAGCGCGATGAAGATGCTGCCCAGCGGCGCGATCACCGCGCGCCCGGCCTGCGGCAGGATGATCATCGTCAGGGTCTGGAAGAACGACATGCCGATCGCGCGGGCCGCCTCCGCCTGCCCGGCCGGCACCGTGTTGATGCCGGAGCGGATGGCCTCGCAGACGAACGCCGCCGTGTAGACCGACAGGCCGATCACGCCGAGCCAGTAGTTGTTCCGGTCGATGTCGTCGGACGCCGAGAAGCCGAGCGTCGAGAACAGGCCGAAGTAGCAGAAGAAGATGATCAGGGTGAGCGGGGTGTTCCGGAAGATGTTCACCCAGGCCGCCCCGAACCAGCGCAGCACCGGGACCGGGGACACGCGCATCGCCGCGAGCACGACGCCGAGAACCAGCGCGCCGACCGTGCCGGCGATCGTGAGCTTCAGGATCCAGAGGAACCCGGTCACGTACACGTCGACGTTCGCGGGATCGGAGAAGACGTCCATCGCACCTTCAAACAGAGAAAGCCGGCGGGGCCGGAGGCCGGCCCCGCCGGATCAAAACCGGGCGATCAGGAGCAGTTGGTCAGCTGAGCGACGTCCAGCTCGGGCGCGGCCGTACCGCTCTTGCCGAGCGTGTCGTCCCACGCCTTCTTGTACGACCCGTCGGTCGCGGCCGTCTTGAGGATCTCGTTGATCTTGTTGCAGCCCGCGGAGTCGTCCTTCTTGACGCCGATGCCGTACGGCTCCTTGCTGAACGGCTTGCCGACGACCTTGAACTTGCCCGCGTACTGATCCTGCGCCGCGTACCCGGCGAGGATGATGTCGTCGGTGGTCACCGCGTCCACCTGGCCGCCGGCCAGCGCCGTCACGCACTTCGAGTACGTGTCGAACTGCTGCAGCTTGGCATCCTTGTAGTCGGTCTGGATCCGCTTCGCCGGGGTCGATCCGCTCACCGAGCAGACCTTCTTACCGGCCAGCGACTCCGGTCCGGTGATCGTCGAGTTGGTCGGGACGAGCAGGTCCTGACCGGCCACGAAGTAGGGGCCGCCGAAGTTGACGACCTTCTTGCGATCGTCGTTGATCGTGTAGGTGGCGACCACCATGTCGACCTGGCCCTGCTGGATGTACGGCTCGCGGTTCGCGGAGACCGTGGTCTTCCAGGTGATGCCGCTTTCGTCGACGCCGAGACCCTTGGCAATGATCTTGCCGATCTCGATGTCGAAGCCGGTGTACGTGCTGCCGGTCTGCAGACCCAGGCCGGGCTGGTCGGCCTTGACGCCGATGACCAGCTTCTTGTCGTTCTGAGCCTTGCCGACGATTCCGCTGGCGCTGCTCCCGCCGCCGCTGCTGCCGGAGTCGTCGTCGCTGGCACAGGCCGCCATCGAAACCGCCATGGCGAAGGCGCCGAACGTTGCTGCCAATCGGGTGATGCGCATCATTACGCTCCTCGAATTTTTGTACTTTTACCTGGTGAACGTCAGTGCGAAAGAATCTTCGATAAGAAGTCCTTGGCACGGTCGCTCTTCGGGTTGGCGAAGAATTCCGCCGGCGGCGCCTGCTCGACGAGCTGGCCGTCGGCCATGAAGACCACTCGGTTGGCCGCATGACGCGCGAAACCCATCTCATGGGTCACCACGACCATCGTCATGCCGTCCTTCGCTAGCGAGGTCATCACGTCGAGGACCTCGCCGACCATCTCCGGGTCGAGCGCGCTCGTCGGTTCGTCGAACAGCAGCGCTTTGGGCTGCATGGCCAGCGCGCGGGCGATCGCCACCCGCTGCTGCTGGCCGCCGGAGAGCTGCGCGGGGTATTTCTGCGCCTGGTTGGCGATGCCGACCCGCTCGAGCAGCGACATGGCGCGGTCGTGCACCACCGCCGCCTTCTCGCGCCGCACCTTGACCGGTCCGAGCATCACGTTCTGCAGGATCGTCTTGTGGGCGAACAGGTTGAACGACTGGAACACCATGCCCACCTCGCTGCGCAGCCTGGCGAGGGCACGGCCTTCCTCCGGTAGGAACCGCCCGTCGAAGGTGATCGTCCCTGAATTGATCGGTTCGAGCCGGTTGATCGCACGGCACAGCGTCGACTTACCGGACCCGGACGGTCCGATGACGACGACGACCTCACCGCGATCGACCGTGAGATTCACCCCGTCGAGCACATGCAGGGGGCCGAACCACTTATTGACGTTTTCGAGGACGATGAGAGCCTCTTCGGACACTGCTTGACCACCGTCCGTTTCTTCAGATCACCCGGTTGGGCACACTCTATGTGGGCCCTTGTATCGGTTCACACCGAGAATGGTCACGGAGCGGTAACTTAGCCGATGCGAGGAGCAGGCGTTGTCCAGCATGTTCGGTATGGCTGACGGGGATCCGACAACCGCGCTCTGGAACTGGGCGGTGGCCGGGCACTTCGACGCGGACCGGATCCGTGGCGCCATCGCCGGCACGCTGGAGCGCAGTGTCGTTCCGCTGGGTGACGACGGCGCGGTGCTGTGCGACGTCTATCCGGTCGGTGGCGACTTCCCGACACTTGTCGACGTCTATCTGGCGCCGGCCGGGGTGGTCGAGGCCCATGCCGCCAGCGCCGTCGCGGTCCGGCTGGGTGCCGCCGTCCTGCTTCCCGACGACTCCCTCAACCCTTCCCGGTACGTCTGTGCCGAGCCGGACGGCACATTGAGCCTGGTGCACGTCGACGAGACGGAGACCGACGACGGCCCGGAACGCCGCAACGCCCGCCCGTGCACCGGAGAGTGCCAGGAACCGCGACGACCCGCGGCCGCGTGACCAACTCGCAACGGCCAGGCGAACGACCGGAAAACGCGCCCCGACATGTTGTAGATCACAAAGACGTTGACCTGCATCGATGGAATCCGGGGGGCTGTGCGGCACGCCGCGCTGCTCTATACCTCACTGAGTGAGATCAATTGTGCGCGCCGCGTTCGCCGCGGCACTCGTCGCCAGCCTCACCGGCGTAGTCACCGTCACCTCCGAAACCTCCGCGCTGGCGGCCGCCAGCCCCTCGGCTCGGCTGCTCGGCAACCCGGGCTTCGAGTCCGGCCTCGCCTCGTGGACCGCGGACAGCCCCAACGCCACCGTCGTCAGTTCACCGGTGCACTCCGGCTCGAACGCCCTGCGCATCGTCGACACGAGCGGCACCGCGGGAGTCAGCGTCCGCAGCGCCCCGCTCGCCGTCGTCCCAGGCGAGCGGATCACCGCCTCCATCTGGATCCAGCAGGCGGCGGCCGGCGCCGGCGGATCACTGTTCCTGGAGTTCCACCGCCCGGACGGCTCGCGTACCGCTCCGGTCTTCAGCAAGGCGGCCCCCGCCTCGACCGCGTGGCAGCAGCTCACCGTGACCGGCGACGCGCCCGACGACGCTGTCGACGCTACCGTGCTGGCCTATTCGACCTTCGCCGACAACGGCACGACCTACTGGGACGACGCCGCCGCCAGCGCACTCCCGCCACCGCTGCGCAAGGTCCCGAACGCGGATTTCGAAGAACAGCGCGATCCGGCCTTCCCCACCGAGTGGGCGACCGACAAGACCGGCGTCGCATTGGTCCGGGACGCGGCCGCGCACGGCGGTGACACCGCCGTGCGGATCACCGACACGAGCGCCAGCGACCCCGTCTCGGTGCTGAGCAAGGCCGTCCCGGTCAACGTCGGCGAGACCGTCACCGCCTCCGCGTGGGCGAACCCGCTCAGCGGCACCGGCGCCACGCTCTACCTGGAGTTCGTCGACAAGAACGGCACCGAGCTCAGCGCCACGACCGCGACGCCGGGCGCGGCCGGCACCGGCTGGCAGCAGGTGTCGGTCAGCGGCACCGCGCCGGCGAACACCACCACGCTGCGCGTGCGGTTGTACAGCCTGCTGGCCGCGATCGGCACCACGACCTGGGACGACGTCGCGCTGCGGTCCAGCGCGGACAGCTCGTACGCCACCGCCCTCGGCGCCGGCCAGGTCGTGCTCTTCGCCGGCGACCAGCGCATCGAGTCGTACACCGGCGTCACCCACAAGACGTTCGCGGGCACCAAGGCCGCCCCGGACGGCATCGTGATCCACCAGGGCACGGCCACCGCGAACCCGCGGTGTGGCTGCACCGTCCTGGCCGGCGCCTCGGGCGAGCCCAGGTACAAGATGTGGTTCACCGGCAGCCCGGACGCCTCCGGTCACGGGGCCGGGTACGCCACCAGCGAAGACGGGCTCACCTGGACGTTTGTCAAGCTGATCACCACGCTCAACAGCGCGCAGGGCGTGGTGGAGAACCCGGCCTGGACCTCCGGCAGCAGCGTTCCCCGTTACTTCACGCTGGACGTTCAGCGCAATCCCAACCAGTACGTCTCCATGCAGTCCACCGACGGCCTGACCTGGACCGCGGTGTCCGGTGCGGCCGCGATCCCGGGCATCGACGTGGCGAACGTGACGTACGACCCGATCGCGAAGGTCTTCGTCGCGATGGTCAAGCGGCACCTGACGATCCCGCTCGGCCCGCGCACCACCTGGGTCTCCACCAGCACCGACTTCAAGAACTGGAGCACCGCCCGTCCGGCGTTCGCCGCCGACGGACTCGACGACGACCTGATCACGGACCCCGGCAAGCATGGAATGACGCCGTGGAGCGAGATCTACGGCATGCCGGCGACCCGCTACGGCGACCAGTACCTGGGCACGCCGTGGGTCTTCGACATCGCGTACAGCCCCAACCGGGACGCCGGTGACAACGGCCCGGACAAGGGACGCAGCCACATCGAGCTGGCGACCTCCCGCGACCTGGTCAACTGGAGCCGGCCGAGCCGGGACAACCTGATCACGCCGGGACCGGCGGGCGCCTGGGACCACGGCTTCGAGCTCGGCGGCACCACCTTCACCACGGTGCAGCAGGCGAACGGTGACTGGCAGACCCGGTTCTACTACGGCTCCTTCTCGGGTGAGCACGTCTGCGCGCAGACCGACGTCAACAACGGCGACTGCACCACCCCGAGCGGAAACTCCAACATCGGCATGGTCTCCTGGCCGACCGACCGGTTCGCGTCGTTCCACGGCGGCGGCACGGTCACGACCCGGCCGATCACGCCGGCCGGCACCACGCTGACCGTCAACTACGCGCCCGGCACCACCGGCGACAACCTCAAGGTCGAGGTGCTCGACGTCAACGGCAACCCCATTCCCGGGTACGCCTCGACGAACGTCACCCCGATCGCCGCCGACGCCAAGGCACCCGGCGTGCAGGTGAGCTGGGGCGGCACCACCACGTTGCCGAGCGGAGCGATCCGGCTGCGCTTCACCCAGACCGGCGGCGACCTGTACGCCTTCACGATCAGCTGATGTGGTCGCGGCGGGCCGCCCCGGTGGCCCGCCGCCTGACCGATCCGTTTCGCGCTTCAAGCAGTACCCTGGTCAATTGCCATGACTACGCAAACGCAGGGCACCCCGCGCACCTACGACGTGCGCACCTACGGATGCCAGATGAACGTGCACGACAGCGAGCGCATCTCCGGTCTGATGGAGGACGCGGGCTATGTGCGGGCGGCCGATCCGGACGCCGCCGACATCGTGGTGTTCAACACCTGCGCGGTGCGCGAGAACGCCGACAACCGGTTGTACGGCAATCTGGGGCACCTGCGCCCGACCAAGCTGAAGCGGCCGGACATGCAGATCGCGGTCGGCGGCTGCCTCGCGCAGAAGGACCGCGGCGACATCGTCAAGAAGGCGCCCTGGGTCGACGTCGTCTTCGGCACCCACAACATCGGCTCGCTGCCCGCGATGCTGGAACGCGCGCGGCACAACGCCGAGGCCGAGGTGGAGATCCTCGAGTCGCTCGAGGTGTTCCCGTCCACCCTGCCCACCAAGCGCGAATCCACGTACGCGGGCTGGGTGTCGATCTCGGTGGGCTGCAACAACACCTGCACGTTCTGCATCGTGCCCTCGCTGCGCGGCAAGGAGCGCGACCGCCGCCCGGGGGAGATCCTCGCCGAGGTCGAGGCGCTGGTCGCCGAGGGCGTCTCCGAGGTCACCCTGCTGGGGCAGAACGTCAACTCGTACGGCGTCGAGTTCGGTGACCGGCTCGCGTTCGGCAAGCTGCTGCGCGCCGCCGGCGAGGTCGAGGGCCTGGAGCGGGTCCGGTTCACCAGCCCGCACCCGAAGGACTTCACGGACGACGTGATCGCCGCGATGGCCGAGACGCCGAACGTGTGCCACTCGCTGCACATGCCGCTGCAGTCCGGCTCCGACCGCGTGCTCAAGGCCATGCGCCGCAGCTACCGCCAGGAGAAATACCTCGGCATCATCGAGAAGGTGCGGGCCGCGATGCCGGACGCCGCGATCACCACCGACATCATCGTCGGCTTCCCGGGCGAGACCGAGGAAGACTTCGAGCAGACCCTCGAGGTGGTCCGCCAGGCCCGGTTCTCCAGCGCCTTCACCTTCCAGTACTCGAAGCGCCCCGGCACCCCCGCCGCCACCATGGACGAGCAGGTGCCCAAGGCGGTCGTGCAGGACCGCTACAACCGCCTCCTCAAGCTGGTCGAGGAGGTCAGCTGGGCGGAGAACAAAAAGCTCGTCGGCGAAAAGGTCGAGGTCCTGGTCGCCGTCGGTGAGGGCCGCAAGGACGAGGCCACCGGCCGGATGTCCGGCCGCGCCCGCGACGGCCGCCTGGTGCATTTCGCGCTCGGCGACACCGCCCCGCGCCCCGGCGACATCATCGAAACCGTCATCACGTACGCCGCTCCGCACCACCTGAACGCCGACGGCGCGCCGCTGAGCCACCGCCGCACGCGCGCGGGCGACGCGTTCGAGGCCGGCCGCACCCCGCGCCTGAAGGGCGTCTCCCTGGGCCTGCCCACGCTGGGCGTGCCCGCCGCCCTCCCGGTCATCGCGGACGGCTGCGCAATTTAAGGCCGCTGCGTCAGCGCGCCGTCCGGGCCGCCCGGCGGAGTTCCGCCAGGAGCGCGGCCGTCGCGGGTGGGTCCGGTGGCTCGCCGTGCACGGCCGCGGAGATGCGGCGGCCCGGGCCGGGCAGCTCGACCGTGCGCACCCGCTCGTCGTGGTGCGCGCGCAGCGCCAGCGCCGGCAGCAATGCCGCGCCCAGACCGGCCGCGACCAGGCGCTGCACCGCCACGTAGTCGTCGGTCTCGAAGCGGATGTCCGGGCTGAAACCGGCTTCCGCGCAGCGCCGCAGCAGCTCGCCGCGACAGCGCTCGCAGCCGCCGATCCACGGGCCGTCCCGATGATCGGCGAGGGCGCCGCCGGTCGTGGTGATCAGGTGCATCGGCTCGTCCAGCAGCGTCTCGTGGCGCAGGCCGGCCAGGTCCGGCGCGGGATCGCCGGGATACGTGAACAGCAACGCCACGTCCACCTCCCCGCCGCGCAGCAGCTTCACCGTCTCCGGCGGCTCGGCCTCGCGAAACCGCAGATCCACTCCCGGGTACGCGGCAGCGAACGTCGCCGCCGCGACCGGCACGAACGTGCCCAGCGCGGACGGGAACGCGGCCAGCCGCACGCGCCCGCCGCGCAGCCCGGTGTGCTCGGCCAGTTCGGCCTCGGCCGCGTCCAGCCGGCCGAGGATCTCGGCGGCCCGGTCGGCGAGCAGACGCCCAGCGTCGGTGAGCCGGATGCCGCGCCCGGCCCGCTGCACCAACCGGCTGCCGGTCTCCGCCTCGAGCCGGGCCAGATGGTGGCTGACCGAGGGCTGGGCGTAGTGCAGCGCCTGCGCGGCCGCGGTGACGGACCCGTGCCGGGCGACCGCGACGAGCACCCGCAGACGCGTGAGGTCCAGCATCCGCCGAATCTATCAACCCGGTCGATGGATTCCCGAGAAGACAACTATTGGACCTATGGGTGCCGCCGGGCCGACGATCGGAGCATGGAATTCACCTACGCGGATGTCCGGGCCGCCCGCGAGATCGTTCGCCGCCATCTGCCGCCCACCCCCATGTGGCGGTACCCGCTGCTGGACGAACTGACCGGCGCGACGGTCTTCGTCAAGCACGAGAACACCCAGCCGGTCGGCGCGTTCAAGGTGCGCGGCGGGCTCACCCTGCTGGCCACCGGGGTCCGCGACACGGTCACCTACTCGACCGGCAATCACGCCCAGTCGCTCGCGTACGCCAGCCACGTCCACGGCGCTCGATGCACCGTGGTGATGCCCGCCGGCGCATCGGCCGAACGCGCCGACGCCGTCCGGCAGTGGGGCGCCGAGGTGGTGCTCAAGGGCGAGGATCTCGGCGCCGCTCAGGCGCACGCCGAGGAACTGGCCGCGACGACGGGCGCGCGACTCGTCAGCCCGGGGGACACCCCCGAACTGCTGGCCGGTGTCGGCACGCTCTACCAGGAGATCTTCGAGGCGGAACCGGACCTGGACGCGGTCGTGGTCCCGATCGGCAGCGGCACCGGTGCGGCGGCGGCCTGCGTGGTGGCCGCGGCCCTCGCGCCGCGCTGCCGGGTGATCGGCGTGCAGTCCGCGTCGTCCCCGGCCGCGCACGACTCCTGGCGGCTCGGCACGCTGCAGACCCGCCCCAACCGCACCACGGTCGCCGGCTTGGCCACCGGCCGCGGGTTCGCGCTGCCGCAGCGGATCATGCGCGATCGGCTGGCCGACTTCCGGCTGGTCAGCGACGAGGAGATCGCCGCCGCCCGGCGTCTGCTGGCGAGCCGGGCACACACCCAGGCCGAGGGGGCCGGCGCCGCCGCGCTGGCTCTTGTCACGAAATTTCCGGAAATGTTTGCCGGGCTCCGCGTCGCCGTCGTCTGCACCGGCGGCAACGCGGACCCGCACGAACTCAGCTGATCAGCTCCAGCGTGTCCAGCACGCGGTTCGAGAAGCCCCACTCGTTGTCGTACCAGGCCGATACCTTGATGTGCCGGCCGTCCACGCGGGTGAGCGACGAGTCGAAGATCGACGACGCCGGGTTGCCCACGATGTCCGACGACACCAGGTCGTCCTCGGAGTATTCGAGAATCCCGGCCAGCGGACCGGCCGCCGCCTCGCGGTACGCCGCCAGCACCTCGTCGCGGGTCACGTCCCGGGACACGAACGCGTTGATCTCGACGATCGAGCCCACCGGGATCGGCACCCGAATCGCGTCACCGGACAGCTTGCCGTCCAGCCCCGGCAGCACCAGGCCGATCGCCTTGGCCGCACCCGTCGAGGTGGGCACCAGGTTGACCCCGGCGGCGCGGGCCCGTCGCGGGTCCTTGTGCGGGCCGTCCTGCAGGTTCTGGTCCTGCGTGTAGGCGTGCACCGTGGTCATGAACCCGTGCTCGATCCCGGCCAGGTCGTCGAGCACCTTGGCCAGCGGCGCCAGCGCGTTGGTCGTGCACGACGCGTTCGAGATGATCGCGTGCTCGTCGCGCAGGACCTCGTTGTTCACCCCGTACGCGATGGTGGCGTCCGCGCCCGACGACGGCGCGCTGACCAGCACCCTGGTGGCGCCGGCGTCGATGTGGGCGCGGGCGGCCTTGGCGGCGGCGAACTTGCCGGTCGCCTCCAGCACGACGTCCACGCCGAGGTCCTTCCACGGCAGCAGCGCCGGGTCCCGCTCGGCTAGCACGATGATCCGGCGTCCGTCGACCACCAGAGCGTTCTCCTCGACCTGGACCGGGCGGCCGAGCCGTCCCAGTGTCGTGTCGAAGGCGAGGAGCCGCGCGAGGGTGGCGGGTGCCGTGAGATCGTTGACCGCCACGACCTCAAGCTTGCTGTCGCGCTCCAGCAGGGCGCGCAGCACGTTGCGTCCGATCCGGCCGAATCCGTTGATGGCGATACGAGTCATGTCATGAGCGTGCCGGGCCGCCGGGCCGCCAGACACCGGCGTGAGCGCCACGGTTCGCAAGGATCGAGCCAGCTAGGCCGCGAACGTCCGCCGGTACTGGCTGGGCGTGGTGCCGAGGATGCGCTGGAAGTGCAGGCGCAGGTTCGAGCCGGTACCGAGGCCCACCTCGGCGGCGATCTGCTCGATGCTGCGGTGCGACGATTCGAGCAGCTCCCGGGCCACGTCGATGCGGGCGCGCATCACCCACTGCATCGGGGTGTAGCCGGTGTCCTCGAGGAATCGCCTCGAGAATGTGCGCGGCGACACGGCTGCATGCCGGGCCAGCAGCTCCAGGGTGAGCGGCTTGTTCAGCCGGTGCAGCGCCCATTCCCGGGTGGCGGCGAACCGTTCGCCGAGCGGCTCGGGCACGCTGCGCGGCACGTACTGCGCCTGACCGCCGCTGCGGTAGGGGGCCGCGACCAGCCGGCGGGCCGTGTGGTTCGAGGCGGCCACCCCGAGGTCGCCGCGCAGAATGTGCAGGCACAGGTCGATCCCGGAGGCGGCGCCGGCCGAGGTCAGCACGCTGCCCTCGTCGACGAACAGGACGTTCTCGTCGACCTTGACGAGCGGGTGCCGGGCCGCGAGCTGGCGCGTGTAATGCCAATGCGTGGTCGCCCGTTTCCCGTCGAGCAGACCGGTCGCGGCCAGCGCGAACGCGCCCGTGGAGATCGCGGCGAGGCGGGCGCCCCGGTCGTGCGCTGCCTTCAGCGCGGCCACCACGACCGCCGGCGGATCGTCGCGGTCCGGGAAGCGGTAACCGGGGATGAAGACGATGTCGGCCCAGTCGAGCGCCTCGAGCCCGTCCGCGACGTGATAGGCCAGGCCGTCGCCGCCGCGGACCAGACCCGGCGCGGGCCCGCAGACCCGGACCTCGTACGGCACGTTCTCGCGGGTCGTGAACACCTGAGCGGGGATGCCGACGTCCATGGGTTTGGCGCCGTCCAGCACGAGGACGGCGACACGATGCAGGCGGGGAGGTGGCACGACAACCAAGCGTAAGGCCTTGTCGAGGACCCGCCGCCGAACCCATTCTCAGGAGATGGATCGACGGTTACTGCGGGACAGGGTGGTTCTGGTCAGTGGCGGCACCCAGGGCGTCGGCGCGGCGGTGGCGCGTGCCGCGGTCCGCGAGGGTGCGGCGGTAGTGGTCACCGGGCGGCGGCCGGAAGTGGGGGAGGCCTTCGCCAAGGAGTGCGGCGTCACCTATCACCAGACGGACGTGGCCGACGTGGTGAGCGCGCGGCGCTCGGTGACCGACACGGTGGCCCGCCACGGCCGGATCGACGGCCTGGTCAACGCCGCCGGGCTGACCAGCCGGGGCACGCTGCTGGACACCACGCCCGAGCTGTTCGACCGGCACATCGCGATCAACCTGCGCGGGCCGTTCTTCCTGATGCAGGCCGTCGTCGCGGACATGGTGCGGCGCGGCGAGCCGGGCGCGATCGTCAACGTGATCTCGTCGTCCGAGCTGGGCGGCCAGCCCTACCTCGCGCCGTACGTGGCCGCCAAGGCCGGTCTGGCCGGGCTCACCCGCAACGCCGCGCACGCGCACCGCTTCGACCGGATCCGGATCAACGGCCTGGACATCGGCTGGACCGACACCGAGGGCGAGGACGACACCCAGCGCCGCTTCCACGACGCCACCGACGGCTGGCGGGAACGCGCCGCCGACGGCTTACCCATGGGCCGCCTCGCCGACGCGGCCGAGATCGCCGACTTCGTCGTCTATCTCCTCTCGCCGCGCAGCGGCGTGGTCACCGGCTCGGTGATCGACTGGGATCAGCACGTGATCGGGGGCAAGGACTGATGCGCGTCGGACTGATCGGCCTGGGCCGCATCGGCGTGTTCCACGCCGCCACACTGCACGCCCTCGGCTTGGATTTGGTGGTCACCGACGTGCGCACGGACGCCGTCGACCGGATCGTCACGGAGTTCGGGGCCGAGCCCGCGAAGGACCCGGCCACGCTGCTGGCCGCGGGCCTCGACGGCGTGGTGGTCGCCACCAACACGGACAGCCACCCGCAGCTCATCCTCGCCGCCGTCGAGGCGGGCCTGCCGGTCTTCTGCGAGAAGCCGGTGGCCCGCGGCGCCGAGGAGGCCGCCGAGGTGCTGCGGCACTGCGCCACCGCTGACGTGCAGATCGGCTACAACCGCAGATTCGACCCGGCGATCCAGGCCGCCCGTGCCGCGGTGCGCAGCGGCGAGCTGGGCACCCTGCACACGGTCCGGTCGACCACGTTGGACCCGGCGCCGCCCCCGGACGACTACCTGCGCGGCTCGGGCGGCATCTTCCGGGACTGCGCGGTGCACGACTTCGACACGATCCGATACGTGACCGGCCGCGAGGTCGTCGAGGTGTACGCCACCGGCAGCACCCGCGGCGCCCCGGTGTTCGCCGAGATCGGCGACGCGTCCACCGCCTCGGCGATCCTCACGCTGGACGACGGCACCCTCGCGGTCGTCTCGAACACCCGGTACAACGGCCGCGGCCACGACGTACGCCTGGAGTTGCACGGCAGCCGGGACAGCGTCGCGGCCGGCTGGGAGAACCGGCTCCCGTTACGGTCCCTGGAACCCGACGCCACGTTCCCGGCCGGCCGGCCGTACGACTTCTTCCTGGACCGCTTCGCCACGGCGTACCGGCGCGAGCTGTCCGCCTTCACCCGGATGGCGGCCGGCCTGTGCGAGAGCCCGTGCACGGTGGCCGACGCGGTCGAGGCCGGCTGGATCGCCGAGGCCTGCACGATCTCGTTTCACGAGCGCCGCCCGGTGATGCTGAACGAGCTCAGAACACGACCGGGGGCGCGTTATGCGGCGTGATGACCTGGACCGCTGACGGATTGGTGCGGATCGGGCCGGGCAACGCCCCCTGCGCCTGCATGATCGCGTGACAGGCGCGGCGCATGTCGGTGCGCAGGTCGTGGTGCAGCACCGCGGACAGCTTCCGGTCGCGCAGCAACGCCGTGTTCGACGGGTCGAGATCGTGCGCCACGAAGACGTCGTACGTGCGCCCCTGCGCCGCGAACGCCGCCACCACCGCGTCACTGCCGCCCGCACCGGCGTACAGGGAATAGATCGCCCGCACCGTCGAGTGCACGGACAGCAGCTCACGGATGCCGTCGCGTACGGCGTCCGGGCGATCCTCGGCGTCGACCACCTCGAACAGGCGGCGCGCGCGCATCTCGGCCCGGAAGCCGCGCTCCCGCTCGTCCTCGCCGCGGAACGAGCCGTGCCCGCGCACCACCAGCACGTCCCCGGCCCGATCGGCGAGCCACTGCTGCACCAGATAGGCGGCGGTGGTGCCGGCCGCGACGTTGTCCAGACCCACGTACGCCACCCGCGGTGAGCCGGGCAGATCGGTGACCAGGGTGACCAGGGGGACGTCCAGCCGGCTGGCGGCGGCGACCACCTCGGGGACGTCCGGCGCCTTCAGGATCACGCCGTGCGAGCGGCCGCGGCGCACCCGGTCGAGCACCGCCACGACATCCCCGGCCGACGGCCCGTCCAGCAGGTGGAAGCGGCAGCGGACCGCGGCCGGGCGCAGCGCCGGCAGTTCCGCCTCGAGCGCGGCCCGCACCGTCCCGGAGAACCGCGGCGGCGCCTGCACGATCACGTCGATCATGAAGGTGCGGGCGCCGAGCCGGACCTGCGACCGCTGCCGATCAAGGTCGTCGATGGCCTGCCGCACCTCGCGCACCGTGCTCTCGCGCACCCCGCCGCGCCCGTGCAGCGCGCGGTCCACGGTGGCCTCGCTCAGCCCGGCCTGGGCCGCGATCTCGCGAATCCGGAACGGGTGCTTCATCCCGTACACGATGAGGGGTTTTTGAGGTCTTCTCAAGGGTCTGCGGGCGCGCCGCCGACCATAGCCTGAGCCCATGACATCCTGGTTCACCGCGGCGGACTGCCGCCTGGAGGACTTCCGGGCAGTCTGCGAGCAGAAGACGGAACTGACCGACTACCCGCATGCCGACGACGTCATCGACAACGTCCTGATTTATCCGGGCAAAATGCCCAACAGCAAAGAGATTCAGGCCGAGCTCGTACGGGCGTTGATGGACGGACCCGGCGTGGTGGTCTTCGCGGGCGCCTTCGACGGTGCGGTCGTGGACCGGGCGACCGCCGTGTTCCACGAGCTCATCGCCGAGCAGAAGGCGGCCGGGGTGACCGGCGGCGACCACTTCGCGAAGCCCGGCGCCAACGACCGCGTCTGGGGCGCGCTCGACAAGTTCGCGTTACGTGACCCGGCCGCGTTCGCCGCCTACTACGACAACGACACGCTCGCGCTCGTCTGCGAGGCTTGGCTGGGCACCGGCTATCAGGTGACCTCGCAGGTCAACGTGGTCAACCCGGGCGGGGTCGCGCAGGTGGCGCACCGCGACTACCACCTCGGGTTCATGTCCCAGGAGCAGGCGCTGCGCTATCCCGCGCACATCCACGCGCTGTCACCGGTGCTGACGCTGCAGGGCGCCGTCGCGCATGTGGACATGCCGGTGCGGACCGGCCCGACCCTGTACCTTCCGCACTCGCAGAAGTACCCGCCCGGCTACGTGGCCTTCCACCAGCCCGAGTTCACCGAGTATTTCGACGGGCACCACGTGCAGCTGCCGCTGTCCAAGGGCGACGCCGCGTTCTTCAACCCGGCCCTGTTCCACGGCGCCGGCACCAACCGCTCCACCGACGTCCGCCGCATGGCCAACCTGCTGCAGATCTCGTCCGGCTTCGGCCGCGCGATGGAGACGGTAGACCGAGAGGCGATGCTGCTGGCCCTCTACCCCACCTTAAGCGGATTTGTCGGGCAGACTGAGAATGTGATCGCCGCGTCCGCCGAGGGCTACGCGTTCCCGACCAACTTGGACCACGACCAGCCGATCGGCGGCCTGGCCCCGCAGACCCAGGCCGACCTGGTCCGCCAGGCGCTGGCGGAGCGCTGGGACACGTCCCAGTTCGAGGAGGCGCTCCGGGCCCAGACCCGCCGCCGCGCCGCCGGCTGACCGCCGGGATCCGCGAAGCAGCAGCAGGTGCCTCCCACCCGGAATCGGGCGGGAGGCACCTGCGTTTGGTTTCACCAGGTTCGACGTCAGCCAGTGATTCCTCGGGTCCCCGCCGTGGCGCGCTGTGGCAGGCGGCGGCGTGGCTCCGTGATCGCACATCTGCGGTGACGACGCTGTGCCCGAGGTCGCGCATGTCGCGCCTCGACCGCCACCCCCTAGCCACGGTCGATACGAGCGACGCCGATCGTCAGTTTCACCGCTTCTCCGCGCCCAACGCCGGTAGCGACGTTGCCGCTACTCGGATGTCCGCCATGATCGCAAGCCTGTGCACGAACAGTCGGGCGACATCATTCGCCTCGTTGTCGAGAGTGATTTTCCATAGCGGAGATCCCCGCCTACCACGCACTCTCATGCCGATGACAAACGGACCGGCGAACGCGTTTGATAGCAACCTCTTTCTTTTGCCCGGGCAGTTGAACGGTGTGGGATTCAGAGCTTTGGGTGAAGGCGCGCAGAATGTGTCGTGCCCGGCTGGCAATTTTGTCGGGCTGGTCGTTTTCGTCGAATGTCACCGGCGGTGCACGAACCGGGTCGTTGGTGGTGCGTTTTCGTGGGCGGATACCGCGATCGAGGCGTTGCCGCCGACGTGTCTCGGATGACGTTTCAGAAGTTCCTTGCGTACCCGGGCGGGCGCTTTCCGGCGAGTGGGTATCGCATGGCACGACGGCGACTGCCTGCCGCGCGGCTGCTAGGGGTCGTGCCTGGCTGGTCCTCGAGGCCGGCATGGTGGGCGCAGCCGGTGGTTGTTGTCCTGTGATCGGTTGCGGCCCGGCCGCCTCGGGGTTGATCGATACCGGCTCGGGCATCGTGTGCTTGGCTGGCGGCCGCTCGCGCCGCTGTGCTGGGCCCGACGCCGGCCGGGCGGCCGCGGACTCGACCGGTAGCGACACGTCCAGGTCGGAGGTCACCAGCGCCGAGCCACCCACCTCGGAGGTCACCAGCGCCGAGCCACCCACCTTGGAGGTCACCAGCGCCGCGCCACCCACCTTGGAGGTCACCAGCGCCGAGCCACCCACCTCGGAGGTCACCAGCGCCGAGCCACCCACCTCGGGTTCGGGCACCGAGGCCCCGGCCGCCGCTTCGACGCGTTCAGGTTCGAGCTCACCCGCCTCAGAATCGCCGGGAGCAGAATCACCGGGCTCGGGTTCGCGAGGCTCGGGTTCGCCGGGCTCGGGCTCAACCGCCTCAGGTTGGCGGGGCTCGGGTTCGCCGGGCTCGGGTTCGGGTTCGCGGGGCTTGGGTTCGCGAGGCTCGGGTTCGCCGGGCTCGGGCTCAACCGCCTCAGGTTGGCGGGGCTCGGGTTCGCCGGGCTCGGGTTCGGGTTCGCGGGGCTTGGGTTCGCGGGGCTTCGGGTCGGCGGGTTCGGGTTCAACCGCCTCGGGTTCGCGGGGCTCAGGTTCGGCGGGCTCAGGATCGGTGGGCACGAAGTCGGTCAGTTCGGCAGCGGCAGGCCGGCCGTTGGAGCCTGCCGACAGCTCCGGCCGCGGGTCGGCGGGAACCGGGTGCCCGCGGGTCGCCCGCACGGGCGGCAACCGGCCCGGACCGCTCGCACCGGCGGGCGCCGGCCGGCCGGCTGGCGATGGTCGTTGGCCTGCGCCTGCGCGCTTGCCCCAGGCTGCGAGAATTTCGGCGTCGTCGGGCACCTGACCGTAGAGCCGGCGAAGCTTGCGCGCGTGTCGCTGCGCCAGCCCCCATCGCCGGTGCCGGGCATGCTCGACACGAAACTCCTCGGCCTCCGCCGAATAGTTGCGGCGCTTTGTCGTGTCACGCATGACGGCCAGTTGAGCCGCCGAGAAAAGCTGAAGCTGCCCCATGAATAAATTGTCCCGCGTGGCCACCTCCGCCGGTCAGTATTCGATCTCCGCGCCTTTTCGGTAGATGAAAATTCCCGGCCGAATCAGTGATATGCCGAAATTTGCGAAGCCGATGGTAAAACCCCATCAGAACCGATGCAAAAGCTTCCGTCGTCGACGACGCTCGCCGACCCGGCTACCGACTTCACCGTGCCCGGCACCATTTTATCAGCGCCCGGATCTGCCGCCGAGTGGGCACGTTGGCTGGGGTGGTTTGTGACCGATATTGCTGTGCCGACAGGGCGTTGCCGCCTCGATCGTTTGTTTCCTCCCGAGTGGGAGCACGGTTAAGGTCACGGTGCAGAAGAAAGCCTACGGACGAAGATCCGATTTGCCCGCCGTTCTTACCGTGTTGGGCATGATCCGCATGGTGATCCGTCCGCGTGTTCAGGTCGCGGTCCTGCTGGTGTGCTTCGGCGGGTTCTTCTTGATCGGCGTGGCGATGTTCGGCGATGGGGAGATCCTGGCCGAACGCGAGTGGTTCGGCATCGCGATCGCGTGCATGACCGTCGTACTCGGCGGCGCCGGCATCTGGCGGACTCTACGGCTCGGGGTTGTGATCGCCTCGGACGGACTTCGAGTCCGCAGCCTCGACAGCCGTGACCAGTTCACCGCGTGGAGCGAAGTCGAGTCGATCGAGTGTCAGCAGGTGGACGAACGGGCGGGTCTGCCGATCTACGCGCCCGTCATCCGCCTTCCCGAATTCGTCATGCCGGTCATGGCGCTCGGCACTTACTCGAGGAAGGACGCCGAGCGCAAGACCGAGCTGTTGCGGAGCATGCGCGCCGCGGATCCCGCCATGCAATAACGCGAGACGGGCGCAACGGCCAGGTCCATGCAGGACCTGGCCGGTGCGAAGCGGGAAGGCGCCGGCCGGGCTCGGAGGCACGGACGCGACGCGAAAATGATCTGGTCAGTTGGCCTGTTCGGCCAGGGACAGGAACTGCCGCTTCGACGAGAGCGCCTGCTCCGCCTCCTTGATGCGGCGGGCGTCGCCGGCCGCCTGGGCGCGGGCCAGGCGCTGCTCGGCCTCGGCGACCTGCTCGCGCATCTGCTGCAGCAGCGGGTTGTCCTGGGGGCTGGTCTTGCGCCAGGCCGAGTCCATCGCGACCCGGATGCGGTCCTCGGCCGCGCGCCAGCGGCGGTCCAGCGACGCCGCGTTCTCGCGGGGCACCCGGCCCGCGTCGTGCCAGGCGGCCTGGGCGTCGCGGAGCTTGTTCTGCGCGCCGCGCGGGTCGGCGTCGATGTCCAGTGCCTCGATCTCGGCGAGGATGGCCTGTTTGCGGTCGAGGTTGCCCTTGTATTCGGCGTCGCGGGCGGAGAAGACCTCGCTGCGGCGGGTGAAGAACGCGTCCTGTGCCGCCCGGAACCGTTCCCAGAGGCGCTGCTCGGCGTCCTTCGCGGCGCGCGGCGACGCCTTCCACTCGGTCATCAGTTCCTTGAGCCGGTTCGCGGTGGCCGACCACTCGGACGATTCGGACAGGCTCTCGGCCTCGGTGACCAGCTCCTCCTTGGCGGTCTGCGCCTGCTTGCGCTGGCCGTCCAGGGTGGCGAAGTGGGCGCCGCGGCGGCGGGTGAAGCTGTCCCGGGCGGTCGCGAACCGCTTCCAGAGCTCGCCGTCGGTCTTCTTGTCGACGCCGCGGACGGCCTTCCACTCCTCGAGGATCTCCTTGAGGCGGTCGCCGGCGGCCTTCCAGCCGGTGGAGTCGGCCGCGATCTTCTCGGCCTCCTCGACCAGTGCGGTCTTGCGGGCCAGCGCCTCGGTGCGGGCGACCTCACGGGCCGCACGCGCCTCACCGGCCTTCTCGTCGGCCAGCGTCGCGAGGCGGTCCAGCCGCGCGGCCAGGCCGTCGATGTCGCCGACCACGTGCGCCTCGTCGAGCGTGGTGCGCAGGCGCTTCACGCTGGAGAGCGAGTGCGACGCGTCGGCCGCGCCGGACTTGAGGCGGGCCTCGACCAGGTCGACCTCGGTTACCAGGTCCTCGAAGCGGCGGGCGAAGTGGGCAAGTCCCTCCTCCGGGGTGCCCGCCTGCCAGGAGCCGACCACGCGGTCGCCCTCCGCGGTCTTCACGTACACGGTGCCGTCGGCATCCACGCGCCCGAAGGCCGTCCAGTCGCTCATGACCTCATCCTCGTTCTCCCCGGCGTCGCCGACCCCCATCGGCCGGGACACCGCCATAGCGCAGTTGAACGCCGAAGTTTTCTCCAGGGCATTCTTTCTCGCGCATTGTCACAGGTCCAACCCGGTTAGGGGGAAGCGCCCGCCGATGACCGTGACAGAACAGTGTCCTACGGTTGCTCAGTGCCGAACGGAACCGTTCCGCGGGTGATCACCGTCGTCGGGCCCACGGCGGCGGGCAAGTCCGCCCTCAGCCTCGCCCTGGCCCATGAGCTGGGCGGTGAGGTGGTCAACGCCGATTCGATGCAGCTCTACCGCGGGATGGACATCGGCACGGCCAAGCTGAGCGAGACGCAGCGCGAGGGCGTCCGGCATCACCTGCTCGATATCTGGGATGTGACGGTCCCGGCCGCCGTCGCCGAATATCAGACACTTGCGCGCGCAGCTATTGACGACATTCTGGCGCGGCGCCGGGTGCCGCTGCTCGTCGGCGGCTCCGGCTTGTACGTGCGGGCGGTGCTGGAGGAGTTCGACTTCCCGGGCACCGACCCGGAGATCCGGGCCCGCCTGGAGGAGGAGCTCGCGGCGGTCGGCGCGGCACCCCTGTACGAGCGGCTACGGCGCTGGGATCCCGAGGCCGCGTCGAAGATCCTGCCCTCGAACGGGCGGCGCATCGTGCGGGCGTTAGAGGTCATCGAGCTGACCGGGCGGCCGTTCACCGCGGCCCTGCCGGAGCCGACCCCCTACTACGAGTCGCGCCAGATCGGGGTGGACCGCGACGATCTCGACGCCCGGATCGAGCGCCGCGTCGAAATCATGTGGGCCGCCGGGCTGATCGACGAGGTGCGCTCGCTGCCGGACATTCGCTCCGGCCGTACGGCGAGCCGCGCGCTCGGCTATCAGCAGGCCATCGCGCAGATCGACGGCGAGATGACGGCCGCCGAGGCGATGGCGTCGACGGTGCAGGGCACGCGCCGGTTCGTGCGGCGGCAACGGTCCTGGTTCCGCCGTGACCCCGCGATCGTGTGGCTGGACGGGGCGTCGGACACACTCGTGGCGGATGCTCTGGCGGTTACGGGATGATAGATCGCGTGTTGTTCACCAAGGGCCATGGCACCGGCAACGACTTCGTGATCGTCCCCGACCCGGACGGCGCGCTCGACCTGACTCCCGCGCAGGTCGCGGCCCTCTGCGACCGCCGGTTCGGCGTCGGCGCGGACGGGGTCCTGCGGGTGGTGCGCACGGCGAAGGACGCCGACGGAATGCCGTATTCGGCCGACGCCGAGTGGTTCATGGATTACCGCAACAGCGACGGTTCGGTCGCCGAGATGTGCGGCAACGGGGTCCGGGTCTTCACCCGCTACCTGCTGGAGAACGGTCTGGCCAGCCCCGGCGAGACCGGCCTGCCGGTGGCCACGCGAGCCGGCGTCGTGCTCGCGCAGATCTTGGGCGACATCATCCGGGTGCGCATGAAAACCCCGCGTGTGTACGCCGCGAGCACCGCGACCGCCGGCGCCCTGACGTTCCCGGGCGTGGCCGTCGACTGCGGCAACCCGCATCTGGTGTGCGGTCTGCACGACGGGATGCGGCTGGAGACGCTCGACCTGTCGTCGGCGCCCGATTTCGATCCCGCCGTGTTCCCGCACGGGGTGAACGTCGAGTTCGTCCGGGACGCCGCGCCGGTCGACGGTGCCGATCTACACGTGGCGATGCGGGTCTACGAGCGCGGCGCGGGCGAGACGCTGTCCTGCGGGTCGGGGGCGCTCGCGGTCGGTGCCTCGGCGCTGCGCGACGCCGGCCGCACGACCGGGTCGGTGGCCGTGGACGTGCTCGGCGGCCGGCTGATCGTCGAGGCCGACGAGTCCGGCGACTGGTGGCTGTCGGGGCCGGCGGTGCTGGTGGCACAGGGCGAGATCGACGTGGCCGCGGTCAGCGGCGGTGGTGCGCGTGGCGACGATCGTGACCGTGGTGCGCGTGGTGACAGCGTGGTGGGCCGCCGATGATGGAACGGGTGGCGCATCGCGGCTACTCGGCCGTGGCGCCGGAGAACACGCTGCCCGCCTTCGCGGCGGCGATCCGGGGCGGGGCGACGTTCGTCGAGTTCGACGTGCGCACCACCGCCGACGGGATCCCGGTGGTCATCCACGACCGCACCCTGGACCGCACCACGACCGGCACCGGCGACGTCGGGGAGCAGTCCTTTTCCGCGGTGGCCTCGGTGGACGCGGGTTCCTGGTTCTCGCCGGCGTATGCGGGTGTCCGGGTGCCGACCCTTGCCGAGACTCTGGACCTGGTGGGGCCCTCGGGCGTGCAGTTGCTCATGGAGATCAAGCGCCCGGCCACCCTGGAACAGGTGAAGACGATCGTCGACGTCGTCGCCGACCGGGGGCTGGCCGCGCGGACGATCGCGCAGAGCTTCGACCCTTCGGTGGTCGAGTTCGTCCGGCAGGTGGCGCCGTCCATGCGGCGTGGGTTGCTGCGCCTGCGCTTCGACCCGGCGGCACTGGAGCTGGCGCAGTCGCTGGGCGTGGTCTGCCTCAATCCGTCCACGGCCGACGTCCTGTCCGATTCGACGCTGGTCGGCGCGATCGCCGGGGCCGGTATGACCGTGATGCCGTGGACCGCGAACGATATGACCGAATGGCCGGCTTTGGCCGCCGCGGGTGTGACCGGCTTGATCACCGACCACGTGGGCGAACTGTCCGGTTGGGACGGCGCCCGCTAGGGGTTTCGCCCCGCGCATCGGCCGGAACGTCGCGGACGGCCTGGGGGATCGCCCAGGCCGTCCGTCAAATCCAGAAGACTTTTCCTACGCCGTACCTAAAAGGTTTCTTCGGGGGCCTCTTGCAAGTCCGCCTCCGGAAGCGCCGCGGGGTTGGCCTGCGGGTGGAGGCCCCGGACGACCGCGCGGATGGCCGCCGCGACCGCCGGAGTCACCTTCGGGTCGAAGACGCTCGGGATGATCACCGTCGGGTTCAGCTTGTCCTCGCCCACCACGTCGGCGATCGCGCGGGCCGCCGCCAGAGCCATCTCCTCGGTGAACTCGGTGGCGCTGACGTCGAGCATGCCGCGGAAGACGCCGGGGAAGGCCAGCACGTTGTTGATCTGGTTGGGCTGGTCGGAGCGGCCGGTCGCCACGATCGCGGCGTGCTGGCGGGCCTCGCGCGGATCGACCTCCGGGTCCGGGTTGGCCAGCGCGAAGACGATCGCCTTGTCGGCCATCTTGGCGATGTCGGCCCCGGTGAGCAGATTGGGCGCGCTGACGCCGATGAAGACGTCCGCGCCGGCGATCGCACCGGGCAGATCACCCGCGTAGTTGGTCTTGTTGGTGTTCTCGGCCAGCCAGTGCCACGTCTCGGTCAGGTCCGGCATGCCGCGGTGCAGGGCACCCTTGCGGTCGTACGCGATGATGTCGCCCACGCCCTGGCGCAGCAGCAGCTTCATGATCGCCGTGCCCGCGGCGCCCGCCCCGGAGACCACGACGCGCACGTCCTCGAGGCGCTTGCCGACCACCCGCAACGCGTTGGTCAGCGCGGCCAGCACACAGATCGCGGTGCCGTGCTGGTCGTCGTGGAAGACCGGGATGTCCAGCTGCTCGCGCAGGCGCGCCTCGATCTCGAAGCAGCGCGGCGCGGCGATGTCCTCCAGATTGATGCCGCCGTACGCGGGAGCGATCGCTTTCACGATGCGCACGATCTCGTCGGTGTCCTGGGTGTCCAGTACCACCGGCCACGCGTCCACCCCGCCGAACCGTTTGAACAGCGCGGCTTTGCCCTCCATCACCGGCATCGCGGCGGCCGGGCCGATGTTGCCCAGGCCGAGCACCGCGGAGCCGTCGCTGACCACGGCGACCGTGTTGCGTTTGATGGTGAGCCGGCGGGCGTCGGCCGGATTCTCGGCGATGGCCATGCAGACCCGGGCCACCCCCGGCGTGTACGCCCGGGACAGCTCGTCGCGGTTGCGCAAGGCGACCTTGGAGTGCACCTCGATCTTGCCGCCGAGGTGCAGCAGGAACGTGCGGTCGGAGACCTTGCGCACGTCCACGCCGTCGAGCTCCTCGAGCGTCTTGACGACCGTGTCGGCGTGCGCGGAGTCGGCGGTGTCGCAGGTGAGGTCCACGACGACGTGCGTGGTGTCCGAGTCGACCACGTCGAGAGCGGTGACGATGGCGCCGGCCTCGCCGACGCAGGTGGTGAGACGGCCGATGGACGAGGCGTCCGCGGTCACTGCTATACGAATTGTGATCGAGAATCCTGCACTGGGCAGGCGGGTCGTCACCACGGTGTTCCCTCCGACGCTGGCGGGTTTGTCACCGTAATCTTGCCTCTGCGGAATATCGGCTTCCATCCGGGTGGTTGAGACCATGTCCAGTCTTCAGTCCGTTGTTGGGTGGTGGGCGGGGCGGTTGGACGGGCGCACACTCGTACGAACGTCCGGCCCCGTTATGTGGATGCGCCCGGCACCTGTGACGTGCCACCCTTGGGCCGAGGAGGTCTTCATTTGACTACCAGTTTCCAGGCACCCGTTCTCGACGAGCCGGCCTACGATCCCACCACCGGCGAGCTGGAGCTCGAGGAACGGCGTTCGCTCCGGCGGGTCGCCGGCCTGTCCACCGAGCTCACCGATGTCACCGAGGTCGAGTACCGGCAGCTGCGACTCGAGCGGGTCGTCCTGGTCGGTGTCTGGACCGGGGGCAGCATCGCGGAGGCGGAGAATTCGCTCACCGAGCTGGCGGCGCTCGCCGAGACCGCCGGGTCGCAGGTCCTGGAGGGCTTGATCCAGCGGCGCTCCGAGATCGACCCGGCCACGTTCATCGGCCGGGGCAAGGTTGACGAGCTGTCCGCGGTGGTGCTCTCCACCGGCGCCGACACGGTGATCTGCGACGGCGAGCTCTCCCCGTCCCAGTTGCGCAACCTTGAGGAGCAGACCAAGGTCAAGGTCGTCGACCGGACCGCGCTGATCCTCGACATCTTCGCCCAGCACGCGAAGAGCAAAGAGGGTAAGGCGCAGGTCGAGCTGGCCCAGCTGCAGTACCTGTTGCCGCGTCTGCGTGGCTGGGGTCAGACCCTGTCCCGCCAGACCGGTGGTTCCGGCCGTGGTGGCGGTGCCGGCGGCGGTGTGGGTCTGCGTGGTCCCGGTGAGACCAAGCTCGAGACCGACCGGCGGCGGATCACCCAGCGCATCTCCCGGCTGCGGCGCGAGATCAAGGGCATGCGCGTGCAGCGGCAGACCAAGCGGTCGCGTCGTTCCAACAGCGGTGTCCCGGCCGTGGCCATCGCGGGTTACACGAACGCCGGCAAGTCCAGCCTGCTCAACCGTCTGACCCAGGCGGGCGTGCTGGTCGAGGACGCGTTGTTCGCCACGCTGGACCCGACCACCCGTCGTGCCTCGGCCGAGGACGGCCGTGTCTACACGCTCTCCGACACCGTCGGTTTCGTGCGGCATCTGCCCCATCAGATCGTCGAGGCGTTCCGGTCCACCCTCGAAGAGGTCTCGTACGCGGATCTGGTCGTCCACGTCGTGGATGGTGCACACCCCGACCCCGAGGGTCAGGTCAGCGCCGTTCGCGAGGTGCTCGGCGAGGTCGGGGCCGAGAAGATCAACGAGCTCCTGGTGATCAACAAGGTGGACGCGGCCGACGAGGAGACCATCCTGCGGCTGAAGCGCACCTGGCCCGGGGCCGTCTTCGTGTCGGCACGCAGCGGTGCGGGCATCGACGAACTGCATGCCGCGATCGCCGACCGGCTGCCGCGGCCCGCGGTGGATCTGCGCGTTCTGCTGCCGTATGACCGCGGTGATCTGGTTGCCCGAATTCATCGGACCGGTCAGGTACTGCAAACCACCTATCTGGACGAGGGAACCGAGCTTCGGGTACGCGTCGGCGAGCACCTCGCTGCCGACCTGGAGTCGTACCGATACTGAGCGTGTAACGACAAAGCGGGCGCGACGGGCTTCACGGCCTGCGTTGATCCACGCGTCACACGGGCACGGGGCGCCGCATGCGACACTGATCGGATGCGGCGTCTCGTTCTCCCGATCATCATGGCCTTCGGCCTGGTGATGATTGGGTCGTCCGGTGCATTTGCGGACGATCCGGCCCCCGTCGTCAGTGCGCCCGCGACGCCCGGGAAGAAGCTTTGCAAGATTGCGGACGGTGACCTCGACGAGCTGTCCGGCATGGTGGCGACCAAGACCGGCTACATCGTGATCAACGACAGCAGCCCGGATGCGCAACACCGAAAGGTGTTCTTCCTGGACACCAAGTGCAAGGTGAAGGACTCGGTCGCCTTCCCCACCACGCCTCGCGACCCCGAGGATCTGATCCTCTCGCCCGACGGCAAGAAGCTGTGGATCGCCGACACCGGCGACAACGACTACACCGACCCGAACGAGAGCCGTTCCTCGGTCGTGCTGTGGACGATGAACGCCGACGGCTCCAGCAAGCCGTCGCTGCACCGCCTCTCCTATCCGGAGGGCGATCATCACGACGCCGAGGCGCTGCTGCTCAACGGCGACGGCACCCCGTTGATCGTGACCAAAGAGGTCGGCAAGCCGGCGTACATCTATCAGCCGACCGGCGCGCTCAAGACCAACAACGAAGAGGGCGTCCCGCTCAAGCGTGTGGGCGAGATCACCATCAACGGCACCACCACGTCCGGCCCGCCGCTCGCCCGCATCGGTAACCGCACGGTCGTCGGCGGCGCGATCCTGGCCGGCGGGACGAAGGTGGCGCTGCGCACCTACACCGACGCGCTCGAGTGGGATGTCAAGAACGGTGACGTGCTCGCCGCGCTGAAGGAGAAGCCGCGCACCACCGGCCTGCCCGACGAGCCGCAGGGTGAGGCGATCACCTACAGCGCCGACGGCGCCAGCTTCCTCACCGTCTCCGACATGTCCGGCGACGAGAAGGCCGCGAACTACATCCGGTCCTACACGCCCGCGACCAAGGTCGCCGCGGTGGCCAAGGGCGGCGGCGTCGACGGCGGCAAGAAGTGGTACGACGGCGTCACCATCGGCGAGGTCAAGTCCTTGCTGGGCGGCGTCGGCCTGCTCGGCCTGCTCCTGGTGGGCGCCGGCGTCTTCGGCATCGTGAAGCACCGCAAGAAGGTGCGCGACATGCCCGCTCCGGCGTCGGAGGAGTACGACAACCCGCTCGCCGGGGATCCGGAGACCGAGTTGATCGGGGTTGGCGGGGCCGCGCAGAAGGCCGGTGTGTACGGCGCGGGTGCGGGTCCGGGTGGTGCAACGGCGGGCGCTCGGTCCGGGCCGGTCTACGGCAGCGGCGGCGGCGCGTCGGGTGGTGCGGCCGGCCAGCGGGGCGGTGGCGCCCCGGTTTATGGGCGGCCGAACGGCCAGCAGCCTTCCCGGAACGGCAATGGGCCGCAGGGTCAGCCCGGTCGGGGTCCGCAGGGGCAACCGGCTCGCGGTCCGCAGGGGCAACCCGCTCGTGGTCCGCAGGGGCAGCCCGCGGGTCCGCAGGGGCAACCGGCTCGTGGTGGTCAGCCCGCGCGTGGTCCCCAGGGGCAACCGGCTCGTGGTCCGCAGGGTCAGCCCGCTCGCGGTCCGCAGGGTCAGCCCGCGGGGCCGCAGGGGCAGCCCGCTCGTGGTCCGCAAGGTCAGCCCGCGCGGGGACCGCAGGGACAGCCACCGCGTGGTCCGCAAGGTCAGCCGCCCCGGGGTCCGCAGGGGCAGCCCGCTCGTGCTCCCCAGCCGCCGCGTGGTCCGCAGGGTCAGCCACCGCGGGGTCCGCAGGGCCAGCCTGGCCGGGGTCCGCAGCCTCCGCGCGGTCCCCAGGCCCAGCCCGGCGGCGGCCGTGGCGGCGACGGTGTTTATGGCCAGTCACCGCGCGGGGACGGCTATTCCGACTACCAGCCGCGCCGCGAGGACCGCTACGACCCCGGGTACGGCCGGCGCTAGCCCACTCCGGCACCCGAACACGGTCTCGGCCCCGAGGGCGCTCTCGGCAGGCGCTGGGGACCGACGTGGAGACCCAAAGGCCGGGCCCTCGGGCCCGGCCTTTCTCGGTGAGCCGGTTCGTGATCTCGGCGGCGAGCGCTTCGACCCGAGGCCCTCAAACCCGCCGCAAGACCGCGACCACCCGGCCCATGATCGTTGCGTCATCGCCCGGGATCGGGTCGAAGGCCGGGTTCGCCGGCATCAGCCACACGTGCCCGTCGCGCTGCCGATAGCTCTTCACCGTCGCCTCGCCGTCGATCATCGCGGCCACGATGTCGCCGGCGGTCGCGGTCGGCTGCTGGCGCACCACGACCCAGTCGCCGTTGCAGATCGCGGCGTCGATCATCGAGTCGCCCTTGACCTCGAGCATGAAGACGTCGCCCTCGCCGACCAGCTCGCGCGGCAGCGGGAAGAACTCTTCCACCGCCTGCTCGGCCAGGATCGGGCCGCCGGCGGCGATGCGGCCGACGAGCGGAACATACGCAGGCTGGGGGCGGGCGGCCCGCAGCGCGTCGTCGTCCACCATCTCGCTGGGGGAGCGCACGTCGACCGCCCGCGGACGGTTCGGGTCGCGGCGCAGGAAGCCCTTGGTCTCCAGCGCCTTCAGCTGATAGGCCACGCTGGACGGCGACACCAGGCCGACCGCCTCGCCGATCTCACGCACGCTCGGCGGATAGCCGTAGCGCTCCACCCAGTCGCGGATGAACTCGAGGATTCGCCGTTGCCGGGCGGTCAGCTCGCTGGTGACCGGGTCGGGGAACTGCGAGACCACGGGCGTGACCGAGCGCAGCTGCGGCGCGTCGGCGGCGGTCGAGCGGGCCCGGCCCGCCGATCGGCGCCGCAGTGTCGCGGGCGTGCTCTCGGGCTTGTTGATCTGCTGGTGTTGCCGGCTCGTCCGGTCGTCGGTCGACACGTCCGCCCTCCCTGTCGGCCAGTGCCCGTGGGGTGGGCACGTGGAGCACATCGCGGAGCCGTGGCCGGATGCCGTGGGGATGGCGTCCGCCCGGCTGACCCCTTTGACCGAGAACCGTAATGGTGCGGTACGACATATTCAAACATCTGTACGACATTCTTCCGGCGTGTCGCCCACAAGTGCTCGACTTCCGCACAGGTGTTCTGATAGACCGTCGTACGGGCGTTCGATCGAACGCCCGTACGAAGATCGTCATCTGCGGGGAGTCGTCATGGTCGGTCATGGCCTTCGGCACGCCGAGTCTTCACGCGCCTTCGCTCCGATCGAGCGGCCGTGGCGCCTGGCCCGCCATGCTCCGGTCAAACGGCCCTTGCATCCGACCCGGCGCGCTCCGATCGAGCGACCCCTACGTGGCACCCGAGCCGCTCCGGTCGAGCGACCCCTGCGTCTGACCCGCCGCGGCCGGGCCGTGGTTCTCGTCTTGCTCGTGCTGGCCGCGTCACTGGCGAGTGTCGTGTTGTTCACGACGGCGTCGCGCGCCGAGCAACTGCCGTCCACCGCGCCGCCGACGGTGGTGGTCCACCGCGGCGACACCCTCTGGGACGTCGCGGCGCGCGTCTTCCCTGGTCAAGACATCCGGGCGGCGGTCGACGAGCTGCGCCGGGCGAACGATTTGCGGGGATTCGGCGTACGGGAAGGGCAGCTTTTGATCTTGCCAACGGCGCAATGATCACGGCATTGCGTGATCGCCGGTCAACCGCACGTGTTGTGTCGGAAAATAGGGCGCGCCGAGCCGCCGTTGAACTTGCGAACGCGTCCGCTGCGGCATAGCGTCTACCCCAACATCTAGTAGTTACAAGGGTGTAAGTCATCCACTGGTTGGGGTTTCCCGCCTCGGTTATCCACAGGCAGCCCACCGGCGATGCATTGGTTGTCGTTGCTTTCAACCCGTGCGGCGCTGGATTTCGGCGTGCCCTGGATCCGATGTGTCGGGCCTTGAAGGGAGCTTTGCGGTGCGCTGCCCGTATTGCCGCCACGCCGACTCACGCGTGGTCGACTCGCGCGAGGCCGACGACGGCCAACTGATTCGTCGTCGCCGCTCGTGTCCCGAGTGCGGCAAGCGGTTCACCACGGTGGAAGAGGCGGTCCTCGCTGTCGTCAAGCGAAGCGGGGTCACCGAGCCGTTCAGCCGCACCAAGATCATGAGTGGGGTCCGCAAAGCCTGCCAGGGCCGCCCGGTCGACGAGGATGCCATCGCGCTGCTCGCTCAGAAGGTCGAGGAGACCATCCGGGCGAAGGGCGCGGCGGAGGTTCCCAGTCACGAGGTCGGCCTGGCCATCCTCATCCCGCTGCGAGAGCTCGACCAGGTGGCTTACCTCCGGTTCGCCAGCGTCTACAAATCCTTCGACTCGCTCGACGAGTTCGAGAAGGAGATCGCGGCGCTGCGCGAGGCCTCGATCGCCGGCGAGGCGGCGGCACGACATCCCGTCGTGCCCAGGTCCGCGGGCGGTCGGCCGCAGAAGATCTGACCGGGTCTCCCGCGGCGCGAGCGGCGGGAAACCGGAAGAAACCAGGGCAGAGTGGCAGTTTCGAGGGGGAGCAGTATGGCCGGGGACGGCATCACAGCAAAGCAGCGAGGCCGCGCTAATGGCGCGAACGCGGCACGCGGGGGGCTGCGGGTCGAGCGGGTCTGGACGACCGAGGGCGTTCACCCTTACGACGAGGTCGAGTGGGAGCGCCGCGACGTCGTCATGACGAACTGGCGGGACGGTTCGATCAACTTCGAGCAGCGGGGCGTCGAGTTCCCGGCGTCCTGGAGCGTCAACGCCGCCAACATCGTCACCACGAAGTACTTCCGTGGCGCGGTGGGCACGCCGGAGCGGGAGTGGTCGCTCAAGCAGCTCATCGACCGGGTCGTCAAGACGTACCGCAAGGCCGGCGCGGAGGGCGGATACTTCGCCACCGAGGACGACGCGGACGTCTTCGACCAGGAGCTCACCTGGATGCTGCTGCACCAGGTGTTCAGCTTCAACTCCCCGGTGTGGTTCAACGTCGGCACCAAGTCGCCGCAGCAGGTCAGCGCCTGCTTCATCCTGTCGGTCGACGACTCGATGGACTCCATCCTGGACTGGTACAAGGAGGAGGGGCTGATCTTCAAGGGCGGCTCCGGCTCCGGCGTCAACCTGTCCCGCATCCGCTCGTCCAAGGAGCTGCTGTCGTCTGGGGGGACGGCGAGCGGCCCGGTGAGCTTCATGCGCGGCGCCGACGCGAGCGCGGGAACCATCAAGTCCGGTGGCGCCACCCGCCGGGCGGCCAAGATGGTCATCCTCGACGTCGACCACCCGGACATCGAGGAGTTCGTCCAGACCAAGGCGCGCGAGGAGAACAAGATCCGCGCGCTGCGGGACGCCGGCTTCGACATGGACCTCGGCGGGTCGGACATCGTGAGTGTCCAGTACCAGAACGCCAACAACTCCGTACGCGTCAACGGAGAGTTCATGGAGGCGTACGAGAAGGGGGAGAAGTTCGCTCTTCGCGGCCGTCTCAACGGCGAGGTCATCGAGGAGGTCGACGCCCGCGGTCTGTTCCGCGAGATCGCCCAGGCCGCGTGGGAGTGCGCCGACCCCGGCCTGCAGTACGACGACATCATCAACGACTGGCACACCAACCCCGAGACCGGCCGGATCACCGCGTCCAACCCGTGTTCGGAGTACCTGTCGCTGGACGACTCGTCCTGCAACCTGGCCTCGATGAACCTGATGAAGTTCCTGCTGGCCGACGGCAACTTCAACACCGAGAAGTTCGTCAAGAGCGTCGAGCTCGTGATCACCGCCATGGAGATCTCGATCTCGTTCGCCGACTTCCCGACCGAGAAGATCGGCATCACCACCCGCGCCTACCGTCAGCTCGGCATCGGGTACGCGAACCTCGGCGCCCTGCTGATGGCGTCCGGCCTGCCGTACGACTCGGACGGTGGCCGCAGCGTCGCCGCCGCGATCACCTCGCTGATGACCGGCGTGGCATACCGTCGCTCCGCCGAGATCGCCGGCATCGTCGGCGCGTACGAGGGCTACGCCCGCAACGCCGACGCGCACAAGCGGGTCATGCGCAAGCACGCCGCGGCCAACGACGAGATCCGCCCGACCAACGCCGTCGCCACCGACATCGTCCGCGAGGCCACCAACCAGTGGCAGAACGGCTACAAGATCGGTGAGAAGAACGGCTGGCGCAACGCCCAGGCGTCGGTGCTCGCCCCGACCGGCACCATCGGCCTGATGATGGACTGCGACACCACCGGCATCGAACCCGACCTGGCCCTGGTCAAGTTCAAGAAGCTCGTCGGCGGCGGTTCGATGCAGATCGTCAACCAGACCGTTCCGCGCGCCCTGCGCAGCCTCGGATACCCCGAGGAGCAGGTCGAGGCGATCGTCGAGCACATCTCCGAGCACGGCAGCGTGGTCGACGCCCCGGCGCTGCAGCCCGAGCACTACGCGGTCTTCGACTGCGCCATGGGCAACCGGGCGATCTCCCCGATGGGCCACGTCCTGATGATGGCCGCGACGCAGCCGTTCATCTCCGGCGGCATCTCGAAGACGGTCAACATGCCGGAGACGGCGACCGTCGAGGAGATCGAGGAGATCCACTACCAGGGCTGGAAGCTGGGCCTGAAGGCGCTCGCGATCTACCGCGACAACTGCAAGGTCGGCCAGCCGCTCTCCGCCGCGAAGACGAAGGCGGAGAAGGCAGCGGCCGAGGCCTCGGCCGCGACCGAGCTGTCCGCGGCCCAGGTCGAGAAGATCGTGGAGAAGGTCGTCGAGTACCGCCCGGTCCGCAAGCGCCTGCCGAAGAAGCGCCCGTCGGAGACGGTGTCGTTCTCGGTCGGCGGCGCCGAGGGCTACCTCACCGCCTCGTCCTACCCGGACGACGGCCTCGGCGAGGTCTTCCTGAAGATGTCGAAGCAGGGTTCCACCCTGGCCGGCGTCATGGACGCCTTCTCGGTGGCGATCTCGATAGGGCTGCAGTACGGCGTGCCGCTGGAGACCTTCGTCAACAAGTTCGTCAACATGCGCTTCGAGCCGGCCGGCATGACCGACGACCCGGACGTGCGCATGGCATCCTCGGTGATGGATTACATCTTCCGTCGCCTGGCGCTCGACTTCCTGCCCTACGACACCCGCGCCGACCTGGGCATCTTCACCGCCACGGAGCGCGCGGCGCAGGTCCAGGCCGAGGCGGCCGCGGAGGCGGCGGGCGTCGACCTGGCCGGCATGGCCGCGTCGGCCCCGGTGTCCGCGCCGGTCGGTGCGGCCGCTGCTCCGGCGGAGGCCCCGGCACCCACGGCGTCGGCCGCGGTGGCCGAGGTCAAGCCGGTCGTGGCTGCGGTCCCGGCGCAGGCGGCTCAGGTTCGGGCGGTCGCGGCTCCGGCTGTTTCGGCTCCGGCTGTTCCGGCTCCGGCCGTTCCGGCTCCGGCCGTTCCGGCTCCGGCCGTTCCGGCTCCGGCTGTTCCGGTGACGATTTCGGCGGCGGTCGAGAAGCCGGCGTCGAAGGCGGGTTCGTCGACGGAACTGCTTGAGCTGGTCATGGGCATGTCGGCCGACGCGCCGCTGTGCTTCACGTGCGGCACCAAGATGCGGCGTGCGGGCAGCTGCTACGTCTGCGAGGGTTGCGGCTCGACCTCGGGCTGCAGCTGACGATCCCCTCCACTGGCGGGTTGAGATCTAAGAGTCATCGGCAAGTCTGAAGGGATGTCCCCCGGGCGCTACGGTCCGGGGGACTTTCCGTTGCTCGACCCCCCATTCCGTGCCGGTCGACCCACAGGCTCGTCCATCGGTCCCACTATGCGCCGATCCCGTCCACATCCCGGGATCTCTGGAGACCTTGGAGAGTTGCGCCCACATATCGACCACAACTCTCCAAGGTTCACGAAACGGCGGGGAAAGCGGCCGAACAAAAGCCGCTAAAGTACAAAAAAGACGATCCACTATGGACCCTGGTCTCGTATCGTGGACCCTGCGACCACGATGTGGCCGCGAGTACCGCCCACCGGGCACCGGTCCCACATGGTGAGCCGGCGCCAACGCCTTTCATGGGCTTGTGTGACCCCCGGCCTCTGGGAGCCGGGGGTCACGGTCAGGGGCGCCAGCCGATGTTCGGGCGCTCCGGCCTTGGTGAGCGCCGCGGTGCCGGCTCCGGCTCGACGAGCTGGTCCAAGGCGCGGGCCACCCGGTGCAGGATCGCGGCGATCTCCGGGTCCACCGCGTACCGGCTGCGCTGGTCGTCCAGCAAGTGGCGCAGGAGCTGGGCCGCGTCGGAGTCGGTCTTCTCCAGGCGCAGCAGCGCGTCGGCCACCTGCTCCTTCGCCGTCCAGAACGCCGAGGTCAGCAGGTCGGCCAAGCGGGCCGGGCTCAGCGGGCCCAGGTCGTCCAAGGCGCCGGACGGGACCCACGACTCGAGGAGCTCGACGGGGTGGGCCGTCGCGTCGCGGTCGACGGTGCGGCGGTGCGGGACGCAGAGCAGCAGCAGGTTGTGGAACGAATCCTCGTCGCTGGTGCCCGCCACATAGCGCGGTTGTGCGGGGTCGGCACTGCGAATACGGGCGAACTCGATATTGATTTCGGGCTGGCTGCCGAGTGCCACCAAGATCGGTGTCCGGCAGCCCGGGAAATAGCAGGAACCCTGCGCGACGGCGACCAGGGCGGCGCGCGTCGCGGGGGAAATTCGCGTCAATTCGTCCATCGGATAGCTCCCATGGATAGGCGTCGGCAGGTGTTGATTTCCGGACCGTGGGGTATATGGTTCCCTCTCTGCCCGACAGCCAGAGAAAGGTTGACCATGGCACTGGACAAGACTCCGGAACCGGCCCCGCCGCACCAGATGGATTGCGAGGCCGAAACCGCTGCCGAGGTGCTGTTCGTCTGCCGCGACGAGGCGTGCGGACGGCGAGTGGTCGTCGGGAAGCGCCAGCCACGTCTGACGGTCATCGATCGAGGCGACTGGCACATTCCGCACGTCGGTTCGCTGGGCGGCCTCGTCATCGACGGCGTCGAGGCGGCCTGACAGGCCTGCGGAAGCGGCCGGCCCGCGAAAGGGCCGGCCGAATCCGTCAGATCGGGTCCTCGACCTTGACGATCGGACCCTCGGCGTACCCCATCATGTCGTATCCCACCGGCCCGAGGTTCGAGTCGAGGAACACGGTCACGACGATCTTGTAGGTGCCGGACTGGGTGTCGTCGCCCGGGTTCTCCTCGCTCAGCGTGCCCGGCGGAACGGTGAGCTTCGCCTTGTAGGTCTCGTTCAGCGAGAACCCCGGCCCGCCGATCGGCACGTTCACGCTGCCGAGCGTCTTCTCGTCGCCGGGGCCCTGCGACTCGGCGTACGCCGTCACGACCCAGTCCGAGGTCTGCACCGACAGCGCGGTCAGCCAGAGCGGCACCAGCGTGCCGAAAACATGCCAGGAGACCTCGATGTCGAACGACTGGTTGGCGTTGATGACGAGGTTCGAGCTGCCGATGGCGGGCCGCTCGGTGATGCCGACGACGCCGATGAAGTCGCCCTCAATGGACGCCGAGGTCGGCCCGGTGGATGGAATGTTGGGATCGAAGCGTTCGGTCATGGTGCATGCCCCCCTTAGGCAAACAAAGGAATCGGCGGCCTAGGGCCCCACTCGACCGGAGATTCATTCGTAAGGTATCGCCGAATTACCCCGGCGGTCAGCCGGATCAGCGACACGATCGACACCCATTGACGCGATCAATTCAAAATGGACCCATTCCAAATTCATTCTCAGGAAATAGCCGAGGGGAACGGCCGGATCGGGCCGGCCACCGCCGTCGACTCGCGCACCACGAGACGGCCCGGCTGGCGAATCACCCCGGACACCCGTTCGCCGTCGAGCGCGGCAAACAAATGCTGCACCGCCGTCGTCCCCAGCTGCTCCAGATTGAGGTCCACGGTGGTCAGCGGCGGCCGTGTCTCGGTCGCCATGATCTCCCAGTTGTCGTAGCCGACGATCGCCACGTCGCCGGGGACCGAGCGGCCCAGGTCGCGCAGCTCCTCGGTCACCCCGGAGGCGATCTGGTCGCTGCCGCAGAAGATCGCGTCGACGTCGGGATGCGAGGCCAGCAACCGCGAGGTGGCGTGCCGGCCCCAGCGCTGCGACCACTGCCCGTACAGCGGCTCGCCGACCAGCGGCAACCCCGCCTCGTCGAGCACCTGCTGCAACGCGGCGGCGCGATCGCGGGCGGCGCGATAGCCGCGGTCCCCGGTGATGTGCGCGATCTTGCGGCGTCCGAGGGTCACCAGGTGTTCGGCCGCCAGCTGAGCACCGCCGAAGTCATCCGCCACGACTGACAAATCGGACGGATCGTCGGACTCGCAGTAGGCGTACACCACGGGCACCGGGATCTCGCGACTGAGCGACGGCCGGATCTCGTTGGAGTCGCCCAGGATGATGAACCCGTCGACCTGACGCGCCAGCAGCGTCTGGATGTAGTGCCGGCGCCGGATCGCGTCGCCGCGCGCGTCGCACAGCAGCACGCTCATCTGCTCGTTGCCCAGCGCGTTCTCGGCGCCCAGCAGCACCGGGATGGCGAACCGGGCCGCGGACAACTCGTCGGTGAGCAGCCCGACGGTGCGGGTGTTTCCGGAGATCAGGCTGCGGGCCAGCACGTTCGGCTGGAACGACAGCTCCTCGGCCGCCTGCCGCACCCGGTTGCGGGTGGCGGGGGCGACCTCGTCGCGTTCGTTGAGGGCCTTGGACGCGGTGGCCACCGACACCCCGGCCCGCTTGGCAACGTCCGTCAGCGTCACCTGCGCGCGTTTTCTGCCCACCGAATGCCTCCCGAAAATTTTCGGAAGCATAACCGGATTTCACCAAACCAACCAAATCGATACTCGCCATTGACACGGTGATAACGGTGCTGCCACGATGCCCCGAAAAGGTTTTCGAAAAATTTCGGAGGCGGTAGCGGTGACAGGACCTGTCGTGCCCTCACGCGGGGTGTTGCGGCCCGTCGGCTTGCCGCAGGTGCGGCTGACCGGCGGCTTCTGGGGGCGGCGCCAAGAGGTCAACGGCACCGCCACGATCGGCCACAATGCCCAGTGGATCGACCGGATGGGCTGGAGCGGTAACTTCCGCGAGCCGCTCAAGACCGCACGCCGCCGGGGCCGCGAGTTCAGCGACTCCGAGGTCTACAAGCTGACCGAGGCGATGTGCTGGGAGTCGGCCCGGCCGGGCGGTCACCGGCACGACGCGCGCCTCAACGAGTTCACCGAGCTGATCAAGAACGCGCAGGCGCCGGACGGCTATCTGCACACCGCGTTCGGCCGGCCGGGCCAGCCCCGGCGCTACAGCGATCTGAACTTCGGGCACGAGCTCTACTGCAACGGTCACTTCCTGCAGGCCGCCGTCGCCGCGGCCCGCACCCAAAAAGCCCCGGAACTGCTTGACGTCGCCCGCAAGGTCGCCGACCACATCTGCGTCGCGTTCGGCGAGGCAGGTATCTGCGGTCATCCGGAGGTGGAGACCGCGCTGGTCGAGCTGTACCGGGTCACCGGACAGCGCCGGTATCTGGAGATGGCCGCGACCTTCGTCGAACGACGCGGCTACCGCACGCTGGCCGAGCACGAGTTCGGCTGGGGCTACTTCCAGGACGACGTCCCGGTCAAGCAGGCCGAGGTCTTCCACGGCCACGCGGTCCGCGCGCTGTACCTCGCGGCGGGCGCGGTGGATGTCGCGGTCGAGACCGGCGACGACGACCTCCTGGAGAAAATCAGAAAGCAGTTCGACCGTACGCTCGCCCGCCGCACCTATCTGACCGGCGGCATGGGATCCCGGCACCTGGACGAGAGTTACGGCGACGACTTCCAGCTCCCGTCCGACCGGTCCTATTCGGAGACCTGCGCCGGCGTGGCCACCATTCACCTGGCGCATCGGCTGCTGCTCGCCACCGGCGACATGCGCTACGGCGACATCGTCGACCGGATCCTGCACAACGTGATCGCGACCGCGGTGGCCGACGACGGGCGGTCCTTCTTCTACGCCCACACGCTGCACCAGCGCACCCCGGCCGAGGTCCCGGAACCGGGCCACGAGCGGCTGCGCTTCGGCGGGGCCGGCCGGGCGCCGTGGTTCGAAGTGTCGTGCTGCCCCAACAACGTGGCCCGCCTGCTCGCCTCGCTCGGCACCTATCTGGTCACCGAGGACGACGACGGCGCGCAGGTGCATCAGTTCGCGCCGATGCGGGCCGAGGCCGGCGGCATGGTCTTCGACGTCGACACGGCCTACCCGGACGGCGGGACGGTCACCGTCACGATCGTCGAGGCGCCGCCCGAGCCCCGCACGTTGACGTTGCGGCTGCCGCAGTGGGCGAAAGAAGACGCGCCCGAAGGCGTGTTCCGCCGGGTGTTCCGGCCGGGCGAGCAGCTCCGGATGGAACTCCCGATGCGCCCCCGGTGGACCTTCCCCGACCCGCGTGCCGACGCCCTGCGAGGGTGCGCCGCGGTCGAGGTCGGCCCGCTGGTGATGTGCGCCGAATCCACAGACCAGGAGGAGGGCGTCTCCCTCGACGAGGTGCAGGTCGATACCTCGGTCGCGCCCGAGGCCGGAGCGGTGAAAGGCCGACGTACCAAGCCGGTTGACGATGACTGGCCGTACCGAAGCCACCGCGTGAGCACGGAACGACCCGATCCCGTCGTGGTCCCTCTCCTCCCGTACCACCGGTGGGCCCGTCGCGGCCCGTCCACGATGCGGATCTGGCTCCCCACCACCTAAGGAGGTGCGCGATGCCACACCCCCGGCTGGCATTCGCGTTGTCAGCAGTCCTCGTCGGATCCTTCCTCGTCGTGGCCACGCCGGCCCAGGCTGCCCAGACCATCGGGTATCCCACGTTCTCCGGCACCTCGGCCATCCCCGCGCCGCCGGTCGCGATGACCACCGGCAACACCATGCAGGCCATCTACGACGCGGAGGCGGGTGGCACCGATTTCTGGATGGATCGGCTGCTCGCCCGCACCGGTAACGACCCGGCCGGCACCTGGCTCATGAGCCGTGGACGGGCCGTGTTCATGAAGACCCACACGCCCTCCGTTCTCGGGTTCGGCGGCCAGGTGGCGTACTGGGAAAGCATCAGTAACCAGGCGGCGTTCACCGTGACCGCGGGCACCGGCACCTGGACCGAGCAGACCGCGAGCCGGTGGCAGGCGCCGAGCCACTGGAAGAGCGTGCACACCAGCGGCTCGCTGCGGATCAACCAGACGAAGTTCATCACCCAGAACGACGTCGCGGTGGACAACCTGCAGATCACCAACACCGGTACGGCGTCGCAGACCGTCGCGCTGCGGGTGACCTCCCCGTATGCGACGACCGTGAGCGGGTCCGATTTGACCGGTTCGCGAGCGGTCAAAAACAACCTTACGACGATATTTCCGAGACTGTCGGGTGACGGCTTTACGGCCGCGAGCGGCGCGCTCACCCGCAGCGTCACCCTGGCGGCCGGCGCCTCCACCACGGTGAAGGTCCAAATGGGATTCATCGCCAACGAAATCCCGGAGTCCTTGTCAGAATATAACGCTTATAAGGCGCTAACTCCGGCAACGGCTTTCAGCACCCAGGTACGCGACTACAACCGCTGGTGGGCGGTCAACATCCCGTACATCGACGTCCCCGAGCCCGCGATCAAGAAGGAGATCTACTACCGCTGGTGGCTGATGCGGTTCAACAACCTGGACGCCAACATCCCGGGCCAGGACTTCCAGTTCCCGACGAGTGTCGAGGGCGCGCTCGGCTACAACAACGCGATCGCACTGACCCAGCCGATGCACATCGACGACCTCAAGTATCTGCGCAACCCCGCACCGGCGTACGGGGACTGGTTGTCGGTGGGTCAGGTCTCCAAGAACGGCCGGTTCATGGACAACCCGGGTGACCCGGAGAACTGGTCGAACAGCTACACGCAGTACATCGCCGAGGCGGCCTGGCGCAGTTACCAGCTGCACGGCGGCCAGCCGGCCATCGCGGGCAACCTCGCCAAGTACGCCGAGGGTGACGTCAAGGGTCAGCTCTCGTTCTACGACCACAACAACAACGGCTTGATCGAGTACGACTGGGGCGCGCTCACCGGCAACGACGCGGACGCGGTGAGCTTCCACTGGCGCTCCGGCAACCTGGACCGTGCCGAGTCGGCCTATGTCTACAGTGGCGCGGTCGCGGCCTCGCAGGCGTACGCGGCGATCGGGAACACGGCCAAGGCCACCGAGATGCAGCAGATCGCGGACCGCATCAAGAACGCGATCACCACGTACCTGTGGGACTCGACGAACCAGCTCATCGAGCACCGGCACGTCTCCACCAACACGCTGGTGCCCTGGAAAGAGATCAACAACTATTACCCGTACGCGGTGGGCGCGATGCCGAACACGGCCACGTACCGGCAGGCCCTGCGGCTCTTCGCCGACCCGGCCGAATACCCGATCTTCCCGTTCTTCACCGCGAACCAGCGCGACAAGGCGGCAGCGGCGGCGGCCGGCCAGCCGGGCAGCAACAACTTCTCCACCATCAACTCGACGGTGCAGTTCCGGCTGTACTCGTCGGTGCTGCGCAACTACCCGAACCAGTGGATGTCCACCGAGGACTACAAGAAGCTCCTCTACTGGAACACGTGGGCGCAGTACATCGGCGGCAACACCGCGTACCCGGACGCCAACGAGTACTGGGCCAACTGGAACGCTTCGACGAACACCATCGGTTACCGGTCCGGCATCCACCACAACATCCTCGGCAGCAGCAACTGGACCATCATCGAGGACGTCGCGGGCCTGCGGACGCGCAGCGACAAGCAGGTCGAGCTCAGCCCGCTGAACATCGGCTGGCCCAACTTCGCGGTCAACAACCTGCGCTACCGCAACGCCGACCTGTCGATCGTCTGGGACAACCCGGCCGACGGCGTCGCGAAGTACCCGGGCATCCCGCAGGGCTACTCGATCTTCATCAACGGCACCCGGGTCGCCACCGTCAGCGCGCTCGTGCCGCTGGTGTGGAACCCGGACACCGGCGCGGTCACCTTCCCGGGCACCACCGCGACCGTCAACTACAGCCAGGCCTACGCCGGGCTGCAGGCACCGAACCAGGTGACGCAGAACAGCGCGCAGATGGTCGACATGTTCAACAAGGCCGGCGTCGACCTGACCGCCAACCTGACGAACTACGCGCAGGGCGTCGCGACCGCCGCGTCGTACACGACCTCCGGCACCTCCGGCGCGAACGCCGTGGACGGCTTCCCGATCAACGAGCCGCTCTGGGGCACGTACGGCTCCCCGAACGCCACCGACTACCTGGAACTCAACCTGGGCCAGGCACGCACGGTGGACGAGGTACGGCTGTGGTTCCGCAACGACCGGGCGACCAACCGGTACCGCCAGCCCGCCTCGTACCAGATCCAGTACCTGAACGGCAGCACCTGGACCAATGTCGCGTCCGCGGTGAAGACCCCGGCCGCTCCACAGGCGAACTACAACGTGGTCAATTTCACCGGGGTCAGCACGACCCGGCTTCGGGTGCAGGTCACCCACGCTTCCGGGTTCAAGACCGCCCTCACCGAGGTGAAGGTCTACAACCGCTGAATTCATAACTGAAAGGAACGACCCTTGAAGAGATGGCTCGGCGGCTTAGCAGCCGTCACGCTCCTGGTCGGCGCCGCCGCGTGCGGTGGCAACGACGACGAATCGGCCGGGTCCGCCAGCGCGGACAGCGGCGCCACGCTGACCTTGTGGACCCGGGCGGCCACCGAGTCCATCTCCAAGGCGTACGCGGCCGCGTACAACGCCTCGCACAAGAACCAGGTGCAGGTGACCGCGTACCCGAACGAGGAGTACCCGGCGAAGATCGCGTCGGCGGCGGGCGCGAAGGCGCTGCCCGACCTGTTCGCCTCCGACGTGGTCTTCGCGCCGCAGTACGCCTCGCAGGGGCTGTGGCTGGACATCACCGACCAGTTCCAGGCGCTGCCGGTCAAGGACAAGGTCGCGCCGGCGCACGTTCGCAACGGCACCTGGCAGAACCGGAACTACGCGGTCCCGCACACCATCGACATGTCCGTGATGCTCTACAACAAGGACCTGTTCAAGAAGGCGGGTCTCGACCCGGAGAAGCCGCCGACGAACCTGAAGGAGTTCGCCGCCGACGCGCGCGCCGTGGACAAGCTCGGCGGCGACATCAACGGCACCTACTTCGGCGGCAACTGCGGCGGCTGCAACGTCTTCACCCTGTGGCCCTCGGTCTGGGCCGCGGGCGGCGACGTGATGAACGCCGAGGGCACCGAGAGCACCATCAACAGCAAGGAGATGAGCGACGTCTTCGCGCTGTACAAGCAGCTCTTCGACGAAGGCGTGGCCGCGCCGGCGTCGAAGGACGAGGCCGGTCCGACCTGGCTCGGCGCGCTGCAGAACGGCAAGATCGGCATCGCCCCGGGCCCGTCCGCGTGGCTCGGCCTGATCGAGGAGAAGTCGAGCTTCAAGCTCGGTGTCGCCCCGATCAGCGGTCCGGACGGCGGTGAGTCCACCTTCGTCGGCGGCGACGCCATCGGCATCGGCGCGACCAGCAAGAACGCCAAGGCGGCGTGGGACTTCCTGAGCTGGACCCTCGGCGACGAGGCACAGATCGAGGTCGTCGCCAAGAACAAGGGCGTCCCGGTCCGCACCGACCTGGCCACCAACAAGTACTCGCAGTCCGACCCGCGCGTCGTCGAGATCAACGAGCTGATGGCCAAGGGGAAGACCCCGTACGCGAAGAACTTCAACGCCACCTACAACGACCCGCAGAGTCCGTGGGTCACCGCGTTCCGGGGTGCCCTGTTCGGCCCCGACCCGAAGAAGTCCCTGGACGACGGCGCCGCGGCGCTGACGGCCTCGCTGCAGAAGTAACCCGGAGAGATCATGACAATGCTCGCCACGAGGGCGGTCGAGGCGGAGGCCGTCACGCCCCGGCGCCGAAGCCGGCGCCGGAAACAGTTGATCGGCGCTCTCTACGCCGCACCGACCGCCTTCGTGGTGGGCTTGTTCTTCCTGGTCCCGCTGGGCCTGGTCGCGTGGATGTCGTTGCACCGCTGGCCGCTGCTCGGTCCGCCGTCGATGAACGTGCCGGACAACTACACCGCGCTCAGCGACGACAAGCTCCTGAGCACCGCGCTCTGGTTCACCCTGAAATACACGGTCCTGGTCACCGTGCTGCTCTTCGTGATCTCGTTCGGACTCGCGCTGATCGTGCAGCACCGCTTCCGTGGCGTCGCGATCCTGCGTACGGCGTTCTTCCTGCCCGCGGCGGTGGGATTCGCCAGCGCCTCGCTGCTCTTCCTGGGGCTGCTCAGCTCCGAGATCGGGCCCTTCGGCAGCAAGTTGCCGTCGGTGAGCAGCAGTCCGACCGCGGCCCTGTCGTCGGCCGTCGGCCTGGTGCTGTGGCGATTCGCCGGCTTCAACATGCTGATCCTGCTCACCGGGCTGCAGGCGATTCCCACCGAGGTGTACGAGGCGGCGCGGCTGGACGGCGCCTCGTGGTGGCAGACGTTCCGCTCGATCACGCTGCCGCTGATGCGCACCACGATCGCGCTCGTTCTCACCCTGATGGTGAGCGGGTCGCTGCTCGCCTTCGACCAGTTCTGGATCCTGACCCGCGGCGGCCCCGACAACAGCACCACGTCGCTGGTCATGGTGATCTACCGCAAGGCCTTCATCGAGCTGGATCTCGGCTCGGCGGCGGCCGTCTCGGTGCTGCTGCTCGTCCTGCTTCTCATCGTCAGCGTGGTGCAGCTGCGGGTGCTGCGCCGCCGGTCCTAGGAGGAACTTCGCATGCGATTCGGCATGTCCCGGGTCACCGGCGCCGCGCTGGCCATCCTGTTCCTGTTTCCGCTGGTGTGGAGCGCGTGGGCGTCGGTGCGCACGCCGTCCGGTTTCGGCCTGGCGAACTATCAGCGGTTGTTCACCTCGGACAACGGCATCCGATTCGAGCACGTGGCGAACAGCCTCGCGGTCAGCGCGATGACCGTCGGCGGCACGCTGCTCGTCGCCACCCTGGGCGGGTACGCGTTCGGCCGTTTCCACTTCCCCGGCAAGAACATCCTGTTCCTGCTCACCCTGGCGATCCTGATGGTCCCGTACGCCACCATCCTGATCGCCCTCTACGTCCTGCTCGGCTGGATCGGGCTGCAGGACTCGCTGATCGGGCTCAGCCTCGTCCTGATCATGTTCCAGCTCCCGTTCTCGATCTTCATGATGCGCAACGCGTTCGAGGCGATCCCCAACGAACTCGAGGAGTCGGCCCAGATCGACGGCTGCGGCAGCATCGCCACGCTCGTGCGGGTGCTGCTGCCCGCGGTACGCCCCGGCCTGGTCACCGTGTCGCTCTTCGCGTTCCTCACCTCGTGGGGCGAGTTCTTCGCCCCGCTGATCCTGCTCAACTCGACCGACAAGTTCACCATGATGCTCGCCGTGGTCAACATGCGCACCGCGACCTTCGGCGCGATCGACTACCCGGCTCTCGAGGCCGGCGTCACGTTCATGGCCATCCCCTGTCTCATCCTCTTCGTCGTTCTGCAACGCAGCTACGTCCGCGGCTTCATGTCCGGCGCGCTGCGCGGCTGACTCCCCGTTCGACTTCCCTGTTCCCCTCAATTCTGGGAGGTCTGAAGTGTCCCTGTCCCGTCGTACCCTGCTGGCCGGTTCGGCAGCCACCGTCGGTGTCGCCGCCGGTCTGGCCGCCGCCGGTCCGGCATCGGCCGCTGCCCGTCCCGACACAGGCGTTTCCGCGTACGCCTTCCCCCTGTCCGCCGTCCGGCTGCTGACCAGCCCGTTCTCCGCCAACGCGGGGCGTACCCAGGCGTACCTGCAGTACCTCGACATCAACCGGCTGCTGCACATGTTCCGGCTCAACGTCGGACTGTCCTCGACGGCGACCCCGTGCGGCGGCTGGGAATCCCCGACCACCGAGCTGCGCGGCCACTCCACCGGTCACTATCTGTCGGCGCTCGCCCAGGCGTACGCGAGCACCGGCGACACCTCGTACAAGACCAAGGGTGACTCGATCGTCACGGTCCTCGCGCAGTGTCAGGCCCGTGCGAGCACCGCGGGTTTCAACACCGGCTACCTCAGCGCGTACCCGGAGAGCTTCATCGATCGGGTCGAGGCCCGGCAGACCGTCTGGGCGCCGTACTACACCCTGCACAAGATCATGGCGGGGCTGCTCGACATGCACCTGCTGGCCGGCAACGCGCAGGCGCTGACCGTGCTCAGCGGGATGGCGGCCTGGTCGAAGTTCCGCAACGACCGGCTCACGCAGACCCAGCGGCAGAATATGCTGGACACCGAGTTCGGCGGGATGAACGAGGTGCTCACCAACCTCTACCAGCTCACCGGCGACGCCAACCATCTCGCGGCGGCGCAGTACTTCGACCACGCGGAGATCTTCGACCCGCTCGCGTCGAACACCGACCGGCTGAACAACTATCACGCCAACACGCAGATCCCGAAGATCGTCGGAGCGATCCGGGAGTACCACGCGACGGGCACCACCCGTTACCGGGATATAGCCGTAAATTTCTGGGACATCGTGACCCGGCATCACTCGTACGCGATCGGCGGGAACTCGAACGGCGAGTACTTCAAGGCGCCGGACCAGATCGCGTCGCAGCTGTCGGACACCACCGCGGAATGCTGCAACTCGCACAACATGCTCAAGCTGACCCGGCAGCTGTTCTTCACGAACCCGTCGCGCGCCGACTACATGGACTACTACGAGAAGGCGCTCTACAACCACATCCTGGCCTCGCAGGACCCGAACTCGTCGCATGGGTTCCAGTGTTATTACGTGCCGTTGCGGGCGGGCGGGATCAAGACGTACAGCAACGACTACAACAGCTTCGTGTGCTGCCACGGCACCGGCATGGAGAGCAACACGAAGTACGGGGACAGCATCTACTTCCACGACGGCGGGAGCACGCTGTACGTCAACCTGTTCATTCCGTCCACGTTGAACTGGGCGGCGCGGTCGGTGACGATCCGGCAGGAGACGTCGTTCCCGGAGGCGGGTTCGACGCGGCTGACCGTTACCGGTTCTGGGGCCTTCACGATGAAGATCCGCATTCCGGCGTGGACTTCTGCCGCGCAGATCCGGATAAATGGGGTTTTATTTGCCTCGCCGGCGTCCGGCGCGTACGCGACGGTCACCCGCACCTGGGCTTCCGGCGACGTCGTCGACGTGACCCTGCCGATGGCGTTGACCCGGGAATCCACGAATGACAACGCGAGCGTGCAGGCGGTCAAGGTCGGCCCGATCGTCCTCGGTGGACTGTTCGGCACCCAGAATTTGGGCTCGCTGCCGACGTTGAACCCGTCGACGATCGCGGCCACGTCCACACCGCTGCAGTACACCGCGGGCGGGGTCACGCTGTCCCCGTTCTACAAGGTCCACGGCCAGCGTTACAGCGTGTACTGGTCGGTCTCCGGCGGCGGTACCACACCGCCGCCGTTCGTCGCTCACTATCCGTTCGACAACAGCGCCGCGGACGCGAGCGGGAACGGGCGTACGGCAACGCTCTTCAATGGGTCTTACACGACCGGCCGCAACGGCAGCGCCCTGTCCCTGAACGGCACGTCGACCTACGCCGCGCTGCCCAGCGGCATCCTGGCCGGCGCGTCCGACTTCTCCGTCGCGCTCTGGGTACGGCTCGACGTCGTCACCGCCTGGACCAGGCTCTTCGACTTCGGCACCGGCACCAACTCGTACATGTTCCTGAGCCCCCGATCCGGCTCCGGTACCCTGCGCTTCGCGATCACCACCGGGGGAGCGGGCGCCGAACAGCAGATCAACGGCCCGGCCGCCCTGACCGCCGGCGCGTGGACCCACGTCGCCGTCACCCGCAACGGCAACCTGGGCGTCCTCTACGTCAACGGCGCCGAGGTAGCCCGCAACACCGCCCTGACCCTGACCGCCGGCGCACTGGGCACCACCACGCAGAACTGGCTGGGCCGCTCCCAGTACGCCGACCCGTACCTGGACGGCGCCCTCGACAGTGTCCGCCTCTACAGCCGGGCGCTGACCGCCTCGGAGGTCTCGACGTTCGCCACCAGCGGCACCTGACCTCGGCCTGACAACCCGGCCGGGGCACGCACCTGCAACGCTCCGGCCGGGGCGCACCTTGCTGCTTTTGTGCCGTGGCTGGGCGCGCCGCGGTTTTACGCCCCGGCCGGGCGCACCTTGCCGCTTTTGTGTCGTGGTTGGGCGCGCCGCGGTTTCATGCTCCGGCCGGGCGCACCTTGCCGCTTTGCGCCCCGGCCGCGCCGCCTCGCCGCCCGCCGTCCCGGCGCCGGGTCACACCTTGACCACCGCGATCCGCTGGTGTTTGGGCCCGCCCGGCTCGTCCACGAGTCTGTTGAGGTCGTCCGGATCGCTCGTCAAAAGCACCCCGGGACGGGGCAGCGCCAACGCTGTCGCCGCCACGACCGCGCCGATCGCGCACCGGTGAGGCCATTGCGGCGACAAAATGGCGGCGGTGACCCCCGGCTGCCAGGGCCAGGGGCACCCACGTCTTAGCGCGAGCGGCTCGCCGCCCGACCGGCCCGGCGTGCGAGCGGCTCATTCCGTGAGCGGCTCATCGTGTGAGCGGCTCATCGTGTGAGCGGCTCATCGTGTGAGCGGCTCGGCGTGCGAGCGCCTCGGCGTGCGAGCGCCTCGGCGTGCGAGCGGCTCAGCGGGCCAGTGAGAGGCCGTTCTTGTCCTCGAACTTGCCGATCGCGATCATGATGAAGTCGATCAGCGTCCAGATGCCGAACCCGCCCAGCGTGATCAGCATGAGGATGCCCGTGCCGACCTTGCCGACGTAGAAGCGGTGGACGCCGAGCGTGCCCAGGAAGAACGAGAGCAATAGCGCGGCGAGCCAAGACTTCGTGCCGGTGGCGGGGGCGGTCTGAGTGGCGGTCATGAATCTATGTCTCCTCTGTTTAGCGATACGTCGAAATAAATCGACGCACCATAACGGGACACCACGCACCCAGGCAAGATCGAACGCGCAGGGGTAACCTGCGGTCCATGCAGCCCACCACGAAGCTGGAACGCCGCGTGGTCACCGCTGCCGAGCAGGCGTTGACCCGGCAGCGGTTCGTGAGCCCGCTCGACGTGCTGACCGGCATGGGGTGGGTGCCGCCCGGGCTGGTGACGGACTGGCGACAGGGCCGCGCGCCACACCTGGAAGCGATCGCCGCCGTGTCGCCGGAGCGGCTCGCCGACGCGCTGGAGGTCTTCCACCGCTGGGTGCGCGGCCGTGAGCTGCGCCCGAGCGAGATCGCGTACGTGGCGGCGACCCGTGACCGGCGGCCGCTGCGTTTCACCGAGGCCGGTGACGCCGCGCTGGAGCTGACCTACCGCACCCATTGGACGCCGGCCGACCTGCCGGAACGCCGGCGCGAGCAGATCGCCAGCCGGCAGAGCAAACCGCCGGACCTCGTCGTGGTGCAGCCGGCGCGAGAGTTCACCTGCGCCGGATGCGGGCGCACCGACGGCGACATGCTGATGATGGACGACGCCGGCCCGCTCTGCCTCACCTGCGCCGACCTCGACCACCTGGTGTTCCTCCCGGCCGGCGACACGGCGCTGACTCGCCGCGCCCGCAAGGCCAGCCGGCTCGCCGCCGTGGTGGTGCGGTTCAGCCGCTCCCGCCGGCGCCACGAACGGCAGGGCCTCCTGGTGGAGCAGGCCGCGATCGAGTTGGCCGAGCAGCAGTGCCTGTCCGACGAGGACGCTCGCGCCCGCCGCCGGGATCGCGAGCGGGTGCGGCGCGAAGCCGCGGACGAGTCGTTCCAGGAGGAACTGGCCAACGAGATCGGCCGCCTGTTCCCCGGCTGCCCGGCACCGCGAGCAGCCGCGATCAGCCGGCACGCCGCGGTCCGCGGCAGCGGCCGGGTGGGCCGCAGCGCCGCCGGCCGCGCCCTCGATCCCGACGCGGTGACGCGCGCCGTGGTGGCGTCGGTACGGCACGAGGACACCGCCTACGACGAGCTGCTGATGGCCGGCGTGCCGCGCGAGGAGGCCCGCGACCGCATCCGCGCGGACATCGACCGGGTCCTCAACGGCTGGCGCCGCTGATTAGACGGTCGGCGGCCGAGGTGCGTCCGCGAGTTCGACGAGCGCCCGTTCGGCGAAATGCAGCCCGCCCGCTGTGATCGCGGTTCCCCACGCTTCGATCAGCCGCGTCGCTGCTTGGGCACGTTCAGCCGAGGCCGCACTTCGGCCGACGTGGTGCGCATCCTGCGACCGCTTTGGCCGGTTTGTGCGGCCAGCCCGGGATCGTTTCGGCCGGTTTGGGGGACCGGCGCGGGATCGTTTCGGCTGGTTTGTGCGGCCGGCCCGGGATCGTTTCGGCCGGTTTGTGCGGCCGGCGCGGGATCGTTTCGGCCGGTTTGTGCGGCCGGCGCGGGATCGTTTCGGCCCGTTTGGGTGGGCGATCCGCGATGGTTTCGGCTGGTTTGTGCGGCCGACCCGGGGACCGTTTCGGCCGGTTTGGGTGGGCGCACCCGTTACGCAACGTGGCCACGAGGCTGCGGAAATCATCGCGGTCGCGCGGCGGTCCGGTAGCTGGACGGCGTTTCCGCCATGTGGACAAACGCGGCCACATCGTGGACTTTTGGCGAACCTTGGAGAGTTGCGCCCACATACGAGCCATAACTCTCCAAGGTTCACATCTGGCCGGGAAAGCCCGCCGGGCGAAACACGCATTGCGTGACAAAAGCTCTATCCATAATGGACGACGGTCCCACATCGCGGACGGCGGGTCCAGAAAGTGGTCGCCGGTCTCAGCAGGCGACCGCCCGTCCCACGGAATGGAAGCGCCGCGCCAGCCGTGCGGACCCGGCGGCCCGACCAACCCGCCCGATAACCGAAATATCGGATATGCGAGGCCGACGAGTAGCGCGCAACGCGTTCCCCGGGCACTGTGCCGAACCACGTGACTCGGGCCGACCCGCGTCGGCGCGCGTCATCTGGATCGGCGCCCGTCATCCGCGTCATCCGCGTCATCCGCGTCATCCGCGTCACCCGCGTCGGCCCGCGTCGCCCGCGTCGCCCGCGCCACCCGCGTCGGCCCGCAGATTCGCGCAATGGCCGCCGGCACCGCCCTGAGGCCACCGCAATCTGGCACAACCGCAGCACCGGACAGCCCGCGCCAAGCTCGCTGCTCGCCGCCGGCCACTGACTCGGACCAGGACCTGTTCGCCTAGAAGGTGCGCTTCACGTCGAGGTTGTGGAAGCGCGGGCCACTCGTGCACAACGCCGCCATCTCCTTCGCGAACGAGTCGGTCTCCGGGCGCTCGTTGTTCTCCATCGCCATCTCGTAGGACGGGAACTCCACGATCGTCAGGAACCGGCTCGGGTTGTCGCGGTCCTGCGTGATGGTGAGCCGGAAGCCGGGCGGCGCCCCGCCCATCTCGCTGCGACGTGCCTCCCCGAGCGCCCACATCTCGTCGGGCCGGTCGGTCTCGTACTCGATGATCTGGATGAAGCTCATGCTGCCTCCCACCCTCGGCCGATTTCCGGAAATTACCAGCTCAGCGGTGATCGAGACGGGCTCGACGGCCATTCGGCCCGATCGGATGACCGGCCCCACCGGTCATCCGATGGTCGCGAGGTGCCGCAGATCGTCCCGGTTCCCGGACAAGGTGATCGTCAGCAGACCGTCGTGCACCGCGAGTTCGACGCATTCCGTGCTCCGGTCCAGCAGCCACCCGGCCGGTCGGCAGCCGTGGCCCCAGCCGCGGGATATGACGTGCTGGCGTACCTCGGCCCACAGGTCGTCGCCGGACTGCCCCGGACGGCCGGACGCGGTGATCGTCCGCGAGCACGATGCCGAGCCGCAGTCGCCGTCACCGGTCGGCTGGACCGTGGCGTGCAGGCCGTCCGGCAGCGGCAGCACTCCGCCGGTCGCCGGATAGAAGGGCCCGGGCCGCCACGCGACCAGCCCGGCCAGCACGGTCAGCACCAGCCAGGCGGCAAAGAGAGCGCTCACCCGGCGCCGCTCGATCGCGTGGCCGGCGACCACGGCGGACAGACTCAGAACCAGCCACCCCAGCGAGATCTCCACGGTGCCGCGCGGCACGAGGTAAATCGTCACGCCGGCGATCACGGCCAGGCCGGCGATGGTCGCCGAAACCGTCCACCGGGTCCGCGGCGCGCGCGACATTGCGATCCACAGCACCAGCAGGGGTACGGACAGTAACAACGTCAGCAACATACAAACGATCTTGCAAACCGTCCGCAAGAGACGGACGCGCAAGGGACGGACGTCGGATCAGGCCAGGAAGTCGGTGATCAGCCCGGCCAGAATCGCGGGCTGCTCGATCACCATCGCGTGCGACGCGTCCGGCAACCGGACGGAGCGCAGGTTCGGCACCGATTCGACCTGCTCCAACACCCATCCCCGGTACGCCTCGAAGAGGTCACCGAACGGCTCCTGCTCGGGAAGATTGCGGGTCGGGAGCACGATCATCGACGGGCAGGTCGTACCGGCGTACCCGGAATGAATGTCGAAGGAAGTCATCAGCTCGCGCAATTGAGCCGTGGTCGCGGCCGACGGGCGCAGCGACGTCTCGCCGAACTCGTGCACCAGATTGCGGCGGAAGCCCTCGATCCACACTTTTTCGTTGGCGCCCATGTCGCGGGCCGCCATCTGCTCGCTCTCCACCAGGTCGGGCAGCTGTTCCGCCTCGATGACCCGCCCGGCCGAGGCCGCCTCGGCGTCGGAGATCTCCCGCAGCCGCTCGAGCTCGGCCGCGTGCCCGCCCACCTGGTCGAAGCTGGTGGGCGGCGGCGTTCCGTCCAGGCTGACCACACCGGGTGCCTCCGGGTGCCGCTGACCCCACAGCGCCGCGATCATCCCGCCCAGCGAGTGACCGACCACGGCCGGCCTTTCCAGATCCATCTGGACGCACACCGCGGCCAGGTCACCCAGCACGGCGTCCCACGTCCAGGTGCCGTCCCCGGAGCGGCCGTGGCCACGCAGGTCCACCGTGATGACCCGGTGGTGCGGGCGCAGGGCGCGGGCCAGCGTGGTCATCGTCGCGAGGTTGCCGCCTTCGCCGTGCAGCAGGAGCAGGGGAGGCTGGTCGCCGCCGAAGTCACGCACCGCCAGCGGCAGCTCACCGGCGTCGATGAGACGGTCATTGATCACAGGATGAGCCTAGTTGTAGGCCGACCCTGGCTTCCGCGCGGAACACGCGGTCGGTACCGTGTGCCCGAATCGAGGGAGGATGCCACCGTGCGTTCGCGTACCGTCCTGCTCGGCGCCGTCGCGCTGCTCACGCTGGCCGGCTGCAACAACCGCGGGAAGCTCGACACCGATCCGCTCCCCCCGATCCAGCAGGTGGAACAGCCCGCGGCGTCGGCCGGCGGCGCGTGCATCCTCTGGGACTACAGCTTCATCAACGACAAGATCGGCGTCACCTTCGACGTCGCGGCGGCCGATCAGGTCGACGACACGTCCATCTGCGTGGTGCAGACGGTGGACGCGCAGTGGCCGGACCTGTCCATCTCGATCGTCGAGAGGACGCAGGCCAACGCCAAGCAGTTCCTGGACGATCTGAAGCCGGCGAAGGCCACCACGCTCAAGGGGCTGGGCCAGGCCGGTTACCGGCTGAACTCACCGGCGAGCGGGGGTCACGGCCCGGTGGTCGAGATCGGCTGGCTGAGCCAGGCGAAGCAGCTTCAGACGCTGCGCTTCACCTTCGCGAAGACCGCGCAGGCCGCCGACGTCACGACGATGGACGACAACCTGCTCGAGCTGGCCAAGGCGATGGACACGACCACCTGAGGCCGGGTCAGTGACCGGCCACGAACACCCGGGACGCCACCTCGCGCGGCAACCGGATCTTGTCGCCGGAGCGGTCGATCGTCACGCCGTCGCGCTCCTGGGCCACCGTCACGGACGCGCCCGGGTCGATGCCGGCGGCGTGCAGCTGGCGCAGCACGTCGGCGTTGGTCTGCACGCTCTCGCAGATGCGCCGGACGACGACGCTGCCGGACAGGCCCGGGAACGCGAGGTTGCGCTCGCCGGTCATGCCCTGCTGGAAATCGGCGGTGTCGTCGAGCACGTCCAGGCCCGGGATCGGGTTGCCGTACGGCGAGCGGGTCGGCTTGTTGAGCAGCTCGTACACCTTCTTCTCGACCGAGTCGCTCATCACGTGCTCCCAGCGGCAGGCCTCGTCGTGGGCCTCCTCGTAGGGCATCCCGATGACGTTGACCAGCAGCAACTCGGCGAGCCGGTGTTTGCGCATGACCGCGACGGCGGTGTCCCGCCCGTCCTCGGTGAGCACGAGATGGCGGTCACCCTCGACGGTGAGCAGGCCGTCTCGCTCCATCCGCGCGACGGTCTGGCTGACCGTCGGGCCACTCTGATGCAACCGCTCGGCGATGCGCGCACGCAGCGGCGGAACGCCCTCTTCCTCCAGCTCGAGGATGGTGCGCAGGTACATCTCGGTGGTGTCGACGAGATCGTTCAAAGTTATCTTTGACCTTGCCCTGATTGGCGTACCGGAGACCGCAAGTGTCTCACGAACAGCAACCGATCAACCACCAGGACACCCGCGAATCCATGAGTGCGACAAAGTAACCCAAATGTGCATCTACGTCCAGCTCGCGAGTCAGCTGGTGCGGGGGCCGCAGACGTTCGACGTTTGGCATGCTATGTCTCATGCCTAGATGTCGTATCGCTAGCGGGGTGGGGTCGAATCGAGGCTGTTGTTCGCCGACCGGACCGGCCTGCCGGCCAGCGTCCGACAACGTGATCCGCCATCTCACCGCCCTTCGAGGGCGGCGCGGAACCGTCGTCAACACGGTGGAAAGGGCCCGCCATGGATGAGGCTGTGCCGCTGCGCTGTGTCATCTACTGCCGGATCTCCCAGGACCGCGAGAGCGATGAGAAGGGTGTCACCCGACAGGAAGAGGACTGCCGGGCGCTGGCTCTCGCGCATGGATGGGAGGTTGTCCGTGTATTCGTCGACAACGACCTGTCCGCCTCGACCCGGTCGAAGAAGAAGCGGCGCGGCTACGACTCCATGATCCGCGCAGTCAACGCCGGGACCGTGGACGTGATCGTCTCCTACTCCAACGGCCGGCTCACACGGAGGCCATTGGAGCTGGAGGACCTGATCAAGCTCCACGAGCAGACGAACGTGCTGATCCATACGGTCAAGAGCGGAAACGACGATCTCAGCACTGCTGACGGCCGGATGGTTGCGCGGATCAAGGCGGCGGTTGACGCGGCTGGGCCAACGACGGAAACGTGGCGAGAACGCTGCGGAATCCTCGGATCGCCGGCCTGGTGGCGCACGACGGGAAGATCGTCGGCGAGGGAAAGTGGCCGGCAGTCATCTCGCGGGCCGAGCACGAGGCCATCGTTGCCGCTCTTGGTACGAGAGGCGAACCATCCCGGGCGACCGGAACCAGGGCGCGCAAGTACCTGCTCCCAGGGTTCGTGTACTGCCTGTGCGGCTCTCCGATGTCGGCGCAGGTCTACGACGGTGGCCCCGGCAAGAAGTGGGGTGGCCTGAACCGCTACATCTGCGTCAAGCAGCGAGGAGGGTGCGGCAAGTGCGCGCGCTCGCGTCCGTGGCTGGACGACGTGGTCCTGGAGTACGTGGCTGGCGCGATCGAGGGCCGGACTAGCGTCCCGGCCGAGCGGGATGACGACCCCAATCCCGCAATCGAGGACGAGATCCGCGAGCTTGAGGTCGAGATCCGGCGAGTCCAGGGCGGGCAGGCGAAGGGCATCTACACCGACGACGCTTGGACGCGCCGCCGATCGACTCGATCGCTATCGTTCCTACGCAGCGGCGCTACGGCTGAGCCGACTGGCAGACTTCAACCTGACCGCGCTGGCCTGCGCCTCGAAGGCGGCGCCGTGGGAGCATGGCGGCATGGTGGACCGGACGACCGCGGTGGTGTGGGACCCAGCCCTGCTGAGCTACGACATGGGCGCGCACCCGATGAATCCGGTCCGGATCGAGCTGACCATGGCGCTGGCCCGCGATCTCGGCCTGCTGGACCGGCCGGGTGTTCAGGTGATCACCCCGAAACCGGCCACCGAGTCGGATCTGACGCGGGTGCACCGTGCCGACTACATCGACGCGGTGCGTGCCGCTCCGGACGATCCGTTCTTCTCCGGGTGGGGGCTGAACACTCCGGACAACCCGGTGTTCGACGGCATGCACGACGCGTCCGCGCGCGTCTGCGGCGCGACCATCGCCGCGGCCGAGGCGGTCTGGCACGGCTCGGCGACCCGGGCCGTGAACGTGGCCGGCGGCCTGCACCACGCGATGGCCGCGCGGGCGTCCGGCTTCTGCGTCTACAACGACCCGGCGGTCGCCATCGCCAAGCTGCTCGACCAGGGCGCGCAGCGGATCGCGTACCTGGATGTGGACGTGCACCACGGCGACGGCGTGCAGGCGGCCTTCTACGACGACCCGCGGGTGCTCACGGTCAGCCTGCACGAGACGCCGCTCGCGCTCTTCCCGTGGAACAGCGGGTTCGCCACCGAGACCGGGGGCGGCGGCGCCGACGGCACCGCGGTCAACGTGCCGCTGCCGCCGGGCACCGGGGACGCCGGCTGGCTGCGCGCCTTCCACGCGGTGGTGCCGTCGGTGGTCCGCGCCTTCGCCCCGGAGATCATCTTCAGCCAGTGCGGCGCCGACGCGCACTTTCTCGACCCGCTGGCCGACCTGGGGCTGTCCGTGGACGGGCAGCGCGCCGCGTACATGGCGATGCGCGACCTCGCCGACGAACTCTGTGACGGGCGCTGGGTGGCTACCGGTGGCGGCGGGTACGCGCTGGTCGAGGTCGTGCCGCGAGCCTGGTCGCACCTGCTAGCGGTGGCCACCGGCGAGCCACTGGACCCGGCGACGCGTACGCCGGAGACCTGGCGCCGGATGGCCGGGCAGCGCTGGCCGTCGGCCGAGCCGCCGCGCAGCATGACCGACGGCCGCGACCCGGTCGTCGAGCAGTGGACCCCGGGCCTGGGCGACGACCCGGTGGACCGGGCGATCCTCGCCACCCGCCGAGCCGTGTTCCCCCTGCACGGCCTCGACCCCGACGACCCACGCGACTGAAGGGGGAAACGCCGTGCAGAACGTGCTGCTCGCCGACGGGAGCGCCGTCGGGCTGCGCGAGATCCGGCCGGACGACGCGCCGGCCATTCTGGACTTCCACTCCCGGATGAGCGAGCGCACCCGCTACCTGCGGTACTTCTCCCCATACCCGAGCATCCCCGAGCGCGACCTGGAACGCTTCGTCAAAGTCGATCATCAGGATCGCGAGGCGTACGTCATCGAGGTCGCCCAGCAGATCATCGCGGTCGGCCGGTACGAGCGCCTCGGTCCCGGCTCGCCGGACGCCGAGGTGGCGTTCGTGGTGGAGGACGCCTACCAGGGCCGCGGCATCGGCTCGGTGCTGCTGGAACACCTCGCCGAGAAAGCCCGCGAGCACGGGATGAGCCGTTTCGTCGCCGAGGTCCTCCCGGAGAACCGCGGCATGCTGCGCGTCTTCAGCGACTTCGGCTATCAGGTGCAGCGCACGTACGCGGACGGGGTGGTGCACCTCAGCTTCCCGATCGCGCCGACCGAGCGGTCGCGCCAGGTGCAGGAGTCGCGCGAGCACGTCACCGAGGCGCGCTCCATCGCCCGGTTGCTGGCGCCGCGGGCGGTCGCCGTCTACGGCGCGAGTGCCAGCGGGCAGGGCATCGGCGCCGCGATGCTGGGCCATCTGCGCGACGGCGGTTACACCGGGACGATCGTGCCGGTGCATCGCCGGGCGAGCCGGGTGGCGGGGCTGGAGGCGTACCGCTCGGCCGCCGACGCCGGGGTGACGGTTGATCTCGCGCTCATCGCCGTGCCGCCGGAGGGTGTCGCGGACGCCCTCGCCGACGCCGCCGCGAGTGGTGCCGGCGGGGTGGTCGTGGTGTCCGCCGGGTTCGCCGAGGCCGGCGCCAAAGGCGCCGAGGCCCAGCACGAGCTGATCGAGAACGCGCAGGCCGCGGGGTTGCGCGTGGTGGGCCCGACCAGCATGGGGGTGGCCAACACCGATCCCTCCGTACGCTTGAACGCCACGCTCGCACCCGCACTCCCGGCTCCCGGGCGGGTCGGGTTCTTCAGCCAGAGCGGCGCGCTCGGTGTCGCGCTGCTCAAGGAGGCCGACCGCCGTGGGCTGGGCCTGTCCAGCTTCGTCTCGGCCGGCAACCGTGCCGACGTCTCCGGCAACGATCTTCTGCAGTACTGGCAGGACGACCCGCGTACGGACGTGGTGCTGCTGTATCTGGAGACGTTCGGCAACCCGCGCAAATTCGCTCGCCTGGCGCGCCGGATGAGCCGGATCAAGCCGGTGGTCGCGGTGGCCTCGGCGACCCGGCCGCGCGGGCTGCTCGGCGGCCGTCCGGTGCCCGACGCGGACGCGGTGACCGCGCTGTTCGCCCGCTCCGGCGTGATCCGGGTGGACACCGTGCAGGAGTTGTTCGACGTCGGGCTGCTGCTCACCCACCAGCCGCTGCCGGCCGGGCATCAGATCGCCGTGGTGGGCAATTCGTCGGCGTTGTCCGAGTTGGCGGTGGCCGCGTGCCGGGCGAACGGCCTGAGCGTCGCCGAGGGCTATCCGCACGACGTGAGTCCGCAGGCGGGTGCGCGCGAGCTGGCCGTCGCACTGTCCGCCGCGGCCGCCGACAAGAACGTGGACGCGCTGGTCGCGGTCTTCGCGCCGCCGCTTCCCGGGCAGCTCGCGGACGAGAGCGGCGACTTCGTGGAAGCGGTCGCCGACGTCGCGCGCGACGGCGAGAAGCCGATCGTCTCCACCTTCCTGCTGGGCAGCCTGCCGGCCGGGGTGCCCGCGTATCCGTCGGTCGAGGAAGCGGTGCGGGCGCTGGCGCGGGTCGCGACCTACGCGGACTGGCTGCGGCGGCCGCCCGGCGTGCTTCCGGAACTGTCCGGCGTGGACCCGGACGCGGCGGATGTCGAGGCGCTACCGTCGGAGTTGCTCGCCGCGTACGGGATCGATGTGGTCCCGTCGACGCTGGCCGGCTCGGACGCCGAAGCCCTGGCCGCGGCGGATCGCCTGGGATTCCCGGTGGCGCTGAAGGCGGCCCGCGGCGCCTTACGACATCGAATAGACCTGGGTGCCGTACGCCTCGACCTCGCCGACGAGGACGACCTCCGCACCGCCTACGCGTCGTTGGCGCGCTCGTTCGGACCGGACGTGCTCGTGCAGTCGATGGTCGCCCCGGGCGTGGCCTGCACGATCGAGGTCCGCGAGGATCCGTGCTTCGGCCCGATCGTCGGTTTCGGACTGGGCGGCGTGGCGAGCGAACTGCTCGGCGACGTGGCGTGGCGCGCGGCTCCGCTCACCGACCGCGCCGCGTCCGCCCTGGTCGACGAGCCGCGCGCGGCCCCGCTGCTGCGCGGGTACCGAGGGTCGGCGCCGGTGGACCGGGCCGCCCTCATCGACCTGCTGCTGCGGGTGGGCCGTCTCGCCGACGATCATCCCCGGATCCGCTCGCTGACCCTGAACCCGGTGCTGGCCCGGCCGGACGGCTGCTCGGTGCTGCACGCCGCCGCCGAAATAGGACCGGCGGCGACCCGTGCGGACACGGGACCCCGCCGGCTCCTTTAGCTCGCGTACGCCTCCAGGCGCGACGCCCGCTCCGGGTCGCGCAGCTTCAGCATCGTGACCTTCTCGATCTGGCGGATCCGCTCGCGGCTCAGCCCGAACTCGCGGCCGACCTCGTCCAGCGTGCGCTGGCGCCCGTCGTCGAGGCCGAAGCGCAGCCGGATCACCGCGGACTCGCGCTCGGACAGCGTGGCCAGCACGATCTCGACCTCGTTGCGCAGCTCGCCGCGGCCGGTGGCGCCCGGCTGGTGCTGGTCGGCGGAGGCCACGAAGTCGCCCAGTGCGCTCTCGCCGTCCTCACCGACGGCCTGGTCCAGGCTGACCGGCTCGCGGTCGTACGAGATCAGCTCGATGACCTGGAACTCGGGCACGCTCATCGCCTCGGCGATCTCTGCGATGCTCGGTTCCCGGCCCAGCGACGCGGCCAGGTCACGACGGGTGCGGACCATGCGGTTGACCTGCTCGACCATGTGCACCGGGATGCGGATGGTGCGGGCCTGGTCGGCCATGGCGCGGGTGATGGCCTGGCGGATCCACCAGGTGGCGTACGTGGAGAATTTGTAGCCCTTGGTGTAGTCGAACTTTTCGACCGCGCGGATCAGGCCCAGGTTGCCTTCCTGGATGAGGTCGAGGAAGGCCATGCCGCGGCCCGTGTAACGCTTCGCGATGCTCACGACCAGCCGCAGGTTGGCCTCCAGCAGGTGGTTCTTCGCGACCTTGCCCTCGGCGACGATGATCGCGAGCAGCGGCGCCAGGTCGGGCCCGGCGGCCGGCAGCTTCTCGTCGGCGTACAGGCCGGCCTCGATCCGCTTGGAGAGATCGACCTCCTCGACCGCGGTCAGCAGCTTGGTGCGCCCGATGCCGTTCAGGTAGGCCCGGACCAGATCGGCGGAGGCTCCGCGCTCGTCCGTCGCGTCCAGGTCGGTCAGGAGCTCGACACCGTCCGCCATGCTGTTGTCAACGGCTTCCGCCGTCGTGGACTCCGACGCCTTCATCCTCAGGACCACCTTCAGTCCCCTCCCCGCTGATAACCGTCTGCGTACCCAGCCCCACTGCGTGCCGGTGATCGATAGCTTGGCCCTGAACGCGTTAAACCGAGGTGAGCCAAGCGTCCAGGTGGCACAAATCAGGGAGAACCCTGACGTCGTCAAGCCGACAAGCGGTCGATTCCGTAACTGGGTTGTCGCCGAACGCCGATAATGTTGTTCACACGTCGCCGAGGAGGATTCGGTTCATGGTCTTCAAAAAGATGTTGCAGGCGTTAGGCGTGGGCGGCCCGTCGGTCGAGACGGTGCTCGCCAATCCGAACTGCCGGCCCGGCGGGTTTCTCGAGGGCCAGGTGCACGTCGCCGGCGGCGATCACGCGGTCGACGTGGAATATCTCGCGATCGGACTGATGACGCGCGTCGAGGTGGAGAGCGGCGACGCGGAGTACAACCAGAACCAGGAGTTCCACCGCCAGCGCCTCACCGGTTCGTTCCGGCTCGAGCCCGGCGCGCGCCACGACGTGCCGTTCCGCTTCGACGTGCCGTGGGAAACGCCGATCACCGAAGTGGCCGGTCAGCACCTGCACGGCATGACGATGGGCCTGGCCACCGAGCTGGAGGTGGCGCGCGCGGTGGACAAGTCCGATCTGGACGCTGTCGCGGTGCACCCGTTGCCGGCTCAGGAACGCATCATGGAGGCGTTGCAGCGCCTGGGTTTCCGCTTCAGCCGCGCGGACGTCGAGCGCGGCCGGGTGTACGGCGTGCCGCAACATCTGCCGTTCTATCAGGAAATTGAGTATTACCCGCCGTCGCGCTACGCCGGCGGCATCAACCAGCTCGAGCTGACCTTCATCGCGGCGCCGCGGCATCTGCAGGTGGTGCTGGAGCTCGACAAACGCGGCGGATTGTTCACCGAGGGGCATGACGCGTTCGGAAACTTCACCGTGGAGTATGCGACGGTGGATCAGGTGGACTGGTCCGCACAATTGGACAATTGGCTGACGCAGTCGGCGCGGCGGCGGGGGCTCTTTTAAATTTCGAGCACCCGCGGTCAAGTTTCGAGCGGCGACGTCGCGCGGCCCGCGGTCAGATTTCGAGTAGCAACGTGCGTGGCCCGACGTTCACGCTTTCCACCAGCATGTGCGCCCGGAAACGGCCGGTCTCGACGGTCGCGCCGCGGGAGCGCAGGGCTTGCACGTACGCGGTGACGAGAGGCTCGGCGACCTCGGCCGGCGCCGCGGCGCCCCACGACGGGCGGCGACCCTTACGGGTCTCCCCGTAGAGGGTGAACTGGCTGACCACCAGCACCGGTGCCTTTCTGTCCGCGGCTGACGCCTCATCATCCAGAATGCGGAGCTCGTACGTCTTGCGGGCGAGTTCGGCGGCTTTGGCGGGTGTGTCGTCGTGCGTGACCCCGACGAGCACCAGCAGCCCGTCATCGATCTTGCCGACGATCTGGTCGTCGACCGTCACGCTGGCCCGCGACACGGTCTGCACGAGCGCCCGCATTCGGTTCTCTCCTCGCTTGCGTCGCCGCCCCGGAGCACGGCGCCGGGCCTCCCGCGGTTCGCGGAAGGCCACCTCACGCGCCCGAGATTAGTCGACCGAGGTGCTGCTCGCGTCGCTGGTGTAGCTGTCCGGCGGCGTTTCCATCGCACCCGTGGTGGCGTCGCCGGTCGTCGTGTTCGCCACGCCCGGGCCGCTGCGGGGACGCGTACGGAAGCTGTTGGGTCCGGCATGTCCGCCGGTCGTGGTCATCACCCCGTGGTCCGGGTGAGGTCCGCCGTCGAGAAGCTGCTCGGTGTCCGCCCCCGCCTCCAGCGTGCTGGACAGCCCCGGGTCGTCGTCACCCTTCTCCGGCCGATATGTCTCCGGCTCATCGAGGATCCCGGGACCGTAGTCGCTCCCAAAGATCTCCCGCTCAATCTCTTCGCGCGAGTCACTCATCCCGCGACGGTATCCCCGCAGCCCCCATCGACAAAACCGCACGTGGGAAGGGCAACACCGGCTCCTGAGGCGGGTGGACGACAACCCGCACGCCCGGCAGCCGCGCACCGGCGCTCTCGATCAGCGGCCGCACGTCCGCCCAGGCCAGCCCGCCGAGCCCGCACCCCAGCGCCGGCACCGCCACGGACCCGATGCCCAGCTCCCCGACAACCGCGACGAGCGACTCCAGCCCCGCTGCGATGTCCGGCAGCCGGGAGGCGCTGCGCCAGTGCCCTTTAGTCGGAAAATTGAGGATGTATCGCTCACCCTCCCGAAACGCCCACACCCGCCCGAGCCGCACCTCACCGCGCCCGCACCCGCCCGAGTCGGGGCTGACCGCGCCCGCACCCGCCCGAGTCGCAGCTGACCGCGCCCGCACCCGCCCGAGTCGGGGCTGACCGCGCCCGCACCCGCCCGAGCCTCAGCTCACCGCGCCCACACCCGCCCGAGCCTCAGCTCACCGCGCCCACACCCGCCCGAGTCGCAGCTGACCGCGCCCGCACCCGCCCGAGCCTCAGCTCACCGCGCCCGCACCCGCCCGAGTCGCAGCTCACCACACCCGCAGGCCGCCCGGTAGGCGCGTCTCGCATATCCGACATTTCCCGAGATTTGCCGGATCGGCTGGGCCGCTGGACGGGCGGGCTCGGCACGTGGCCGCGCGGCGCTTCCATTCCGTGAGACGGGCGACCGCATGCTGAGACTCGCGCCCGCATCATGGACCCACCGTCCGCGATGTAGGACCAACGTCCATTGTAGATGATACTTTTGTCTCGTAACGAGGCTTTCGCCCGGCAGCTTTCTCCGGCCGAATGTGAACCTTGGAGAGTTATGGCTCGAATGTGGGCGCAACTCTCCAAGGTTCACAAAAATCCACGATGTGACCGCGGTGTCCACATAGCGGGACGGCCCTGCGGTGAGCGACGAGGAACACCGAGTCGGCGGAGCCCCGGCCCGCATCGGCAACACCCGCGGCAGACGCTCGCCGGGCTCAGGAGCCTTCGGCCCAGAATCGGGTCAGGCGGCCGACGGCTTCGTCCTTGGTCATGGCGGCCACCTCCGCTTCGGCGAGGCCGACGCGGTGGATGAGGAGATGGACGAGTTCGAGGGGGAGCGAATCGGCCGGCACGTCCGGAGCGCCGCGGGCGGGTCTGACGCCGTCCTGCACACAGCTCCAGAACTCGGCGGCCTTGACCTCGAGCTGGTCATGCAGGATGTGGGTCCAGATGCGCGGACCGTACGTGGTCCGATCGACCGGGTGCGAGATCCTGGTTCGCAGGATGCGGGCATCCCGTAGGCGCAGCTCGTACGTGATGTGGTGGGTGCCGGTTCGTCCGCGGGCATCGCGGACTCGATCCCAGCCTTCGATCACGCAGAACTTCTCGTGTGACTCGCGGGTCGGCTCGGGCCGGCTCATCGGCCCGTCGCCACCAGCCACTCGCGCAGCTGGTTGTCGTCGCTGAGGGAGATCAGCTGGACGAGGCCCCAGTTGGCGGAATGGTTGGGCGCGTCAAGCAGGCGGTCCTGCCAGTCCTCGGCATACTCGCGCAGAGCGACAATCATCTCGCTGAGCGCCTCGTCGACCGTCGCGCCGTCGGCGGCCACGGGCAGGTCGGGAATGAAAACCGACCAACCGCCGCCCTCGGCGACAATCTCGGCGCGAGAGGGTGTCACGGCTGCGAGAAAGTGGCGAAGCCGCTCCTGATCGACGAAGGCCGTCGTCCGGGACTCCCGCCGAACCGTCGCCACGCGTCCACGCTCGGCCGCATCAAGGAGGGCCTTCAGATGAGTCCGGGCTTCTGTGTAGCTTTCGTAATGAACCGCTGACATCGCACCCTCCCACTCCTTATCAAGCCTGCCCCGTCGCCAGAGGTACGTCAAGTACTTAACGTACCTCTCGGTCGGGGCCGTCCAGCTATGGAAGATGACTCGCATGACGATCTCGCTGCCGGTACCGGCTGAGGCCAACGAACTGCTCAACGACGATCCACTGGCGCTCATCATCGGCATGACTCTCGACCAGCAGATTCCGCTGGAGAAGGCGTTCACCTCGCCCTGGGTTCTCGCGCAGCGCCTCGGGCACGCGCCGACCGCCACCGAGCTCGCCGAGTTCGACCCCGAGGCGCTCAACGCGATCTTTGCCGAGCCGCCCGCGCTGCACCGGTTCCCCAAGGCGATGGCCGCCCGCGTGCAGGACGTCTGCCGGGCGCTCGTGGACCGCTACGACGGGGTGCCCGCCAACCTCTGGGCCGGCGTTGACGACGGCGCCGAGCTGCTCAAGCGGGTCGCCTCGCTGCCCGGGTTCGGCAAGCAGAAGTCGCAGATCTTCGTGGCGCTGCTCGGCAAGCAGTACGCCGTGCGGCCGGCCGGCTGGCGGGAGGCCGCGGGGCACTACGGCGAGGAGGGCTCGTTCCGGTCGGTCGCGGACATCGTCGACGAGGCCTCGCTGGGCAAGGTGCGCGCTTTCAAGAAGGAGATGAAAGCCGCCGCCAAAGCCGGATAAGTCCGCTTTTAAGTATTTGAATATCCCCTCGACCCGCGATTTGTCGGTGCCAGGATCGCTCTAGGCGAACCGCGCCGGCGGAAACCCCGATCAAGCACCCGTACGCCCGGACAAAGCACCCCGGGTGATCAGCCGTGCCTGAGAAGGAGTGGGAGGGGACTCATGCCGTTGACGACGAGCACCACCAACGGGCGTGCCACCGACAAGTCCCGGCCGCCCGCCGCCACCTCAGAGCCGGCCCGCGATGCCCGCCTCGGGGGCACCGGGCAGAACAGCCGCGACGGGAGCACTGGGCGGAGCCGCGACGGGGGCACCGGGCAGAACGGCCGCGATGGAGTCACCGAGCGAAACCGCCGCGACGCCGCCACCGAGCAGAGCCGCCGCCAAGCCCGCTCGGTGGCCCGGCAACAGCAAGCCGCGGAGCGCATCGCCGTCGCGACCGCCCAGATCTCCGCCCAGAACGCCCAGGCCGCCGAGGCCTCCCGCCAGCTCACCGAGTCGATGCAACAGATCTCGGCCGGCGCCGAGCAAGCCTCCGGCGCCACTCAGCAAAGCCTGGCCGCGATGAGCCAGGTGGACGACCGCGTGGGCCGCCAGGGCCGCACCACCCGCCAGGTCGCCGAGCTGAGCCAGGCGCTGCAGAACCTCCTCGCCGAGACCCGCGACGGCATCAGCGGCCTGCTCGCGAACGTCGACAGCGCTTCCGCCCGCCAGGCCGCCTCCGTCGTGACCATCTCCGAGCTGGAGAAACAGGCGGACGAGATCGGTGAGATCGTCAAGACCGTCGCGCATATCGCGGACCAGACCAACCTGCTCGCCCTGAACGCGGCGATCGAGGCCGCCCGGGCCCGCCAGCACGGCAAGGGTTTCGCGGTGGTGGCCGACGAGGTACGCACCCTGGCGGAGACAAGCGAGCGCAGCGCCCGGCAGATCCGCGACCTGATCGACGAGGTCCGGGCCAGCGTCACGCGGATCGCGTCCGCGGTCCAGTCGTCCGCGGAGACGGCGCGCGGCGAGGTCGAGAAGGGCAAGTCGATCACGGATCAGCTGGAGACGCTCCGCGGCGACATGGGCGTGATCATGGACGGCGCCACCGAGATGGCGCAGGCGGCCGCGGAGGCCTCGCGGGCGACGGTGGTCGCGAAGACCAGCTCCGAGGAGATCGCCGCCGCCGCCGAGCAGCAGTCGGCGGCCTGCGAGCAGGTGCTGCTGACGGTCGGCCAGCAGACCCAGGCGTTGCAGCAGAGCGAGGAGGCCGCGGACGCGCTCGCGGAGATCTCCGAGGGCCTGCGCACGAGCATCGACATCAGCAAGAACGCCGAGGAGGTGGCCGCGACGGCCGAGGAGCTCTCCGCCGCCGTCGAGGAGATCACCCGCGCCGCGAACCAGATCAACCTGGCCATCCTGGAGATCAATTCGGGGGCCCGGACGGCGGCCGAGAAGGGCCAGCGGACGGTCGAGGCGGTGACCCGGATCGAGCAGGGCGCCCAGCTGTCCGAGGCCCGGGCCGGCGGTGCGGTGGGGCGATCCGACGCGATCCTGACGATGCTCGCCACCAACAAGGACGCCGTCGATTCGATGATCGAGGCGATCGGCCGGGCCGCGCGGGACGGCATCGAGAACGTCCGCAAGGTGACCGAACTGGAGCAGATCTCCCGGCGCATCGACAAAATCGTCGACGCCATCGCCAGCGTCTCGATCCAGACCAACATGCTCGCGGTCAACGGCTCGGTGGAGTCCGCCCGGGCCGGCGAGTTCGGCAAGGGTTTCGCGGTGGTGTCCACGGACATCCGCAACCTGGCCCGCGACTCGGCCGACAACGCCGACCGGATCAAGGACCTGGTGAAGTCGGTGCAGGACCGGATCATCGAGGTGCGCGGGGACCTGGCGGAGACGAGCCGGCAGGCGCTCGCCGAGGTCGAGGTCGCCAAGGCCACCACCGCGCGGCTCGTCGACATCGGGCGGGACATGCGGCAGGTCCGGGCCGGCAACGACGAGGTGCGCGAGTCGGCACTGCAGATCGTTGGCACGCTCGCCGAGGTCAAGGCCGGGCTGGAGCAGATCGCGACCGCGGCCGAGGAGGCCGGGCAACTGGCCGCGCAGGCGTCGACGGCCGCCAACGAGCAGGCCCAGGGCGCCGAGGAGCTGGCCGGCGCCGTGGAGGAGATCGCGGCGCTGGCCGACGACCTGCAGAACGTGACGTGACCGCAATGGCGAGCGAAACGGCCGACGACGACCACGTCACCTTCGACATGGCCGGCCAGCGGTACGCCTTCCCGATGAGCCGGGTGCGGGAGATCGTCCGCATGCCGGCTCTGGTCCGGGTGCCGCTCGGGCCGCCCGCGCTGGAGGGCCTGGCGAATCTGCGGGGCCGGATGCTCCCGGTGGTCAGCCTCCGGCGGTGCTGCGCGATGCCGGACGCCGAGCACGACGACGCGACCCGGGTGATCATGGTGGACGGCGGCGTACCGCTGGGCTTCGTGGTCGACCGGGTGTCCGGCGTGCTCAGCATGGCGACGGTCGAGCCGGCCGAGGATCCCCTGATCGGCGTGATCAGGACGGACCACGACGTGATCCCGGTCCTGGACGTGGACCGCCTGGTCGGCGCCGAGTTCAACCGGCCGGCGGCCCAGCACGTGACGGCCGGCCAACCGGCCCAGACGCCGGAGCGCGGCGACGACGGGGCCGCCGCGACCCGCGACGAGGTCGTCGAGCGGCCGGCCGAGACCGACGACGAGGACGTGTACGTCGTTTTCCGGCTGGACGGGCAGGAGTACGCCGTCGACGTGGACGCGGTCCAGGAGATCATTCGCGTGCCGGGGACACTCATCGGCGTACCCAGGTCGCTTGATTTCGTCGAGGGTCTGGTGAACCTGCGTGGTGCCGTGCTGCCGGTGGTCGACCTGCGGACCCGGCTCGGCCTGCGGCGGCGCGAGCGCGACGAGCGGCAGCGCATCGTGGTGCTGATCATCGACGGGGTGCGGACCGGCTTCGTCGTCGACTCGGTGGCCGAGGTGGCCCGGGTCGGCCGGCAGGTGCCGGAACCCGCGCCGCGCCTCTCCGCGGACCAGGCCCGGGTGGTGTCGAAGGTGGCGAACCTGCCCGGCCACCGGCGGCTGCTGCTGATGATCCAGCTCGACCAGTTGCTGCCCGCCGGGCACGCCGAGGCATGGGAGGACGCCCTCGCGGGCGTCTGACCGTCCAGATGGCCACCACCGGCGGGGTCGACCTCGTGCTGATCGGCTCGTCCACCGGCGGCCCGGCCCTGCTCACCCAGCTGTTACCCCAGCTACCGGCCACCCTCGGGGCGCCGGTGGTGGTGGCCCAGCACATCCCGGCGTCGTTCACCGGCACGCTCGCCCGCCGCCTGGACGAAATCTGCGCCTTGCGGGTCCACGAGGTCGACCGGATCATGACGCTGCGCCGGGGCGGCGTCTACCTGGGCCGGGGCAGCGCCGACGTGGTGGTCGCCCGGCGCACCGACGGCCTGATCGTCAAGTCGGTGCCGGCCGCCGCCGAATACCGCTGGCATCCGAGCGTGGACCGCCTGGTGGCCAGCGCCCGCCGGCACGTCGACGCGCACCGCATGGTGTGCGCGCTGCTCACCGGCATGGGCGACGACGGCGCCACCGAGATGGCCGCGGTCCACCGCGCCGGCGGCCGCACGATCGCCGAGGCCGAGGAGACCGCCGTGGTCTGGGGAATGCCCGGCGACCTCACCCGGCGCGGCGGCGCGACCGAGGTGCTGCCGTCATACGCGATCGCCGACCGGCTGGCCGGCTGGGTCCGGTAGAAGAGGAGAAACCACGTGGGACTCGTCCGCCGCAAGCCGGAACCCGAAGCGGAACATCCGAAACCGTCGGTGGAGCAGCTCGACGATCCGGACCCGGAACATCGCCGGCAGGCCGCGCTCGGACTCGAGGGCGTCGCCGAGGCGGTGCCGGCGCTGCTCGACCGGGTCGCGGCCGAACGGGAGCCGCAGGTCCGCGACGCGATGCTGACGACGCTGGCCGCCGTCGACAGCCCCGCCGTCGCCGAGGCGCTCGCCGGGCACCTGGCCAGCGACGACGCCGCGCTGCGTACCGCTGTCGCGGAGGCCCTGGCCACCATGCCGGTGTCGGTCCCGGCGATCATGCCGGGCCTGCTCACCGACCCCGACCACCGCGTACGCGTGATGACCGCGATGATCCTCGCCGACCTGCCCCACCCGGCGTCGTTGATGTGGCTCTCCGACATGATCCGCGACGACCCGCATCCGAACGTGGTCGCGGCCGCCATCGACGCGCTGCTGCCCTCGGCCGGGCCCCAGCACGCCGAACTGCTGCGGGGCGCCGCGCGGCGCTTTCCGGACGACCCGTTCCTGCGGTTCACGGTGGATGCGGCCCTGCGATGACACGCGCGACGTCGCCCGGCCCCGGGCTCGGCCAGGCCGACTTCGAGAAGTTCCGCGAGTACTTCTACAAACGCACCGGCATCCAGTTCGCCGGGTCCAAGCGTTACTTCGTGGACAAGCGGATCGACGCCTGCATCCGCGGCGCCGGCTTCGACAGCTTCCTGACCTGGTTCGCGGCGCTACGACTCAGCGACCAGCCTGACCTGCTTCAAGACGTGATCAACCAGCTCACCATCAACGAGACGTACTTCCTGCGCGAGGACTACCAGTTCGACTCGATGATCAAGACGGTGTTGCCGGAGGTGCTGGCCGCGCGTGGCGGCGCGGCCCGGATCGACGGGCCCGTCAAGATCCTCTCGCTGCCCTGCTCAACCGGCGAGGAACCGTACTCGATCGCGTTGCGCCTGCTCGAGGAGTGGGACCAGATCGACACCGTGGACGTGGAGATCCACGGCGCCGACATCGACAGCGCGGTGCTCGACCAGGCCCGGCACGGTAGCTACGGCGAGCGGTCGCTGCAGCGGGTGCCCAAGCGCTGGGTGACCAAGTACTTCGCCCCGGTCGGCGCCGGCCGCTTCCAGCTCGACGCGGAGATCCGCGACGTGGTGACGCTGCACCAGATGAACGTCTGCGACACCGCGGCGATGCGCAGGTTCCGCGAATTCGACGTGGTCTTCTGCCGGAACGTGCTGATCTATTTCGACGAGCTGTCCAGCCGGCGGGCCGCGGAGAACCTCTACGGCGCGATGCGTCCCGGCGGCTACCTGTTCCTCGGCCACTCCGAGTCGATGAGCCGCATCTCGCCGATCTTCACACCCACCCGCCTGCCCGAGGGCATCGTCTACCAGCGACCGAACACCGGAGCGAAGTGATGACCGAATCCCCGCCGAAGGTGCTGGTCGTCGACGACGCCGCCACCGTCCGGCTGTACCACTCGAAGCTGCTCGGCGACGCCGGTTTCCACGTTGCCGAGGCGGCGAACGGCCTGGAAGCGGTCGAGGCGGCGCTGACCACCGCGTTCGACCTGTTCCTGGTCGACATCAACATGCCCAGGATGAACGGGTACACCTGCGTGGAGACGCTGCGTTCGGAGACGGTCGGCACGCCGGCGCCGGTCGTGATGATCAGTACCGAGGACCGTCCCGGGGACGCCGACCGGGCGTACGCCGCGGGCGCGAACCTCTACCTGGTCAAACCGGTCGCCGCGGACCGTCTCGTACGGGTGTGCCGGATGCTCACCGCCGGACGGGGTGACGCCGCGTGAACGCCCTGCTCGCCCAGTTCCTCGCCGAGGCCGCGGACCTGCTCGCCCAGGTCGACGAGGGCCTGCTGCAACTCGAGCGGGAGCCGGGCGACCCGGCGCTGGTCAACGAGGTGTTCCGGGTCGCGCACACGTTCAAGGGCTCGTCCGGGCTCTTCGCGTTTCCCGAGCTGACCCGGCTCACGCACGCTGCCGAGGACCTTTTGGACGCCGTACGGGGTGGCGGTCTGTCCCTGGACAGCGGGATGACCGACGACCTGCTCGCCTCGTTCGATCTGATCCGTGGCTGGCTCGCGCACGTCACCACGCACGAACGGCTGCCCTCGTCCGCGGCCGGCGACGCGGCCAGGCTGATCACCAAGCTGCGCGCGCCGCTGGGCGGGGAGAAGGCGCAGGACGAGGCCGCGGCGGTCGTGCACGTCGCCCGGCGCGTCGTCCCGGCCTGGCTGGACCACTTCGACCAGCGCTGGCTGACCGAGGCCTCGACCTGGCTGCGCACCACCTCGTCGCGGATGCGCTTCCTTCGCTACACGCCCGACCAGGGATGTTTCTTCCGCGCCGAGGATCCGCTGCACCTGGTCAGCGAGATTCCCGCGGTGGACCGGGTGGACGTCGTCACGCCCGATTCGTGGCCGCCTGAGTTCGACGCGTACGCGTGCCTGATCGGCTTCGTGGTCGCGACCCGCGCCGGCGTCGGCGAGATCGACTACCTGTTCCGCTACGTCGGCGACCAGATCGAGGTCGTCGAGCTGGACGGCGAGGCGATCCGCCGGCACCTCACCGGCGAGCCACCGACGGCGACCCCGCACGATCCGGAGCTGGTGGCGGACGCCCAGGCCGTCCTGGCCGGCGCGCTGCGGTGCCTCACGCTTGGCGACACCATTTCCGGTACGCGGCTGAGTGCGACCGCCCATGCCGTGGGCGCCGCGGCTCGGGCCTTGGGCGAGCCGGTCGACGCGGCCGAGGCCGACCCGCCCGAGCTGCGCGAGATCGTGACCCGGCTGCTCGGCGACGCCGCCCCGACCGAGGCAGAGGTGCCACCGCGGCCGGCGATCGAGATGCCGGCGGACAAACCGGACCGGGCGCACGCCGACGACCCGGGCGGCCAGGTCGGCACCAAGATCCTCAAGGTGGACCAGGAGAAGGTCGACCACCTGATGGAGCTGGTCGGCGAGCTGAACGTGGCCAAGAACGGCCTGCCCTTCCTGGCCGACGCCGCCGAGGAGGAGTTCGGCAGCCGGGTGCTCAGCCGCCGCATCCGGGACCAGCACGCCGGCCTGCACCGCATCGCCGAGGATCTGCAGGCCGCGGTGATGGACGTGCGGATGCTGCCGCTCTCGGTGGCCTTCAACCGCTTCCCGCGCCTGGTCCGCGACCTGGGCCGGCGGCTCGGCAAGAGCGTCGAGCTGACCGTCCACGGCGAGGACACGATGGCCGACAAGGACGTCATCGAGGCCCTCGGCGACCCGCTCGTGCACCTGGTGCGCAACAGCCTCGACCACGGCGTCGAGACGCCCGCCGAGCGGCTCGCGTCCGGCAAGCCGCCGACCGCCCGGATCACCCTCGCCGCGGTGGCCGACGGCGACGCGGTGACCGTCGAGATCGGCGACGACGGGCGAGGGGTGGATCCGGACCGGGTGAAACGCAAGGCGTACCAGAAAGGTCTGATCTCGGAGGACGAGCTGGAGACGCTGGGGGAGGCCGACGCGGTGGATCTGGTCTTCCGGCCCGGTTTCTCCACCGCCGAGCAGGTGTCCGATCTGTCCGGTCGCGGCGTCGGGATGGACGCCGTGCGCGCCGGCGTGGCCAAGCTCGGTGGCACGGTCACCATGAAGTCGGAGCCCGGCCGCGGCACGTCGACGACGCTGCGGCTGCCGCTGTCCATGGCGGTCACCCAGGTCATGGTGGTCAGCGTCGCCGGCCAGCGCTTCGGCGTACCGGTCGACCTGGTCCAGGAGAACATCCGGGTGCCCGCCGCCGAGATGAGCCGGATGCTGCACTCCGAGGTCGTGGTGCTGCGCGGCGAGGTGGTCCCGGTGATCGACCTGGCCCGCGTGCTGGAGATGCCGTGGACCCCGGACCCGGACTCGGACCGCGCGATCCTCGTCGTCAGCCTCGGCGACCGGCGCGCCGGCCTGCTGGTCGAGCGCTTCCACCGCGAGGTCGACGTGCTCCTCAAGCCGATGGAGGGCCTGCTCGCCTATGCCGGGGAGTTCGCCGGCACGGCACTGCTGGGCGACGGCCTGGTCCTGCTCGTGCTCAACGTGAAGGAGGTGCTCGGCCTTGCCGATCGAGTTTCGTGACACCCTTGCCACGCTCAGCGGGGTGGTCACCGTCGATGAGGTGGACCAGTTCGCCGGCTGGTTGCGCACGACCCCGAAGGCGCGGGTCAGCCTGCGCCGCTGCCGCCATCTGCACACCGGCGTGTTCCAGGCGATGCTGCGCTACCGGCCGAAGGTGACCGCGGCGCCGACCGACCCGTTCCTCGCGGTGCGGGTGTTGCCGCTGCTCAACGGCGGTATTTCCGGGCCGCCACCGGCCCGCCACCGAAACGCCACTTCGTGACCCATTTGCAGTGGGTGTTCCGGCGAGGTCGATGCAAGGATGGGGGATCGGATCGGAGACCCCCATCGTGAAGAAGCAGTCGGAACGGCCCGTTCTCATCACGAACGCGGCCCGAAGTCAGGAAGCGCAGTTCCGCAGCCGGCAGATCCGCTACGTGACGATGATGAGCATCCGCGCCGCCTGTCTGGTGCTCGGCGCCGTGCTGGTCAGCGTGCATCCGCCGCTGCTGTGGCTGTGGCTGGTGCTGTGTGTCGCGGGGATGGTGCTGCTGCCCTGGATGGCCGTGCTCATCGCGAACGACCGACCGGCCAAGACGAAGGAAGAGCGCGCCGCCACCGAGCTGGCCAAGGAACAGGCCCGGCAGGCCGCGCTCGAGCAGCACCCGGTGAAGGACCAGGAATACTTCACCGTCGACTCCGAGGTCGTCCGCGACCGCGAGAAACCGTAGGACGGTCCGCGCGGCCGCGCCGACCCTGCGGAATGCCGCGCGGCGATCGGGGCTTACGTCCGGCTTGGCTTACGGCCTCGCGCCGATCTTGCGGACGGCTGCGGCTCCGAGTCTGGCGCCCGCGCTCAACGCGTCCGCCGGGTCGGCTCCGGCGCACCAGGCGGCCAGCAGACCCGCGGCGAAGGCGTCACCGGCGCCGGTCGGGTCCTTCATCGGTACGCGTCCCGGCGTCACCGACCGCACCGGCCCACCCCGCGCGGCCCAGGTGGCGCCGTCCGCGCCGCTTTTCACGACCACGTTGCGTACGTGCTCGGTCAGCCGCACCGCCTGCTCGGCCGGTGGCGCCGCGCCCGCCAGCACGTCCGCCTCGTCCGCGTTGCACAGCAGCAGATCGGCGTCGCGTACCCAAGCCAGGAAGGCCGTGGCACCCACCGAGCGTAAGGGTGCCGCCGAGGCCGCGTCGACGCTTGTCGTCAGGCCCCGGCCGGACGCCGCCGCCAGGGCCGCGAGGCCCGCCCGCCGACAATCCGCGTGCAACAGCGGGTAACCGGAGAGATGCAGGTGGCAGGCGCCGGTCGCGGCCTCGATCGCGGCCGTCACGTGGTCCGGGTCGAGCAGCAGCGCGGCAGCCCGATCGGTGATCATCGTGCGCTCGTGCGGCCCGGCCAGCACCACCACACTGCCGGTGACCGCGCCCGCGTGCGTGCGGACCGCGCAGTGCACCCCGGCCGCGGTCAGCTCGGCCACCCGCTCCCGGCCCGCCGGATCGTCGCCCACGGCCGCGACCAGCGTGACCGGGTGCCCGGCGTGGGCCAGCCAGGCGGCCGTGTTCGCGGCCTGACCACCGCCGCCCACGGTGACCGCGGCGGCCGTGTCCGAGCCCGGCTGGATCGGCCCGTCGTGCACCACCAGCACGTCGGTGACCAGATCCCCGACAACGATCACCCGGCCCGGCGAAAAACCGGCGTCGGCCGTCCCGGGGCGTTCGTCGTCGGTCGGGCCGGGGCGTTCGTCGTCGGCCGTCCCGGGGCGTTCGCCGTCGGTCGGCCCGGGACGTTCGCTGCCGGTCGGGCCCGGACGTTCGTCGCCGGTCGCGCCGGGACCTTCACTCGCGGTCACGCGGGGACGGAGAAGCCCAGCGGCGCCGGGGCGGACGTGCCGGCCGCAGCGATCTGAGCGGCCAGCGCCGCGTTGCGCAGGATGATGCGCACGTTGACCGCGAGGCTCTGCCCCTCGGTGCTCTCGTGGAAGTGACCGAGCAGGAACGGCGTCACCGCCTTGCCGGTGATCCCGTCGCGGGCCAGCAGCTCCAGCCCCTCGGCCAGGGTGCGGTCGTGCAGCTCCGGGTCGAGCTGCTCGTCGACCGGCAGCGGGTTGGCCAGCACCAGCGCGCCCGCCCCGACACCCTGGTCGTTGCGCGCCGAGATGACGTCGGCGACCTGCTGCGGCGAGTCGAGCTGCCAGTCGATGTCGAACCCGCCGTCGGTGATGAAGAAGCCGGGGAAGCGGCGGGTGCGATACCCGGCGACCGCCACCCCGAGCGTCTCCAGCCGTTCCAGCGTCGCCCCGACGTCGAGGATCGACTTCACCCCGGCGCAGACCACCACGATCGGCGTCCGGGCCAGCGTGGTCAGGTCGGCGGACTCGTCGAAGGTCACGTTCGCCTCGCGGTGCACCCCGCCCAGGCCGCCGGTGGCGAACACACCGATCTCCGCGGCCGCCGCGATCGCGCTGGTGGCCGCGACCGTGGTGGCGCCGTCCGCCTTCTTCGCGGCCGCCACCGCGAGGTCGCGCACGGACAGTTTGGCCACGCCGTCGGCGAGCGCCAGGTGCTGGATCTGGTCGTCGTCCAGCCCGACGAATAACTCGCCGCCGATCATGCCGATGGTGGCCGGCACGGCGCCGTTGTCCCGTACGGTCTGCTCAATTTCGCGCGCTACGCGAAGATTGTCCGGGTGGGGCAGTCCGTGCGAAATAATGGTGCTCTCCAGTGCCACCACGGGCCGGTCGTCCCGCCGCGCTCGGCTCACATGATCGCCATAGCGAATGCCAAAGTCAGTCACAGGCAAAACCTTAAAGCTCAGAACCGAGCCGGCCGCGATCGGTCTTGATCATCAACTTCGGCGGAGCACGCACGATCGAGCGCGACGGACTCTGTGTCAGACTTGTTTGGTTCACCGCCGTCATGGGGGGCAGGCGGTTTGATTCCGTGCGTGAACTGAAGGGCATATGTCGTGAGCACGCAGATCCTCGAGCGTCCCGAGACCAAGGACGCCGACACCGGACCCGAGATGTTCCACTACGTGCGCAAGGAGAAGATCGCGGAAAGCGCGGTCATGGGCACGTTCGTGGTGGCGCTGTGTGGCGAGAAGTTCCCGGTGACCAAGTCACCGAAGCCGGGTTCCCCGGTGTGCCCGCAGTGCAAGGAGATCTACGAAGCCATGAGTCACTGAGAAAAGTGCTGTTCGGAGTCCGTGCGTGACGGGCGCAACCGGCCTGCTCACCGCGGATCTGATCGGCGTTGCCGTCTTCGCGGCGTCCGGGGCGTCGGCCGGGGTCGCGAAGCGGCTTGACCTGTTCGGCGTCGCGTTCGTCGGTTTTGTCGCGGCGCTCGGCGGCGGCATCCTGCGCGATCTGGTGATCGGCGCGGTGCCGCCGCTGGCGTTTGCCGACTGGCGGTACCCGATCACCGCGGCCGCCGCGTCGGTGGCCGTCTTCTGGCTGCATCCGCACGTCAACCGGCTGCGTCGCACCGTCCTGGTGCTGGACGCGGCCGGCCTCGGCCTGCTCACCGTGACCAGCACGCTCAAGGCGCTGGACGCCGGCGTACCGGACGTCGGCTCCTGCCTGATCGGCATGCTCGCCGCGATCGGCGGCGGCCTCGCCCGGGATCTGCTGACCGGTGAGATCCCGGTCCTGCTGCAACGCGACATCTACGCCATCGCGGCACTCGGCGGGGCGATTCTCGTCACGGTTCTGCATGAGTTCGGGCTGACCGGGCCGGTCCCGGTGGGTGTTTCCGCGGTGCTCATCACCGGTGTCCGGCTGCTCGCGCTCTATCGGCGGTGGTCCGCGCCGATCGCCATGCCCTGAGCCCGGACTGGCTATGCTGGGTGCCGCCTCCGCCCGCGGAGGCGTTTTGGCGTTTACCGAAGGGAAGGTCTGACCGTGAGCCCGCCCCTTCCGGACCTGGAGACCTTCCCGCCCCTACGGGCGTGGCAGCGCAAGGCCCTGGTGGAGTATCTGAGGCGCCGCAGCGACGATTTCATGGCGGTGGCGACCCCGGGCGCCGGCAAGACCACGTTCGCGCTGCGGATCGCGGCCGAGCTGCTCGCCGACGGCACCGTCGAGGCGGTCACCGTGGTCTGCCCGACCGAGCATCTGAAGACGCAGTGGGCGACCGCCGCGGCCCGGGTCGGTATCCAGCTCGACCACGCCTTCCGCAACGCGGACATCCACTCGTCGCGCGACTTCCACGGCGCGGTGCTGACCTACGCGCAGGTGGGCATGGCCCCGGCCGTGCACCGGCGGCGCACGATGACCCGCCGCACCTTCGTGATCCTCGACGAGATCCACCACGCCGGCGATTCCCGTACGTGGGGCGATGGGGTCAAAAGCGCTTTCGAGCCAGCCGTACGCCGTCTCACGCTCACCGGCACGCCATTCCGCTCGGACGACAACCCGATCCCGTTCGTCGAGTACGAGCGGGGCCCCGACGGCCTGCAGCGTTCCCGCGCCGACTCGGTGTACGGCTACGCGGACGCGCTGCGCGACCGGGTCGTGCGCCCGGTGCTCTTCATGGCGTACTCGGGGGAGACCCGGTGGCGCACCAACGCGGGCGACGAACTCGCCGCCCGGCTCGGCGAGCCGATGACCAAGGACCTGATCGCGCAGGCCTGGCGTACGGCGCTGGACCACCGCGGCGACTGGATGCCCCAGGTGATGCGGGCCGCCGACTCGCGCCTGTCGAAACTGCGCGAGCACGGCATCCCGGACGCGGGCGGCCTGGTCATCGCCAGCGACCAGCAGACCGCACGGGCGTACGCGAAATTGCTGCATGAGATCACCGGGGAGCCGGCCGTGGTGGTCCTCTCCGACGACGAGGGCGCCTCCGGCCGGATCGCCACGTTCGCCACCTCGCAGCAGCGGTGGATGGTCGCCGTCCGGATGGTCTCGGAGGGCGTGGACATCCCGCGGCTGGCCGTCGGCGTGTACGCGACCAGTGCCTCCACCCCGCTGTACTTCGCGCAGGCGATCGGCCGTTTCGTGCGGGCCCGGCGCGAGGGCGAGACCGCGACGGTGTTCCTGCCCAGCGTGCCGCACCTGCTCGGGCTGGCCGGCGAGATGGAGGCGCAGCGCGACCACGTCCTGGGCGCGCCCAAGGAGAAGGACGGGCTGGACGACGACCTGCTGGAGCGTGCCCAGCGCGAGGAGGACGCCTCCGGCGAGATGGACAAGCTGTTCGAGGCGCTGTCCGCGACCGCCGAGCTGGACCACGTCATCTACGACGGCACGGCGTACGGCACGGGCGCCCGCAGCGGCACCCCGGAGGAGGAGGAATACCTCGGGCTCCCCGGGCTGCTCACCCCCGACCAGGTGGAGGTGCTGCTGAACAAGCGGCAGACCGAGCAGCTGGCCGCCCAGAAGCGCCGGCAGGCGACCGAGCCGCCGGTGCCGGCGCAGCGCGAACAGGCGCCGCCGATGACCGCGGGGGAGCGCCGCAACAGCCTCCGCCGCCAGCTGAACACGCTGGTGGCCGCGCACCACCACCGCACCAACCTGCCGCACGGCAAGATCCACGCCGAGCTCCGGCGCCTGTGCGGGGGTCCGCCGAGCGCCCAGGCCACCATCGAGCAATTGGAAGAGCGGATCGCCACGATCCAGACGATGTGAAGTCTTCTTGACGTCAAGAGGACTTCACATCATGATGGGTGGTGCCGCTGCTGATCGTGCTCGGGGCGCTGATCCTGCCGATGTTCTGCTGCACGCTCTACGTGCGCGGCCGGCGGGTCGACACGACGCCACGGACCTGGGGGGCCAAACGCCTCACGCTCTCGGTCCTCGGCAGCCTGCCGCTCGTGGTCTTCGCGCTTGGCGCGTCGTATCAGAACTCGGCGCACTTCGTCTGGGCGAACTCGCTGATCGGCGCCGTGATCGGTGGGTTGATCGGGGGCTTCGTGACGGCCCGCAGGTCGAAGCAGCGCCGCCGCGCGGAAGCGGCCGCCGAGCTGGCGGACGTCGACTGATGGCACCGGCAGGCGGTCCGGTGCGGGCCGCTGAGACAGACGGCGCCGCGGGCGTACGCATCCGGGCCGCGCGCAAGAACGCCGGACTGACCCAGCAGGGCTTGTCCGCCGCGGTCCAGGTGAGCCGCCAGACCATCATCGCGATGGAGACCGGCGACTACGCCCCGTCGGTCTACTTGGCCCTCAAAGTGGCCAGAGCCTTAGAAGTGACTGTGGAAACCCTGTGGGGTGAAGACTCCACCGGACAGTGAGAAGGGGGCCTGCCCCACACCCGGGCAAACCCCCTCGTTCACGTCTTTAGTTGTGGGGGATGTGCGGAACATTCAGTTGGAGTTAGACATCATGTCCGCGCCACGCCAAGTGAAGTCCGGGTCCGCGTTGTACTGAACCGCGATCTTCACCAGGTCCTCGGCGTACCGGTTGGCGTGGTGTCCACAGAACACCAGCTCACCGCCACCAGCCAGTGTCAAACGGAGCTTTCCTGCTGCATTGCAGCGGTCGCACCTTTCATCGGCTGCTGGGCCGGCCAAACTTCCCGCCGGCGGCGTGAGAGTCGGGGTCATCGCCTTCCTCCTCTGGTCGAACCGATGAACATGTTCCTCGGCTACTGCTCACCATCGTGCAACACCCTGCACCGTTGCAGCCTTCCCACAGTGCCCCGAGGGGACCGAGGTCACACGTGGTCGGACTAGTGTGCCGTGATCCAAGGGTGCCACGTCAACGATCACTTCTACACAACGGTCTGATCACCACCCGGGGATGTACGGGTGGTGACCATTCGGACACGCGATGTTGACGGGACGCCCTAATCCAGGTAGTCGCGAAGCACCTGGGACCGCGACGGATGCCGCAGTTTGGACATCGTCTTGGACTCGATCTGCCGGATCCGCTCACGCGTCACCCCGTACACCTGACCGATTTCGTCCAGGGTCCGCGGCTGGCCGTCGGTCAAGCCGAATCGTAGCCGGACCACGCCAGCCTCCCGCTCGGAGAGCGTCTGAAGAACCTGCTGGAGCTGGTCCTGCAGCAGCGAGAAGGACACCGCGTCGACCGCGACGACCGCCTCGGAGTCCTCGATGAAGTCGCCGAGCTGGCTGTCGCCCTCGTCGCCGATGGTCTGGTCGAGCGAGATCGGCTCCCGGGCGTACTGCTGGATCTCCAGCACCTTCTCCGGGGTGATGTCCATCTCCTTGGCCAGCTCTTCCGGGGTGGGCTCGCGGCCCAGGTCCTGAAGCAGCTCACGCTGTATGCGGCCGAGCTTGTTGATGACCTCGACCATGTGCACCGGGATGCGGATGGTGCGGGCCTGGTCGGCCATGGCGCGGGTGATGGCCTGGCGGATCCACCAGGTGGCGTACGTGGAGAATTTGTAGCCCTTGGTGTAGTCGAACTTCTCGACCGCGCGGATCAGACCGAGGTTGCCTTCCTGGATCAGGTCGAGGAAGGCCATGCCACGGCCGGTGTAGCGCTTCGCGAGCGACACCACGAGCCGCAGGTTGGCCTCGAGCAGGTGGTTCTTCGCCCGCTCGCCGTCGCGGCCGATCCAGCGCAGGTCGCGCTCCATCGTGCGCTCGAGCTTTTCCTCGCCCTCGTCGCAGGCGCGCAGACGCTCGGCCGCGTACAGCCCGGCCTCGATCCGCTTGGCGAGCTCGACCTCCTGCTCGGCGTTCAGCAGGGGGACCTTGCCGATCTGCTTCAGGTACGCGCGTACGGAGTCGGCGGAAGCGGTCAGCTCGGCGTCCCGGCGCGCTTGCTTGAGCGCCTCGGACTCCTCGTCGTCCCACTCGAAGTCGCCTTCCTCGGCCGAGCTGGCGGCGTCGGTCGCGGCGGCCGCCACCATCGCGGGCGGCTCGTCGACGATCACGTCCTCGATCTCGGCGGCGAGCTCCTCGGGATCGATCTCGCCGTCGGCGGGACCTTCCTCGCCGGGCCCGGCGGGCTTGGCCGGCTTCGTGGCCGTCGCGGCCTTCTTCGCGCCGGGGACGGCCTTCGCCGTCGCCTTCTTCGCCGCGGTCTTCTTCGCCGGCGTGGCGGGCGGGGCGGCGTCGTCGCCCTCGGGGGTGGGCTTGGCGGCCGACGCGGCCTGCTTCGGCGGTGCCGGCTTGCGGGCGGGCGCGGCCTTGGCGGTGGTGGCCTTGGAGGCGGGGGTGGCGGCCCGGGCGGCGGCGACCTTGGGTCGGCGAGTGCTCACCGAACCGTCGACGACGACCGTGATCCCGGCGTCCACGAGGCCGCGCAGGATCTTTCTGGCCTGAGCCGGGTTCACCTGTGCGGCCTCGAGCGTGCGTCCGACCTCGGCTGACATCAGCTGGCCGCCGGCGCTCTGGGCTCGGACGATCAGGGCCTCGGTGAGGGAGCGAACGTCGGCACCGTTCTGGTGGACTTCAGTCACGAAAGACCTTCCGGAGGCGATGAGGTTGTGCACGGCCATGAGCCCAGCTCAGCGCACGGCGAAGAGGCTGGCCGGTGTTGGTGTGGGGACCCCCGGGACACGGACGGGCGGAGCAGCTGGTGTCCGTGAAGCGGTGGGCAGGGGTGAATTGTAGCGCCGTCCAGCGAGATCCTCCCGCCGCAGCGCGCCGCCGGGGCCGGTGACCTCGCCGGAGACACCCGGCGGGAAGATGTTAGCCGCGGAAAGGACGGATACGTGAGCGAGTTTCGCGGGACATCGACGCCGGACGAGTTGCTGGTCATCGCCGTCCGGGTGGCGCGGGATGCGGCCGCCACCGCACGGCGGATGCGCACCGAGGGCGTCACCGACGTGCAAACCAAGAGCACATCCACCGATGTGGTGACAGCGGCGGACAAGGCGGTGGAGCGCCAGGTCATCGACGCGCTGCGCGCCGAGCGGCCGCGCGACGCGGTGCTGGGCGAGGAATACGGCGATTCGATAACACCTGAGTCGACACCTGAGGCGGGTACGGTCCGCTGGGTTCTCGATCCGATCGACGGCACGGTCAACTACCTGTACGGCCTGCCGGCGTACGCGGTCTCGCTCGCCGCCGAGATCGACGGCGTCGCGGTGGCCGGCGTGGTGATCAACGCGGCGACCGGTGCTGAGTGGACGGCGGCCCGGGGCGGCGGCGCGTGGCGCGACGGACGACGGCTGACCCCCTCGGTGCGGACGACCCTGGACCAGGCTCTGGTCGGCACTGGCTTCGGCTACGACGCTAGGCGCCGGGCGCACCAGGGTGCGGTGGTCGCGCAGTTGATCACCCGTGTGCGTGACATCCGCCGGATCGGCGTGGCGTCGCTCGACCTGTGCTCGGTCGCGGAGGGCACCCTCGACGCGTACTACGAGAAGGGGCTCAATCCCTGGGACCACGCGGCGGGCGGCCTGATCGCCACGGAGGCGGGCGTGACGGTCGGCGGCCTGCGCGGTGCACCGGCCGGGCTCGACATGGTCGTAGCGGCCCCGCCAGCGCTGTTCGCGCCGCTGCACGACCTGCTGGTCGAGCTGGACGCGGCCGGCGGGGCCTGAGGAGGCGTACGGGCTAGGAGTCCTTGTTCTTGTCCTTCTCGACCGGCTTCACGCAGGCGCCCGGCGGAAGGGTCGGCTCGCCCACCTCGACCAGGGACTGGTTCACCTCGGTCGTGGTGGCGAGCTGGCGGTACTCGTTGCCGATGACGATGTCGATGACCGCGCCCTTCTGCTTGGCGTTGTAGGTCATCTTGGACTGGGCCAGGAAGTACGCCCGGAGCAGCTGCGCCTTGCCGACGGTGTCCGGACCGTACTTGATCTCGGCGACGCCCTTGTACTTCGTCTTGCTCTCGGCCGGCTTCTGCACGGCGAAGCGCCGGTTCTTGAACTCGTTCGTCACGCTTTCGGCCAGTCCCGCGATCTTCGTCCCGTTGTAGACCTTGACGGTGACCTCGGCCGGATCGTCGGGCAGCTGCATGTCGGCGAGCGGGGCACCGGCCGGGCAGTCCTCCCCCACGGTCGTGCCGCCCTGCGTGTCGCGAGCCAGGGCGGTGATGACGAAAACCACCGCGGCGACGGCGAGCACGCCGACGACGACGAGCGCTCGGACGCGCGCAAAGCTCATGGGCTGGCTCCAGGGTCGGTCGAGATGTCGCGCCACCGGGGAATGGGCGGACCTGTCGAGAGGTTAACGTCTGTCCGCCAGGCACGCGGAAACCGGGATTCCCTCCGGCGCGTTGACGATGATCCAGAGCGTTGGGCACCTACTTTGATGTCGCCTCGGTCACATCGGGAACAATGTTGTGCCTGTGTGCGTACTTCTTGGCCGCGACGGGGTAAGGTTCCGCGCTCGCTGGGAGGTTTCGCACATCAGCACGAGTGTCAGAAATCGTCTTGCCGAACCGGGAACCGAAACCTCGTTGCGGGCGTTACTAACGCTTAGTGACCCATCGATACAGGAGAGTGAAATCCGATGGCCACCGACTACGACGCTCCGCGTCGCGATGAGGTCGACCTCGGCGAGGACAGCCTTGAGGAGCTGAAGTCTCGCCGCGCCGACGCACAGTCGGGTGCAGTGGACGTCGACGAGGTCGAGGTGGCGGAAAGCTTCGAGCTGCCCGGCGCCGACCTGGCCGACGAGGAACTCACCGTCAAAGTGCTGCCCATGCAGTCCGACGAGTTCCGATGCGCCCGCTGCTTCCTCGTACATCACCGCAGCCAGCTGGCTGTGGAGCGCAACGGGGAGCTGATCTGCCGCGAGTGCGCCTGACGGCCACTCGTACGCAGCGCACCAACCCGGCCGCGACGACGCGGTCGGGAGTTCTCGGCTTCCCTGAGCCTGTTGTCCGGTCGCCCTAGTTTTGAAGTGGGCCGGTGCCGGGCATCTGACCGGTAAAGCCGCCCGCGGAACAACGACGGGGAGGACGAGGATGACCCGCCCGGAACACACCGAGCGGGACGAGGCCGAGGAAACGGCTCTCGTGCCCGCTACTGACGAGGAGCTTGGCAAGACGGTCGCCGCGCTGACAGCCGATGACCTCGAGCCGGACGACCGCCGCCGGCTCCTCGGGCGCCTGGTGGAGGACATCCGCCGGCGTGGGCTGGGCCAGTTGTTCCGGCCCAAGGCCGCGGTCCGCTGGATGGCCGACGTGGTCACCGACGTGGCACCGCACGTGCCGGTCCGGGACCGCGACACCCTGCAGCGTCATTTTCCCGGCCTGACCGACGACGACCTGGCCGATCGCCTGATCCGCAACGCCGCCCGGGGCACCGCCAGCGTCGGCGCCGTCGGCGGCGGCGTCGCCTCCATCGAGTGGGTCGCGACGCCGACCCTGCTCTCCGCGCCCGTGCTGCTGGCCGCCGAGACGGTCGCGGTGGTGGCGATCGAGCTGAAGCTGATCGGTGAACTGCACGAGATCTACGGCGCCCCGATCCGGGGTGGCCTCGGCGAACGTGCCGGCGGGCTGCTCCAGGCGTGGTCCGGCCAGCGCGGCGTCAACCCGCTGATCCCCGGCGTGGGCCTGGCGAGCGTGCTGGGCACGGCCGCCCGGCGCGAACTGCAGACGTCGCTGCTGAAACGGTTCGGCCGCAATCTGAGCACGCTCGGCCCGATGCTCACCGGCGCGGCGGTCGCCAGTTACCTGAACCGGCGGGCGACCCGCAGTCTCGGCGAACACGTCCGCAAGGACCTCAAGCGGAAGGCTCTCGAGGGCTGACCGCGGCGTCGCGCGCGGCGAGCAGCGCGGTCGCCAGCTCGACCGGATGCCGGGTGGACACCACCCAGAACGGCGTCGGATCCGCCGGGTCGTCCAGCAGCACCTGCACGGCCGGGCCGATCCAGGGGCGCTGGATCACGAAGGCGAGCGGGTGCGCGCCCACGCCCAGCGACTCCCGCTTGCCGGCCGCGTCCAGCGCGATCACGTCGCCGATCACCGACACCGGTAAGCGCGCGTCGTCGACCAGGAACTCGTCGCCGGTGACCGCCACCTTGATCCGGCCGGCCCACAGCAGCAGCGCCGCGGTCAGCGGGACCAGCACCACGAACGGGATCCAGGCCGGGACCGTCGTGAAGCTCATCAGAACCTCGAAGACCAGCAGCAGGGACGCCACCATCGCGGTCGGCCACGCCCAGAACGACACCCGCAGCCGCTCGGCGTACGCGGGCGCGGTGGTGCGGGCGCGGGGCTCCGATGTCACCCTGGAAGGGTACGGCGCGCCTCCGCGACCGGGCACGGCAGGATGGCAGGGTGAGTGCCGCCCGTCGCCGCCACGAGTGAGGAACGTGTGCCTTGACCGAGGACTTGACGATCCCGATCCGTCGTCTCGACCCGCAGCTGCCGCTGCCCGCGTACGCGCACCCGGGTGACGCCGGCGCCGACCTGTTCGCCGCCGAGGACGCTTCGCTGGCGCCCGGGGCCCGCGCCGCGGTCCGTACCGGCATCGCGGTAGCTATTCCGGTGGGGTTCGTCGGCCTGGTGCATCCCCGCTCCGGTCTGGCGGCCCGGCTGGGCGTCACGGTCCTCAACGCGCCCGGTACGGTCGATGCCGGCTATCGCGGCGAGATCCTGGTGATCCTGGTGAATCACGACCCGGTGAACACTGTCAAGATCTCCCGCGGCGACCGCATCGCCCAATTGGTCGTCCAGCGGGTCGAGCGAGCGGTGTTCCTCGAGGTCGACGAGCTCGACGACACCGCGCGCGGTGCCGGCGGGCACGGCTCGACCGGCGGGCACCACGCGCTGCCCACGCAGCAGAAGCAGTCCTGAAAGGTGGCAGTGATGTTCTCCCGTAAGCGTGGCGGCCCCAAGCACGTGCGCGCCACCGACGCCCCGCCGTCCGACGCCCTGGCGCAGAGCCTCGAGGCCGACGACGAGCCCACCCCGCCCGAGCGCGGCCCCTGGGACGAGAGCTACGCCCCGGACGACGTCGAACGGCTCGACCTGGGCAGCCTGCGCATCCCGGCGGTCGACGGCGTCGAGGTCCGGGTCCAGGCCAACCCGGACGGCGCGGTCGAGCAGATCGTGCTGGTCGACGGCGACAGCGCGCTGCAGCTCGGGGTGTTCGCGGCCCCGCGCACCGAGGGCATCTGGGACGAGGTGCGCGAGGAGATCTCCGAGGCGATGGCCGCCGACGGCGTCAAGCCCCAAGAGGTCCGCGGCCCGTACGGCATCGAGCTGACCGCCCGGGTGAACACGCCGGAGGGCCCCGCCGATGTGCGGTTCGTCGGGGTGGACGGGCCGCGCTGGATGGTCCGGGCGCTCTACCAGGGCGTTGCGGCCGCCGACCGGGGTCGCGAGGGCGCCCTCGGCGAGGTGCTCTCCGGCCTCGTGGTGGTCCGCGACGCCGAGGCCCGGCCGGTCCGCGAGGCGTTGCCGCTGCACCTGCCGAAGGAGATGACCGACCAGGCGCAGGACGCCTCCGGCGCGAACGGCAGCGCGCCGAATTAGGCGATCGTGACAGAGGTCACCGGACCCTCTTCCGGCGTACCGTGGATGAACGGAACAGGGACACTGAGCCGTCCATCCCCGCGGGGCGAGGAGAGGGTCCATGACCACCGACGAGCGCACCGGCCTGCGCAGGTTCTTAGACCGGCTGACGGCCACCGACTCGGAGCTCGACGCCGAGGATCTCCAACGGGAGAGCGCCAAGTGCGGTGCCATTCCCGCCACTCAATGCCGCCGTGGCCAGGTCGTTTCGGTGTCCGGCCGGCTCCGCACCGTGGCGTACACTCCTCGAACGAACCTGCCGACCTTGGAGGCCGACCTCTGGGACGGCAGTGACGTGGTCACGCTGGTCTTCCTGGGCCGCCGGTCGATAGCCGGCATCGAGCCGGGCAGGCAGCTCACCGCACGTGGCCGGATCGCGATCCGGGACGACCGCAAGGTCATCTACAACCCGTACTACGAGCTGGAGGCGCCCCGGTGACACCCGGTAGCGAGCCGGTCGAGGAGAGGCTCGCCGAAGAGGTGGTCGAGGGACTCGATCTGCAACCCGAAGAAGAGCCTCTGCCGTCCATGAGCGAGCTGCTCGCCGACCAGCTGGGCGGCGTGCGCGGCCTCATCGAGTCCAGCCTGCCCGTGCTGGCATTCGTCGTGCTCAACGTCGTCCTCGGCAACGCGGTGGTCGGCCTCGAGAAGCAGACCGCCCTGACCTGGGCGATCATCGGCGCGGTCCTGTCCGCCCTGGGCATCGGCGCCTACCGCCTGGCCCGCAAGCAGCCCGTCCGGCACGCCGTCAACGGCCTGCTCGGCATCGCGGTCGGCGCCTTCCTGGCCTGGCGCACCGGCCGAGCCCAGGATTTCTATCTGCCCGGCATCCTGCTGACCTTCGGCCAGGCCGCGGTCCTGCTGATCTCGGTCATGGTGCGCAAGCCGATCATCGGGTACGCGTGGGGCATCCTCGCGAACAAAGGCCGGCACGACTGGTTCGCAAACCCCCGGCTGTTCCGCACCTTCCAGTGGCTCACTCTGGTCTGGGTGGCGTCGCTGGGCGTGCGCGCCGGCATCCAGTACTACCTGTGGGCGCTGGGCGAGGCGAACGCGCTCGGCGTGGTCCGGATCCTGATCAGCTGGCCGATCTATGCCGCTACGTTCGCCTTCACCGCCTGGGCCATCCACCGGGTGACCAGCGCCCCGGAAAAGGCCCTAACTTAGCTCCGGCCCCGCGTTGCCGAGCACCACCGCGCGGATCTGATCCTCCACCTCGGTCGTGCAGACGAAGATCAGCTCGTCGCCGGCCTCCAGCGGGTCGTCCGCGGTCGGCACCACCACACGCTTGCCCCGCAGGATCGCGACCAGCGCGGCGTCCCGTGGCAACGGCACCGACCGCACCGGCTTGCCCTCGTACGGCGCGTGCTTCGGCAGCGTGATCTCGACCAGGTTCGCCTCGCCCTGCCGGAACGTCATCAACCGCACCAGGTCGCCGACCGTCACCGCCTCCTCGACCAGCGCGGCCATCAGACGCGGCTTGCTGACCGCCACGTCCACGCCCCACTGCTCGGTGAACAGCCACTCGTTCTCGGCGCGGTTCACCCGGGCCACCACGCGCGGCACCGCGAACTCGGTCTTGGCCAGCAACGAGACGACCAGGTTGACCTTGTCGTCGCCGGTCGCCGCGACGACCACGTCGCAGCCGGCCACGTCCGCCTCCTCCAGGCTGCTCAGCTCGCAGGCGTCGGCGAGCACCCACTCGGCCTCCGGCACCCGTTCCGGGCGCAGCTGGCGCGGCTGGCGCTCGATCAGCATGACCCGGTGGCCGTTGCCGATGAGCTCCTGAGCGATCGACCGGCCGACGTTGCCGGCCCCGGCGATGGCGATCCGCATGCTCAGTTCCCCTCCTTCTCCGCGCCCGCGGCTATGTTCAGCACGTCCCCGACGGTCTCGTCGGTGACCAGCATGAACACCTGATCGCCATCCTGGATCACGGTGGACGGGGTGCCGAGCGTTCCCATCCCGAACCGCATCAGATACGCCACCCGGGCGCCGGTGCGCTCCTCCAGCACCTTCAGCGGCCGGCCCACCCAGTCGCGGTGCAGCGGCGCCTCGACGATCGAGACCACGCTGGTCGGGTCGCGGAACACCTCGACGGTGCCCTCCGGGACCAGGTGCCGGACCATGCGGTCGGCCGCCCAGCGGATCGTCGCCACGGTCGGGATGCCCAGCCGCTCGTACACCTGGGCGCGCCGCGAGTCGTAGATGCGGGCCACCACCCGGGAGACGCCGAACGTCTCGTGCGCCAGGCGGGCCGAGATGATGTTCGAGTTGTCGCCGCTGGAGACCGCCGCGAAGGCGTCCGCCCGCTCGATCCCGGCGGCGCGCAGCACGTCGCGGTCGAACCCGAAACCGGTCACCGTGATGCCGCCGAACTCGGCCCCGAGCCGGCGGAACGCGTCCGCGTTCTGGTCGATGACGGCCACCGAGTGGCCACGCGCGTCGAGGTTGTGAGCGAGCGTCGAACCGAGCCGCCCACACCCCATGATCACCACGTGCACGTGTCGCGTCCTCCAGGATCAATACTCACCCGTGTGAGCGTGCCATGCGCCCGTAACGGCCGCGTCCCGGGGCCGGATACGCAACGAGCATGGCGGCCGTACTCTTGGCACTCGTGGCAAGTACGACATCCCTCGCCAAGCGGCTGCTGCTCGGTCGGCCGTTCCGCTCCGACAAGCTGCAGCACACGCTGCTGCCGAAGCGGATCGCGCTGCCCGTGTTCGCCAGCGACGCGTTGTCGAGCGTGGCGTACGCACCCGACGAAATCCTGCTGACCCTGTCCATCGCCGGTGCCGGCGCCTTCGTCTTCTCCCCGTGGATCACCCTCGCGGTCGCGGTCGTCATGGTCACCGTGGTCGCCAGCTACCGGCAGAACGTGCACGCGTACCCCTCCGGCGGCGGCGACTACGAGGTCGCGACGGTGAATCTGGGGCCGCGCGCCGGTCTCGGGGTGGGCAGCGCGCTGCTCGTCGACTACATCCTGACGGTCGCGGTGTCGACCTCGTCGGGCGTCAACAACCTGGGCTCGGTCGTCCCGTTCGTGGCCCAGCACAAGGTCGCCTTCGCGATCGGCGCGATCGCCCTCCTGGCCTCGCTCAACCTGCGCGGCCTGCGGGAGTCCGGCACCGCGTTCGCCATCCCGACGTACGCGTTCATCGTCGTCATCGTCATCATGATCGCTACCGGGCTGATCCGGGTGTTCGTTCTCGGTCAGGACCTGCGGGCCCCGTCCGCCGACCTGGTGATCACGGCCGAACAAGATCATCTGACCAGCTTTGGTTTCGCCTATCTGCTACTTCGGACTTTTTCCTCGGGCTGCGCGGCCCTGACCGGCGTCGAGGCGATCTCCAACGGGGTGCCGGCGTTCAAGCCACCGAAGAGCAAGAACGCGGCGACCACACTGATGCTCCTCGGCGGCATCGCCATCGTCATGCTGGTCGGCATCGTGCTGCTGTCCCGCGTCATCCACCTGCAGTTCGTCGAGGACCCGGCCACCCAGATCGTCAGCGGCCCGGCCGGTTACGAGCAGAAGACGGTCACCGCCCAGCTCGCCGAGACGGTCTTCGGCCAAGGCTTCCTGCTGTACGTCGTCGGCGCGGTCACCGCCCTGATCCTCTTCCTGGCCGCCAACACCGCGTTCAACGGCTTCCCGGTGCTCGGCTCGATCCTGGCGCAGGACCGCTATCTGCCCCGCCAGCTGCACACCCGGGGCGACCGGCTGGCCTTCTCCAACGGCATCATCTTCCTGGCGATCGCCGCGATGGTGCTGGTCGTGGCGTTCCAAGCGTCGACCACCCGGCTCATCCAGCTCTACATCGTGGGCGTGTTCGTCTCGTTCACGCTTTCGCAGGGCGGGATGATCCGGCATTGGAACCGGCTGCTGAGAACCCAGCGAGATCCGTTACGCCGCCGCCAGATGATCCGCTCGCGAGCCATCAACACATTCGGCATGATCCTCACCGGCGCGGTCCTGGTCGTCGTCCTGGTCACCAAGTTCCTGCTCGGCGCGTGGATCGCGATCGCCGCGATGCTCGTCATCTACGCGCTCATGCTGGCCATCCGCAAGCACTACACCCGCGTCTCGCAGGAGCTGCAGCCCACCGACGAACGCCCGGTGCTGCCCTCGCGCAACCACGCCGTGGTCCTGGTCAGCAAGGTGCACCTGCCGACCCTGCGGGCCGTGGCGTACGCGCAGGCCACCCGGCCGGACACGCTCACCGCGGTCACCGTGAACGTCGACGACAAGGACACCAGGGCCATCCAGCAGGAATGGGAACGCCGGCAGATCCCGGTCCCGCTCACCGTCGTCGACTCGCCCTACCGCGAGATCACCCGCCCGATCATCGACTTCGTGAAAGGCATGCGCCGGGGCTCACCCCGCGACGTGGTCACCGTCTTCGTCCCCGAGTACGTCGTCGGCCGCTGGTGGGAGAACCTGCTGCACAACCAGAGCGCGCTGCGGATCAAGAGCCGCCTGCTGTTCGAGCCCGGCGTGATGGTCACCAGCGTGCCGTGGCAGCTGCGCTCCAGCCAGGACCGCGACCTCGACCGCATCGACCGCAACCTCAGCCAGGGCCCGGCCCGCGGCCCCCGCAACCGCCGCGCCGCCGACCAGCCGCAGGCCACCATGGCCGCCGACCGCACCCCGGAGACGCACCCGTGACCCCCGACCTGGAACTCGATCTCGTCCAAGGCGATCGGATCGAGCTCACGGTGGGAGCGCCCGCGCACGGCGGCCATTGCGTCGCCCGCCTCGGCGGCCGCGTCGTCTTCGTCCGGCACGCACTGCCCGGCGAAGAGGTCACCGCCGAGATCACCGAGATTCACAAAAGCTTCCTGCGCGCCGACGCCGTCGAGATCCACTCACCCTCTCCGGACCGGATCACCCCCGCTTGCCGGTACGCCCGTCCGGGCGCCTGTGGCGGCTGCGACCTGCAGCATGTCTCCGCCGACGCGCAGCTGCGCTGGAAGGGCGCCGTCGTCGAGGAACAGCTGCGCCGTCTGGCCGGCCTTTCGCTGTCCGTACGCGTCGAGGCGTTGCCGCCGTCGCTCGGCTGGCGCACCCGCGTGCGGTACGCCGTCGACGCCCTGGGACGCGCCGGCCTGCTCCAGCACCGCTCCCACCAGGTCGTCCCGATCGAGCGCTGCGTCATCGCCCACCCCGCGATCCAGGAGCTGGACCTGCTGGAACGCGTCTGGGACTCGGCGAGCTCGGTGCAGGCCGTGGCCTCCTCCGGCGGCGAGGTGGCGGTGCTGGAACGCGGGCCCGGCGGGGGAGCGGTGGAAGACGACCCGACCTCGTCCCCCATGGGCGGAACGCTGATAAGCGGGCCGTCGGAGCTCACCGAGGTCGCGGCGGGACGGACCTTCGGCGTACCGCCGCAAGGGTTCTGGCAGGTGCACCCGGCCGCCGCGGACACCCTGACCGCGTCCGTACTGGACATGCTGCGCCCCGTCGAGGGGGAGACCGCGTGGGACCTCTACGGCGGCGCCGGCCTGTTCGCGGCCGCGCTGGCGGGGCACACCCGAGCGCGGGTGACGCTTGTCGAGTCGTCCCCGGTCGGGGCCGCGGCGGCCCGCGCGAACCTTTCCGACCTCCCGGTGGAGGTGGTCCACGCCCGGGTGGAGTCGGCTCTGCGCCGCCTGCACACCCCAGCCCCGGACCTCGTCGTGCTGGACCCGCCGCGGTCCGGCGCCGGGGCGCGGGTGGTCCGCGAGATCGCCGCCGCCGACCCGCGCGCCGTCGCCTACGTCGCCTGCGACCCGGCGTCGCTGGCCCGCGACGTGGCGACCTTCGCCACGCTGGGCTGGCGGCTGGCCGAGCTCAGGGCCTTCGACTGCTTCCCGATGACCCACCACGTCGAGTGCGTCGCCCTGCTCCTGCCGGCCTGACCAAGCTGTGGGGGGTCAGCGCTGTGTGGGCGTTGCGGGTGCCCACACTGCTGGGTGGTTGGTCGGGGTGTGGGGAGCTGGGTCGGTGTGGGCGTTGCGGGTGCCCACACTGCTGGGTGGTTGGTCGGGGTGTGGGGAGCTGGGTCGGTGTGGGCGTTGCGGGTCCCCACACCGCTGCGCGGCCGGTCGCGGCGTGGGGAGTTGCGTGCGGCCTGAGCGACGTCAATGCCGCCACGTTGTCAGGCTGTTGCCCTCTCGGCCGCGGCCACCGCGTTGCGGAAGAGCATCGCGACCGTGGTCGGGCCGACGCCGCCGACGCGCGGGGTGATCGCGCCCGCCACCTCGGCGACCGACTCGTCGACGTCGGGGAGCAGGCGGCGCCCTTCGTAGCGGACGCCCGCGCCGATCACGGTGGCGCCCGGGCGCACGTGTTCGGGCTTGATGATGCCGGGGACGCCGGCCGCGGCGACCAGGATGTCGGCGCGCTTGGTGTAACGGTCCCAGTCGGGCACGCCGGTGTGCACCACCGTGACGGCGGCGTTGGCGGTCGGGCGTTTCTGCGACAGCAGCAGCGCCAGCGGGCGGCCCAGCGTGGCGCCGCGGCCCAGGATGACGACCTCGCGGCCGGACACCGGGATCTCGTAGTGGGCGAGCAGCGCCTCGATGCCGGCCGGGGTGTTGGGCAGCGGTCCGGGCATGCCCAGGGCCAGCCGGCCCATGTTCAGCGGGTGCATGCCGTCGACGTCCTTGTCGGGGTCGAGGGTCTGCAGCGCCGCGTCGTAGTCGAGGTGGGCCGGGATCGGGTATTGGATGAGGACGGCGTGCACGTCGCGGTCGGCGTTGAAGCCGGCGATGACCTCGAGCAGGTCGTCCTGCTTCGCGTCGGCGCCCAGGTGCCGGTGCGGTGAGGCAAACCCGAGCTCGCCGGCCTGGCGCTGCTTGATCCGGATGTATCCGGCGCTGGCGTCGTCGTCGCCGACCAGGATGGTGGCGAGGCTGGGCTGGACGCCGCGGGTGCGGAGGCGGTCGGCGCGGGTGCGGACGTCGGCCAGCACGGCCTCGGCGACGGGGGCTCCGGGAAGAAGTCGAGCGGTCGGCATGGATCTCCTCCGCACGGGGCCCAGGCGGTCGACTCCCGTGACAGGCTCCCCGATGGTTGACCCATCCCCGTGCCGCCAGTCGCGTCTGCGGTCCAGCCTATCGAGCGCCCCACGAAAGGCCGGGAGCGCCCGACCCCAAGGCCGCCGGAAGGCCGGGAGCGCCCGGCCGGCCCCTAGACCGCGAAGTGGCCGAGGAACGCCGTCAGCACCGGCACACACACCAGGGCGATGAGCAGCCCGAGCCCGGCGGGCCGGCCGAGATTCAGGGTCCAGCCGACGCCGAAGCGCTTCGGCACGAACAACCGGCGGTCCTCGCGGTCCGCGTAGAACGCGCCCCGCCACGGACTCTGCGGCTCCTGCCGCCCGGCGGCGACGGTCGCCACGGCCAGCGCGGCCAGCCCGGCGGCCAGGCTCAGGCCGATGCCGATCACCTCGCCGGCCTGCAGCGACGTGCGGCCCAGCCAGATCGGCTGGGCCAGCAGGAACAGCGCGAGGTCGACGCTCGCGGCCAGGATCAGCAATGCGTGGGCGTGCAACGCGACGGCCCGCTCGCGGCGGCGCCCGGTGTCGTCCGGGGTGGGCTCACCGGCGTACGGGATCCGCAGCATCAAGGCGACGGCGGCCGCGAGGACCGCGGTGACCAGGATCTGGATGGTCACCGGGAAGAAGGCGCTGAACGGCGTCGTGGGCACGAACGAGTCGGCGTCGCCGTGGATGTCGAAATGGCTGGGTAACTCGTTTGGCAGGCCCGGGTAGCGCGCCGCGCCGGTCAGCACGCCCAGGCCGATCAGCAGGATCGAGGGCAGACCCCAGAGCCACGGGTACGGCAGGTGGCGGGCACCGCGGCGATCGAAGGCGATCAGGGCCGCCAGGATCGCCGCGAAGGCGAGCAGGAGAGCGCTGACTGCCACGGTCACTCCATCGAAGCTACGCCCCGCCGACAACATCGACCGGGGTGTGAAGTAGATCACCACGGCCCAGATATGAAGGTTGTGTGTAGGGTCTTCGCGGCGGATGCGTCTTGGCGCCACGCCGATAGACTTCGCTCTCATGAGCGAAGCCCTCCCCGGCACGACCGGTGTCCTCGCGAGCATCACCGCCCCCGGTGACCTCAAGCGCCTCACCGTCGAGCAGCTGGACATGCTGGCCGCGGAGATCCGCGACTTCCTGGTCGCCAAGGTGTCGCGTACCGGGGGGCATCTGGGGCCGAATCTGGGGATCGTGGAGACCACCCTCGCTCTGCACCGCGTCTTCGACTCGCCGCGCGACCGGGTGCTGTTCGACACTGGCCATCAGGCGTACGTGCACAAGATCGTTACGGGCCGGCAGGAGGGCTTCGACCTGCTGCGCCAGCGTGGCGGCCTCTCCGGGTACCCGAGCCGCGCGGAGAGCGAGCACGACCTCATCGAGAATTCGCATGCCTCCACCGCGCTTTCGTACGCCGATGGTCTGTCCAAGGCGTTCGCACTGCGCGGCGAGGAGCGGCACGTGGTGGCCGTGGTCGGCGACGGCGCGCTGACCGGCGGCATGTGCTGGGAGGCGCTCAACAACATCGCCTCGGCGAAGAACCGGCTGGTCATCGTCGTCAACGACAACGGCCGGTCGTACGCGCCGACGATCGGTGGCCTGGCCGATCACCTGTCGACGCTGCGCCTCAACCCGGGCTACGAGCGGGTGCTCGACCTGGTGAAGGACGCGCTGGGCTCGACGCCGGTGGTGGGCAAACCGGTCTACGAGGTGCTGCACGCGGTCAAGAAGGGCATCAAGGACGCGGTCGCCCCGCAGCCGATGTTCGAGGATCTCGGCATCAAATACCTGGGCCCGGTCGACGGGCACGACGTGGCGGCGATGGAGTCGGCGCTGCGCCGGGCCAAGGGCTTCAACGCGCCGGTCATCGTGCACGCGGTGACCCGCAAGGGCTACGGCTACCGCCCGGCCGAGGACGACGAGGCCGACTGTCTGCACGGGCCGGGCGGCGCGTTCGACGTGCAGACCGGCAAGCTGCTCGCGGCGCCCGCGGTGAAGTGGACCGGGGTGTTCGCCGACGAGCTCGTGAAGATCGCCGACGAGCGGCCGGACGTCGTCGGCATCACCGCCGCGATGGCCGAGCCGACCGGGATCGCCAAGCTCGCCCGGAAATATCCCGAGCGCGCCTACGACGTGGGCATCGCCGAGCAGCACGCGGTCACCAGCGCCGCGGGCCTGGCGATGGGCGGCCTGCACCCGGTCGTCGCCGTGTACGCGACGTTCCTGAACAGGGCGTTCGACCAGGTGCTGCTCGATGTCGCGCTGCACGAGCTGCCGGTGACGTTCGTGCTGGACCGAGCCGGCATCACCGGTCCGGACGGGCCGAGCCACTACGGCGTCTGGGACATGAGCGTCTTCGGCGTGGTGCCGGGCCTGCGCATCGCCGCTCCGCGGGACGCGGCGACGCTGCGTGCGGAGCTGCGCGAGGCGGTCGCGGTCGAGGACGGCCCGACGATCGTACGTTTCCCGACCGGTGCCGTACCGGCCGATCTGCCCGCCGTGCGCCGTCTCGGCCAGGTCGACGTGCTGCGCGAGGACGAGCGTAAGGACGTGCTGCTGGTGACGGTCGGCTCGTTCGGCACGCTCGGCATGGAGGTCGCCGACCGGTTAGCGCAGGAGGGTCACGGCGTGACCGTGGCGGACCCGCGCTGGGTGCGTCCGGTGCCGGTCGAGCTGGCCGGTCTGGCCGGGCAGCACCGGCTGGTGGTGACCCTGGAGGACGGGGTGCGCGCGGGCGGTGTCGGCGACGCGGTGGCGAGCATGCTGCGGGACGCGGGCGTGGACGTGCCGCTGCGTGACTTCGGCGTTCCGGTCGGTTTCCACCCGCACGGCACGCGGGCCGAGATCCTGGAGTCGCTGGACCTGACTCCGCAGGTCATCGCCCGTGAGGTGGCCGCGACGGTGTCCATTCTGGAGCCCGCCTCTTAACAAACTCGGATTTCGGCCGGAAGCCGGGCGAGCCGGACGCTTACATGGGCGTTTCGTTATCTCGCCGTTATCTTCAAGGCATGAGTTTGGAGAGCGGCGTCGTCGTCATCGAACTCGGTCTGGAGCGCGGCGAACCCGACTCCTACCGCAACTCGAGCCGGCGCACGACGCCGCGGTGGGTTCCGTCCATGCTGGTCGCCGCGTTACTACTGGTCATTCTCGGCGCCTCCGACCCGCCCGCGAAATCGCCGCTCTCGCAGGTGTTCCGGCTGCAGGTCGCGCCCGGCGACGCGTACACGCTGACCAGCGACGGCACGCTGGTGGCGCAGACGCTGGGGCAGCTCACGTCGTACGACCTGGCGAACGGGCAGATCCTGTGGCAGTCCGCCCAGGCCGCGCCGACCTACCGGCTGCGGCAGGTCGAGGGGCTGGTGCTGATGCGTCCGTTCCAGTCCGGCGGACGCGATCCGGGCACGTCGGCCGTCGCGCTGAGTAACGGGGCAAGCCGCTGGGAGCACGACGGCAACGTGCTCACCGTGCCCGGCTCACCCACCCTGCTCGCGGTGCAGCCGGTCCGCAGTTACGCCGGCGCGAACCGGCGGGTGGAGGGCGCGATCGAGGCGCTCGACCCGTTCAGCGGCGACACCCGGTGGACGGTTCAGGTGCCGGGCACCGGCGTGCTGCTGGGCGTGCCCGGACCGGCCGACACCGGCTCGCGGATGCTGCTGGTCAACTCCGACCGCACCATGGATTTGCACGACCTGGACGACGGCCAGTTGCTGGCCTCCGAGAGCATCCCGGCTGCCGACTACGGACCGGGCAACCCGTCGGTGGCCGGCGGGGTGATCCTGCTCTGGCATCCCGGCGTCTCCGGCATGCAGATCTCCGCGTACGGACCGCTGTCGCTGCGTCCACTCTGGACGCGACCGGCCTACCGCGCCGACGTCATCAAGGAGTGCGGCTTGCTGGCCTGCCTGGTCGGCGACGACGGTGTGCGGGCGATCGACCCGGTGACCGGGGACCCGCGATGGTACCGGCCGCAATGGAAGGACATCGACGTCCAAGGCACCATGACCATTGCGTACGCCGAGGAGGCCGACCAGAAGCCGGTCGCTGTCGTCGACCCGGACACCGCCGAGGTGAAGGTCGACCTGGCCGGGTGGCGCCCGGTGGCCGGCACCAGCGCAGGCGATGCCTTCCTGGTGACTCGAGCCGTCGACGCGGGAGCCCGTAGCATGGTCGCCGTGGTCCGGCCGGACGACCGCCAACCGCGGCCCCTGGCCGATCTGCCCGCGGGCACCGGCGACTGCGAGTCGGCGCCGAACAGGTTGGCCTGCCGGAACATGTACGGCGAACTGGTCGTGTGGGCGTACCGGGAGGGGTGAGTCTTGGCGCTGATCGAGCTGGACCTGACCACCCAGTTCGACCCGGCACCCAGCTCGCCACCGCCCGTCCACCGCTACCGGCTGCCCGGGCTGATCCTCGCCGCCGCCCTGGTGTTCCTGCTCAGCGGCGCGGCACCCGACGCGCCCCGGCTCTGGCAGACGGCCGGATCGATCCCGTTGAGCGGTAACGACTCGCTGTTCGCGCTGGCCGGCGGCGAGGTCTACACGGTCGCGTCGACGCCCGGCACGCGCACCGTGCGGGCCTTCCTGCTCGGTGCGAAACCACGCCAGGTGTGGTCCACCTCGTTCGCGGCGCGGCCGCGGCAGCCGGACGACGTCGGCTACACCCGGATCGCCGCGCAGCGGGCCGGCGACGTGGTGCTCATCAACGACGGGCCGTCGACCACCGTGCTGGACGTCCGCACCGGACACGTGCTCTGGTCCACCGCGGTGCCGGTGGCGCCGATCGACGGGGCCGACCTGGGCGTCGTCGAGGTGCAGCAGTTCCGGGCCGGCACGATCTACGACCAGGATTCGGGTGATCCGGGCGCGCTGTACTTCGGGTCCACCGGCCAGCCGCACACCGAGCCGCCGGTGCACACCGAGATCCACGGGGTGGACCTCCGGACCGGCGCGACCGTCTGGTCGGTGCCGGAAAGCGGCTCGGTGAACGTCCTGCCCACCTCGAACGCGGTGGACATCGTGTCGTCGCAGCGGCTGGAGCGCCGCGCCGCCGCCACCGGGCGGGTGCTCGCCACCCGTGCGCTGCCGCCGGTCGACGGCCGCCTGCCGACCGGCGGCGACATCATCGGCGGCACCATGGTCGTCTCCTACGGCTCGTTCGGCGAGCAGGAGACCGGGTACGCCCCGGACACCCTGCGCCGGCTCTGGTCGCGATCCGTGCCGGAGATCCTGCTCGACCCGCCGAGCTGCGGAGACGTGCTGTGCGAGGGCGGCCGGTCGCGGCTCGACGTGCTCGACCCCGTCAGCGGGAAAGCCTTGTGGCGCGCCCCGGCCGACGTCGATCTGAGCCGGCGCGACGGTTACGTGGTCGAGACGGACACCCAGACCGGGGCGGTGCGGCGTCTCGCCGACCCGGCCACCGGCCGCACCCGCGTCGATCTCAGCGCCTGGGGTGCCGAGGCGGTCGGCGCGTCCGGCGCTCCGATCGTGCTGCGCGGCATCCGCAGCCCGTTCCGGAGCGTGTTCGGCGTCGTCGAGCCGCGGCGCGACGCGGTGCAGCCGCTCGGCGAGGCCAGCGGGACGCTCGGCGATTGCGCCGCGGACAGCGCGCACGTGGTGTGCCGTACCGATCAAGTGCTGCGTATCTGGGCTTATCGGGCCTGACCCGCTGGCCCGTTCGGCGCACAATGAGGCCGGTGAGCGCCCTTATCGACCTCGGTGAAATTCCGCGGGAACTGGCCGCCGGGCCCGTCGAGACCCGGTCGCCGTTCCCGTCGAAGGTCGTGCTCGGCGCTCTCTCGCTGGTGCTGCTCACGCTGCTCACCGGGGCCATGCATCGCGCGCCCCAGCGACCGCCGACGATCGTCGCGGCCCGGCTGGGCGACCTCACCTTCATCACCGAGGGCCAGCTCGCGGTCGTGTCGGCCGGGCGTCCGGTGCTCGGCTCCGACGTCGCGAACCGGGTCGTGACCACGTACGCGCTGCCGGCCGGCCGGATGACCAGCCGCACCTCGGTCGCGGTGTCCGGCGGGGTCACCTGGGTGTGGCGGGGCGCCGGCGTGATCCTGGTGTCGTACCAGGTCGACAGCACCGGCACCTGGGCCGTGGTGGCGGCCGCCGAGGGCACCGAGCGGACGCTGTGGCGGCGGGAGGCCCGCTGGATCGGCGCCTCGGCCGCGGACGGGCTGGTGGTGCTCAGCGCCGACGACGCCGAGCTCGGGCTGGACCTGAGCACCGGCCGGGTCCGCTGGTCGGTGCCGCACCCGCCGGACGGCTACACGACTGCGGTCGGGGACGGCACCGGGTGGCCCTCGTGGCTGGTCACGCTCACCGACTCCGGCGGGCTGGAGACCCGCGACCCGCATACCGGGAAGGTGGTCGCCGCGCTCGCGCTGTCGTCGCTGCCCGGCCGCCAGAACGGGCTGATGTGGGCGATCGACGGCCTGATCGTGGTGCAGGACGGCGACCGTGGCTTCGACGCGTACCACGTGCCCGGCCTGGACAAGGCCTGGACCACCACCGCCGACCTCTCGCAGAGCTGGACCGACGGTGACTGCGGGCGGCTGATGTGCGCCTTCCGCATGCAGCGCGGCCTCAGCGTGGTCGACTCGGCGACCGGCCGGTTCATGTGGTCGGCCGAGCGATGGGCGTACGCCGAGGCGGCCGGCGGATACCTGCTCGCCGCCGAGCCGGACCGGGACATCGACGATCCGGCGGTCTGGGTGCTCGATCCGGACACCGGGCGCGTGCTGGGCGACTTCGGCCGGTGGGAGGCGCGGGGACGAGCTTCGGACGGGACCGTGTACGGGACACTGGACGTGCCCGATACGCACCGAATGTTCTACGGGGTGCTCGATCCGGCCACCCGGCACGTCCGCATCCTCGGCAGCGGCACGTCGGTGTCGGGCAGCTGCGAGATCGGCCCGGACGTGCTGCTCTGCCGCCTGCTCGACGCGTCCATCGCCCTCTGGCCGCTTCGGTAGCCTTCACTTACGGCCTCTTCACACCCGGTCGGCGAGGCTGGACGCGGCGGTTCTCTGGAGGTCTGCGGTGCGTGTGCTGGTGGTGGAAGACGAGCGGAACCTCTGCGACGCGATCGCGCGCGGGCTCCGGCGTAAAGGCATGGCGGTCGACGTGGCGTACGACGGCCTCAAGGGCCACGAGATGGCGTACGTGACGCGGTACGACGTGGTCGTCCTCGACCGTGACCTGCCCGGCATGCACGGCGACGAGATCTGCGCGGCACTGGTCGAGTCCGGCGCGCTGACCCGGGTGCTGATGCTGACCGCGAGCGGGTCGATCGCCGACAAGGTCGAGGGGCTTGAGCTGGGCGCCGACGACTATCTGGCCAAGCCGTTCGCCTTCGAGGAACTCGTCGCCCGGGTGCAGGCGCTCGGCCGGCGCGCGACCCCGGCGGCCCCACCCGTGCTCAGCGTCGGCAATCTGGTGCTCGATCAGACCCGCCGGGTGGTCACCCGCGGCGGCCAGCCGATCGAGCTCACCAACAAGGAGTTCGGCGTGCTGGAGGAGCTGCTGAAGGCGCGGGGCGGGGTGGTGTCCAGTGAGGAACTGCTGGAACGGGTCTGGGACGCGAACACCGACCCGTTCACGACCACGGTCCGGGTCACGGTGATGACGCTCCGCAAGAAAGTCGGTGACCCGCCGCTGATCGAAACCGTGGTCGGGGCGGGCTATCGCGTGCCGGAACCGGTCGGGCTCTCATGACCGTCTACCTCGGCCGCAGCAACCGCAAGGTGGACTTCAGCCTGCGACCCACGCTGCGGCTGCGGCTCACGCTGCTCAACGGCATCCTGCTGGTCGGCGCCGGGGTGGTGCTGGTGCTGCTGGCGTGGCTGCTGGTCGGCGACGCGATGCACCCGGTGGACGCGCTGCAGGCCGGGTCCACGGTCACCCTCGCCGACGGCACCACCCGCGACGCCGCCCAATGGCAGGCCGGGGTGGTCGACCACGCGTCGACCGAGGTGCTGGTCAAAGGTCTCACGGCGTTGATCGCGATCGGCATCATCGGCATCGCCGGGGCGTACGCGGTGGCCGGTCGTGCCCTGCGTCCCCTGCATCGCGTGACCCAGACCGCGCAGCGGCTCGGCGAGGAGACGCTGGACCAGCGCATCCGCTACTCCGGCGCGGACGACGAGGTGGCCGAGCTGGCCCGCACGTTCGACGCGATGCTCGACCGGCTGGCGGCGGCGTTCGAGTCGCAGAAGAGGTTCGTGGCGAACGCGTCGCACGAGCTGCGCACCCCCCTGGCCGTCATGCGCACCGAGATCGACGTGACCCTCAGCGACGACGAGGCCGACGTGGACGAGTACCGCCGGATGGCCAAGGTCGTGCGCAACGCCTCCGAACGCGCGAACGGCCTGGTCGACGCGCTGCTCGTGCTGGCCCGCTCGGAGGCGCAGTCGGGCCGGCGGCTGGCCCGCAAGACCCCGGCCGACCTCGCGGTCTGCGTGACGAACGCGTTGTCCGCGGTGCGCTCCGAGGCCGAGCGCCTCAAGCTGGACGTGACAACCGACCTGAAACCGGCCCCGGTGGTGGGCGACCCGAGCCTGCTCGACCGCCTGGCGGGCAACCTGATCGAGAACGCGATCCGCTACAACCACTTGCTGGGCCGTCTGTGGCTGCGCACCGACACGGTGGACGGCCAGGCCCGGCTGGTGGTGGGCAATACGGGGTACGAGGTGGAGCCGGCCGACGTGCCCGGCTTGTTCGAGCCGTTCCGCCGCGGCGGCTGGGAACGCACCGGCGCCCGCGGTTCCGGGCTGGGCTTGTCGATCGTCCGGGCGGTGTGCGACGCGCACGGGGGGACGGTGTCGGCGGTGGCCCAGGAGGGCGGCGGCCTGGAGGTCACGGTGTCGTTGCCGACGGCGGACGCGACCCCGGTGGTGGCGGCGACGGCAAGCGTGCCGCGCGCGTCCTGACCGGCGCGGCGAGTTCAGCGCGGCCGGTCGGGCCGGGCTGCCGTCCGGCCCGGCGGCCGGGTCGTGGTCGGATGGGGCCGGTGAGGCGGCCATGTCGCGGTCGGATGGGGCCGTTCAGGCGGCCATGTCGCGGTCGGATAGCTCCGGTCAGGCGGCGAGGTCGCGGTCGGTCGGCATTGTTCCGTCCGCCATCGCGGCGGCCTCCTTGCGGACCTTGCGCCACGTTGTCGGGCTCATGCCCAGTTCGCCGGCCAGTTGGGTCTCGGTGATGCCGGGGTGGTCGGCCTTGATCTGAGCGGCCATCGCCAGGGTTTCGGCCGGGTCGCGGCGCTTCCGGTCACCGGTGCCCTGCCGAGCAGGCGGGGCCGGTTGGCGTGAGGCGGAGGCGGGTGCGGTCACGGTCGGGCCGGCCGGACGCTGGGCCGGGACTGCCCGTTGCCGTTGCGGCCGGGGGGTGGGCTGCGCGAAGGAGCCGTCCGATCCGGTTCGCGGTAGCACCGCAGAGGCCTCGGCGAAGACGGCGGGCGGCAGGTTACTGCGCCGTGACGGCGTGCCAGGAGCCGGCACCAGACCGGGAATCGCGGAAGCGTCGCGACCGATGATCCCCGATGCGGATTTTTCCGATATTTCGTATTCGTCTGGGGCGGTGGTCAAGTCTGCGGCGACAACCCGACGGTCTTGCGCGAAGCTCGAAGCGTCGGCGGCGTTGCGGTCTCGCGCTGTTCCGGCGGCGACGGCGTGGCGGTCGCGCGCGGTGCCCGAACCGTCGGTGGCCGCGGTGACGGACTCGCGCGCCTGCGCGGCGACATCGGCAGCGGACCGCTCGCTGTCCGCGGCCGTGCGGGTGCGTTCCAGTTCCGCGATGCGGCCGGTCAGTTCGACCAGGCAGATGCTGGCCACGATGATCAGGCCGTCGACCGAGAGCGGGAGCAGGTAGGGGGAGGCGCCCGTCTCGCCGTAGCGGGCCGCCACCCCGGCCATGTGCCAATAGGACACCCACGCGGCGATCCCGGCGATGATGGCGGTGGCCAGCACGCGGGCGGCGGCCAGCAGGCGGCGGTGCACGGGGACCCGGGAGATCAGCTCGACCGTGAGGAGCAGGGCCAGCGGTGGCCACGCCGCGATCGCCTGGCTGATCGGATTGTCCAAGGCGTGCAGCACGTTGGCGACCACCGACGCGGCGACGCCCAGCAGCAGCGTGGCTCGCACCGCCCAGCGGACGCGACGCAGATGCTCGAGGACCACCGGAATCTCCTCAGCTGATCATTACCTTGCGTGACGGCTCCCCGGCCCGGCTTCCGGGCCGGCGACCGCACCATCCTGACCGCTGAAGATGACGCAATCGCTCCCGGCCCGGAACCGTGACCGGTCCGTGCCGGGAGCGATGCGAGAGTGTGATCGTGTCTGCGGCGTGTCGGCTTGCTTCGGGCTAGGCCTTCTTCTCGATCTCGGCGCGGACCTTGGGGAACTCGCTCTTGATCGACGATGTGGACTTGAAGTACCAGACGACCAGGCCCAGGCTGCCGTCGTCGGCCCAGACGCAGATGGCCAGTTTCTGGCCGGCGCTGGTGCTGTTGCCGCACTTTGCGTAACCGCCCAGCGACCCCGTCGAGACGCTGGTGATTCCGGTCACCTTTGTGGAGCTGCCGCCGCTGGCGAGCAACGCGTCCACGGTGGTCTCCGGGAGCACGACGTCGGCCTCGGCGGCCGCCATCACCACGACGTTGCGGGTGCCGATCCGGCCGTACATGCCGCTGACCGAGTTGGACGCCGACGGGTAGCTCGACATCATCGTCTTCAGCAGGTCGACGTAGCTCTGCAGCTCCTTGCTGCTCACCTTGGGCCGGCCGCCCAGCGTCTTCGGCGCGACGACCTTGACGGTCGAGGCCGCAGGCGTGCTCGGCTGGGCCGACGGCTCCTGCGTCGGGTCCTCGGTGGTGGGTGAGGAGGCCGGCTCGGGGGTGGCGTCGGCGGAGGTGAGCTTGTCGTCCTGGTTCCGCAGAACGAGGACCACTGCCGTGCTGCCACCCAGGCACAGGACCAGGAAAATCGCGATCGAGGTGAGCACGATCGGCAGCGTCCGGCTCTTCGCCTTCGGCGGCTGGACGGGCGGCTGCGGGAATCCGGGGTAGGGCGCGTAGGGCGAGGGCGGATACGGCATCGGCTGCCCACCGGCGGGCGGGTAACCGGGCTGCCCGGCGGACGGGTAACCGGGCTGCCCCGGCGGTGCATAGCCAGGTTGGACAGCGCCCGGATACCCCGGCTGGGGCGGCACCGACGTCGGGACGTCCGGGTTGGGCTCGCCGGAATACGGCGACGAGTACGGCGTGGCCGGATACTGCGTCGGATCTGGCTGTGGGTGGCCGGGATAAGGCTCGCCGGGCTGGGGTTCCCCCGAGGTCGGCGGCTGAGGGGGCTGAGACATCCAGGCTCCATCGATCGGGTACCCGGTGAGGCTACCTGGCCTGCGCCTTTCCCGCTGTCCGGTTTAATTCCCGGCGCGTGACGGCACGACGCGGCTGCCCGACGCCAGAATCGACCCGGGGCAGCCGCGTCAACGATCAGGCCGGTGCGTTCGCCAATCCCGCCGGCAGGAACCGCTTCCCGGTCACCCGCTCCGAGATCCCGCTACGGTCCAAATAGGGCGTAATCCCGCCCAAATGGAACGGCCACCCCGCCCCCAAAATCAGGCACAGATCAATGTCCTGCGCCTCCGCCACCACGCCCTCATCGAGCATGATGCGGATTTCCTCGGCGACGGCTTCGAGGGCCCTCCGGCGTACGTCATCGGCGGCAAGCGGAGCGGGACCGCCCGCGACCAGCTTGACCACGTCGGGGTTGAGCTCGTCGTCCACCATGATCGGCTGACCCGAGTCGACGATCGCCTGGAGGCTGGTCGCCACCAGGAAGCGCGACGGGAACGCCCGGTGCAGCGTCTCGCCCACGTGCAGACCGATCGCCGGGCCGACGAGCTGGGTCAGCGCCATCGGACGCATCGGCAGGCCCAGGTCGTCGAGCGCGCTGTCCGCCGTCGCCATGTCGGTGCCCGCGTCGATCGCCCGGAAGATCTCCGTCGAGAAGCGGGTCAGCAGGCGGTTCACCACGAACGCGGGCGCGTCCTTGACCAGCACCGCCGACTTGCGCAGCTCTTTCGCCACGGCGAACGCGGTGGCCAGGGCCACGTCGTCGGTCTGCGAACCGCGCACCACCTCCAGCAGCGGCAGCACCGCGACCGGGTTGAAGAAGTGGAAGCCCACGACCCGCGACGGGTGCTCCAGGTCGGCGGCCATCGCGGTCACCGACAGCGAGCTGGTGTTGGTTGCCAGGATCGCCGAGGGCTCGACGATCTTTTCCAGCTCGGACCAGACCTGCTTCTTGACCTCCAGATCCTCGAATACCGCCTCGATGACAAAGTCCGCGTTGGAAAAAACGGATTTATCGACCGAGCCGCTGATCAGGCCACGTAACTTGGCGGCGTTTCCGGCATCGAGCCGGCCCTTGGACACGAGCTTGTCGATCTCGCCCCGGACGTACGCCACGCCCTTGTCCACACGGGACTGGTCCAGGTCGGTGAGCACGACGGGGACCTGCAAACGGCGTACGAAAAGAAGTGCCAGCTGGGATGCCATCAAGCCGGCGCCGACCACGCCCACCTTGGTCACCGGACGGGCCAGGGCCTTGTCGGGTACGCCGACCGGGCGCTTGGCCCGCCGCTGCACCAGGTCGAACGCGTACAGGCTGGCCCGCGACTCGTCGCCCATCAGCAGATCGGCCAGGCCCTGCGTCTCGGCGGCCGTGCCGTCGGCGAACGAGGCGTCCTTGGCCAGCGCGAGCAACTCCAAAGCCTTGTTCGCGGACGGGACCGCGCCGTGCAACCTCTCATCGAGCTGCTGCTTGGCGAAGAAGAGCACACCGTCCCACATCTCGCGGTCAACCTCAGCCCGCGAAATACCGATATTTCCGGACACCACGCCCGCCGCCCACTCCAGCGACCGCTCCAGGAAGTCGGCCGGCTCGAACAGCGCATCCGCGATCCCCAGCTCGAACGCCTGCTTCGGCCGCAACGTCTTCTGGGTCAGCGGGTTCTGCAGGATCACCTGCGCGGCACCGGGGATCCCGATCAGGTTCGGCAGCAGTTGCGTGCCACCCCAGCCGGGGACCAGGCCGATCGCCACCTCGGGCAGTCCGAGGGCGGCCGCTCCGCCGGACAGCGTACGGAAATGGCAGTGCAGAGCCACCTCGAGCCCGCCGCCGAGAGCAGCACCGTTGATGAACGCGAACGTCGGAATCGTGCTGTCGCGCAACCGGGCGAACACCCGATGGCCCAGCTCGCCCAGCTCGACCGCCTGCTCGCGGGTCGTCAGGTACGGGATGCCGGTGATGTCGGCGCCCACGCAAAAGATGAACGGCTTGCCGGTGATCGCGATGAACGCCGGCTCCTGCGCCGTCGCCTCGGTGATCGCCGCGTCCAGCTCCCGTAAGCCCGCCGGACCGAAACTGGTCGGCTTGGTGTGGTCGAAGCCGTTGTCCAGGGTGATCAGCGCGCCCTTCGTCCCGCCGATGTGGACCGACCGGACCAGCGCGTGCGTCACGACCTCTTTCGGATGCCCGATCACTTGGCGCCGCCTTCCCAGTTAGCGTTTTCCCAGATCACCGTGCCGCCCATGCCGATGCCGATGCACATCGCGGTGAGGCCGTAGCGCACCTCCGGATGCTCGGCGAAGTGCCGCGCGAGCTGGGTCATCAGCCGGATGCCCGACGAGGCGAGCGGGTGCCCGATGGCGATCGCGCCGCCCCACGGGTTGACCCGGGGATCGTCGTCGGCGATGCCGTAGTGGTCGAGGAACGCGAGCACCTGCACCGCGAACGCCTCGTTCAGCTCGAACAGGCCGATGTCCTCGATGGACAGCCCGGCCTTCGCCAGCGCCTTCTCGGTCGACGGGATCGGCCCGTAGCCCATCACCTCCGGCTCGACGCCGACGAACCCGTAGCTGACCATCCGCATCGCGACCGGCAAGCCAAGCGCACGCGCGGTTTCCTCGTCGGCGAGCAGGGCCGCGGTCGCACCGTCGTTCAGCCCGGCGCTGTTACCCGCGGTGACCCGGCCGTGCGGACGGAACGGCGTCTTCAGCGTCGCGAGCTTCTCCATCGACGTCTCGCGCGGCGCCTCGTCCGCGGTCGCCAGCCCCCAGCCCTGCTCGGCGCTGCGGATCGCCACCGGCACCATGTCCGGCTGCAGCCTGCCGTTCGCGTACGCCTTGGCGGTCTTGAGCTGCGAGTTCAGCCCGTAGCGGTCGGCCCGCTCCTTGGTCACCTCGGGCAGCCGGTCGTGCAGATTCTCCGCCGTCGAGCCCATCACCAGCGCGGACGGGTCGACCAGCTTCTCCGCCAGGATGCGCGGGTTGGGGTCGACGCCCTCGCCCATCGGGTGGCGGCCCATGTGCTCGACCCCGCCCGCGATCGCGACGTCGTAGGCACCCATCGCGATCCCGCCGGCCAGCGTCGTCACGGCGGTCATTGCTCCCGCACACATTCTGTCGATCGCGTAGCCGGGCACGGTCTTCGGCAGCCCCGAGAGCAGCGCGGCGGTCCGCCCGATGGTCAGCCCCTGGTCGCCGATCTGGGTGGTGGCCGCGACCGCGACCTCCTCCACCCGCTCCGGCGGGAGCTGCGGATTGCGGCGCATCAATTCCCGGATACACCGGATGACCAGGTCGTCGGCGCGGGTCTCGGCATACATGCCGCCCGCCTTCCCGAACGGGGTGCGGACGCCGTCGACGAAGACGACCTCGCGTACGTGGGGCACAGCAAGCCTCCCTAGCACTTTTCCAGGGATGCTACTAGCCAGTAACTAAGCTGTCGACGCTTTCTCCGCCGCCCGCAAGATCAAGATCAAGATCAGCCTGTCGTAGCGGGGTGGGTGGTGCAGACCGCCGCTCCCGCCGAGGGCCGCGGCGGGCCGAGCAGGGCGCCGGCGCGCCCAAAACGCTCACCCCACCCCGGCGACGTGCGTAAGCGGTCCCGCCCAACCCCCACACGCCCGTCCCCAACCGCACCACCGCCCCGCGCGCCGCCCGGGCCCGTGGTGACCTGCGCCACCCCAGCCGTGCGTGCTCCCCACACCGCGGCGCGGGCCAGCGGCGCGTGGGGAGCTGTGGCGCTCTGCGCGTTGGTGGTCCCCACACCTGGGCGCGGGCGGGCGGGTGTGGGGAGCTGTGCCGCTCTGGGCGTTGGTGGTCCCCACACCTCGGCGTGAGGGGGCGGGTGGAGCTGTGCCGCCCCTGGCCGTGCGTGGTCCCCACACCTCGGGTGGGCCAGCGGGGGTGTGGGGAGCTGTGCCGCTCCGGCCGTAGGTGGTGCCCACACCTGGGCGCGGGCGGGCGGGTGTGGGGAGCTGTGTCGCTCTGGGCGTTGGTGGTCCCCACACCGCGACGTCGGGCGGCGCGGTGTGGGGAGCTGGGGGTCTCTGGGCGTCGGAGGTGCCCACACGCTTGGGGTCGCGCCATGGTGTGGGGAGCTGGGGGCTCTGGGCGTCGGAGGTGCCCACACGCTTGGGGTCGCGCCATGGTGTAGGGAGCTTGGGGGCTCTGGACGGCGGCGATCCCCACACCCCGCGGGCAAGGTGTGGGGGCGTGGGTGGGGGCGCGCCGGGTGGGTCAGGTGGGGGTCGCGTCGGGGAGGATGGCGGCGAGCGCGTCGGCCAGGAGGGTTACCTGCCAGTTGCGGGCGCCGAAGCCCAGCAAGGTGTCGGCCACCGTGCGTGCGGTGATCTCGTCGGGGGGTGACCAGGCCAGGCGGCGGATGAAGTCGGGGCTGATCAGGTTCTCCGGCGGGAGGTTGTGGTCGTCCGCCGTCGTGACCACCACCGCTCGGCAGCGGGCCAGGCGCGCGGCGGCCACCGGGTCGCGTTCCGCCCAGCGGTGCGGCGGGGGCGGGCCCTCGACCGGCTGGTTCACCGGGAGCTCGTCGTCCGGCAGGGCCCGCGCCTCGTCCAGCGCGTCCAGCCACACGCGCGCGAGACGGCGTACGGAACGGCCGCCGAAGCCGGGAATCACCAAGAGTGAGCGTTCGTCCTTGGGGTCGGACTCCGCGGCGGCCACGATCGCCGAATCGGGCAGCACGCGGCCGGGGGCCGAGTCGCGCCGGGAGGCCACGCCGTCCCGCGCGTACCACAGCGCACGCACCCGGGACTGGGCCCGCGCGCCGCGTACGCGATGAATGCCGGAAGTGCGCCGCCACGGATCGGGGCGCACCCGTGGAGGGCGGTCGGCACTCGCCACCAATGCCGCGAACTCCTCGGCCGCCCACTCCGACTTGCCCTGCCGGTCGAGCTCGGCGGCCAGGTTGTCGCGCAGGTCGGTGAGCAGCTCGACGTCGAGCGCCGCGTAGGTCAGCCACGAATCGGGCAGCGGCCGGGTGGACCAGTCCGCGGCCGAGTGGTGCTTCTCCAGCGAGAAGCCGAGCAAATTCTCGGTCAGCGCGGCCAGCCCGACCCGATCGAAGCCGGCCAGGCGCGCGGCCAGCTCGGTGTCGAACAGCCGGCGCGGTTTCATGCCGAGCTCGGCCAGGCACGCGAGGTCCTGGCTGGCGGCGTGCAGCACCCACTCGCTCTCGGCCAGCGCGGCGTCCAGCGTCCGCAGGTCATCGAGCGGCATCGGATCGATCAGGGCGGTTCCAGCGCCGGCCCGGCGCAACTGCACCAGGTACGCCCGTTGGGTGTACCGGTAGCCGGAGGCTCGTTCGGCGTCCACGGCGACAGGGCCGGTGCCCGCGGCCATCCGGGCGACGACATCGGCGAGTTCGCCGTCGGTTTCTACCGGGCGGGGGGTGCCATCGCGCGGCGCGGTCAGCGGAACGGAGGTGGGCGCGGGCTCGGGATCGCCAGCCGTCGGGTCGGGCGGCTCGGCGTGCGGTCGTCCGTCCCCTGCGGTCTCCGGCGCGTCCCGACGGCGCAGGGGTGCTTCGTCGGTCACTCCGTAACCGTACGGGGGTACCGCCCTACGCGTGTGCAGCGGTACCGGCGCGTCGGTTCTCGATCGACTCCCGGCTGATCCGATGACGCGTTTCGTTCGTACTACCGGGCGCAGCGCCGAGACCCGGGAGGCCGCACCGGATGACCATGACCTTTGAGCCGTTCACCCCCGCCGATGGTTCTGACCAGGGCGGATACGGGGGACGACGGCGCGCCGAGGACCGCCCGGAGCAGCCCGGCTGGGTCGCGCAGACCCCACCGGCGGACCGATGGGCCGAGCCGGCCGACCCGTGGGGTTACGAGGCATCGCGCGATACGGGCGAATGGTCCGATCCGGGCGGGGTTGAGACCAGTTGGGCCGAACCGCGTCCGCAGGAGCGAGGGTGGGACCAGCAACCGAGCTGGCGCGCGGAGCTTTCCGCCGCCTACCCGGTGCAGTCGCCACCCACGGCACTGCCCGAGGAGCGCCGTCGCGGGTTCCGGGCCAAACCCGTCATCCTCGGCGTCGTCGTGCTGTTGCTTCTGGTGGCGGGGTGGGAGGCGTACCGGATCGAAAGCATGAGCAAGCACAACGCCGACCTCGCCTCGGTCCTGACCGCGGAGAAGACCCGCACCGATCGGCTGGAGAAGCAGCTCGCCGGCGTCTTCGACCCGGAGGCGGTGTCGTCCGGCGTGCTGCCCAGCGTCTTCCGGGTGCGGGCCGGCGAGTTCACCGGCACGGCCTTCTCGGTGGGCCGCAAGGGCGACGGGGCGAATCTGCTCACCAACTATCACGTGGTCGCGCAGGTGTGGACCAGCGGCGGGAAGTCGGTGTCGCTGGAACGCGGCTCCACCAAGATCACGGCATCGATCGTGAAGGTCGACAAGGGCAAGGACTTGGCGCTGCTGAAAGCCGGCCAGAAGATCGCGGGCCTGGCGCCGGCCGGCGGCGAGGTCAAGCCCGGCCAGCAGGTCGTGGTGGTCGGCGCGCCGCTCGGCCTGGACGACACGGTGACCACCGGCGTCATCAGCGCCTACCGTCCGGACGATCCGGACGGCGCGACCATCCAGTTCGACGCCCCGATCAACCCGGGAAACTCGGGCGGCCCGGTGGTCAACGCGGACAAGCAGGTCGTGGGCCTGGCGACCGCGAAGGCCAAGGACGCCGAGGGCATCGGCCTGGCGATCCCGATCAAGACGGCGTGCGAGACGTTCGCCGTCTGCTGACCCTCACGTGGCCGCCCGGTGATGGTCGGAAAGGGCCGTCACGCCGGGCGGCGGCAACCCCGCGGTGACCGCCAGCATCGCGCACCAGCCCAGCAGATGGGACGTCAGATCGTCATCGGTCGGCGTCCAGGACGCGCGCATCTCCAGGTCCGAGGTCGGTAGCGGCCCGGACAACTCGCCGAACCGTGTCGACGTGGTCTGCGTGATCGTCCCGCCGATCGCCGTGTACGCGGCGGCCTGCTGCTCCAGCGAATCGGTCAGCCACGTCCACGCCACGGCCGGCAGCAGCGGGTCACCGGCCATGTCCGGCTCCAGCTCGGCGGTGACCAGCGTGACCAGCCGGATGTTCCCGTGCCAGGCGTCGTGACCGGCGGGATCGTGCAACAGGATCAACCGCCCGCTGGCCACCTCGTCGGTGCTGCGCAGCACGGTCGCGGACAGCGCGAACGCGTACGGCGCGAGCCGCTGCGGCGCCGGGATCTCTTCCAGCAGGATGTCCGGCCGCGGTGACGGGACCCGCAGTCCGGCGACGGCGCGGGTGAACGCGTCGGGGGCAGCGGAGGGGGTCGCCATGGGGGAAGACTATGCCGATCTCGCGCACGGTTAGCCGATCGGCACGCCGCGAGTGTTTCGCGCCCGGCGTGAGCGGCCGCGCGGGGGAGCGTGGCACCATGGCGCGGTGACCTCAGCGACTCAGGAATCGGTCTTCGTACGGGCCTGTCGAGGGCTTGACGTAGAACACACCCCCGTCTGGTTCATGCGGCAAGCCGGGCGCGCACTCCCCGAGTATCGCAAGATCCGCCAGGGCATCGGCATGCTGGAATCCACCCGCCGTCCCGATCTGGTCACCGAGATCACCTTGCAGCCGGTCCGGCGGTACAACGTGGACGCCGCGGTCCTCTACAGCGACATCGTCGTGCCGATCGCCGCCGCCGGGATCGACCTGGACATCGTGCCCGGCACCGGACCGGTGATCGCCGAGCCGATCCGCACCCGTACCGACGTCGACCGCCTGACCCGGCTCGGCGACGTCGGCTTCGTCGCCGAGTCGGTCCGCCTGCTGACCGGGGAACTCGGCAAGACCCCGCTGATCGGCTTCGCCGGGGCGCCGTTCACGCTGGCCAGCTACCTGATCGAGGGCGGCCCGTCACGGACCTACCGCAAGACCAAGGCCATGATGTACGGGGATCCGCAGACGTGGCACGCGTTGCTCGACCGGCTGGCCGACATCGCGCTCGCCTTCCTGCGCGTCCAGATCGACGCCGGGGTCAGTGCTATCCAGCTGTTCGACTCGTGGGCCGGCGCGCTGTCCGAGGCGGACTACCGGGCGCATGTCATGCCGCACTCGGCGAAGGTGCTGGGCGGGCTCGCCGACGCCGGCGTCCCACGCATCCACTTCGGCGTCGGCACCTCGGTGCTGCTCGGCGCGATGGGCGAGGCCGGGGCGGACGTGGTCGGGGTCGACTGGCGCACGCCGCTGGACCGGGCCGTCGCGCAGATCGGCCTGGGTCGCTCGGTGCAGGGCAACCTCGACCCGGCGGTGCTGTTCGCCGGCTGGGAGGTCATCGAGCGGGAGGCGCGCCGCGTCCTCGACCAGGGCCGCGCGGCCCCCGGCCACATCTTCAACCTCGGTCACGGCGTGCTGCCGGAGACCGATCCGGACATGCTCACCCGGCTGGTCGCGCTGGTGCACGAGGAGAGCGCGCACTAGCTCACACAAAGTGCACCCGGGTGGCTGTACCGACACGCGACCTGAAAGGGTTGACACCGTGCGAAAACGGGTTGCGGTCATCGGCGGCGGCATCGCGGGCCTCGCGGCGGCGGCACGGCTGCGTGATCTGATGCCGGGCGACACCGAGATCATCGTGTACGAGCAGGGCGGTGCGCTGGGCGGCAAGCTACGCACCGGCGAGCTGGCCGGGCTGACCGTCGAACGCGGCGCCGAGTCGTTCCTGATGTCCGGCCCGGACGGCGACGAGTCCGCGGCGCTGGCCATGGTGAAGCGGCTGGGCCTGGCCGAGTCGCTGGTCCACCCGGCGCCGGTGCCGGCCGCGCTGGCGTTCGGCGGGCGTCTCGCGTCGGTTCCGGCGGGGACCCTGGTGGGCGTACCGGGAGATCTGAGCAAACTCGGCGATGTGGCGCACCTGGACGCCGAGCGTGACCACGACGAAGGCCGTCCGCTGCTCGCCGCGGGCGCGGATGTCGCGGTCGGTGAGCTGGTGCGGCAGCGCTACGGCGCCGAGGTCGTCGACCGGCTGCTCGATCCGCTGCTCGGCGGGGTCTATGCGGGACGCGCCGACCGGCTGTCGCTCGAGGTGACGATTCCGCAGCTGGCGGCGTCGGCGCGGGTCGAGCACACGCTGCGCGAGGCGGTGCGGGCGGCGCAGCGGCAACGGGCTCCGCGAGTTCCCGGGCGGCCGGTCTTCGGTGCGCTCGACGGCGGCATGGGCCGTCTGGTGGGTGCCGCGGCGGCGGCGAGCGGCGCCCGGATCAGCCTGGGCCTGCCGGTCCGCGAGCTGGCCCGCACCCCGCACGGCTGGCGGCTGCTGCTCGGCCCGGTCCCGGCGCCGCAGACCGACGACGTGGACGCGGTGGTGCTGGCGGTGCCGTCGAAGCCGATGTCCCGGCTGCTGAGCGAGGTGGCGCCGGACGCCGCCGAGCCGGTCGGGGCTCTCGACTACGCGAGCGTGGCGCTGATCGGCCTGGCCCTGCCCCCGGGCACGCCGCTTCCGGATCTGTCCGGCTTCCTGGTGCCGCCGAGCGAGGGCACCCTGGTGAAGGCGGCGACGTTTTTCACGCGCAAGTGGGCGCACCTGGGCGGGTCCGGTGCGCCGGTCATCGTGCGCGCGTCGCTGGGCCGGGCCGGTGAGCAGGAGCGGCTGCAGCTCGACGACGCGGTGCTGATCGAGACGGCCCGGCGCGAGCTGGGCGAGCTGATCGGCGGCGAACTGCCGCCACCGGCGGCGTCGTGGGTGCAGCGGTGGGGCGGCGGCCTTCCGCAGTACGCCCCGGGGCACCTCGAGCGGGTCACCGCGGCGCGCGCGGCACTGCCACCCGGGTTGGCGCTGGCCGGGGCGGCGCTGGACGGTGTCGGCATCCCGGCGTGTATCGCGAGCGGCGAGCGGGCCGCTGAGGTCGTCAGCAAGTCTTTGGAGGTCAGTCAGTGAGCGAGCAGAGCAACGCGGCGCGGATCAACGAGCTGAACGCGACGATCCGGTACACGATGTGGTCGGTCTTCCGGGCCTCGTCGGCGCTGCCGGGCGGGCGGGACGAGCTTTCCGCCGAGGTCGATGCCCTTTTCGAGCAGCTCGACGGCAAGGACGTGACGATCCGCGGCACGTACGACGTCTCCGGTCTGCGGGCCGACGCGGACCTGATGATCTGGTGGCACGCCTCGTCGTCCGACGCGCTGCAGGAGGCGTACGGGCTGTTCCGCAAGACCGCCCTGGGCCGGCACCTGACGCCGGTCTGGTCGCAGATGGCGCTGCACCGGCCGGCCGAGTTCAACAAGAGCCACCTGCCCGCGTTCCTGGCCGGTGAACAGGCCCGGGCGTACATCTGCGTGTACCCGTTCGTGCGGTCGTACGAGTGGTATCTGCTGCCCGACGAGGAGCGCCGGCAGATGCTGGCCGAGCACGGCCGGTTGGCGCGCGGCTTCCCGGACGTGCGGGCGAACACGGTGGCGTCGTTCGCGCTGGGTGACTACGAGTGGATGCTCGCCTTCGAGGGCGACGAACTGCACCGCATCGTCGACCTGATGCGCGAGCTGCGGGCGTCCACGGCGCGGCGGCACGTGCGCGAGGAGGTCCCGTTCTACACGGGCCGCCGCCGTTCGGTCAGCGAGCTGGTCGCGGCGCTGCCCTGAGCATGGGGACGTGCGGGATGCCGTCCTCGACGAACTCCGGCCCGCTCGGCTCGTACCCATATTTCGTATAAAAGCTGACAAGGTAGGACTGGGCGTCCAGCACACTCGGCCGGTTGCCGATGATCTTCAATGCCTCGTCGAGCAGCCGGCCGGCCAGTCCGGCGCCGCGGGCCGACTTCGCCGTCACCACTCGGCCGATTCGCTGCACGTCACCGTCGTGCAATATGCGAAGATAAGCCCGAATTTCGCCGTCCCGTTCGATCCACGCATGCCGGGTTCCAGGTTCGATGTCCCGTCCGTCCGGATCCGCGTAGGCACATTCCTGCTCGACCACGAAGACGTCACTGCGGAGCTTCAGGATCGCGTACAGGGTGCCGGCGTCAAGATCTGCGAAGGATGCGGTGCGAAGCTCGTCGTGCATGTGGCACAGCGTATTCGGCGTGCCGTCACCCGCAACGCGGCCGCCCGTTGTACGGATGGAAGCCCGAGCTGTGGAGGACTTCATGATCAAGAGAAGCAAGCTCTTCGGCAACAAGACCCGGGTGACCTTCTGTCTGCCCGTCGACGATCCGGCCGGCCCGATCAGCGTGGTCGGCACGTTCAACGGCTGGGAGCCCGGCCGGCACGAGCTCAAGCCGCGCCGCGACGGCACCCGCACGGTCAGCGTGACCATGCCGCCCGGCCACTACTCGTTCCGCTACCTCGGCACGGACGGCGTCTGGCTGGACGACGAGGGCGCCGACGGGGTCGGTCCCAGCGGCAGTGAGCTGCGACTCTAGGCGTTTCAGTCGCGCCCGCCGGGGGACTTAGAAGCTTTAGTGTTGCTCGCCAGCTCTTGTGCGATTAAAGCCCGAAAAAGTCTCATTTCTGGTTAATGTGAGGCATGACCACGTACGAGACCTCTGACCTGCACAAGCGCATCAGCCGGTACGAGACGGCACTCGAAGAACTCCAGGCGGCCCATCAGGACGTCCGCAACGTTCTTCATGATCAACTACTGTACGACCGCTGGCAGCAGATCGGCATGGAGCTGGGCTTCGTGCCGGGTGACCAGATCGGGGAGCGCTCCGACCGGGTCTCCCCGCAGATGCCGCAGCTGTCCGAGTCCTGGGCAGGGTGACCGCTCCGCCGATGTCACCCACGCCACCTGGGGTGGCGTCGGCGGAGCCCCCGGCGCTCGGGCTAGGTTTGCTGGCATGCCCGTCGACACCCAGTACGAGGACCTGCTGCGCCGGGTCCTGACCACCGGCACCCCGAAGAACGACCGCACCGGAACGGGCACGGTCAGCCTGTTCGGCGAGCGCCTGCGCTACGACCTGTCGGCGGGCTTCCCGCTGATCACCACCAAGCGGGTCCACTTCAAGTCGATCGCCGTCGAGCTGCTCTGGTTCCTGCGCGGCGACAGCAACGTCGGCTGGCTGCGCGACCAGGGCGTCACGATCTGGGACGAGTGGGCCGACGACAAGGGCGAGCTGGGCCCGGTCTACGGCGTGCAGTGGCGTTCCTGGCCGACGCCCGAGGGCGGGCACATCGACCAGATCTCCGGCATCCTCGACACGCTGCGCCGCGACCCCGACTCCCGGCGCATGGTGGTCTCCGCGTGGAACGTGGCCGAGCTCGGCGACATGGCGCTCGCGCCGTGCCACGCGATGTTCCAGTTCTACGTGGCCGACGGCCGGCTGTCCTGCCAGATGTACCAGCGCAGCGCCGACATGTTCCTGGGCGTCCCGTTCAACATCGCGAGCTACGCACTGCTCACCCGGATGATGGCCGACCAGGCCGGGCTCGCGCCGGGCGACTTCGTCTGGGTCGGCGGCGACTGCCACATCTACAACAATCACGTCGAGCAGGTGACCGAACAGTTGTCCCGTGAGGCGTACGAATTCCCGCGTCTCGATATAGCTAAACGTGATTCACTGTTCGACTACGCGTACGAGGATTTCCAACTCTCGGAATACAAATACCATCCGGCACTCAAAGCGCCGGTCGCCGTCTGACGATGACGGTGCACATGATTTGGGCGGAGGCCCGCGACGGAACGATTGGGAAAGACGGGACGATTCCCTGGCGGGTGCCCGAGGACCAGCGCATGTTCCGCGAGCTGACGATGGGCGCGACGGTGGTGATGGGCCGCGCGACGTGGGATTCCCTACCGGCCCGCTTCCGGCCGCTGGACGGCCGCCGCAACATCGTGCTGACCAGGGATCCGTCGTGGACCGCGGCCGGTGCCGAGGTGATCCACGAGATCGGGTCGGTGGACGTCTCCGCGGGCCACGTCTGGGTCATCGGGGGCGCCGCCATCTATCAGGCGTTCCTGCCGGTGGCAACACATATCGTGCGTACGCGGGTGGATCTGGACGTTCCCGGCGACGTCCGCGCGCCGTCTCTCGGTGACGACTGGCGGGTCGACCGCGATACTGGGTGGGTGACGTCGTCGAGCGGATTGCGGTACGCCACGCAAGAATTGGTCCGGGCCCGCTGAACCGGCTACTCTTCCGGGCCGACGGTAGGCGAAACCCATTCATCATGAATGGGAGGTAATGATCCTCCGCACCATCGCTCCATAGGGAGAGATTCCCATGCCGCAGCACACCTCGCCGGTGACGCTTTCCGTCGTCACACCGATGTACAACGAGCGCGAGGCGGTCGACCACTTCGTGGCCCGGCTGCGCCCGGTCCTGGACGGGCTCGGCGTGACGTACGAGGTCGTCGCCGTCGACGACGGCAGCCGGGACGCCACCGTCGCCCGGCTGATGCAGCTGCGCGAGGAGTGGGCGCAGCTGCGGGTCATCTCGCTGCGCCGCAACGTCGGGCACCAGACCGCGCTGCGCGCCGGCCTGCACTCGGCCCGCGGCGAGTACGTGGTGAGCATCGACGCCGACCTGCAGGACCCGCCCGAGGTCATCGGCGAGATGCTGGGCGCGGCCCGCGAGCAGGACGTCCACGTGGTGTACGGCGTGCGCAGCGACCGCTCCACCGACACGGTCTTCAAGCGCAGCACCGCCGGCGTCTACTACCGGGTGATGCGCCGTCTCGTCGGCCCGTGGGTCAACGACCAGGCCGGCGACTTCCGCCTGATGAGCCGCACCGTCGTCGACGTGCTGAACAACCTGCCCGAGCAGAACCCGGTCTACCGGCTGGTGGTGCCGTCGCTCGGGTTCTCCAGCGCCGAGGTCGCGTACGTGCGGGCCGAACGCGTCGCGGGCGAGACGAAATACCCGCTCAGCAAGATGATCAAGCTGACGCTCGACAGCGTGACCAGCTTCTCGGCCGCACCGCTGAAGATCGCGACCTGGCTGGGGGTGTTCGCCTTCGTGCTCTGCGTCGGGCTGATCATCGCGGGTCTCATCGCCTGGGGGTCCGGCACGGTGGTGCCCGGCTGGACGTCGCTCTACATCGCGGTGCTGCTCCTCGGTGGGGTTCAGCTCATCTGCCTGGGGCTGCTCGGTGAGTACATCGGGCGCATCTACGCGGCCACCCAGAACCGCCCGCCGTTCCTGATCGCCCTGGACACCGACACCCGTAAGGACAACGAGCCGGCGGAGTTCGCGAGCCCCTCGGTGCGCTGATCTGCTCGCCCACGGTGTGCCTTCGGAGGGCATAGGGTCGGGGGCATGCCGAAAGCCGCAGCGGAAGAGCACGAGATCGCCGGGCACACGGTCCGGCTCAGCAGCCCGGACAAGGTGGTCTTCCCCCGCAAGGGATACACGAAGCGTGACGTCTTCGAGTACTACCTCGCGGTGGGTGACGGCATCATGCGCGCTCTCCGCAACCGGCCGACGACGTTGCAGCGCTTCCCGGACGGCATCGAGGGCGAGATGTTCTTCCAGAAACGCATCCCGACCCGAGGCGTCCCCGACTGGATCCAAACCGCGAAAATCAAATTCCCCAGCATGCGTACGGCCGACGAACTGTGCCCCGCCGACCTGGCCCACGTCGCCTGGGCCGCGCAGATGGGCACGATCGTGTTCCACCCGTGGCCGGTCCGCGCCGCCGCCGTGGACAATCCCGACGAACTCCGCATCGACATCGACCCGCAGCCGAGCAACACGTTCGACGACGTGGTCAGCACCGCGCAGGTCTTCCGCGAGGTCCTCAGCGACCTGGGCTGGACCGGCTTCCCGAAGACAAGCGGAGGCCGCGGCGTCCACCTTTACGTACGGATCGCACCGCAATGGTCATTCGTCGAGGTGCGGCGCGCCGCGATCGCCCTGGCCCGCGAGGCCGAGCGCCGCAGCCCCGCCACGATCACCACCTCCTGGTGGAAGGAAGAGCGCGGCGACAAGGTCTTCATCGACTACAACCAGATGGCCCGCGACCGCACGATCGCCTGCGCGTACTCGCTGCGCGCCAACGCCCGCGCCACCGCGTCCGCCCCGGTCACCTGGGACGAGCTCACCGAGGTGGAACCCGACGACTTCGACCTGCGCACGATGCCGAAGCGCTTCGCCGCGATCGGCGACCCGCACGCGGCCATCGACGACGTAGCGCACGACATCACGCCGCTGCTGGAGTGGTCCCAACGCGACGAGAAGGCGGGCCAGGGCGATCTGCCCTACCCACCGGACCACCCGAAGATGCCGGGGGAGCCGCCGCGCGTCCAGCCGAGCCGCATCAACCCCGCTAACTGGGAGAAGGAAAGCTAAGTCGCGCCGCGCAATAAGGAAAGCTGAGCCGCGCCGCGCAATAAGGAAAGCCGCGCCGCGCAATGAGGAAAGCTAAGTCGCGCCGCGCGACGCGGAGTGCTCGAGCCTCAACCGGGTGTCACGCGGCGCGGACAGCCCGCACATGGCCTGCCAGCCGCCGCCGGCGAGCATCAACGCGCCCGCGGCCCTCTGGCCGAGACGTCCGAGCCTCTAAAACGAACGTTCGTTCCGCTTGGAAAACGAACGTTCGTTCCGCGACGGCCTTTGAACTACGCGTGCGCGCTCGAGCCGCGATCCCCAGCGAGGAGCTGAGCCCGCCCGGGGTGAGGGCCGAGCCTCATCGACTAACGAGCCTTATCGACCAACCGGAAGGCCGAGCTTCATGCCCTCGTGGGAGGCGACGAAGCCTAGCGACGCGTAGAAACGCTGCGCGTCGCCCCGGCGCTTGTCGGTGGTCAGCTGCGCGAGCACGCACCCGCGGTCGCGGGCCCGGCCCAGCGCGAACTCCATCAGCGCCCGCCCCCGCCCGCCGCCACGCCGGTCCGCGCGCACCCGGACCGCCTCGATGGTCATTCGCGAGGCGCCGCCGCGGCTCAGGCCCGGGGTGAAGGTCAACTGGCACGTGGCGACCACCTCGCCGGCTTCCTCGCCCACGATCAGCTCATTGTTCGGATCCGCGTCGATCTGCTCGAACGCCCGCCAGACGGCCTCGTCCGCCTCCTCGCTGACCGGGCCGCGGCTCCGCGCGATGTCATCGTCGCTCAGCATGGCGAGAACGGCGGGCACGTCATCCCGCCGCGCGATCCGAAATTTCACGCAGGCAGTCTAGGGCGCCCATCCCGCCGATCAGGTCGCGCCGCGAAGAGCCCTGCCCGCACCCGGCACCGTCCGCCCTCGCCGCGACCTCGCCCACCTCCTGCCTCGAGCTCGCCCAGCTCCTGCCTCGAGCTCGCCCAGCTCCCGCCCCAACCTCGCGCCGCTCTCGCGTGATCGACATGTTCAGACCTGGGCGACGGGGCTGCGCGGTCACCGAGCGCTCGGGCACGATGACCCAATGCGCTTGCTGCTGATGCCCTTCCGGCGGGCCTATCGGGTGATCGTCTGGCTGGCCAACTCGCCGCGCACGCTGATCCTCTCGTACGCGATCCTCATCGTGATCTGTGGCGCGCTCTACCACCAGTTCGAGCCGGGGGCCTCCTTCGGCGACGCCGTGTGGTGGGCGGTCGTCACGGCGTCGACGGTCGGCTACGGCGACATCTCACCCGAGACGTGGCAGGGCCGCGCGGTTGCCGGCCTGCTCATCTCGATCATGGTGCTGGTGGTGATTCCGCTGATCACCGCTCACTTCGCGAGCCGGCTGATCGTGGACGCCGACGCCTTCCGGCACGAGGAGCAGGAGGAGCTCAAGAACAACCTCCGGCGCGTACGGCAGCTGCTGGAAGCCGTCGCCGAGCGTGAGGGGATCACTGTGGCGGACAGCGCAGTCCCTCCTGCGGCACCTTCAGATCGATGAGGTAGTCGTCGACCGCGTTCACGATGCAGGGCGTGCTCGGGTACGCCGTGTGGCCCTCGCCCTCCCAGGTCAGCACATGGCCGACGCCCAGCATGTTCGCCAGCTCCGCGGTGTTCTCGTACGGGGTGGCGGGGTCGCCGGTGGTGCCGACCACGACGATCGGCGGCGCACCGACGGCGGGGCCGGTCGGGTACGGGTCGCGGGCCTCGGAGTAGTACGCGCAGTTCAGCATGCCGATCGCGAGCGTGGCACCGAACAACGGGTACTTCTTGCGCCACTCGCCCTGCAACTGCCGGATCTGGGCGACCGTCGGCACCTCCTTGGCGTCCGAGCAGTTGACCGCGAAGTTGGCGTCGAACAGGTTCGAATACGTTCCGTCCGGGTTGCGCTCCGCGTACTGGTCGGCGAGGTCCATGACGCCCTTGGCGTTGCCGGTCTTGAGCTGGGCGATCGCGGTGGCCAGGGCGGTCCAGCCGGTCTCCGTGTACAGCGACGAGGTCACCGCCGTCATGATCCAGCCCTGGGTGGCGCTGCGGCCGTCCGCGTACTTGACCGGGTTGGTGGCCGCCGCCGCGATCGCGTCGGTCACCGCCTTGCGGGCGTCGGGCGCGATCGCGCACTTGTTCGGCGTCTGCGTGCACCAGTTGGTGAAGTTCGTGAAGGCGCGCTCGAAGCCCATCGCCTGCGACTCGGAGCCCTGGACCGCCGTCTGCTTGGGGTCGACCGCGCCGTCCAGCACCAGCGCCCGGATCTTCGTCGGGAACAGTTGCGCGTACGTGGCGCCGAGCAGCGTCCCGTACGAGAAGCCGAGGTAGCTCAGTTTGTCGTCGCCGACCGCGGCACGCAGCGCGTCCATGTCGCGGGCCGCCTGCTCGGTGGAGTAGAACTGCAGCTGGTCCGGGTATTTCGCTTCGCAGCCGGCCACGATCTTCTGCTGCAGCTTGCTGATCGAGTCGAACTGGGCCTGGGTCACCGGGTCGGGCGGGGCCCCGAAGTTTGCGTCCTGATCCTGCGGCGAGATGCACTGGACCGGGTCGGACCGGCCGACGCCGCGCGGGTCGAAGCCGATGATGTCGAACTGGTCGGTGACCTGCTCGGGCAGACCACCGAGGGCCGAGCCGAAGGACAGGTAGACCGCCAGGTCGATGCCGGAGCCGCCGGGGCCGCCCGGGTTGATCAGCAGCGAGCCGATCCGGTTGGTCTGCTTGTCCGACCGGACGCGGATCATCGCGATCGACATCGTCTTGCCGTTGCTCGGCTGGTGCCAGTCCTGCGGAACGGACACCTTCGCACAGTCGTAGGACATGCCCTGGGCGCCGCGGCCGACCAGGTCGCGCGGCACGTCCGGGCAGGGCTGCCAGTTTGCGGTGCCGGCCGCCTTGGCGGCCGGGGACTGGGCGCCGGACTGCGGCGTCGCGCCGGAACCGTTGGGCGCGACCGTGGGCAGCGTGCACCCCGCGGCGGCTAACAGGACCGTGGCCAGTAAGGCGACGATCATGCGGGAACGGCGCTGCAGCATGCGCGACCCTTTCGTCCGGGGCGGGTTGGGCCCAAGGCTAGCCGGTGCCTGTGACAAGTGACCTCACCGGCTGCTGAGCACCTCGGCAAGATCGAACCGCACCGGGCGCTCCAACTGCTCGTACGTGCACGTGCGCGGCTCGCGGTCCGGGCGCCACCGCTCGAACTGGGCGGTATGCCGGAACCGGAGGCCCTCCATATAGTCGTAGCGGACCTCGACCACCCGCTCCGGGCGCAACGGCACGAACGACAGGTCCTTACCGTTGTTCCAGCGGCTCATCTCGTTCTTGCGCGGGGTGCGTTCGCCCTGCTCGTGCGCGGCCCAGTTCCACGGGTGCCCCTCGAACGTGGTCACCAACGGTTGCATTTCCCGAAAAAGCTCTTCCCGTACGGACATAGGGAACGAACCGATGACACCGACGGAGACCAGAATGTCCCGTTCGTCGTAGAGGCCGAGTAACAGCGAGCCGATCCGGTCGTCGCCCGACTTGTGCAGGCGGTACCCCGCGACCACGCAGTCCGCCGTGCGCTTGTGCTTGATCTTCGTCATGACCCGCTTGTCCGGCTGATACGTCAGGTCCCGACTTTTCGCGATAAGTCCGTCCAAACCGGCGCCCTCGAACTCGGCGAACCACCGTTCCGCCGTCGCCAGGTCGTCGGTGGCCGGCGTGACGTACACGGGAGGCTTGGCGTCTTTCAAAACCTCCAAAAGGCGTTCCCGCCGTACGCCAAAAGGCAGTTCAGTCAGATCCTCATCGCCGACCGCCAGCAGGTCAAAAGCGACGAACCCGGCCGGCGTGTGCTCGGACAGCATCTTGACCCGGCTGGCCGCGGGATGGATGCGCTGCTGCAGCGCCTCGAAATCAAGCATGTTGCGCTCGGTGTCGGCGACGATCACCTCGCCGTCGATCACCACGCGCTCCGGGAAGTTGGCCAGGACGGCCTCGACCACCTCGGGAAAATAGCGGGTCATCGGCTTCTCGTTGCGGCTGCCGATCTCGACCTCGGTGCCGTCCCGGAAGATGATCGAGCGGAAGCCGTCCCACTTGGGCTCGTAGATCTGGCCCGGCGGGATCTCGGCGACGGGCTTGGCCAGCATCGGCTTGACCGGCGGATTGATCGGCAGCTCCATGGGCCCAGTCTGCCGTGTCCGCCCGAATCCGGAAGCCCCAGTCGCCGGTGTTCAGACCGTTCGGCCGACGCCCACCAGCAAAGACGCCCAGCGGCCATCAGCCCGAGATCGGCAGCGAACCCACCTCGGCGATCTCCTCGGCTCCCACCGGGCACTGCCACACGACCCGCTCCCCGTGCGCCGCGACGGTCAGCGGATGCGTGCCGGGATGCCGCGGGCAGGGCGGCCAGTTCGTCGGCAGCCTCCGCGCCCAGAGATCCTCCACCGCCCAGTCCTGGACCCGACTCGCCAGCTCCACGAGGGGCAGCGACGGATCGACGCCGGTGCGGGAGCCGTCCACGCCGTACAGGAAAATGAAGTCGGGTGTCTGGGTGATGGCCGCGGGGGTGATGCCACCGGGCACGGCGAGGTCGCGCAGCACGAGATCGAGATTCACCGGACGAGCAACTCCAGCAGGCGATCGAGTTCGGCGGACGGGTCCTCGGCCAGGCCCATGTGCACCGGACCGGCTCGCAGGATAGTGCTGCGCGGGGCGACCAGCCAGCGGAAACGCTCACCGAGTTTCATGTCGGCGGAGGCGCCGTCGCCGACGCACATCCGCTGCCAGGAGTCGAGGGCGGCGCGGATGGCCGCGATGTCGGCGCCGGGATCCAGCGCGAACAGCCGCTCGGGGTGCAGGTGGGTGCGGGCGGCCAGGAAGTCGTGGCGCTGACTGTAGAGCAGAACTCCCACGTTGATGACCTCGCCGCGTTCGATGCGCGGAACGGCCTGGATCACGGCGTACTCGTAAGGGGTCTTCATGGCAGCCACGCCTCCGGCTCCGCAGCCCTCTGGGACAAGTGCGACAAATACCGATTTTTGTCGCCGTCGTCAAGCCACTCGTCCGGAACCAGCGCGATGGCCTCTTCCAGCAGCTCCGGTGTCAGCCGGGCAGCGAGGGCGGGCCCTTCCGTCTTGACCGCGGTGGCGTACGGCTTCAGAACGTGGTCGTCCCAGGAGTACGGCCGGTGCACGACGTTCTCCGCGCGCGGCCAATTGTGGTGAAAGTAGAGCGTCGCGCCGTGGTCGATCATCCACAGGGCGTCGTGCCAGACCAGCAGGTTCGGATTGCGCCAGCTGCGGTCCACGTTCTCGGTGAAGGCGTCGAACGCGACGATCCGGGAGGCCAGCGCCTTATCCACCGGGTGCGCGACCGGGTCGAACCCGAGAGCGCCCGGCAGGAAGTCCATGCCCAGGTTCGTGCCGGCGCTCGCCTTGATCAGCGCCTGGATCTCCTCGTCCGGCTCGGCGCGCGCCACCACCGGGTCGAGCTCCACCACGGTCAGCTCGGGGACCGGCAGGCCGAGCCGGCGGGCGATCTCCCCGGAGATCACCTCGGCCACGAGGGCCTTGGGTCCCTGCCCGGCGCCGCGGAACTTGACCACGTACGTTCCCAGGTCGTCGGCCTCGACGACACCGGGCAGAGACCCACCCTCACGCAGCGGCGTGACGTAACGGATAGCGGTGACCTGTCGCAACACGCCGTTACATTAGCCAGGCCCCTGGCGCCGGAGTTCGTCGACCTTGGACATGGCGCCGCGCAGGTCGGACAGCCATTGGTCGCTGTGCTGCCCGACGAGCTTGACGCACCAGGCCAGCGCCTCCGACCGGGACCGCGCCACGCCGGCGTCGACCAGCGTGTCCAGGATCTGGCGCTCGGGCTGGCGCAGCCGGGTCATCACCGGCGCGGACAGGTGGGTGAAGAGCTCGTTGGTGTCGCCGCAGCGGATGCCCCAGGCGACCTTGCGCTGGTAGCGGTGCTCGATCTGGCGCGCGACCCGGATCCGGTCGTCGCGCGTGTCCTCGCGGAACTGGCTGATCCGGCCGCCCTGCGCGGCGGCCTTGTCGGCGTCGGTGGCGTCGGCGCCCAGATCGGGCTCCGGCAGCCGCCCCCAAATGATGATCTCGTCCCGATCGATGACGACTTCGGGCCGCTCGGTGAACCAGCCATCCGGGATGGCACCGGTCACCCAAGCGGGGGCGTCGTCCGCGTCGGGAGGTTCGACGCGCCCGTGAGGCGCACTTGGACGGAATCGCATGATTACATGCTTACACCGTTGCAGGCGTTAAAAGAAGGGCCCGGCGAATGCCGGGCCCTTCTTTCGTTCGAAGCCGCAGCGGCGTGACGGCGCCGCGTGGCCTCAAGCGGCGCGACGGCGCCGCGTGGCGTCAGGCGGCGTGACGGCGCCGCGTGGCGTCAGGCGGCGCGACGGCGCCGCGTGTACCAGACCGAGGCCCCGCCCGCGGCCACCATCAGGATGCCCAGCGAGATGACCGCACCCATCGGCGCGCCCGTCACCGGGAGGTTGTGCCCCGCGCTCACGCCGCCACCGGGCGTGGTCGCCGCGGCCGCCGGCGTGCTCGGGGTCTCCGAGGCGTTCTGCACACCCGGCGGAACCGTGTCGGTGCTGGCGGTCGGAGTCGGCGCGGTGGTGGCCGGCGTCGTCGTGGCCGGCGTCGTCGCGGCCGGCGTGGTGGTCGTCGGTGCCGGCGAGCCGTAGCCCGGCTTACCCCGGCTCGGCGTGGTCGTGGCCGGGCCCGCGCCGGGCTGCTCGGGGGTCTCGGTCGCTCCGTAGCCGCAGTTCCCGCGGTCGGCGTCGGCGCACGGTGTGGCGGCAACGGCCGGGCGCTCCGCCTGGACGCTCGTGGCGGCCATGGCCGGCGCCCCGCTGATCGCGAGAGCGGTGAGGACGGTCAGGCCGGCGGTGGGCAGCCCGGCGGCGACAATCCGGCGAAGAGAGCTCATGAAGGGTTATCCGTTCTGTTTGCGTATTTCCAGGTTCGAAGGGAGCTTAACGGGATATGCCCGATTTACCCGTTAAGTCGCCTCGGCGGGTCATCATCCCGGAAGTCCACCAAATCGGTGACTACGCCACAGAGAGGACAAAGCGAACATTTTTCCTTCGAAACGGGGGTCGGCCGCGAACAACTCACCGCTGTACGGCGCCCGGAGCTGCAGGTTCGCCCCCGACTCAAGATAGAGCGACACCACGGTCCGTCCGCCGCGCCGCTCCGCCCGCAGGTCGACCACCTGGTTCCAGGTCGCCATCCCCGACCCGGTCTGGATGCCGCCCGCACAGATCCGCACCTTCGTACGGCGGCAGGCCGGCGTCCCGATCAACGCACCCGTCAGCAGCGGCCCGACCACCAGCATCGCCCACAGCCAGACCGGCGGCGCGGCCCCCTCGGTCCAGGCCAGCACCGCGACGGTCACCAGCAGCGCGACCGAGATGCCGAATGCCGAGACCATCGCACCGAGGTAGAGACCGCGGCCGAGAGCCTGCTGCCAGGTGGGCCGAAACGTGGGGGATGCATCGTCCATGCAAGGCCCAACGGCGGCGGTCACGCCCTCACCCGCACGCGAAGTGCGTCGTACAGTTGATGACATGGCAACCAATGACACCGCCCTGCCCCGCACCGAGGAGGAGTGGCAGGTCCGCCTGTCGCCGGACGAGTTCCGCGTGCTCCGCCAGGGCGCCACCGAGCGGGCGTGGACCGGCGAGTACGTAGACACCAAGGCCAACGGCATGTACGAGTGCCGCGCGTGCGGCGCCGCCCTCTACCCCAGCGACTACAAGTTCGACTCCAACTGCGGCTGGCCGTCCTTCGACGACGCCATCCCCGGCGCCGTGAAGGAGATCGACGACTACAGCATGGGCATGGTCCGCACCGAGATCCGCTGCGCGAACTGCGACTCCCACCTGGGCCACGTCTTCCGCGGCGAGCACTTCACCGCCAAGAACACCCGCCACTGCGTCAACAGCCTCTCCCTGCGCCTGCAGCCCAAGGACTAACCCAAGAGGTACGAGGCAGCGAACCGCAACTCACCTCTTCAGCCCGGCCGGGACTCCCCAAGCGCCCCCTGCGCCAGCCCCGGCCGGCGCGCTCCCACACTCTCCCTGCGCTTGCTGCTTGCCGGTGCGTTCCCGCGCTCTCCTCGCGCTGGCTGCTGTCGGTGCGTTCGCGCGCTCTCCCCGCGCTGGCCGCCGTCGGTGCGTTCGCGTGCTCTGCGTGTGTCGGTTGCTGTCGGTGCGTTCGCGCGCTCTCGCCGCGCCGGCTCCGGCCGGTGCGTTCGCGCGCTCTCCCCGCGCCGGCCCCCGACCGATGCTCTCCCGCACTCTCCCTGCAAGCACGCGCATGTGCCAACTCTCTGACCGGCACGTGCCCTCACGCCTCCATGCCGGCCCCGGTCGAGCGGGCTCCGCTCCCGCACCAAGGCGTCCGCCCGGGGAGACGCGTTTCGCGCGGCCCGTGCGTCAACCCCCGACCTCTCCGGCCCGCTGATCGACACGGCCCGGGTAGCGGCGCCGACGCGATCGGACGGCCTCGGACCGACATGTTCCTGACGCGCTTCACCCCCGCGTCGCCGAAATTGGCACGCGAATCGCGAATGTCGGTAATGCTGGAATTTCGCACCACCAGCGCCGACGGCTTCTTGGTAGTTTTGCCGCCTTCCCTGATTCCGGGCGCGCGAATCCTGTGCGCACACGAGTTCCACATAAAGGCATTGCTGGGCACATAGTGCGGTGGGGCGTTGGAGCGGATTGGCGTTAGTATTGAATTCGCGACCAGCGCTGTGTGGCCAGGCGAGGCGCGCATATTCGCGGCGCGCGTGCGGATGCGATTTCTGCCGGTGGGCAGAAATCCGATGATTCGGCAGTGGACATAGGGCTCGCCGTGGACGGCGAGCTCGTGCGTGCGCGCTGGCTGGCGCTGGACGCCTGCGTCGTGCGCGCCTGCAGGCTCGCTCTCGACGGCGCGCTCGCTCTCGACGGCGCGCTCGCTCTCGACGGCGCGCTCGCTCTCGACGGCGCGCTCGCGGTCGACTACGGGCTTGTGATCGGTATGCGACGCGCGGTCAACTGCCGGCTCGTCGTCGACGGCCGGCCCATGGTCGGCGTACGGCTCGCCGTCGATCGTCGGCTTGTGGTCGGTGGGCTGCCTGCGGTCGATTGCGAGCGCATGGTGGGCGTGCGGCTTGCGGTCGATCGCGAGCGCGTGGTCGACGGACGGCTTGCGGTCAACTGGGAGCGAGCGGTCGGTGGGCGGCTCGGGGTCAACCGGCTCGTGGCCGGCGGTCGGCTCACGGTCAACTGTCAGCTCGAGGGCAACTGCGGGCTTGTGGTCGGTGCGCGACGTGCGGTCAGCCACTGGCTCGTGATCGGAATAGGGTGTGCGGTCGACTGTCTGCTCGTGGTTGGTGTGGGGTGTGCGGTCGACTGTCTGCTCGCGGTTGGTGTGCGGCGTGCGGTCAACTGCCTGCTCACGATTGGTGGGCGAGCCGCGTTCGACCACCGGCTTGTGGTTGGAGGTCGGCTCGCGGTCGAGCGGCCGCTTGGGGTCGACGGCCAGCGCGCGGTCGGCTGCCGGGTCGCGCTCCGGCCGGCTGCGCGCGTTGGGTGACCGCCGGCCGTTGTCGGTGCGAGCAGTGTCGCGTGGGCGAGCTGGGGTCGGGGTGCGCCTCGGTTCGGGTGTGCGGTTTGGGGGGCGGGTGCGTTCGCTTCGGGAAGGCGGGTCGGCTGGCCGCTTCCGGGGCCCCGGCGCCTGCGGAAGGGGGGAATCGCCATGGAGACGGCGCCATTTTGCTTCGTGCCGCCTTGCTAAACCCCACGCGCGGTGGCGCTCATGGTCGCGGCGGAATTGCTCAGCTTCGGGAGAATATTTGCGTGACCGCGTCCGGTCGCGCATCGCTGCCAATTCTGCCCGGGTGAAAATCTCTAGCTGCCGCACAAAAGAATTCTCCCATTCGCACGCCTGTCCGCCAGTTATTGATCATGCCGAATCAAAAATATGCCGAATGGCTGAATTGCCTCGGCCATTCAGCCGATGGCCCGACGTTGATGATCGCGGTTGCCAATGCAGACAACCCGCGTGTCGTCATCTCACGCGTTCTCTGTCTGCTGCACTTTCGGTCGAGGGCGAGATCTGACCGGGCCTCGCCAGCGGTCGGGAGCCGACTTCCGCCCAGGCTGCTGAAAGTGGCTTCGGCGGATCGGCCGGGCAGGCGACTGGTCAGGCAAAGATCGGCGGCCTTGCAGATCGACCGGGTGGGTGGCTGGTCGGGCAGGGGGTTGGGCTGCGTGGGGGATCGGTCGGGCGCCGCATAGCGGGGTCCGCAGGCGCTGCGAGTGTGAAGAGTCAGGCGGGTGACTGGTCAGGCAGGGGGTCGGTTGTCTGGCTGATCGGTTGGGGTGCCACACAGTGGGCGCGGCGAGTGTGAAGAGTCGGGCGGGTGACTACGGCGTGTGTGTGGCGGATCGGTCGGGTGCTCCCATAGCGGTCGGTCGACGCGGCGAGTGTGGAGAGCCGGGCCGGTGACTGGTCAGGCAGCGGCCGCGTCGGGGACCGGCCGGACCGGCAACCACTCAGGCAGCGGGGATCGGCGCCCCGGTGGCGGACCGGCCGAACGGAACAAGACGAAGTTCGGACGCGACGACATGGTCAAGCTGGTTGCCGCCTCGATCGAGGAAGGCCTCCAACGCGCCAGCCAGGGTGGGGAGGCGCGCCAAACAGTCATCAACCTGCCGGCGAGGCATAGCCAGGCTAGGAGCCCCCATCCCGCCGCGTCCAAGGCGCTGCACCGCGGCGCAGCCACGCGTGAACCCCCACCGCCGGGACTACCCCTACGGCGTACCAAAGGAGGTCTTGGGGGTCGAAACTCACCCCTAACGCCAGCCGCGCCAGCATGCTGCGCGCCGACAGAGCAGCGGGGATGCCGGTCAGCTGAAAGCACTCGACACCCCAGCAGAAGACGAGGGCGGCTGCCGCTCCGACCAGCGGCGACGTGCGCGGGCGCAGGACGAAGACACCCGCGTACACCATGGCGGCGTACAGGGCGGTTCCCGAATACTGCGACAAAGCACCCGAGCTGTCCACGACACGCTGCCCGTTCAAGTGACGTACGACCAGGGCCGTTGTCAGGAAGAGAAGAACCGCTGCCAGACCTGCCACGCGAATGCGCATCAAAGGACGAACGCGTCCGTCCACAGCTGCCGCGACCGGCCGGACAGCGCGTCCATCAAGGCGATCGCCTGGTTATCGGTCAGGCCGGCCACGAAGTCCACCACCGCACGGCCGCGGGCCTGCTCGAGGTGGAACGGGGTGCCGTCGGGCAACTCGGCCTCGGCCAGCTCCACCAGGTCCTGCAGGCGGCGCGGGATGCGTTCGGACTCGTCGGGGTCGGTGAGCCAGGAGAGCAGGGCGTCCACCAAGGAAGCGAGCAGGCGTGCCTGGCCGCGCTGGTGCAGGGCCAGGTCGGGGCGGGCCAGGACGAAGCGGTTCTGGACGAACTTGAGGATCTGGACCTCGTGCCACTGGGCGGGGGCGAGGTGGACGTGGCCGGAGCGTACGGCCGGGGAGTCGGTCAGCTCGATCGACTCGACCAGGCGCTGGGTCCAGGTGGCGGAGAAGGCGGCCACCCTTGACTCGGCCTCCAGCGAACCGTCGAAAGGCTGGGCCAGCAGGCCGTCCACCAGCTCGGCGCGGACCAGCTCGATCGCGGCGGTGAAGGCCTCGTCGTCGGCCATCCAGGCGTCCTTGCGGTGCAGCTGGCGGCGCAGCGACTCGATGGCGCCGCCGGAGCGGTTCAGGTCGGTGTCGCGGCCCCAGCGCTGCCACGCCATCAGCTCGGTGGCGACCGCGCCCTGCTGCAGGACGCCGACGCGGTGCACGTCCTCCAGGTCGTGGATGGCGTACGCGATGTCGTCGGCCGTGTCCATCACGGACGCCTCGAGGGTCTGCTGCCAGTCGGCGACCCGGCCGGCGAACGGCTGCCGGGCGGCGCGCATGTCCTCGGCCTCGGTGGAGTAGGCGCCGAACTTGGCCGAGCCGCTCTCCGGGTCGTCCGGCGGTGGGGCGGCGCCGCGCGGGGCCGGGTCCATGAAGCGGGGATCGCCGTGCCTGGTCCAGGGGTATTTGAGGATCGCGGCGCGTACGGCGTTGGTGAGGTTCAGGCCGATCGTGGCCTGGCCGCGGATCTCCGTGCTGGTGACGATGCGGTACGACTGGGCGTTGCCCTCGAAGCCGTCGCTCAGCCGGAGCCGCTGCCGGGCGAGACGGTCCAGGACGCGTTCGCCGAGGTGGCCGAACGGCGGGTGGCCGAGGTCGTGCGCCAGAGCGGCGGCCTCGACCACATCAGGGTCACAACCACCCAACTTATCCGATAAATCGGATTTGTCCGAAAAGCGCTCCGCAACAGCCCGCGCCACCTGCGCGACCTTCAAGCTGTGCGTCATCCGATTGTGCACCAGCAAACCGGCCCCACCCGGGCTGATCACCTGGGTGACGCCGGCCAGCCGCGCGAAGAACGGGGACGAGACGATCCGGTCGCGGTCCACCCGGAACGGGCTGGCCGCCAGGTCGCCGGGCGCCACCAGAGAATCGCCGAAGAGGCGTTGCGCCCGCGGATCATCCATCCCCGTCAGACTACCGGGCCTGCAGGGCGTCCAGCGCCACGGCCATGGCCCCGACGAGCCGGCGGTCGACCTGCGGGTCGTGGATCGTCACCACGTACCGGTCGCGCAGGCCCCACTTCTTCACCACGCTGAACGCCGGACGGTCGCCGCCGATCACGAAGTCGAAGTGGTACGGCAGCCAGGACAGCGAGTCCACGAAGCGGCGCAGCACCGCCACCGTCATGTTGCGCTCGCGGCCCACCATCTCCGCGTACCCGGGCTGAATCAGGTGCCACGTGGACCGCAGCAGCGACTCCTTGAAGTTCTTGCGGAACTCGCCGATCCCCAGCCCGGAAGCGTCCACCACGTCGTAGGTGGCGCCCAGGTCGATCACCTGGCGGGCCTTGAAGCCGAGCACCGGCGTCTGCTTGGTGTCGTCCGTGTAGAGCGTCACCTGCTCCTTGAACGCCAGTCGCTTCTGCTGGGCGAAAGCGAGCAGTTCGGCCTCCGATCCGTCGGCGGCGACGGCGTGAATCTCGTATTGGTTGACCATCAGGCGGATGCGCTGACGGACTATTAGTTGCTGCTGCGTCTGCAGGGTGTCGACGGTCACGGCCGGGGAGTGTGCCATAGATGAATGCTTTGTCGGTAGCGAGATCACTAGTGGGCCGTCAAACTGTCGGGATGGCAAAGGGCAGACGATTAGCGATCTTGGCGGGCACGGCGGCACTGGCGTACTGGGTCGCGAAGGACATTCCGCGACAAATGGGTGCGAAAGCGAGCGGTGCCCGATTAGCCCGGATGGAATCCTCCCCGCAGTACGCCGACGGCCAGTTCCAGAACTCCGTTCCGTCCAGCGTCATGGCCCCGATGTCGCGCTCCGACATGTTCTCCGCGTTCCTGCGTGACCGCGAGCGGCGGCACCCCCGCCTGCCGATCCCGGTGGTCCACGAGGCTCCCGTACGCGACGCCGACGGCCTGCACGTCACCTGGCTCGGCCACTCCTCGGCGCTGGTCGAGATCGAGGGCCACCGTGTCCTGCTGGACCCGGTGTGGAGCGAGCGCTGCTCCCCGTCGAACCTGGTCGGCCCCAAGCGCATGCACGAGCCGCCGATGGCGCTGCGCGACCTGCCCCCGCTCGACGCCGTGGTGATCTCGCACGACCACTACGACCACCTGGACATGCCGACCATCCAGAACCTGGCCGACCTGCAGGGCGCCCCGTTCCTGGTCCCGCTGGGCGTCGGCGCGCACCTGGAGCGCTGGGGCGTGCCGGCCACCCGGATCATCGAGCTGGACTGGAACGAGACCCACAAGATCGCCGGGCTGGAGTTCGTCTCGACCGCCGCCCGGCACTTCTCCGGCCGCGGCTTCACCCGCAACGAGACGCTCTGGTCCAGCTGGGTGATCAACGGGCCGACCCGCAAGGTCTTCTACAGCGGCGACACCGGCTACTTCGCGGGCTTCGCCGAGGTCGGCGCCGAGCACGGCCCGTTCGACGTCACGCTGGTGCAGGTCGGGGCGTACGCGGACGGCTGGCCGGACATCCACATGACGCCGGAGGACGGCGTGGCGGCCCACCTCGACGTGCGCGGCGGCCTGATGATCCCGGTGCATTGGGGCACGTTCGTGCTGGCCATGCACGAGTGGCCGGAGCCCGCCGACCGTGCGTGGCAGGAGGCCAAGGCCCGCGGCGCGCGCCTGGCCGTGCCGCGCCCCGGCGAGCGCGTCGACGTCGACAACCCACCCGCGCCGGACGGCTGGTGGCAGCAGATCGCCTAGCGCGGCACGCAGACGCGCACGGCGCCCGGAGCCACCGACGCCTCGAAGCTCTTCGTCTTGGTCCGGGCGCCGCCGTCCAGCTCGTACTCCATCTTCGACGCCAGCTTCACCGAAATCTTGCGGGCGCGCGTGGTGCGCACGAACGGTGAACTGTCCGAGCGCCCGACCGCCATCGTGCCCAGCGCCCGCGCCCACTGCAGCGCACCCTGCGCGGTGGCGACGCCGACGTCCAGCCATCCGTCGTCCGGCCGGGCGTCGTCGAACGCCCGGATCCCCCCGGTGATCGTGCCGACGTTGCCGATGAGCACACAGCTCGCCTCGTCGTCGAACCATTTCGTGCCGTCGATGCGCACCGTCGCGGTCGGCGCCTCGCCGTTGACGTGCCGCAGACCCGTCCAGACGTACGCGAGCTTGCCCAGCCGATCCTTCATCTTCCGGTCGGCGTCGTTGATCATCGCGCCGTCGAAGCCGATGCCGGCCATCACCCCGAAGTACTCGCCGTCGAGCTTGCCCATGTCGATGCGCTTGCGCCGGCCGTGCATCGCGATGTCGACGGCCTGCTCCATGTCGGTCGGAATGCCCAGGTTGCCGGCCAGCAGGTTCCCGGTCCCGGCCGGCATGATCGCGACCGGGGTCTTGGCCTTCTCCCGCGCCACGACGTCGAGTGTGCGCTGCACCATGCCGTCGCCGCCCCAGACGACGAGCAGGTCCACATCGGCCTTGAGCGCAGCGTGGACCTGCTGGGGTGCCTTCTTGCTCTTCGGCACCTCAAACCACAACATTTCCCGTACGCCTGTGCTGGTGAGCCGGCGCCGGAGCTCGTCGAGTCCGCCACCCAGCGTCTTGCGGGAATGCGCGACCACGGCAATCGATCGGGGGGTGTCCATGCCCAGGCAACTACCCGGATCGCGGTGTCGGTAATCAGTTCACCGTTTCGCGCATGCGCTGCTCGGCGGCCGCGCTGCGGATCACCATGAGGCGCAGTTCGAGCTCGTCGGAGACCATCGACGCCAGGTGCTCCAGAGCCTGCAGCTGCCGGCGGGTGGCGTCGCGCGGCTTGTTGTCGATCACGTTGACGGTGCCGAGGCGGTACCCGTCGTGGGTGCGGATCGGCGCCGCGGCGTAGAAGCGCAGGCCCAGGTCACCACGGACGAGAGGGTGCTCAAGCGTACGGGGATCGACCGCCGCGTTGTTGATCACGTACACGTCGTCCTGCGCGATGACCGACGCGCACAACCCCGGTTCCTTACCCACCTCCCGTACGCCGGCGAGCCCTTGACACGCGGCTAGCCACACGCGGTCCTGCTCGACCAGCGACACCGTCGCGATCGGAGTGTCGAAAATCGCCCCCGCGACGTACGCGATCCGGTCGTACGCCTCCTCGACCGGCTGATCGACCAGCCGGTAGCGGCGCACCGCCTCGAGCCGCGCCAGCTCCTCTGGCCCGACGTTGTCCAGGTATTCGTAGGCATCGGACGACACCGTCATGGCGAGCCCCTTCGCTATAGATCGCCGATGGTCACTGCGAGCCTAGGAACGCTTCAGCCCTCAATCAATGCTCCAGCCTGCCGATTTGCACTATCCCACCGATCGGGAACGCCGATGTCGCACAACCGGTGGGTCTTTCAGTGGTGACCTTCGCCGGTTTCCTCGGCCCAGACCCGCCAGTTGTCCAGCACGCCGTACAGCGACGGGGTCAGCCAGCCCGGCGCGGATCGGCGGAAGACGCCCGGGTCCATCCGGCCCGCGCCGCCGGGCAACGCGCCGACCAGGTGCGGCACCAATTCGCTCAGGTTGGCCCAATGCTCCAGGTCCGGTTCGGCGGGCCAGGCGCCGATCACCACCCCCGCCGGTACGCCTCGCCGGGCCAGCGCCTCGAGCGTCAGCGCGGTGTGGTTGAGGGTGCCCTGGCCGGCGCGCGCCACCACGATGGTGCTCGCGCCCAGCGTCGTCGCCAGGTCGGCCACGGTCCAGGACTCGCCGGACGGGCGGACACCCATCGGGACCAGAAGCCCGCCGGTGCCCTCGACCAGGACCAGATCGTGCTTGGCCGCCTCGGCGCGGATCGCGTCGACCACTTCGTACAGTTCCAGCGGCTTCATCGAGGCCACCGTGGCGGCCGCGAGCGGGGCCACCCGCTCGGGGAAGGACGCCAGCGTGCGGGTGGTGTCCGGGGAGGCCAGGCGGCTGATCACCTCGATGTCGCCGGGGGTGCCGGTCTGGCCGGGCTTGATGACCGCGACCCGGAGACCGGACGCCTGCGCGGCGGCCGCGATCGCCGCCGTGGTGACCGTCTTGCCGACCCCGGTGTCGGTGCCGGTGACCAGCACGATCCCGCGCCACTCGGAGCTGTCGGGTGGCTGCGCCTTGGGCTGAGCGGCCGGCTGCCGGGCATCCCCTTCGTCTGCGGGGGCGGTGTCGTCATCGGCGGCTGTCGGGGCTGACTCTTCGCCCGCGGCCGTCGGGCCCGGTTCGTCGTCGGCGGCCGTCTCGCCCGTCTCGCCCGGCTCGTCGTCGTCGGCGGCCTTCGGCGTTGGCCTTTCGCTGTCGCCCGCTGGGACTGACCTTCGGGCCGGCTGCGGGATCTCCGCCCCGGGGATCTCGAGCGCCGGCGCGTACAGCTCGGTCGGCTCGGCCAGGAACTCCGGCGGCTCGTAGATCGCCGGCAGCGCCACCACGACCGGCACGATCGGCAGCAGCACTCGCGGACGCGGGCGCTGCGCGAACCCCTTCGCCTGCGTGATCCACACGACGTTCGCCCCGGGCAGGCGCGTGGTCACGCCGGAGACGTCGGGGGAGGCCGCGGTGGTCACGCTATGGGCTCCACGACCACGTCAACTTCGATCACGAGTTAGGGAAACTATCACCTGTCGCGTGCCGGCCGTTGTGGTGGCGGTGGATCGCGGAAGGAACCACCGCCACCGCCCACCCGCTACTTGAAAGTTGCGGGAGCCTCGTCGTCGGCCGAGCGGTGCGGCCGCATCGGCAGCGTGAAGGTGAGCATCGAGCCGTCCCGGTCGATCTGGCCCGCGCCGAGCCGCCGCACGCTGCGCAGCATCGCCACGTTGTCCACGGCGATGTGCGCGATCAGCGCCGCGAACGGGCCGCGCTCGGCGTACGTCATCAGGCGCCGCAGCATCGCCGTGCCGATTCCGCGCCGCTGCCACTTGTCCTCGACCAGGATCGCGACCTCGCCCAGGTCGCCCTCGGCCAGCAGGTTCGCCATCGCGATGACCTCGTCACCGGCGACCGCCACCAGCGTGCGGCCGGTGGCCGGGGTCAGCATGCGGGCCAGCCGGGCGTCGGCGGGACGGCCCCCGCCCAGGTAACGGAGGCGCAACGTGTCGGCCGAACTCCGCTCGTGCAACCGGCGTACGTCCTCGAGGTCCTCCGGGGTTGCCGGCCGCACCAGCACCTCGGCGCCGTCCGGCATCAGCAGCGTGGCCGTCTCGTCCTGCTGGGCCAGCAGCGAACCGGCGAGTTTCACCAGCGCCTGCGCCCGGGCGAACTCGGCCGGCGTGAAGGCCGGCCGCGGCCGGACCACCTCGAACGAGCCGCCGGCCGGGTCGGCCAGCAGCATCCGGGCGTCCTCGAAGCCGGGCCGGTCGGGCGACGGGCGCCAGCGCACCTCGGCCGCGTCGAGCAGGTTGATCAGCACCTCGCCGAGCGTGTCCGGGTCGTGGACCAGACGCCCGGCCAGCGCGAGCGCCAGGGTTGGCTGGTCGGCCAGGCCCTGCGCCTGGGCGCGGCTGACGAACGCGTTCCGGCCGCGGCCCTTGGCGATCGCGGCCAGCAGGTCGTTCTCGGCCATCGAGTCCGGCGCGTCCACGAGGAAGTCGTCGACGGCGCCGCCCTCGGTCGTGTGCACCTGCACGGCGAGAATGTTGACCGCCTTCAGCGCGAGGCTCGCGGTGAGGACGGACAGGTAGCCGGGCCGGTCGTCCACGGTCGCTCGGATGCGCCACAGCGCCATCTCCGGCACCCCTCTCGGCGAGTCACGGAATCAATACCGAAACTCCAATAGTGCCGTGCGGCTGTTAAGCCAACGTTGCTTTGAACTGCGGTTTTACATGAGGAGGGTCACAGGTTGGCCGGTTCGCCGATGGTGTCCAGCCGTTCGCCCAGGATCACCGCGGCCGCTCGGACGAGTTGCGCGATCCGATCGACCTCGGTCACATGGAACGCGGCTGCCGGCAGGCCGTCCTCGTCGGCGCGCGCCACCACGAGCACCAGTCCACCGCGACCGAACGGCACCATCGCGTACCGGGTGCCGTCCGGCCCGACGAGCGGCCGGGCCCGTAACGGGGTCACCTCGGGCAGCCGTAACGGGTTGGGACTGCGCCAGCTCGCGTACGCCACGACAGGTTCCGCGTCGCGCCGGGCCGCCCAATCCGGGGACACCACCGCGGCGGCCGACCAGTCCGCGGCGAGCAGCCCCGGAACCGCGTCGACGAGCGTCGCGAGCCCGTCGGCCGGGTTCGCCGCCACCTGCGCGAGCAGTTCGGCGTCGCCACCCACCGAAACCGGGGTGCCGATCGCCTTCCAGACCCCGTCGACCTGGACGCCCGGGATCGCAGCGAGCCCGGCGAGCAGCCGCTCGACGCGGGACGCGCCCGGCCAGACGACGGTGAAGTCGTCCACCGCCCGGCCGCCGAGGCGTTCCAGCACCACGACCTGGACGATGTCGGCACCCGCGACGCCGAGCGTGCGCGCGACCTGGCCGAGGGCGCCAGGACGGTCCGGCAGAGTGACGCGAACCCGCAGCAACATGAATCCTCCCGTCTCGGGGACAACAGGCGTCCAGCCTGCCAATACGGCGTTACGCGGGGGTTGCGCCACCGTGTCCCGGCCGTCAAGCCTAGGGCCACCCGCGACCCCACGCGACGGACAACCTGCCCCCATGCCGACCGATCCGGACGCCCCGCCGTTCACCCGTTCAGCCGAAATTTCACGCGACGCAACGAAAAATCCGATTCATCCGCCGGGGGGCCATACTCGGGTGCTGGGTGCTGGGTGCTGGGTGCTGGGTGCTGGGTGCTGGGTGCTGGGTGCTGGGTGCTGGGTGCTGGGTGCATGGCCGGGCTGGGCTGGGTACAGGGCCGGGCCGGTTGGGATGCGGGCCGAGCCGGGTGGGATGCCGGGCCGGGTCGAGCCGGGGGGATGCCGGGCCGGGTCGAGCCGGGTGGGATGCCGGGTCGAGCCGGGTCGAGCCGGGTCGAGCCGGGCCGCGCCGGGCCGCGCCGGGCCGCGCCGGGTGCGGGCGGGGCCGGTGGGATGCCGGGCCGGGCGGGATGCCGGGCCGGGCCGGTTGGGATGTGGGGCCGGGCCGGGCCGGGTTCGGGGCCGGGTGCAGGGCTGGGTCGGGTGGGATGCCGGGCCGGGCCGGGCGGGATGTTGGGACGTAGGGCCGGGCGGGATGCGAGGCGGGGCCCAGTGCAGGGCCGGGCCGGGCCGGGTGCGGTCCTGGTCGACGCTTGGGCGGTGAGCCTGGCCGCGATGGTGTCCGCGGCCTGGCCGGCATGCCCAGCGGGGCCGGTGCGCGTCCATTAAGGTCGAGGACGTGATCTGTCGGGCCTGCCAGGAGCGCCGCCACGAAGACTGTCGTGGCCGCTCGTGGTGCGACTGCCAGCACAAAAAGGTCGAACCGACCCCGCCGGTGACCGGGCCGGCCGGACCGTGACCGCGTTCCCGGCGTGGCCCTCGACGCCCGAGGGTCTGGTCGATCTGTATCCGCGCAACCAGGATCCGACGCTGCGGGTGAACTTCATCGCGAGCCTGGACGGCGCGGTCACCGTCGACGGACTCTCCGGCGGCCTGCACGGTCCGGGCGACAAGGAGATCTTCGACTCGCTGCGCATGGTGTGCGACGCGCTGATCGTCGGCCGCAGCACGGTGGTGGCCGAGAACTACGACGCCCTGCGCCTGGCCGGCCCCGCCCGTGCGTGGCGGCGCGAGCACGGGCTGTCCGAGTTCCCGCTGATGGTCATCGTCTCCGACACCCTCGACGTCGACCCCAGCCAGCTCGTCTTCGCCGACGCGCCCATCCCACCCTTGGTGATCACCCACGCCAAGGCCCCGGCCGCCCGGCTGGCCGGCATCGCCGAGGTGATCGTCACCGGCGACGACAAGATCGATCTCACCGTGATGATGACCGAGCTGCACGCCCGAGGCGCCACCCAGCTGCTCTCCGAGGGTGGCCCGCGCCTGCTGGGCCATCTCGCCTCGGCGAACCTGGTCGACGAGCTCTGCCTGACCATCTCACCCTTGCTGGTCGGCGGCGGCCCCGGCCGCATCGCAACCGGCGCGCCGGGCATTCCCCACCGCATGTCCCTGCGCCACGTCCTCTCCCAACAGGACATGCTCTTCTTGCGCTACGCCCGCCCAGTCAGCTGACCAGGTAGCCCCGAGCTGAGCTCCCGCGGCGCCGGAGATCCCCGACTCCGCCGCTGGCCGCCCGGCCGAGTTGGGCAGCCACGGCGTAGGTCGCGGCCGATCAGGATGGCAGCCGCCCCTTACGGTGTCCGATTCGCCTGCTTGGACACACTTCGACCGCCCCGGGGCAAGTCGGCGCCCACGCCGCGCTCACCGCGTTCTCACCATGCGGACGTGGACGCCTGCATGGTGTAACTGTTCAGCTGGTTCCGTCGGCCGGGAGTCCCCGTGCGAGGCGGCGCCGCCAGGTCCGGGCAGGTCCCAGCTCCCCACAGTGGCCGCCCCACCCGGGCGTGGGGAGTCGCGACGCCGAGGAGGTTGCGGTTGCCCACACCGCAGCCACCCCCACCCCCCGTGTGGGCAGCCGCGACACCGAGAAGGTTGCGGTTGCCCACACCGCAGCCACCCCCACCCCCCGTGTGGGCAGCCGCGACACCGAGAAGGTTGCGGTTGCCCACACCGCAGCCACCCCCACCCCCGTGTGGGCAGCCGCCACGAACGGAAGGTCCCGGCTCCCCACAGCGACGGCCCGCGCAGGTCCGCCGCGCAAGGTCAACTCATCGGAGCGTGAGCGGCGCGAGAAACAGCTGAACAGTTCCGCATGGTGGACGATCGTCCGAACAGGACGGTCACTTTGCCCGTGTTCAGCAGCTTTTGAGACGGCGGTTCGGCGACCGATTTGGAGACCTTGGAGAGTTACGCCCACATACGAGCCACAACTCTCCAAGGTCTCCAAATTAAGCTGAATTCCTGAGCAAGGCGGCGTCGCATGCGGTCAAAGTGAGAGGCACCGAGTCGCCGATTGCGGGAGGTGCAGGCCGGGCGCACTACCGCGACTGGCGGCACAGAGCGTGACCAAACGCCCCGCCCGCATGGCTGCCAAGCGTGCCCGTCCGCACGGCGCGACCGGACCGCAGGCGGCGACAGCACACCCGCCACCCGATCCGCACGGCGCGACCGAGCGCAACACACCACCCCGCTCCGCCACTGGCCGATCGGCCGGAAACGGGTCGGTCGCGGGCGCGCCTCCACAGGGTGACCAAGATCTTGTGCATAACTCTGTGGATGACCCCAAGAAGTTGTGGACAACTCATGCCAACCCACGGCTGGTGCGGGTTCTGTCGTACCCCTGAGGCAACATGATCGGCGTGTCTGACGAAACTTCCCCCGTCGGCCGAGTGCTCGGCACCGCGGATGCCACGCCGTTGCAGTTCTGGACGGCCGTGACTCCGGGGGAGTACCTGCAGCTCGACGACGTCGTGGTGACCAAGCGTGACCTGCCGGACAGGGAACCGGTGACGATCGCCGGGGTGGTCACCCAGGTCCGCGCGCGCCACGAGGGCGCCCAGTTCGATTCGGACGTCTTCGCGATCGCCGAGGGCACGCTGCCCGCGCTGGTCCAGGAAGCGGCCGAGATCACCACCACCCGGGTCGATCCGGAGCTGTACGTGCCGCCGTCCCCGGGCGCGGTGGTGCACCGGGCCACCGGCGAGGCGCGCGACGCGGCGCTGCACTTCGACCGGATGGAGCGGCGCATCCCGATGGGCACCGGGCGCGACGGCGTGCCGGTCTTCCTCAACGCGGACTTCCTGGACGGCACCCGCGGCGCGCACGTGTCCATCTCCGGCATCTCCGGGGTCGCCACCAAGACCAGCTTCGCGACGTTCCTGCTCTATTCGGTGTTCCGGTCGGGGCAGCTCGGCGCCGACGGCACCAACGCGCGGGCGCTGATCTTCAACGTCAAGGGCGAGGACCTGCTGTTCCTCGACCACCCGAATACGAAGCTCGACGAGCCCACCGTCGCGGCGTACAAGGGGCTGGAACTCCCGGCGAGCCCGTTCGCCGACGTCCGGGTGTACGCGCCGCCCCGGGCCGGCGACTCGACCGGCACGCCCGACGTGAGCAGCCGGCTGACCGGCATCGACGCGTTCTACTGGACGCTCGAGGAGTTCTGCGCGACCCGGCTCCTGCCGTACGTGTTCGCCGACGCCGACGACGAGCGCCAGCAGTACACGATGGTCGTCCACTCGGTGACCGCGCACCTGCACCGGCACGCCGTGCCCGCCGAGGGTGGCGTCAGCATCGACGGCCGCCGGATCTCCTCGTACGGGGATCTGGTCGACCACATCGTGGAGCAGCTCACCGACGACGAGACCAGGTCCACCTGGGCCGGCAGCGCGGTGAACATGGGCACCGTCAACGCGTTCGCCCGGCGGCTGATCGGCAGCAAGCGCGACCTCTCCCGGCTGATCCGCGGCGACCTCGCCCAGCGCCGCCCGCACCAGATCAAGACCGCAGAGTCCGCCCAGGTCACCGTCGTCGACCTGCACAACCTGCCGGACCGCGCGCAGCGTTTCGTGGTGGGCGTGACGCTGAAGACCGAGTTCGAGGAGAAGGAGAAGGCCGGCACCGGCCGCCCGCTGCTGTTCGTGGTTCTCGACGAGCTCAACAAGTACGCGCCGCGCGAGGGCACCTCCCCGATCAAAGAGGTGCTGCTCGACATCGCCGAGCGCGGCCGGTCGCTCGGCGTGATCCTGATCGGAGCGCAGCAGACCGCCAGCGAGGTGGAACGCCGCATCGTGACCAACTCGGCGATCCGCGTGGTGGGCCGGCTCGACCCGGCCGAGGCGGCCCGCCCGGAGTACGGTTTCCTGCCGCCCGCCATGCGCCAGCGCGCGCTGCTGGCCCGGCCCGGCACCATGTTCGTGAACCAGCCGGACATCCCGGTCCCGCTCACCGTCGAGTTCCCGTTCCCGGCGTGGGCGACCCGGAAATCCGAGTCCGGGCCGCCCCCGTCCGACACGCTGCGCTCGATCGTCCAAGGGGCCGATCCGTTCGCGGTGGTGGGTTCGTCCGACGACGACATCCCGTTCTAAGGTCTGAGCGATGCGGATTCTGCACACGTCCGACTGGCACGTCGGGAAGGTCCTCAAGGGCCGCAGCCGGCATGAGGAGCACATCCGCGTGCTGGCCCAGGTCGTCGACATCGCCAAGGCCGAGAAGCCGGACGTGGTGATCGTCGCCGGTGACCTCTACGACACGGCGGCGCCTACCGCGGACGCGACCCGGGTGGTCACCCGCGCGCTGTCCGCCCTGCAGCGCACCGGGGCCCAGGTGGTCGCGATCGGCGGCAACCACGACAACGGCGCGGCGCTGGACGCGTTGCGGCCGTGGGCCGACGCCGCCGGGGTGGTCCTGCGCGGCTCGGTGGGCGGCGATCCCGGCGACCTGCTGGTCTCCGGCGAGACCGCCGGCGGCGAACGCTGGCAGCTGGTCACCCTGCCGTTCCTCTCCCAGCGGTACGCGATCCGCGCCGCCGAGATGTACGAGCTGACCGCGGCCGAGACCCAGCAGACGTACGCCGACCACATCGCCCGGTTGATCGCCCGGCTCAGTGAGCGGTTCGCCGATCCGGGGGTGGTCAACCTGCTGACCGCGCACCTCACGATCGTCGGGGCGAGCGCGGGCGGCGGCGAGCGCGAGGCGCACACCGTGATGGGGTACGCGGTTACGGCCACCGTCTTCCCGCCGAACGCGCACTACGTGGCCCTCGGTCACCTGCACCGCGCCCAGCAGGTGATCGCGCCCTGCCCGGCGCGTTATTGCGGCAGCCCGCTGGCGATCGACTTCGGCGAGGAGGAGAACGTCAGCTCGGTCGCGATCGTCGACGTCAGCGTGGACAAGGCGGCCCGGGTCCGCGACGTCCCGATCACCGGGGCGCTCGCCCTGCGCACCGTGCGCGGCACGCTCGACCAGCTGGCCACGGTCAACCTGCCGGACGCGTGGCTGCGCGTCTTCGTGCGCGAGACACCCCGGGTCGGCCTGCGCGAGGACGTGCAGGAGCTGCTGCCCAACGCGCTCGAGGTGCGCATCGACCCGGACATGATCCCGGACAAGTCGGCGCGCATCGCCCAGCGGCAGGGCCGGTCGCCGCGCGAGCTCTTCGGCGACTATCTGGACAGCCGCGGCACCGCCGAGGACGGCGTCCGCGAGCTTTTCGACGAGCTGTACGACGAGGTGAGCAGCACAAAATGAGGAGCACCCGGTGAGGCCACTACGGCTGGACATGAGCGGGTTCACGGTGTTCCGCGAGGAGACCACCGTGGACTTCAGCGACGCCGACTACTTCGCGCTGGTCGGGCCCACCGGCTCGGGCAAGTCGACGGTGCTCGACGGGATCACCTTCGCGCTCTACGGGACGGTCCCGCGCTGGGGCGGCGCCCGCGGTATCGCGAACGCGCTCGCCCCGTCCGCGGCCGAGGCCCGGGTGCGGCTGGTCTTCGAGTCGGCCGGCGACCGGTACGTCGCCACCCGGGTGGTCCGGCGCGACGGCCGCGGCAACGTCAAGACCGCCGGGGCCGGGCTGCAGCTCATGCCGGCCGGCTTCGACGTGACAAAGCTGGACACCGGCATGGACCTCGAGGACCTCGGTGAGGTGCTGGCCGGCACCCCGGCCGAGATGGACGAGGCGGTGCTGCACGCGGTCGGCCTGCCGTACGAGCAGTTCACCAGCTGCGTGGTGCTGCCGCAGGGCCAGTTCGCCGACTTCCTGCACGCCAAGCCGGCCACCCGCCAGCAGATCCTGGTCAACCTGCTGGGCCTGCACGTCTACGAGGAGGTGCAGACCCGGGCCACCACGCGCGCGAGCACCGCGGAGGCCAAGCTCGGCGTGGTCGACCAGCAGCTCGAGGGCCTGGCCGACGCCACCGACGAGGCGGTCGAGACGGCGGAGAGGCATCTCGCGAGGATGCGCGAGCTGGTCGCCGAGGTGGAACGGGCGGTGCCCGGGTTGCGCGCCGCCCGCGAGGCCGAGGCGAGCGCCGCCGCGGCCCGCGACGCGCTGGACGCCGAGTTGAAAGCGCTGGCGGACGTGCGTACGCCGGACGGGATCGAGGCGACCGCCGGCGCGACGGCGGCGGCCAGGGCGAGCGCCGACGAGGCCGCGGACGAGGTCCGCACGGCCGAGGAAACTGAGGAGAAGGTGCGCGGCGAGCTGGCCGCGGCCGGCGACGCCGGATCGCTGACGCTGATGCTCGACCGGCACGCCGAGCTGGACAGGCTCACCGGGCAGGAGGAGTGGTTCGCCGGTGAGGTGTCGGTGGCCGACGTCGAGGCGAAGGACGCGATCGCCGCCGCCGAGCTCGCGCACAACGCCCACCTGGGCGCCACCGAGCTGCTCGAACAGGCACGGCTGCACTACACCGACGCGCAGCGCCAGGATCGCGCCGCGGCGTTGCGGGCGCATCTGGTGGCGGGCGAGGCGTGCCCGGTCTGCGAGCAGCTCGTCGGCACGGTCCCGGAGATGCCGGCGGGTTCCGCGGTGCGCGCCGCCGAGGACGCCGGCAAGAAGGCCCGCGCCGCCGCCGAGGCCGCCGAAACCGCGTGGAAGCAGCGCGACGCGGTGGCCCGCAAGCTCGAGGGCAACCTGGAACGTAAGCGCGCCCAGCACGAACACCACCTGACCCGGCTCGCCGAGGTGCGCGCGGTGCTCGCCGACGCGCCCGGCGTCGACGCGATCAAACAGCAGCTCGCCGAGCTGACCTCGCTGCAGCGCCGGCTCGACCAGGCCGCGACGCACGTGCGTACGGCCCGGGAAGCGCAACGCAAGGCCCAGCGCGCGGTGGCCGTGGCCGAGGAACAGCAGCGCACCGCGTGGCGCGCGTTCGACCAGGTCCGCGACGCGGTGGCCCGGTTCGCGCCGCCACCGGCCGACCGCGACGACCTGGCCGGGGCGTGGACGACGCTGGTCGGCTGGGCGCGCGGCGAGCACCGCGCCCGGTCCACCCGCCGCGACGAGGCCGAGGCGGCGGTCGTGGCGGCCCACGAGGGCACCGCACGGGCGTACGGGGAAATGGGGTCGATCTTTCTCGAGGCCGGGGTCGAGCTGCCGGCCGCGAAGAACGACACCGACCTGGTGCGGGCCGCGGCGGTGGCGGCCGAACGCGCCGAGGCGACCTGGACCCGCGTGCAGGACCGGCGCGAGCGGGTGCGCGAGCTCAGCGAGCAGCGGATGACCCTGCAGCGCGAGGGACGCGTGGCGAAGGCGCTGGCCGGGCACCTGCGGGCCAACAACTTCGAGCGGTGGCTGCTGGAGGAGGCGCTGGACCTGCTGGTCGCGGGCGCGTCGCGGATCCTGCGCGAGCTGACCGGCGGCCAGTACGACCTGGTGCACGACAAGGGCGAGTTCTATGTGATCGACCACCACGACGCCGGGTTGCGCCGCGCGGTCCGCACGCTGTCCGGCGGCGAGACGTTCCAGGCGTCGCTGGCCCTGGCCCTGGCGCTGTCCGAGCAGCTCGCGGGCATGTCGACGACCGCGGCCAGCCTGGAGTCGATTGTGCTGGACGAGGGTTTCGGGACGCTCGACGCGGCGACCCTGGACGTGGTGGCCGCGACGCTGGAGAACCTGGCGGCCCGCGGCGATCGCATGGTCGGGGTGGTCACGCACGTGAACGCGCTGGCCGAGCGCGTTCCGGTGCGGTTCGAGGTGCACAAGGACGCGCGTACGGCGTACGTGGAAAGGGTTGGTCTGTGACCAGGATGTTCGTGGACGCGTGGGACCCCTCCTACGGTTCGTCGTTCGAGGGAGCGTCCGAGGCGGACGGCCCGGCATCGCCGAGCAGCGCCCAGGTCGACACCGACGTGGAGGTCCCCGCGGCCGAGTGGGCGCCGATCGACGTGTCGCCGTCGGTGCGGGCGCCCTCGGTGGTCTTCCTGGTCGACGGCGTGCGCCGCAACGACGCCGGGCTGTGGACGTCGGAGGAGGACGGCACCTCGTACGCGGGCCTGGCCGCGTCCTATGCCGCCGGAGTGGTCCGCTGCGACCTGGGCAAGGGCGCCGCGTCGCTGGTGGGTGCCCGGGTCGCCCGCGGCCTGTTCACGGCCAGCCCGTCGGCCGGTGACGTGCAGGCCGGGTCGGTGCGCTACGAGATACATCGGATCTCCGGCACCGGGGAGGCGAGCAAGCTTCCGGCGGCCGTGCAGGCGCCCCTGACCGCCCTAGAGATCGATATTTCGGCGGCGGCCCGCGACGGCGGCTCGGACGGGACGGATCTGCTGGTGGTGGACGGTCCGTTGCGCAACCGCCGGCAGTTGCCGCGCACGATCGGCTACGTGAAGACCCAGCAGAAGCAGTATCTGCCCGGCCCGTTGACCGCGGTGGTCACGGCGCTGAAGCCGGGCCAGCGCACGCCGGTCTTCCATCTCGGCACGGTGTGGGGCGGCTGGTCGTGGTATTTGCGGCTGCCCGGCGCGTCGGGAGCGCCCTGGTCCGGGATCGTCCGGCTGGAGTGCTCGCCCGATCTGACCCCGGACCAGGCGATCGAGCTGGCCGAGATCTCGGTGGTGACGTTGCCGCGGTTCGCGTCGTCGGCCTACAAGGACCCGCGGGCGCCGCAGAACCTGGTGCCGATCGCGGGCTTGGAGCGCCGCCTGCGGGGCATGCTCGGCGACGCCCGGGTCCTGCACCGGGCGCTGACGCTGGCCACCGTGCGGGGCCGCTGAATCAAGGGCCGTTGAACCAAGGGCCGTTGAACCAAGGGCCGTTGAACCAAGGGCCGTTGAACCAAGGGCCGTTGAACCAAGGGCCGCTGAATCAAGGGCCGCCGAGGCGTGCAAAACGGACGGATCGGAAAGGTCCACTGCGGAGATTGCGCCCACCGCAGATCCGGCGCAAGCCGCGGAACGGTCTCAATCGGACGTGGGTGGGTCGAGACCGCCCGAATGGGGGACGCACCTCGTCCGAACGGCCAACCCAGCCTTAGGGCAGTCTTTCGGGAGCGCTCCCAAATCGCGTGATCGGAACGCTGTGAGAGCGCGTGCCTACGTAGCGGTAACGTCACACCGCCGGTGCGTCTCCGCAGCTCAGCACGGCATTTCGTGGCGCCCGCGGGACTGAGTATTATTCCGGCGACCCGCCCATCATATCGGCGCAGATTGATGCCATGAGATCAACTGCGCCGAGCCTCGCGAGGCCCCCCACGCCACTCGGAGGACCGTTGAGAACGCTCGCCGCGGAATTTCTTTCGTCTGCATTAATCCCAGCCGGCCTTCCCGCCCGTACTAGGGGCGACGGGGAAAGCTCCGGGTGGAGGTATCGATGCTTGCGGTGGCCGTTGACCGGCCGGGCGGGATGCGCCTGATGAGTCAGTCGCGTTCCGGTGGACGGTGGCAGTCTCTCGACGGAGGCCGTAGTGCTGACGAAAGTGGTTCGGTGATCCCGCGGCAGGCCCCCCGCCATGGTGCGGCGGAGACCGGCAGCAGCGCGAGTCACGAGGACACCCTGGTCCGGATGCTCTACGAGGAGCATGCCGGCCCGTTGCTGATGTTCGTGCTGCGCCTGACCGGCGGCGACCGGCAGCGCGCCGAGGACATCGTGCAGGAGACCCTGCTCCGGGCCTGGCGCAACGCGCACCGGCTCGGCGCCCAGGGCCAGCAGTCGCTGCGTCCCTGGCTGGTCACCGTCGCCCGGCGGATCGCGATCGACGATCACCGGAGCGCGAGCGCCCGTCCCACCGAGACGTACGATCGAGAGCTGGAGAGCTTCCCCAGCACATCGGACGAAACGGATCGCGTTCTCCAGTCGATGACAGTCTCCGACGCGCTGCGTGAGCTCAGCCAGTCGCATCGGGAGATCTTGATCGAGACGTACTTCCGGGGCCGCACGGTGCCGGAGGCGGCGGAGAAGCTGAACCTGCCTCTCGGTACCGCTAAGTCACGGGTGTATTACGCGTTGCGTGCGCTGCGGACAGCGTTGCAGCAGCGGGGGGTGACGGAATGACCCAAGAGGACCACTTCGATGTGGCGTCGTACGCGCTCGGCGTGCTCGACGACCGGGATGCCGCCCGGTTCGAGGACCACCTGATCGAGTGCCCGCGCTGCGCGTACGAGCTCGAGTCGTTCGTGGAGGTCGCCGATCTGCTGGCCGACGTCGACGCGGGCGCGGTGATCGCGGCGGAGGAGACCCGCCAGGAGGGCATCGTCCTGCAGAAGATGATGGGTGAGGTGCGCCACGACCGGCACCGCGCCCACAGCCGGCGGCTGTATTCGCTGGCCGCGGCCGTGGTCGTGTTCGCCGTCCTGTCCATCGGCGCCTTCTTCGTCGGCGGCCAGGTCCGCGGCGGCGGTGGCGAGCCGCCGTCGACCAACGCCAACGCGAACCCGGCGGAGCAACGCGGCAGCACCCAGCTCGACCCGCTGCCGGCGACCGACGGCGGCGTCGCCATCGGCGGCCCCGACCTGGCCGGCCAGCGCTACGAGAGCACCGACCCGCGCACCGGCGTGTCCGCCGCGGTCGGCCTGGAGAAGAAGGGCTTCGGCACCCAGATCTCCTTCGCCATCTCCAACATCACCGGTCCGAAGGTCTGCCGCCTGATGGTCGTGCACACCGACGGCACCACCGAGCCGCTGTCCTCCTGGACCGTCGGCACCCAGGGCTGGGGCACCGCCGCGAACCCGGAGCCGCTGCTGCTGCAGGCGGTCACCGCGACGCCGCGCGAGGACATCGCGCACGTCCAGGTTCAGGAAGTCGCCGCGAACGGTTCCGGCGAAACGTTGGTACGCGTTCCGTAATCGATTCGTCACGCAAAAAGCCCGGCCGATGGCCGGGCTTTTTTTGGGTCCTTAGAAGAAAGCCGTGGTCAGAGGGTTCGGGCAAAAAACTTGGAATAGTAGTTCAACCGATCCGCCATCTTCCCCGTACTACTGCCCGGAAACGCCAAGAGCCGATTCTGCTGGAGGGCCAGTGGTACCGCATAAGCGAAAGATGGTCGTCGTCGGTGGCGCGATCGCCGCGGCACTCACACTCGCCGGCTGCGCCCCGGCCGGGGGCGCCGATTACGGAAACGCGGCCGAGCCCGCGGCCGACACGGTCGTCGGCACGGCCGGTCCCTCGGCCACCAGCGACCCGGTCGCGGCCGCGGATCCGGACGCGACCGCGCCGCCCGGCTCCGACGACGCCGCCGCCCTACCGGCGGACAAGACCACGGACAAGCTGACCGGCACGTCGGTGAAGAAGATGGGCCAGGTCATCGAGAACGAGGACGGCTACGTCCTCTACCGCTTCGACGCCGACAAGAACAAGCCCGCCAAGTCCACCTGCGTGGACGACTGCGCGAAGGTGTGGCCGCCGGCGCTGACCAACGACGGCAAGCCGACCCTCAAGGGCGTCGACCCGAAGCTGGTCGGCACGGTCGCCCGCGCCGACGGCACCAAGCAGCTCACCGTCAACAACTGGCCGGTCTACACGTACATCGGCGACAAGAAGCCCGGCGACTGGAAGGGCCAGAACGTCGGCGGCAAATGGTTCGTGATCAAGCCGGACGGCGCGAAGAACCTCACCTGCCTGCCCGCCATCTCGAAGCCGGTGGCTCCGCCCAAGGACGATTCCGCGGACGCTGGAACCGATTACAGCTACTGACTTAAGCGCAATTTAAGAATTCGCTAAAGAAAACGCGGTTCCGGAGGTAGAAAAGAAATGGTTCCCGCTCGCATCCTGCGCCGAGGCTCGCGCTGGCTGATGGGCACGACGGCAATGCTCGTGGCATTCCTGTTGGTCCCGGTCGGACCGGCACGAGCCGACGACGCCGAGCCGGGTGTGCCGGTGCCCGCGACGACCTTCAAGGACTCGGGCGCCGGCTCGGTCACCGCCGCGGACCGCGACTTCGTCATCCGCGTACGGCTCGCCGGCCTCTGGGAGATCGACGGCAGCAACCAGGCCATCGAGAGGTCGGACGACCCGCGCGTCGTCAACATCGCCAAGTCGATCGCGGCCCAGCACGTCATCCTCGACAAGCTCGACCGCGACGTGGCCAAGAAGCTCGGCATCGAGCTGCCCAACAAGCCGAACACCGACCAGCTGTACTGGCTGAGCGAGATGCGCACCGCGCCGACTCCGGAGGCCTTCGATCAGGTCTACATCGACCGGCTCCGGGCCGCACACGGCACGATCTTCCCGGCGATCGCGACGATCCGTGCCACCACCCGCAACGACTCGGTCCGCCAGCTCGCCCAGCAGACCAACCAGTTCGTCATGACCCACATGACCCTGCTGGAGAGCAGCGGAATCGTCGACTACGGCTCTCTTCCGACAGCTCCGCCGCCGAAGCCGGCCAACGCCGGTCCGGTGCCGGTGGACGGGCAGATGGTCCGCGCGGCCAGTGCCAGCAGCAACGGAATCCCCGGGCTCAACAACACAGTGATCCTCGTAGTTCTAGCCGCCGCGCTCGTGGCCGGCGTCATCACGACCATGCGTATCTTCCGGGCGCGGTAGCCCCCAGCCACGCCTCGGTCGCATCACAGAAAGGTTCACCCCATGCGAAGGAAGTACCGGCGCGCATCGAGAAACACGGGATGGTTCAGCGGTAAACGCCGGATCGTCGCGGTGGCAGGCACGCTGGTGGTCTTCGCCGGCATCGTGACCGTCACCCAGGTCTCCAACGCGTCGACCACCCGCAACCAGAAGAAGGCGCTGTCCGCGTGCGACAACATCAGCACGCCGCCGCCGCCGAAGCTCTCCACCAAGACCAAGAAGGGCACCTGGCAGGAGAACGGCGTCACCCAGCACGCCGACGACGGCGCCGGTGAGACGGTGAGCGCGACTCAGCTGCGCGACCGCTGCCGCGACTGGGTCATGCACCACGTCGGCAACAACGGCGGGGGCGGTGGCGGCCAGGGCCGGCCCACCAAGACCACGGCGACCCCGGTCAGCGACCCGACGACGTCGGCGAGCACCGACCCGACCGAGGGCACCGACCCGACCGAGGGCACCGACCCGTCCGAGTCGGCCAGTGCCGACCCGAGCCAGTCCGCCGGTGACGACAACGGAGGCCAGAGCGCCGACCCGACCGAAGGCACCGGCAACACCGAGGACCCCACGCCGGCGCCGTCCGACACGTCGACCACGCCCCCTCCGGGCAACGGCCTCGACATCCTCACCAACAGCTGCGACACCAGCCAGCTGCCGCCGCACGACGGCTTCCAGGTCGGCAACCGCTGCGTCTCCACCGAGTTCGGTGAGGTCGGCGTCGCGGCGAACAACCCGTCGCTGCTGATCACCAAGGCGCCGCGCTCGGTCAAGGTGAACACCGCGTTCGAGCTGACCGTCAGCACCCGCAACCTGCTGCGCGACCGGTTCCTCGCGGCCGGCAAGGGCGGCTACTACGTGGAGAGCTCGGTGCTGACCGCGGACGGCATCGTCCACGGCCACTTCCACACCGCGTGCCGCATGCTGGCCAACACCAACGAGGCGCCGGACCCGGCCCCGGTTCCCGCGTTCTTCGTGGCGACCGAGGACAGCAAGGGTGGCAAGACCCCGGACTCGGTGGTCATCTCGGTGCCGGGCATGCCGACCGCGGGTACCGCGCAGTGCGCCTCGTGGGCGGGTGACGGTTCGCACCGTATCCCGATGATGGAGCGCGCGAACCAGACGCCGGCCTTCGACGCGGTCCGCGTCACGGTCCGCAACTGATCGTGGAGTAGCCGAGCAGCACCGCAGCCGGACCCGGACCGCGGGGCGAGGACGCCGACACGGACTCGCCCCGCCTCGGGACCCCCCGCCGGCTACCAGCGGTGGTCGCCCTTCCCCCTGATGGACGACGCGGCTGCTCCAGGCGAACCGGACCACTCGGGTTGTCCGGTCGCCCCGCAGAACCGATGGCCCTGGCCGGGAGCGCGGTCAGGGCCATCGGCATGCCCGCGGCCAGGGTGGGCAATCCGGCGGCGGGATGGCACCCTTTGCGGGTGACAGAACGCCGGTTGACCCCGCCGGAGCGGTACCACTTCGGCGCATCCGTCGGCCCGCTTCTGGTTCCCTCGTACGACCCGAGCGGGTCATTGCAGGGCAGCGACTTCTGGCTTGCTTCCCGTACGCCTGAGGGCCCGGCCACCCTGCACCTGGCGCGCGTGGCCGGCGATCTGGTCGCAACCACCTACGGTCCGGGCGAGGGGTGGCTGGCCGAGCGGGCGGACGCGTTCGCCGGCCTGCGCGACGACGTCACCGGCTTCCTCGACCTCGCCGCCCCGAACCGGCTGGTGCACCGGCTCGGGCGCACGTTCGCCGGCGTCCGCATGCCCGCCACCGGCCTGTTCTTCCGCAGCGCCCTGCAGACCGTCCTGGAGCAGAAGGTCGCCGGCAAGGAAGCCCATCGGGCGTACCGGAAAATCGTCAAGCACTTCGGTGAGCCGGCCCCCGGCCCGGCCGAGCTGCTGCTGCCGCCCGACCCGGCCGTCGTCGCCGCGACGCCGTACTGGGTGTTCCATCCCTTCGGCGTGGAGCAACGCCGCACCCAGACCCTGCAGCGGGTGGCCCTGGCCGCCGCCAGGCTCGAGCAGAGCCCCGACACGGCCGAGCTGACCCGGCGCCTGCTCACGATCCCCGGCGTCGGACCGTGGACGGCGGCCGAGGTGGTCCGCCTGGTCTTCGGCGACCCGGACGCGGTGAGCGTCGGCGACCTGCACATTCCGAACACGGTGAGCTGGGGGCTGGCCGGTGAGCCCCGCGGCACCGACGAGCGGATGCTCGAGTTGCTGGAGCCGTTTCGCGGCCATCGCGGCCGGGTATGTGTGCTGCTCGCGCTCGGCGGGTTCGGCGCGCCGAGGTTCGGACCGCGCATGCCACTCCGTTCGTTCGCGCGGTTCTGAACGGCCGGGACACCAGGTTGACGGTAGGTTGTTTCCCTCAATGATTGATTTGTCCCGGGGGCGTTGAGATGGGTGGCACAGGCGGAGAAATCGTCCTGGTGCTCGTGCTGGTGCTGGTCAACGCCGCGTTCTCGGGCAGCGAGATGGCACTCGTGTCGCTGCGCGAAAGCCAGGTGCAGCGGCTGGAACGAGAATCCGGCGCCGGACGGGTGCTGGCCCGGCTGAGCCGCGACCCGAACCGGTTTCTGGCGACCATCCAGATCGGTATCACGCTGGCCGGGTTCCTGGCCTCGGCGGCCGCCGCGGTATCGCTGTCCGAGCCGCTGGTGCAGCCGTTGAGCTTCCTCGGTTCGGCGGCCGAGCCGGCCGCGATCGTGATCGTCACGGTGCTGCTGACGTTCGTCACGCTGGTGATCGGCGAGCTCGCTCCGAAACGGATAGCGATGCAGCGCCCGGAGGGATGGGCGCTGCTGGTCGCCCGCCCGCTGGACTGGTTGTCGAAGTTCTCCCGGCCCGCGGTGTGGCTGCTCGGCGCCGCCACCAACCTGCTGGTGCGGCTGGCCGGCGGCGACCCGGCGGCGCAGCGCGAGGAGGTGACCACCGAGGAGATCCGCGACATGGTGGCCGCGCAGCAGGACTTCTCGGCCGAGCAGCGCACCATCATCAGCGGCGCCTTCGAGATCGCCGACCGGATCCTGCGGGAGATCCTGGTGCCCCGGCGCGACGTGCTGACGCTGGCCACCGGGACGCCGGCGAAGGAGGCGCTGCGGCTGCTCATCGACGCCGGGCATTCGCGCGCGCCGGTGGTCGGCCCGGCCGGCCTGGACGACGTGATCGGCATGGTCCACCTGCGCGACCTGGTCGACGCCGACGGCACGGTGGACTCGCTCGCGCGTCCCGGGTTGTTCCTGCCGGAGACGCTGCGGGTGTCGGACGCGCTCAAGGAGCTCCGCGGCGAGCGACAGCAGCTGGCGATGGTGGTCGACGAACGCGGGGCCATCGACGGGATCATCACGATGGAGGACCTGGTCGAGGAGATCGTCGGGGAGATCTACGACGAGACGGACCGCGACGTGGCGGCCGTGATCAAGGAGCCGGACGGCGCGCTGCTGCTGCCCGGCTCCTTCCCCATCCACGACCTGCCGGACATCGGCCTGCACGACGAGTCGGACGCCCACGAGGAGGGCGACTACACGACAGTGGCGGGGATGGTGCTGGCCGCGCTGGGGCACATCCCGACGGCTCCGGGGGAGGTGGTCACGCTGCCGGAGTTCACCGCCGAGGTGGTCGAGGTGACCGGCCGGGCCATCACCCGCATCCGGGTCCGCCCGATGGCCGAGTCACCGGCGTAACAACTCTCAGCGCGTTGGTCGTGCCCGCTGCCGCACCGCCTCATACAGCACGACAGTGCCCGCCGCGGCAGCATTCAACGAGCTGGCGGCCCCGGTGATCGGAATGCGCACCGTGACATGGGCGGCGTCGCGCCACGCGGCACTGAGCCCCACCGTCTCGTTCCCCACCAGAATCGCCGTAGGCCCGGTCATATCGTGCTCGTCCACATCCACCCGGCCGTGCTCATCGGTTGCCACAATCTGCACACCACGTGGCAAAAGCGACAAAGCGCCCTCAACGCTGTCGGCCGTCAAAACCGGCAAAGCGAACAAAGAGCCGGTCGACGCCCGCACCGCCTTCGGGTCGTACGGATCGGCCGCATGCCCCGTGATGATCACCGCCGACGCCCCGAACGCGTCCGCCGACCGCACCAGCGTCCCGACGTTTCCCGGCGTCCCCGGCCGATCGAACACCACCACGAGCAGATGCCGATCCGCCATGATCGGGGCCGACGGTGCCATCCCCACCACGGCGATCAGCTCGGCGTCCTCTTTATCGGCCAGCTCGGCCACCAGCTCCGGCGACATCGCCACGGCCCGCGCGCCGGTCCGCGCCAGGACATCCCGGGCCCATCCCGATAAAGCGCGACGATCCGGGTATATCAGGTCGCGGATCTCCCAGCCGTACTCGACCGCGAGGCTGATCGGGCGTACCCCTTGAACCAGAAACTCTCCCGCGCGGTGCCTCTTGGTGCGGTTGGTCAGAAGGGCCTGCCACTGCTGAAAATTGGCGTTCCGCGTACTCACCCGCAAAGCCCTGGACACCGCAGCGACGATACCGGGTCACAATTGCTGTGCGAGGAGGTGACCTCCATGCACACTGGCGGCGTGGCTTTCACCCTGACGATCGACTGTGGCGGCGGCGGCATCAAGGGCTCGGTGCTCGACGAGTCGGGCACGATGCGTGCCCAGCCATTGCGCGTCCCCACGCCGTACCCCCTGCCGCCCGACCTGTTCGTAAAGACGCTGGTGCAGCTCGGCGAGCGTTTACCGAGCGCCGACCAGGTCACCGTCGGGATGCCCGGCATGCTGCGGCACGGCGTGGTGGTGGCGACCCCGCACTACGTGACCCGCAGCGGCCCGCGCACCCGCGTCGACCCGGAACTGGTCGACGCCTGGCACGGCTTCGACGCCCGCACCGCCCTGGAGGACGCGTTCGGCCTGCCCACCCTGGTGCTCAACGACGCCGAGGTGCACGGCGCCGGGGTGGTCGCGGGCACCGGCTGCGAACTCGTCCTGACCCTCGGCACCGGCCTGGGCTGCGCGCTGTTCGACGGCGGCCGCCTCGCGCCGCACCTGGAGATGTCGCAGGCGCCGGTGCGGTGGGGCATGTCCTACGACACGTACATCGGCGAGCACGAACGCCGCCGCCTCGGCGACGCCCTCTGGTCCCGCCGGGTCCGCAACGTGGTTGAGGGCCTGCGTCCGGTGTTCCTCTGGGACCGCCTCTACCTGGGCGGCGGCAACTCCCGCCTGGTCACCCCCACCCAGCTGGCGCGAATGGGCGACGACGTCGTGGTCGTTCCGAACACCGCCGGCATCGTCGGAGGCGTACGCGCCTGGGCCTTGGACACCGCCCGCTGACATGCCGCCGAGCCCAGCCGCCCTGCTGCTCGACTTCGGGGGTGTCCTGGCCGACGCCCCGCACCAGGAGCGCTCGGCCCCACCGGAACTGGTCCTGCGCATCTACAACCTCACGAAGGGCGCCCTGCTGCCCGGCGAGATCCAGCGCTCGCTGACGAGGGGAGCGGCGGCGTACGCGCGCTGGCGCGACGAGGACTGGCCGGACGAGCTGACCCAGGCCGAGGTATGGGAGCGTTTCATCCTCCCGGGCTGGCCGCCGGCGGCGCAGGTCCCGGTCCGGGGAGCGGTCCGCCGCCTGAGCTACGACTGGGCGTGGCGGCACAATTGGGCGGTGCGGCCAGGCATTTTTGAGGCGCTGGAGGCGGCAAGGGAGCGCGAGATCCCGATGGCGGTGGTGAGCAATACGCTGTCCGGGGCGGCGCATCGGGACTTCCTGGCCCAGGTAGGGGCGGGCACGTTCTTCAAGGCCCAGATCTACAGCAACGAGGCAGGCGTCCGAAAGCCGAACCCCCAGATGATCTGGAACGCGACCGACGAGCTGGGCGTGCCCCCGCAGGCGTGCTGGTTCGTCGGCGACACGCCCCGCCGCGACATCGCCTGCGCCCGCCGAGCAGACGTGGCCCGGGCGATCCTGATGCGCTCTCCCCGCACCGACCGCGAGCCCGACGCCCCGGACCTGAAGCCGGACGCCGAGATCGCAAACGGCTTCGACCTGCGGGACCTCCTTTCCACAACCACATAGCCTTCCCCCGTACGAGGCAGCGTCTGGTCCCCGCCCAGCGGGTCCGGCTCTCTGCCTGCTCCAGGCCGTCCGCCGTGTTCCGGCCGTCCTGCCACCCCAGCCGGTTTTCTTTCCGCCCGCGGCTGGCTCACGGTTGGTCGGGTGGACTTTCCTACG
>NZ_JABBNC010000019.1 GCF_012933445.1 Actinoplanes sp. TBRC 11911
CTATGCGGGGTGGGCCTACCGTCATTTCTGCATCCTTTTTTGCCGGCCGGCTTCGCCGGGCTTCAACCCGCCATACGCCGGCGCACGACCGTGCCCAGGCGCAGCAGTTACCTGTCACTCCGGTTGCCGGCGGTCGCGCCACTCGCGCGTATCCGATATTTCCGGCGACGGTGCAACTTTGCCAGGTGGGCGGGGGCGTCAAGCGACGCAGGGCATCCATTACCCGGGACGGCGGCCCGCCTGCTGGGAACGGCGACCACATCGTGAACTCGAGTCCGCACTGTGGGATATCCGTCCATTGTGGCCAACCGATTTGTCCAAGCAAAACAGCTTTTGTCGACGCCGTTTTCCCGGTGTGAAGCGAACCTTGGAGAGTTGTGGTTCAAATATGGGCGCAACTCTCCAAGGTTCACGAAAGTCCCAGGATATGGCGCCATCGTCCACATCGCGGGATTGCACGGCAAGCGAATCAAGGAGATGCCCCGTCCGCGTGCCGCGGCAAGCGAATAGCGCAACCGGCGGGGCCGCTCCCACCTTTCGCGCGCTCCCGCCACCATGATCGCCGGGCGAGCCACACCCTGCAGCGCAAGCGGCGGCACGGTGCATTCGCCTCGCTCCCGCCGCCATGGTCGCTGAGCGCGCCGCAGCTCCGAGCTCAAGCGGCGGCACCTCGCGTTCGCCGCACCCGCGCCGCGTGGCCACCCAGCGCGCCAACCTGGCGGCGCAACTGGCGGCACTTGGTGCTCGCCGCGCCCGCGCCGCCATGGCCACCCAGCGCGCCGCAGCTCCGAGCGCAAGCGGCGGCACCTTGCGCCCGCCGCGCCCGCGCCGCCATGGCCACCCAGCGCGCCACAGGTCCGAGCGCAAGCGGCGGCACCTTGCGCCCGCCACGCCCGCGCCGCCATGGCCGCCCAGCGCGCCACACCTTGCAGCGCAAGCGGCGGCAGCTCGCGCCCGCCGCAACCGCGCCGCCATGGCCGCCCCCCAGCGCGCCACACCTCGCAGCGCAAGCGGCGGCACTTCGCCTTCACCGAACTCCCGCCACCGCGGTCGCCGAGCAAGCCACAGCTCCGGCCGGCGCCCGCCGGGTGCGCGGCCGCTACCGGGACTGCGGATGCGGGGATGCGCTGGGGGACGGCGCGTTCAAGGCCTCCAGGAACCCCGCAGCCGAGGCTGCCCAGGGGAAGCGCTCCGCCTGCGTGCGCGCCGCGGACTGGCGCGCAGCCAGCGGGCGGGACAGCAGCGTCTCGATCGCGTCTGCGTAAGCCCTGCCCTCGCCGGGGGCCGCCAAACCCGCTTCGCCGATCACCTCGGGTAGGGCGCTCTCCGAGCTCACCACCACGGGGGTGCCGCTTGCCAGCGCCTCCAAAGCAGCCAGGCCGAACGTCTCGACCGGGCCCGGGGCGATTGCCACGTCCACCGTGGCCAGCAACGCTGCCAGCTCGGCGCGGTCTGTCACGTGGCCCAGGAAGCGGACCGGAAGACCCCGCTCCGCAGCCTCGGACTGCAACGCTGCGCGGAGCGGGCCGGCGCCGGCCACCACCAAGACCGCGGGGACGCCGCGGCGGCGCAGCTCGGCCAGGGCGGCCAGGGAGCGGCGGGGTTTCTTCTCCGGGGACAGGCGGCCGCAATGCAGCAACAGGACGTCGTCGTCGGTGGCCCAACGGTGGCGCATCTCCGAGCTGCGGTTGGCGGGGGAGAAACGCTCCAGGTCGACGCCCAACGGCACCCGCACCACGTTGCGGACGCCGATCCGGTCGAATTCTCGCGCGGCCCACTGGGTGGTGCAGATGATGCGGTTGTGGTCGGCGGCGGTTCGGGCGTTCAGGACGTCCGACAGGCGGCGGCTCGAGCCGGGGCCGAACAGGCGCAGCAGGCCGTCCAGGCTCTCGTGCGAAACCATCGCGGAGTAGATGTCGTGGCGGGACGCCCAGCGGCCCAGCCAGCGCAGCGTGGTGCGGTCGGAGACCTCGATGCGGTCGGGGCGCAGGGCACGTAGCGTCGCCGCGACCCGGGAGCGGTTGAGCAGCAGGCGGTAGCCGCCCATCCGGGGGACCATCGGGCCGGGGAGCGTGATGATGCGGCCCTGTTCGGTCTCCTCGACCGATTCGGCGGGGCCGGGGATGACCAGGACCGGGTCGTGGCCGGCCGTGCGGTAACCCATGCCCAGGTTGCGCAACGCGGTTTTCAGGCCGCCGGAGCGGGGCGTGACGAAGTTCGCCACCCGGACGATCCTCACGCGGCCAACGCCTCCGCCCGCACGCCGGACGCCACCGCCTCGTAGTGGCCGATCAACTCGTCACCCACCGCCTGCCAGCTCCGTCCCTCGATCGCCACGCGGCCGGCCGCTCCGAACTGCGCCCGCAACAATGACGAGGCGGCGAGCTCGCGTACGGCCGACGTGAAACCGTCCGACTCGAACGGGCGTACAAGATAACCGGTTCGTCCGTCGTCGACCAGGTCGACCGGGCCGCCCGCGTTCGGCGCCACCACCGGCAGGCCGCTCGCCATGGCCTCTTGTACGGCCTGGCCGAAGGTCTCGTACGGGCCGGTGTGCGCGAAGATGTCGAGGCTCGCGTAGATCCGGGCCAGCTGGAGTCCCCGCCGTACGCCCAGGAAGACCGCGTCGGGGAGGGCCTTGCGCAGGGCGGGGGCGGCCGGGCCGTCGCCGACGATCACCAGCCGTACGCCGGGGAGACGGCTCACGTCGGCAAGGAGGTCGATCTGCTTCTCGACGGCGAGACGGCCGACGAAACCGACCAGGATTTCGCCGTTGGGGGCTAGCGCGCGGCGGATCGCGGCGCTGCGCCGGCTCGGATGGAACTGCACGTCGTCGACTCCGCGCCGCCACAGATAGATCCGCTCGACCCCGTGTGCGTGCAGCGCGGCCGCCGACTTCGTCGACGGGACCAGGGTGCGGTCGGCCGCGTTGTGGACGGTCCGGATCCAGCGCCATGCCGTGCCGACGGTCATCTTCACGCGGTACGCACGGGCGTACGCGGCGACATCGGTTTGATAGACCGCGACCGTGGGGAGTTTGAGGCTGCGCGCGGCCGCCAACCCCCAGGCGCCGAGCACGTACGGGCTGGCCAGGTGAACCAGGTCGGTGCCGTGGGCGCGCAGCGTCGCGGTCATCGCGGGGGTGGGCAGGCCCAGCCGGATCTGCGGGTAGCCGGGCATCGGGAAGGACGGGATCCGCACCACCGGGTACGGGACGTTGACCGGGACGTCCCGGACCGACGGCGGCGGCTGCGGCGCGATCACCAGCGGCGAGTGCCCGCGGCGGAGGAGATGTTCGGCCGCCCGCACCACCGAGTGCGCGACGCCGTTGACGTCCGGCAGGAAGGTCTCTGTGACCAGCGCTACTCGCATGCAGTCACGATGATCGGTGCCGATGTCCGTAGCTCAAACGTCGATCGACGATCAGGCGGCCTGCTTAGGCCCTCCCGGTTCCGGGTACCCTCCCGCCATGGTCGTCCGATTTGGTGCGTTGGTCGGATCCTTGCTGCTCATCGCGGGTTGCACCGGTACGGGCGGCGATGGGCGTGACCGAAATCCAGAGAATCGTCCGGGATATGTCAAAGACGGCGGCTTGCACGGGAACGCGCAGGCGACGCGGTTCGCGATGATCAACGGCGCGGATGTCGTACGCGTCCGGGTCACCGATCTGGGCGCCGACCGCTACGACATCACCACCCCGTCCGGCTCCAAGGTGCTGCCGACGGTCACGGTGCGCGATGGCGAGATCCTTGCCGGCGTACGCGACGGCACCGGCACCGGACCCGCGGTGGTGAGCGTGCTGCTCGACGACGACGTGCGCTGGCAGATCCGGCTGGCCGGCGGCTCCACGGACTCGTCGGTGGACCTCAGCGCGGGCAAGGGCGGCGACGTCGACTTCAGCGCCGGCACCTCGCGCGCGTCGGTGGCGTTGCCGGCCGCACGCGGAACCCAGCGAGTCGTCGTCGCCGGTGGGGCCAGCGAGGTCACGGTCCGGTTGGGTGGGGACGCCCCGGTGCGCGTACGGGCTGGGGGTGGGGCAGCAAGCGTGACCATCGACGGCCAGAACCACTCCGGGGTCTCCGGCGGCTCGGTGTGGCAGCCGGACGACTGGGCCGCCGCGACCGACCGCTACGACATCGACGCGACCTCGGGCGTGTCCACGATGTCGGTGTCGCGGATGTGACGCCTACAGCTTCAGCGAGCGCCAGTTCACGTACTTGAAGTTCGTGCTGACCCGGCCGCCATCCGGCGTGTTCTCGCCGTCGTGCAGCACCAGCAGGCCGTCCGGGTAGCCGGGCAGCGCCACCGGGGTGACCGCGGCGCCGTCCGAGTGCTGCACGCCGTCGGTGTTGCGGCCGTCCACCACCTGGAAGGTGCGCAGCGGCTTGTTGGTGCGGCGGTCGTAGACGAAGAAGCGGCTGTCGCCCTGGCTGGAGACGATCAGGTAGCCGTCGCGCGGGCCGGTCGGGTAGATCGTGGCGCCCTCGACGTCGGCGTGGATCCGGCCGCCGTAGCCGGGATCCGTGCCGGGCGTGCACTCCTCGGTCGCCGCGTCGTAGGTGGCCGGCACGCCGTACTCGGCGACGCGTTCGACGACTCGCGGGACGCCGACGAAGCGGTCACCGTCCAGTTTGATCCGCCAGAGCGCGACGTCCTCCTGCGCGGCGTAGAGCACGCCCGCCTCGGCGTCCACCACCATGCCCTCGACCTGGGGGTCCTCACCCGGTTCGAGGCAGGGCGTCCAGACGTCGCCGTTCGGGAGGCGGAACTGCTTCGGCAGGTCGAGAACGTCGGTCACCCGGTATCCGACGCGGCCGCCGCGCTCCTCGAGCCGGAACAAGCCGAGCCGCGTCGTGTGCCGGCGACTGACCACCGCGTACCGGCCGTAGGTGGCCAGACCGTAGCCGGTCGCCTGGGTCTGCACCTCGGCCTGATCGCGGGAGAACAGCAGCGGCGCGTCGGCCGAGGTGACGTCGGTGAGCCGCCCGTTCGGGTCGATCCGGTAGATGCGCAGCTGGTCGAGCCCGCGGTCGGTGACCACCGCCAGGTCGCGGCCGAACGCCTTCATGAGGTCGACGTTGTTGAAACGGCCGCCCTCGGGCGGCGTGATCGACTGGACCTCACGACCGGCCAGGTCGTAGACGCGCAGGCCGCCGTTCTTCGCGGTGCCGATGACCCGGCTCTTGGACCGGTCGGCCTGGTTGATCCAGATGGCCGGATCGTCGGCGTCGGCGTCACCGCCGGCCTCGTCGTCGAACAGCGCCGTGGTTTCCGCCCGCGCCGTGATCTCCTGGACGTCGTCCGCGCGCCGGGCGCCCGCCTGCGCCGGCGCGGCGACGACGGTGGAGAGAGCGACCAGGGCGACGATGCCTGCGGTGCGACGCATGGCGCCGACCTTCTCCGACGAAGCTGGCGTACGGGTGGACACAGGCTGAACAGAACCTGTGTGTCTGTTCGTCCGATGTGGCCGGTGCGGGTGTCTACTTCCCGGCGGGGAAGGCGTGCTTCTTGCCGCCGATCACCAGGAACGCGGCGGCGACCAGCAGAGCGAGCGCCGTCCAGGTGATCGACCCGGTGCCCAGCGCGTCGATGAGCAGGCCACCGACGAGGCCACCGAGCGCGATGGCGATGGAGAACACCAGGGTGACCATCGACTGGCCGACGTCGGCCGCCGGTCCGGAAGCGTTGATCATGGCGCCCATGAACAGGCCGGCCGAGCTGCCGTAGGCGAGACCCCAGGCCGCGGCGGCGATGTAGATGACCACCGGAAGGCTGGTGAGCACGGCCATGACGAGGACGCTCACCGCGAAGAGCACGGTGCTGGCCACGACGAGCTGCCGGTGGTGGCGGTCGCTGTACTTACCGACGACGACGACGCTCAGCACCGACGTGACACCGAAGACGAACAGCACCCAGCCCGCCTGACCGTTCATCCCGACGAAGTTCAGGTAGTCGGTGACGTACGTGTACATGATGTTGTGCGCGATGATGAACCCGGCCAGGGCGAACAGGATCACGCGGACGCCCGGCATGACGAGCACCTGCGCAATCGTGTGACGCCGGCCCATCGGCAGGCCGGGCAGGCTCGGCAGGGTGACGAACATCCACAGCATCACCAGCAGGGTCAGTGCCGCGGAACCGTAGAACGCGACCTGCCAGCCAGTGAAGGACGTGACCGCGGTGCCGAACGGGACACCCAGGGCCAGCGACACCGGGATGCCGGCCATGGCGATCGCGATGGCGCGGCCCTGCTTGCCGTCGGGGGCGAGCCGGGCGGCGTAACCGGCGAGCAGCGGCCAGACCAGCGCGGTGCTCAGCCCGGCGAGGACCCGGATCGCGAGGGTCAGCCAGTAGTTGCCGGACAGTCCGGTGAGCACGCTGGTGATGGCGACGGTGAGCAGCGCCACCTGAAGGACGGTTTTGCGCGACCAGCTCGAGGTCAGCCGGTTGAGCGGAATCACCGCGAGCGCGGTGGCGGCCGCGTAGATCGTGACCGTCTGGCCGGTCGCCGCGACGCTGCGGTGCAGCGTGCCGGAGATCTCCGGCAGCAGACCGGCCGGGAGAGCCTCGGTGAGGAGGCCGACGAAGCCGGCGAAGAACAGGCCGATCAGGGCTTTCAGTGGAAGTCGATCTTGTTGCGTAGCCTCGATCGCCGAGGTGGCGGTCGGCGTATTGGCCGTGGCGGTCATGTGTCGTTCCTATTGTCGAGCCGGGCAGGCTTGCGGGCGCGTTTCGACAGGGAGACGAGGTAGCCCCGGAGGGTGTGACGGCTGGACGGCCATGAGTTTGTGACCCCCCGGCGGTCGCTGTCTGTCATCAAGCGGTGCGTGGGCTATGGCGTATGCAATCTGCAGCAATGTGAACGGACAGTGAGCCTCGGCGCCGGCTTGCCGTTCTCGTGAAGGGGCAGCGCGCGCCGCGGTTATCACGTAACGTTCCGCGCTACCGGTGCGCGCAGGCGGCGATCTCCTACAGGTGGTCGGTGGCCGGAACGCATCGAGGCGCGCCCCGGGGACGCGATGCGGCCGGGGTGGTTCGCCGACGCGTACCGGGGCCGGACGTGCGCTCCGCAAGAGCCGAACGGCTCGAAAAAAATCGGGATAAAAGCCGCCGAATGCTTTGTTGCCAAAATTTTTCTGCCCGATAGCTCTCGGAAGCCGTAAGGTGCCCATCTGTGATGATCCACAGAGGAAAGAGGCGGTAAGGGTGAGGGCACGTCAGGTCTTAGTGGTAGCCACTGCATTGTTCGCGTTGGCTGGGTGTGGCACCAGCAGCGCGGAGGCTTCCAACCAGGGGCCGGCGCAGCCGGGGGCGCAGCAGGTCGTCGACGCGATCGCTGCGAAATGGCCGGTTCCGAATCCGAAGGACGAGACGAGCGCCTGCAAGGCGAAAGACGGCGCCAACGCTCTCGGTTGTGTCAAGCTGATCGTGACGGACACGGTAAGTGTCTACGAGTTCTCCGATGAGACCGGCGCGAAGAACTTCGCGAACCAGATGAAGGTCACTGGCGGTGACTGGCGTCCGGCAGGCCGCTTCGTTCTGTCATGGACGGCCGCTAACACCCAGAAGACCGACAAGCCGGAACGCGACGACATGGTCAACATCGCCAGCGTCACGAACTGAGGTCCGCCGCCACGGATCACGAGCGGGGCCGGTCGCGCTGAGGTGCGACAACGCGGCCGGTCCGGCTCGTTGTACCCCGCTCACGGGCCGGCTGCATGGCTGCGAAGCCGCGCCGAGCTGTCGTCACGCAAAAGGCGATGTCGCCGGGCCCTGGGGCGTGCCCGGCAACATCGGGACCTTGTGCGGAGTGAATTCAGGAATTCAGCGTTTCGGTGCTTTACCTTTTACCGGCGGGTCGTCAGTGACGACCCTTCTTGCCGCCATTCTTGTGCTTGCTGTGGTGCTGGCCCTTGTGGCCGTCCCGGTCGTCGTGTCCACGGTTGCCGATGCTGAAGCCGTTGTTGCGCCAGTCGCGCTCGACCAGGAGCCGCCACGTGCCGCCGCGCAGGCCCAGCCGCAGGAAGTCGCAGTCGTAGTGGTTCCAGCGGCCGATCCACTTGCCCTTGCGGCCTTCGCGCTGGCAGTCCCACCGCGAGCTGAAGTAGCCGGCGACGACCACACGGTCGCGGTGCTGCTGGGCCTTGTCGGTCTGGCTCGCCACCGACTTGGTGACCGGCTGCGCGGAGGCGGTGGACGCCTGTGCCGGGCCCGCCATCATCACGGCCGCGACGAGGCCGATGCCGGACATCGTGAGAACTCGCGTGATCTTATTCATCGCCGTCCCTTTCTTGTATGACTTTCGAAAGGAGGGGTGTTTTTGCGTAGGAACAGGAAAGCACGCGATTCCGGCAATACCCGCGACGCAACACGCCCTAGTAACCTGGAAGATCGACAGCCGGAAGGCAATAACTTGATTGCTTTTCGGGTAGCCGTTGATCATCCTTTCGGTTAGGCGTTCGATCAGGCTCGCGGTGTCAGCACGCTGCGGCACGCTCCACAAGCAACGCTCGCTCTCGTTCGTTCTTCGTCAACGCGGCGGCGCGCTCGAATTCCGCTTTCGCCTCGGCGGTACGGCCCAGCTTCACGAGAAAGTCGGCGCGTACCGCGGGCAGCAGGTGATACTGCCGCATCGTGGGCTCGGCGAGCAGCGGATCCAGCACGGCAAGGCCCGCCTCGGGACCGTCCGCCATGGACACTGCCACCGCGCGGTTCAGCTCGATCACCGGCGATGGGGCGAGGGCGGCGAGTTGGGCGTACAGGGAAGACATGCGCGACCAATCGGTCTCCGCCGCCGTCATCGCCCGGGCGTGGCAGGCAGCGATGGCTGCCTGCAGCGTGTAGACGCCACCGCCGAGCGATTCCGCCTTCGTCAGCGCGGCCAGACCACGGGTGATCAGCAACCGGTCCCAGCGTCCTCGATCCTGCTCCGGCAGGGTGATCGGCTCGCCGGACGGACCGGTGCGAGCCGGAATGCGCGACGCCTGGATCTCCAACAGCGCGATGAGGCCGTGCGCCTCCGGCTCGGCGGGCATGAGACCGGTCAGGATGCGGCCCAGACGCATCGCCTCGTTGCACAACGCGGGACGCATCCAGTCGTCACCGGCGGTCGCCGAATATCCCTCGTTGAAGATCAGGTAGATGACCTCGAGAACCGCGGCGAGCCGGGCGGTCCGATCGGGGCCGGACGGAAGTTCGAACGGCATCCCCGCGAGCGCCTTCTTCGCCCGGCTGATCCGCTGTCCCACGGTGGCGGACGGCACCAGGTAGGCACGGGCGATCTCGTCGGTGGTCAGGCCCCCGATCAATCGCAAGGTGAGAGCAACCCTTGCCTCGTACGGGAGAACGGGGTGGCACGCCGTGAAGATGAGCCGCAGCAGGTCGTCCTCGATGGGCTCCTCCTCGAAGTCCGCGAACTCGACGGACTCGGGTGTGACCAGATCGGGCATGCTGCGCTCGAAGCGCTCGCGCCGGCGCAGGTGATCGATCGCGCGTCGTTTCGCGGTGGTCGTCAGCCACGCGCCGGGATTGCGCGGAACGCCCTCGGACGGCCACTGCTCGAGTGCCGCCACGAGGGCGTCCTGCGCCAGTTCCTCGGCGAGTCCGACGTCTCCGACGAGCCGCGCGACGGCGGCGATGACCCGCGCCGCCTCGATCCGCCAGACGGTCTCGATCGCCCGATTAGCGTTCGTACTCCGGTGCATACGTCAGATTCAACACGCCGGACTTGAGCACCTCGTGGTTGAGCAGACGCAGCGGCTGGGTCGGCGTGTCCTCGAACAACCGCTGCCCATGCCCGACGGCGACCGGATGCACCAGCAGGCGAAGCTCGTCGAGCAGGCCGTTGGCGAGCAGCCACCGTACGGTCGTGGCCGAACCGGACAGCGAGATGTCGCCGTCATACTGATCCTTGACCTGCCGGAGCCGGCCCGCGACCGTGTCGTCGTCACCGGCGAGGATCGTGGTGTTCTGCCAGGTCGCCTCGGTCAGCGAGTTCGACAGGACGTACTTCGGCACCGAGTTGATGAAGGCTCCGAAGTCCTCGGTGTGCCCCGGCCAGTACTGCGACCACTCGTCGTACAGCTTGCGGCCCATCAGGAACGCCTTGGTGTCCGCGACACCCCGCCCGACGATCGCACCCATCTCGTCGTCGAAGTACCCGAAGTGCCACTTGTCGGGCGCCTCCACGACGTTGTCCAGCGAGATGAAGAAATTCGAAACGATCTTTCCCATGACCTGCCCCCGTCTCACTCAGCGACTCTGCGGACGTCCATCGCCACGTTGTCGAACATTTCGCCGAAGCGCACCGCCCACTCGACCGCCTCGGCCTGATCGCGCACGTCGAGGATGGCGAACCCGGCGATGACCTCCTTCGCCTCCGCGAACGGGCCGTCGACCACGGTGGTCTTCCCGTCCGTCACGGTGATCCGCGCGGCGCCCTCCGCGGTCGGCCGCAGACCCTCACCGACGAGCAGCACACCGGCCTTGGCCGCCTCCGCCACGAAGGCGCCCATCCGCGCCATGAAATCGGGCGTCGGCGACCAGGCGGCCGGGTCCTTGTCGTCGAACTTGTGCATGAGCATGAAGCGCATCTCGGTCTCCCTCGGCTGATCCCTTTACTAACGCGTCGACCGGACGCGGCCGTTTTCGACAGCCTTCCCCAAAAAGTTTGTAATAGGGGTGTGACCAGCGGAAACACGGTGTCGGGCGATACCCGGGAGGCAACCGGGGTGACCACAGGTACTCTGTGATCGCGGGCCGCTAGCTCAATGGCAGAGCTGAGGACTTTTAATCCTTAGGTTCGGGGTTCGAGTCCCCGGCGGCCCACGAGCTGGGGCGCACTGTGTCCGCGGGAAGTGCGGACCTTGGCGCTCGTCATTTCTGCTCCGGGGGCCGAGCCCCCGGAAACCCCACGTTGCGGTGGTTGCGGTGGGCGAGTCCGTTGCGCTTCAACCCTCAACCCTTCGACCTCCGCCCTCAAGCCTGCTTGGCGTGTGCGCCTATCGACCATCCACGGTGGCGGCTGGGGGCACGTTGTGGTTTAGGCGGAACGTGTTGGTTGGGTCGTAGGTCTGCTTGATGGTGCTCAGGCGGGTGTAGCGGGCCGGGCCGTAGATTTCGAAGGCGTCGGACGCCTCGTCGGGGGCCAAGTTGTTCACCAGCCGGCGGGTGGACTGCCACGGGGCCATGCCGTCGAGCAACGTGGCGACCGAGTGCTTGAGCTCGTGCTCCTGCGGAAGCGGGCCGACCGAGACGCCCAGCAGGCTGTACGGGATGCCCCTCGTCGCCACCGCGTTCGGGATCGCGGGCTCGCGGTCCCATGCGCCGCCGAGGGCGCGCAGTTCGGCGATCCACAGGCCGGTCTTGGCGTCGGGGCCGATCAGGTCGATCAGGCGTTGCTGCGCCTGCGCGGGGAACTCGCGCAGCATGATGCCGCGCTCGTAGTAGGGCAGCGGGTCGGTCGGCTCGTTGTGGATCGACGCGACGTCGGCGTACGGCATGTCGGTGACGGTGTCCAGGACCGCGGGGGCGATCGCGCGCAACGGCGCTGTCAGCCGCTCGCCGTCTTCCGGCGTGCCGTTGTAGGCGATCCGCACCGTCACCAGGAAACGCCCGCGCAGCGGTTCCGGGATCTCGGGCAGTGGGGGCAGGCGGAGCACGGCGAACGACGAGACCATGGTCTCCGGAGTGCCGGGATGCCAGGCCGTCCAGGCTCGCAGCACATCGGCCATCCGCTCGCCGGGGAAGTAGATGGCGCCGCCGTAGAGACGGGACACCGGGAACAGGTCGAACTCCAGGGCGGTGACCACCGCGAAGTTGCCTTTGCCGCCACGCAGTGCCCAGAACAGGTCGGGTTCGGACTCCGCGTCGACGTGCAGCAGGTCGCCGGCGGCGGTCACCACCTCGAGCGAGCGCACATGGTCGGCGGCGTAGCCGTACGAGCGCCCCAGGGTCGGGCTCAGACCGCCGCCCAGCGTGTAACCGGAGACTCCCACCGTGGGATTGGATCCGTTCAGGGGAGCCAGCCCGGACTTGGCCGCCTTCGCGACGACCTCGGACCACAGTGCCCCGGCGCCGACCCGGGCGGTGCGCCGGGCCACATCGATGGCCACGTCGTTCATCCGGTGGGTTGCGATCACGACGGCGCCGTCCGCCGTGCCGACCATCTGGTGACCGGTGGTCTTCACCAGGACCGGTCGGTGCTGCGCGGCGGCGAAACCGAGGGCGGCCCGGACGTCGGCCGTGTTCCGCACCACCACGATCACCGCGGGCAGCAGGTCGTGATTCAGGTTGAAGACGGCACGTTCGGCGTCGTAACCCGCGTCACCCGGCAGCAGAACCTCGCCCGCCACCGCGGCCCGGAGCACCGCGACATCGGCCGGCAACACCGGCGGCAGGGACGAATCGTCGAAGATCATGGCACGCATCCTGTTTGTCGATCGGCTTTTCGCCGGGGAGAGCTTTTCGCCAGGGAGACGAGGTAGCCGCGCCGGGTGTGACGGGGGCTCCCGCGCCCGGATGGCTACGCTGGACGCGCACGGCAGGAGAGGTTTATGGATGACGGGCCCGGGCGGCCGGAACAGCAGGCCGACCTACTCGCCGCCGAATGGGAGAAGCATCGGCCGGCGGTTTTCGGGGCGGCGTACCGGATGCTCGGCAGCGTCGCCGACGCCGAGGATGTGACGCAGGAGGTCTGGCTGCGGGCGTCCCGCGCCGATCTGCGGCACGTCGACGATCTGCGGGCCTGGCTGGTGACGGTGGCCGCGCGGCGGTCGTACGACATTCTCAAGAGTGCCCGGTACCGCCACGAGACCTACGTCGGGCCCTGGCTGCCGGAACCGCTGCTGACCGGGCCGGACGCATCGCATGCGGTCCTCGTGGACGAGTCCGTCAGCACCGCGATGCTGCTGATCATGGAGGAGCTGAGCCCGCCGGAGCGGGTCGCCTTCGTGCTGCACGACGTCTTCGGGCTCGCGTTCGCCCGGATCGCCGAGGTGCTGGACGTCTCCGGGCCGGACGCCCGCCAGCTCGCCTCGCGGGCCCGGCGGCGGGTGGCCAAGGCGAGGCAGTCCACGCCGCAGGCGTCGAAGGCCGAGCGTGAACATGTCCTCACCGTCTTCCGGGCCGCCTACGAGGCGGGGGACATGGCCGGCCTGGTCCGGCTGCTGCACCCGGACGTCGTCTACGTCACCGACGGCGGCGGCGAGGTCTCCGCGGCACGCAAGGTGATCCAGGGTGGCGAGCGCGTCGCCGAGGTCATGCTGCGGGTGGCGCGGCAGCTGCACCTCGATCGTCTCGACCTCGCCGAAGTGGGCGGCGAGCTCGCCCTCGTGTCCCGCCGGGACGGCCGGATCTGCACCGTCGACACCGTCGAGATCACCGACGGTCTGATCACCGCGTACCGCAGAGTCCTCAATCCGGACAAACTCGTCGGCGTCTAGGTCGTCAGCGCTACAGGCGGAAGGTGGAGACGAGGCTGCTCAGTTCGGTCGACATGCGGGCCAGCTCGGCGGTGGCCTGCTGGGTCTCGGCGACGCCCTGACTCGTCATCCGGGCGGCGTCGGCGACCCCGTTGATGTTCTGGGCGATCTCGCCGGTGCCGCCGGAGGCCTCGGCGACGCTGCGGTTCATCTCGGCGGTCGTAGCGGTCTGTTCTTCCACCGCCGACGCGATGGTCGTCTGGAATTCACTGATCCGCTCGATGACGAGCGAGATCTGTTCGATCGCGGTGATCGCGCCGCTGGTGTCCGCCTGGATCGCCTCGACCCGGCGGGAGATGTCCTCGGTGGCGCGGGCGGTTTCTTGAGCGAGATCCTTGACCTCGCTGGCGACCACCGCGAAGCCCTTGCCCATCTCGCCGGCCCGGGCGGCCTCGATCGTCGCGTTCAGCGCCAGCAGGTTGGTCTGCTCGGCGATCGAGGTGATCACCTTGATCACGTTGCCGATCTCGGCGGAGGAGTCGCCGAGCTTGTTCATCGTGGCCGACGTCGTCGCGGTGGCGGTGACCGCCTCGCTGGCGACCCGGGCGGCCTCCGCGGCGTTCTCCGAGATCTCGCGGATCGACGCGCCCATCTGCTCGCTGCCGGACGCGACGGTCTCGACGCTGCGCGACACCTCCTCGGCGGCGGTGGAGACGGCCAGCGCCTGCACCGAGGTCTGTTCGGCCGACGCGGCGATGTTGGCCGCGGTGCCGGTCATCTGCTCGGAGGCGCCGGCCAGCGAGGCGGCGGATCCCTCGATGGTGGAGATGGTGGCCCGTAGCCGGGTCATCGCCACATCCAGGGAACGTCCCATCCGGCCGGGTTCGTCGTTGGTGTCGAGACCGGTGTTTCGGGTGAGGTCGCCGTCGGCGAGCCCGTCGCACACGTAGGTGACCTTGGTCAGCGACCCCACGATCTTCCGCGCCACCATCAACCCCAGTGCCAGGGCGACTATCAGGCCGACCACCAAGGTGATGATCGCGGTGGTCCGGCTGGACTCGTAGCCGGCCTTCGCCGCGCTCGCGTTCCGGGCCGCGTCGGCGGTCTCGGCGCTGTCCAGGGCGGTGAGGTTGTCGTAGACCTTGGTGATCACCGGCAGTGCTTCGTTGTCGCGTACGGCGGCCCATTCGGTCAGCGCGTTGCGATTGCCTGCCGGAATCATCTTGGTGGTCGCGATTTCGGCGTAGGCGTCCCAGTTGGTCTGCAGTTCGTCGATCAGCTGCGAGGCGGCCGCCGGCATGCTGTCGCGGTACGCCGCCATCGCGGTCGTGAAGGCCTGCAGATCGGCGGTGAAGTCGTCGGTGAACTTCTTGGTGTGGGCCGCATCCGTGGACAGCGCCTGATTCGAGGCATCCACCCGTGCCTGCGTCACCACGCTCTTGAGCTGGCCCACCGCCTTGATACTGGCGACGTTGGAGTTGTAGATGAGCTGTGCCGAGGCGCTGGCACGGCCAAGCGAGACCAGCCCGACGATGCCCACGATCAGCGCCACCAGGGCCGCGGTCGCGACCGCCGCGAGCACCTTGACGCTGACCCCGAGGTCGGCGAAGGAGACCCGCCGGTTCGCGTGCCCGGGTGCCGCACTGGTACCGGTCATGGTTACCGAGCTCATGACGTCCTCTTCCGGACCGAAATAGGCGATTTTTCCCGCACGTGCCGACCTTCACTATGCGAGTGCGGGAAGCCGCCCGGGTCCGGTTCGGTGATTTCACACCTCGATTCGAGACCCCATGATCACCGTACGGTCGCGGGGAAGGCCGAGGAATTCGGCGGCATCGGCGGTGATGTACGACGTCGCGATGAAGAGCTGTTTGCGCCAGGGGGCCAGCGTGCGGGCCGATCCCTTGGTCAGCTCGATCTTGGAGACGAAGTAGGAGGCTTGGTCCAGCTTGACCGGCCCTTCGGTCTGTTCCGGGCTGAGCAGCCGCAGCGTCGCGGGGACGTCGGGCGTATCCATGTAGCCGAAGCGGGCGCTCACGTGGATGATCCCGTCACCGACGTAGCCGAGATCGTCGACCTGGATCCGGCCCGTCTCGGCGAGGTGCGGCACCGGCAGCGTCTCGATCGAGACGATCAGGATCTGCTCGTGCAGCACGCGGTTGTGTTCGACGTTGGCGCGCAATGCCAGCGGCGCGGTCTGTTTGCCGCGGTTGAGGAAGACCGCGGTGCCCGGCACCCGGGCATGCGGATACGCGTTGCCGCGCACCCGGTCGAGGAACGCGCGCAGCGGTCCTTCGGCGCGTTCCCGTTCGCGGGTGACCACCTGCCGGCCGCGCTGCCAGGTGGCCATCACGGTGAACGCGGTCAGGCCGATGAGCAGCGGGAGCCAGCCGCCATGGGCGAGCTTGGTGAGGTTCGCCGACAGGAACAGCAGGTCGATCGCCAGCAGGCCGCCGGCGCCCACCACCGCCAGCCACATCGGGATGCGCCAGCGAACCCGGGCGATGTAGAAGAACAGCGACGTGGTGATCGTGATGGTGGCGATCACTGCCATGCCGTACGCGTACGCCAACGCGGCCGAGCTGCGGAACGCGAGGACCAGGGTCAGCACCGAGACCATGAGAAGCCAGTTGACCCATGGGACGTAGATCTGGCCGATCGTCGACGCGGAGGTGTGCGCGATCCGCAGGCGCGGGAGGTAGCCGAGCTGGGCGGCCTGCGACGCCACCGAGTAGGCACCGGTGATCACGGCCTGGGCGGCGATGACCGTGGCGGCGGTGGCCAGCAGCACCATCGGCAGCCGTCCCCAGCCGGGCGTGAGCAGGAAGAACGGGCTGCTCACGGTGCTCTGGTCGCGGAGGATCAGCGCGCCCTGCCCCAGGTAGCTGAGCACGCACGCGGGCAGCACCAGGCCCAGCCAGCCGCGGGTGATGGCCCGCCGTCCGAAGTGGCCCATGTCGGCGTACAGCGCCTCGGCACCGGTCACCGCCAGCACGATCGCGGCGAGTGAGAAGAAGGCGACCTCGAAACGCCCGGCCAGGAACCCCGCCGCGTACGAGGGAGACAGGGCCTTGAGAATCTCGGGGTTTCGGGCGACGCCGGCGGCACCACAGGCGCCGATCGCGAGGAACCAGCCGATCATCACCGGGCCGAACAAGCGCCCGACGGCGGCGGTGCCCTTCTTCTGGAACGCGAAGAGCACCACGATGATCACGGCGGTCACCGGCACCACGAAATCCTTAAACGCGGGCTCGACGACCTTGACGCCCTCGACCGCGGACAGCACCGAGATCGCCGGGGTGATCATGCTGTCGCCGAAGAACAATGCCGCGCCGAAGAGCCCGGCCAGCGCGAGCAGCCCCGCGACCCGCGTCATCGACGCGCCGCCCCACCGGCGCAGCATCGCGATCAGGGCCATGATGCCGCCCTCGCCGTCGTTGTTGACGCGCATCACCAGGCTCACGTAGGTCAGCGTCACGATGATCATCACGGACCAGAAGATCAGCGAGACGACGCCGTACACGTTGGCGTTGGTGAGCGGGACCGGATGCGGGTCGTCCGGGTTGAACACCGTCTGCAGCGTGTAGATCGGGCTGGTGCCGATATCGCCGAACACGACGCCGAGGGCGCCGACCACGACGGCGGCCCGAACCGTCTCTGTCGCACCCATGGCCTGAGATTAGTCCTGGCAAAGGCGTAGATATGGGGATTTGACTGATCGGTTTCCATGAATCTGATGCCATAGCTGAGCCAACATGGCTTGCACTGGTGCCATCGAGGTGCCATAGTGGTGCCATGGACCTGACGACGTATGTGGGCAACCTCGGCCGCGAGTTCGCGACACTGGCCGAAGCCGGCGGTGCGGACGCCCGGGCTCTGGTCGAGCGCCTGACCGGGTCGCTCGAGTCGGCGATCCGGATGACGCTGCTGGACGCTCTCTCGGCCGCCGCCGACGAGATCACCCGGGACCTGGCTCCCGGGTCGGTGGAGTTGCGGCTCCGCGGTCGCGACCCGAGCTTTGTCGTGACCCTCCCGGCCGCCGAGCCGGTCGCGGTCGCGGAGGCGCCGGCACCGGACGACAGCGACCTGGCGATCGCCGAGGACGGCCCGGCGGCGCGCATCAACGTGCGCCTCCCCGAGCCGCTCAAGGCCTCGATCGAGCAGGCCGCCGCCAAGGAGGGGCGCTCGGTCAACGCCTGGCTGGTCCGCGCGGCCGCGGCCGGGCTGCAGCGCTCCGAGCGTGAGCAGCGTCCCGCGCCACAGAACAGCGCCAAACGGGCCAAGCAGGGCTTCACCGGCTGGGTTCGCTAGCTCCACACCTCTCTGAGCTGCGGAAACGGCTCACCTACTCATGATGCGGGGACAACCATGCCTATTTTCGAGACGCCCGAACCGATCGCCGTCGATGTCGAGCTCGCCGTCGGCTTCCTGCGGATCGCCGCGAGTGACCGCACCGACACCGTCGTCGAGGTCCGTCCGACCGACGAGAACGACGAGTCCGACGTGCAGGCCGCCGCCCAGGTCCGCGTCGACCACACCGGCGGCACGCTGCGGATCACCGGGCCGAAACGTACTTTCGACTTCTCCAAGAAGACCCGCTCGGTCGACGTGTCGATCGAACTGCCCAGCGATTCGCGGCTCGCCGCGCACCTGCAGATGGGCGACATCCGCGGGGCCGGCCGGCTGGGCGAGTGCCGGCTGCGGACCACCGGCATCGTCGCGGTGGAACGAACCGGCGCGCTGCACCTGCACACCGGGTTCGGTGATGTCACCGCCGGTGTCGTCGCCGGTAACGCCGAGATCTCCACCGCCTCCGGCAAGGTCCAGATCGGCGAGGTCGACGGCACCGTCGACGTCAAGAACTCCAATGGCGACAGCACGATCGGCACGGCCACCGGCGACGTGCGGGTGCGCAACGCCAACGGTGCCATCGACATCGAGCGGGCCGGCGCCGGCGTCGACGCGAAATCCTCCAACGGCGCCATCCGGGTCGGCGAGGTCGCCCGCGGCTCGGTTGTCCTCGGGACCGCGGTCGGCAACCTGGACATCGGCATCGCCGAGGGAACCGCCGCCTGGCTCGAGGTCAACACCGGATTCGGGCACGTGCGCAACCAGCTGACCAACGCCACCGCACCGGACCAGGCCGAGCAGACCGTCGAGGTGCGCGGCCGTACCTCGTATGGCGACATCATCATCCACCGCTCCTGAACCCCGCTCCTCCCCCTCGGAAAGGAAGCCATGACCAGCAACGCGGCGATCCGGGTGCACGGATTGCACAAGTCCTATCAGGAACTGCAAGTGCTCAAGGGTGTCGACTTCGAGGTGGCCCGCGGCAGCATCTTCGCGCTGCTCGGCTCCAACGGCGCCGGCAAGACCACGATCGTGCGGATGCTCGCCACGTTGCTCAAACCCGACTCCGGTACGGCCAGCGTCAACGGATTCGACGTCGTGTCCCAGGCGGCGCAGGTGCGCGAGTCGATCAGCCTGACCGGGCAGTTCGCCGCCGTCGACGAGATCCTCACCGGCCGCGAGAACCTGGTCATGATCGGCAAGTTACGCCGGGTGGACAACCCCCGCCGGGTCGCCGACGACCTGCTCGAACGATTCAGCCTGACCGATGCCGCGGGCCGGAAGGTGTCCGCGTACTCGGGAGGCATGCGCCGCCGGCTCGACATCGCGATGAGCCTCATCGGCGACCCTCCGGTGATCTTCCTCGACGAGCCCACCACCGGCCTCGACCCCGAGGCGCGCATCGAGGTGTGGCAGGTGATCCAAAACCTTGCCGACAGCGGTACGACCGTGCTGCTAACCACCCAGTACCTGGACGAGGCCGAAAAGCTCGCGGACCGGATCGCGATCCTGCACGGCGGAACGATCATCGCGTCCGGCACCTTGGCGGAGCTCAGGAAGCTGCTCCCGTCCGCGAAGGTCGAGTACGTGGAACGCCAGCCCACCCTGGAAGAGATCTTCCTGGCGATCGTCGGAAGCGAGGCCAAGCGATGACAACCCACGTCCTCAACGACACGAGTGTGATGCTCGGGCGCTCCATGCGGCACATCACCCGCAGCCTGGACACGATCGTCACGGTCACGATCACCCCGATCGCGCTTTTCCTGCTGTTCCGCTACGTCCTCGGCGGCGCCATCCAGACGGGCGGCGGCAACTACACCAACTATCTGATGCCCGGCATTCTCCTCATCGCGATCGCCAGCGGTATCTCGTACACGGCGTTCCGGTTGTTCAACGACCTGCAGGGCGGCATCTTCGAGCGGTTCCACTCGATGCCGATCGCGCGTTCGTCGGTGCTCTGGGGACACGTGCTGACCTCGCTGGTGTCCAACGCCATCTCGGTGGTGGTCATCATCCTGGTCGGGCTGGTCATGGGCTTCCGGTCCTCGGCGGGGGTGCTGGCGTGGCTCGCGGTGGCCGGCATCCTCGGGCTGTTCACGCTCGCGCTGACGTGGCTCGCGGTGATCCCCGGGCTGACCGCGTCCACCCCGGACGGAGCGTCCGCCTTCGCCTACCCACTGATCTTCCTGCCCTTCGTGAGCTCGGCGTTCGTCCCGACCGAGTCGATGCCCGGGCCGGTGCGGGCATTCGCCGAGAACCAGCCGGTCACCGCGATCGTCAACACGATCCGGGCGCTGCTCGACCAGCAGCCGGTCGGTAACGAGATCTGGGCCGCGCTCGGCTGGTGCGTCGGTATCCTCGTCGTCGCGTACGTCTGCGCCATGGCGGTTTATCGGCGCAAGATCGCCTGAGTCAGAACCCGGGGCCGGCCCGCGCAGGGCCGGCCCCGGGGCCACGAAAGAGGCGGCCTCGATGGCCGCCCTTCTGCTGGGGCATACTGGCTCGGTCGGGTGGCGATGGTGCATGCCGCCCGGACGCTCGGCAGCTGATTCGCGACTGGAGTGCCGATGGCGGGCGTTGACAGCAGGGCGGGCACGCGGCCGTGGCGCCACGACGGGGCGCACGCGCACCCGGACGGTTCGGACGATCTCTCGGCGGGCTACATGCTGCTCGTCGTCGAGGACGACCCGGGTGATGCGCTGCTGGTGCGGGAGTTTCTCGCCGACAGCGACGTCGCCGCCCGTCTCGAGGTGATCGGCACGCTGACCGACGCGGTCCGATCCGGTCACGACCCCGACGCCGTGCTGCTCGATCTGCACCTGCCGGACGGCGACGGGCTGGACGCGTTGCACCAGGTTCTCACCCGGTGGCCGCAGGCGGCGGTGCTCGTGCTGACCGGCCTCAACGACGCCACGACGGCCACCACCGCGGTCGCGGCCGGCGCCCAGGACTACCTGGTCAAGGGGCAGATCGACGGCGAGGTCCTGCGCCGCACGATCCGGTACGCGATCCACCGCAAGCGGGCCCAGGTCGCCGAGCGCAGCCTTCGCGACAGTGAGTTGCAGGCCAGTGAGAACGCCCGCATGCAGCGCGGTCTGCTGCCCAAGCCGATCCTCGCCGATCCCGCGGTGCGGCTGGTCAGCCGGTACGTCCCCGGGCGGCAACGGGCGCTTCTCGGCGGCGACTTCTACGACGTCGTGCAGACCGGCGACGGCGCTGTGCACGCGGTCATCGGCGATGTGAGCGGCAGCGGACCGGACGAGGCGGCCATGGGTGTCGCGTTGCGGGTCGGCTGGCGGACGCTGACGCTGGCCGGGGTGCCCAAGACGCGGCGGATGCGGCTGCTCGAGGATGTGCTGGTCGCCGAACGCCCGCACGACGGCATGTTCGCCACCGTGTGCGGGGCCCGCATCGAGCCCGACCGGTCAAGCGTGGTGCTCACCAGCGCCGGCCATCCACCGCCGCTGATCGTCACGCCCGGCGGCGCGCGTCCCGCCGACGTCCACCACGGTCTGGGCCTGGGCATGTTTCCCGGCCGGGGGACGTGGCAGGAATCGGTCCTCTCGCTGCCGGCCGGCGCGGGATTGCTGCTCTACACCGACGGCGCGTACGAGGGCTTCTCCGCCGACGGCACCCGCCTCGGCGAGGACCGTTTCGTCGAGCTCGCCGGGCGGCTGGCCACGATCCCGGACCCGGTCGAATACCTTGACAGCCTGCTCGCGGCGGTGCAGAAGGACAACGGCCGGCACAGCGACGACACGGCACTGCTATACATCACGTACGCCTGAACGAGTCACGCCGCGACGACGGCGATCGCGGCCCACACGTGTTTGCCGTCCTCGGTCGCGTACCAGCCCACATCCTGTGCCAGGCGCTGAGCCAGCGGCAGGCCCAGACCCCCGGCGCCGGCCGGCCGCTGCTCATCGACGCCCGGCTCGCCCACCGGGTCGCGGTCCGCGACGTCGACGATCAGCTGCCCGTCGACCTGCAGCAGCGCCACCACCGCCGGCGGCTGCCCGTGACGCAGCGCGTTGCCCGCGAGCTCGGTCGCCACGATCAGTAGTCGCTCGAGAAGGTCGGTGACGTCCACTGTGGCCGGCAGCGCCCGGGACCGGACCGCGGTTTGCAACGCCGTGCGCAGCGTCCGCAACTGAGGTGGCTGGTCGAGCGTCCATCGCGCGACCTGCTCTGTGGCCCCCGGGGGGTGCCGCTTCCGCCAACCCTTCATGCGCGCGGGACTCTGCCCTCGCGGTACGGCCGCTTCATGTCGATGACCACCTCGGTGTTAGAGCCTAGGCTCCGCACTGCCCGGGGCGCGAGCCTCCCCGCGTCGTCGTCACAGCGGCGGTCAGTTGTTTGCCGGACCGCGGCCGGGGCATCTCGTGGGTCCACCCCCCGATCGAAGGAGCCGCCGTGCGACTGCGGCGCAGTGACCTCGGTAAACCTGGCATCACCCGGCGGCGCTCCGGCAAGGGATTTCGCTATCTCGGGCCGGACGGTGAGCCGGTCCGCGAGCTTGAGCGGATCAAAAGCCTGGTGATCCAGCCGGCCTGGGAGCACGTCTGGATCTCGCCGGATGAGCGTGGGCACATCCAGGCGACCGGCGTCGACGCGGCCGGGCGCAAGCAGTACCTCTATCACCCGGCATGGCGGACCGCGCGCGACGAGAAGAAGTTCGATCACACGCTGCGCGTCGCTGAAAGGCTGCCCGAGGTGCGGGACCGGTTGCGTGCGCATCTGGCCGGGCGCGGGCTGACGCGCTCGCGGGTGCTCGCCGCCATTGTCCGGCTGCTCGACCTGGGCATGTTCCGGGTCGGCGGCGAGCAATACGCGGCCCGCGAGGAGGACCCGTCGTTCGGGCTTTCCACCTTGAGACCGGACCACGTGCGTACGAGGGAAGGTCGTGCGATGGTGGATTTTCCGGGTAAGTCGGGCGTGCGCCATGCGGTGACCGTGGACGACGGCGAGGTGTGCCAGGTGTTGCGTGACCTGCGCCGCCGGCGGCGGGGCGAGGACCGGCTGTTCGCCCACTGGGACGCGTCGGCCCGGGTCTGGCAGGAGGTCCGGGCCGAGTCGATCAACGAGTATCTCCGCGAGATCAGCGGCGAGCAGATGACCGCGAAGGACTTCCGGACATGGCACGGCACGGTCACCGCGGCGGTCGAACTGGCGGAGATCGGTCCGCAGCCGACGAAGGCGAAGCGGAAGAAGGCCGTCGCGCGGGCCATGAAAGAGGTGGCCGAGACGCTGGGCAACACGCCGGCGGTGGCGCGCGCCGCCTACGTGGACCCCCGCGTGCTCGACGAGTACGAAAGGGGCCACGTGGTGGCGAACGGCGACGAGAGCGAGGTCCGCGAACTCCTGCGTGGGTGACGGGTGCGGCTCAGCGGCCGGGGTATTCGTCGGTCACGTGCTCGCCCCACTCGGTTTCCGGGCCCTGTTGGCCCTCGGCGAGGCCTTCCCACATGGCCAGATGGGTCATGAAGTTGTCCGGGGTGGCGCCGTGCCAGTGCCATTCGCCGGCCGGGGTGACGATGGTGTCGCCCGGGCGGATCTCGACGACCTTTTCACCGCGCGACTGCACCAGCCCGAACCCCTCGACCACGTGCAGGGTCTGGCCGTTGGCGTGCCGGTGCCAGGCGCTGTGGGCGCCGGGGGCGAAGTGCACGGCGTTGACCCGCAGCCGCGACGGCGGATTGCCCTGCGCGATGACGTCGTACCAGACGTGGCCGGTGAAGGTCTCGGTCGCTCCGGGAACGGAGGGCTGCTTCTTGCGGATTTCCATGCACCGACGCTACGTCCGCGGCCGCCCGGACAGAGAGGGCCTGTCGTTACCGGTGAGGACCCGCCCATCAAGCGCACATTCTCGCCCACGGCAACCACCGCAACGTGGGGTTTACACGGGCTCGGCCCCCGGAGCAGAAATGACGAGCGCCGCGGTCCGCGCATCCCGCGGATACGGGTGTGCCCCAGCTCGTGGGCCGCCGGGGACTCGAACCCCGAGCCTATGGACTAACCGCGACGCGGTTGGGTCAAGCCTTGCGGGCAGGACATCCTTCGTTTCAGGGTCGGCTGACCTCCTCTCAGGTCGGGTTCGTTGTGGTAATTCGTTGCTGCACTGCTGGCGGACGTGGACCTGTGCAGCGAGCGGCTTTGGGGCAGCCACCTGCGGCCCAGGGAAGCATGGATCGTAGTCGTTGATGTTAGAACGGATGTTCGATAGTTTGTCAGGGCGTCAGGCCGTTCGGCGTGTTGGGTTGGGGGGTGTGAACTTCAATGGCATCTTATGCACATGAGTACCTTCGGGGAGGCCGTGAGCAGTCTCCAACCCATCATCAAGTCGGTGTTCACATCGATGGAGCGCGGGCTCGTCACTGCCGCGGACCAACACGCCAAGGCGAAGTTCCTTCGGATCGACGATCCGTGGTACTACCTGCACACCGTGCGCCGGGTCGCCTGCCAGGAGTTGCGTGACATGGGCCTGCAAGCGACGTTAGACGGTTCACGGTTTGCCTTGCCTCTCTCGGGTGTTCTCGTGATCTTTGGCGGGTACGTTGTCCGCGTGCTGCATGCAGAGGGAGGGGCTACTGGCGTCGAACCCACGATCCCGATCCCTGGCAAGTCAGAAGCAAAGCAGGCGTTCTGGGCGCAGCAACCGTTCGACGGGATGCTCAACAGCCGGAACCTGCTGCTGCTCTGGCAGGACAACGCCGGCACGCTGATCGATCCAATGTTTCTTGTCAGTCCCCGAGGTGGCAATCACCGTCGCGACAGCCTGACTCTGCGTTGGAGTGGCAAGCTCTATCGACGTATGGCGGACATGCGGGCCGCAGACCTGAACGAACTTGAGCCAGATTACACGTATGAACAGTTTGGAGAAGAGGAAGCGGGATGATTTACGGCGAGCGCGTGAAACAGGTGCGGGAACTCCAGCACCTTACTCAGTCTGCGCTCGCCTCTATGATTCCTGAATTGACTCAATACCAGCTTTCTCGGATCGAATCTGGGGCGACTGTACCTAACGCCGAAATGATCGCCATGATTGCTGGATCGCTCGGCGTTACGGTCGAATTCTTTGAGCGTCGTCCGTCACATGATTTTGAGGCAATGTCACCGCAGCTTCGCGCTAGGAGTAGCCGACTCACTCAGGGTGTCAAATCGTCTGCGATGCAGTGGGCGAGACTAGTTCTTGAGGAATACACTCGGCTTCAGGGCTTCGGCAAACCAATTCCTGTGCGTCTAGAGCGATTTCCTTCGGTTCCACCAAGAGATGCTGCGGCTGCCGTACGCCTATTGCTCGGATTCAGTCGCGATTTACCGCTTCCCTATCTGATACTTGCTATTGAGCGGCTCGGCGTTGTCACTCTGGGGCTTCCCTACTCTGCCCAGGCACTCGATGCCTTCTGTGCATGGTACGGCGAGATCCCAGTCATAGCGCTTCTGACTGGCGTTCCAGGTGATCGACTCCGCTGGAGCGTCGCGCATGAGCTAGGACACTTGGTGTTGCATCAGAGAGGCGACAGAGGCAAAGACATCGAAGCTGAAGCCGATGAATTCGCTGCCGAGCTACTCACTCCACAAGTAGCGATCGCCGACGCAATGCCAACCGTTATTACACTCAACAGCTTGACAATGCTCAAGACTCAATGGGGCGTTTCCATCAAAAGCCTTATTCGACGAGCGCGCGAGCTAGGATTTGTCGACCAGGATCGGGCGACAAGCCTTTATAAGCAGGTAAGCGCTCGTGGGTGGAACAAGTCAGAGCCGGGATATGTTCCACGCGAAAAGCCGCGAGCATTTCGAAAGCTAGCTGAGATTGGCTACGGTGCCGGACCCAACGTCGAGGGCCTAGCCAAGGATGCCGCTTGGTCGCAAGAGCTGGCTCTCCAAGTACTTGATGAGCATGCGGCACCCGACGAATTACCAATGGAACCGCAGTCGGCGCCGGCTCCGCAGCATGGCGGCAACGTCGTCGCATTTCGGCGACCGATTCGTAACACCGATCACGGTAGTAGCACTTTTCGCCGCGCTTAAGGTCTAATGTCACCACAAACCGGGACCAACGATGCAGCCGCCAAGATCCGCTCTCGGCGTCTCCTGCATTGAGTTGGCACGGGCATAGCCGCCGAGAGGGGAATCTTGGCTCCACGTACTTTCGGCAACTTGATGCTCCTGGCTATTACAGGGTCTGGTCGCTAAGCCCGTCCGGCATCGACTTCCGCGTCGTGGCGTTCTTTGCACGCTGCTTGCGGGTCGCTCCAGGATCGGTGCGCTGGACATAGTCGATGTGGATACGGTGCTCGTCCTGGCCGACGGCGACGATGACGTATGTGCGGGTCTGGTCGGTGCGGATGACTCGCGCTCTGGCCTGTGTCCAGCAGATCGTCTGGCAGCCGAGCGTCTTGGTCACTAACCACACCGTGTCGCCGGGCACCAGATCGCCGCGGGCGTGTCAGTATGCGCTGATTCGTTCGGCAACCGCGATCGGCACCGCCGCGACGATCGTCCCGTCGGCCCGCAACGCGATCCCGGCCTCACGTACGCCTCGGTTGACCACGCTCATCTCGACCAGTTCGAATCGAATCTGACCGCCTCGCCCGGCTGGACCATGTGGTGCTCGACGGTCAGGGCGGGCCGCCGCTTGGCGTCGCTGGCGGCCCACCCCGCCTCGATCTGCGGCATCTGCGCTCACCGCTCCGCGCTGGTGTCGAACATCAGGTCCAGCTCGCTTTGGATGGTGGCCGCACGCGCCGCTTTGGTCCGGGCTCGGTGGGCCGAATCTGCAGCGTCACAGTCGTCCTGCACGACCTGCGGCTCCTGGTGTGCGATAATCGCACATGTGACGAGCCTCGACGCGCAGACGCTGGGTGGCCGCATCCGAGATGCCCGTAAGCGTGCTGACCTGAGTCAGGAAGATCTGGGACAGTCTGTCGGTTTGGACCGTACTGCCATTAACAAGATCGAGAACGGTACCCGCAAGGTTACCGCGCTCGAACTGTCCGAGATCGGCGCTGCGCTTGGCGTGCGGATGTTCACCTTCTTCGAGGAGCCCGTGCCGGCCCTCGTCGAGCACAGGTCTAGCCAAGGGCTGGATACCGCAGACTCGCAGATCGACGCGCTGCTCGCTAGATTCGCCGATGAAGTTGAGTTCGTTGCCGCGCTTGGCGTGGACGAACTGGGGCTAGACGCAGCCAGCGAGGTTTCACGAGCGGCCGCCAGCCACCCTTCGACAAATGCCGAGGCGGAGGCTCTTGCCTTGACGGCTCGTGGCCTCATGGGCCTTTCTTCGCAAGAGCCGATTCTTCAGCTGTCAGACAGCGTCGGCAAAATCGGCCTCCTGGCTTTTTCCCGGGATGTTGGCAAAGACACCGCCGACGCTGGCACGATCCTGTTGCGGCGAGGGGCTGTTAGTCTCGTCAACAGCCACATGAAGGTCGGCCGTCGGCGACTCGCATTGGCACATGAGGTCGGCCACTACCTGATTTCTGACGCCTACACGGTCGACTGGCGAGTGGCCGAAAATCCTGATCACGCCGTGCCGATGGAATCTCGTCTTGACCGTTTCGCTCGCGCTCTACTCCTGCCAGAAGCTGCGGTTAAGCAGCAATGGCAGGAGGATGTGGACCGACTTGGGGAGCGCAGTACGGCGATCATCTTGGCGAGCAAATTCCGAGTTGACATGGCGACTCTTGCGACCAGGCTCAGAGAGCTGGCTCTAGCCGACAGCGGGACTGTCGCTGCTGTTCGTGATTACCGAACCACTCGCGCAGATCTCGTGGAAATGAACCTGTACGTCCCGCTCGAAGAGCTAGCCGGGACGACGGTTCCACGACTTTTGGCACTCGCGGTACTAAGGCTTGTGCGCGACGAGCGGATTAGTCGAGAGCGTGCACTGGACCTGCTACAAGGTACCTTTGATGAATTGGATCTTCCGTCGATTCGCCCACGCCGTCCCGATGAGATCTGGACCTTCGTGTCGTGACCGTCCCCGAGAGCGCTTTGGTGTTCGACACCGGTCCGTTGCGGCACTTCTCCAACAAAGGGTGGCTGGGAGTACTCCGGTTCGTTGCCGGACAGCGTCCGGTCTACATTCCAGACAGCGTGGAGAGCGAACTAAACGAAGCTACGGAATACGTGTCAGCTACACGTGCGGTGCTCGATGCCGAATGGATCAATAGGCACCGATCGACCGACCTTGACTACATTGAAGCATTCGCCCACTTGGAGAACCGACTTGTTGTCGGCCGCAAGAATAGAGGCGAATGCGGCGTTCTCGCGATGGGGCAGATCTACAAGTGTGAGGTAGTCCTGGACGACGCCGAGCCGAGGACCATCGCGGCGGAGAAGTGTATTCGGGTTACCGCAACCGTACCGCTGCTATGCGAGGCTATTCGCACAAAGCAGCTCACCACAGTCATGGTCGAGGCGTTGGCAGACGATCTCCTCGAAAGTAAGTATTACTTGCCCTTTGGCCGAGGCGGCTTCCGTAGCCACGTCTTGGAAAACGGACTTCTGGACTGGGACGAACTCTAACGACAAGTCGGCCATGCCGCCTACATCGAAGCGATGCGACGCCTCCAGTGTGGCGGGTCGGCGCAGGCCTGAGGTGGCCCGAGAGGGTCTGTCATTACCGCTGTGAGTGGCGACACGTGTACTTGACGGCCGTGTCGACCGAGGTCTACCAGGACAGATAGAGGCTCATCCCGGGCCTGGGGAGACGCCATGTCTGATGAGCGGTACGACGTGATCGTGATTGGGACCAGTCAGGGCGGGCGGTTCCTGCCCGTCGACCTCGCGAAAGCGGGGCGCCGGGTGGCGCTGATCGAGCGTGACCAGCTCGGCGGCGTCTGCGTCAACACGGGGTGTACCCCGACCAAGACGATGGTCGCCAGTGCGCGCATCGCCTACCAGGCACGGCGCGGCGCCGAGTTCGGGGTGCGTACCGGGGCGGTGTCGGTGGATCTGGCCGCGGTGCGGGAGCGGAAACGGTTCATGGTCGCGGGCGCCCGGGCGAACTATGCCAGTCGCCTCGCGCAGGACGGGCTCGACCTGTTCGAAGGCGAGGCGCGCTTCACCGGGCCGAAGACGGTCGGGATCGCGCTGGCGGACGGCGGGACGCGGCAGATCAGTGCGGACGCGGTCGTGATCGACGCGGGGACTCGTGCGCGGCCGCTGGCGATTCCGGGGGCCGACGACGTGCCGGTGCTCTACTCCACTTCGATCATGGAGCTGGACGCCCTGCCGGAGCACCTGATCATTCTCGGCGGCGGGTACATCGCGCTGGAGTTCGCGCAGATGTTCCGGCGCTACGGCAGCGCGGTCACGATCGTCCAGACGCGTGAGCGGGTGATGATGATCGAGGACGAGGACGTCTCCGACGAGGTCGCCGCCATCCTGCGCGACGACGGCATCACGATCCTGACCTCGTCCACCCCGGTGCGGGTCGAGCCGGCCGGGGGAGGCGTACGGCTGGTTGTTCGTACCGAGGACGGCGAACGGCAGCTCGACGGCTCGCACCTGCTGTCGGCGATCGGCCGGGTCCCCAACACCGAAGCGCTCACTCTGGAGGCGGCCGGCATCCGGCTGGACGACCGCGGCTTCATCAAGGTCGACGAACACCTGGAAACCAGTGCCTCCGGCGTGTACGCGATGGGCGACATCAAGGGCGGTCCGGCCTTCACCCATCTCTCCTACGACGACTACCGCATCCTGCGCGCCAACCTGCTCGACCAGGGCCCGGCGAGTACGCGCGACCGGATCGTCCCGTACACGGTGTTCATGGATCCGCAGCTGGGTCGCGCCGGCCTGACCGAGCGCGAGGCCCGGGCCCAGGGACGCGCGATCCGGGTGGCGAAGCTGCCGATGAACGCCGTCATCCGGGCGCTGGAGACCGGGGAGACGCGCGGCTTCATGAAGGCCGTCGTCGACGCGGACACCGGGCAGATCCTGGGATGCGCCGTTCTGGCCAGTGAAGGCGGCGAGATCATGACGATGATCCAGGTGGCGATGCTGGGCAAGCTCACCTACACCGACATGGCCGACGCGATCTTCACGCATCCGCTGTTCGCCGAGGGTCTCACCAGTCTGTTCGCGATGTTCGACGCCTGACCGGGCGCGGGTCAGCGGCGGCCGGGTGCGGGTCAGCGGCGGCCGGTTCCGACCAGCTCGAGCAGGTCGCTGGAGAGCTGGGACAGGTGCGCGGCCGTCTGTTTGGTCTGTGTCGCGTTCGTCTCGGTCTGCCGGGTGACCCGGGCGGTGTCCGCGGCGGCCACGTTGACCTGCTCGACCGCGGTGGTCTGCTGCTTGGTGGACAGCTCGATCTCCCGGGTCGCGTCGTTGGTGGTGGCCACCAGCTCGGCGATGCGCCGGAATGAGCTGGTGGCGTCGTCGAACTGTCGCGCGCCCGCGTCGACGCTCTGGGCGCCGGTCTCGGTGGCGGTGACGGTCATGTTGACCGCGCCGCGCACGTCGTCGATGAGCGTACGGATCTCCTTGGCGGAGTCGGCGGTCCGGTCGGCCAGCTTGCGGATCTCCTCGGCGACCACGGCGAAGCGGCGTCCCCACTCGCCGGCGCCGCTGGCCTCGATGGTCGCGTTGATGGCCAGGATGTTGGTCTGCTCGGCGAGTTCGGCGGCCAGGTCGGCGATGCCGCCGATCTGCTGGGACTTCTTGCCGAGCGCCAGCATGTGCTGCACGATCTGATCGACCTGGGTACGGATGGCGGTGATCGACGTCCGGGTCTGGTTGATCGTGGCGTCGCCGCGCCGGGCGGCGTCGGACGTGTCCTCGGCGATCTTCGAGACCCGCTTCGCGCCGTCCGCGATCTGCCGGGCGGTGATCAGCAATTCGCTGATCGTCATGTTGATCTGATTCATCGAGCTGGCTTGATCCCGGCCGCCGGACGCCAGTTCGGCGGCGGCGGCTTCGAGTTCCGCCGACGAGTTCTGAATGTGGCCGACGGCCGCGCCGATCTGCCGCCGCACGTGCTGGTTGAGGCGCCACGCGATGCCGGCGCCGAACGCGATGGCGACCAGGCCGACGCAGATGATCAGCAGGATGGCCTGGGTCGCGCGGATCGACGAGGCGGTCCGGCTTTTCTCCACGTCGGCGCGGACCTGGCTGGTCAGCCCGGCTATCGCATCTCGCAGGGCGGTGCGGGCGGTGGCGACCGTGGCCTCGTTGAACGCGCCGAGGGCACGCAGGTCCGGGTTCGACAGCCGCCGCGCGATGACCGGTTCAAGTGATCGCGCGTGGCTGGCCTCCGCCGCCAGGACGTTGCCCAGCAGCGTACGGGAGACCGGGTTTTTGAGGGTGGCATGCAGGCGGGTCGTCAGGGCGAGGAAATCGCGCCGGTCGGCGTTGGTCAGGTCCAGGTACGCCTGATCACCGTTGATGAGAAAGAGGCGGTAGTCACTGATGCGGATCTCGGCTTTGGTGTTCAAGGCCTCGGCGGTGACGAGGTCGTCGGCCGCGAGACTGATGGCGTCGTCCTTGGCGTTGCTGACGATCGTCAGGGCCGTCACCGAGGTGGCGCCCATGATGACCGTGAGGGCGATGGTGAGGCCGAAGCCCAACGCGACCTTTTTGCCGAACGTCCGTCTGGCCATGGCATTCAGCGCTCCTCGATGACGTGGGTGGCGCTGCTGGTCCGCCGTCTGCGCCCAGCCGCCTCATGTCACAGGTTAGCGGGCATTAACTCATTAAACGGTCGAGAGCGGTGCAATCCGGGTGGGCGCCGCTCGGTCCGGATTCGAGTGCTTCGTGGCCGGAAGGAGGCGGCAGCGGGTACCGGCTCATCGGCAGCCTTGACGTCGGACATCGCGCGAATGGGGGGAACTGCTGTGGATTCGGGTATCGGCAAGTTCGACGTCGCTGAGCTGCACGGATCGGTCGCCGGACCGGTGCTGCTGCCGGGCGACGAGGGATACGCCGACGAGGTGGCCACGTTCAACCTGAGCAACCCGGTAGTGCCGGCCGTCGCGGTGGGGGTTACCGGCGCCGGAGACGTGCAGGCGGTCGTGCGCTTCGCCGCCCGCCATCACCTGCCGGTGGCCGTGCTGGCCACCGGGCACCAGGCAGTCAAGAACGCGCACGGTGCGATTCTGATCAACACGACACGCATGGACGGCGTACGCGTCGACCCCGCCCGCCGCACCGCGCGAGCCGAGGCGGGGGTCCAGTGGGCCGCGGTGGTGGCCGCCACCGCCAAGTACGGGCTGGCCCCGATGAGCGGTTCCGCCCCGGACGTCAGCGTGGTCGGCTACACCCTCGGCGGCGGGCAGAGCCCGGTGTTCGGCCGCGCCCAGGGCTACGCCGCCGACCACGTCGTTCGCATCGAGGTCGTCACCGCCGACGGCGAGCTGCGGCACGTCGCCCCGGACAGCGAACCGGACCTGTTCTGGGCACTGCTCGGCGGCAAAGGCAACTTCGGCGTGGTGACCGCGATCGAGTTCGAGCTGTTCGAGCTCACCGAGTTCTACGGCGGAGGCCTGCACTTCCCCGGCGAGCAGATGGAGAAGGTCCTGCGGGTCTGGCGCGAGTGGGCGCCCACCCTGCCGGAGGAGGCCAGCACCTCGTTCGCCGTGCTGCGACTGCCCGATCTGCCGGACCTGCCGCCGGCCATGCGCGGCAAGTTCCTGCTGCACGTCCGTTTCTCCTACCTCGGGACCGAGGAGGACGGCGAACTGCTGCTCGCACCCATCCGCGCGGTCACCGCGCCGGTGCTCGACTCGGTGCAGAGCCGCCCGTACACCGAAAGCCCCGTGATCCACCTGGATCCCCCGTCACCCGTCCCCTATTACGAGGGCACCACCACCCTCCGCGAGTTCTCCGCGGAGGTCCTCGACGCGCTCGTCGCGTTCGCCGGCCCCGGATCCGACAATCCCCTTCTCAATGTCGAGATCCGGGCGCTCGGTGGAGCGCTGGACCGCGAGCCCGCGGTCCCGAACGCGGTGCCCTCCCGCGGCATCCCCTTCCTGATGCTGGCCATCGGCGCCGGCGGCCCGGACCGCGCCGCACTCCTGCGTGACTGGCTGGGCCGGATGGAACAGACCTTCGCGCCGTGGGTGTTCGACGACCGCCGCCTGGTGAACACGCTGGGCAAGGACGACGCCACCACGCCGGAACGGCTGCGGCTGGTCTACGGACCGGAACGCTACGACCGGCTGGCCGCCATCAAACGGCGCTACGACCCGGCCAACATGTTCCGGATAAACCACAACATCAAGCCGTAACGGTCGTGTGTGGACACCGCCGCTGTGGCGCGCAAACCGTAGGCGTTTCCGTCAGCGCGGCAGCCGCAGCGTGAACGTCGCGCCGGCGCCCGGTTCGCTGGTCACGGTCGCGGTGCCGCCGTGCGCCTCGATCAGCTTCCGGACGATCGACAGGCCCAGCCCGCTGCCGCCGGTCTGCCGGCTGCGCGACTTCTCGGCACGCCAGAAACGTTCGAAGACCAGCGTCCGCTCCGCGTCCGACAACCCCGGTCCGGTGTCGGCCACATCGATCACTTGCGCTCCTTCCTCGGTACGCGTCGACACCGTGACCCGCCCCCCGGCTGGCGTGTGCCGGATGGCGTTGGTGACGAGGTTGCCCACGGCCTGGCGTAGCCGGATCGGATCGGCGGTGACCAGCGCCGCGGGCGCGTGCACAACGAGCGCGACCCCGGCCCGCCCGGCCGCCCCGGCGAACGCGTCGACGACCGCGGGCAGCAACTCGGCGAGGTTCACCAGCTGCGGGTGCAGGCGCAGCTCACCCGCGTCCGCGGCGGAGAGGTCCTGCAGATCGTCGATCACATGCTGGAGCAGCAGCGCCTCCTCGAGCAGCGACGACATCAACTCCCGGTCGAGCGGCACCACACCGTCCTCGGCCGCCTCCAGCCAGCCCCGGATGTTGGTCACCGGGGTACGCATCTCGTGCGCCACGTCGCCCACCATGGCCCGCCGCAGCTCCTCGACCTGGCGCCGGCGCTCGGCCATGTCGTTGAAAGCGGCCCCCAGCCGGGCGATCTCGTCGCGTCCGGTGACCGCGACCCGGGCCGTGCCGTCGCCGTCGCGCATCCGCCCGGCCGCCGTGGTCAGCGCCCGCAACGGGCGCACCAGGCGCACCCCGACCAGCGTGGTCACCCCGACGGCGACCAGCAGGACCGCAGCGGTGACCGCGATGATCCGGGCGCGGTTGACCGGCGACAGGTCGAAACCGCTCGGCGCGGGTGGCCCCGGTGTGGTCACGAACAGCAGCGCGGCCGACGCGACGAACGGTGCCAGCTGTTCGCGCCGGGACGCGGCCACGCAGTCCGCGACGATCTGGTTACGGCTCGCGCCGGCCCGCACCGACGCCGGATCCGCCCAGACCCAGGAGTGTTCCAGCCCGACGAGCACGGCCGGGACGTCCCGCCGCGCGAGGCAGCCGTTCACCAGTTTGTCCAGCTGGTCGAGAGCCCGCTTCTCGGTGGCGGTCGGCGCGGCCAGGTTGGCCCGGGGGCCGGCGCACGCGACGTCGGTGCTCAGATCGCTGCCCGGTGTCTCGATCCGTGGCCGGCCGCTCGGCTCGTCGACGACCTCCGCGTTGCGTCCCTCGGACAACGGTGCGGCCGGTGCCGCAACCGCCGGTGCCGCGGCCGGCGCCGTGGCGGCCGGTGGTGCGCGCAGGCACCGCACCACCCGGCCGGCGACCTCGTGCAGCCGGGTCCGCTCGGCGGTGGGCAGCCGGAACGGGCCCACCGCGCGGGGATCGATCCGGTCGTCCGACGCGGCCGGCCTCAGGTGCGCGTCCACACTGAGCGGGTCGACCGTCGCGGAGGCCCGGCCGGGCAGCGCGCCGGTGGGCCCGGCGATCGGGGTGCCGGCCCGGTCGGTGAGCGTGACCCGGTGGCCGGTCTCCCGCGACAGCGTGCCGAGCAGCGTGCCGACGCCGGACCAGTCCGGGTGGGTGGCGGCGTAGCCGAGCAGCGCGTCGTAGATCCGGGCGTCGTCGGACAATGCCTGGCCCTGTTCCTGCTGGATCGCGCGGGCCGTGGTCCGGACCGCCAGCCAGGCGGTGGCCGCGACGGAGAGCAGCGAGACGACGGCCGAGACGACGAGCAGCTTGACCAGCAGGCTGCGGGGCTCAGGCATCGGCCAGCTTGTAGCCGATGCCGTAGACGGTCATCAGGCGTACGGGATGCCGGGGGTCTCGCTCGATCTTGCGGCGCAGGTTCATCACGTGCACGTCGACGGTTCGGACCGTCACGTACGAGTCGAAGCCGTGCAGGTGGCGGAGCAGCTGGTCGCGGCTGAAGACCCGGCCCGGTTCGGCGGCCAGCGCCTCGAGCAGGTGGAACTCGCCCGGCGTGCAGATGACCTCGGTGCCGTCGGCGCGCACCTCGTGGCGTACGGGATCGATCTGGAGGTTGCCCACCCGCAGGACCGGATCGTGGGTCTTGGCCGGCGGTTTCGTCCGGCGCAGCAGCGTGCGGACCCGGGCGGCCAGCTCGCGCGGACTGTACGGCTTGGTCAGGTAGTCGTCGGCGCCCAGATCGAGGCCCAGCAGCAGGTCGTCCTCGCTGGTGCGGGCGGTCAGCATGAGCACCGGAAGGTCCGACTCGGTGCGCAGGATGCGGCAGACGTCGAGGCCGTCGACCCGGGGCATCATCACGTCCAGCACCATCAGGTCGGGGGCGCTGCGCCGCACCTCTTCCAGCGCGGCCCGGCCGTCGCCGACCACCGCGACCGCGTGCCCCTCGTGTTCCAGATAGCGCCGCACCAGCTCGGCCTGCTTCGGATCGTCCTCGGCGACCAGCACGTACGCACACACGGCGGCGAGTCTAGGCCGGACCGCGCCCAGCTGATCGGCTCAGCACCGGAGGACTACCGGAGCACAACAGGATTCTGACAAGTCACGGCAAATGTGCGGGCATGATTCTGATTCGGCGGACCGCCGTCCTCCTCGCCGCCCTCACCGTCGCCGCCTGCGGTTCGCCCTCCGATCCACAGGTGGCGACGTTGGGCAGCGGCGCCACACCGTCGTCGTCCGCCGCTACGACCGCGACAAATCGGCCCCAGCTGCGCCTCGACACCAGTGATGCCGAGCGTGACCGGCTCTTCACCGCTTACGACGACTGCCTGGTCGCGCACGGTGTGAAGGTCAACCCGGTGGATCAGCCCGGCGCGGTTGGCAACGGTCCCGGCCGGCGACTGGACCAGTCCGGCGAGCCCAAGTCGGCGTACGTGGCCTGTGCCGGCAAGCTGCCGCAGCAGCCGCCGGAACTGGACGCGGACCGGAACCCCAACTACGCGGCCCAGTGGAACGACAACGTCGAGTGCCTGCGCGCGCACGGCATGATGGTGCACGTCACGAAGCCGGGCGAGTGGACCTGGGACTCGTCGGACACCGTGGTTCCGGACAACGAGGCCGACATCGAGAAGTCCTGCCTGCTCGAGGCGTTCGGCGGCGGCAAATGACCAAGGCGATCCTCGCGGCGGTGGCGACGCTCGCGCTGATCGGTGGCGCGGTCGCGCTGGTCACGCTGCGGCCGCATCCGGCGCCGACCGGTGCCGCGGCGAACCCCACACTCACCACGACCCAGGTCCGGAAGGTTGATCTCAGCGACACTCGGATGGTCGCCGGGACACTCGGCTTCGGCTCGGCCCAGCCGGTCAAGGGCACCGGCGCCGGGGTGCTGACGAAACTCCCGGCGGTCGGCACCAAGACCGCCCGCGGCAAGGCCCTGTTCCGGGTGAACGACCAGCCGGTGGTCGTGCTGTACGGCGACACCCCGCTGTTCCGGCCGATCGACAAACCCGGGCTGACCGGCGGCGACGTGCTCGAGCTACGGCACAACCTGACCGCGCTCGGCTACCACTCGACCGCGGCGCACGACGGCAACGTCTCCGATGCGTCGCTGCTGGCCGCGCTGAAACGCTGGCAGAAGGATCTGGACCTGCCCGGTCCGGGCGTGCTACAACCCGGTCAGGCCGTGGTGCTCGCCGCGCCCGGCCGGGTCAGCGCGGTGACCGCCCAGCTCGGCGACCCGGCGGACGGGCCGGTGCTCTCGGTCAGCTCGACCACCAAGGTGGTGTCGGTGCCGATGAGCCCGACGGACGCGTCCGCCCTGCACACCGGGCTCGCGGCGACGATCACGCTGCCGGACGGCAAGTCCGTGCCCGGCAAGATCACCGCGATCGGTCAGGTGGTGAGCAGCGACGACGACCAACCGAAAATGACCGTCTTCGTCACACCGTCCAAGGCGGTCACCGGATTCGACACGGCACCCGTGCAGGTGCGTTTCACGACCATCACCCGCAAGGGCGTGCTCGCGGTCCCGGTCGGCGCACTGGTCGCGCTGCGGGAGGGCGGGTACGCCATGCAGCGTCCCGACGGCTCGCTGGTCGCGGCCGGGACCGGCCTCTTCGCGAGCGGGATGGTGGAGGTCAGCGGCCCGGACATCACCGAGGGCATGACCGTGGTGACGACCCCGTGACGGCCCTCCTCGCGGTCGAGGCGGTCACCCGGGCCTACCCGGGCGGGGTCACCGCGCTCGACATGGTCTCGCTGACCGTGCGCCAGGGCGACCTGCTGGCCATCGTCGGCCCGTCCGGTTCCGGCAAGTCCACCCTGCTCAACGTCATGGGAACCCTGGACCGGCCGACCAGCGGCACGGTCCGGATCGACGGGCAGGACGTCACCGAGCTCTCCGACCGGCGCCTGTCCGAACTCCGCGGGCAGCGGATCGGCTTCGTGTTCCAGCAGTTCCACCTCACCGACGGGCTGAGCGCGGTGGAGAACGTCGCCACCGGACTGCTCTACGCCGGGGTGCCGCGCCGCAAGCGCCGTCCGCTGGCCGCCGAGGCGCTCGACCGGGTCGGCCTGTCGCACCGCCTGCAGCACCGCCCGCACCAGCTCTCCGGCGGCGAGAAACAGCGCGTCGCGATCGCCCGCGCGGTGGTCAACCGGCCCACGCTGGTGCTCGCGGACGAACCCACCGGCGCCCTCGACACGGCGACCGGCGAATCCGTCCTCGAACTGTTCGAAACGCTCAACGCCGACGGCGCCACGATCGCCGTCATCACCCACGACCGTGACATCGCGGCCCGGCTGCCGCGGCGCGTGGCGATGCGGGACGGCCGGATCGTCAGCGAGGTACCGCAATGAGACTTCCCCCCGGTGACGTCGTACGCCTCGGCCTGCTCGGCATCCGCACCCGGCGGCTGCGGGCCGCCCTGTCCGCGCTGGGCATCGCCATCGGCATCGCCACCATGATCATCGTGACCGGCATCCCGGCGTCCAGCCAGCGGGCCCTCAACGAGCGACTGGCCGCCCTCGGCACCAACCTGCTGCGCGTCGAGCCGGAGTCGCAGGGCGACCAACCCGTCCCGCTCCCGACGACGTCGGTCGCGATGACCGCCCGGATCGCCCCGGTCAACCGGGTCAGCGCGGTCGCCAACGTGCACTCCGTGGTGCGCCGCTCCGACCTGGTCGACCCGTACGACGGCTCCGGCCTGAGCGTGCTCGCCAGCCGAACCGACCTGCTGCCCGCGGTGAACGGGCACCTGCTCTCCGGTGCCTTCCTGAACGCCACCACCGAGCATTTCCCGACCGTCGTGCTCGGCGCCCAGGCGGCGAGCCGGCTCGGATACGACCGGGTGTCGCCGGGCGAGCCGGCACCCCAGGTGAGCATCGGCAACCGCTGGTTCACCGTGATCGGGATCCTGGCCCCGATCCCGCTGGCCCCCGACCTGGACCAGTCCGTGCTGGTCGGCTGGGACGCCGCGGTCACCCAGCTCGGCTTCGACGGCCACCCGACGGTCCTCTACGTCCGCTGCGACGAACGCGCGCTGGAACAGGTGCGGGCGGTGCTGCCGGCCACCGTCAACCCGCAGCTGCCCGGGCTGGTGCAGGTCAGCCGGCCGTCCGACGCGCTGATCGCCAAGCGGGCCACCGAGAGCACCTTCGGCGCGCTGCTGCTCGGCCTCGCCGGGGTGTCGCTGCTGGTCGGCGGCATCGGCGTGGCCAACACCATGGTCATCTCGGTGCTCGAACGCCGGCGCGAGATCGGCCTGCGCCGCGCGCTCGGCGCCCACCGAGGTCAGATCCGCATCCAGTTCCTGGCGGAGTCGGTGGCGCTCGCCCTGCTCGGGGGCGCGGCCGGCACCGTGATCGGGACGGCCGCCACCCTCGGTTACGCCACCTGGCAGCGCTGGCCCCCGGCCGTCCCGGGCTGGGCGGTGGGCGCGGGGGTCGGCGGCGCGCTGCTGGTCGGCGTCGTGGCCGGTGTCTACCCAGCGATGCGCGCCGCGCGGCTCAACCCCACCGAGGCGCTGTCGGCCTAACGTTCGCCGGGCGTCTTGAACTGGACGCTCGGTTTGCCCTTCATGTAGTCGGCCACCGTGTTCCACACCGCCGGGTTGACGACGTTGTGGGACATGTGCTGGTTCGTCTGTGGCCAGTCGGTGTCGGCGAGATAGCCGCCCACCACGATCGAGGAGGTGCCGAGGATCAGCGCGGCGGTCTTCTCGCTGTCGGTGGTACCGGTCTTGCCGAACACCGGGTGGTCGACGATGCCGTGCGCCTGGGGCGCCGTGCCGGACCCGCCGCAGGTGCCGAGCTGGGCCGAGTCGCCGACCGGGCAGCGGGCGGCGTCGAGCGCCATCCGGGCCACGTCCGGCGAGAAGACCTGCTTGCAGTTCGGGCTGCCGACGTCGATCTTCTGGTTGTTCCGGTCGACGATCTCCCGCACTGGGGTCGGCGTGCAGTACTTGCCGTCGCCGGCCAGGGTGGCGTATGCGTTGGCGAGGTCGAGCGGGGTGGACTCGGAGACGCCCAGCGTGAAGGCGCCCCACTGCTCGGCGTTGCCGGGCTCGGCCAGCTTCGCGTCGTTGGAGGCACGGAACTGGATGCCCATGTCCTGCGCCGTCTTGACGACGTTCTGCGCGCCGACCTCCTCCTCGAGCGGCACGAAGTACGTGTTCACCGAGTGCCCGAAGGCGCCCCACATGTTGTACGTGCCCGCTTCGCTCTCACCGGCGTTGCCGGGGCAGTAGAAGCTCGTGCCGGCGCAGGCGGCCGGGCTGCCCGGCTCCACGATGTAGTGGGTCTTCGCCTGGACCTGCGCGTCGATCGTCTTGGTCAGCGGGATGCCGGCCTTCAACGCGGCCACCATGGTGAACAGCTTGAACGTCGAGCCCGCCTGATAGCCGTCGACGTCGCCGCCGCCGCTGATGATCGGGTTGGTGGTGTTGGGGTAGGTGCCCTTGACACCGTGTTCCCGCTTGACCGGGTCCGACGACAGATGGTTCTTCGAGTCGTCCAGCTTGTAGCTGCGGTTCGCGGCGAGCGCCAGCACCGCGCCGGTGCCCGGTTCGACCGCGGCCAGCATCAGCGCGTCCTTGTTGTTGTTCCCGATCTGCTGGGTGATCCGCTTGTGCGCGGCCTCGGTGGCCTTGACGTCCATGGTCGTGACGATCCGGTACCCGCCGTCGATGAGCCGCTGCTCCCGGTCGTACGTCGTCGCGCCGAACGCCTGCTGGCTCAGCCACCACCGGTCGAAGTAGTCGCAGAAGAAGCCCCACTCGTTCTTGTCGACCGAGACGCAGCCGTTGCCGACCGTCTTGACCCTGCGCGGAATCGGCTCCTTCAGCGCGGCCTGTTCCTGCGCCGGCGTGATGGCACCGGTGGTCACCATGCCGTCGAGCACGTACTTGCGGCGTGCCACGGCCTGCGGGTAGCCCGTCGATGTCGTCGGGTTGAAGCTGGTCGGCGCCTTGACCATGCCGGCCAGCAACGCGGCCTGCGCGACGTCCAGATCCTTCGGGTTCTTGCCGAAATAGATCTCGCTCGCGGCGTAGATGCCATACGCACGGTTACCGAACGGCGCAATGTTCAGGTACTTCTCGAGAATCTGCTGCTTGGTCATCTCTTTCTCGACCTGCATCGCATACTTCATCTCGGTGATCTTGCGCTTCGGAGTGTCCTCGGTGGCCGCGACGACCTCTTGCGGATCGGTCGCCGAGTAGGTCAGCGCCATCCGCACGTACTGCATGGTCAGGGTGGACGCACCCTGTTTGTCGCCGCCGTTCGAGTTGTTCACGAACGCGCGGATCGTGCCTTTGATGTCCACGCCGTTGTTGTGGTAGAAGTCGCGGTCCTCGGCGGCGACGATCGCGTTCTGCACGTTGACCGAGATCTGTGACAGTGGGACGTCACTGCGGAACTCGTCGTACATCACCGCGATCTGCGTCTTGTTATCGGACGCGTACACCCTGGTGATCTGCGGCGAGCTGAAAGCGTTGAGCTGGCTGGGCAGCGCGGCGAACGCCTTGTCACCCGCCTTGACGGAGAGGCCGGACAAAGCGGCGGCGGGGAAGGCCGCGGCCGCCAGCACCACCCCGGCCAGCAACCCACAGATCAGCAGTGAGGTCGCGTTCGTAAAGACATTGTGATCGCGTCGTCGGAACCGGAAAGCCACGGCGGGCAGGTTACCTTTAGGGATCGTGAAACCCGTGTAAGGCGGGTGAATCACCATGACAAAGGTCACTCATCGCGGCCGCTATTCCACGGTGGCGCTGGTCCACCAGTCGGCCAGCTCGGACTGTGAGATGGTGGACTGCGCCTCGCCGGTGAGCAGTTTGGTTTCGTAGCTCCAATCGATCGCGCTCTCCCCGTCGTTGATGAATTTGATCAGCCGGCCCTGCGTGACGGAGTTGTTCGTGGTGAACGACCAGGTCGACTCGTCGTAGGAGTCGGCCGTTTTGTCCTCGTCGAGGAAGGCGTCCATCTCGGACTTCGACGACCAGCCCATGTAGCGGACGACCACCGAATCGCTGACCGTGCTGCCGCTCCGGTCGTCGGTGAGCTCGCACATCATGGCGTACTCGACGCCGTCGATGTTCGTGGTGACCGGCTGGCAGGAGCTGGACGGCGCGTAGAACGTGTTCTGGATGAACTCGGGCCAGGTCGACGCGGTCGTGGTGGTCGGGGCCGGCGTCGTCGGCGTCGGGTCGTACGGCGTGGTGGTGCTGTCGGTGGCCGGCGCCGGGTAGGTCGGTGTGTACGTGTAGCCGTTGTCCTGGCTGGCGGCGGCGATGGCCGCGGAGCCGCCGGACAGCACCAGGAGGATGCCCGCGACGAGGAGGACCTGGCGGCGGCGCCGGCGTTTGCGCGGGCGTTCCGGCGGCGGCTCGGCACCGGCAGCGCTCCACGGCGGTGGCGTAGGCGGTTCCTCGGCGACAGGACCGTCGGCCTGCCACGCCGCCGGGGCCGGGGCGGGCTGCGGCGGCGGCGACTGCGTGAACGGCGGCGGCGCCGATCCCTGCGACCGCGCGTCCGCCGCGCTGTCGGCCGGCTCGGGGCCGGCGCCGAGCACCCAAGCCCACGACGCGACCGCCCAGGTCGCGGCGTCCGTGCTCAACGCCTGCCGGGCCACCAACCGGTCCGCGAGCGGGGCCACCAGCAGCGGGCCGTCCGGCTGGGAGCGCGCCTCGATGCGGTCCGGGATCCGCTCCTCGGCGGCCGCCGACAGCGCGGCCTGCTCGCGCCGGAACCCGGGCGCCAGGTCGGCGAGCAGCGCGCGCAGCCGGCTCACGTCCCGTTGCACTCCCGGCCCGTACGTGGCCAGGATTTCCCGCAGGGTCTGCCGTGGGCCGGCCCGCATCGGCGGCGCGGCCGGGTCGCCGTCGTCGACGATGGCGTCGTCCGGGGGCGGGCCCTTCTCGAGGACCCACGCCCAGGACCGAACGGCCCAGGTCGCCGCGCCCAGCGACAGCGCTCGCCGGTCCGCGAGGGTCCGGGCCAGCCGGTCGATGCTGCCCTCGACTGAGAGTGAGCCGGTCGAGCCGGTGATGCTCGGCGGCACGCTCTCCTCCACCGCCGCCGCGAGGGCCGCGATCTCCTTCGTCGAGTCCGGCGCGGCGTCGGCGAGGATCGCGCGGACCCGGCTCGCGTCCCGCAGCACGATCGTGTCGCCGCCCCGGACGAGCTCCATGAGTTGCTGTCTGACCTGTGGATTCATGTCGTCCTCCCGATGGTCGGCACGGGTTTTTCGGGGGGTGCGATGTCGGCGGTGAGACTGAGGATCAATTCGCCCTTTTCGCCGCGCACGTGGACGCCGTCGCTCTCCGACCAGAAGTTCCCCCACCCGTTGCCGTACTTGTCCTGGCGCTGCCAGGTCGAGCCGGGCGATTGGAGCCAGAGGTAGCCGTCGTCATCGAGCCCGAAGCTCGTCGCGCCACGCTGCGTCGTCGCGAGCAACGCGGTCGGTAGCGGCGCCGGCGTGGCCGGTGCCGCGGCGACCGGCGGCGGTGTGGTCGTCGGTTCGTCCCCGGGCTCGTCGCCGCCCCGGAGCAGGGTCACCGCCAGCACCAGCGAGGACACCACCGCGGCAGCGCCCAGGACCACGGAGAGCGCGACCAGGCGTGCCCGTTCCCGATGGCGTCCCGCGTCCGGCGTCACGGCGGGCCGGTAGGACGGGACCGGTGCGGGCGCCGTACCGACGACCTTCCGCGCCGGTCGGGTAGGCACCGGGATGCGCGCGGTCACCGGTGTGGCGGCGACCGGCGCCGACGCGATACCCACCCCGGCGGGCAGGGCCAGCACCACGACCGCGAGCGTGACGTCGTCCCCGGAGCCGTGCTCGGTCGTCTCCTGGAGCCATCCCTCGAGGCTGTCCTCCACGGCCGGCACCCCGCTGGCCCTGATCATGCCGAGGAGGTCGGTGCCGAAGGCCAGGAACGCGTCCTCGTTCTGATACGAGTTCGCGAAGCCGTCGGTGGACAGCAGGATCATCTGCGGGGCTCGGTCCAGCGCCGCGACCCCGGTACGGAACGCGCGCTCGGCACCGGGCAGGCACAACGAGAGCGTCTCGTTGCCCGCGTTGCGATGATCCGCCGGCAGCGGCAGCCAGGCACCCCCGTCGCGGGCCACGAAAACGATGTCGCCGTCGCCCAGTTGCAGGTAGAGAACCCCGGTAGGCGTGACGACGGCGGCCAGCAGTGTGGTCCCGTACGCGAGCAGGGGGTTGGCGGCGAGATCGCGGCGCTCGCGTCCGTCGAGATCGGACAGATCGGCCTCGGTCAGCGGCTTTCGCGCCAGGTCGGCGCGCACGTCGTGGACCCACCGGGCGGTGATCGCCCGGGCTGCCCGGTCCAGCTGGTCTTCGCGGAGTGCGGGCAGCATCGACTCGAGGACGGCGACGGCGATCCCGGCCGCCATCCGGGAACCCCGGTCGCTGCGCAGGCTCTTCGGGCTACCGTGCCCGTCGGCCACCGCGACGACCAGGGCCTGGCCCCGGCCGGACGCCGGCGACCAGGTCATCGCGTCCTGGTTGGTCATGTCCGTACGAACGTGCGAGGCGCCCCGCACCGAGCGCCCGAACACCTGCGCGGACAGCTTCGTACCCGTCACGGTGCACCTCCGGTGCTACCAGGCGGTCGCGGCGATGTCGTCGGTCGCCGGGACCGCCGTCGGGATGTAGGGCGGGCCGGACAGGTCGGCCGCCGTGGCGGCCACGGCCGCGGAGCTGGCCAGCTTGACCGGCGCGGTGGAGACCCACCGGATGAGCTCGACGAGCTCGGCGGAGTTGTTCGCGGTCAGCGGCTGCCGCTGCGGATCACCGATGAAACGGTTGAGCACGTGATGGTCGGCGTCGCCGCCGATCGCGATGGCGATCCGGATCGATCGCGCGCCCCACGGCTGCCGCAGCAGTTCGGCGAGCCCCTCCTCGAAGCGGTCGGTGGGCCGGCCGTCCGAGACGACCGCCAGGACCGGTTGCAGGGCCCGCGCGGACATCGGCGGCACCTTGAGGGCGTCGGCCACCATCGTCAGCGCCCGCCCGAGGTCGGTAACGCCGCCGGCCTGCAGGTCCGTCCAGGTGAACTGCTCGATCGGCACCGGCGCGGCGGTGAGCCAGCGCGCGTTGGTGGCGAACGTCAGCACCCGTACCAGCACCTGCGCGTTGGGGTTCTCGTGCGCGACCCGCCGCATGTGCGGGAGGGCCTCGCGGATCGCGCTGTTCAACGACTGGATCTTGCCGCCGCTCGCCATAGAGCCCGAGCAGTCGGTGATCCAGAAGAAGTGCAGCGGACGGCTGGACAGCGGTCCACCCGGTCGGTCCATGGTCGCGGTCCTCTCTGCGCACCTTCGTTTCGGGCGAAAATCTTGCGAGAATGAAGCACCTTGGGGGGAGCGGCGAGATGACGACGGAAATCCTTCGTCCGGGTGCTTCGATCAATCTGCAGGCACACCGCACGACCTGCGTCGTCGAGCGGCGGCTCGGCGAGGGCGGCCAAGGCGAGGTCTACGAGGTCGTCACGGGCGCCGCCGGCGATCTGCGCCGGCACGCGCTGAAGTGGTATTTCCCGGCCTGGGCCACCCGGTCGCAATGGGACAGCCTGCAGGAGCTGATCCGGCTGGACCCGCCGTCCAAACAGTTCCTCTGGCCGGAGGACATCGCGGTGTCCGAGGCCGGCGGCTTCGGATATCTGATGCCGCTGCGCGGCCCCGAGTTCAAGGGCCTGGTCGAGCTGATGCATCAGTCGATCACGCCAAGCTTCCGGGCGCTGGCGACGGCCGCGTACCAGCTCGCTGACGGCTTCCACCGGCTGCACTCGATCGGCCTCTGCTATCGCGACATCAGCTTCGGCAACGTCTTCCTGGACGAGGCCACCGGGAACGTGCTGATCTGCGACAACGACAACGTCGGCATCGACGGGGAAGCGGCCGCCGGGGTGCTCGGCACCACCGGCTTCATGGCCCCCGAGGTGGTCCGCGGTGAGGCGCTGCCGACCAGCACCACCGACCTCTACTCGCTGTCGGTGCTGCTGTTCCTGCTGTTCATGGTCAGCCATCCGCTGCTCGGCCGGCGCGAGACCGGCGGGCAGATCACCGACCCGCACGCCGACAAGCAGTTGTACGGCGACCAGCCCGTCTTCATCTGGGATCCGGCCGACGACACCAATCGCCCCGACCCGGACGTGCACCGCAACGCGATCGTCTACTGGGGTCTGTACCCCAAGGCGCTGCGCGACCTGTTCACTCAGGCGTTCACCGCGGGGCTGCGCGATCCGCAGAACGGCCGGGTGCGCGAGACGCAGTGGCGTGACCTCGCGCTCGACCTGCGCGACGTCATCCACTACTGCCCCGGCTGTGGCAACGAGAACTTCTGGGACCGCGCCGACCCGGCCGGCACCCGCTGCTGGCGGTGCGGCACGACGATCGCGCCGCCGCCGCGGCTGGTGACCCGGCGCGGCGTGGTGCTGCTCAACCACGACACCAAGCTCTACCCGCACCACATCGGCGAGACCCGCCGCGATTTCGCCCGGCCGCTCGCCGAGGTGGTCCGGCATCCGTCCCGGCCCGGGGTCACCGGGCTGCGCAATCTCGACGCGAACCGGCACTGGCGCGCCGACACCGGGGCCGGGTCGTCGTTCGCCGTCCCGCCCGGGCGCAGCTGCACGCTCGCGGCCGGCACGACCGTCGACTTCGGTCCGGTGCAGGCGGTCATCGAGGTCTGAGCTCATACCGGCATCTCCAGGTCGTGCGGCTGCATCGTCGCGTACCAGTCCTGGTTCTCGTCGAGCATGAGCAGGCCCATGGTGTGCGTGAGGTTCTGGATGGTGGCCAGGTCCTCGGCCATCCCCATGCGCCGGCGCAGCACCTTGAGATGGTTGGCCATCTGCCGGGAGTTCTCCGCGTTGCGCAGGTACTCGCGCTGCGCCCGGATGCCGGAGAGCGCGGTCGCCAGCGCGGGCGCGACGGTGGCGAGCAGGATCAGCACGTCCTTCGTGCCGCCGTCGCCGGCGCCCGGGATGCCGCGGGCCAGCGCGACCACCAGGGCGACCCCGACCAGGATGCCCACCGACCGGCTGAGAAACCGGTCGCGGCGTTCGTATTTACGCACCGTACGCACGTGGTAGGCGAACTGGTCGTCGAGCCACGCGCGGAGCAGGAAGTCGCGCAGCTGGACGGGATTGGAGCCGGCCAGCGTCCCGGTGGGCCGGCTGATCCACACCTCTTCGAACAGCCGGCGCACCCAGTCGCGGGGCGGGTCGATGTCGATGCGGTCCCAGCCGACCAGGCGGCTGATGCCCAGCGCGGCGATGCCCTGGAACAAGGCGATCCGGTAGCGTTCGGCCAGCCGGCGGTACGAGATCCAGTGCGCGTGCACGCGGCGTCGCCGGGCGTAGACGACCGCCACCAGCAGCACCGTCATGAGCAGGCCTTCGAGCAGCGCCAGCAGCCACGACGTGCTGGTGAGCAGGGCCTGCGTGGCGGCCGCCGCGACCGCCAGGAAGGTGCCGCCGAACAGCAGGTTCCCCAGCCGCTGGTAGAAGCGCTGATAGCGCAACGCCAGGTGATCGGCGCGGACGAGATGCGGCACCGACCAGGCGAGGTAGGGCTTGACCGCCTGATCCGCCAGTCCCGCCGCCCGGCTGTCGGTGAGCAGCCGGTCGGTCTGGCGGGAGATCTCGCCGGAGAACTCGGCCGACGGGATCTCGTCGTCGTTGAAGTCGTCGATCTCGCGATAGTCGTTGATCGGGAAGCCGTGCCCCGGCTCCTCCTCGACCTCCGGTTCGCCTTGCGGCGCCACCAGGAACAGCGGCGTCCCTCGGTCGCGGGCGTGCGCGACGATCTCGGCGGTGCCACCCTTGCCGCGCGACGGCTCCCGATCCCAGACCGCGATGATCACGTCGCTGCGGTTGACCACATAATGCCCGACCCTCTGGTACGCGTCCTGCCGGTTCCCCGCCTGCGGCAGCACCGTGACGAGCTGGGCACGCCGGAGTAACTCGTCGAACTCCTGCCGCGACTCCTCGGTGGCAAAGTCCCTTTTGTACTCCTCGGGCGGTAACGGGAGAGCGACCTCCAGCGTCGCCCCCGGATGCCGCAGCACCGCCTTGGCGACGAGCCGGTCCGCGCCCTCGGCCAGCGGCGAGACCACCCCGAGTTGCAGCGAGGTGCGATCCGACACCGGCACGGTCGCCGGGATCCGGTCGACCAGGTCGTCGAGCACCCGCGTGACGTGCTCGACGTCGGCGAGGTGCCGGTGGCCGGTGACGCCGATCCACAGTCGGTACGGGACCGCGCCGGGGGCGGCCGTCATGCTCCACCCCGTAACAGCGCGCACAGCAGCAGGCTCTGGATCACTCCGGCGCCGAGCATCCAATTGGCGAGGGAGCGTTCCCGCCGGCGTACGGCAAAGAAGGCGATGACCCCACCGATCAGGCCGAACAGCACCGGCAACAGCCACCAGGCCGGCGCCACCCGGTCGGCGGGCGGCGCAGGTGACGGTGGCGGGGCCGGTTCGTCGACCGGTGGAGGCGCCGGCGTCTCCGGGCGGCCGACGGCCTGTTCGATCGCCTCGATGAGCTGCGGCACCTGATGCGCGTAGCCGTTGTCGTCGATGCGCAGTGCATGCCGCTCGGCGAGCGGGCGTAACGGCTCGGGCAGCTCCTCGGACGGTGGCATCTCGGCGTCCTGGACGAGGACGGGGATGACGCGTACGCGGTGCTGGAAGGCCGCCGTGATCTCCTGGCGCAGCATGTCCGACGGGTCGTCGATCCGCCGGCCACCGTTGGGAAGCCGGCCGGCCCACTCACGCCCGATCAGCGCGATCACCACGGAACACGAGCCGATGGCGTTCTGGATCCGGGTGGCGTAGATGGTGCCCGGCATCAGCGTGTCGATGTCGCGGAACACGTGGCCGACGCCGAACTGCTGCTCCAGCGCGGTGTGCAGCAACGTGGCGTACCCGGCGCAGTCGGACCGGCGGTAACTGATGAACGCCGCCCAGCGCTTCGGCGGGCGTACCCGATCGTCGGCGGCATCCACCTGCAACATCTCGCCGCGACCGGGCGGCCCGAGCCACAATGTGACCGGACCGGCGACCCGGAACTCGTCGACGCGTTCCCCGTTGGCGAACGTGCCGTGCGTGCTACCGAGGTCGGTGACCGCCCAGCCGCCGTCGACGGCGTGCAGCCGGGCGTGGCTGCGGGACACGAGCGGGTTGTCGCTGAGCAGATCGTTGCGCCGCGGATCGCGACCCACGAGCACCTCGCGGTCCGCGGCGAACGACTGTTCGCGACCGTTCATACGTATCCGGATGTCGGACGTCATCGGACACCTCTGATCCGCGTTTCGGCAGGTCGTTCTGGCGGGCGAACGGCGATGACATCGCCAGCATCCGTCCCGCCACACGCCTGCCCGCGGCTAACGTCCGGTAGCCGACATGACTTCTGACCAAGCGGATTAGTCGATGTGCTTGCGCAACCGGCGGCGCAGCACGCTGCGAGCAACCAGCAGAGCGACCACCGCGACGATCTGGCCGCCCAGGATGACGCGGTTGACGTCGATCGCCGGTCGCCAGCTGACCTCGCCGTCCTTCAGCACGAAGACGCCGATGCCACGGGCGGTCGTGCCGAATCCGCCGCCCGATCCCTCCTGCCGGGCACCGTTGCTGCCCGGCGCGGGGCCACCGCCACCGCCTCCGCCGCCGCCCCCGGTGATGCGGGCGACCGGCAGCATGGTGACGCCGTCCTGGGTGATCGGGGTGCCGAAGACGCGTCCGGCGCCGCCGCCGTCGTCGACCGCTTGGCGCACCGTGTCCAGGACCGAGGATTCCGTGGGTGCCGACTCCATGCCGGGCACCTCCTCTTCTTGTCGTGTGAGGTAGCAACCTCCTTGCAGCCTCCACGACGCGCGCAACGTCACACAACCGTCATGATGTTGTGCGAGAGCCGCCAACTCGGGCAATCACGCTCTTGGCCACGCCCGGCGTCCGGGTCGCCAACTGCCCCCTTGGACGACCGTCGGACGTCGGGCCCGGCGAAACTCAGCCGGCCCAGAACGGGGTCGGTACGTCGGTGCCACTGCGCAGCCAGGTCACCGCGGCGAAGCGGTCGGCGAACACCGGGAACGCCGTCTCCAGACGCATGATGTGCAGCACCGTCAGCACGAAACGCGACGGGGCGGCCAGGCACAACCAGCCGCGGCCGTCCTGGCGCAGCTGCTGCCGGGCCCGCACCAGCAGGCCCAGGCCTTCCGGGTCGAGCGTCGGCACGCCGGTCAGGTCCAGCACCAGGTGCCGGCTCGTCCCGGCCAGCGCCAGGACGTCGCGCAGGGCCTCGGTCAGGTCGGCCTCGACGCGGACCACCGTGATGTCGCCGTCGGCGCTCGTCGACGTGGTGATGGCGGCCGTCATGGGCGCGCCTCCGTCTCCAGGGTCAGTACGCCGTTGACCCGGGCCAGCTCGAACAGCCGGCGGATCCGGGCGTTGGGCGCGCGCACGATCATCTGGCCGCCGTCGGAGAGCAGGCGGCGATGGATTTCCAGCAGAGCGGTGATCCCGTCGGCGTCGATGCTCGGCGTACGGGCCAGGTCGATGATCAGGCGGGCCGGCCGGGCGTCCAGCACCCGGCCGAGCATCGCCTGCCAACCCGGCAACATCGCGCCGGTCAGTGGTTCGGTGACCACGACCAGCGAGTCGCCACGGGTTACCGAAGTCATGGGTGGGCCTCCGCTTGGAACCAGGGAGACCAGGATGGGCGCTGTATTTCTCACGCGCTGTCCGGCGATATGACGGTTGCGTGACAAGTCGTTGTCATGCCCGGTGGTGCTGGTCACCGGCCGGGGTACTGGGGATGATGCAGGCGTGCCCGCTGTGCTGGTGATCGAAGACGACGACCGGATCCGGACCTCCCTGGTGCTCGCGCTGGAGGAGGAGGGGTACGCGGTGCGCGCCGCCGCCACCGGTGAGGAAGGGCTGATCGCGCAGCGCCGGGAACCGGCCGACACGGTTCTGGTCGACCTGATGCTGCCCGGGATCGACGGCTTCGAGTGCATCCGCCAGCTCCGCCGTTCCGACGACGTGCCGATCGTGGTGATCAGCGCTCGGGAGGACACCCACGACATCGTGGCCGCGCTGGAGGCGGGCGCCGACGACTACCTGGTCAAGCCGGTGAAGGTGAAAGAGTTGTCGGCCCGGCTGCGGGCCCTGCGGCGCCGGGCCCGGGCGCTGACCACCGAGGCCGTACGCAGCCTGCGGTTCGGCGAGCTCGAGGTGCGTCCGGAGGCGGGCGAGGTACGCCTGTCCGGGAACCCGGTCGCGGTCACCCGCACCGAGTTCCAGTTGCTGTGCGAGCTCGCCGAGCATCCCGGGCAGGTGCTTTCGCGGACGCAGCTGCTGCAGCGCGTCTGGCAGTACGACGGTGGCGACGAGCGCCTGGTCGACGTGCACGTGGGCCGCCTCCGCCACAAGATCGAATCCGATTCGTCCACGCCGCGGCACCTCGTGACGGTGCGTGGCCTGGGGTACAAGTTGCAGCCGTGAGACAGCCGGGACTGCGCGCACGCATCACCGCGGGCTTCGCGGCCGGTGCGCTGTGCCTCGCGATGATCATGGCGGTGCTCTCGTACCAGATCACCCGGCACTCGCTGCTGCGCGAACGGGAGGACACCGCGGTGCGGGCCGCCTCCTACGACGCGGCGATCGTGCGGGCCGGCATCCGCACCACGCAGCCGGACATCGCGGAGATTCTCAGCAGCATCGACACCGGCGAGAACCGGCGGGTGGTGCTGCATTACAACGGCCGGTGGTACGGGCGTACGGCGGATCCGGGCATCACCAGCGCGGTGCCGGTTGATCTGCAGCAGCGCGCCGGCGAAGGGCACACCGCCATCCAGCGGATCCGGCTGGCCGGCGAACCCACGCTGGTGGTGGCCGTCCCGGTCGCCGACACCACCACCTACTACGAGGTCGACTCACTTCAGGAGCTGGACCGTACGCTACAGCTGGTCTCGCTGATCCTCACGCTGGTGGCGATCGGGACGGCGCTGATCGGCGCGGCCCTGGGCTGGTACGCCGGCCGGTACGTGATGCGGCCGGTCGCTCGCGTCACCCAGGCCGCCCGGGACATCGCCGCCGGCCAGGTCCAGGCCCGGCTCGACCCGGCCACGGAACCGGATCTCGCGCAGCTCACCCGCTCGTTCAACGACATGGTCGACCAGCTTGCGGCGCGCCTGGAGAAGGACCGCCGGTTCGCCGCCGACGTCAGTCACGAGTTGCGCTCGCCGCTGCAGACGCTGGCGGCGGCGGCCAGCGTGCTGACGCGCGGGAAGGAACGGCTGGACACGCGTACGGCAACCGCCGCCGGTCTGGTGGCCGACGAGGTGGAGAGGTTCCAGGCGCTGGTGGAGGATCTGCTGAGCCTGTCCCGGGGCGAGCGGCCCGCCGAACGCGGCGCGGTCGACGTGCGGGAGCTGGCCGGGCAGGTCTGCCGCGCCCGGGAGCTGTCCGAGGAGGTGATCTCGGTCGAGGGTCCGCGCGTGTGGCTCATCGACCGGCGGCGCGTCGAACAGTTGCTGGTCAATCTGCTGGACAACGCGGACGCGTACGGGGGAGGGCCGATCGCCGTGCGGTTCGCGATCCAGGGGTGCGACGGCGTGATCGAGGTGGACGACGACGGGCCGGGGGTCAGCCCGGACGACCGCGTCGTGATCTTCGACCGGTTTGTCCGGGGCCGCGCCGCGCACGCCCGCGCGAACAGCTACGGCACCGGACTCGGGCTCGCCCTGGTCGCCCAGCACGCGACCGCGCACGGCGGCACCACGACCGTGCTCGACCGGCCCGGCGGCGGGGCTCGTTTCCGCGTGACGCTGACCGGATGCCTGCCATGAGACGCGGCCTGGTCGTGCTCGCGTTGGTCGCGGTGTTAGCCGGATGCGGGGTTCCGGTGGACAGCGAACCCCGCAACGTCGACAACGCCGACGCGGGAGTGCCGTCGCACGGCCCGCTGGTGCTGGATCAGGGCACGGCGCTGGAGCGGCTCTGTTTCGTCCGGGACGGCCGGCTGGCCCGGATCCTGCGCCGGGTGCCCTCCCCGGTGAGCTCGCAGGAGCAGCTCGAGGCGCTGCTCAACGGGCCGACGCCGAGCGAGGCCGCGGACGGGCTGTCCAACACGCTGCCGGGCACCGCGTCGATGGTGAAGATCTCGCTCAGCGGAGGCCGGGCGGTCATCGAGATCGGCGACCGGTCCGCGCACGGCGTGCGGACCGACGAGATCCTCGCCTTCGGTCAGATCATCTGCACGCTGGCCAGCCGTCCCGAGATCGGCACGATCACCTTTACCAGCCGGGGGCTGCCGCTCGGCGTGCCCCGGCAGGACGGCTCGCTGACCACCGGACCGCTGACGGTGGCCGATTATGCGGACCTGATGGACTCCTGACCAGCGGCCTTTCGGCGGAGATGCAAATCTTGAATACCTCCCTACGATCTTTGAGCCATCTCAAGATCACGGGGGTCGTTGGATGCGTGCGTTCTCCGTCCCGGAGCGCATCGGCGGATTCGGTGTCCTGGTGGCGGCCGGTGCCACGGTGTGGCCGGCCGTCACGAGCGGTACCGGGCTGGGTTTGCCCTGTCCGCTGCGAACGCTCACCGGGGTGCCCTGCCCCGGCTGCGGCCTGACCACCGCGGCGGTCGCCCTGGCCCGGGGTCATTTCGGCGATGCCGTCGCCGCGAATCCCGTGATCTTCGGTCTGGCCGCGCTCGCCGTGGCCGTCGGTCCCCTTGTCGCTCTGCGCGCGATGGGTGTCGTGCCACTGCCGCGTCCATGGTCGCCCGATCGGCGGCGATGGATGGGATGGCTTGCCGGTCTGCTCGCGATCGCGAGCTGGCTTTTTCAACTCCATCGGCTCGGCATCGGCCAGCCTGGGTAAAGGACCAAAAAAGATGACATATCCCCCGCCTGGCGATCCGTACGGCGCGCCGACGCCCCCGCAGCAGCCGTACGGCGCCCCGCAACCGCAGTACGGTGCCCCGACGCCCCCGCCGCCCTACGGTGCCCCGCCGCTCCCGTACGGCGCGGCCCCGGGCTACGACAACCCCTACGGCACGCCGGCCGTCCAGTACGCGAGCTGGATCCAGCGGGTCGGCGCGTACCTCCTCGACTACCTGGTCATCGTGCCGTTCTACATCGTCGTCGCGGTGATCGGCGCCATCTCCGACAGCAGCGCCGCCAGCATCCTCGCCGTGCTCATCTACCTGGCCGGGGCCGGGACCTCCCTCTACAACCGCTGGTTCCTGGGTGGCCGGACCGGTCAGACCTGGGGCAAGAAGGTGGTCGGCCTGCGTCTGGTGAGCGAGCAAACCGGCCAGCCGATCGGGGCCGGCATGGCCTTCGTCCGCGACCTCGCGCACATCATCGACGGCGTCATCTGCTACATCGGCTTCCTGTTCCCGCTGTGGGACGCCAAGAAGCAGACCATCGCCGACAAGATCATGAAGACCATCGTCGTCAAGTGAGCAGTCTGACCGGGAGGGCATGCTCGCGCCTTCCCGGTCAGCCGCGCACGACCTGCGTCTTCGCCGCCATGTCGCCGAGCCGGCGCCGGCGGTCGTTGGAGAGCACGACGATGAACCCGACCAAATAGGCGAAAAGGCCGTCGATGATGCGCAGCACCGTGCGGATGAGCCCTTTTCCGTAGCCCGGCGGGTTCCCCTCCACGTCGATGACCCGGATGCCGGTGACCATCTTGCCGACGGTCTTGCCGATCGAGCCCTCGAGCAGCGTGTAGTAGAGCAACACGATCAGGAACATCCAGAGGCTGCCGCCGACCGACAGCCGCGTGAGGCTGAACCCGGACGAGCTGTCGATGCCGAACACCAGCTGCAGCAGGGTGCCGATGACGCCGAGGACGATTCCGTCGACAATCGTGGCCACCACCCGGCGGCCGGTCACGTGAACGTTCAAAGCAGGCGGCGCGTAGATCATCTAGGCCTCCACTATGGATGGTAGGGCCGCTACCCGTTCCCGGCCATAGTCACGCTTGCACGCCGTCTTTGGCAATGCCACCAGCGCAAACGAGCTTTTGAAGATCATCAGATGCGACCGGAATGCGCAGGATCGTGTGCCCGGGGGCCCCGGCGTGCGACGCTAAGCGATGTGTATGACTATGACCTGTTGGTGCTCGGCTCCGGGCCGAGCGGGCAAAAGGCCGCGATCGCCGCGTCGAAGCTGGGGCGTCGCGCCGCCATCGTCGATCGCCGGGACATGATCGGCGGGGTCTGCATCAACACCGGGACGGTGCCGTCCAAGACGCTGCGCGAGGCGGTCCTCTACCTCACCGGCCTCAGCCAGCGCGATCTCTACGGATCCAGCTACCGGGTCAAGGACGAGATCACGGTGAGCGATCTGGCCGCGCGTACCCAGCACGTGATCAGCCGCCAGACCGACGTCATCCGCAACCAGCTCGCCCGCAACCACGTCGCGATGGTGACCGGCACCGGGCGCTTCGCCGACGCCCACTCGATCTGGGTCGACGACGGCAGCGGGCGGGACAGCAAGGTCACCGCGGAGAAGATCATCATCGCCGCCGGGACCCGGCCGGCACGTCCGGACAGCGTGGACTTCGACGACCGGACGATCGTGGACTCGGACGGCGTGATCAACCTGCAGGCCGTACCGCGGAGCATGGTGGTGGTCGGCGCCGGGGTCATCGGCATGGAGTACGCGTCGCTGTTCGCAGCGCTGGGCACGAAGGTCACCGTGGTCGAGCGCCGCGCCCAGATGCTCGACTTCTGCGACGAGGAGATCATCGAGTCGCTGAAATATCACCTGCGCGACCTGAGCGTCGCGTTCCGGTTCGGCGAGGAGGTGGCCGCGGTCGAGCGGCACCAGACGGCCGCGCTGTGCATCCTCAAGAGCGGCAAGAAGATCGTCGCCGACACGGTCATGTATTCGGCCGGCCGCCAGGGCCAGACCGACGACCTCGATCTGGAGGCCGCCGGGCTCAGCGCGGACCGCCGCGGCCGGATCGAGGTCGACGCGAACTTCCAGACCGCGGTGGACAACATCTACGCGGTGGGTGACGTGATCGGCTTCCCGGCGCTCGCGTCCACCTCGATGGAACAGGGCCGGCTGGCCGCCCACCACGCCTGCGGCGAGACCGTGCGCCAGATGCACGAGCTGCAGCCGATCGGCATCTACACGATTCCGGAGATCAGCTTCGTCGGGAAGACCGAGGAGCAGCTCACCGACAGTTCCACGCCGTTCGAGGTGGGCATCGCGCGGTATCGCGAGCTGGCGCGCGGGCAGATCGTCGGCGACTCGTACGGGATGCTCAAGCTCCTCGTCGCCCCCGAGGACGGCCGGTTGCTCGGCGTGCACGTCTTCGGCACCGGGGCCACCGAGATCGTCCACATCGGGCAGGCGGTGATCGGGTGCGGCGGGACGGTGGAGTACCTGGTGGACGCGGTCTTCAACTATCCGACGCTGGCCGAGGCGTACAAGGTGGCGGCCCTGGACGCCTCCAACAAGATCCGGAACATCACCCGGATCGACGGCTAATAAACCCAGACGCGCGTTTTCAGTGGGATCGCGTTGTTTGACCAGATCCAGTTCATCGCCGAGATGGAGACGCGGGCGCAGCCGTGCGAGGCCGGGTAGGCCGGAACGCTCGGCGCGCCATGCACCGCGATGCCGCCGTTGAAGTATTTCGGCCGCCACAGCGGTCCGAGCGGTCCGTGCCGCCAGCCGTCGATCTGCCGGCCGACCTTGAAGCGCCCGGACGGGGTGTCCGCCAAATACGTTTCGCCCTGGTATTGGTAGTGCTCGTTGGACCCGGTCGAGGTGTTGAAGATCTGCTTGACCTTCCCGTCGTCGACCACCATGAGTAACTGCCGTTTCAGGCTGATCTCGATCACGTGGCCGTCGGTCGAGCGCGCCTTCGGGCGTACCCCCTGGTCCAAGGCCTTTCGGGTCTTGGGGCCGACGGTGCCGTCGCGGCCGATGCCGGCCGCTTTCTGTAACGCGAAGACCGCCTGCTGGGTGGTCGAGCCGAAGTTGCCGTCCGCCTTGCCGTTCCAGTAGCCGAGCTCGGTCAGGCGTTCCTGCAGGGCGACCACCTCGGCGCCCTTGGCACCCGACTTCAGCTTCGGAGGCGCCGGTTTCTTATCCGGCTGCGCCGGGGTCGAGCTGGTCGGCGGCGTCGAGCTGGGCGATGGTTGCGCTGGCGACGTCTCCGGTACGCCGGTGGGCTGCGCACCCGCGGGCGGCGTGCCGGTGGGCTGCGTGCCTGGGGGTTGCGTGCCATTTTCTGGTACGCCCGTGGGCTGTGCACCAGTTTGCGACGATCCGCCCGAATCGCACCCTGTCGCGAGTGTCAACGCCATCGCGGCCGCCACCGCCAGCGCCCCGGCTCGTCGCATCCTCGCCTCCCCGCCGCAGAGTCGACCACCGCCCAGGTCGATCACTGTCTATGAGTGTAGGTACGCATTGTGGCCCACTGTCACAAGCGAACCGAACGACGGCGGCGAGCCGATCTCCATCCGCGGATCGAACGAGAGGTGGACGTGGCCATGGAAAAGAGTCAAGTAGGCTTCAGTTATGTCATGGATGGCCAGCGCCCGGCACGGCGTCCGGGAAGCCCCCGCAGGGCTGGCGCTCCTTCAGGAGCTGCTGAACACGCGGGCGCCCATGGCGTACGGTGGCGATCTCCTGCTCTCGGCCGATGACGCTCAGCGATGGTTGACCGAGGCGCTGGCCACCTGGTCACGGGTTTCCGGCCTCCCGTCGCCGACGCTGCTGATTTCCTCCACCGATCTGCGGGCGATGCGCCGGCTCCGCAACACCTTCGAGAACGTGATCCTCACGGCCGGCAAACCCGAGCTCAACGGCGCGCTCCCGCCGGCCGACGTGCCGGTGAGCCTGGTCCCCGACTCGGACGGCTGGGTGCGCATGGTGCCGACCGGGCGGGGCGTGCGCTGGCTGGCCTCCGCGCTGTGGGCCGAGGCGCTGCTCGCCCAGCAGGCGGGCGTCTGGCCGCGGCTGAAGCTGTGTCACAACGCGGAGTGCCGGGCCGCCTTCTTCGACACGTCGCGTAACAACAGCGGCGTCTGGCACGACGTCAGCACCTGCGGAAACACGGCGAATCTGCGGGCGTTCCGGGAGCGTAAGCGCCTGATGGGCGGCAGCGGCGGCGTCCCGCAGCTGTGAAACCGCCGGACGCGTCGCGCCCCGGGAACTCTATGGGCTCCTCGCGCGACTATCGGTACATGTCTTGTGAGCGATGGCGCGAGATGCTGTCAGCGCAGCTGGACGGCGAGGACGACCCGGCCGGCCGCGAAGCGGTGGACGCCCACCTGGCCGAGTGTGCCGGGTGCCGGGCGTGGCTCGATCAGGCCGCCACGGTCAACCGGCTGACCCGGATCAGTGTGCCGAGCGCGCCCGATCTCAGCGCGAAGATCCTGGCCGCGCTGCCCGAGCCGGCCCCGCGCGCCCGGGTGCGGCAGCGCTTGCGGCTGTCGCTACCCGCCCTGCTGTACCTGGCGCTCGGGCTGGTCGGCGCGGTGCAGCTCATCCTCGGCCTGGGGCAGATCGGCGGCGGGGTCTCCGGCGCCCATGTGCACACCGGCGTGGACGCGACGCCGGGGCATCTCTGGCACGAGTCGGCCGCCTGGAACGTGGCGCTGGGCGCGGGCTATCTGTTCATCGCGCTCCGCCGCAGCAAACCGGCCGGGCTGGTGCCGATGCTGACCGCGTTCGTCGGGATGCTGCTGCTCCTCTCGGTCAACGACCTCACCGGCGGCCGCGTCGACTCGACCCGGCTGGTCAGCCACTGCTTCGTCCTCGTGGGATACCTGCTGATCGTCGGTTTGTCCCGGATGCCGGACCGGCTCGCGTCGCCGCCGGGCGCCCGGGCCCGCGGCGGGTCGGGCTGGCGTGCACGGTTCGCCGACGAGGCGTCCGGGGAGGCGGCGCCGGCTCTCCGGCCCGGGTTGCGCCTGGTGCCCCGCGGCCCGATGACCGCGGAACACGACAAGCGACACGCCGCGTAGCGCGCGTAGAGCGACACGCCGCGTAGAGCGACACGCCGCGTAGAGCGACACGCCACGTAGAGCGACACGCCGCGTAGAGCGACACGCCGGCGTAGTGCGCCAAGCGGTCCGCCGCGCAGCGGGACAAAAACGGCAAAACGCTCACGGGCGAGGGCGCACGGACAGCTCACGCCACTCGTCCGGGCCGGCCAGCAACGCGCGCACGGTGTCCAGCGCCGCCTCTTCGCTCTCGTACTCGAAGAAGTGTGAGACGCCGTCAGCACCGCCCGCGCGCTGCTCGACATACCACTGGTCGCCGCTCACCCGGAGGTAAACATCCTTCCGGGCGACGCGGCCCCATTTGCCGTTCCACCAGTGCTTACGTTGCTCCATACCGGCAGCGTATCGAACAATTGTTCGAACGGCGCCGGTGGGGCGCGGTGTGTTTTATCGCGGCGGTTCCTGGTGCCGTCCGTAGCGCTGGTCGAACATCTGAGCCTGGGTGGGCGTCGGCGACTGACCGCGGACGAGGGCGTCGCGGATCTCGGTGAGCAGCGCGACCTCTTCGCTCGGCGTCTTCGGCGGCGGCTCCTCGCCCCGGCGGCGGCGCTCGGCGAGCGCGTTGAGCGGGTAGACGACCAGGAAGTACAGAACGGCGGCGGTGATCAGGAAGGTGATGATCGCGTTGAAGAACGTCGCGTAGTCGAACTTCGCCCCGTGCACGTCGAACGTCCCCGCGTGCACCGAGGTGTTGCCGCCCATGAGCTGGATGAGCGGCTTGATGAACCCGTCGGTGAAGCCGGTCACCACACCGGTGAACGCCGCGCCGACCACGATGCCGACGGCAAGATCGACGACGTTGCCGCGCATGATGAAGTCTTTGAAGCCTTGGACCATTTTGCTCACGAACACTCCTGCGGACGCCGAGGGGGATGATCCCGGCGGCAGGCGTCACCACCGGTCGGCGACAAACTACGCCGACCGGTTGATCCCCAAAAGAGCACCCTTGGCGGGTTAGTCGAGCGCGTGTTCCTGCGCGGTGACGGCCTCGTCGACCGTCGGATACGTCCGCAGGACCTCGACCAGGCCGCTGACCTCGAGGATCCGCAGCACGCCACGCTGCGGCGCGGCCAGCCGGACCGTGCCCCCGGCGTCGTCGGTGCTGTTCTTCGCGCGGACGAAGACCGAAAGCCCGGTGGAGTCGCAGAACGAGACCTCGGCCAGGTCGAAGACCAGCCTGGTGCGTCCCTTCTCCAGCAGATCACTGATCTGGTCCTGAAGCTGGGGCGCGGTGGCCATGTCGAGCTCGCCCGCGACCGACACCACGACCATGTCGGCGCGCTGTTCCGTGTGTACCGTCAGGGACATTCAGGACCTCCAGTTATTGCAGAACGGTACTCCACGAGGGCCCCGATGCGCAGAACCGGAGGCCCCCGCTTTTAGTTGGCCCATAGCAACTATCAGCCTTCCCGGTGATACAGTCCGCGCGTGTCAAGTGTCGGGAGGCAGCGATGGCGTTGAGCGCGGACGAGGCGAGTCGCTTCGCCACCCTGCTCGAGGAGAACCGGGACGAGTTGGTCGCCTCCTGGACCGACCGGGTGGCCGCCACCCTGCGCGGCCGGCTGAGCCACGCCGAGCTCGAGCGTCAGCATGGTGAGCTGGGCAAGGGCCTGCACGCGGCGCTCTCCGGCGGCGGCCGGCTCCTCACCGACGAGCAGTCCGCCGAGTTGCGGGCCCAGCTCAGCGAGCTGTCCAGCAGCCGCGCGCGGCAGGGCTTCTCGGCCACCGAGACGGCGGTCAGCGTCTTCGCGCTCAAGGACGCGGTGTTCGGCATCCTGGACCGGGTCGGTGGTGACGCCATCCTGCGCGACTACGTGGCCTTCACCTCTTTCGTGGACGACGCCGCTCTCTTCACCTTCGACAGTTACGTACGGGTCCGCGAGAGCCTGATCGCCGACCAGGCCGAGCAGCTTCTGGAGCTGTCCACTCCGGTGGTCAAGCTGTGGGAGGGCGTGGTCGCGGTCCCGCTGGTCGGCACGCTCGACTCGGCCCGCGCCCAGGTCGTGATGGAACGCCTGCTGCAGACCCTGGTCGACACCAGCTCGCCGTACGCGATCATCGACATCACCGGGGTACCGGCCGTCGACACCCAGGTCGCCCAGCACATCCTCAAAACGGTGGTGGCGGCCCGGTTGATGGGCGCCGACTGCATCATCTCCGGTATCCGGCCGCAGATCGCCCAGACGATCGTGGCGCTGGGCATCGAGTTCGGCGACATCGCGACCAAGGCTTCGCTGGCCGACGCGCTGCGCTACGTGTTGAGCAAGTCGAACGGGCGCTGACCGTGGATCGCGTCCCGATTCTCAAGATCGGCGAGATCCTGCTGGTCTCTATCCAGATCGACATGGAGGACCAGGTCGCCCTGCAGCTCCAGGAAGATCTGGCGGACCGGATCGTCGCCACCGGGACGCACGGCGTGGTCATCGACATCAGCGCCCTCGACATCGTCGACTCGTTCGTCGGCCGCACGCTGGCCACCATCGCGTCCATCTCCCGGGTGCTGGACGCCGAGACCGTGGTGGTGGGCATGCGCCCCGCGGTGGCGATCACGCTGGTCGAGCTGGGTCTGCAGTTGCCGGGCATCCGGACCGCGCTCAACGTCGAGCTGGGCATCGAACTGCTGGACCGCGAGCACCTTGGCGAGCCGGACCAGGAAGACGTGGTCATCGAGCCGTGAGCGACGAGGCCGATGTGATCGAGGTCCGTTCCGACCAGGACGTCGTCCGAGTGCGGCAGCTTGTCCGTACGACCGCGGTGGGGGCCAAGCTGTCGCTGGTCGACCAGACCAAGCTCGTCACCGCCGCCAGCGAACTGGCCCGCAACACGCTGGTCTACGGCGGCGGCGGAACGGTCGAGGTCGTCCGGGTCGCGAACGACGTCCGGCACGGCATCCGGATCGTCTTCGCCGATCGGGGGCCGGGCATCGCCGACCTGGAGCTGGCGTTCACCGACGGATACACCACCGGGTCCGGGCTCGGCCTCGGGCTGAGCGGCGCGCGCCGGCTCGTCGACGAGTTCGAGATCGACACCGCGCCCGGCCGGGGTACCAGCATCACCGTGACCAAGTGGTGCCGATGATCCCGCCGGGACTCCTCGACACGGGGGCCTGGTTCCGGATGGAGGAGGCGGCGAGCGCGTCCGCCGCACGTCGCGCCGCGGAACGTCTCGCGGAAGAGCTGGTCCTGCCGGAACGCCGCGCCTCCGCCCTGTCGATCGTGGTGGCCGAGGCGGCCGGCAACCTCGCGAAGCATGCCCGGGAGGGCGTGCTGCTGGTGCGTCCGGTGCGCACGCTGGACGAGGCCGGTGTCGAGATCATCGCGATCGACCGCGGTCCGGGCATGGCCGACCTGGCCCACTCGGTCGGCGACGGCCACTCGACGACGGGCACGCTGGGTATCGGTCTGGGCGCGATCGTGCGCCAGGCCGGGTGGTACGACCTGCACTCGGTGCCCGGTAAGGGAACCGTGCTGGCCGCGCGGGTCTGGCCCGGCGAAGCGCCCGCTACCTGGGCGGCCGGGCTCACGCGTCCGCTCACCGGCGAAACGGTCAGCGGCGACGCGTACGGGGTCAAGGAGATCGACGGCCGGCGGCAGCTTCTCATGGTGGACGGTCTGGGCCACGGCGGTCTGGCCGCGGCGGCGTCGGCCGAGGCGGTACGCGCGTTCGCCGAGACTCCGCTGGCACCCCCGGCCGCCGTGGTGGAGACCCTGCACCGGCGGCTGTCGCACACGCGCGGCGCCGCGCTCGCCGTCGCCGAACTGGACGGATCCGCCGGCGTGGTGCGCTACGCCGGGCTCGGCAACATCTCCGGCACCGTGCTGGCCCCCAGCAATCGGCGTGGCATGGTCTCGCTCCCCGGCATCGCCGGACACCAGCGGCGCCAGATCCGCCAGTACGACTACCCGCTGCCACCGGAGGCGGTTGTGCTGCTGCACAGCGACGGTGTGGTGGACCGGTGGGATCCGGCAGCATATCCCGGCGTGCTCGGCCATTCACCCCTGGTCATCGCCGCGACCGTGCTGCGCGACGCGGGGACCCGCCACGACGACGCCGGCGTGCTGGTCGGCGGGCTCCGGTGAAGCCGCTGATGCGGCAGCGGCTGCGCGTCGCGCAGGACGTCTTCGCGGTGCGCCAGCTGGGCCGCGAGGTGGCCCGCGCGGTCGGCATGGAACAGCAGGACCAGACCCGGCTGGCCACCGCCCTCAGCGAGGTGGGCCGGGTGCTGCTCGCCGACGGCTCCACCGCGGACGTGGTGTTCGTCGCGGACGTCGACGGGGTAACCACCACCCTGAGGGTGACTGTGGAGAATTCCGGTGGGAGCCGCGCGGCCGAACTGGGTACACAACTCGCCCAGGTGGGTCGTCTCGTGGACACGTTGGAGGTCGGTGATGCCGGAAACGGCACTGTCGTACGCATGGCTCGGCGAATCCCGGCGAGTGCGCCGCCGCTGACCCCGCAACGCATGGACGACATTCGCGCCCGGCTGGCCAACCATGTTCCGGGCACTCCGCTGGACGAGCTGCATGTCCAAAACGAGCAGCTGATCGCGGCCCTCGACGAGGTCCGCGCGCAACGTGACGACCTGGCCCGGCTGAACGCCGAGCTGGAGGAGACCAACCGCGGCGTGATGGCGCTCTACCACCAGTTGTCCGACGAACTGGAGGAGACGAACCGCGGCGTGGTCGCGCTCTACGCCGAGCTGGACGAGCGCTCGCTGCAGCTACGCGGGGCCAGCGAGGCGAAGAGCCGGTTCCTGGCCAACGTCAGCCACGAGCTGCGCGCCCCGGTCACCGCGATCATCGGGCTGGGCCGGCTGCTCACCGACGAGGCCTCGGACAGCCTCACCGAGGAGCAGCACCGCCAGGTCGACCTCATCCGGGGCTCCGCCACCGACCTGTTGACGCTGGTCAATGATCTGCTGGACCTGGCCAAGGCGGAGGCCGGCCGGGTGGAGCCGAGGTGGACGGACGTCGATCTCAGGGCGATGTTCGGGCAGTTGCGCGGCACGCTGCGCCCGCTGGCGACCCGTCCGGAGGTGGACTTCCGCATCGACGACCCGGCGGTGGCGTCGCTGCGCTCGGACGAGACGCTGCTCGGCCGGGTGCTGCGCAACCTGCTGACCAACGCGCTCAAGTTCACCGCGGCCGGATCGGTGCGGCTCAGCGTGCGCCGGGTGGACGGCGACGCCGAGTTCGTGGTCGCGGACACCGGCACCGGCATCCCGCCCGAGCAGCACGAACGTATCTTCGAGGAGTTCTACCAAGTGCCCGGCAGCAGCGCGCTGAGCGGACGGGGCACCGGCCTCGGGCTGCCCTACGCGCGGCGGCTGGCCGGCATCCTCGGCGGGGCGCTGCGGCTCGAGTCGGAGCCCGGCCGCGGCAGCAGGTTCACGCTCCGTCTTCCGATGACGGTGCCGGCGCCATGAGCCAGACCACCGTCCTCGTCGTCGACGACAGCGCGCCCAAGCGGTATCTGCTGGTGAGCTGGCTGAGCCGGGCCGGCTTCCGGGTGTTGCAGGCCGAGACCGGCGCCGAGGCGTTGCGGATGCTGCCCGGCGCCGGCATCGATCTGGTCGTGCTCGACGTCAAGCTGCCGGACATGAGCGGTTTCGAGGTCGGCGAGAAAATCAAGAGCGATCCCGCGTACGGGGCTCTCCCCGTCATCCACGTGTCCGCGCACGCGGTCGACGTCGCCGATCGGACCCAGGGCCTGAACCGTGGTGCCGACGCGTACCTGGTCGAGCCGATCGAACCGGACGAGCTGGTGGCGACCGCCCAGGCCGTACTGCGGTACTACTCGGCGCGGCGGCGTGCCGAACTGCTCGCCGCCCGGATGGTCCGCCTCGCCGAGACCACGCTCGCCATCAACACCGCGTCCACTCTGGACGAGTTGCTGCGGGCCGCGGTGGCCGGGGCGGAGAGCATCTTCGGCGCTCCGGTGGTCGTGCTCGCGGAGAGCGCCGAGGGCGAAAGCCGAGCCGCCGTGTCGCCGGGCGGGATGCGTACCTGGTCGGTTGCCGAAAGTGACGTCGCGGTGGGTTCGCTGGTCCGCACCGATCAACCCGCCGATTGGGACCTGATCGAATGGCCGGACGGCGAATCGGTGGCCGTCGCCGCTGCCCGGCTGCGCATCGACCGTCCGCCCGTCTACGTGGCCGCGCCGAGCAGCTCGCAGACCCCGGGTTTTCCGGTGCTGCGCCAGCTTTCCCAGGCGGTCGCGGCCGCGGTGGAGGCGCAGCGCTCCTACGACGAGGAGCACCGGATCGCGGTCACCCTGCAGCGCAGCCTGCTGCAGTCCCGGCTACCCAGCGTGCCGGGTCTGGACCTGGCCGTACGCTACGAGCCGGCCGCCGCGCAGACCGAGGTGGGCGGCGACTTCTACGAACTCACCATGCTCGACGGCCGGTTGCTGGTGGCGATCGGCGACGTCGCGGGCCACTCGCTGCACGCCGCCACGGTGATGGCCGAGATCAGGCACGCCGTACGCGCGTACGCGGTCGAAGGTCATCCGCCGGGCGCCGTGCTGCAGCTCGTCAACCGGTTCATGCGTACCGTGCTGCCGGCCGACTCGGCGACGGTCTGCCTGTTCACGCTCGACCCGGCCACCGGCGCGGTGCGGATGGCCAGCGCCGGTCACCTGCCGCCGCTGCTGCACACGGCCGACGGCGTGCGCTACGTCGAGACCCGCGGTCCGTTGCTCGGCATCAACGCGTCCCGCCCGGACGACCTCGAGTTCGTGCTCCCGCCGGGCGGCACGCTGGTCCTCTACACCGACGGGCTGGTCGAGCGCCGCGACACCGACATCGACGTCGGTCTGACCGCGCTCGCGGCCGCCGCCCGCAGCATCGACGCCGACCTGAACGCGTTCTGCCGCCGCCTGCTCGTTCAGCTCGGCGGCACCGGCCAGCAGGCGGACGACGTCGCGGTGGTCGCCATCCGCCGGTCCTGAGCCTGCGCTCAGCGGCGCACCAGCGCCAGCAGCAGCGCGAGGCCGGAACGCAGCAGATAGATCAACGCCTTGCCCGGCGAGTTGCTCGGCGTGCCGCCCTGGCGGGGTCGCATCGCGACCGGAATCTGGCGGATCGCGAAGCCGGCCCGTTTTGCCTGAACGATCGTGTCGACCGTGTCACCGAGATACTCCACCGGGTAGCGGCGTGAGTAGAACGCGATGAGCTGCCGGTTGCAGGCGCGGTAGCCGGAGGTGGTGTCGGTCAGTTTCGTCCCGGCGATCGCGGACAGAGCGTAGGAAAGCAGTCGCATCGCCCACTGCCGCGGACCGCGCACCTTGTATTGGCCCTCACCGGCGAACCGGGCGCCGATGACCAGGTCGGATTCACTGAGCGCGGCCATCATGTCGTGGATGTAGCGGGGATCGTGCTGGCCGTCGGCGTCCATCTGGACGGCGATGTCGTAGTCGTTTTCCAGGGCGTACCGATAGCCGAGCCGGCGGGCGCCGCCGACACCGAGGTTGTAGGGCAGCCGGAGAACCTTCGCGCCGGCGGCCCGGGCCACCGAGACCGTGTCGTCGTCGGAGCAGTCGTCGACGACGAGGATGTCGGTGGCCGGAACCTGCTGCTGGATTTCCTTGATCACATTGGTGATCGACGCGGATTCGTTCCAGGCGGGCATGATAGTGAGCACACGTTCGGCCGTCGCGGTCATCGTGTCGCCGCCTTCTCGCGCGATCCGTCCAAATCGATCTTTTCCCGCAAAGCATCCACATCGCTACGAAGCAGCGAAATCTCTTCGGAGAGGTCGCGGGTCTCCTCCTCCAGCCGACTGCATTCCCAGGAGAGATGCACGGCGACCAGGACCAGGAAGACAACGGCGAGGAAGAGGACCAGGCTCAGGCCGGACGCGATGCCCAGCAGGGAGGTGAACCTGTCGAGCAGCGTCGGAACCAGCGCGAGCGGAAGCATGCCGATCGCAACGACCAGCCACAACGCGCCGTATTTCTCGCGCATCTGGCGCCGGCGGAGCAGCTCGAAGATAACAGCGAACATGACGACCCCGGTAGCGGCCGTCACGAATACAAGCCTCATGGTTTTCCCTCAATGCCCCCGTGGGCGGGCGAGCGGTAGCTCAGGAGTGCCGACCATACGGGAGCTAGACGGTTAGCGATCAAGGGGAAGCGCGGCCGTATTCTAAGGGAACCGCACAAGACCATTGAGTTACGGGACCGGTCGAAGCCGCAGACGGTCGAGCGGACTGCGTCCTCTCGGGGTTAGCTGTTACGTTGTCGCCGATCATTCGCGCGGGCGACGCGGCCGACGGCGCTCCGGCAGAGGGAAACAAAACCGACATGACTGATGTGACGTCGCCTGCCCGGTCGGAGGCACCGGCCGAAGAGGCACCGGTGGCAGCGGGTCGCGGTTCAAAGTGGTGGGTCCTGGTCGCCGTGCTGGCGCTGGGCTGGCTGGCCGGTGTCCTGTGGCGGGTGTGGCTGGGACACCCTGTCACACATCCGGTCGCGCACACCGACGAAGACAGCTACATGAACGCGGCGCGGGCCATCGCCGGCGGGCCGGGCGGGTTCAGCTCGGAAAACACGCTGTTCCGCCGCATCGGATACCCGCTGTTCGTTTCGCCCGCTTTTGCGTTCGGCCTGACTTTCACCGAGTCGTACCGGATTGTTCAGGTTCTCAACGCCATCGTGAACGCGGCTACGCTGCCACTGGCGTACCTGCTCGCCCGCCGTATGTTCCGCATGGAGAAGTGGCCGGCGGTCGCCGTCGCGTTCGCCGCGGGCACCCTGCCGGCAGCGGTTTTCTGGTCCCTGATCGGGATGACCGACTCGGTGCTGGCGCCCTTGGTGCTCGGCTGGCTGCTCGCGATCCATTGGTGGGTCGGATCTCCCGGCCGCAAGTGGGCGGCCGTCAGCGCCGGCGTGGTCACCGGACTGATCTATCTGGTGCACATCCGTGGCACGCTCCTCGTCCTGCTCTTCCTCGCGTTCCTGGTGTTGCTGGTCATCCGGCGCCGGGTCACCGCCCGTATGGCGGCCCTGTCGGCGGTGCCGCTGATCGCGTTGATCGCCTTCAACCAGCTGGTCATCACCCTGCTCGGCGGCAAGGTCCACCTGATCGGCAGCATCGGCACCGACACCACCGCGGGAGTGCTGACCAGCGGTCACCGGCTCCAGGTGCTGCTCACCTCGACCGGCACCAGCCTCTGGTACCTGTGTGTGGTCAGTGCCGGGCTGGCCGGGATCGGCTGGGCGGTCAGCGCCCGCGAGATGTGGCGTCCGACACGTGATGCCGCGTTCCGCTGGACGGCCGGGCTGGCCCTGTTCAGCACGGTCGGCGTGGCCCTCGGGGCGGCCGCGATCCTGGCGGGCCTGACCAGCGCCAACGCGGACGCGATCTACTCACGGTACGTGCAGATGTTCGTACCGTTCTGGTTGGTGTTCGGCTTCGCCGTGCTGCTGAACGCCAAACTCCGTACCAGCCTGAAGCACGCCGTGCTGCCGGTGCTCGTACTGGCCGTCGGCGGCGGGTTGATCGCGTTGCGGTTGTCCTATGCCAACCGGCACGGAACCCATCTGGCGTACGGCGCCTTCGGCGGCCCGGACCTGATGACCATCACGGCCGGCTGGACCCGGATGCGTCCGCTGGTCGGCGTCGCCATCGGGGTGGTCGGGCTCCTGGTGCTCCTCGTCGGCGCCCGGACGCGCAAGCTGGCGATCTCGCTGCTGGCGGTCATCGTGCTGGCGAACGGCGTGACCATGGTGGTGATGCGAAAGCACATCCTGATCCCGCTCGGCGCGGTGGCCACCCCGGCGAAGAGCCTCGCCAGCCTCGGTGTGGGTCCCGGCGACCGCGTCGCGTTCGCTCCGCGGCTACCCAACCCCGCGTACTACAGCTTCTATCACGATGTGTCGTGGTCCGAGGTCGATCTCTCCATCTACAAGGCCGGGATCCAAGAGCCGCCGGCCGACATCAACGTCGTGATCGGTTGTTGGGGCCTGGGCGCGGACCGGGACTTCGACGGCACCAAGTACGGCTTCCACTTCGTCGGTGGCAGCAAGAAGGGATTCTGGGCGGTGTGGCGGCGGGACACGAAGTGACGGTGCGCCAGAGCCCCAAGCCCTCGCTGCGCTCCCGGCCCATGGTCGGTGGCGCCACCTCGGTGGGGATCGGCTACCTGCTGGTGGGGGGTGCCGGGTACCTCTTCCTCGCCGTCGCGAGCCGGCTCTTCGACCAGTCGGCGTACTCCGCTCTCACCTCCGTCTACCTCATCGCGAACATCATCGGGCCCGGGTTGTTCAGCGCCCTGGAACAGGAAACCAGCCGCAACGTGTCGGTCGGGCTCGTCCGGGGAGAGGACGTGCGGCCCGTCGTCCGGCAGCTCGCGCTGATTTCCGGCCTGCTGTTCGCCGCGGTCGTCGTGGTCCTGCTCGCGCTGGCGCCGGTGTTGCTGCCGGGCGTCCTGCGTGGTTACGGCCTGCTGCTGGTCGGGCTACTCGTAGCGAGCGGCTCCTACGCGACCGTGTCGATCACCCGCGGCGTCTTCGGCGGCAAGCGGGTGTTCGGGAGGTACGCGACCTCGATCGGTGTGGAGGGCGTCTTCCGGCTGGCCGTCTGCCTGGTTCTGGCCGCGCTCGCGCTCGCCGGCGTGGTTGCCACCTCGTCACATGACGGGGCCGGCGCCTACGGTCTCCTGTTCTGCGCGGCCCCGCTGATGGCGGTGCTGGTGACGGCACGCTGGTTCGCCGCCGAGCTGGAGCCGTTCAAGGGCCGGCCCGTCGTGAAACAGCCGATGGGCAAGCTTGCTCGTGGCGTCGGCCTGCTCACCGTGTCGATGGCCCTGTCGATGGCGATCGCGAACGGCGCACCCGTCGTCGTCAGCGCGATCCTGACCAACGACCCCGGCAGCGCCGGAGTGATCGCGACGTTCGCGTCCGCGGTCGTGCTCGCGCGGATACCGCTGTTTGTTTTCCAAGGCGCTCAACCCCTCGTGCTGCCGTCCTTCGCTCGAGCCGCCGCGCGGGCCGAGATGGACGGCGACGTGGCCCCGCTACGACGGGCCATCAAGCAGGCGCTCCTGCTGGTCCTGGCCGCTGGCGTCCTCGCACTGCTGGTCGCGGCCGTTCTCGGTCATTGGCTCGGCAAGCTCGCGTTCGGGCCGGCTTTCGACGGCTCCAACGGGCTGATCTTCGCGTTGATGGTCGGCACCGTCGGGAGCATGGCGATTCAGATCGCGCAGCCTGCGCTTCTGGCCCTGCGCCACCATCGCTGGGTCGCGGTCGGCTGGACGGTCGGGGCGGCGACTTTCGCGGCCGCCTTCACGTTGCCTTTCTCCGCCGTGACCGACGCGGTGGTCGCCCAGCTGGTCAGCGCTGGGACGACGGTCGGCGTTCTCGGTGTCGTTCTGTTCCGCGCGCTGCGGCGCGTATCAGCCGTTCCTCGTCAAACCCCGGAGTTCAGCGATGTCCAGCGCCCCTGAGCGGGATGTGCGGGTTAGCGCAGTAGTGCTCGCCTACAAGAGCGAGCCCTGGCTACAGCGCTCGGTCGAAGCACTGCTTTCCTCGGAGAAGGTGATCGTCGACGTCGTGCTCGTCGACAACGGGTGCACGACCGACGACGTGGACGTCCTCGAGCGGCTTGACGGCGTCACCGTGCTGCGCCCGGGGACCAACACCGGCTTCGCCGGAGGGTGCAACCTGGGAGCCGCGGCCGCCACCGGCGACTACGTGGCGTTGGTCAACGGTGACGCGGTGGTGGAGCCGACGACGATTGCCCGTCTGGTCGAGGAGGCGTCGCGGCCGGACGTCGGGATCGCCGCGGCGAGCATCCGGCTGGCGGACAACCCCGCTCTGCTCAACGCCGGCGCCAATCCGATCCACGTGCTGGGATTGTCGTGGTCGGGGCGGATGGGCGAGCCGGAGACCCTCACCGAGCCGATGGAGACGGCGGGCGGGTCCGGTGCGTGCGTCGTCATCCCGAAGCAGCACTGGGATGCGCTCGGCGGGTTCGACCAGGAGTACTTCGCATATCAAGAGGACGCCGAATTGTCGCTACGCACGTGGCGCCGGGGGCTTCGCGTCCTGTACGTGCCCGACGCCGTCGCCGTGCACCGCTACGAATTCTCGCGGCATGACTTCAAGATGTACCTGCTGGAGCGCAACCGGCTCATGGTGGTGGGCACGCTCTGGAGCACCCGCGCCCTCGTGCTGCTGGCCGTGCCGTTCGCCTTCCTGGAGGCGGGGATGATCCTGCTGGCCCTCAAGCAGGGCTGGTTGGGCGCCAAGGTTCGCGGCTGGCGCTGGCTGTGGACAAACCGGGGCCACGTCGCCCGGCGCCGCAGGGAACTGCAGGCCGAGCGCGTGACACCCGATCGGCTGTGGATGTCCCGGCTCACCACCGAGATCGACGCGGCGGTCATCCCGGTGCCGGCCCTCGCCGGCCTGGTCAACGGCCTGATCGGTACGTGGTGGCGCGTGGTGCGCCGGTGGATCTGAGCTATCCGGCCTGCTGACGGGAGGCGATGTACGCGGAGCACTCGTCGTAGCTCGGCAGCAGGCCGGCGGCTTGCGCCTCGGCGAGGCCGGGAGCGTCGGCGTCCTTCGTGGACAGCAGCGGCACGGCGGCGGGCCAGGCGATACCGAGGTCCGCGTCGAGCGGGTTGATGCCGTGCTCGCGGCCGGGGTTGTACGTGCTCGAGCACAGGTAGGTGACGGTCGCGGACGGGGTCAACGCGCAGAACGCGTGGCCCAGGCCCTCGGCGATGTAGAGCGCCCGGCGGTCCTCGTCGTCGAGCCGTACCGCCTCCCACGACCCGAACGTGGGGGAGCCCACCCGGATGTCGACGACGACGTCCAGCACCGCGCCGGCCACACAGGTCACGTATTTGGCCTGCCCGGGCGGCACGTCGGCGAAGTGGATGCCGCGGACGACGTCCTGGGCCGAGGTGGAGAGGTTTGCCTGGGCGAGGTCGAGCGGATGGCCGACGGCCGCGGTCAGCGCGTCGAAGCGGTACCACTCCATGAAGTGGCCCCGCGCGTCGCCGAACTGGACCGGCGTTACCTCGAAGGCGCCCTCGATGGCGAGCGGTCGAATCTTCACAGCGCACCACCGTACCGGCCGGTCTCCAGCAGGCGCATGAGGTAGTCGCCGTACCCGCTCTTGAGAAGGGGCTGCGCCAGCTCGCGGAGGTCGTGGTCGGTGATGAAGCCGAGCCGCCAGGCGGCCTCCTCGACGCAGCCGATTTTGAAGCCCTGCCGTTCCTCGATGACCCGGACGTACTCCGACGCCTGCACCATCGACTGGAAGGTGCCGGTGTCGAGCCAGGCCGTGCCCCGGTCGAGGACGCTGACATCGAGCCGGCCCTGACGCAGGTATTCCTCGTTGACCGCGGTGATCTCGAGCTCGCCGCGGTCGCTCGGGGCGAGCTTGCCGGCGATCTCGACCACGTCGGCGTTGTAGAAGTACAGCCCCGGTACGACGTACGTGGACTTGGGCTTCGACGGCTTTTCCTCGATGGACAGCGCCCTCCCGCTCTCGTCGAACTCGACGACGCCGTACCGCTCCGGATCGGCGACCGGGTACGCGAAGACGCGTCCCCCGTCCGGCCGGCTGTATTGCGCGAGCTGCCGGCCGAGCCCGACGCCGTGGAAGATGTTGTCGCCCAGGATCAACGCGACCGCCTCGCCGCCGATGAAGTCCGCGCCGATCTGGAACGCCTGCGCGATGCCCTCGGGCCGTGGCTGCGTGGCGTACGAGAGCGAAAGACCCATCTGGCCGCCGTCGCCCAGCAGACGCTGGAAGTGTGGCTGATCCTCGGGGGTGGTGATCACCAGGATCTCGCGGATCCCGGCGGACACCAGCGTGGTGAGGGGGTAATAGATCATCGGCTTGTCGAAGATCGGCATGAGCTGTTTCGACATCGCCATGGTGATCGGCCAGAGGCGTGAGCCGGTGCCACCGGCGAGCAGGATTCCGCGCACCCGCGCAGGCTACCGGTCGGAGGCATCGAGGACCATCCGGGCCGGTCGGTCACGTTACACTCCCCAGCCGTGCGGATTTTTGTGACCGGCGGCGCCGGATTCATCGGTTCGGCCTATGTGCGGGCCGTTTTGGCCGAGGAACAAGCCGATGTGACGGTGTTGGACATATTGTCCTATTCGGGCAATCGAGCCAACCTCCCGGCATCGCATCCCCGACTTAAATTCATTCAGGGCGACATTTCCGACTCTGCCCTGCTTCGCGAGCTGCTGCCGGGACATGACGCGATCGTCCATTTCGCGGCCGAGTCCCATGTGGACCGTTCCATCGACAGCGCGATCCCGTTCGTCGCCACCAACGTGCTCGGCACGCAGATCCTGCTGGACGAGGCACGCACCGCCGGAGTCGGCCGGTTCGTGCACGTTTCCACCGACGAGGTGTACGGCTCGATCGAGCACGGCTCGTGGACCGAGACCTGGCCGCTGCAGCCGAACTCGCCGTACGCCGCGTCGAAGGCCTCCTCCGACATGCTGGCGTTGGCCGCCCACCGCACCCACGGCATGGACGTCGTGGTCACCCGGTGCTCGAACAACTACGGCGAGTACCAGTTCCCGGAGAAGGTCATCCCGCTGTTCGTGACGAACCTGCTGGACGGCGCGCAGGTCCCGCTGTACGGCGACGGTGGGAACATCCGCGACTGGCTGCACGTGTCCGACCACTGCCGCGGCATTCAACTGGTTCTCGAGAAGGGCCGGGCCGGCGAGGTCTACAACATCGGCGGCGGCACCGAGCTGTCGAACCGCGAGCTGACCGGACAACTCCTCGAGGCGTGCGGCAAGGGCTGGGACATGGTGCGCCCGGTGACCGACCGCAAGGGCCACGACCGCCGCTACTCACTCGACATCACCAAAATCGCCGAAGAGCTGGGGTACGCACCGCAGGTGACGCTCGAGGACGGCCTGGCCGCCACGGTCGCCTGGTACCGCGAGAACCGTGCATGGTGGGAGCCGCTCAAGGCGCGGAGCGCGCTCTGATGCGCTGGCTCGTCACCGGCGCCGGCGGGATGCTGGGCCGCGACCTGCAACGGGTGCTGGCCGAGCGGGGCGAGACGGACGTGGTCGCCGCGACCCGGCATGACCTGGACATCACCGACGCCGACGCGGTCCGCCGCGCGGTCGAGGGCGTCGACGTGGTGCTGAACGCGGCCGCCTGGACGGATGTCGACGGCGCCGAAGAGGCCGAGCGCGAGGCGACGGCGATCAACGGGCACGCCGTCGGTGCGCTGGCCGAGGCCGCCGGCAAGCGGCTCATCCACGTCTCCACCGACTACGTCTTCGACGGGACCGCGACCACGCCGATCGCCGAGGACACCGAGCCGGCCCCGCTCAACGCCTACGGCCGGGGCAAGGCGGTCGGCGAACAGGCGGTCCTGAGCCACGGCGGGTACGTGGTCCGCACCGCCTGGCTCTACGGCGAACACGGCCCCAATTTCGTCCGTACGATGCTGCGTCTGGGCGCCGAGCGGGACACCCTCGACGTGGTGGAGGACCAGCAAGGCCCACCCACCTGGTCGTACGCCCTGGCGGGTCAGCTGGTCGCGCTGGCACGATCCGACGCACCGTCCGGGGCATACCACGGCACGGCGGCCGGCTCCACCACGTGGTTCGGCCTGGCCCGCGCGGTCTTCGAGGAGGCCGGCTGGGATCCGGCCCGGGTACGCCCGACCACGAGCGACCGCTTCGTCCGCCCGGCGCGCCGCCCGTCGTACAGCGTCCTGGCGCACGACCGGTGGTCCGGCACCGGCGTGTCCCCGCTGCCCGGCTGGCGCGCGATGCTGACCGAGGCGATGCCCACCCTGGTGCGCTGACGGCGGCGCTCAGCCGCCCCAGCGCGCCTTCTCCAGTAAGGACAATGCCTGCGCGGCCGCGTCGTCGCCACCGGCCCGCAGCACCCGGGCCGCCTCGTCGACCGTCTCGGTGAGGCGCTGCCACTGGGCGTCCCGCTCACGGGTCGCGTCGGCCTGGGCCTTGAGCTGCTGCGATTTCATCCACAGCTCGACGAAGATGGACACCTTCGCCCGCAACACCCACGGGTCGAACGGCTTCGTCAGATAGTCGACCGCGCCGACCGCGTAACCCCGCAGGGCCAGCTGCGCGTCGCGGTCGGCGGCGGTCAGGAACAGGATCGGGACGTGCCGGGTGCGCTCGCGGCGCTTGATATGGCTGGCCGTCTCGAACCCGTCCATGTTGGGCATCTGCGCGTCCAGCAGGATCACCGCGAAATCGTCGGTGAGCAGCTGTTTGAGGGCCGCCTCACCGGATTCCACGGCGACCGGGGTCACCGGCAGGCCCTGGAGGATCGCCTCCAGCGCGAGCAGATTGTCCTTCCGGTCGTCGACCAGCAGTGCTTTGGCGCGTTCCGCCACACCGGCTCCCTGTCTCTCGGCGCGGCTCGATCAGCCGCGCTCCGGTTCGGTCGTCTTGTCGGCGTTCACCCAGCGAGCCATCAGCTCGATCAGCTCATCCAGATCGACGGGCTTGGTGATGTAGTCGCTGGCGCCCGCCGCGAGGGCCGATTCACGGTCGCCGGGCATGGCCTTCGCGGTAAGAAACACTACCGGTAGATCCTGGAAGCGCTGATTGCGACGGATTCCGCGGGTCGTCTCGTACCCGTCCTGGTCCGGCATCATCGCGTCCATCAGCACGATGTCGACCTCCGGGTGCTCGGCCAGCTTACGCACGCCGTCCACCCCGTTGTCCGAGTACAGGACGTTCAGCCCGTGCATCTCGAGGGCGCTGGTCAACGCGAAGACGTTGCGCACGTCGTCGTCCACGATCAGCACCGTGGCGCCGTCGAGCTGGCGGCTCGCCGGGGTCACCACGTGGCCCTCCAGCTCCGGCGGCTGCGAGATCATCGGCAGTTCCATGAGCGGCACGTCGATCGGCGCGGGCACCGGTTGCACGACCACCGTCGTCGGCGGCACCGACTGAAGGTTCAGCGTCGGGATCGCCTCGGGGTTGAGCGAGTCGGGCATGTAGAGCGTGAACGTGGACCCCTGACCGGGCCGCGACGACACGACGATCGTGCCGCCGAGCAGCGCCGCCAGGTCGCGGCTGATGGACAGCCCCAGGCCGGTCCCGCCGTACTTGCGGGTGGTGGTGCCGTCGGCCTGCTGGAACGGCTCGAAGATGATCGCCAGTTTCTCGTCCGAGATGCCGATGCCGGTGTCGCTGACCGAGAAGCCGACCACCTGGCCGGCCGCGGCGAGCGACGGCACGTCGAAGTCGGTCTGCCGGGGCGCCGCGAAGATGGTCAGCGTCACCGATCCGGAGTCGGTGAACTTGACCGCGTTGGACAACAGGTTGCGCAGGATCTGCTGCAGCCGCTGCGGGTCGGTGACGAGCGACTCCGGCAGGTCGTGCTCGACGTCGACCCGGAACTGCAGGCCCTTCTCCTCGGCCTGCGGGGTGAACGCCTGCTCGACATAGCTGCGCACGCCGTCGAAGTCGACCTGGTCCGGCTCGACGTCCATCCGGCCGGCCTCGATCTTGGCGAGGTCCAGGATGTCGTCGATCAGCGACAGCAGGTCGGACCCGGCACTGTGGATGGTCCGCGCGAACTCGATCTGCTTCTCGCTCAGGTTCGCGTCGGTGTTGTCCGCCAGCAGACGCGCCAGCAGCAACAGCGAGTTCAGCGGCGTCCGCAGCTCGTGGCTCATGTTCGCGAGGAACTCGGACTTGTACGCGCTGGCCCGCGACAGCTGCTGCGCCTTGTCCTCGAGACCGCGCCGGGCCAGCTCGATCTCCCGGTTCTTCATCTCGATGTTGGCCTTCTGCTCGCCGAGCAGCTGCGCCTTGTCCTCCAGCTCGGCGTTGGTGCGCTGCAGCTCCGCCGACTGATCCTGCATCTCGCGGGCGAGCCGCTGCGACTGCGAGAGCAATTCCTCCGTACGCCGGTTGGCCTGAATGGTGTTCAAAGCGACCCCGATCGTGGCCACCAGGCGCTCCAGGAAGGTGAGGTGCAGCCCCGAGAACGCGGCGACCGACGCGAACTCGATCACGCCGAGCATCTCGCCCTCGAACAGCACCGGCAGCACCACCAGGTCGTTCGGCGGCATCGACATGAGCCCGGACCGCATCGTCAGGATGCCGTCGTGGGTGGCCCGCACCCGGATCGTGCGGCGCGAGACCGCGGCCTGCCCGACCAGCCCCTCACCGGGCCCGAAGGTCACCTCATGGTTGCGCGCCACGTAGCCGTAGGACGCGGCCAGCCGCAGCCGCATCACCGCCTGCTCGTTGTCGACCAGGAAGAACGCGCCGAGCTGCGCGTCCACCAGCGGCGTCACCTCGGTCATGATCATGCGGCAGACCTCGCCGAGATCGCGCTGGCCCTGCAGCAGGCCGCCGATGCGGGCCAGGTTCGAGTCGAGCCAGCCCTGCTCCGCGTTGGCCTTGGTGGTCTCGCGGAGCGTCACGATCATCTGGTTGATGTTGTCCTTGAGCTCGGCGACCTCGCCCTGCGCCTCGACCGCGACGCTCTGCGTCAGGTCACCGCGGGTCACCGCGGTGGACACCTCGGCGATCGCGCGCAACTGGGTGGTCAGCGTCGAGGCGAGCTGGTTCACGTTGTCGGTCAGGTCCTGCCACGTCCCGGAGACGCCCTTGACCTGGGCCTGGCCGCCGAGCTTGCCCTCGATGCCGACCTCCCGGCCGACCCGGGTGACCTCGGTCGCGAACGACGACAGCTGGTCGACCATCGTGTTGACGGTGTCCTTGAGCTCCAGGATCTCGCCGCGGGCGTCGACCGTGATCTTCTGGGACAGGTCGCCCTTCGCGACCGCGGTGGTGACGGAGGCGATGTTGCGCACCTGGGCGGTCAGGTTGGAGGCCATGTAGTTGACGTTGTCGGTGAGGTCGCGCCACGTGCCGGCGACGCCGCGCACCTGGGCCTGGCCGCCGAGCTTGCCCTCCGAGCCCACCTCGCGGGCCACCCGGGTGACCTCGTCGGCGAACGACGACAACTGGTCGACCATCGTGTTCACGGTGTTCTTCAGTTCCAGGATCTCGCCCTGCGCGTCCACGGTGATCTTCTGGGACAGGTCGCCCTTCGCGACCGCGGTGGAGACCTGGGCGATGTTGCGCACCTGGGCGGTCAGGTTGGAGGCCATGTAGTTGACGTTGTCGGTGAGGTCGCGCCACGTGCCGGCCACGCCGCGCACCTGGGCCTGGCCGCCGAGCTTGCCCTCGGTGCCGACCTCGCGGGCCACGCGGGTGACCTCGTCGGCGAACGACGAGAGCTGGTCGACCATGGTGTTGACGGTGGACTTGAGCTCGAGGATCTCGCCGCGGGCGTCGACCGTGATCTTCTGGGACAGGTCGCCCTTCGCGACCGCGGTGGTGACGCTCGCGATGTTGCGCACCTGGCTGGTCAGGTTCGACGCCATCGAGTTGACGTTGTCGGTCAGGTCTCGCCACGTGCCAGAGACGCCCTTGACCTGGGCCTGGCCGCCGAGCTTGCCCTCCGAGCCCACCTCGCGGGCCACGCGCGTCACCTCGTCGGCAAAGCTGGAAAGCTGGTCGACCATGGTGTTCACGGTGTTCTTCAGCTCGGCGATCTCGCCGCGGGCGTCGACCGTGATCTTCTGCGACAGGTCGCCCTTCGCGACAGCGGTGGAGACCTGGGCGATGTTGCGGACCTGGCCGGTCAGGTTCGCGGCGAGCTGGTTCACGTTCTCGGTGAGTTCGCGCCACGTCCCGGACACGCCGCGCACCTGCGCCTGACCGCCCAGCCGGCCCTCGGTGCCGACCTCGCGGGCCACCCGGGTGACCTCGTCGGCGAACGACGAGAGCTGGTCGACCATGGTGTTCACGGTGTCCTTGAGCTCCAGGATCTCGCCCTGCGCGGCCACCGTGATCTTCTGCGACAGGTCGCCCTTCGCGACAGCGGTGGAGACCTGGGCGATGTTGCGCACCTGGCTGGTCAGGTTCGAGGCCATCGAGTTGACCGAGTCGGTGAGGTCCTTCCAGGTGCCGGCCACGTTCGGCACCTGCGCCTGGCCGCCGAGCTTGCCCTCGGTGCCGACCTCGCGGGCCACCCGGGTCACCTGCTCGGCAAACAGCCGGAGGGTGTCGGTCAGCCCGTTCATCGTGTCGGCCAGCTCGGCCACCTCGCCGCGCGCCGACACGGTGATCTTCTGCGACAGGTCGCCGCGTGCCATCGCGCCCGCCACCTGCGAGATCGACCGCACCTGGTGGGTCAGGTTCGAGGCCATCAGGTTGACCGAGTCGGTCAGGTCCTTCCACGTGCCGGCCACGCCGCGCACGTCCGCCTGGCCGCCCAGCTCGCCCTCGGTGCCCACCTCGCGGGCCACCCGGGTGACCTCGTCGGCGAACGACGACAACTGGTCGACCATCGTGTTCACCGTGCGGCCGATGCGCAGGAATTCACCCCGCAGGGGTCGCCCGTCCATCTCGAGTGCCATGTGCTGCGACAGGTCGCCGTCCGCGACGGCGAGAATGACCCGGGAGATCTCGGTCGTCGGGCGGCCCAGGTCGTCGATCAACGAGTTCACCGACCGGACGCTGTCCGCCCAGGCGCCGTCCAGGCCCTCGTCGTCCAGACGCTCGGTGAGGCGGCCGTCACGACCGACGATGCGGCTGATCCGGCGGACATCGAGGTTCTGCCGCTCCTGGAGCGAGACGACCTCGTTGAACGCGTCGGCGACCTCGCCGGCCACGCCGCTGCGACGTGGCAGGCGCACCTTCAGATCGCCCCGTCGCACCCGCCGCAACGCTTCGGCTAGCTCGCCGAGCAGGGCGGTCTCGTCGGGCATGCCGACGCTGGCTTGCTTGGCCGCGGTCATGCTGTCCTCACTCGCTGTCCGACTGGCTGGGGCCCTTCATCCTCTCTCGCCCGACCGGGTCAAAGCGAGGGACGACTTTGTGCATACACCCACCGGCAGGGGAGGATGCATGCGTGTCAGTGGAGGCCGGAGCTCTAGGCGACAGCCCGGCGAAGGGGCTGGTCCGCCGCGTACGCCTGCCGAATGATCGGCGGACGCCGGCAGCCGCGCGTGCCCTGGTCCGGTCGGTGCTCGAGGAAGCGGGCCTGGATTCCCTGCTCAACGAGGCTTTACTGCTGACCACGGAGCTCTCCACGAACGCGGTGGTGCACGCCAACACCGAACTGGACATCGAGGTCCGAGCCGACCACAGCGGTCTCACCGTCACCGTCACCGACTTTGCTCCGGGGCCGGTCGAGCAGCTCGCCGTGGGCCCCCGCAACGAGAGCGTCGACATCGGTGAGGTGGCCGAACGCGGTCGCGGGCTGCTTCTTGTCGATCATTTCGCCAGCCGTTGGGGAACTGTTCACGAGGGTAGTGGCAAGGGCGTCTGGTTCCGGCTGGAGCGGCTCGGCGCGCCCAAGACAACCGCGCTGGTCCCGGCCGCGAACGTGCCGGACGACGCGGGCACGCCCAGCGTCGGCGCGCTGACCGCGCTGCTGCAGATCAACCCGGAACGTCAGACCGACGAGGGACTGGCCGACTTCGCCACCGATCTGCTCTCCCGGCTCGCCCGGCTGACCGGGGCGGCGGGCGGCGTGGTGCGCCTCGACCGCGGCGACGGCGGCGGGCGCCAGCAGGTCGCGCGCTACGGCCGCGCTCCCCGGGACGACGCCGCGACGGTCCGTGTGCCGCTGAGCGTCCAACGGCCGTACTCGGGGGAATTGGAATTGGACGCCTCGCCGGTGGGCTATGCGCAGCCGCTGGCCGCGATCGTGGCCGAGCGGTTCTCGCTGCACCTGGAGAACGACCGGCTGCGCCGCACCGACCTGCGCCGGCAGACCTGGCTGACCTTCCTGGCCGAGGCGAGTGAGCTGCTCGCCCAGTCGCTCGACGTGAACCTGACGATGGCGCTGATCCCGCAGCTCGTGGTCCCCCGGCTGGGTCAGTGGAGCGCGGTGCACACGACCGACGCGTGGGGGCGGCTGCAGCTCGCGGCGGCCTCGCACGCGGACGAGTCGGCGGTGCCCGAGCTGCACGCGGCGCTGGCCGAGACCGCGCCCGACTCGATCCTGGCCCGGCTGGAGGAGGCGTCCCGGCTGGAGAGCCTGGTGATGTTCGGCGGGCCGTTCGAGGGCTTCGCGGTGCCGCTGGTCGCGCGCGGGACCAGGCTGGGCACGCTGGCGGTCGGCCGGCACCTGACGCACCGGCACGACGCCGACGAGGTCGCGGTGCTGGAGGACGTGGCCCGCCGCGCCGCGCTCGCCATCGACAACGCCAGAATCCACGACGAACGATACAAAGTTGCCCGTACGCTGCAAGCCTCTCTCCTGCCGCCGGCATTGCCGCACGTGGAGGGGGTCGGGTTCGCCGCCGAGTACGTGCCGACGGGTTCCGAGGTCGGCGGCGATTTCTACGACGTGGTCCCGGCCGGCACCGACCGCTGGGTGGTGGTGGTCGGCGACGTCTCCGGCAAGGGCGTGCAGGCGGCGACCGTGACCGGCCTGGTCCGGGACGTGATCCGCATCCTGGTCGACGACGGCAAGCCGATGTCCGAGATCCTCTGCCGGGTCAACCGCACGCTGGTCCAGCGCGGCGGCGGGCGGTATTGCACGCTGGCGATGGCCTCGGTGTCCCGCGAGTCCGACGGCACGCTGTCGGTGTGCCTGCACCTGGCCGGGCACGACCGGGCGGTGCTGGTGCGCTCGGACGGCAAGACGTCGTTCGTGGGCGAGGGCGGCACCGCGCTGGGCCTGCTGGAGACGATCTCGTCGCCCGAGGCCGAGGTACGGCTGACGGCCGGCGACTCGCTGATCTTCTACACCGACGGGGTGACCGAGCGTCGCCGCGGGCGCGAGTTGTTCGGGACGGCGCGGCTGCGCGAGGCGGCCGGGCCGCTGGCGGGCTATCCGGCCGACGTGATCGCGGCCCGGTTGCGCTCCACCACGATCAACTTCTCGGTCGAGGAGCCCCGGGACGACATCGCGATCCTGGTCCTGCGCAACGACGCCTGAGGGCCGGCCCGCAGTGTCTGCGGATTTGCCCCTTTCGCCCCCTTCGTCGTGGCATGGTGAAGGTCATGGCGAAAACTCAGTACTACACGGCGACGAGCATCGACGGATACATCGCCGATGAGAACAACTCGCTGGAGTGGCTCTTCGATGTCGACGGCGGCTACGAGAACCCGTTCGGCGGCTTCTTCGCCGGCGTCGGTGCGTTCGCCATGGGCTCGACCACCTACCAGTGGGTGCTGCAGAACGACGACGTGATGAACCGTCCGCAGAACTGGCACGACCTGTACGGCGACGTGCCGTGCTGGGTCTTCACCAACCGCGAGCTGCCGCTCGTGCCGGACGCCAACATCTTCATGGTCAGCGGCGACGTGCAGCGCGTGGCCGAGGCGATGCTGGTGGCCGCGAAGGGCAAGAACGTCTGGCTGGCCGGCGGCGGCCACCTGGTCGGCCAGTTCGCCGACCGCGGCCTGCTCGACGAGATCATCCTGGGCATCGCGCCGGTCGTGCTCGGCCAGGGCGCCCAGCTGCTGCCGCGCCACCTCACCGCCCGCCAGCTGGCCCTGACCGGCGTGGCCCAGGTCGGCCGCTTCGCCTACCTGACGTACGCCGTCGGCAGCGAGCCCGCCGCCGGCCGCGCCGCAGTCCGCGAGCCGGCCGGCGCAGCCCGCGCTTAGCCCGCCGCGCTGCCCGCGCTTAACTCGCCGCGCTGCACGTGCCTGGCCCGCCGCGCAGCCCGCGCCTAGACGAGTAAGTCCTAAGCCGAGTCGGTGGCCGAAGGCGATCAGCGATCTCGCTGCCGGTTGTCCGGTGCTGGGTCGTTCCGGAGTGCGGCGGTCGCGAAACCGTGTCCGTCGCGTGCAGTCGGCGCCGCTCACGCAGTCGGCGTCTATCGCGTGGTCGGCGCCTATCGCGTGGTTGCGGGGCACGCAGCCGACCGCGGCTCCTCGCATATCCGATATTTCCAGGCATCGGTCGGATCGGCCTGGCCACTGAGGAGCCGCGCACGGCCGCACGGCCGCACGGCGCTTCCATTCCGTGGGATGGTTGGCCGCCTGCTGAGATCCGCGCCCAGGTCCTGGACCCGGCTTCCACAATGCGGGACAAAGCTCCATTGTGGAGAGAGTTTTTGTCCGGTAATGAGTCTTTCGCCCAGCAGCCTTTTCCGGCCAGATGTGAACCTTGGAGAGTTATGGCCCGTATGTGGGCGCAACTATCCAAGGTCCACCAAAGTCCATGATGCGGGCGCGATATCCCACATAGTGGACGCTCCGGCCGCGAGCGATCGCCGCGCATCCAGGACGATCTTCGCAGCCGCAGCCGCAGCCGCAGCCGCAGCCGCAGCCGCAGCCGCAGCCGCAGCCGCAGCCGCAGCCAGGTCGGCGGCGGCAAGGTGGCGGCGGCAAGGTGGCGGCGGCAAGGTGGCGGCAGCGGGGTGGCGCCAGCAGCGTGGCGGCAGCAAGGTTGGCCGGCGGCCCTCGACCGCTTATCAGGTCGGCAGCGCGCAACCGCAGCTACCAGGATCGCGCTCAAGCAGCGGCGCACGCCGTTGCAAGTCGTAAAACGCCCATAACCACCTATCTCGCGGAATCACTCCCACAGCGTGTCAGCTCTGGGTGCAACGGCGCCATCAGCCTAGCCGTGACCAGGTCACTCATCGCCTAGCATCACGAACTGCGGTTAGGACTTAATCGACTAGCTCGCGCCCGCGCTGGACTCGCGCCCGCGCTGGACTCGCGCCCGCGCCCGACCGCGCCTGGGCTTGACCGCGCCCGCGCCCGCGCTCGACCGCGCCTGCGCTCGACCGCGCCTGGGCCCGACCGCGCCCGCGCCCGACCGCGCCCGCCCCAAACCTGCCCAACGCCTAGAACAGGTCTCGATAGGCCGCCATCTCGATGCGTCGGGCCGTCTCGGCCGGCGCCGACACCACCACGACCCGCCCGTTGCGGGCCATCAAGACATGCCGGACGCTCTCCACGATCCGCGCCGCCCGCTCCGGGCCGAGTGAGCCCGGCAGCACCGCGAACACGCTGGCCACCCCGGCGGAGCCGCGCGCGGGCACGGCGCCGCCGGTCGCGTCGCCTAACGCGTACAGCGCCGCCGGCAGGTCGCTTGCTGACACCGCGAGGCGCAGCGCCACCTCGGTGCGGTCGAACGGGTAGCGGCCCCACCACGGCGGGGCGATCGGCGCGACCCCCGCGCTCGCGCCCCACGCCTCGGCCAGCCGGTCGGAGCGCTCCACCACGTCGGTCTCGTTCGGCCCCTCGAGCAGCGCGACCAGCGTGCCGGACAAGCCGTCGGCCGGGAGGTCGATCTCGAGGGCGCTCGGCTCGACCTCGCGCGCGGTCTCGCTCAGCTTGATGATCTGCAGCGGCGTGGGAACCGCCACGGTGACCCAGCGGCGTGCCCCGGGCAGCGGCTCCAGTCGCACGACGGCGGAGGTGATCACGCCGTCGATCTCGGCGAGACCGGGGCGGCCGTCCTCGCCGTCGGACTCGGACACGACGCCGGCGCGATCGACGTAGGTCACCTTGAGCACGTGCTCGGCGGGGGTGCCGAAGCGGTGGCGCAGCGGACCGGCCTCGTTGACCGCCAGCATGCCGCCGACCGTGGCGGTGCGTGACGGCGGGTCGGCCGCGAGCCGCTGACCGTGCAGGGCCAGCGCGGACTGGAGCGCCCGCACGGGCGTACCGGTGCCGATCTCGGCCGTGGCCGCCTCGATCTGGTGATTCCACAGGCCGGACAGGCGGCCCGTGTCGATCAGCAGGTCGATCCCGTTGCGCGGCGCGCCCCAGTCGATCTTGCTGCCGGAGCCGCGGGTGAGCGTCATGAGGCCGTGCTCCCGGGCGAGGCGCAGCACCTCGGCGGCCATCGTGGTGGTGGCCGGCACCGCGACGAACGGGACCCGGTGACCGGCGACCGTGTCGACCGATCGGCCGAGACGTGCGTAGTCGGGCCCGCAGATGTCCACAAGAGCGTTCAGCACGTGGTCACTCGGCGCACTCAAAGTTCCGCTCCTTGTTACCGCCGTTGATAAAGCTGTTGCCCCCAACGAAGATCGTCCACTCTGGCATATCGTACACCTGTTCGAATGAGACGGGTCCAACGTGGGGCAAAGAAGTCGACGAGCAGGGACCGACCGGTAACGTATTGCTGGTGACGACCGACAAGCCCGACAGCCCCCCGTCCGTGCGGCGGGTCCCACACGAGCGCTCTTTCCACGGCGACACCGTCACCGACGAATACTTCTGGCTCGCCGATCGTGCGGACGAGCAGACGGTCGCCTACCTGGAAGCCGAGAACTCCTGGACGGACCGCGCGACCGAGCATCTGGCCGGGCTCCGCGAGACACTCTTCCAGGAGATCAAGAGCCGCACCCAGGAAACCGACCTGACCGTGCCCAGCCGCAAGGGCGGGTTCTGGTATTACACGCGGACGGTCGAGGGCAAGCAGTACGGTATCTCCTGCCGCCTGCCGGTCCGGGCGGGCGAGACCGACCCGCCCAAGCCCGAGGAGCAGCCGCAGGCCGGCGAGGAGGTGCTGCTCGACGGCAACGTGCTGGCCGAGGGCAAGGAGTTCTTCCAGCTCGGCACGTTCGACGTCAGCCCGGGCGGAAACCTGCTGGCCTACTCGACGGATTTCTCCGGCGACGAGCGCTTCACGCTGCGGGTCAAGGATCTGCGCACCGGCGAGACGCTGGCCGACGAGATCCCCGACGTCTTCTACGGCAGCGCCTGGTCGGCGGACGGCAGCGTGCTGTTCTATCTGAAGGTCGACGAGGCCTGGCGGCCGTACCAGGTGTGGCGGCACGAGGTCGGCAAGCCGGATGCCGACGTGCTGATCTTCGAGGAGCCCGACGAGCGCTTCTGGGTGGGCGTCGACCTGACCCGCAGCGAGAAGTTCGTGGTCATCGACGCCCAGAGCAAGATCACTTCCGAGGTACGCGTCATCGCCTCCGACGACCCGCTGGCCGAGCCGATGCTCATCGCCGCCCGCGTCCCCGGCGTGGAGTATTCGATCGAGCACCACGGCCACCGGTTCCTGATCCTGCACAACCGCGACGCCGAGGACTTCGCCCTGGCGTACACGTCGGTGGACAGTCCGGGCGACTGGGTCGAGCTCATCGCGCACGAGCCGGGCACCCGGCTGGAGTCGGTCGACGCGTTCACCCGGCACCTGGTCATCTCGCAGCGGCGCAACGGGCTCACCGGGCTGCGCGTGATGGGCGACGGCAGCACCGTGTCGTACGAGATGGAGTTCCCCGAGCCGCTCTACAGCGTCGGCCTGGCCGGCAACCCGGAGTACGACACGTCGACGGTCCGGATCGCGTACACGTCGATGGTCACGCCGGATTCGATCTACGACGTCGATCTGGTCACCCGGGCCATGACGCTGCGCAAACAACGCCCGGTGCTGGGCGGCTACCACCCGGACGACTACGACCAGTTCCGCGAGTGGGCGCTCGCGCCGGACGGCACCGAGGTGCCGGTCTCGATCGTGGTGCGCAAGGGCGTCCAGCGCGACGGCACCGCTCCCGCCCTGCTGTACGGCTACGGGTCGTACGAGAGCAGCATCGACCCGTACTTCTCGATCCCGCGGCTGTCGCTGCTCGACCGCGGCGTCGTGTACGCCATCGCGCACGTGCGTGGCGGCGGCGAGATGGGCCGGCGGTGGTATGAGAACGGCAAGATCCTGGCCAAGAAAAACACGTTCACCGACTTCGTGGCGGCCGCCGAGACCCTGGTCAAGCACGGCTGGACCACGCCCGGCCGGCTGGTCGCCCGCGGCGGGTCGGCCGGTGGCCTGCTGATGGGCGCGATCGCCAACCTCGCGCCGGAGCAGTTCGCGGGGATCGTGGCCGAGGTGCCGTTCGTCGATCCGCTGAACTCCATGCTGGACCCGACGCTCCCGCTGACCGTCACGGAGTGGGAGGAGTGGGGCAACCCGATCGAGTCGCCCGACGTGTACGCGTACATGAAGTCGTACAGCCCGTACGAGAACGTCGCGGCGGTGGCGTACCCGAAGATCCTGGCGATGGCCGGCCTGAACGACACGAGGGTGCTCTACCACGAGCCGGCCAAGTGGATCGCCCGGCTGCGGGCCGTCGCCCCGGCGGGCGAGTACCTGCTCAAGACCGAGATGGGCGCGGGTCACGGCGGCCCGAGCGGCCGCTATGACGCGTGGCGCGAGGAGGCCTTCGTGCTGGCCTGGATCCTGGACGTGCTGGGTATCGCCAAGGGCTAGACGCGCAGCTCCTCGAGGTCGGTGCTGGACCGCAGTACGAGCAGTCCGGCGCCGGCCGCGAGGACGACCGCCAGCAGCGCTCCGGCACCCAGCAGGCCGAGGCTCTGGAACGGGACCGGCACCGGCGCAGGCGGGTGGGTGTCGAAGAGCCGTGCCAGCGCGACGCCCGACCCGACCGCCAGCAGCAGGGCCGGGACCAGCGGCGTCAGCGTCTGCCAGAGCACCGAGGCGGCGAGCGTCCGGCGCGGCACACCGCTTGCGGTCAGAGCCGCGTACGACCGGCGGCCGGCCACGATGCTCTCGGCGAGTGCCACCAGCATCCCGGCCGCCGCGACCACCGCGCTCAGACCCACCACGATCAGGACCAGCCGGTACGCGTTGAAGTAGAACTCCGGTTCGGCGCCGAGACCGGAGCCGCCGGAGCGCTGGGCGCGGATGTCGGTGGCGAGCGCCTCCCGGAAGCCCAGCGTGGCCCCGCCCGCCACCACCGCGACGAGCAGTGCGGCGAGTGTCCGGCTGCCGTGCCACGGGTCGGTGATCAGTCGCTGCCCGGCGAGCAGTGTCGACGGCATCCGCCCGTATCGCCGCAACAGCCGCCCAACGGTGTGTGAGATCCAGCCGGTGCCGAGCACCACGCCGGCCATCACCAGGACCACGCCGAGGCCGAGCACCCCGTAGGACAGCCGAGCCGGCAGGTGCCAGTCCGGGCGATGCCAGCCGTCCGGCCAGTTCAGCGGCAGCCCGAAGAGCACCAGCCCGACCGCGATCAGCAGCCCCGGCCACGGACGCGGTCCGCGCGAGCGGGTGCGGCGCACGACGCCGAGCGGTGTCACGATCACCCGCCGCATCAGCACCGCCCCGATCACCGCCGCCAGCAGCGGGATCGCGAGCACCACCAGCACGATGACCGGTATCGGCGGCAGGACGTCGGTGGGCAGCCGCAGCCGGCCGAAGTGATCGCGCGCGGCGATCAACTGCCTTCCCAGCGCGTACGCCACCAGGCCCGTCGACGACCCCACGAAGCCCGCCACCGCGGTCTCCGCGGTCGCGATGAGCACCGACTCGCCGGGTGTCGCGCCGGCGAGCCGCATCGCGGCCAGCCGGCGGTCGCGGGCCGGAGCGCCGAGCCGGATGCACTGCCCGGCGAGGGCCAGCACCGGCAACGACACGAGGACGAGCGCGATCGACACGCCGGGCCGGAGCCCGGGCTCGGCCAGCAGCGCGCTCGTGTACCGATCGGCGTACCCCTGGACGGAGATGACCGTCGCCGCCGCGAGCAGGGCCACCGTCGCGACCCCGGTGCTGCCCGCGGTGAGCACCAGCCGAAGCACGTCGGTGCGGTTGCCGGCCACCGCGAGCCGGGCCAGCGTGCCGGGGCTCATGCCCGCATGCCCAAGCCGAGACCGGTCGCGTCGACGACCCCGTCGCGCAGGGTGACCTCGCGATCGGCATAGGCGGCCACCTTGGCCTCGTGGGTGACCAGGACGACCGCGGTGTTCTGCGCACGCGCCACCTGGACGATCTCGCCGAGAACCTGTTCTCCGGTGAGCGCGTCGAGCGAGCCGGTGGGCTCGTCGGCGAACAGCACCCGCGGCCCGGTGACCAGCGCCCGGGCGGTCGCGCAGCGCTGCTGCTGGCCGCCGGACATGGCACCGGGCCGCTGGTCGGCGAGGTCGGCGACGCCGAGCCGGTCGAGCCAGCCGAGCGCGACCGTCCGTGCTTCTCGCCGCCCCGAACCGGCGAGAAGCAGTGGCAGCGCGGCGTTCTCCACCGCGGTGAGCTCGGGCACCAGCTGGCCGAACTGGAACAGCACGCCGAACTCGGTGCGGCGCAGGCGCGAGCGGGCGGCCTCGGACAGCAGACCCAGGTTCTGGTCGCGGTACGTCACCGTGCCGCTGTCGGCGCGCAGAATGCCGGCGAGGCAGTGCAACAGGGTGGACTTGCCGCAGCCGCTCGGGCCGGTGACCGCGACGATCTCGCCTTCGGCCACGTCGATGTCGACGCCCCGCAGGGCCGGTGTCGGGCCGAAACTCCGCGTGATTCCGGTGCCGTTGAGTAGGGGTTCCATGCCGTCACTCCTTGTCCGGCCCGGCCACCCGGCGCAGGGTGGTCTGCAGCCATTGCAGGTCGGCGTCGAGGTGCCCGATGGCGTAGTCGACCGCGATCAGCTCGGCGGTGGTGGCGTTCGGGCCGGTCTTGGCGGCGGTCAGCTCACGCATCCGCCGCATGTGCGCGGCGCGCTGGGCGATCAGGTAGTCGTGCGCGGTCGTGTCGTCGGCGGCGAGAAGCGCCACGACGACCTTGCTGAAGATCTCGCCGGTCACATGGGCCGCCGGCGGCTCCACCGAGGACAGCCACGCCGCGAGGTGCGCGCGGCCGGCCTCAGTGATCACATACGACGTCCGGTCCGGGCCGCCGTCACGTTCCGGGCTGGACGCGACCACGAAACCGTCGCGCTCCAGCCGGCCGAGCGTCGCGTAGACCTGCCCGAACGCGAGCGGCTTGGCCCGCGGTAGCTGCTCGTCGTGCGCCCGCTTCAGGTCGTAGCCGTGTCGCGGCCCCGCGGCGAGTAGCCCGAGCAGGACGTGTGCGGTGGACATGCCGGCAACTATGCATTGAGTGAATAGCTGCCGTCAACATCGCCACGAATGAAGTTTCTCGATGGGGCGACTCCTGCGCCTCCTCGTCGTGGACCGACGCTAGGCCTTGACGCCGACGTCAAGGCAAGTGTCAGGAGGCGGTGCTGATCATGAGGGCGCTGCGCAGGCCGGTGATGTCGAGCACCCGCATCAGGAACTCGCCGACGTTGGTCAGCGCCAGCACCGAGCGTGCGTGCTGCGCCTTGCGGCTGAGCACCACGAGCGTGCCCAGGCCCTGCGAGTCGCAGAAGGTGACACCCGCCATGTCCAGCACGATGCGCGGCGGCGGATCCGCCAGGGTGTCGTTGACGATCGATGAAAGCCGGGTCACGGTGAGCACGTCGATCTCGCCGGCGAGGTGGACGATGACCTCGTCGGGGGCGCGCTGAACCTCGATCGACAGCTCCGGCCTCTCCACCCGCTCAGCCTATCGCCCGAACACCGGAATGGCCCGTTGGGCGCGTTCGCGGTGGGTGGTTCCGGACACCGTCCGACGACGTGAACAACCCTCTCGACATTCACGTCCCACCTCGCTGACACAATGGGAGCCGCTGTGACCACCTCATACCGTGCCGAGGGCTTTCCGTACCCGGAGGACGCCCCGGCTTCCCAGGCCCTGTTCGACCGCGCCTCGGCTGTTGTGCCCGGCGGGGTCAATTCACCCGTGCGTGCGTTCCGAGCGGTCGGTGGCACGCCCCGATTCATGGCGCAGGGCACGGGCGCCTGGCTGACCGACGCGGACGGCCGACGGTATGTCGACCTCGTCTCGTCGTGGGGTCCGCTGATCCACGGCCACGCCCACCCCGAGATCGTCGCGGCCGTGCAGTCCGCGGCCGCCCGGGGCACCAGCTTCGGCACGCCGACGGCCGGCGAGGTCGACCTCGCCGAGGAGATCGTGCGCCGTACGCCGGTGGACGAGGTCCGGCTGGTCAACTCCGGCACCGAGGCCACCATGTCGGCGATCCGGCTGGCCCGCGGGTTCACCGGCCGCGCCAAGATCGTGAAGTTCGCCGGCTGCTATCACGGGCACGTGGACGCGCTGCTGGCCGCGGCCGGGTCCGGGGTCGCGACGTTCGGCCTGCCCGACTCGCCCGGTGTGACCGGCGCGGCCGCGTCCGAGACCATCGTCCTGCCGTACAACGACGTCGCCGCCCTCGAGGCGACCTTCGCCGCCGACGGCGCCGAGATCGCCGCGATCATCACCGAGGCCGCCGCCGGGAACATGGGCGTGATCGCCCCGCGCGAGGGCTTCAACCAGCGGCTCGCCGAGATCGCGCACGCGAACGGCGCGTTGCTCATCGTGGACGAGGTGATGACCGGCTTCCGGGTGTCCGCGGGCGGCTGGATGGGTCTCGACCCGGCCGACGCCGACCTGATCACCTTCGGCAAGGTGATGGGCGGCGGGCTGCCCGCCGCCGCGTTCGGCGGACGCCGCGAGATCATGGCGCGGCTCGCCCCGGCCGGCCCGGTCTACCAGGCCGGCACGCTCTCCGGTAACCCGCTGGCCACCGCGGCGGGCCTGGCCTCGCTGCGGCTCGCCGACGACGCCGTCTACAAGCGGCTCGACGACCTGTCCGCGACCGTCGGCGCGCTCGCCGCTGAGGCGCTGACCGCGGCCGGCGTCCCGCACCGGCTGTCCTATGCGGGCAACATGTTCTCGATCTTCTTCACCGACGCCGAGGTCGTCGACTACGACTCGGCCCGGACCCAGGACATCGAGGCCTTCCGGGCCTTCTTCCACACCATGCTCGCGCGCGGCGTCTACCTGCCGCCCAGCGCGTTCGAGTCATGGTTCGTGTCGACCGCGCTGGACGACGCGGCGCTGGAGCAGATCGCCGCGGCCTTGCCGCACGCGGCACGAGCAGCGGGAGGCTCAGCTTGAGCGAGCCGGTCAAGACGACGGTGCACGTGTTACGGCACGGCGAGGTCTTCAACCCGAACAAGGTCCTCTATGGCCGTCTGCCCGACTTCCATCTCTCCGAGCTGGGCAAGCAGATGGCCAAGGCGGCGGCCGAGGCCCTCAAGGACCGCGACGTGACGTACGTGGTGGCCAGCCCGCTGGAACGCGCGCAGGAGACGGCCGCCCCGATCGCGGCCGAGTTCGACCTCGAGACCGCCACCGACATCCGGCTGATCGAGAGCGCGAACTACTTCGAGGGCAAGAAGGTCGGGGTCGGCGACGGCGCGCTGACCAACCCCCGGCACTGGTGGGTGCTGCGCGACCCGATCACCCCGTCCTGGGGCGAAGCGTATCTGGCGATCGCGCAGCGGATGTTCGCCGCGGTCCAGGCCGCCCGGGTCGCCGCCGAGGGACACGAGGCCGTCTGCGTCTCGCATCAGCTGCCGATCTGGACGCTGCGCCGGTACGTGGAGAAGAAGCGGCTCTGGCACGACCCGCGCCGGCGGCAGTGCGGGCTGGCGAGTCTCACCTCGTTCCGCTTCGAGGATTCGAAGGTCGTCGGGATCGACTACTCCGAGCCGGCCGCCCACCTGGTGGCCATGTCCGCATCGGCAAAGACCGCCAAGGGAGCCTGACGTGCGCCGACTCGCCGCCCTGACGGCCGCCGCCGTGGTCATGACCGGCGTGCTGGCCGGGTGCGGCGGGACGAACTGGGCGGACAAATGCACCACGACCGCCGGCGTCGTGGAGTGCTCGGCGGACCAGCGTACGAAGATCGACGATGTCTCCGGCCAGCTGCTGGACGGCGCCAATTACTCCACCGCGCAGGACCGCGGCAAGGTCCTGGTGGTCAACTTCTGGGGCTCGTGGTGCCCGCCGTGCCGGGCCGAGGCGGACGACCTGGAGAAGACCTACCAGGCGACCAAGGCGCAGGGCGTAACGTTCCTCGGAGTCAACCTGCGTGACGACCGGGACTCGGCGATCCAGTTCGAGCGCGGCCGTGTGACATATCCGAGCATCTACGACTTCGACGGCAAGGTCTCGCTGCAGTTCGACGTGACGCAGACCAGCACGCCGGCCACGTTGATCATCGACCGGGAGGGCCGGATAGCGATGGCGATCCGGCAGGCGACCACCTTCACCCAGCTCGAGCCCCTGGTGGAGAAGATCGCATCGGAGAAGAACTGATGGGTCAGAACTTCGCGTCGATCGTCGGCACAGGCCCGCTGGTGCTGGCCGTCGCCGTGGCGGCGATCGCGGGCATCGTCAGCATCCTGTCGCCCTGTGTGCTTCCGCTGGTGCCGGGCTATCTGTCGTACGTGACCGGGCTGGCCGGCTCGGACCTGGACGCCTCGCCGACTCCTCGTCCAGCGGACGGTGGTGGTGGCGGCGGAGTAGCCGTTGCGGCACCAACTCGGACAATTCAGACAAAAGGCCGAGTGCTGGCCGGTACGTCGTTGTTCGTGCTCGGCTTCGCGGTCGTCTTCACGCTGCTCACCACGCTGGTCGCCAACCTCGGGTTCGGGTTGCTCCGACATCAGGGCATGCTGCAGGTCGTCATCGGCGTGCTGATCGTCGTGCTCGGCCTGGGCTACCTCGGGCTGATCCCGGGCCTGCAGCGGGAGATCCGGATCCACAAACTGCCCGCGGCCGGCCTGCTCGGGGCGCCCGTGTTCGGGGCGATCTTCGCGCTCTCCTGGGTGCCCTGCGTGGGCCCCACCCTGGGCGCCATCAACGGACTGGCGATCGCCAGCGGGCAGACCGATCGTGCCGTGGTGCTCGCTCTCGCGTACAGCCTCGGTCTGGGAATTCCGTTCGTCGTCTTCGGCCTGTTCTTCCGCAAGCTGCTCGGTGTGTTCCGGGCGATCCGCCGTAACAGCCGCTGGGTCACCCGGATCGGCGGGGTGCTGCTGATCCTGGTCGGCATCGCGCTGATCACCGGCGGCTGGGACCACTTCATCATCTGGCTGAAGGTGAGCTTCAACTTCGACGCGGGGACGCTGCTATGACGATTGTCGAGGAGCGCCCGGCCCCGGCCGCGGCACCGCCGCCCCGGCGTACCAATCCGGTGCTGGCGCTCCTGCGTAACTCCTGGCGGCAACTGACCTCCATGCGTACGGCGTTGGTGCTGCTCTTCCTGCTCGCCGTCGCGGCCATCCCGGGCTCGGTGTTCCCGCAGCGCCCGGTGGATCCGGAGAAGGTCAGCCAGTACTACACCGCGCATCCGGATCTCGCGCCCTGGCTGGATCGGCTCGGCATTTTCGGCGTCTACGGCTCGCCCTGGTTCGCCGCGATCTACCTGTGCCTGTTCGCCTCGCTGATCGGGTGCGTGGTGCCGCGGCTGCGCGACCTCGTTCGCTCGCTGCTGATGACCCCGCCGGACGCGCCGAGGCGCTTCGAGCGCCTGCCCCAGCACGCCGAGCTGCCGGAGACGCAGACGACGGCGGCCGACATCGCGCGGATCATGCGGCGGCACCGCTTCCGGACGGTGGTCCGGGAGCGCGAGGACGGCGGCTGGACGGTCTCCGGCGAGAAGGGGTACCTCAAGGAGGCCGGCAACCTGCTGTTCCACATCTCCATGATGGTGGTGCTGGTCGGGGTCGGTTTCGGGCACTGGTACGGGTGGCACGGCAACCGGATCCTGGTCGGCGGCCAGGACCAGGGCTTCTGCAACTCCGTCACGCAGTACGACGACTCCTCGCTCGGGTCCCGGGTGCAGCCCTCCGATCTGCCCGACTTCTGCCTGAACCTGAACTCGTTCCAGGCGACCTACCAGAGCAACGGCCAGGCGAAGACGTTCAACGCCACGGTTTCGGTCACCCAGGACAACGGGAAGGCCCAGACCCGCAACTTCACGGTCAACCACCCGCTGCGACTGAAGCACGCGAACGTACACCTGCTCGGGCACGGGTTCGCGCCGATCCTGCGCTACACCGACCGGTACGGCGTCTCGCAGACCAAGGTCGTGCCCTTCCTGCCGATCGACGTGATGGCGACCAGCGAGGGCGCGGCTCAGTTCCCGGACGTCAACATCGATCCCAAGACGAACAAGCGGAACCCGGACCTGCAGATCGGCTTCGAGGGCCGATACCTTCCGACGGCCAGCTCGACCGGCGGCGCGACCTCGGTGTATCCGGGCGAGAACGCGCCCGCTTTGTTCCTCACCGCGTACCGTGGTGATCTCGGTCTCGACGTCGGCATTCCCGGCTCGGTCTACTCCCTCGATCAGAGCGAGATCGCGAGCGGGGCACTGAAGAATGTGAGCGGTGCGCAGCCGCACGAGCTCAAACCGGGCCAGACCTGGACCCTGGACGACGGCACCAAGCTGGAGTTTCTCGGCACCAGGCCGTTCGCCACGCTGGCCATCCGGTACGACCCGGCGCAGCGGCTGGTCCTGATCGGCGCGGTCACCGGATTGCTCGGGTTGATGTTGTCGCTGGGCCTGCATCGACGCCGCGTCTGGTTCCGTGCCCTGCCAGGTTCGGGCGATGAGACCGGCGGTAACTTGTTGGTGGCCGGTGGACTGCCACGCACCGACTATCCCGGTTTCGGGGATGAGTTCAACGCACTGGTGAAGGCCGCCGAGGAAGGGAAACCCTGATGGCGGAGTTGTCCAACCACCTGATGGCATTGACCGTCGTCGCCTATCTGCTCGCGATGGTCTGCTACGCCGGGGAGTACGCGTTCGGCAAGCGCAGCCACGTCGGGCGCGCTGCCGCGCGGCCGGCGGTGAAAAAGCAGCTCGTCGGCGCCGGAGCTCCGGTTTCGGACACGGTCGACGCCGAGCTGCCGCCGCCTCCGGATGACACGCGGGTCAAAGAAGACAAATGGGGCAATATTATTGCCCGGCTCGCGGTGGCCATCAACGGTGTCGGGCTCCTCCTGCACTTCGGCGCGCTGCTCACCCGCAGCATCGCGGCGGGCCGCCCGCCGTGGGGCAACATGTACGAGTACATCCTCGCGGCGACCTTCGTGGCCTCGGTGATCTGGATGGCCGTGGTGCTGCGCCGGCCCGCCGTCCGGCATCTGGGCCTGTTCGCGACGCTCGGCCTGGTGCTGCTGCTCGGCCTGGACGGCATGGTGGCGTACACGCCGGTGGGCCCGCTCGTGCCGGCTTTGAACTCGTACTGGTTCTACATCCACGTCTCGACGATCATCCTGGCCTCCGGCATCTTCCTGATCGGTGCCGTGCCGGCCGCGATGTTCCTCGTCCGCAACGGCTGGGACGAGGGCAAGCGCAGCTTCCCGTACTCGTTGGGCAGGCACGTCGGCTCCGCGGCCACGCTGGAGCGGCTGACCTTCCGGCTGCACGCGTTCGCGTTCCCGCTGTTCACCTTCGGCGCGTTGATCGCCGGTCCGATCTGGGCCGAGGCGTCCTGGGGCCGGTACTGGAACTGGGACCCGAAGGAGGTCTGGGCGTTCATCTCCTGGGTCGTCTACGCGGCCTACCTGCACGCCCGCTCGACGCCGAGCGTCAAGCGCAACGTGGCGACGTGGCTCGCGATCCTGGGCTTCGGCACGATGCTGATGAATCTGTTCGGCGTCAACCTGTTCTTCGGCGGCCTGCACTCGTACGCCAACGCGGGCGGGATGTAATCAGCCCAGCAGCCCGCTCAGCAACGAGGTCGTCGCGGACGCGCTGGGACTGGGACTCGGGGCCACCACCTCGGCGTCGCCGGTCGGGGTCGGCTCCACCGGCGGGGCCGGGTGACTCAGCGCGCCGTCCGAGCAGTCGCCGGCCTTCCACGTGTCGTAGCGGTTCACCCAGTCCAGGCAGAACCCGCCCCGGCGCTGCTGGCGCATCGGGTCGTCACCGGTGAGCGTCGGGACGTCCTCGCGCCAGTAGCGGGACGCCCCACCGCCGGGCGGGCGCAACTGCACGTTGTCCACGGTCACCGCCGGGACGTCGACCCGGCCGGGCCGTCCCGAGTCCACGTGGACCTCGACGTACTGCTCGACCACCGCGTTGCCGCCGATGGGCAGCTTCTGGGCGGTCAGCAGGTTCCAGCGGTTGTTCCACCACAGCCACGCCGTCCACACGCTGTCTGCCTCGCTGTGCAGGTCCAGCCACACCCGATCACCCGGCCGTACGGCGTACTGGTCGTAGAACTGCCAGCTTTTGGTGTTGGTGTTGAAGGTGTAGATGTGCTGCCGGCCGGGGGTGGCCCAGCCGGTCTCCGCCCAGCCCGCCTCCAGCCAGGCGATGTTGCCCTTGCCCAGGTTGCGCTTGACCATGAAGCGGGCGGCCACGAAGTCGTACGTGCCGGCCCGCACCGAGCCGTTCACCACCGAGATCCGGCCGGAGACGCCGGACCACTCGCCGCCGGTGTTCGCGCCCAGGTGGTGGTAGCCGGCCGGGGTGAAGGACGCCTCGCCGGGCCGGGTCAGGCGGACGCCCGACTCGAGGATGCGTCCGGATGCCCGGCAGGCGTTGGCCGCCTGGTAGCTCGCGCGGCCGGTCGGGGCCTTGGTCGAGGGGCCGCCGCCGGCGGGGCAGACGGGCAGTTGCTTCTGCCGGGCCGGGGCCGAGATCGCCGGGGCCGTGCCCGCCAGCAGCGCGGCCAACCCGGCCAGAGCGCTGAACAGCGCCACCTTTCGCACCACGCACCTCGCTCCGGACAGTAAGCCAACAATCGCCCACTCAACGCGAATCGGACATCCGGAGTGACGGTGATCGCCCGCCCTCGGAACTGTCGTACCGGTGCGGAAGACTGTTGGCCATGGCGCCTCGTGGATTCCCGTTCGAAGATCTGCAGAGCTTCCTCGCCGCGCTCGAGGCGGCCGGCGAGCTGCGCCGGGTCACCGTGCCGGTCGATCCGACGCTGGAGATCAGCGAGGTGGTCACCCGTACGGTTCGCGCGGGCGGCCCGGCCCTGCTGTTCGAGCGGCCCACGCGCGGCGAGATGCCGGTCGCGATCAACCTGTTCGCCACCGAGAAACGGATGGCGATGGCCCTCGGCGTCGAGTCGCTGGACGAGATCGGCGAGCGCATCGGCGCGCTGGTCAAACCCGAGCTCCCGGTGGGCTGGTCCGGCATCCGCGAGGGCATCGGCAAGGTGCTGCAGCTCAAGTCCGTCCCGCCGAAGAAGGTGAAGTCCGCCCCGGTGCAGGAGGTCGTGCTCCGCGGCGACGAGGTCGATCTGAACCGGCTGCCCGGCCTGCAGGTCTGGCCGGAGGACGGCGGCATCTTCCACAATTTCGGGCTGACCCACACCAAGCACCCCGAGACCGGCAAGCGCAACCTGGGGCTGTACCGCCTGCAGCAGCACTCGCGCAACACGCTGGGCATGCACTGGCAGATCCACAAGGACTCGACGGCCCACCACGCGGTCGCCGAGCGCCGCGGCGAACGCCTGCCGGTGGCCATCGCGATCGGCTGCGACCCCGTCGTGTCGTACGCGGCGAGCGCCCCGCTGCCCGGCGACATCGACGAATACCTGTTCGCCGGCTTCCTGCGCGGCGAGCGGGTCGAGATGGTCGACTGCGTGACCGTCCCGCTGCAGGTGCCGGCCCAGGCCCAGATCGTGCTGGAGGGCTATCTCGAGCCGGGTGAGCGGCATCCCGAGGGCCCGTTCGGCGACCACACCGGCTTCTACACGCCGGTCGAGCCGTTCCCGGTGCTGCACGTCGAGGCCATGACGATGCGCAAACAGCCCGTCTACCACTCGATCATCACGTCCAAGCCTCCGCAGGAAGACCACGGCCTGGGCAAGGCCACCGAGCGGATCTTCCTGCCGCTGCTGCGGATGCTGATCCCGGACATCGTCGACTACGACATGCCGGAGGCCGGCGTCTTCCACAACTGCGTGATCGTCTCGATCCGCAAGCGGTACCCGAAGCATGCTCAGAAGATCATGAACGCGATCTGGGGCGCGCACCTGATGTCGCTCACCAAGCTGATCGTCGTGGTCGACGAGGACTGTGACGTGCACAACTACGGTGAGGTCGCCTTCCGTGCCTTCGGCAACGTCGACTACGACCGTGACCTGCTGCTCACCCAGGGTCCGGTCGACCATCTCGACCACGCTTCGTATCAGCAGTTCTGGGGCGGGAAAGCAGGCATCGACGCCACCCGTAAGCTGCCGTCGGAGGGCTACACCCGAGGCTGGCCGGACGAGATGACCATGTCGGCCGAGGTGGTGGCGCTCGTGGACAAGCGCTGGAAGGAATACGGAATATGACAGCAGCGGTCGTCGCGGTTCCGGAGAAGCCGGGCAGGGTCAAGTCGTTCCTCGATCTCGTCAAGATCGAGCATTCGGTGTTCGCGCTGCCCTTCGCGTACCTGTCGGCGCTGGTGGCCCTGGACCGCCTGGACACCGGCATCCACTGGATCGACCTGCTGTTGATCACGGTGGCGATGGTGTCCGGCCGCACGTTCGCGATGGCCGCCAACCGCATCCTGGACCGCAAGATCGACGCGCTGAACCCGCGGACTCAGGGCCGGGAGCTGGTCACCGGCGCGGTGAGCCTGCGTACGGCGTGGACCGGCGCGCTGCTTTCGCTGGTCGTCATGGCCGTCGCCGCGGGCCTGCTGAACTGGCTGTGCCTGGCGCTCTTCCCGCTCGCCGTGATCCCGCTGGTGATCTACCCGTACGCCAAGAGGTTCACCAGCTTCCCGCATTACGTGCTGGCGCTGGCCCAGTTCGTGGCGCCGGTCGGGGCGTGGCTGGCGATCACCGGCACGTTCCACGGCTCCGGCCCGGCCTGGGTGCTCGGCGCCGCGGTCGGCCTGTGGATCGGCGGCTTCGACATCATCTACGCCTGCCAGGACGTGGAGATCGACCGCAAGATCGGCGTGCACTCGACGCCGGCCCGCTTCGGCATCCCGGCCGCGCTGTGGATCTCGACCGCGACCCACGTGGTGACCTTCGCGCTGTTTGTGTGGTTCGGGCAGCTCGTCGGCCTGAGCTGGCTGTGGTGGGTGGGCCTGCTGATCACCGCGATCGCGTTCGCCTACCAGCACGTGGTCGTCACACCGACCGATCTGTCCAAGGTCAACCGGGCGTTCTTCACGGCGAATGGTTTCGTCGGCATCGCGCTGTTCCTCTTCACGGTGCTCGACCTGGCCCTCTTGTAAACCCGGGCGACCGAATTCGATCCTCGTCCTTCCCCGTATCGGAGGCCTTGCCGGAGTCCGGTCTCCCACGGCGGTGCCGAGAGGGCACACTTGTTGCATGCGTGAACCGTGGGTCATCGGTGTTTCCGGGGCGTCCGGCACGCCCTACGCCAGGGCCGTGCTGTCCGCGCTGCTGGACGCGGGGGAGTCGGTCGACCTGATCGTCTCCCGGGCGGCCCGGCTCACGCTGCTGGACGAGACCGGCGCGACCATCCGGGACGCGCACTGGAAGGACGACGTCGCCACGTGGCTGGCCCGCGACCTCGGCGACCTGACCTACTGGCCGGTCGGCGACCTGGCCGCCGGCCCGAGCAGCGGCTCGTACCAGGCGAAGGGCATGGTGGTGGTCCCGGCGAGCACGGCGGCCTGCGCCGGGATCGCCATCGGACTGTCCAAGGACCTGCTGCAGCGGGCCGCCGAGGTCAGCCTCAAGGAGCGGCGCCGCACGGTCGTCGTGCCCCGGGAGACGCCGGTTACCCGCAGCCATCTCGAGCACCTGATCGCGCTGCACGACGCGGGCGCGGTGGTGCTACCGGCCAGCCCGGGCTTCTACGGCGCCGGAGCTCAGGCGACCGCGCAACAACTGGTCGACTTCGTGGCCGGCAAGGTGCTGGACGCGCTGAGCGTCCCGCACACGTTGCTGATCCGCTGGCAGGGCGAGCTGAACGCTCAGCGCAACCCGTTAGGCGGGCCGTAACCCATGCCCGGGTTGCTCGGACCTTGGTTGCGTGGCCGGTTGGCGGCGTCGTCCTCGCGCATTTCCTCGACGACGTCGCCTTCGAGCAAGGCGCGTACTTCGGATTCCCGGAATCGGCGGTGGCCACCCGGAGTACGGATACTGCCGATGCGTCCGGCGGCGGCCCATCGCGTGACCGTCTTGGGGTCGACGCGGAATAACGCGGCCACCTCGCCCGGTGTCAGCAGACGATCTCCAGTGTCCACAACCCCCTCCTCGCGTCGGTCTGTTGGAGCGGCCGTGATCACGGTGAGTGTCGGCGTGCTCGATCGGGACGTACAGCCATTAGAGCATTGCCCCGGAACCGAGTCCCTGGAATGCGGAAATAGCCCTATTTGCGACAGTGATCGTTATCCTGCCGCCGAGATGCAGCTAGGGGACGTGAGTAGCAAACTGCCACCCGATTAGGGTCTCACCATGGACTCCATCGACCTCCAGCTGATCGACCTGCTACGGGAGAATGCGCGCTCGTCGTATGCGGAGCTTGCGCGCAAGGTCGGGCTCTCCGCCCCGGCCGTGCACGAGCGGGTCGGAAAGCTTGAGGCAGCCGGCACGATCCGTGGTTATCGTGCCGACGTCGACCACGAAGCGTTAGGTCTCGGTGTTACCGCGCTCATCGGAATCATCGAAGACTCCGGCGCGGACACCGACGACGTTCTGGCCGCTGTGCGGGCCATGCCCGAGGTCGAGAGCTGCTATTTCATGGCCGGTGTCGAGTCTTACCAGCTAATCGTGCGTGTCGGAACCATCGCGGAGCTGGAACAACTCATAGTGCGAATCAATCGGACCCCGGGGGTTGCTTCCACGCGTACGGCCATCGCGCTGTCCACGAAGTGGGAGAACCGGCCGCAGCCCGGTCTGGGCTGATTTGCGCGGTCAGGAGACGCGTTCGGCCAGGCCCGGATAGTCGATCACGAAGCCGTCGTCGTCCACGGCCAGGTCGGCGCTGAAGGTCTCGCTGGCGTAGCGGACCCGGCCGTCGCCCAGCGGCGTGTAGATCTGGTCCGCCTGCACCACCTCCAGGCTGGGCAGCAGGACCCATGCCACGTTCAGCCGGTGCGCCACCCCGGCCTCGGCCTTCAGCAGGCTCAGCCGGCGGATCGGCAACGTGTTCGTCAGCGGCGAGCCGCCCAGGTCCACGTCGAACGCCCCGTACAGCAGATCGGGATCCTCGATGCCCGGCAAGGCGGCCCCGGCATGCCCGGCGGCCGACAACACGGCGTCGAGATCACCCTGCTCGGCGGTGGTGGCGCGCCAGCGTCCGGCCGCCAGCTCCAGCCGCACGCTCCGTGACCAGCCCGCACCCTCGGCGCTGACGTCGAGATGGGCGGTCGCCCAGGACGGCTCGGTCTGCAGCTCGTAATGACACGTGTACGGGATCGGATCGACCGCGAGAGCGGTGCCCCGGGCGTAGAGGCCCGCGGAGGTGTCGACGAGGGCGTGCTCGGAACCTGGGGTGTCCTTGCGCTTCCAGAACACCGAGGTGGGCAGTGGCCGCATTGCCCCTTTCTACCGCACACGAAGGGCCCCGGCACGCGGGTAGCGTGTCGGAGCCCTTCGTTAACGACCGATTCGGATCAGTACGTGCGGGCCGAACGCGGGCTGAACCGGGTGCCGTCGCGACGGTCGTTGCGCTGGTTGTCGCGGCGGAAGCCACCGGCGCGCTCACCGTTGCGGGGCGGGAAGTTGCGGTCGCCCCGCGGACGGTCGCCGAAACCGCCACGCTCGGCGCGGTCACCGGCCGGACGGTCCCCGAAGGAACGCTGCGCACCGTCCTCGAACGGACGCTGCGGGCGGTCACCACCACGGTCACCGCGATCGCCACGGTCACCGCGCGGGCCACGCGGACGGTCACCCCACGAACCACGGGAACGGTCGCCGAAGCGGCCGCCACCGCGCCGGGGCTCGCGACGCGGCTCCGGCTCCTCGATCACGGGCACGCCGCTCGGCTCGCGGGCGCCGGTGACCTCGGACAGCTTGGGGTCGCCGAGGCGTACGCGGACCTCGCCCGGCCGGACGCCGGCCTTGGCCATCATCTGCTGCGTGCTGCGACGCTGCTTCGGCAGCACCAGGGTGACCACCGCGCCGGACTCGCCGGCCCGAGCCGTACGACCGGCCCGGTGCAGGTAGTCCTTCGGGTCCTTCGGCGGGTCCACGTGCACCACGAGCGAGATGCCGTCGACGTGAATGCCGCGCGCGGCCACGTCGGTCGCCACCAGAACGTTGGAGCGACCCTCCTTGAACTCGGCCAAGGTGCGGGTGCGGACCCGCTGGGTCTTGCCGCCGTGCAGCGCGCCGGCCCGGACACCGACCGCGGCCAGCTGCTCGGCCAGCCGGTCGACGCCCATCTGGGTGCGGGCGAAGACGATGGTTTTGCCCTCCCGGTTGGCGATCCACGACGTGATCGGGAACTTCTCCTGCGGCGGGATCAGCAGCAGGTAGTGATCCATCGTGGACACGCTGGCCTCGGCCGGGGCGGTCGAGTGCGTCACCGGGTCGTGCATGAAGCGCTTGACGAGGGTATCGACGTCGCCGTCCAGAGTGGCCGAGAAGAGCAGCCGCTGGGCGCCGTTCGGCGTCTTCGCGAGCAGCTCGGTGACCTCGGGCAGGAAGCCCATGTCGGCCATCTGATCGGCCTCGTCCAGCACGGTGATCTCGATGTCGTCGAGCTTGCAGGCGCCCCGCTCGATCAGGTCGGCGAGCCGGCCCGGGGTGGCGACCATCACCTCGACGCCGCGCCGCAGCGCGTCCATCTGCCGGTCGTACGGCACGCCGCCGACCGCGGTCTTCAGGAAGACACCGACCGCGCGGCCCAACGGCATTAACGAGTCGGCCACCTGCATCGCCAGCTCCCGCGTGGGAACCAGGATGAGCGCCTTCGGGTAGTGCGGGCGGGCGCGGCCGCCCTGCGCGACGCGAGCCAGCAGCGGCAGGCCGAACGCCAGCGTCTTGCCGGAGCCGGTCTGGCCGCGGCCCAGGACGTCCCGGCCGGCCAGCGCGTCCGGCATGGTCGCCGCCTGGATCTCGAACGGGGTGGTGATGCCCTCACGGTTGAGGACGCGGATCAACTCGGCGGGCACGCCCAGGTCGGCGAAGCTGGCCACCTTGGCAGGGGTTTCCTCGGCTGCGGGAGCGCTTTCCTCCACCGCGGGAGTGCTTTCGGATGAATCAGGGGTTTCGAAGACGGACGGAAACGTGCTGGGATCAGCGAAAGTGGTCAAGAGAACCTCTCTACGGGGGCGCATGCTCGCGAAAGGCGCGCCGCGGCTACCGAGAGCCGACCGCTGAAATGCCCGCAAGAACGCCCGTGGCGTGCTTCTTGAAGGCACGCCGCGTCAGTAACTGTCATAAGTGTACGGCTCAACGTTGAGAGCGCCGACCGCATTCCGCGCTGCCAGTGGGCACCCTCACCCCCGGCCGCAACTGCGCAAGCTTAGGGGCTGAGGTGGACTTCGACAAACTCAGCTGAACATGCCGGAGATCATGTCGGTGAAGGCGCTGCCCGCGGTGAGCAGGAATACCAGGCTCACGGTGACCAGCAGGCCCAGAACCACCAGCATCGCGATGGCGACCTTCATATTGCTGCGGCGCCGGTCGACGATCTCGTCACCCCAGCCCTGCGCCAGGATGTGGCCGGTGAGCGAACCCGAATTCTCCACTGCCGCGTTGGTGGAAACCGGCACTGTCATGTCGATCACGTCGTACCCGCCGGTGCCGTAAACCGTGCCCCCCGGCACATTGCGCTGCTGCGGGACGGCGATCGTGGCGTTCGGATCATCCTCGACGCCGGCCTGACGTGCGGTCGAGGTCGCACCGAACGTCGAGCCGCTCGAAGCCGAACCGCCGACCCCGAACGAGGTGGTCGGGGTGCGTGAGCCGGTCACCGGCGGTTTCGTGTACGCCGGTAGGCCGTTGCCGCCGTCCGACAGCGCGCCACCGCCGGTCACCACGCGGCCACGCGTCTGGTTCTGCACTCGGATGGGCTGAGTCTGGTCCGGCACCGAACCTCCGGTCGCGATGGGCATTGTCGGGTCGGCCGCCGGGATCGACGGGGGCGGCGGGAAGATCGGCTGCGGCGGGCCCGGGACGGGGCTCGGCCCCGGCGGGTTGGGCACCGGGCTGGGACCCGGACCGGGCGGCACCGGGAACGGACCCGGGCCGGGCGGAACGGGTGAGGGGCCCGGACCGGGCGGGACCGGCGACGGACCTGGGCCCGGCGGCACGGGACCGGGCGGGCCCGGATTGGGCACCGGCCCGGGGCCCGGCGGCGTCGGAGCCGGTCCGGGCGTGGGTGTCGGGGTGGGCGGCTGGAACGGGCCCGGCCGGGGGCCCGGGACCGGGCTCGGCGACGGCGGCACCGGGAACGGGTCCGGCGGCCGGATCGGCTCGGGCGTGCCCGGTTCCGGCTTGCCCGGCTCGGGGCGCGGCGGCGCCGGCACGGGAACCGGCCGCGGCTCGTCGGGGCGGGTGGGCTCAGGGCGGCCGGGCTCGGGACGGCCCGGCTCGGGACGGCCCGGCTCGGGCTTATCAGGTTCCGGCTTTCCAGGCTCGGGCTCGGACGGCTCCGGCCGAGGCTCGGTGGCCTTGATCGGCTCGCCCCGGCCGGCCCCGTTCGGGGGCACGCTGGCGCGGGCGGCGCCGGCCGCGGGCTCGGCGGAAAGCTTGCGGGACGAGCCGTCGACCATCTCCGGCACCCGCCCGGCGGCCGGGCTGACCGGCCTCGCCGACCCGGTCACCCGTCCGGGGCCGGACGTCGGCGCGGACGTGGGAGTCGACTTCGGAGCGCCCGGGCTGACCGGCTTGGCCGACCCGGTGACGCGCCCCTCCCCGGACGCCGGCGCGGAGCTCGGCGCGCCGTAAACGGACGGTGCGGCAGAGACGGGCGCGGAGGCTGACGCCCTGGCTGAGGGCGGCGCGGACGCCGGTGCGGCAGAAACCGGTGCCGAGGCTGATGCCCTGGCTGAGGGTGGCGTGGAGGCGGGTGCGGCGGAGACGGGCGCGGAGGCTGATGCCCTGGCTGAGGGCGGCGTGGAGGCCGGTGCGGCAGAAACGGGTGCGGATGCCCTGGTCGAAGGTGGCGCGGAGGTCGGCGCGGCGGAGGCCGAGCCGGAAGCGGGCGCCGAGGACACCGGGACGGACGCGGAGCCGGACGCCTTCGAAGTGGGCGGCTTGCTGAACCAGTCGTCCTGCTCGGGAGGCGCAGACACCGACGCGCGGCCGCTGGGGCCACTGACCGGGGCGGCCGACGGCGACGACGAGGCCCAGAGCGCTCCCGGAGCCGGGGGCGGCGGCGGGGCGTACCCCTCCTGGTCCTCGTTTGCGGCGGACCCCGCTGCAGCCGGCTTCGTTTCGTCGCTGCTAGGTGTCGACTGCCGCTCGTCCATCCGTCCTCCAGACCGCCGGGTGCCGCTGGCTCGGACGCCGGGCGCTGCCCTTAACCGTGCCATATCCGCGCTCGTGAGCACACCCGGCATCAACCCGTTTGCGCCCGCTACCAGGCGCTGACCACCGGAAAGGCGGTTTTACCCTATCCGCCCGGAGGATGTCACTTGGACCCGGACGGCGTAGCGGACGACTCCTTGTCCTCCGACGCGGCGGACGAGGTCGCGTGCTCGGTCGCCTCGGCCGAGCTCGAACTCGGGTCCGAGCCGCCCGAGCTCGAGCCGCCGTCGGACGGGCTCTCGGTGGTCGGGTCGGGCGTCGGCGTGGTCGTCGGGTCCTCGGTGGCCGGCGGCTTGGTGGTGGGGTCCGACGTCGGCGGCTTGGTGGTCGGATCCGACGTCGGCGGCTTCGAGGTCGGCGTGGTCGGCGGCCTCGAGGACGGGCTCGTCGGGGGCTTCGAGGTCGGCGTCGTGGGCGGCTTCGACGTCGGGCTGGTCGGCGGCTTGGATGACGGGCTCGTCGGCGGCCTGGTGGACGGGCTCGTCGTGGAGCCGCCGCCGGCCGTGTTGCTGTCGTCCGGCGTGATGTGGCTGAGGTCTGGTCCTTGGGTGACGCCCTCGACCGAGCCGAGAACCCGGGTCGCCTGGAACATCTGCGACCAGCGGACCTTGGTCAACCGGACATCCAAGCCGGTGCGCGGGGCCTCGACCATCATGCCGTTGCCGGCGTACATGGCGACGTGGTGAATGCCTTCCCAGCTGTTGCTGTAGCTGAAGAAGATCAAGTCGCCGGGGAGCAGCGAGTAGCGGTCGACGACCTTGTCGCGCGTCGCCCAGTACTGGTCGCGGGAGACGCGGGGCAGGTCGTAGACGCCGACGCTGCGGTAAGCCGCCCACATCAGGCCGGAGCAGTCGAACGAACCCGGGCCCTCCTCGGACCACTCGTACGGCTTGCCGATCTGGCGCAATGCGTACTGCAGGGCCTGGGCCGCGCGCGGATCGGCGCTGCGGCCGGCCTCCGAGCCGGACAGATACTTGTTGGCGAGCGAGTTGTCGGTCGCGTTCTCGACGGCCTGCGCGGCGTTCAGCTCGGGGGCGTGCGCCTTCTCGTAGGCCTGCTGAGCGGCTTCCTTCTTGCCGATGTCGGCGTTGAGCTTGTCGTACTGCGTGACGAGATCGTCGTACTTCTTCTCGGCCAGCGAGGCCTCGTCGAGGGCGACCTGCTCGTCGAGCTGAGCGTTCGCGAGCTGCTGGGCGGCGGCGCCCTGACCCGAGTCGTCGCCACGCTGGATGCGGGCCAGGTCGTCGAGGCCCATCAGGCCGGGGTCGAAGGAGCCCGGCGGCATCGCGGCGGCCTCGCGGATCGCGGCGGCCGCGGCATCGCTGGCGGCGGACTGTGCCTGTCGCAGCGTCTCCTGCGTCTTGGCGTGTTTCGCCTGGGCGGCCTCGCTCTGGGTCTTCGCAAGATCGCGTTCTTGCCCGAGCGCGATCAGCTGATCGCCGAGGGTGGCGATCTCGGCGCGGCCCTTCTCGGCTTTCTGCACGACGGGACTGGACGACGTGGTGGTCGTCGGGGTCGGCGTCGGTGTGCCCGGGGTCGGCGACTGCTGGCCCGGCATCACGAACGTGCCGGCGACGATCGGCCGGGAGCCGGTGTCCGGCACCGACTGCACGGCGGGCACCGGCGGGGCCGGCGCTAACCGCGGCGCGACCGGGGCGCCGGCGAACGCGGGCATCGGCGTGAACAGTGCGGCGATCGCGGCGGCAGCGGCCGTGAGGACGACCGGGCGCCACCAAGGGCGCGCCGAGCGCGACTGCCGAGCTGCGAATCGTGCGGTTGCCATGAACTCCCCGGTCTCTGACGTCGGACGTATCGCCGCTTGCCGTCCCCCTAAATGCTTACCGCAACGCTCGGAGACTGTCGATTGATCGGAGGTGAAAGAACGCTGGGAATCGTGCGAACGATCATCGTGACCCCGGCCGCTCGGCCGACCCGGCCGGGTGATCTTGTCGGTGGGTGGTCGTACCCTCGACCCCGAGGAACGGAGAGGGGCGCCCATGGATGCCGGACTGAAGCGCGAGCTGGAGCAGAAGGTCTATGCCGGTGAGCGGCTGACTCGCGAGGACGGTGAGGCGCTGTACGACAGCGATGACCTCGCCTGGCTCGGGCGCCTCGCGCACCACAAGCGCACCGAGATGAACGGTGATCGGGTGATGTTCAACGTCAACCGGCATCTGAATCTCACCAACGTCTGTTCGGCCAGCTGTGCATATTGCTCGTTCCAGCGCAAACCGGGCGAGAAGGATGCGTACACCATGCGCATCGACGAGGCCGTCGCCAAGGCCAAGGAGATGGAGGACGAGCAGCTCACCGAGCTGCACATCGTCAACGGCCTGCACCCGTCGCTGCCCTGGCGGTATTACCCGAAGGTCCTGCGCGAGCTGAAGGCCGCGTTGCCGGACGTCAAGCTCAAGTGCTTCACGGCGACCGAGGTGCAGTGGTTCGAGAAGATCAGCGGGTTGCCCGCCGACGAGATCCTCGACGAGCTGATGGACGCCGGTCTCGAGTCGCTGACCGGCGGCGGTGCCGAGATCTTCGACTGGGAGGTCCGGCAGCACATCGTCGACCACAACACCCACTGGGAAGACTGGTCGCGCATCCACCGGCTGGCCCACCAGAAGGGCATGAAGACACCGGCCACGATGCTGTACGGCCACATCGAGGAGCGGCGGCACCGGGTCGACCACGTCATGCGGCTGCGCGAGCTGCAGGACGAGACCGGTGGTTTCGCGGTGTTCATCCCGCTGCGGTACCAGCACGACTTCGTCGACTCGCAGGACGGCAAGGTCCGCAACCGGCTGCAGGAGCGCACCACGATGGCGGCGCCGGCCGAGTCGCTGAAGACGTTCGCCGTCTCCCGCCTGATGCTCGACAACGTGCCGCACGTCAAGTGCTTCTGGGTCATGCACGGCCTGTCGGTGGCCCAGCTCTCGCTGAACTTCGGCGCCGACGACCTGGACGGCTCGGTGGTGGAATACAAGATCACCCACGACGCCGACTCGTACGGGACGCCCACCACCATGCATCGTGAGGACCTGCTCAACCTGATCTGGGACGCCGGTTTCCAGCCGGTCGAGCGCAACACGAAGTACGAGGTGGTCCGGGAATACCCGAAGCCGCAGGCCCAGGCCGACCGCCGGGCCGAGCCGCAGCAGGTCTGGGCATAAGGGACGCGGTGCCTGGGCGTACTCTCGGACTGTCATGACCGACACGAAGAGTGCGCGACGCCCGCGCCGCGACGCGAACGGACGCCTGGCCACCGTCGGCGATCTTCTCGGCACCGCCCTCGCCGGCCTGGTGGTGGGTGGCGTCGTGCTGCTCGTCTTCCAGGCCGTGCTGTCGCTCGTGCACATCTCGGACTTCGGGGACGCCAGCGGATGGATCGCGATCATCCTGCCGGTCTGGCTGTTCACTGAGGAGTTCCGGGCCGCGGGCTGGGGCGGGCACCGCATCATCGCCGCCGCCCTGGCCGCCGGCTTCGGGGTCGCGCTGGGACTGAGCGTCGCCGGTTTCGTGTCCGGCCAGTTCGGCTTCCCGTCGTTGTTCAGCGGCATGCTCGGCGCCGCCACCTGCACGATCGTCTACTGCCTGGTCTGGTTCTACGGCCTGCGGTGGCTCGGCCACCGGGCGGGCTAGGAGAGAAGAGAAGATGAGTCCCGCCGTCAAGTACACGCTCGGCCGGCTCGGCCTGTTCGTCGTGCTGCTCCTGCTGATGATCATCGTGCCGATCCCGCTCAACATCTTCGTCAAGGCGATGCTGGCGCTGGTGATCTCCGCGGTGCTGTCGTACTTCCTGCTGGCCGACTGGCGCAACAAGATGGGCGAGCAACTGGCCGGTGCCGCTTCCCGCCGCACGGCGGAGAAGGAGCGCCTGCGCGCGGCCCTGGCCGGCGACGAGCAGGCGGCCGCGACCGGCGACCGGGCGGCCGACCCCGTCGCCGAGCCCGAGCTGGTCGAACGCGACGCGCTCGAGGTCGACGCGCTAGAGGTTGACGCGGACAAAGCGGACGTCGAGCCCAAGGCGAAGGCCAATGCCGAGGCCGACGCCGAGGAACGCGACGCCGAGCCCGAGGCCGACAAGCAGGGTGCCGCTGTCGACGCGGGCAAGCAGGGCGACGCAGGCAAGTAAGGCGACGAACAACACGGATTGCCGTGCGCCAATTGCCTGCGCGAATTGATTGCTCGGCGCGGCAATAAAATCTCGTGGAACTATATTTGTGGCGCTGATCCCACACGGGCCAAGACTACGTTCAACCATGGGCTGCTTACCGTCCACATGCGCAATAAGCTGGGCGGCAGCCGCCCGGGTAGTCACACGGGCGCCACTTTTGTGAAGGGAGACCCGTTGGAGACGACCACTATCTGATTTCGGCTGTGGTGGCCGATGAGTGGCGGCGCGGATACGCGCCGCCACTCACCTTGAATGGCCCGCGAGAATCGCGAAATAACCGCCCTGCGGATCCTCCAGTACGGCGTATCGCCCGACCTGCAGGCTGGTCGGCGGCTGCAGGACGTGACCGCCCAGTTGCAGCGCCGTGCCGGCGGAGATGTCGCAGTCGTGGACCGCGAAATAGACCATCCAATGTGGGCTCATGTCGTCCGGCCACTCGTCGCCGATCATCGGCTGGATGCCGCAGACCGGTGTCTCGGCGACCTTCGCCACCACGTACGGCAGCCCGTCCATCGTGCTGTTGCGAAATCCCCAGCCGAACACCGAGCCGTAGAACGCCATCGAACCCTGCAGGTCCCGCGTGTTCAGCTCGTTCCAGGTGAGCGCGCCCGGCACATCGAACACCGTGGCACCGCGCATCGTGCCCGGCTGCCACACGCTGAACGGCGCGCCCGTACGGTCCAGAAACGCGGCCATCCGGCCCTGGTCCGTCACGTCGAACGGTGGCACCAGCACCTGACCGCCCGCGGCCACCACCCGGGCAGCCACGTCGTCCGCGTTGTCGGTGCCGATGTACGTGCTCCACGCCGTCGGCTGGCCCTCGCCGTAGAGCGGACCGGCCCCGGCGACCGGATTCCCGTTGAGCAGGAACGTCGTGTACCCGCCGTACTCGTCGCCGGAGATCTCCGCCGTCCAGCCGAACAGCGTGGTGTAGAAGCGCCGCGCGTCCTCGAGATCAGCGGTCCCGAGGTCCACCCACGTGGGCGCACCCGATGCGGTCATCGGCGCATCGTCGCACCGCGCGTCTTTGGACAGGCTTAAGTGTCGAAGTTCTAGCTGAAACGACGACCCTCATCGCGTCGATAGGCCCATGCCGCGACTGCCGCGAGCACGACGGTCCACGCGATCAGCGAAGCCACCGAGCCGAGGCTCACGGGGTAGTCGCCGACGGCGGCCCACATCAGTCGCACCGCGCCGCCGGTGGGGAGGTAGGGCGCGAGATCCTCGACGAATCCCGGGGCGCCGCCCGGCGCGGTCATCAGCCCGCCCGCGAAGGCCAGCGGGAAGAACAGCACCTGGGCGACCACGATCGCCGCCTTCGACGGGAGCGAATAGCCGATCGAGAGTCCCATCAGGATGAACGGCACCGCGATCAACGCGGTCACCCCGGCCGCGGCCAGGAATTCGAGTGGCGTCACCGTGGCGGCGGTCAGGAATGCCGCGATCAGCACCACCGGAAGCAGCGCGAACACCATCAGGCACAGGCCCGAAATGATGCGCCCGGCAAACCGCGGAAAAGCACCGACCGGCAGCGTACGCACGTACGGATCCCAGGGCTGCACGCGGTCTTCGGAGACTCCTATGCCGTACTGGAAAAGGTTTGTGCTCATCACCGCGAAGGTAATCATCGAAGCGGTGGCGTAGGTGGCGCCCTGCGGATCGTCGCCGGCGAACGGGACCACGAATGCGAGCATCGACGCGGCCGGCCAGAACGAGCTGCCGATGACGGCGATCGGAATGCGGAAGGTCTCGAGGATCTGGAACTTGGCGTGGGTCAGGGTGAGCGAGGTCATCGGGCTGTCTCCATGGCCGGCGCTTCGGTGAGGGTGAGGAAGGCCTCCTCCAGCGAGGTGGGACGCACCTCCAGGTCGGTGAACGCGACGTCGTGCCGGACCAGGTCGCGGACGAGCTGGTCGGAGTCCGGTGTGATGAGGTGCAGCCGGTCGCCGTCCCGCTCGACGTTGATCACACCGTCCAGCTGAGGCAACGACGCGTCGGAGGTGAGACTGACCCGGCGGATGGCGACCAGGCCACGGATCGCCGGCACGGTGTCGTCGGCGAGCACCCGGCCGCCCCCGATCACCACCACCCGCTGGGCCAAGGCCTCGACCTCCTCCAGGTAGTGGCTGGTCAGCACCACCGTCCCGCCGTCGGTGTGGAACGACCGGATGCCCTCCCACAGGGACCGCCGCGCCTCGACGTCCAGTCCCGTGGTCGGCTCGTCCAGGAACACGATGCGCGGCTTGCCGAGGAACGCCAGCGCGACGGCCACTCGCCGTTTCTGCCCGCCGGAGAGTCCACCGGTCTGCCGGCGTACGAGATCGGTCAGGCCGAAGCGGTCCAGCAGCTCGTCTCGCGTCATCGGGTCGGCATAGTGCGCTCGTACGAAATCGACGACCTCACCGACGCGCAGCGAGGCGGGCAGACCGGTTTCTTGTGGAGTTACCCCGAGTAATCGGCGCGAGGCCGGCAGGCGAGGATCGCCGCCGCACAGCTCGACCACCCCGGAGGTCGGTCTTCGGATGCCGATGAGCAGGTTGACCAGGGTGCTCTTGCCGGCGCCGTTCGGACCGAGCAGGCCGACCAGCTCACCGGCCGTGACGTCGAGCGAGACGCGGTCGAGGGCCAGGGTGTCGCCGTAGCGGCGGGTCACCTCGACCGTGCGGGCCAGGATCATGACTCCTCCAAGGGGTTGAGCAGGGCACGAAGGGCGGCGGTGTACTCGTCGAAGGCGAGCCGGCCGCGGCGGGTGAGCCGGACCAGCGTGGTGGGGGTGCGGCCGTGATGGGTCTTGGTGACCTCGACGTAGCCGGCGTCCTCGAGCTTGCGCAGATGCACCGAGAGGTTGCCGGCGGTCATGCGAAGGGAGTCCTGCAGCCTCGGGAAGGTGACCCGGTCGTCCTCCCGCAGGACGGACAGGGCGGACACCACGCGAAGCCTCGCTTGAGCGTGAATGACCGGGTCAAGCTCGGTGACCTGCGGGTCGATGCCGTCGCTCATCGCAGCCGCAGCCAGCCGATGAGGCCGGTGAGCAGCAGGGCGCCGCCGCCGAGGACCGCGACGATCAACGAGTGCCAGCCCGGCCCGATCACGATGCCGACCAGGTTGATCACGCTGGTCCAGGCGCCCAGGTAGAACAGGTCGCGGTTGTTCCACAGTGCACCGCCGGCCATGTGCAGCGCGCCGGCCAGCGCCACCATGCCGCCCGCCCAGAGCAGGCTCGACCTCTCCTCCGGCAGGTCGTCGGCGAACAGGCTGAACAGTGTCACCATGCAGGCGAACGAGATCGCCCAGGTCAGGCCGTAATACAACCCCTGCCGTGAGGTCGGGCCGCTCAGGATGCGCGCGTGCCGGGTGCCCACCACGCCGGTCACGACGCCGGCCGCGATGATCAGGAGCAGCAACAGGTTGAGCGGCACGAAGCTCGGCAGGTCGACGGTGACGTGGCCGTTCGGCCCGTAGCGCAGGAACAGCGCGCCGAAGCCGATCAGCCAGGCGAAGCCCCACGGCCAGAGCATCAGCCGTGGGTCGGGGGTGATGTCGCGGACGAGATTTGCCCGCTCGCGCTGGATCAGAGCGAGCGACTCCGCCGGGTCGCCGAGGGGTAAGTCATCGTCGGTGAGTGCCATGCAAAGAACTTTACGGCATAAAGTCAAAGAGGTTTGTGCCATAAAGTTGACAGCTCATGCGATCGCGTCCGGCAGCGGTTTCGCGTGTACGACCGTGAGCCGCGAGACGGCGCGCGTCAGCACCACGTACAGCCGGTTCAAGCCGCGTGCCTCCGCCGCGACGATGTCGGCCGGCTCGTGCACCACCACGTGGTCGTACTCCAAGCCCTTGACCAGCGTGGCCGGCACCACCGTGACGCGCGCGTCGGTGTCGATGTCGTCCGGCACCGCGTTGTCGATGCCGGCCGCCGCGAGATGCGCGCGCAGCCGGTCCACCGCGGTGTCCGCCGCGATCACCGCGACCGAGCCCTCGTGCCCGAGCGCCGCGGTGACCTCGACCAGCGTCTCGGCGTCCAGATCGGACGGTTCGCCCACCTCGGTGATCACCAGGTCACCGTCGCGACGCAGCGAAACCGCCTCCGGTACATCCACCGCCAACGCCGGCAGCAGGCGATTGGCCAGAGCCAGCACGGCCTCCGGTACGCGGAAACCGACGGTCAGCGGCACGACGGCAGCGTCCGGCTTGCCCAGATGCGCGAGCGTGACCCGCCAATCCGAGGCGGCCCACGGCGCCGTGCCCTGCGCCAGGTCACCAAGCAGCGTGATCGAGCCGTGCTCGCTGCGCCGCGCGATGGCCCGCGCCTGCATCTGTGAGATGTCCTGCGCCTCGTCGACCACCACGTGCCCGAAGCTCGTCTCGCGCTGCAGCAGCCCGGTCGCCTCGTCGATCAGCACCAGGTCGGCGGCGCTGAACTTCGCCGCCTTGACCGTGCGCGGCGGCTTCGGCCAGCGGATCGCCTCGCGTTCGTCCTCGGTCAGGATCCCGTCCGCCGCGGACGGATCGACCAGCACGTCCACCACCAGCGCCGTCGCCGTGACCGCGGGCCAGCACGTGTCGAGGAACGAGGTCACCGGCGCCACCTTGCTCATCCGGCGCAGCCAGGCATCGGTCGGCGAGTTGCCGGTGCGGTACTCGGACTGGCGTTGCAGCAGGCCGACCACCCGGGCGCGGACCCGCTCGCGGCCCACCTCGTACGGCAGGTTCTCGCGCCGGGCCTCGTCCACGATCCGGCGCAGCGGTTCCGGATCGATGCGCCACCGGTACGAGCCGTCCGACACCATGATCGGCTCGGTGGGCTTGACCAGCCGGTCCCAGAGCGCCTTGCGCAACACCTCGGCCATCCGCACGTCGTGCTTGACCAGGATGGCTTTCTCGTCGTCGGTGGCCCGGACCGGCACCCGGGCGATCAGCTCGTCGACGGTGCTCTGCTGCACCTCGATCTCGCCGAGGGCGGGCAGCACCGCGGAGATGTAGGACAGGAAGGCCGTGTTCGGCCCGACGATCAGCACGCCGGACCGGCGCAGCCGCTCGCGGTGCAGATAGAGCAGGAAGGCCGCCCGGTGCAGGCCGACCGCGGTCTTACCGGTGCCGGGCGCGCCCTGCACGCAGATCGAGTCCTCCAGGTCGGCGCGGACCAGCTCGTCCTGCTCCGGCTGGATGGTGGCGACGATGTCCCGCATCGGGCCGACGCGCGGCCGCTCGATCTCGGCGGTCAGGATCCGGCTCTTGGTGCCGAGCTCTTCGCCACGGTCCAGGTGCTCGTCCTCGAAGCTGGTCAGCTCACCCCGGACGAACCCGAACCGGCGGCGGGTGGCCACGCCCTGCGGATCGCGCACGCTGGCCCGGTAGAAACTGCGGCTCAGCGGCGCCCGCCAGTCCAGCACCATGGGCTCGCCGGCGTCATCGGTGACGTGCCGGCGGCCCACGTGGTAGGCGCTTTCGTCGATGTCGAGCCGCCCGAAGAACAGCGGCGTCGTCGGGTCGTCGGCGAGCTCGGCCACCCGCTTGGACAGTTGCCGTCCGAGCGACTCGGCGGCGAACGAGTCGCCGGCCACCTCGGAGCCGGACGAGAAGAGAGCCTCGGCGCGGCCGCGCATCCGGGCGAGGGCGGCGCGGGACTCGCTGAGGTGGTGGCGTTCGTCGGCCAGTTCGCGGTCGAGATCTGGTGCGGGCACGGGTCATCCTCGCGGGCTCGAAACGGCTGCTCCGCGTTTCCGTCGGGCGCTGGGCGGCCCTCGGCGCGGGGACGTCCGCTGCGGTGCATGCTCACCACGGCCGTCAAGCGAGCCCTCCACGTTACGCCCCACCAGCCCCCCACCCCACCGAATTACCACCTCTCGACACTCGAGCAACTTAAGAATATTCTTAACCTGGAGGTGGGTGATGGAGTGGGAAATCTTGATGACCGAGCAGGTCGAAAAGTTCCTGGACGCGCTTTACGGCGCTGACCGCAGCACCCACAGTCTGGTAAACCAAGCCATACTCATTCTGGAACGAAACGGACCGGGCGAAGGCAGGCCGCTTGTTGACAGCATCACGGCCTCGCAGCTCTCCAACATGAAGGAGCTGCGACCACCCTCCGCCGGTCGGACCGAGGTACGGATTCTCTTCGTCTTCGATCCGTGGCGATCCGCGGTGTTATTGGTCGCGGGCGACAAGTCGGGCCAATGGAACCGTTGGTACAGGCAGGCGATTCCAGAAGCCGAGGAGTTGTACGCGCTCTACTTGAAAGAGCGGCTGGGGGACGTGGCAGATGAGCGGGACTAAGCGCTGGCGGGACACCGACCACCTCGATCGGGCCGTGGAGAGCGCAGGCGGTGCGGACGCGTTCGACGCCGGTGTCGGGGAGATGCTAGACCACGCGCGCGGCTGGCGGCTCGCCGAGCTCCGCCGTCGACGGGAGATGACGCAGGAGCAGGTCGCGAGGCGAATGGGGATCTCGGTCGCCCGGGTCTCGCAGATCGAGGCGGGTGATGTGTCGACCCAGGACGTACTCGCACGATATGTCGCCGCTCTCGGCGGCACGCTCAAGCTGATCGCCGATTTCGGGGACGAGCAGCTCAAGGTGGCGTGAGGACATGGCTGCGGCCGGGCTGAACAATGGGTTCATGACCGACTGCAGCGAGCGGCGCTCAGCCCCACCTCCCGACGGCCGTTCGGAGGCCCAGTCATGACGGACGGGCCTTTCTCGTCGCCCGGGGTTCGGGTCAGCGATCCGCAGGTCATGCGTGCGCTGGCCCACCCCGCTCGAATCGAGATCATGGACTATCTCCACAACAACGATGCGGGCGTGACCGCGACCGAGTGCGCCGGCCGGGTCGGGCTCTCGCCCAGTGCGACCAGCTACCACCTGCGGGAACTCGCCAAGTACGGGCTCGTCGAGCAGGCGGCCAGCCGCGGCGACGGGCGCGAGCGAGTCTGGCGCGCCGCCGCCCGCAACATGCGGTTCCGGGCCGAACCGGATCAGCCCGGTGCGAAGGAGGCCGAGCGGACACTCGCGGACGCGTACCTCACCAATGATTTTCAGAAGATGCATGACTGGGCGGCCCGCGAAGGCGACGAACCCGAGGCGTGGCGCGAGGCGAGCCTGCTGTCGCGCATGCACCTGTTGCTGACCGCGGAGGAGCTCGCCGAGGTGAACAAGCAGGTCATGGCCGTTCTGGAACCGTATCGCGCACGTGAACGCGAGGCCGGCGCGCCGGAGGGGGCCCGCCGGGTGCTGATGCACTACCTGGTCTTCCCGGACGCATAGAGGGGCTTGCATCCGAAGATGTGAAGGAATAACTTCGAAGTGTGTCCTTCACATCTGGCACGACGCGCTGGGCCGACGTCTCCCTCATCGCGGGGGCGCGCGGCATCTCGGTCCTAGGTGACTTCCTCGCGGCGACGACCCTGGCGCTCGTGCTCCAGCAGCGGGGGCATGGCGGCCTGGCGGTCTCCGGGTTGCTGATCGCGGCGAGCCTGCCGCTGGCCCTGCTGGCCCCGATCGGCGGCCGGCTGGCCGACCGGGTTGACAGCCGCACGATCCTGGTTCTCACCGGCCTGGCGCAGGCCGCGATCTGCGCGTGGCTCGCGTTCACCGGCAACCCGGTGCTGATCATCGCGCTGGTCGCGGCGCTGGCGAGCGGGCTGGCGCTCACCCAGCCGACGACGTCCGCGCTGCTGCCGAGCATGGCCAGCCAGGACGATCTGCCCAAGGCGAGTGGCCTGGTGCAGACCGCCGGGATGATCGGCATGCTGGTCGCGCCCGCGCTCGCCGGCCTTCTGGTGGGGCAGACCGGGGCGCGGCTGCCGCTGCTGGTGGACGCCGCGAGCTATCTGGCGCTGGTCGTCGCGGGCCTGTGCGTGAAGACCCGTCGTCGCGGCGCCACCGCCCAAGCGGGCGCGACGCCGATCGCGTGGCGTCTGCGCGACGGCCGCACGCTGTTCGCCGCGGTCGTGGCGATCACCGCGGTCGTCGCCGGCGTCGGCGCGATCAACGTGGTCGACGTGTTCTTCATCCGGGACACGCTGCACGCCTCCACCACGCTGTACGGGCTGGTCTCGGCCGCGTGGATGGCCGGCATGGTGCTCGGCAGCATCGGCTTCGGACGTCTGCGGCGCGAGCGGATCACCGTGCCGGGCCTGCTGGCGCTCGCCGCCGGGGCGTGCACGGCGGTGTTGCTCGCGGCGGCCGTGCCCGGGGCCGGGTGGATGCTTCCGCTCTGGGTCGCCGGGGGCATCTGCAACGGCGGCGTCAGCGTATTCATCACGGTGATCATCGCGAGTCGCGCTCCCGCCGTCGCGCACGGACGCGCGTTCGCCGTCTTCGGTGCCGCGGTGCAGGGTGGCAGCCTGTTCGGGCTTCTGCTCGCCGGCCCGCTCGTCGAGGTGGTCGACCCGCGCATCCTCATCGCTGCCCTGGGCGCCGCCGGGCTGATCGCCGCGGCCGCCTGCATCCCCCTCGTGCGTCTGCGAAATGAAACACTCTCGCGTCCGCCGGTCGACGAGAGGACCTTGGTGGGGGATAGCGTCGGAGCATGAGCGACAACATCCGGCCCCGTGTAGGGCACATCCAGTTCCTCAACTGTTTGCCGATCTACTGGGGCCTGATGCGCTCCGGCGCTCTGCTCGACGTCGATCTGTACAAGGACACGCCGGACAAACTCAACAACGATCTGGTCGCCGGCAAGCTTGATATCGGCCCGATCAGCCTCGTCGAATACCTACGCCACGCGGACGAGCTACTTCTGCTGCCGAACCTCGCGGTCGGCAGCGACGGCCCGGTCCTCTCGGTCAACTTAATCTCGACTCGTCCGCTCAACGAGCTTGACGGCCGCCCGGTGGCACTCGGTTCAACTTCGCGCACCGGCGTCCTTCTGGCCCAGATGTTGCTTGCCGAAAAATACGGTGCCGAACCCTCCTACTTCCGGTGCCCGCCCGAGCTCAACCAGATGCTGCTGGAGGCCGACGCCGGCGTGCTGATCGGCGACCCGGCGCTGCGGGCCATGCACGACGAGCCGACCAGCGGCCTGCAGGTCATCGACCTCGGGGAGGCGTGGAAGGAGTGGACCGGTCTACCGATGGTGTTCGCGGTGTGGGCGGTCCGGAAGGACTTCGCGGCGAACCACCCGGGAGCGGTCAAGGACGTGCACGACGCGTTCCAGCGCTCCCGCGATCTCTGCCTGACCGAGCTCGACGAGGCGGCGGCCGCGGCGGCGCGCTGGGAGAGCTTCGACGCACCGACCCTGGCCAACTACTTCCGGGTCCTCGACTTCTCGCTGGGCGACCGCCAGATCGAGGGGTTGCGCGAGTTCGCCCGCCGGGCAGCGGCCCGCGGCGAGGTGCCCGCGCTCCCGGCGGACGGTCCGCTGTTCGCCGAGGTCTAAACCCTTCCTCCCGTACGCGACGGGGCAGCGGCCGCCTTCCGCTACCCCGTTGCGGGCCCCGCGGTCAGCCGTTGAGCGCCGCGTCCAGGGCGGCCGAGTCGTCGGCGGTGAACTCCCAGGCGGCGGCGGCCGCGTTGACCTGGACCTGGGCCTTCGTGGTGGCGCCCGCGATCACGCTGCTCACCGCGGGGCGGGACGCCAGGCCGGCGATCGCCACGTCGAGCAGGCTGTGGCCGCGCTGCTCGCCGAACGCCGTGAGCCGGTCGATCGTGTCCCAGTCGGCGTTGTCCAGCCAATGCGTGTACTGCGGGCGGGACATCCGGTCCTGCGCGGCCGGGCGCTCGCCGCGCTGATACTTGCCGCTGAGCAGGCCGGACGTGAGCGGGCGGAACGGCAGCTGACCCAGGCCGAAGCGCTCGCACGCCGGCAGCACTTCCTCCTCCGCGCCGCGGAAGAGCAGGCTGTAGTGGTTCTGCGCGCTCACGAACGGCGTCATGTTCGCCGTCCGGGCGGTCCAGTCGGCGTCCGCGATCTGCCAGCCGGAGAAGTTCGAGTTGCCCAGGTATCGCACCTTGCCGGCGCGCACCAGGTCGTCGAGCACGGCCAGGGTCTCCTCGATCGGAGTCGCCGGGTCGGGCCGGTGGAACTGGTAAAGGTCGATGTAGTCGGTCTGCAGGCGGCGTAACGACGACTCCACGGCGCGCGTGATGTACCGGCGGGAGCCGCGCGCGTCGAAGTCGTTGCCGTTCAGCCGGCCCGCCGGCCAGCCGACCTTCGTCGCGACGATCACATCCTCGCGGCGGCCCTTCAGCGCGTTGCCCAGCAGTTCCTCGGACCGGCCGTGCGGCTCGCCGTACGTGTCGGCGGTGTCGAACAACGTGATCCCGGTGTCGATGGCCGCGTCCACGACCTCATTCACTCCGCCCTGGTCAAGCTTGCGGCCGAAGTCGTTGGTGCCGATGCCGACGACGGACACCACTAAGCCGCTTCTGCCCAGACGGCGGTAACGCATGTCGCTCATGTTTTCGAACCTTACGCGCGCCTACTCCTCGTGATCGGCCAGGTCCCGGTAGGCGGATCGGAGCAGATCGGTCAACGGGATGTGCCGCACCTTGACCGGCGGCGCGTCGAGTGCCCGCAGCAGCAACTCGGGTGGCGTCGTCACCCGGGACGGGCGCTCGCGCAGGCGGCTCAGGCTGATGCCGGGGGAGTAATAGTCGGCGAGCCGGGACTCCAGCGGGCTCTCGTCAACGGCGAGCGGGTCGACCTCGGGGAGCGGCTCGGGGGTGCCGCGCAGCGCGTCCAGCAGCGCCTCCCGGGCCCGGCCGCGCCAGGCCAGCACCAGGAACGGGTCGTCGTCGAAGGCCTCGGCCAGCACATAGAGCACCGCGGAGCCGTGCTTGCACGGGACACCCCAGTCCGGGCACGTACAGCGAATGTCCAGGCTGCCGGGGAAGAGCGGCAGCCCCTGCTCGTCGAACAGCTCGACGATCTCCTGCGGCATCTCGCCGGCCAGCAGCGCCGCCCGGTACAGCGCCCGCGCGCCCAGGGCCTCCGTCAGCGACGTCCACTGTGCCTCGTCGAACGCGTCGATCACGATCGTCACGGCGTACGGCTCGGGTCGGGAACCTTGCACCTGGGCCGTGACCCGGCCCGGCGAGAGGGAGAAGCCGAGGACCTGGCCTTTGCGGGCGTAGGCGCGGCCGCGCGTCAGGCGGCCGGGGTCGCAGACCTGCTCGAGCACGTCGACGAAGCGGCGCGACCACCACTGCGCACCGATGTTGCCGCGTTTGGCCCGGACCGCGATGCCGCCGTCGACCTCGATCGCCTTGGTCGTCTCGAAGAACGTGCCACTCCTGTCGAAAGGCATCTCAACGCACCGCCGAGGGGTCGAGGGAGAACAGCTCGCGCAGCTGATCGGTGTTCAGGTCGGTGATCCAGTCCTCGCCGGTGCCGACGACCGACGCGGCGAGGGCCTTCTTCCGCTCGATCATCGCGTCGATCTTCTCCTCCAGCGTGCCGGTGCAGATGAATTTCCGGACCTGCACGTCGCGGGACTGCCCGATGCGATAGGCACGGTCGGTGGCCTGGTCTTCGACGGCCGGGTTCCACCACCGGTCGAAGTGGACGACGTGGTTCGCGGCGGTCAGGTTGAGACCGGTGCCCGCGGCCTTCAGCGAGAGCAGGAACAGCATCGGCTCGTCGTCGTTCTGGAACCGCTCGACCATCTCGTCGCGCCTCGCCTTGGACAGTCCACCGTGGAGCCACAGGACCGGCCGGTCGACGCGCGCTTCGAGGTAGGGCTGCAGCAGCGAGCCCCATTCGGCGTACTGGGTGAAGATCAAGGCTTTGTCGCCGTCCTCGATGATCTCCTCGGCCAGTTCCTCGAGGCGGGCCAGCTTGCCGGACCGGGCGGGCAGGCGCGAACCGTCCTTGAGCAGGTGCGCGGGGTGATTGCAGACCTGCTTGAGCTTGGTCATCGCGGCGAGCACGTTGCCGCGGCGCTGGATGCCCTCGCTGCCCTCGATCTCGGACATCATGTCCTCGACCACCGCCTGGTAGAGCGTGCCCTGCTCGGGCGTGAGCGTGCACCAGACCTTCATCTCGTTCTTCTCCGGCAGGTCCGAGATGATCGTCTTGTCGGTCTTGAGGCGGCGCAGCACGAACGGGCCGGTCGCGCGTTTCAGGGCGGCCGCCGCGTCCTCGTCCTGGCGGACCTCGATCGGCTCCTGGAACCGGCGGCGGAACCGTTTCGCCGGCCCGAGCAGGCCCGGGTTGCAGAAGTCCATGATGGACCAGAGCTCGGCCAGGTGGTTCTCCACGGGCGTACCGGTCAGGGCCAGCCGGGTGCGCGCCGGCAGGGTGCGCACCGCCTGCGACTGCCGGGTGCCGCTGTTCTTGATGGCCTGCGCCTCGTCGCAGACGACCCGGCCCCAGGCGATGTCACGCAGCGTTTCCAGGTCGCGGGTGGCGGTGCCGTACGTGGTCACGACCAGATCGGCCTCGGCGACCGCCGTCCGGAACTCGTCGTCGCGCTTGCGGGTGCCGCCGTGGTGGACATAGACCCGCAGGCTCGGCGCGAACCGGCCGGCCTCCTTGAACCAGTTGCTGACCAGCGACATCGGGCAGACCAGCAGCGTCGGCGCGACCGGCTCGGCACCGGCTCGCTCGGCCAGCAGCAACGACAGGGTCTGCGCCGTCTTACCCAGGCCCATGTCGTCGGCGAGGATGCCGCCCAGCCCGAGCCGCGCGAGGAAGTGCAGCCAGGACAAGCCGCGTTCCTGGTACGGCCGGAGCAGCCCGTGGAAGGTCGCGGGTGTCGGCACCGGCGCGAGCCGTTCGGCGGCCTGACCGGAGAGCAGATCGCCGAGCATGCCGTCGGCGTCCACCTCGACGATCGGCAGATCCTCCTCGCCGCCGTCCACGACCTGCTGTAACACGTCGCCCGCGGTCAACTCGCCCGTTCGGCGCCGGTCGACCGCCTTGAGGGCCGCGCGGAGCTGCCGGTCGTCCAGCTCGACCCACTGGCCGCGTACCCGTACCAGCGGCACCTTGAGCCGGGCCAGCTCGGCCAGTTCCTCGGGCGTCACCACGCCGTCACCGATCACCAGGTCGAGACGGAAGTCGACAAGTTGCTCCAAGCCGAAGCCGGAGCTGCCGACCGCCCGGGACGCCCCTTTACGCGATCTGCTGGTGAGCTTCAGGCCGACGCTCTTGCGGCCGGCCCAGGCGGGCAGCTGCACCCCGAAACCGGCCGCCTGCAGCAGCGGGGCCGCCTGCCGCAGGAACTCGTGCGCCTCCCCGGTGTCGAGATCCATCGCCGCGGGTTGCTGGTCGCGCAGGGCCACGTGCAGCAGCGGGAACAGCCGGACCGCGCGGCCCAGCCCGGCCAGCAGCGTCTCGTCCGGTCGCGCCGGCAACCCGGGGAACCGGCCGCCCGCCCAGACGTCGCCGGCCGGCAGGTACAGCGACGGGTCCTCGGCCGATTGCAGGGCGAACTCGAGCCCCCAGGCGTCCGCGTCCGGTGGCGGCTCGGTCAGGCGGAAACTGACCCGGTTGGGCCCGTTCGCCTCGTACGCCGCGCGCATCCAGTCGCCGAGCGCCTGACCCAGCTCACGCACCTCGTCCGGCCGCGCGCCGGGCAGTGCCGGGTCATCCGCGGTGAGCGCCGTGATCCACCTGTCCGGCAGCGGCGCCTTCGGTCCGGCGCGGTGCCCGAGCAGGATGCGTTCCGGCATCACCGTGCGGGCGGCCGCGTCGACCAGGGCGTCGAGGGCGTCGTGCAGCGTGCGCGAGACATCTCCGCCGATGGCCCGCACGACCGGGGGCATGGCGGCGGCGAAGTCGCGGTAGGTCGCGGCGTCCGCACCGGTCAGCACCGGGCGCCAGCGAGCGGCCGGGACGCCGTCCTCGCTGACCAGCTGCGGCAGCATCCGGCCGCGTTTGGCCAGGTCGCACGCGTGCCCGGCGAGGACCGCGAGGTAGCGCACCGAGGCGGCGGCGATCCAGCCGTCCGGCTCGGCCAGCGCGCCCAGCGTCGCGAGCGCCTCGCCGGCGGGCACGAGCAGGGCCGGAACGGTCCAGGTGGTGAGCTTGACCGAGCGGCGCGACGTTTCGATCCCCGTATCGGGGGACGGCAGCGGGCCACGCGCGGTGCCGGGCAGGTGGAGATCGAGCGTCGCCGGGGTGGCCTCGATGCCGGGCAGCGCCGCGAGCAGTTCCGCGGTCGTTCCCGCGAACGGATGGGCCCGTGACCTGGTGGTGAGTGGCAAGGACGGCTGCTCGGCCCAGAGCGCGAGCGACCCCGGCCGGTCCGCGCCCGGCAACCAGCCACCGTGTACGACGAGCACACTCACCCCCAGTTAAGACGCATCGAGAGTAGCCATGTTCAGGAAGATCGCCGGTGACCCTCACCGCTGACGGTGGATGTCGCCGGGACGTAGGCTGATCGGCGTGGCGGCGAACACTGAGATCGACAGCATTCTGGCGCGCGGAGCCGACGGCGGGCGGATCACGCCCGAGGAAGCCCTCCTTCTCTACACCGAGGCGCCCTTGCACGGGCTCGGCGAGGCGGCGGACGCGGTCCGGCGACGGCGCTATCCGGACGGCATCGCCACCTACCTGATCGATCGCAACATCAACTACACGAACGTCTGCGTGACGGCGTGCAAGTTCTGCGCCTTCTATCGCGCGCCGAAGCACTCCGAGGGCTGGTCGCACCCGATGGAGGAGATCCTGCGCCGGTGCGGCGAGGCGATCGACCTCGGTGCCACCCAGGTGATGCTGCAGGGCGGCCACCACCCGGACTACGGCGTCGAGTATTACGAGGAGCTCTTCTCCACGGTCAAGCAGACGTATCCCGACCTGGTCATTCACTCGATCGGGCCGAGCGAGATCCTGCACATGGCGAAGGTCTCCGACGTCTCGATCGAGGAGGCGGTCCTGCGGATCAAGGCCGCCGGGCTCGACTCGATCGCCGGGGCCGGCGCGGAGATGCTGCCCGACCGCCCGCGTAAGGCGATCGCCCCGCTCAAGGAGACCGGCGCCCGCTGGCTCGAGGTCATGGCGGTCGCGCACCGCAACGGCCTGTCCTCGACGGCGACCATGATGATGGGCACCGGCGAGACGAACGCCGAGCGCATCGAGCACATCCGGATGATCCGCGACGTGCAGGACCTCGCGGTCGCCAACGGGTACGCCGACGACGCCGTCGAGTCCGGCCACGAGGTGGGCGGCTTCCGGTCCTTCATCCCGTGGACGTACCAGCCGGAGAACAACCACCTGAAGGGCCGCACGCAGGCCACCACTCTGGAGTATCTGCGGTTCATCGCGGTGTCCCGGCTGTTCTTCGACAACGTCGCCCACCTGCAGGCGTCCTGGCTGACCACCGGCAAGGACGTCGGTCAGCTCGCGCTGCACATGGGCGTCGACGACCTCGGCTCGATCATGCTGGAGGAGAACGTGATCTCCTCGGCCGGCGCCCGGCACCGCTCCAACCTGCACGAGCTCATCTGGATGATGCGGACCGCGGACCGGATCCCGGCCCAGCGCGACACGGTCTACCGGCACCTGGCCGTGCACCGCACCCCGGCCGACGACCCGACCGACGAGCGCGTCGTCTCGCACTACTCGTCCATCGCGATGCCCGGCGGCGGCGCCAAGTCCTTGCCGTTGGTCTCGGCCAAGTAACAAACTCAACCGTTCGGGCAGGTGCGGGGCGCTGAACCGACGAGGGCCGGTTGCTCCTTCGTAACGAGCGGCGTGAACCTCTGTACCACCCCGTCGTGGCTGGTTACGTTGCCATTCGTAAGGCCTGAGAACTTCCTGGAGCGGAACCGGGGCGCAAGCCTCCGGGGACGGTCGCGGACCCGACCGATTGCGGTCGTTTATATAACGCACAAAGAGCGGGCGAGATGGGTGACCATCTCGCCCGTTTGGTTTCCGCAATGGCAGAGTGGTTCGTGTGACGCGCGCAGATCTGGGCAAGCAGCCGCATGAGGTCGCCGAGATGTTCGACGGTGTGGCCGAGCGGTATGACTTGACGAACACGGTCCTCTCCTTCGGACAGGACCGGGGCTGGCGGCGGGCTACCCGGGCCGCCCTCGCGCTGCGCCCGGGCGAGCGGGTGCTGGACGTCGGCGCCGGCACCGGGGTCTCCACCGAAGAGCTGGGCCGCTCCGGCGCGTTCGCGGTCGGGGCCGACCTGTCGATCGGGATGCTGAGCGCCGGCCGGCGAGTCCGGCCGGACGTTCCGTTACTGGCCGGCGACGCGTTGCGACTGCCGTTCGCGGACGCGACCTTCGACGCGGTGACCATCTCGTTCGCCCTGCGGAACGTGGTGGACGTCGAGGGTGCGCTGCGCGAGTTCGGCCGGGTGACCAGGCCGGGCGGCCGTTTAGTTGTTTGTGAGTTCAGCCACCCGGTAAATGTGGCATTTCGCACGGTTTACCTGCAGTACCTGATGCGGTCGCTGCCCGCCGTGGCGCGCGGCGTGTCCAGCAACCCCGACGCGTACGTCTATCTCGCCGAATCCATCCGCGCCTGGCCCGACCAGCACGGACTGGCCGCGCTGATCACCGGGGCGGGGCCGTGGGCGCGGGTCGGCTGGCGCAACCTGACGGGTGGAATCGTCGCCCTCCATCGCGCTACCAGGGGATAAATCGGGCAAAACGCCGCATGTGCGAGGGATCTCCTGTTTTGCTCACCACATGACGACCTTCGGGCAGCTTGAGGACACTGATATCGACATCGCAATCGACGATCAGGAAGCCGGGGAACGTCGCAGCATGGAGCTCGCCACGAGGATCCGGTTGGTTGCGGCAGAAGACCCGGAGTTGGCCCAAGACCTGGTAGATGAGCTGATCGTCGCGCTTGACCGGGCGATGGGCGGTACGTTTCGGGAATACCTGGACGGAGATGCCCGCGAGGTGGCCGAGCGGGCGTTGTCAGAGAACGGATCGGTACCGGCGCGAACCAGTTAGGGTTCCCTAACCCGAACGGGTTTCGATGGCCGTCTTAGACTCCGATCTGGGCGGGCTTGTGAACAGTTTCACGAGCGTGCGCGAGACGGAGGTGCGCCGTGGACAACCCAACAGAGACCGGGCCCATCGCCGACGAAGCCGATGTGATCGTCGTCGGCGCGGGGCCGGGTGGATCGGCCGCGGCCTATCACCTGGCGCGGCACGGTGTTCGGGTGCTGCTGCTGGAGAAGACCCAGTTCCCGCGCGAGAAGGTGTGCGGTGACGGGCTGACCCCACGGGCGGTCCGGCAGCTGGTCCGGATGGGTGTGGACACCTCGGAGAAGGCCGGCTGGCTGCACAACCGGGGGCTCCGGGTGATCGGTGGCGGCGTCCGGCTCGAGCTGGACTGGCCCGACCTGGCGAGTTTCCCCAACTACGGCCTCGCCCGCACCCGGCTGGACTTCGACGACCTGCTCGCTCAGCGCGCGGTCGAGGCGGGCGCGTTGCTGCGTACCGGCGTGAACGTGACCGGCCCGGTGCTGGACGCCGACGGCAACGCGATCGGCGTCACCGCGCGGGTCGGCCCCGGTAAGGAGCCGGTCGAATACCGCGCGGCCCTGGTCATCGCGGCCGACGGCGTCTCCGGCAAGCTGCCGCTCGCGATGGGCCTGGCCAAGCGGGACGACCGGCCGATCGGTGTCGCGGTCCGGCGCTACTACCGCTCCGCGGCCCGCGCCGACGACGACTACCTGGAGTCCTGGCTGGAGCTGCGCAGCGCCAAGGACCCGGACCGGCTGCTCCCCGGCTACGGCTGGTTGTGGCCGGTCGGTGACGGGCTGGTCAATGTGGGCCTCGGCATCCTCAACTCGTCCAGCGCCTTCGGCAAGACGAACTACCGCACGCTGCTCACCGACTGGCTGGCCACCACGCCGGCCGACTGGGGCATGCGCGACGAGACCAACGCGGACGGGCCGATCCTGGGCGCCGCGCTCCCGATGGGCTTCAACCGGGTACCGCACTACACGCGGGGCATGATGCTCGTCGGTGACTCCGGCGGCATGGTCAACCCGATGAACGGCGAGGGCATCGCGTACGCGATGGAGTCCGGCGAGCTGGCCGCGGAGGTTGCCGTACAGGCGCTCGCCCGGCCCGCCGGCCCCGACCGCGAGCTGGCCCTGGGCGCCTACCCGACCGAGTTGAGCCGGCGTTTCGGCGGCTACTACCGGATCGGCGGGGTATTCGTGAAGTTGATCGGAAATCCGCAGATCATGCGGATCGCCACGAAGCACGGGCTGCCGCATCCGACGCTGATGCGGTTCGTGCTGAAGCTTCTGGCCAACCTCACGGACCCCCGTGGCGGCGACGCCATGGACCGCATCATCAACGGTCTGACCAAGGTGGCACCGGCGGTATGACTAGCAGGGTGACCCCGGTCGACGCAAGGCCGAATCGGATTAATAGTGTGAACCCGCTGAGCACCTACCCGGCGGAAGTCCGAGGCCAGGCCACAAACCAAGAAGTCGAGCAGGAGACGACATGACGATCAACCCCTACGTCCCGATCGTCGGGTTGCTGATCCTCGGGTTGCTGTTCGCGTTGTTCTCGGTGTCGATCGCGCCGATCGTCGGCCCGCACCGATACAACCGCGCCAAACTCGATGCGTACGAGTGCGGCATCGAACCCGCCCCGCAGCCGATCGGTGGCGGCCGTTTCCCGGTGAAGTTCTACCTGACCGCGATGCTCTTCATCGTCTTCGACATCGAGACCATCTTCCTCTACCCGTGGGCGGTGTCCTTCGGGTCACTCGGCGTCTTCGGGTTCGTCGAGATGGTTCTTTTCATCGTCTCCGTCTTCATCGCCTACACGTACGTGTGGCGGCGCGGCGGCCTCAACTGGGACTGATGTTTCATGGGAATCGAAGAGAAGCTCCCCGCCGGCATCCTGCTGACGTCCGTCGAGAAACTGTCCAACTGGGCTCGTAAGTCGTCCTTCTGGGGTGCGACCTTCGGGCTGGCCTGCTGTGCCATCGAGATGATGGCCGCCGGCGGCCCGCACTACGACCTGGGCCGATGGGGCATGGAGGTCTTCCGCGCCTCGCCCCGGCAGGCGGACCTGATGATCGTCGCGGGCCGGGTCAGCCAGAAGATGGCCCCGGTCGTGCGGCAGATCTACGACCAGATGCCCGAGCCGCGTTCGGTGATTTCCATGGGTGTTTGCGCTTCGTCCGGCGGCATGTTCAACAACTACGCGATCGTGCAGGGTGTGGACCACATCGTCCCGGTCGACATCTACCTGCCGGGCTGCCCGCCGCGGCCGGAGATGCTGATCGACGCCATCCTCAAGATGCGCGAGAAGGTCATGGCGGCACCGCTGGGCCCGAACGGCAAGAAGATGCTCGAGGCCCGCAAGGCCGCCGGCCAGATGCCGATCGTCGCGCCGGGCGCGATGCCCTCCTCGTACCGCGTGGACAAGGCCCGCCGGGCCGAGTGGACGCAGGCGGTCATCGAGGGCCGCGAGGAGCAGCTGCGCATCGAGAACTGGATGAAGCTGCAGCCGCACATGCGGGAGGGCAAGTGAGCATCGAACCGACTAACCCGGAACAGTCGACCGGCGGCGTGCCGGTCAACGCCGAGCCGGTCGGGGCCGACATCGACGCCCCGGCCCAGGTGCCGCCGAACCCCCGTAAGGGCATGTTCGGCATCACCGGCTCCGGTGACGTGTCCGGCTTCGGCGGCCTGGTGCGGCGCGCGCCCGAGGTGGTGAGCACCCCCAAGCCGTACGGCGGGTACTTCGACGAGGTCACCGATGCGCTCGAGGAGGCGTACCCGGGATTCGCCGACGCGATCGAGAAGGTCGTGGTGGACCGTGGCCAGCTGACGCTGCACATCAAGGCCGAGCGGATCGCCGAGGTCGCGCAGATCATGCGCGACGACGAGTCGCTGCGCTTCGAGCTGTGCTCCTCGCTGTCGGCCGTGGACTACCTGAACAGCGACCCGCGCCGGTTCCACGTGGTCTACGAGCTGACCTCGATGACCTACCGCCGCCGGGTGCGGCTCGAGGTCGCGGTCGCGGACGGCGTCACCGTGCCGAGCGTCACGAGCGTCTACCCCACCGCCGACTGGCACGAGCGGGAGACGTACGACATGTACGGGGTCATCTTCACCGGCCACCCCAACCTGACCCGGATTCTCATGCCGGACGACTGGGAGGGCCACCCCCAGCGCAAGGACTATCCGCTCGGCGGCGTGCCCGTCGAGTACAAGGGTGCCGAAATTCCGCCACCTGACCAGCGGAGGGTCTACCAGTGACTTCACCGGGTTACGCAACCGAACGAGAGACCACCGAGGGTCGCGTCTTCACCGTCACCGGCGGCGACTGGGACACGATCACCAATAACATCGACCCGCTGAGCAACGAGAAGATCGTTGTCAACCTGGGTCCGCAGCACCCGTCGACGCACGGCGTGCTCCGGCTCGTGCTCGAGCTCGAGGGCGAGAAGGTCACCGAGGTCCGCCCCGTCATCGGGTACCTGCACACCGGTATCGAGAAGAACCTCGAGTACCGCAACTGGACGCAGGGCACCACGTTCGTGACCCGGGCCGACTACCTGGCGCCGCTGTTCAACGAGGCCGGTTACGTCCTCGCGGTGGAGAAGCTGCTCGGCATCGAGGACGAGATCACCGAGCGGGCGAAGACGATCCGGGTGCTCTTCATGGAGCTCAACCGGATCTCGTCGCACCTGGTCTGGCTCGGCACCACGGGCCTGGAGCTGGGCGCGATCTCGATGATGCTGTACGGCTTCCGCGAGCGTGAGTACATCCTCGACGTCTTCGAGGAGACCTCCGGCCTGCGGATGAACCACGCGTACTTCCGTCCCGGCGGCGTCGCCCAGGACATCCCCGACTCGGCCATCAAGAAGATCCGCGACTTCCTCGTCTACATGCCGAAGAAGCTCAAAGAGTACGAGGCCATGCTCAACGGCCAGGTGATCTGGCACCAGCGGACCCAGGGCGTCGGTGTCCTCGACGTCACCGGCTGCCTGGCGCTGGGTGTCACCGGCCCGGTGCTGCGCGCCGCGGGCCTGGCCTGGGACCTGCGCAAGACCATGCCGTACTCGGGCTACGAGAACTACGAGTTCGACGTGCCGACCGCCACCACCTCGGACGTCTGGGGCCGCTACCTGGTCCGGATCGCCGAGATCCGGGAGTCGCTCAAGATCGTTGAGCAGGCTCTGGACAAGCTCCGGCCCGGCCCGATCTTCGTCTCGGACAAGAAGATCGCCTGGCCCGCGCAGCTCGCGGTCGGGCTGGACGGCATGGGCAACTCGCTCGAGCACGTCGCGAAGATCATGGGTCAGTCGATGGAGTCGCTGATCCACCACTTCAAGCTCGTGACCGAGGGCTTCCGGGTTCCGCCGGGCCAGGTCTACGTCGGTATCGAGCACCCGCGCGGCGAGCTCGGGGTCCACGCCGTCTCGGACGGTGGCACCCATCCTTACCGCGTGCACATGCGGGACCCGAGCTTCGTGAACCTGCAGGCCATCCCCGCGATGGCCGAAGGCGCCCTGCTGGCCGACGTGATCGCCGGGGGCGCGTCTCTGGACCCCGTGATGGGTGGGTGTGACCGCTAAATGACCGACACAAATATCGACTTCTCCGAAGCGGCAGCACCGCTGGTAGAGAAGCTGCTAGCCCCCGCGCTCGAGATCATCGCTCGCTACCCCGCCGGTCGCGAGCGCTCGGCGCTGCTTCCCCTGCTGCACCTCGTGCAGACCCAGGAGGGCCACGTCAGCCCGAGCGGCGTCGCGTTCTGCGCCGACGTGCTGGGCATCAACAAGGCCCAGGTCGGCGCGGTCGCCACGTTCTACACGATGTACAAGCGGCGGCCCACCGGCGACTACCTGGTGAGTGTCTGCACCAACACGCTGTGCAACATGATGGGCGGTCAGCGGGTCTACGACGAGCTCTCCGAGCACCTCGGCGTCGGCCACGACGAGACCACCGCCGACGGCAAGATCACGTTCGAGCACGCCGAGTGCCTGGCCGCCTGCGACTACGCACCGGTGGTGACGGTCAACTACGACTTCGCCATCGACGAGGCGACGCCCGAGTCCGCGATCGCGCTGGTGGAGAAGCTGCGCAACGGCGAGCGCCCGGCGCCCAGCCGCGGCGCGCGCCTCGGCTCGCTCAAGGAGATGCAGCACCAGCTCGCCGGTTTCAGCGACGAGCGGGACGGCGCACTCGCCGACGGCCCGGCCGGCACGCCCACCCTGCGTGGTGTGACGCTGGCCCAGCAGCACGGCGTCGCCGTCGCGAATTTCAACCCGGACACGCCGATCGCCAAGACGAAGCCGGCGCGCGAGGGTGGCAACACCGGTAACGAGGTGAAGAAGTGACGCAGCCCAGCTCCGAGGTTCTCCAGAAGCTCACTCCCGTCCTGACGAAGCGCTGGCTCTCGCCGGATGCCTACAAGATCGACGTCTACCAACGACTCGACGGCTACGCGGCCCTGCGCAAGGCGCTCGACGTGCACCCCGACGACCTGATCCAGCTGGTCAAGGACTCGGGTCTGCGCGGTCGCGGCGGTGCGGGCTTCCCGACGGGTCTCAAGTGGGGGTTCATCCCGCAGGGCGACGGCAAGCCGCACTACCTGGTGATCAACGCCGACGAGGGCGAGCCGGGCACCTGCAAGGACCTGCCGCTGATGACCTACGACCCGCACTCGCTGATCGAGGGCGCGATCATCGCCTCGTACGCGATCCGGGCGAACCAGGCCTTCATCTACATCCGCGGCGAGGCGGTGCACGCCGCCCGCCGGCTCCGGGCCGCGGTCGACGAGGCGTACCGCAAGGGTTTCCTCGGGCGCAACATCATGGGCTCCGGCTTCGACCTGGACCTGGTGGTCCACAGCGGCGCCGGCGCGTACATCTGTGGCGAGGAGACCGCGCTGCTGGACTCGCTGGAGGGCTTCCGCGGCCAGCCCCGGCTGCGCCCGCCCTTCCCGGCCATCGCCGGCCTGTACGCGAGCCCGACCGTGGTGAACAACGTGGGCACCATCGCCAGCGTGCCGTACATCGTGCTGGGCGGCGCCGACTGGTGGAAGAGCATGGGCACGGAGAAGTCGTCCGGCCCGATGATCTACTCGCTGTCCGGCCGGATCGCGAATCCCGGCCAGTACGAGTGCGGGCTGGGCATCACGCTGCGGGAGCTGATCGAGCTGGCCGGCGGCATGAAGCCCGGCCACCAGCTGAAGTTCTGGACGCCGGGCGGCTCGTCGACGCCGCTGCTGACCGCCGAGCACATCGACACCCCGATGGACTTCGAGGGCGTCGCGGCGGCCGGGTCCCTGCTGGGCACCACGGCCATGCAGATCTTCAGCGACCAGGACTGTCCGGTCTACGCGACCTGGCGGTGGCTGGAGTTCTACCACCACGAGTCGTGCGGCAAATGCACCCCCTGCCGCGAGGGCAACTACTGGATGACCCGCACGTACCGCCGGATCCTCTCCGGCGAGGGCACCTACCAGGACCTGGACACCCTGATGGACACCGCCGACAACATCTTCGGCCGGTCGTTCTGCGGTCTGGGCGACGGCGCCGCGACTCCGGTCATGTCGACGCTGAACTACTTCCGCCAGGACTACCTGGACTACATCGAGGGCCGGACCGCCCCGCGGCTGTCCAGCAAGGCCCTGGTTGGAGCGCACTGATATGACCGACCTTGCGAAGAAGACCGACACCGTCACGCTCACCATCGACGGCATCGAGGTCACCGCGGAGAAGGGCGAGCTGGTCATCCGGGTCGCCGAGCGGATGGGTATCGCCATCCCGCGCTTCTGCGACCACCCGCTGCTGGACCCGGCGGGCGCCTGTCGGCAGTGTCTGGTCGAGATCGAGGGACAGCGCAAGCCGGTCGCCTCGTGCACCCAGGCGGTCGCCGAGGGCATGGTGGTCAAGACCCAGCTCACCTCGCCGGTCGCCGACAAGGCGCAGCACGGCGTGATGGAGCTGCTGCTGGCCAACCATCCGCTGGACTGCCCGACCTGCGACAAGGGCGGCGAGTGCCCGCTGCAGAACCAGGCGATGTCCAACGGCCGGGTCGACTCGCGGTTCCACGAGCACAAGCGCGAGTACGAGAAGCCGATCCACATCTCCAGCCAGGTGCTGCTGGACCGCGAGCGCTGCATCCTCTGCCAGCGCTGCACCCGGTTCTCCGAGGAGATCGCCGGCGACAAGTTCATCGACCTGATGGACCGCTCCTCCGGCGAGCAGATCAACGTCTACCGCGACGACTTCTTCGGCGGCGCCGGCACCGGTGACGGCCAGGTCGGCGAGGGCGAGGGCGACGTCGCCTTCGACTCGTACTTCTCCGGCAACACCATCCAGATCTGCCCGGTCGGCGCGCTGACCGGCGAGCAGTACCGCTTCCGCGCCCGCCCGTTCGACCTGGTCTCCTCGCCGACCGCGTGCGAGCACTGCGCGTCCGGCTGCTCGATGCGGGCCGACCACCGCCGCGGCAAGGTGCTGCGGCGCCTGGCCGGCGACGACGCCGCGGTGAACGAGGAGTGGAACTGCGACAAGGGCCGCTGGGGCTTCCGGTACGCGACCGCGAACGACCGGATCATGAACCCGCTGGTCCGCGACGCCGCCACCGGTGAGCTGCGCGAGGCCTCCTGGAGCGAGGCGCTTCTCGCCGCCGCGACCGGCCTGCAGGGCGCCAAGGGCAAGGGCGTCGGCGTGCTGACCGGCGGCCGGCTCACGGTGGAGGACGCGTACGCGTACGCGAAGTTCGCCCGGGTCGCTCTCGGCACCAACGACATCGACTTCCGGTCCCGCCCGCTGAGCAGCGAGGAGGCCGACTTCCTGGCCGCCTCGGTCGCGGGTGTCACCGACGTGACCTACGAGGACGTCGAGAACGCGTCGTCCGCGGTCATCGTGTCGTTCGAGCCGGAGGAGGAGAGCCCGATTCTCTTCCTGCGTCTGCGCAAGGGCCACAACAAGAAGAAGCTGCAGGTCACGGCCATCGCGCCGTATCTGTCCCGGGGCCTGAGCAAGATCGGCGCCACGCTGGTCCAGGCGGTCCCCGGCGACGAGGCCCGGCTGCTGGCCGACGACCCCGCGGTGGCCGCGGCGCTCAGCGCGCCCGGCTCGCTGCTGCTGGTCGGCGAGCGCCTGGCCACCGTGCCCGGCGGTCTGTCCGCGGCGGCCGCGCTCGCCGAGCGCACCGGCGCCCGCCTCGCGTGGATCCCGCGCCGGGCCGGCGACCGCGGCGCGGTCGACGCCGGCCTGCTGCCCAACCTGCTCCCCGGCGGCCGTCCGGTCAACGACCCGGCGGCCCGCGCGGAGCTCTCGCTGAGCTGGGGCGTCGAGACCGGCGCGCTGCCCAGCGTGCCCGGCCGCGACACCGACGGCATCATCGCCGCGGCGGCCGCGGGCCGGCTCGGTGGCCTGCTGGTCGGTGGCGTCGACACCAACGACCTGTCCGACCCGAGGCTGGCCGAGCAGGCGCTGGACGCGGCGGACTTCGTGGTCAGCCTGGAGATGCGGCCCACCACCGTGACCCGGCGCGCCGACGTGGTCCTGCCGATCGCCCCGGCGCAGGAGAAGGCCGGCACCTACATGGACTGGGAGGGCCGGCTGCGGTCCTTCGAGACGGTCCTGCCGAGCACGTCGATGACCGACGGCCGGGTGCTCGAGGCGGTCGCCGCTCTGATGGAGGTAACCCTCGGGACCGGCGACGTGATGGCGATCCGCCGCGAGCTGGGTTCGATGCCGGCGAGCAACTCGGCCCGCCCGGTGGCCCCGATGGTCGCGGCGGGCGCGCCCGCCAAGCCCGGCGCGGGTGAGGCGGTCCTGGCGACCTGGCACCACCTGATCGACCAGGGCTCGCTGCTGGACGGCGACGACGTGCTCAAGGGCACCGCCCGCCTCCCGCAGGTGCGGATCGGCAAGGACGTTGCCGAGACTCTCGGCGTGGCCGAGGGCGATGTGGTTACGGTCAGCACGGACCGAGGCGGGATCTCCCTCCCGGCCGCGATCACCGACCTGCCCCCGCAGACGGTGTGGGTTCCCACCAACTCGCCGGGCTCGACGCTGCGTCGCAGCCTCGGCGTCACCTCGGGCGCGATCGTCCGGCTCACCGCCGGAATTCCGGGCCCGATCCTCGCCGAGGGGGCAACCGTATGAATCCGCCGTTGACGATCCTGGCGGCACACGCCCAGGATCCGACGCTCCAGACCTTTGAAGACACGGTCTGGTGGGTCACCCTGATCAAGCTGTTCGGGGTCTTCGTCATCCTGCTGCTGCTGACCCTCTTCACGATCAACTATGAGCGCAAGGTCGTGGCCCGCATGGCGGTCCGGCCCGGCCCCAACCAGGTTGGTCCGAAGGGGTGGCTGCAGAGCCTCACGGACGGCATGAAGCTGCCGTTCAAGGAAGAGATCATCCCGAAGACGGCCGACAAGATCGTCTACTTCATCGCGCCGGTGATCTCGGCGACGACGGCGTTCACCGCCTTCGCCGTGATCCCGTTCGGCGGCGTGGTCAGCATGTTCGGTCACAAGACCGCGCTGCAGCTCACCGACGTCCCGGTCTCCGTGCTGGTGCTGCTCGCCTGCTCCTCGATGAGCGTGTACGGCGTGGTGCTGGCCGGTTGGGCCTCCGGCTCGACGTACCCGCTGCTGGGCGGTCTGCGGTCGAGCGCGCAGATGATCTCGTACGAGGTCGCCATGGGTCTGTCGATCGTCGCGGTCTTCATGACGGCCGGCACCATGAGCACCTCGCAGATCGTCGCGGCGCAGGCGCAGGGCAACGAGAGCTCGATCTCGATCTTCGGATGGCACCCGACGACGCCGAGCTGGTACGCGGTGCTGCTGCTGCCGAGCTTCGTCATCTACATCATCTCGGCGGTCGGCGAGACCAACCGGGCGCCGTTCGACCTGCCCGAGGCGGAGTCCGAGCTGGTCGGCGGCTTCCAGACCGAGTACTCGTCGTTCAAGTTCGCGCTGTTCTACCTCGCCGAGTACATCAACATGATCACGGTGTCGGCGTTCTGTACCACGCTGTTCCTCGGCGGGTGGCGAGCGCCCTGGCCGATCACGGCGTTCTGGCACGGCGCGAACTCCGGCTGGTTCTCGATGATCTGGTTCTTCGCCAAGGTGCTGATCCTGCTGTTCGGGTTCATCTGGCTGCGGGCTACGCTGCCTCGGATCAAGTACGACCAGTTCATGCGCTTCGGGTGGAAGGTCCTCATCCCGGTCAACCTGGTGTGGATCCTCTTCCTCAGCTATGTGAAGGTCGCCAACAACCACCTCTCGGACACGACCAGGTGGCTCACGATCGCCGGCATCGTGGTGGTCGTCCTGCTGGTCGCGATGCTCTGGCCGAGCGCTCGCAAACCACGAGAGCTCTCCATCGAGGAGCAGCTAGCAGCGCGGCCGCCGGGCAGTTTCCCGGTTCCGCCGATGGATCTTCAGGTACCCCCGAGCCCGCGGGCCCGCCGAGCGGTGGCCGAACGCGCCCCCGCCACGGTCGGCGGCGAATCCGAAACCAAGGAGGTGTGACGTGGGCACGTTCACGGGATCCTTCAAGGGCTTCGGTGTGACCTTCGCGCACATGTTCCGCAAGGTCGTCACTACCGACTATCCGTTCTCGCCGCCGACCCCGGCGCCGCGCTATCACGGCCGGCACATCCTGAACCGTCACCCGGACGGCCTGGAGAAGTGCATCGGCTGTGAGCTGTGCGCCTGGGCCTGCCCGGCGGACGCGATCTACGTCGAGGGTGGCGACAACACCGACGAGGAGCGCTACTCCCCGGGCGAGCGGTACGCGAAGATCTACCAAATCAACTACGCGCGCTGCATCTTCTGCGGCCTGTGTATCGAGGCCTGCCCGACCCGTTCGCTGACCATGAGCAACGAGTACGAGCTGGCCCGCGACAGCCGGCAGGACCTGATCTTCACCAAGAAGGAGCTGCTGGCGCCGCTGCTGCCGGGCATGGAGCAGCCGCCGCACGCGATGCGCCTGGGCGACACCGACAAGGACTACTACGTCGGCGCGCTCAGCAACCCGGGCACCTCGGCCGGCGCCGAGCGGGCACCCTGGTCGACCAACGAGGCCACCGACGGGACCGGGGAAGCGGCCAAGGAGGCGGTCCAATGAGCCACGTCTCCACCGGTGAGGCCTTCGCCTTCTGGATCCTCGGGTCGATCGCGGTGATCGGTGCGCTCGGTATGGTCCTGGCCCGCAACGCGATTCACTCCGCGCTGTGGCTGGTCCTGACGATGCTGTGCCTGGGCTTCATCTACGTGGTGAACTCGGCGCCGTTCCTCGGCGCGGTGCAGATCATCGTCTACACCGGCGCGATCATGATGCTGTTCCTCTTCGTGATCATGCTGGTCGGCCGGGACGCGTCCGATTCCTTGATCGAGACGCTACGCGGACAGCGGGTCGCCGCGATCGTTCTGGGCATCGGCTTCGCCCTGCTGGTCGGCACCGGCGTGGCCCGCGCGCTGACCGACATCCCCGCGGTGGGGTTGCAGGCGGCGAACGCGAACGGCAACGTCCAGGGCCTGGCCGCGCTGCTGTTCACCCGATACGTGTTCGCGTTCGAGGTCACGTCGGCGCTGCTCATCACGGCGGCGGTCGGCGCGATGGTGCTGGCGCACGTGGAGCGGGCCAAGAGCGAGATCATCGACCAGATCACGCGCATGAAGCTGCGCTTCCGCCCCGGGGCGTACCCGGGTGCCAAGTCCGGTCCCGGCGTCTACGCGAACACGATGTCGGTCGCGGCGCCGGCCAAGCTGCCGGACGGCAACGGCTCCGATCGGAGCATCTCGCCGATCCTTCCGGTCCGTGAGCTGACCGAGCGGGAAGCGGCACCGAAGGGAACAGAGAAATGACTCCCGACTACTACCTCGTGCTTTCGGCGATCCTGTTCACCATCGGCGCCGCCGGTGTGCTGATCCGCCGCAACGCGATCGTCCTGTTCATGTGCATCGAGCTCATGCTCAATGCCGCGAACCTGGCGTTCATCACGTTCAGCCGCATCAACGGCAGCCTGGACGGCCAGATCGTCGCGTTCTTCGTGATGGTCGTGGCGGCCGCCGAGGTCGTGGTGGGCCTGGCGATCATCATGTCGATCTTCCGGACTCGGCGCTCGGCGAGCGTCGACGACGCGAACCTCCTCAAGTACTAAAGGGGCCTTCACGTGGAACAGACAGTGGAGTATGCCCACGCGACGGGGGCGCTGAGCGGGATCTGGCTGTTGGTGGCCATTCCGCTCGCCAGCGCCGCGATCCTGCTGCTCTCCGGCAAGCGGGCCGACAAGTGGGGACACTGGCTCGGTGTCTTCGCGGTGGCCGCCTCGTTCGTGCTCGGGTTGATCTTCTTCTTCAGCCTGCGCGGACTGGACGCGGGCGCGCGCTCGGCCCAGCAGAGCCTGTGGGACTTCATCACCGTCGGTGGGCTGCATGTCGACTTCGGCCTGCTGTTCGACCCGCTGTCCGGCGTCTTCGTGCTACTGATCACGGGCGTCGGTTCGCTGATCCACCTGTACGCGGTCGGGTACATGCAGCACGACCCGGGGCGCCGGAAGTTCTTCGGTTACTTCAACCTCTTCGTCGCCGCGATGTTGCTGCTGGTACTCGGCAACAACTACGTGATGCTGTACTTCGGGTGGGAGGGCGTGGGACTCGCCTCTTACCTGCTTATCTCGTTCTGGTACAACCGTCCATCCGCGGCGACCGCCGGCAAGAAGGCGTTCCTGATGAACCGGGTCGGCGACGCCGGCCTGGCCGTCGGCATCTTCCTGATGTTCGCCACGCTCGGCAGCACGCAGTATTCGGACGTCTTCAATGGCGTGAGTTCGCTCTCCAGCACGACTGTCCTGATCATGGGCATCCTGCTGCTGCTGGGCGCCGCCGGTAAGTCCGGTCAGTTCCCGCTGCAGGCCTGGTTGCCGGACGCGATGGAGGGCCCGACCCCGGTCTCCGCCCTCATCCACGCCGCGACCATGGTGACCGCGGGCGTCTACCTGATCGCCCGCTCGAACGCCATCTTCTCGGCCAACCACACGCTGCAGCTGATCGTGGTCAGCGTCGGTGCGGTCACGCTGCTGATGGGCTGCATCATCGGCGCCGCGAAGGACGACATCAAGCGGGTGCTGGCCTGGTCGACGGTCAGCCAGATCGGGTACATGTTCCTCGGCGTCGGGCTCGGCGGCGGGGCGTACGCGCTGGCGATCATCCACCTGCTCGCGCACGGCTTCTTCAAGGCCAACATGTTCCTCGGCGCCGGCTCGGTCATGCACGGCATGCATGATCAGGTGGACATCCGGAGATTCGGCGGCCTGCGCAAATACATGAAGTGGACCTGGCTCACCTTCATGATGGGCTGGCTCGCGATCATCGGCATCCCGCCGCTGTCCGGCTTCTTCTCCAAGGACCCGATCATCGAGGCGGCCTTCGAGCGCGGCGACTGGACCTCGTGGCTGTTCGGCTGGGCCGCGCTGATCGGCGCCGGTCTGACCGCCTTCTACATGACGCGGCTGTTCGTGCTGACGTTCCACGGGCCGGAGCGCTACACCGACGACATCAAGCATCCGCACGAGTCGCCACCGGTCATGTACATCCCGCTGGTGCTGCTGGCGATCGGCTCGATCGTGGCCGGTGGACTTCTGCACTACGGCGGCTTCCAGGACTGGCTGCGGCCGGTCACCGGCGAGGGCGTCGAGCACGACCCGGTCATGGCCGCCTGGCTGATCAGCACGCTCGGGGTTGTCTTCGCGGTCGTCGGCGCGCTGATCGCCATCGCGCTGTTCCGCAAGGGCACGGCCCTCGAGCCGCAGCCGGCCGGCGCGGTCGTCACGGCCGCCCGCAAGAACCTCTACACGGACGCCTTCAACGAGGGGGTGTTCGAGCGCCCCGGCATCTACCTCACCCGGGCGCTGGTCTACCTCGACAACAAGGGCATCGACGGGCTGGTCAACGGCGTCGCGGCCGGCGTCGGTGGCAGCTCCGGCCGCCTGCGGCGCCTGCAGACCGGATTCGTCCGCTCGTACGCCCTCTCGATGCTCACCGGCGCCGTGATCGTGGTCGGCGCCTTCCTCGCGATCCAGCTGGGGTGGATTCAGTGAACGACTTTCCCTTCCTGGGAATCCTGACGCTGCTCCCGCTGGTGGGCGCGGTCGTCGTGGCAGCGATTCCTAAACGGCGGTCCGAGCTAGCCAAGATCGTCGCGTTTGTCTGGTCGCTGGTGGTGCTCGCGCTCACCATCGTCATGTGGGTCGCGTTCAAGACCGGTGGCGCTCGCTTCCAGTTCCACGAGTCGTACGCGTGGATCCCGTCCTGGGACGCTCGCTTCACCTTCGCGGCCGACGGCATCGCGCTGGTCATGCTGATGCTGATCGCGATCCTGATGCCCGTGGTGATCCTGGCGTCCTGGCACGACGTGGATCAGAGCAAGCGGTCCGCGCCGACGTACTTCGCGCTGCTGCTGGCCTTCGAGTTCACGATGATCGGCGTCTTCGCGGCCGCCGACGTCTTCCTGTTCTACGTGTTCTTCGAGGTCATGCTCATCCCGATGTACTTCATCATCGGCTCGTTCGGTGGCCAGCGCCGCCAATACGCCGCGGTGAAGTTCTTCCTCTACAGCCTGGTCGGCGGCCTGTTCATGCTGGCCTCGGTGATCGGGCTGTGGGCGCTGGCCGGGCACACGTTCGACTTCGCGCACCTGATGGACTCGGCGCAGGCGATCAACCAGGGCACGGCGCGCTGGCTGTTCCTCGGCTTCTTCGTCGCCTTCGCGATCAAGGCGCCGTTCTTCCCGTTCCACACCTGGCTGCCGGACGCCGGTGGTGCCGCCCCGGCGGGTGCTGCCGCGCTGCTCGTCGGCGTGATGGACAAGGTCGGCACGTTCGGCATCCTGCGCTACTGCCTGGTGCTCTTCCCGGAGGCGTCGCGCTGGTTCGCCCCGGCGGCCCTGGTCCTCGGGGTCATCGGCATCCTGTACGCGGCACTGCTGGCGGTCGGGCAGAACGACCTGAAGCGGCTCGTCTCGTACACGTCGATCGCGCACTTCGGCTTCATCGCCATCGGCATCTTCGCCTTCACCAGCCAGGCCGGAACCGGCTCGGTGCTCTACATGGTCAACCACGGGCTGGCGACCGGCCTGCTGTTCATCGTGGTCGGCATGTTCGTGGCCCGGCGCGGCTCGAACCTGGTGAGCGACTTCGGCGGTGCGGGCAAGACGATGCCGGTGATGGCCGGAATCCTGTTCTTCGCCGGCCTGGCCTCGCTGGCCCTGCCCGGAACGGCGCCGTTCATCAGCGAGTTCCTGGTCCTGATCGGAACGTTTACGGTCCACAAGGTCTACGCGGTCATCGCCACGGCGGGCATCATCCTGGCCGCCGCGTACGTGCTGTGGATGTTCCAGCGCACCACTCAGGGCACGGTGAACCCGGCGCTCGAAGCGGTGCCGGCTATGAAGAAGGACATCACCCTGCGGGAGAAGGTCGTGGTGGCCCCGCTGATCCTCCTGCTCCTCCTGCTCGGCTTCTACCCGAAGCCGGTCACCGATGTGATCAACCCGGCAGTCCAGGCGACCATGCAGGACGTCGGCACGACCGATCCGGGTCCGACGGCGGTCGCGAACGGAAGGGCGGCGCGCTAGCCATGCCAGACCTGCAACTACCCGCGATCGACTACAGCGCGCTCGCGCCTATGTTGATCCTTTTCGGGGCGGCCTGTGCCGGCGTCCTGGTGGAGGCGCTCACGCCCCGCCAGTCGCGGCACCGCATCCAGCTCGGACTGTCGTTCCTCGCGCTCATCGCGGCGTTCGTCATGGTGCTCGTGAACTACGACACCCGGAAGATCACCATCGGTGGCGCGGTCGCGGTGGACGGGCCGGCGCTCTTCCTCCAGGGTTCGCTGCTGGTGCTCGGCGCCGTCTCGCTGATGCTGATCGGCGAGCGGTCGATCGAGAAGGGCGGCGCGTTCGTCTCCCAGGCCGCGGTCACCGTCGGCTCGGAGCGCGACCTGCGCCAGGCGGGCGACCAGCCCGGCGCCACCGAGGTCTACCCGCTCACGCTGTTCGCGCTCGGCGGCATGCTGCTGTTCGTGTCCGCGAACGATCTGCTGACCATGTTCGTCGCGCTCGAGGTGTTCTCGCTGCCGCTGTACCTGCTGTGCGCGCTCGCCCGGCGCCGCCGCCTGCTCAGCCAGGAGGCCGCGCTCAAATACTTCCTGCTGGGCTCGTACGCCTCGGCGTTCTTCCTGTTCGGCATCGCGCTGATCTACGGCTTCTCCGGCAGCATCAGCCTGAACGCCGTGCACGCCGCGGTGGCCGACCCGCAGCGCAGCCAGGTGCTGCTCTACGGCGGCCTGGCGTTGATCGCGATCGGCCTGCTCTTCAAGAGCGCGCTGGCCCCGTTCCACGTCTGGACCCCGGACGTCTACCAGGGCGCTCCCACGCCGATCACGGCGCTGATGGCGGCCTGCACCAAGGTCGCCGCGTTCGGCGCGCTGCTGCGCATCCTGTACGTGGCGTTCGAGGGCGTCCGCTGGGACTTCCAGCCGGTGCTCGGCGCGGTCGCGGTGCTGACGATGCTGGTCGGCGGCATCCTGGCGGTCACCCAGACCGACATGAAGCGCCTGCTCGCCTACTCGTCGATCGCGAACGCCGGCTACGTGATGGTGGGCGTTCTGGCGCTCAACTCGGACGGGCTCAGCGGCACGATGTTCTACCTCGTGGCGTACGGCTTCTCGGTTCTCGCCGCGTTCGGCATCGTCACCCTGGTCCGCGACGCGGACGGGGAGGCGACCCACCTCTCCCGGTGGGCCGGTCTGGGCCGCAAGAGCCCGCTGTTCGCCGGTGCCTTCACGTTCGTCATGCTGGCCTTCGCCGGCATCCCGCTGACCAGCGGCTTCACCGCCAAGTTCGCGGTGTTCGGGGCGGCCGTCGAGGGCGGTCAGACCTGGCTGGTCATCTTCGGCGTGATCAGCAGCATGCTGATCGCGTTCCCGTACCTGCGGGTGGTCGTGCTGATGTGGCTGTCGCAGCCCGGTGAGTCGACGCCGACGGTGTCCATCCCCGGCTTCATGACGTCGGCCGCGCTGACCATCGGCGTGGTCGCGACCCTGGCGCTGGGCGTTGTCCCGGCACCGCTGATCGACCTGACCCGGGACGCGTCGACCTTCGTCCGCTAGCGCGGCACAAAAAGAAAGGCCCCGGGCGAAATGCCCGGGGCCTTTTCCATAAGTCAGCTTGTTCGGTCGGCGATGAAATCGCATAGCGCGTCCATGGCCCGCTTCGCCTCGCCGTCGGGCAGCGGCGCGAGCTCCGCGCGGGCCTGCTCCGCATACATCCGGACGGTCTCCCGCGCGCGCTTCATGGCGGCCGACTCACGCAGCAGCGTCAGCGCCTCGGCGTGCAGCTCGTCGTCGGTGAGCGGCCCGGCCGACAGCAGCTCGCGCAGCCGGGGGTCGGTGTCGTCGCCGTCCAGCGCGTACAGCACCGGCAGCGTCGGCACGCCCTCACGCAGGTCGGTGCCCGGCGTTTTGCCGGACTCGACCGATTCGGACGAGATGTCGAGCAGGTCGTCGGAGAGCTGGAAGGCGATGCCAATCGTTTCCCCGTACGCGGCGAGCGCCTGGACGTCCTTGGCCTCGGCACCCGAGAACAACCCGCCGAAGTGCGCCGACGTGGCGATCAGCGAACCCGTCTTCTCCATGATGACGTGCAGGTAGTGCTCGATCGGATCGGTGCCGCGCGGGCCGGCCGTCTCGGCGATCTGCCCGTGCACCAGCCGCGCGAACGTGCGCGCCTGCAGGTGCACCGCCTCGGGCCCGAGCGAGGCCGCGATGTCGGCGGCTCGCGCGAACAGATAGTCACCGACGAGGATCGCCACCGAGTTTCCCCAGCGCGAGTTCGCGCTCGGCGAACCCCGCCGGACCAGCGCCTCGTCCATCACATCGTCGTGGTAGAGCGTCGCGAGATGCGTCAGCTCCACCACGTTCGCCGCCGCGATGATCTCCGGCAGTTCGGGATCCCCGAACTGCGCGCCCAATGCGACCAGGATCGGCCGGAATCGCTTGCCCCCCGCATCGGCGAGATGGCGCGCGGCCTCGGCCACCAAGGGGTCGGCGCTGGCGACATTCGTCCGCAGCGCCTCCTCCACGGCGGCCAGCAGCGCCGTCACCGAGGCATCGACGGCGGGGTCGATGTCCAGGCCGAGCGCTGTCAGCGTCAAATCACCCGTGCTCACCACGCTTTCACGATGCCACACCGAGTCCGCGTCTGGGTGCCAGGGGTCTTGGACGTCAGATTGTGTGGTGACGCAACATCTGGCTGCCCAACAGCATGAGCGCGCCGGCCGCGACCATCGCCACGGCGGCCACCAGCCACATGGTGGGATAGCCGGTCGCGGTCGCCAGCGCGCCCAGGCCGAGCGGGCCGACGCACCCGCCGGCGTAAATCCCGGTCTGTGTGATCGACGTCGCTGCGGCCGGCGCCTGCGGATGTAATCGCACCACCGCGAAGTTCACCAGGCCCGGCCATGACCAGCCGAGTCCGAAACCCATCACCACCCCGATCACCAGCGGCACCGAGCCGGGGACGGCCAGCAGCGCGAGACCGGCCGCGCCGCAGGCCAGCATGCCGGAGATCACCGCGATCTGCCGGCCCGGGTGCCGGTCCGCCTGCCAGCCGCCGGCGAGCCGGGCGGCCACGCAGACCGCGCTGCCCAGCGTCAGCGCGAGGCCGGCCGGTCCGGGTGCGATGCCCCGGGCCACGGCCGAGTCGACCAGGAAGGTGCCGAGCGCGTTGGCGGACCCGGCGGCCAGCGTCCCGGCCAGTCCGATGACGAGCAGCGCCGCGGTGGCCTGCTTCGCGTCACGTGAACGCTCGGAGCGCGACGTCTCCGGATCGGCCGGCACCGCCAGCACCGCCGTGGCGGCCAGGAGACCGGCCAGGACGAACGCCCATCGCCAGCCGAGGGTCAGGGCCACCGTCGGGACCGCGGCGCCCGCCAGCAGCGTACTGACGGGAATCGCGGCTTGCTTGACGCCGAAGGAGAAACCCTGCCGCCGGGCCGGGACGTGCCGCGAGAGGCTGGTGTTGCTGGCGAGCTGGCCCATCGCGTTGGCGCCGGCACCGAGAGCGAGGATCGCGATGAGACTCCACAGTGCAGTGGCGAAGGCGGCGACGCCGATGAGTGAGGCGGCCGCCAGCCCGATTCCGGCGCGGGAGACGCGGACCGCGCCGTACCGCTCGACGAGCACGCCGGCCGGGACCGACGCGATCGCGCTGACGCCGAAGTAGGCCGAGACCGCCAGGCCCAGGCCGGCGGGGGAGAAGCCGAGTTCGTCACTAATTTGCACCGCCAGGCCGCCGACCAGGAAAACCGGGATCGACACGGCGACGGTGGTGGTCAGCGCTCCGACCGCGGCGCGCCACGGACTGACCCGCGGAGACGCCAGGGATATCACACGCGAAGCCATCCATCTCAGACTATGCCCGCAGAATGCATCCATGCGCGTTGAGTGCGAATGACCACACGCCTCGTGTAAATCGATCGTGATCAACACGGTTTTGGCATTCCGTCGGAGGAAGATTATTCATATGGTGTAAGTCCCTGGCGTCGGAGGTAGCTGTGCGCGACCCCCTGGCGGAGCCGTCCGATCTGATCCGGAGCGTGTCCCGCGCTTTGCGCGTACTCGAATCGGTCGGTCGGGCCCCGCGCGGACTCACCGTGAAGCAGATAGCGCGACGGTGCGAGTTGACCGTCGCGACGACCTACCACCTTGTGCGCACTCTGGCCTACGAGGGCTACGTGATCCGCCGAGAGGACGGCACGTACATCGTCGGGCTGGAGATCGCCGATCGTTATCGGGAGCTGGTCTCCGCGTTCCGGGGACCGCCCCCGGTCGGGGAGGCGTTGCGCCGTGCCGCGCTGGACAGCGGATACAGCCACTACTTGGGCCGCTTCGTCGGCGGCCGGATCGCGGTGACCGCGTCCGCCGAGGGGCCACGCTCGCCGTTCATCGAGGACATGGCGCCGGGCTTCGACGAGGGCGGGCACGCCACCGCGCTCGGCAAGGCGCTGCTCGCCACGCTGACCCCCGACCAACGTGCCCGATACCTGCGCGACTACGGGATGAAGCAGTTCACGCCGGCCACGCTGAGCACACCCGAGGCGCTCGAGGCCGACCTGGCCGCGGGCGAGCGTCGCGGGATGCAGCTGGAGATGGGCCAGTTCCGGCAGGGGCTGGCGTGTGCCGCCGTGCTCGTCGTGCCGGACCGCGACATCGAGCGCCGGCTGGTGCTGGCGTGCGCGTTGCCGGCCGCCGAGATGCTCACCTCCGCGCGAATCGTGCGGGCCAAGCTGACCTCCGCCGCCCGTACGGTGGCCGAGGCCCTCTCCGCGGGAGAGTCCGCTACGGCCTGACGTGGTGTTGAACCCACCAGGTCCCCCTTGCGTAAGACAGTGTGCAAGCGCGGGATCAGCGGAGGGTGGTGACCGGGTGCACTGCGAGCATGAGCACGACGACGGAGCGTACGTGTTGGGCGCCCTCTCCCCCGCGGAGCGCGCGGCGTACGAGCGTCACCTCGCGACCTGCTCGTTCTGTCGCGAGGCGGTCGCCGACATGTCGGCCCTGCCGGATCTGCTCTCCCGGCTGGATGCCCGGGAGTTCGCCAAGCTGGTCGAGCCGTTGGCGCCGCCGCCCGGGTTGTCGCCGGCGCCGTCCCGGTTGTCGCCGGCGTCGTCCCGGTTGTCGCCGGCGTCGTCCCGGTTGTCGCCGGCGTCGTCCCGGTTGTCGCCGGCGCCGCGTCGCAACGGCTGGCGGGTGCGGCTGCTGAGCAGCGTCGGGGCGGTGGTGCTGGTCGCTCTGATCGCGATCGGGGGCTTCGCATGGACCCGAGATAGTGCCGAGCCGACGACACCGCCGCCCGGTCCGGCGATGGCGATGACTCCCGTCGACGGCGTCTCGCCGATCACCGCCAACCTCCGTCTGACCAGCGCGACCGGCGGCACACGCGTGGAATTGGTGTGTACGTACAGCGAATCGGCGCCTCGGCCGTGGACGTTCCGCCTGATCGCGTACGGACCGGACGACCAGCAGGAACAGCTCGGGTCCTGGCAGGCGGCGCCCGGCACCGAGTTCCCGATGAAGGCCGTCACCCACTTCGCCGGCGGGAGCCTCGACCGGCTGGAACTGGTGCGGTACGACGGCAAGGCGCTGCTCGCCTACGACGTCCCCTGATCTTCTGATTCCAGGTCAGCGGGATGGCAGGGCGGCGGCTGGTTCGACGGTGGCGGCCGTCGGTTCAGCCGCCGTCCGTCGGCGCAGCGCATCCGCGGTAAACATGATCAGGGCGACCCAGACCAGGGCGAATCCGGCCAGCCGCGCGGGCGGCATCGGCTCGTGGTAGATCAGCAGGCCGCACGCGAGCTGCAGGATCGGCGCCACGTACTGAAGAATGCCGATGCCGACCATCGGCACCCGGTTGGCCGACGCGGCGAAGAGCATCAGCGGTACGGCCGTGGCCAGTCCCGAGAAGATCATCAGGAACGTGTGCCCGGCCGAGACGTGCCCGAAATGCGCGTGTCCGGCCGCCGTCAGCCAGACCACGTACGCGAGAGCGGGCAACGCCAGCACCGAGGACTCCACGAAGAGCCCCTCGGCGGGCGGCAACCCGAGACGCTTCTTCACCAGGCTGTACGACCCGAAGCTCACGGCCAGCGCCAGCGCGATGTAGGGCAGCCGGCCGTAGTCCACGGTCAGCACAACCACCGCGAGCGCACCGACGCCGACCGCCGCCCACTGCCAGCGGCGCAGGCGTTCGCCCTGGACCGTCACGCCCAGCAGCACCACCACGAGCGGCGTGATGAAGTAGCCCAGCGCCGTTTCCAGCACGCGCGACGAGTTGACGCCGTAGATATAGGTGCCCCAATTGACCGCGATGAGCAGCGCGGCCAGAACGATCTTGCTGAGCAGTCGCGGGTTGCGCAGGATCCGGGCCAGGAACCGCCAGTTACGCATCACGGCGAGCAGCAGGCTGATGAAGACGACGGACCAGATGACCCGGTGCGCGAGGATTTCCAGCGGCGTGGACGGTTGGAGAAGTTTGAAGTAGATCGGGAAGAAACCCCAGATCACGTACGCCGTGAGGCCGTACAGATATCCACGCCTCTCATCGCCCATAGGCACACCGTAAGGCGTACGTGGCCGATCGGTCGTTGCATATGGCTCAGCTCACGGTCCGCCGGTCAGTCGTCCCCGCCGCCGTCCGGGACCAGCATGTTCAGCAGCCAGCTGACGACCGAGACGATCAGGGCGCCCAGCACCGCGCTCGGCCAGAAATTCGCCACGTGGAACGGCAGGTCGAACTGGTCGGCGATCCAGCTGGTGAGCAGGAAGAGCGCGCCGTTCACGACGAGCGCGATCAGGCCCAGCGTGAGGATGTAGAGGCCGCAGCCGACGACCTTGATGATCGGCCGGAGCACGGCGTTGATGATGCCGAAGATCGCCGCGACCACGATCAGGGTTAACACCTTGCTCGCGTTCGAGTCGGTCGTCAATTCGATGCCGTCGATCAAGATGGTCGCGATCCATAGCGAGAACGCGGTGATCAACAGCCGAATGATGATGCCCATGGCCAGGGATAGTGCCATGGTCATGCCACTAAGGCGATCTTTACCGGCCGGGATTTCCCAGAAGTTGCGTCTCGATCGGGGTCTGCGCCAGAACCGCCCAGCGAACCGCCCGGCGATGGACCACGCCGACCATGTCCGGCCGGATGCGGGTCATCCACCCAGCGACCTCGCCCAGTCCGAGCGCACCGTCGAGCAGAGTCGCCTCCTCGGCCCGCAGCTGCTGGAGAACGAGCAGGTCGGCGTGCGCGGCGGCGTCGACGTCGGCGGCCGCGAACTCGTCGCGGACGACGAGCGTGGCCTGCCAGCCGGCGTCGGCGCTTTTATCCGCGCCGACCGAGCCGACGTCGACCACCACCAGCAGCGGATGCAGCGCCGTCCCCGGAAGCGCCGTCCCCGGAAGCGCCGTCCCTCGCATTGCCGTGCCCGGCGGCGCCGTTTCGAGCGGCCGCCCGGGCGGGAGCATCGTGATCGACTCGCCGTGCGCGGCGGCGCCACGCACGAACTGCTCCCACGCCTGGGGGCGCGCGGTCTGCACCACCACGCGAGCGCCGAGCGCCATCGCCCGCAGTGTGAGCAATTGGGCGCACCGCGCACCGCCGACCACCAGCGCGCGGGTCTGCTCGGGCCGGAACAGGCGGGCGATCACCGGTTGGCCGTGCCGGTTGACGCCGAGCATCAGCCCGGCCGGAGCGAGCGGCGGGAGCGGGCCGTCCGGCAGGTCGGCGGCCTGGCTCGCCCGGTTGCCGCTCAACGGCAGTGTCGCGGCGAGGCCGGACAGGTGCTCGCCGTCGAGTCGTCGCACCGCGACCAGCTTGCGGAGCGCCACGTCGGCGGCCGCCAGCGTGGCCGGGTCGGGCGCGGCCAGCCGGACCGTGATGTCGATCGGGGCGGGCCCCTGCGCCGAATGCGGACCGGCGGTCAGCGACACCGTCGTCGCCGACGCGGGCAGGGCGAGCAACCGAGGCATCACCACCCGCAGGTCGGCCGCGCGACGCAGTCGATACGTCGCCTGGACCAGGCCGCCGACACGCAGGCCGGGCCAGGACTCCACGCACCCCGCGGCCCCGTCGTCGTGGCCGGCCTCGGCGATCGCGCGCGCCGCGGCCGCCGCACCGAGCGGGCGCGCCGGGACCGCGGACAGCCGGCGCGCCAGCTTGCGGACCAGGCCGGACAGCGATCGGTACAGCTCCTCATCGGACCAGCCCTCGGCCCGCAGCACCCGCACGGTGAGCAGCGCCCGGCCGTGCCCGAGCAGCCGGCCGTCGGTGAGCTGGCGATACGAACTGGCCGCCAAGCCCGCGCCGGTGCGCACCGCCGGGGCCGGGGCACCGGTGAGCAGCAGCTGGATCAGCACCGGTGGCAGCTCGGTCGCGGGCGCGGGCAGCAATACCGCGGGCGACGGCAGCTCGGGCGACTCCTCGGCGAGCAGGGCGGTCGGGTCGCCCAGCTCGAGGACCGCGGTCAGGCCCGCGCCGTCGGTGATCGCCGCGGCCGGTTCGCCGGCCAGTTCGGCCGGGCGGACCTCGGCACCCGGCGCGACGAAGCCGAGCAGGCCGGACGCGACCGCGGTGTGCCGCCGGCCGCCGTAGCGCATCGCGACGCCGAGCCACTCGAAGACCCATCGGCCACGCACGCGCAGCCAGGCCGGCACCAGGAGGGCGACGGCGACGACGAGGCCCGCCAGAAGGGCCACCGGACCGTTGAGCGCGCCGATCAGAAGGGCCACCACGGCGACCTGGGTAGCGACCACCTGACCGGTGATCCGTCCATCGCGGATCGGCCGATTGTTGACCTTGAGTAACGGCTCACCGGCCACTTGCACCGTCACCACGCACCACCTCCTTCCCCGTGCGCGGCCCATCGTAGAGCGTGAACGCCCGTCGAGTTATCCACAGGCGACGATCTAGGACTTTGCCAGGGTTGTGGCCACCCGCTACGGTCAGCGACGTCCATATCAGTAATCGGCTGATCACCGAACCTTGTTCACGGGGGCTAGCGTGATGGCCGACGTCGATGCGTTGAGGGTCGCAACCGTGACCCGTCCACAAGGGATCTTGACGCGCGGCGGACCGACGAGAGAGCGGGGTGACGTCCGGGGTGGCCCAGACGCAGGCCGAATCCGCGGTGATGGCGAGTACCGCCGCGAAGTTCGAACAGGTCAACGACTCGCTGCAGAACATGTTGAGCACGCTCATGTCCGAGCTGTCCGTGCTCAGCACCACGTGGAAGGGCCTCGGCGCGACCGCGTTCGAGCAGGTCAAGCAGCAGTACGCCGCGGACCTGCGCAAGCTGAACCAGGCGCTGTCGGAGACCGCCGGCTCGATTCGGCAGTCCGGCATCGGCTACGACACGACCGACACCGAGTCTGCCAGCCGGGTCTCCAATGCCGGCGGCACCTTCACGCTGCCGCTCTGACGGGGGAGGGGAACATGGCTAACGACGGAATGCTGCTCGTCAACTTCGGCGCCCTTCAGCAGGCCGGCGCCGACATCCAGAAGGCGGTCAGCACCCTGCATTCGCAGCTCGACCAGCTCGAACAGGACGCGGCACCGCTGGTCGCGACGTGGGAGGGCGAGGCCCAGCAGGCGTACGCGGCTCGTCAGGCGAAGTGGCGCGCGGCGTCCCAGGACCTCACGAACATCCTGCAGAACATCAAATCCGCCGTCGATCAGTCGACCCAGGACTACATCGCCACCGAGAAGCAGGCGACCTCGCGCTTCCAGTGACGACGGTCAACGGCCGGATCAGTCGTACGCGACTGGGACGGCCGTTTCCGTTTGGTCCGTTCTTGCAAGGCTTTTAGTCGCCCGATAGCGTACTGGTTCGTGAAGGCCGTACGGCTACGATCGGTGTTTGATTGATCGCAACAAGCGACCGCTGCGGGTGTCCCGGACTACTTCCGGGCCTATGCCGACGGTGCCGTTCAACCGGCATATGAGTCCGGGTGCCGCCGCCCATTGTGATCGCCGCCTGACCTTGTAGGTTGTACGCGTTGAGATGGCCTCGTCGCGCGGTGGGGAGAGGTGGACGTGTCCGAGTGGGAGCCGGCTACGGACGCCGAGGTGGCGATGCGCGATGCGTTGCGCACCGACGATCAGGAGTCCTACTTCCGCATTCTGTCCGGTGTTGACCTGCTGTTGCCGGTCTCGGCCGACGCGCTAGCCGGTCTGGCGCCGCTCGGCTGGGGCACGTGGAGCACCGGCGGGCGAACGCATGTGCTCGCCTTCACCTCGTCGGCTGCGCTGCAGGCCTGCCTGGCCGACTACACGGGCTCGGCCCGCCGCGTGCCGTACGCGGAGCTCGCGAACTCCTGGCCCAACCTCGAGTGGTGGCTGGCCGTCAACCCGGGTCTGCCGATCGAGGGATACCTTCCGGCCTGGTTCGTGGCGCAACTGTCGCGTGGCGACCTGAGGCTGCCGACCCGCGGGCCGGGGCGCAACCAGAGCGGTTCGCCGTCGAAGATTCAGGATCTGCACGCCGCGGCGGTGGCGGCCAACGCGGCCGCGGCCCAGAAAGACTCGGTGCCCGGCGGCCCGACCGGCCAGGAGACGACGCTCCCGACCAGGGGCGGGGGATACCCGCAGTACCCGGTGAGCGCCCCGCCCGTCGGTCAGTCGCCGCAGGCCGGACCGCAGCCCGCGTCGGCACCGCCCTACGGCGCGCAGCAGCAGCCGTCGTCGCCGCCGCCTTACGGCGCTCAACGACCCGCGTCGGCCGCACCCTACGGTGGGCAGCAGGCGGCATCGGTCGCGCCCTATGGTGGGCAGCAGCCGGAGTCGCCTCCGCCTTACGGTGGGCAGCAGTCGCGGTCGGCCCCGCCGTACGGTGGGCAGCAGATGCCGCCCCCGCCTTATGGGGGTCAGCAGATGCCGGCCGCGCAGCCGCCGGCCGCGCCCGTTTCGTCGGCCCGGCCCGTTTCGTCGGCTCCGCCGGTTTCCTACGGGCATCAGCCGCCGGCCGGCCCGCCCCCGACCTATCCGCATCAGGCGCCCACCGCCGCCTACCCGGTGCAGCGGGCCGCCGCGCCCGCCTCGGCGCCGCCCGCCCCGGCCCCGGCCTCGTCGCCGCCGGCCGCGCCCGCGTCGTCGCCGCCCGGTGGTGGCCAGACCCCGCAGATCGGCCCCGGTGGGCTGCCGGTCCGCACGCCCGGTGGCGTCATGCCCAGCGGCCTGCCCGCCCGCTCCCCGGCCTCGGCGTCCCCGACGTCCGCGCCCCCGGAGCAGGTGCCACCCGCATACCGCCCGCCCGCGATGCCGGCGGCCCCGGCGATGCCGGGCACCCCGTCCGTGCCGGGCCCGCCGTCTTTGCCGACCGCGTCCGGCGACCTGCGGGCAACGCTGCAGAACCCCACGGGTCCGCTCCCGGTGCGCACGCCCATGGCGCAGACCCCGCCGGTCCCCGAGCACATCACGCCGCAGGAGCCGGACGAGCCGGCGTTCGATCCGGGATGGGCCGACGCTCAGCAGGAGCCGGAACTCCCACGCCGTACCGGTGGTGTCGCCGCGGGCTTCCCGCAGGGCCCGGCGTCGCCGCAGGCCGCGGCCGCCCAGCGCAGCCCGGCAGCGCCGTCCGTGCAACAGGGCCCCGGCTTCGGTTCGCCACTGCCGCGCCGCCAGGCCGCCACCGCGTCCGAGCAGTCGGCGCTCACCTCGTCGTTCCCGGCGTTCCAGACGGGCGGTGCCAGCCGTGCCGAGGCCCCGCCGGCCGCCCCGGTGTCGCGTCCGCCGGTCGTCCCGGGCGGCCCGGGCACCGACCGCCCACCGGCGATCGGTGCTGCGGGCAGCGACCGCCCGGCCCGGCTCGGTGCGCAGCCCCCGCTGGAGGTCCGGCGCGCCGTTCCGGTGCCGTCCTTCTCTCCGGCCAACGACGTCGAGCGCGAGCTCTTCGAGGCGGCCCACGGCGGCAGCACCGACGGTTTCCTGTCGACCCTGCTGCTGGCGACCGTGCTCGTCCCGGTCGCGCACCACTCCCGCCCGGGCAGTTCGCCCGGTGAGTCCGGCTTCGCCTTCCGCACCGACCAGATGGACGGCGAGCAGTTCCTCATCGTCTTCACCAGCAAGGACCGGCTCGGCGAGCATTACACCGAGCCGACCCGCACGGTGGGCGTCCGGTTCTACGAGCTGATCCGCAACTGGCCGGACCCGTCCTGGTCGTTCGCGGTCAACCCGGGCAGCCCGGTCGGCGCGAAATACCCCGGGCCGCAGGTCATCGCGCTCGCGAGCTGGGCCGCCGAGGCCGGCCTGGGCGCCGACCCCATCGAGGGTCAGGCCGAGCCGGGCATACCGGTCCCGGCACCGAAGCCGGCCAGCGACGACGCTCAGCACGCCACCGTCATGCAGAAGACGCTGCCGCCCGACCAGGTCGACTTCTACCTGGAACGCGGCTACGACCGGGTCGCCGGTTTCGTGCATCGGGCGACCGAGGTTGAACACCTTCGCACGCCGGCCGAGCTGTTCGCGGCGCTGGGGCTCAGCTACGACACCTCGCCGCACCAGCATGACGCCAAGGAGGCGTACGTGCTGCGCTGGCCGGCCTACCGGCCGAGCCTGTACCGAATCCCGTACGGTGGGCAGAACGAGCAGGCGTTGCGCGCGATGGACGGCTGGGTGATCGAGCGCGCGCCGTTCCGCGGCAACGGCTTCGCCCCGGGCGAGGGGCGCGATGTGATCGCCGAGTTCAAGGTGGACAGCGTGCGGCTGCCGCACGGCTCGCAGCTCTGGCGCATCGACGCGGACGGCTCCGAGCGGATGGTCGCCATCTTCGACAACGACGGCCCGACCTGGCGCCGGGTGGGTGAGTAACGATGCGTGACGGTTACGTGGTGACCTGGCGCGGGCACGAGTACGACGCGGTCCCCGACGGCGACAACGTCCGGATCTACCTGGATCAGCCGGCGGACGGCTTCGAGGAGACCAAGCCCGGTCGCTTCGTGCGGGTGCTGACTCCCGCCGAGTACGACGAGATGGTCTACGTCCGCACCACGTGCACCTGGCGTGGGGCGCCGTTCCTGGTGCTCGCCGAGTCCGAGGCGTGGCTGCGCCTCGAGTACACGGGTGGCCGCGCGCCGGTCGCCCGGCAGCTGGGCCTGGAAGAGTTCGACTTCGGCGTCTACCAGGCGTGGGCGCCCGCCAACGAGGTCCGCGACCTCTACGAGCAACGGATCTAAGAAGGCGTCTTCAGCCAGCGCAGGATCTCGCCGGTCACCACGTCGGTCGCCTCGTGGTGCAGGAAGTGGCCGGCGTCCGGGATGAGCCGCCACTCGTACGGCGCGACCACGTAGCGTCCGGAGCCCTGAGCCGTCCGGGGCAGCGTCGCCGTGTCCAGTTCGCCGTGCAGTTGCAGCGTCGGCGTGATCAGCGGCTTCTGCATCAGCTTGACGAAACGGTAACCCTGCAGCCGAAGAGCACTGCGGAACACCCAGCGGTACGCCTCGAGCGCGCAGAACGACGCTTGCGGGATCTGGATGGCCTCGCGGCAGCGCGCCACATAGTCGGCGAACTCGGGCGTGTCTCTCCACTGCGGACCGGTCCAGCGTGACATCAGCTCGCCGACCATGGCCGCGTCGTCGCGGGTGAGGACGTGCTCGAAGCGCGGCACCTGGAAGCGTAGGATCGTCGCCGACGCGGACAACTGGCCGCGGGGATCGGCGAACAGGGCAGCCCGCAACCGCAACGGATGCGCCGCGCCCAGCACCACCAGGCGGCTGACCAGTTTGGGGTGGAAGGCCGCGGCGGCCCACCCGATCATGCCGCCGGCGCCGGCACCGACGACCATCGCGTTGCGCTCGCCGAGGGCCCGGATCAGGCCGGTGACGTCGGCCGCCATCGTATAACCGTCGTAGCCTCGCGGGGGCTTGTCGCTCGCGCCGTACCCGCGCAGGTCGATCGCGACCGCTCGGAAGCCCGCGTCCGCGACCCGGGGCAGTATGTCGTGCCACGCCCACCAGAACTCGGGAAAGCCGTGCAGGAAGAGCACCAGCGGGCCGGTGCCGGCCTCGACGACGTGGAAGCGGCTGCCGTTGGCGCCGACGAAACGATGTGTCCAGGGACCATCGTCGAGCACGCGCGACTCGTCCACCTCACCACCCATGGCATCCAGACTAGGCCGTGCTGTTGATCAAGCCGCGAGTGATCAGCGCAACGGCTCGGCGGCGACCATCTCAACGAGCTTGCCGGCACCGCAGTCGGCGGGCACTTTCGCGTGTTCCGTCCGGATCCTCATCCGCACGCCTTTGACCAGTTTCGTTCCGTCGGTGGAGTGCAGGGCATACCGCGTACCGTCGTCGGTCGTCAGGTGGTAGCAGGGACCGGAACTGTCCGCGGTCACCGTGCCCACGACCCACGAAGTGTCCTTGATCCGATCCGTGGGGTCGAGCGGCGGCCGGTCCGGTTCGACCGAAATGGTCGGCTGCGGGGTGGCGTCCTGTGCGGGCGCCGGGGCGGCGCATGCCGTCAACCCCGCGACCATCACCAGAAAGAGCGCCCGTTTTGTAGTCATGAGACCCCCAGAAAGGCCGGAACCGATCAGACGCACGAGGCGCCTGATCGGTTCCGAGAAGGGGAAGGGTCAGGAGACGGCGACGGTCATCGACGTCCCGTTCTGGCTGAGCACCCCGATCTTGACGCCCACGGCGGGCAGCTTGACACCCTGGTTGGGCAGCTCGTCGTAGAAGTACTTGGCCTTGTCGTTGAATACCGGGTTGGGCAGCTGCGGCCACACCGGCGAGGCCTTGCCGTTCACGTGCAGGAGCATGCCGTCGGTCAGCTTGAGGCCGAACGGCGCGTCGTACACCTGGATCCGGGCCCGGAACGGCACCCCGTTACCGTCCTTGAACGGCTTCGGGTGGGCGTCGACGTAGAGGTTACGGCCGCTACCCGGGTGCACGTTCGTGTTGTTGTCGGCCTGCGAGGTGTCCCAGTACGAGATCAGCAGGCCGGTCTGGTAGTTGTAGTGCTCCACGAAGTCCGGCTTGGTGGTGGCCCAGCCGAAGTTGTACGGCCCGGTCTCCAGGTACTTGTCGTACGACGTGTAGCTGCGGTTACCCGCGATGTAGTAGTTCGGGTAATCCTTCGTGACGTTGGCCCCGACGATCGAGAAGCCCTTGGCAACCCAGGTCGAGGTGCCCTCGGCGCCATCGGCCAGCACGGTCGCGCCGTCCGCCGTGATCGTGAGCTCGTCGCCGAAGAAGCCGCCCTCGGAGACACCGCCGTCGGTCAGGTAGTGCAGCCGGAACGCGATCTTCTGACCGGCGTACGCGTTCAGCGGAATCGCGACGTCCGCCCAGTTCCCGCCGGACGAGCCGGTCAGGGCCGACGCGCCGCTGGCGTCCTTGGGCATCGGCGCGCCGTTGAGCGTGCCGTCGAGCCGCTTCCAGGTGGCGCCGTTGTCGGTCGAGGCCTCGAAGTACAGGTAGTCGAAGTCCTGTTCGATGTTGTAGCGGCCCTTGAGCGTGACGCTCGCGCTGGTCTTCCCGGTGAGGTCGATGTCGTGCGACAGCGAGTTGTCGAGATCGTCGGCGTTGCCGGAGAAGAACTGCTTGGTCCCGGCGAACGGCGCGCCCAGCGAGGTGGTCACCGTCTTGTCCGGCAATTGCACCACCACGGCCTGCGGCTTCTTGGTGTTGAACTCCTCCGGGCCCAGGTTGACGACCTTCTTCTGGCCGGCCTTGACCGTGCTGTAGTTCAGCCAGCCGAGCTGGAGCTTGTTCCACGCGCCCATGTCGCCGGGCCGGGTGCCGAGCGCCTCACCGGCCGCGTTCAGCCGGCTCTGCGCCATCAGCGTCCAGTACTCGTTGCTGTTGTCGCCCAGGCCGGTGGTGTCATAGTCGTCCGGCAGGCCGAGGTCGTGGGTGTACTCGTGCGTGAAGACGCTGAGGCCACCGTTCTCCGGCTGGATCGTGTAGTCGCCGACCCAGATGCCGGTGTTGCCGATCTGGGTGCCGCCGAGCAGGTTCCCGGACGGGCCGGTGACACCCTGGTCGGTCGGGTAGGCGTACCACCGGTGGCTCCAGATCGCGTCCTCACCCTGCTGCGGGTCGCCGTCGGCCTGGTCGCCGCCGGCGTGCACGATCTGGAAGTGGTCGATGTAGCCGTCCGGCTCGTTGAAGTTGCCGTCACCGTCGAAGTCGTACCGGTCGTACTGGTCGAACGACTTCATGTCCTCGGCGACCTGCGCGTCGGTGCGCCCGGCCGCCTTCTGGTCGGCCACCCACTGGTTGGCGGCGTCGCGGACCAGCGCCCACGTGTTGCTGCAGACGTTGCTGCCGCACGTGTCGCGGCCGTAGCGGGCCTCGTTGTAGGGCACCTTGACCCAGTCGGTGACCTCGCCGTTGACCGTGTACCGGCCGGACGACTGGCTCTCCATGTAGGTCTTCAGCGACTCGGTGTTCTTGCCCGTGCCGAAGTACAGCTGACGGTAGTGGTCGGCGTTGTAGTCCGCCTGCCACACCGTGGAGTTGTCCTTCTTGCGGTCCGGCTGCGGGATCGCGTTGTGCAGCGGTCCGTCGAACGTCGTCGGGCCGGGAGTGTCCGGATCCGAGTCGACGTCGGGGTACTGCGGCGAGCGCTGGTTGCCGAACTCGGCCAGGATCACGAAGATCCGGTCGGTGCGTTCCCGCGACAATTCGACGTACTGGTCCTTGCTCTTGCCTTTTGACCGGTCCTTGCCGACCTTGACGACCTTGCTCCCGTTACGGGTTTCCGGCTTGGACTTGCCACTCACCACATCGGACACGGCCTGCGTGCGCAGGGCACGACGCTTGTCCTCGAGGGGGTTGGGCAGATCGTCGATCGGAGCCTTGCTGCTACCGGACTTCGCCGCCGGCTGCGGATCTGCCGGTGGGGCCGCCGAGGCCACGGTCGGGAGCATCGCCCCGACACTGGTGACCATCGCGGCGCCGAGCAGTCCCACGACCACCTTGCGCACCACGTGTTACCTCCGCTTATGCGGCCGGGGGAGGGGGTACGCCCCCGGCGTAAACAGCCTCGGATCGAGGCCGGAGATAAACGTATGCACAACTAACGATGTTCGGTGATCACTCAGACAATTGATAGATGATGGTTACGTGTTATGACCCTGGCATAACATCGACCGTGGACAAAAAGGACAAAGGCCGGCGTCGGCCGGCCTTTGTCCTCGATGAGTCTCAGTCTTCCGACTTGGCGCTCTTCATGCCTTCCGCGATCAGGTCCATCACGGCCGAGTCCTGCAGCGTGGTGACGTCGCCGAGCGACCGGTTCTCCGCCACGTCCTTCAGCAGACGCCGCATGATCTTTCCGGAACGCGTCTTCGGCAGCTCCGCCACCAGCATGATCTGCCGGGGCTTGGCGATCGGGCCGAGCACCTTGGCGACGTGGTTGCGCAGGTCGACGTTGAGCTGCTCGCCCTTGTCGCCGGAGGTGTCCACGTTGCCGCGCGGGATCACGAACGCCACGATCGCCTGCCCGGTCGTCGCGTCGGTCGCGCCCACCACCGCCGACTCGGCCACCGACGGGTGCGACACCAGCGCCGACTCGACCTCGGTGGTGGAGATGTTGTGGCCGGAGATCAGCATGACGTCGTCGACCCGGCCCAGCAGCCACAACGCGCCGTCCTCGTCGCGCTTGGCGCCGTCGCCGGCGAAGTAGATCCAGTCGTCACCCTGGCCGGCGCCGGCCCCGAAACGCGACCAGTAGGTGTCGATGAACCGCTTGTCGTCACCCCAGATCGTGCGCAGCATCGACGGCCACGGTTCGCGCAGCACCAGGAAGCCGCCGCCGCCGTCGGGCACCGATCGCGCCTGGTCGTCGACCACGTCGGCGGTGACGCCGGGCAGCGGAGTCATGGCCGAACCGGGCTTCGTCGCGGTCACCCCAGGCAGCGGCGAGATCATCATGGACCCCGTCTCGGTCTGCCACCAGGTGTCGACGATCGGCGTGCGGTTGTGGCCGATGTTCTCCCGGTACCACATCCAGGCCTCCGGGTTGATCGGCTCGCCGACGCTGCCGAGAACGCGCAGCGAGGACAGGTCGTAGCCGGCCGGGATGTCGTCGCCCCACTTCATCATCGTGCGGATGAGGGTGGGCGCGGTGTAGAGGATCGACACCTTGTACTTGTCGACGAGCTGCCAGAAGCGACCGCGGTCCGGGGTGTCCGGCGTGCCCTCGTACATCACCTGGGTCGCGCCGTTCGACAGCGGTCCGTACACGATGTACGAGTGGCCGGTGACCCAGCCGATGTCGGCCGTGCACCAGTAGACGTCCGTCTCCGGCTTCAGGTCGAACACCGACCAGTGCGTGTACGAGCTCTGCGTCAGGTATCCGCCGGTGGTGTGCAGGATGCCCTTCGGCTTTCCGGTGGTGCCCGAGGTGTAGAGGATGAACAGCGGGTGCTCACTGTCGAACGGCTGCGCGGTGTGCTCCGGGCTGGCCTGCTCGACCGTCTCGTGCCACCACAGATCCTTTTCACCCCACACAACATCTTGCCCCGTACGCCGTACGACCAGGACGTGCTCGATGCTCGGGCATTGCGCGACGGCCTCGTCCACAGTGGGCTTGAGCGCGGAGGGCTTGCCCCGGCGATAGCCGCCATCGGCCGTGATCACCAGTTTGGCGTCGGCGTCCTGGATGCGGGTGGCGAGCGCGTCCACCGAGAACCCGCCGAAGACGACGCTGTGTGTCGCGCCGATCCGCGCGCAGGCCAGCATCGCGACCGCGGCCTCCGGGATCATCGGCAGGTAGATCGCCACCCGGTCACCCGCGCCGACGCCCAGCTCGGTGAGCGTGTTGGCCGCTTGGCTCACCAGCTTGAGCAGCTCCGCGTACGTGATCGTGCGGGTGTCGCCGGGCTCGCCCTCCCAGTGGATGGCGACGCGATCGCCGATGCCCGCCTCGACATGGCGGTCCACACAGTTGTAAGCGATGTTCAGCTCGCCGCCCAGGAACCACTTCGCGAACGGCGGGTTCGTCCAGTCGAGGACCTGATCCCACTTCTTCGCCCAGGACAGCCGCTCGGCCTGAACCGCCCAGAAGGCCAGCCGATCGGCGTCGGCCTGCGCGTACGCGTCGGCCGTCACGTTGGCCTCGGCCGCCAGCGCCTCCGGGGGTGGGAACTTCCGGGTCTCCGAGGACAGGTTCTCCAAAGTCTCACTCATGAGGGCGGCTCCTCCTATGCTGACCCGGGCTTTTCTCAATTGCACATTAGTGAAGGCGGTGCACGTGGGCGAGGCTTGCGGAACACCGGGCGCCCGATGGTCCGGCGGGCGCGCTTAATGACCGAAGGCTGTTCGTCCCTGCGCGAATCTTGCCAGTAACGAGCCACTTCACGCATCCCGTACCGTTGTCTGATGGACCCTCTAGCCCCGCTGCTCGATCTTGCCGACGTCGCCCCGGCCTTGGCGGAGGCGCGTGACCGGGTCGACGCCGCGATGCGCCACCGAGCCCTGCGCCGCAACGGTGGTCAGGTGGCCGCCGAGGTGAGCCTGCGCGCCGCCGTCGCCAGCGCGGCGCTGGAGGGGCACGTCTACGAGCTGGACGAGGTCCGAGGCGGAACGATCACCGACCCGGTTGTGCAGGGCGCGTTGCGGGTCGCCGAGGGGGTCGGCGGTCTGGTCGATCTCTGGCCGCGCGCTCCTCGTCAGGTGCTCGCCAAGCTGCATGTGCTGGCCGCCCGGGGCACGGTCCCGGCCGGTGACCTGGGCCGGCTGACCGGCGGGGCGGATCGGATCGACGCGCTGTCCGCGCTGGTGGCCGGCAACGAGACGACGCCACCGTTGCTGCTGGCCGCGATCGTGCACGCCGAGCTGATCACGCTGCGCCCGTTCGAGGGGCCGGCCGGCCTGGTGGCGCGTGCCGCGGCTCGGCTCACGTTGATCGGGCGCGGCTTCGACCCGCGCGGGCTGGTCGGCGTCGAGGTGGGGCACCGGCTGCGCGAACCGGAGTATGTGGGGTCCGCGAACGCCTACGCGACCGGCACTCCCGACGGCGTACGGTCGTGGCTGCGTCACTATGCGGCGGCCGTCACGGAGGCTGCGGACCAGATCACTACGATCGGCGACGAAATACTCACGGTCGTATGATCGGTCACTCCTCCGACTAAGACACGCCCGAGCACGGGTGCCGCTGGAATACTTCATCAGGTGAACGAGACCTGGGAGCGGCTCTACGAGCCCGGCACCGGCCGCTGGCTGGTGATCGCGTGGGAGGCCTTGGCGCTGGCGATGCTGGCCTGGGCCACGGTCCGCCAGTTCGGCCTGACCGGCCACGGCGTCACACTCGTCGCCTGCGGGCTGGCCGCTCTCTGGGTGGTCGGCGCGTACCGCATCCTGCAGATGGGCACCTACGTCGCCGACCACGGCGTGCGTCTGTACGGTCTGCTGCGCTCCCGCACGATGCGCTGGCCGGACGTCGCCCACGTCCGCCTGCACAAGGCCACCCACCGCCTGGGCCCGTGGGAGATCGAGAGCGGCATGACGGTCTTGCTCGAGCGTCGCGACGGCCGGACGGTCAACACCGAGCTGTGGGCCCAGGGCATCGACTTCCACTCACGCCCGACGCTGTTCCGAGCCGTCTACCACGAGCTCCGGCTGCGCCACCAGGCCGCGCAAAACCCCGCATAACCCTTTCCCCCGTACGCCACGGGCAGAGCCCCCGAGGTTCCGCCCGGCTGAGTGCACCCCCACTCTCCTCACGCCCGACCGGGCTGTCCCGCCCCAAGACCCCCAGCCGCTCTGCTCCCCGCGCCCTGCCCCGCGCCCTGCGCCGCAGCCTGCTTCGCGGCGTCTGCGATTTGGGTGGGTCGGCCTTGGGCAAAGTTAGAGCCGGCGTCCCGCATGGGGCGCCGGCTGCTGCGCGTCCGGACCGGGCTATCAAGCGTGCACCTGGGTCGTTGTCGGCAGTCCTGAAGCCTTTCGGCTGAGGTCCCGCCGCAACGTGCCTGCCGTGGCTGATCGCGCGTGGGTTCCCGGTGGCCGTGCACGAGTCCCGTTGCCGCTCAACCCGGAATCCTGGTCTTCGGCGTCAGGTCCCGCGCCTTCTTTCTACGCCGCCGATGGCTTGATCGCCAGGCCTTCAGCCCGGCAAACCACTCGTTTCAGATTAGTCAGACCGACCCCATCCGCCCTGCTCAGAGCCTCGGCGTCCGGTTCGTTTTCACATAAAGCAATACGTCAGTCACGCAGCGGGTGGCGCCGGCATCATCCTTCATCGATACCGAAAGTCCTTCGGCGCCGCCAGTTCGAGTCCGTTTCCCGAGACCTTCGCGAGCCCTGGCACGCCAGCACGCCAGCACCGCCAGCCCGCCAGCACGCCAGCACGCCAGCACCGCCAGCACCGCCAGCACCGCCAGCACAGAGCCGGCATCGCCAGCGCAGCTGGCGCAGAGCCAGCGCGTTGTCAACCGCCACCGTCCGCGCCGCGGAGTGAATCGCGCACGCCGCAACGGCCGAGTCGATGCCCCAGCAAGATCAAATGACGCTTTTCATACCCTTCGACCATATTCATCATTGGCCTTTCCAGTGTTTGCGACCGAATGTTCGAGACCTTGGAGAGTTACGCCCAAATA
>NZ_JABBNC010000002.1 GCF_012933445.1 Actinoplanes sp. TBRC 11911
ACGCCGTGACCTCGGCTGCTGTCGGCCACCTGGAGACGCCGCGTCCTCCTTTTTGAACCGGTCGTGACCTCGCTCTCTTGGGCTGGCCGTAACCTCGGGCCGGGCTGACCCGGTTGACCAGACGTGCGGTTATCCCCCAAATCCATTTTTTTCGGACTCGTGGCGTTCGGGCTGCCGATCGCGGTCGCCGCCGGCTGGACCCTCGCCGGCCCCGCGAAGCGGCCCAGCGCGGCGAGCCTCCCCAGCGGCGCCGGCGGCATCGGGGCCGCGCCCGAGCGCACCGGCCCCGACGAGCCGATCACCGACGTGCCCTACCGGGCGCGGCCGGACCGTAAGCCGTCGCCGGTGGCGTCCGGCGCGCCGCTGCCCAGCCTCGCCGCGGTCAGCGCCGCCCCCAGCGTCACGCCGTCGGCCGGCCCCGCGCCGACCGGCTCGACCGAGGGCACCCCACTGCCCGAGCTGACGGCACCACCGGTGCCGACCCCGACCGAGGTCACCAGCGAGCCAAGCCCGCCAGCCCCGCCCTCGGCGTCGCCGAGCACCAGCGAGGAGCCCTCCGCCCAGCCCTGATCAACGTGAGCAGCGAGGCGATGTCCCCAGCTCGGCCCGGGCGGGCGATGCCCTAGACGAGTAGGTCCTAACCGTGGTGGTAGGCGTTGAGTGATCGGGTCACGGTGTAGCTCCGGTGGTGCGGTGGTGCCAGAGCTGAGGCGCTGTGGAGTTCGTGGCGGGGCGTCCCGCTATGTGGACACCGCGGTCACATCGTGGATTTTTTGTGAACCTTGGAGAGTTGCGCCCACATACGAGTCTTCTCCTCGGGCGGCATCGCATGTGTTCGCAAGTCGCCCGATCGGTAGATCCCAGCCGCCCTATTTGCGACTTAGGCGTCGATCGCCATGATTGTGACCCCACTTTCGGGGGACTTGACGAGACGCGATGAGCAAACCTGCAGAAGACTCATACGAGCCATAACACTCCAAGGTTCACATTCGGCCGGAACAATCTGCCGGACGAAAGCCTCGTTACATGACAAAGATACTCTCTACAATGGACGCGAGTCTCGCATCGCGGACGGTGGGTCCATGATGTGGGCGCGGGTCTCAGCAGGCGGTCTCCCGTCTCACGGAATGGAAGCGACGCCCGGCCGCGCGCCGATCCCGCCTGTCCAGTGGCCCAGCCGGTCCGACAGATCTCAGGAAATGTCGGATATGCGAGACGGGTGGTGGAAACTGGCGGACGGACGGCGATTAGATCGCTGATCGCCTCCGGCCACTGACGCGGCTTAGAACTTACTCGTCTGGCTCGGCTCGGCGCCCGATGGCTCTGGCTCGGCTCGGCGCCCGATGCGCCTGGCCCGGGCGCCCGGGCGCCCGGGCGGCCGCGTGCGGACACCGCCTAAGCTGCCGGGTCGTGGAGCCGGACACCAAAGAACTCCTGACCGCCCCGAAGAGGTTCCTGCTCGGGGCGAGTCTGCTGCCCCGCGGCCTGGCGCTCGTCTTCGCCAGGCCGAAGCTGCTCGTGCTTGGTCTCATCCCCGCCGTGATCTCGGGCGTCCTCTACCTGACCGGCCTCGTCTTCCTCATCGACTTCATCGCCGACCTGTCGCGTAGCGTCACCTGGTTCGCCGACGGCTGGGCCGAGGGGCTGCGTGATCTCGTGCAGATCCTGGCCGGGGCCGGGATCCTCGGGGTCGCCGTGCTGCTCGGCATCCTCACCTTCACCGCCGTCACCCTCCTCATCGGAGACCCGTTCTACGAGCGGATCTCCGAGCTGGTCGAGGACCGGTACGGCGGCGTCCCCGGCGAGGTCGAGGTCGGCTTCTGGCGGTCGCTGCTGCGCGGGCTCGGCGACTCGATCCGGCTCATCGTGCTGTCCGCGCTGATCGGCATCCCGTTGTTCGTCGCCGGGTTCCTGCCGGTGGTGGGCCAGACCGTGGTGCCGGTGATCGGCGGTGCGGTGGGCGGGTGGCTGCTTGCGGTCGAGCTGACCGGCGTCCCGTTCCAGCGCCGCGGGCAACGCCTCCGGCAGCGCCGCGCGGTGCTGGCCAAGCATCGGGCGCAGGCGCTCGGCTTCGGGGTCGCGGTGTTCTGCGCGTTCCTGATCCCGCTCGGCGCGATCCTGCTGATGCCGGCCGCGATCGCCGGGGCGACGCTGCTGTCCCGTCAGGTGCTGGGCCAGCCGATCACGCAGATTCGCGAACCACTAACTCGGTAGGCAGGATCACCGCGTCGCTCAGCTCGCCGGACCCGTCGATCAGGCCGAGCACCTGCCGGGCCAGCGTGCGGCCGGCGTCGACGATCGGCTGGCGCACGGTGGTCAGCGGCGGCTCGCTGTACCGGCTGATCTCGAAGTCGTCGAATCCGATCACGGCCACGTCGTCCGGCACGCGGCGGCCGGCGTCGCGTAACGCCAGCAACGCGCCGTGCGCCATCATGTCGGACGCCGCGAACACCGCGTCCAGTGCGGGATCGCCGGCCAGCAGCGACTTCATCGCGGCGATCCCGGACTCGCGGGTGAAGTCACCGATCGCCACGTGCTCGGCCAGGCCGGCGTTCGCCAACGTCGAGCGGTACCCGGCCAGCCGATCGATGCCGGCCACCATGTCCTGTGGTCCGGCGATGGTGGCGATCCGGCGGCGGCCGAGGGCGACCAAATGGCGTACGGCGTGCGCGACCCCGCCGAAGTGGTCGACGTCCACATAGGGCACCGTGGTCCCGCCGATCGGGCGGCCGCTGCACACCACCGGGACGCCGAGCCGGACCAGCGCGCCGGGTAACGGATCCGAGCCGTGCACCGAGGCGAACATGACGCCATCCACGTGACCCGCGGCGGCGTACCGCTCGACCCGGTCGTGGCTTTTGGCGGAGCCGGTCATCATCAGCACCAACTGCTTGTCGGCGGCCTCCAGCTCGGCCCCGACCCCGCGGATGATCGCCGGGAAGAACAGGTCGTCGGAGAACACCCGGTTCGCCGTCTCCGGCACGATCAGCGCGACCGACTCGGTCCGTTGCGTGACCAGGCTGCGGGCGGCCTGGTTCGGCACGTAGCCCAGCTCGTCGACGGCCCGGTGGACCGCCTCGCGGATCCCGGCGGCGACCGAGGTGGAACCGTTGACCACGCGGGAGACCGTCGCCCGGGACACGCCGGCGCGCCGGGCCACCGCCTCGAGCGTCGGGCGATCCCGCGTCATCAGGGCATCATGGCAGGCGGGCGATGGGGCGTCGAGGCTTGCCTACCGGCAAAACATCGACGACCATCCGTTCTATGTGGACCATGGTGCGCCGCGCCTTACCCGTCCTTCCGCTGATCATCGCGTCCCTAAGCGTCCCGCTCGCCGCGCCCGCCACGGCCGCGCCGGCCGCAACAAAGACGCCCGCCGCAACAAAGCTGGCCGCCGCGACAAAGACAATCACGCCCGCCGCAACAAAGCCGGCCGCCGCGACAAAGACAATCACGCCCGCCGCGACCAAGCCGGCCGATCCGATCGCCCACGACCCGACCGTCATCAAACAAGGCCGCTATTACTACAGCTTCATCACCGGCGACATCGCCACCCGCACCTACCTGCCGATGAAACGCTCCACCGACCTCGTGCACTGGACCGAGCTCGGCCCCGTGTTCACCGTCGCCCCCGCCTGGATCGTCGACCAACTAGGCATCACACCGGGCGATTTCTGGGCTCCGGACATCAACTATTTCGCCGGCAGCTATCACCTTTATTACGCGGCCTCGTCGTTCGGCACCAACAACTCGGTGATCGGCCTGGCGACCAACGTGACCCTCGACCCGGCAAGTCCGTCCTACCGCTGGGTGGACCACGGAATGGTCTTCCGGTCGAGCATGACGGACAACTTCAACGCCATCGACCCGGACATCTTCCGGGACAAGGACGGCGCGTTCTGGATGTCGTTTGGCTCGTTCTGGGACGGCATCAAGATGCGCCGGCTCGATCCGCACAGCGGTCTACTGTTCACGAAGGACACCACGTTGTATTCGCTGGCCTCCCGGGGCGGCGCGTCCATCGAGGGCCCGTCGATCGTGCGGCACGGCAACTACTACTACCTGTTCGTCAGCCTGGACTATTGCTGCCGCGGCGTGGACAGCGACTATCGGGTCGTGGTCGGCCGCTCCACGACCGTGACCGGCCCGTACGTGGACAGCGCGGGCGTCCCGATGCTGGCCGGCGGCGGCACCGAGGTGCTGCGCGGCTACAACGAGTTCCGCGGTCCGGGCGGCGGCGACGTCTTCGGCGACCGCTACGTGCACCACTACTACGACCGCGACGACAACGGGCTGCCCAAGCTCTCGGTGCGCCCGATCTCGTGGCGGGCCGGCTGGCCGTCGCTCGGCGATCCGCTGTCCGGCAGCCGCGAAGCCGGCCACGGCCCCGCGTGGATGACCCTGGTCAGCCGGGTCGACGGCAGCGTGCTGGCGAACCCGTCCTGCGGCTACGAGGGCGCCGACATCACCCTGGCCGCACCGTCGGCGAGCACCTGCGCCCAGTGGCGCGCGGACGACCGCGGCGACGGCTGGGTGAGCCTGAACAACCGGTTCAGCAACAAGGTCGCCGAGGTGGCCGCGTGCGTCAACGCGGACGGCGCCCGGGCGGCGCAGTGGGGCTGGCTGAACAACAACTGCCAGATGTTCCGATTTACCGAGGCCGAGAACGGCTGGTTGACGATCGAAAGCCGCCTCAACGGACGGGTACTCGCCGGCGCCGGCTGTGCCGGAACAGGCGCGCCGGTCCAGACGCTGACCGCGACCGGCGCCGCGTGCCAGCAGTTCCGTCTCCAGCCGGTCGGCGACGTGCTGCTGACCGACGCGACCGGCCAGCGGGCGCTGGACGCGTGCGGCCGCGACGTCGACTTCCGCAACCCCCGTCCGACCGCCTGCCAGCGGTGGCGTTTCGAGCACGTGGCGGACGGCTACTACCGGGTCGTGAGCCGGAGCGGCCGCGCGCTGCCCGGTCAGTGGCGCATCGACGACGGGCTGATCAGCCGGACCGGCCAGGTCCTGGACGTCCGCCTCGTGACGCCGTGATCGACGCGGGAGACGGGGTCACCCGTCTCCCGCGTCACCGGGTCAGCTCCCGATGCCGTTGCGCTTGATGACGTCCCGGTACCACTTCGCGCTGTCCTTGAGCACCCGCTTCTGGGTCGTGTAGTCGACGTGCACGATCCCGAAGCGCTTCGCGTACCCTTCGGCCCACTCGAAGTTGTCCATCAGCGACCACACGAAGTAACCGCGCAGGTCGACGCCCGCGGCCAGCGCGTCGTGGCAGGCGCGCAGGTGACCGTCGAGGTACTCGATACGCCGGCTGTCGTGCACCGCGCCGTCCGCGGACGGTCCCTCCGGGTACGCGGCGCCGTTCTCCGTGATCATCATGGCGGTGCCGGGGTACTCGCGGTGGATCCGCTGCAGCAGGTGGGTCAGGCCGGCCGGTTCGATGATCCAGTTCATGTCGGTGACCGGGCCGGTCGGCGGGCGGGTCGCGATGCCGTAGCTGCCGGGCTGGTCGAGCATGCCGGGCGAGCCGGGCTTCGCCGAGACGTACGAGGGCTGGTAGAAGTTGATGCCCAGCACGTCCAGCGGCGCGTTGATGGTCGCCAGGTCACCGTCCTGAATGTACGACAAGTCGGTGAACTGGCTCATGTGCTGCAGAATGTCCACCGGGTACTTGCCCTTGAACAGCGGGTCCAGGAAGATCCGGTTGGACAGCCCGTCGAGCAGCCGCACCGCCGCCTGATCGGCCGCGCTGTCCGGGTCGACCGGGAAGACGACCGACGGGTTCAACGTGATGCTGACGTTGCGGGCGCCCGCCGAACGCAGCTCCCGGGCCGCGAGACCGTGCCCGAGCAGCAGGTGGTGCACCGCCGCAAAAGCAAGAGCCGGGTCCTGCTTGCCCGGCGCGTGCCGCCCGCTGCCGTAGCCGAGATACGCCGAGCACCACGGCTCGTTCAGCGTGGTGAACGTGCCGACCCGGTCACCGAGCCGCTGGTGCACAATCTGGGCGTACTCGGCGAAGGCCAGCGCGGTCTCCCGGTTCGCCCAGCCGCCGCGGTCCTCGAGCGTCTGCGGCAGGTCCCAGTGGTAGAGCGTGACCACCGGGTCGATGCCCTTGGCCAGCAGCTCGTCGGTGAGCCGGTCGTAGAAGTCCAGCCCGCGCGCGTTGACCGGGCCGGTGCCGTCCGGCTGGATCCGCGGCCAGGCGATCGAATACCGGTACGACTGCAGACCGAGACCGGCCATCAGGGCCACGTCGTCGGCGTACCGGTGGTAGTGGTCGCACGCCACGTCGCCGGTGTGCCCGGCGAAGACCTTCCCGGGCGTACGGCTGAAGGTGTCCCAGATGGACGGTCCCCGGCCGTCCTCCCGCGCGGCGCCCTCGATCTGATACGCCGCGGTCGCCGTGCCCCAGACAAAGCCGTCGGGGAACTTGATCGAGGCGAGAGCCGGCTGCGCCGACGTGGAGGTAACGGTTGCCGTCATGCGTTCCCCGCTTCCTGCGTGGTTCGACTTAACCGGTTAATCATAGGGTCGATCGCAACCCTCGGATCCCTCGGTAAGACGAATTTAAGCGAGGTCAGCCCGTACGCAACGCCTCGATCAGGCGCGGGTCACCGGTCACCACCAGGCGATCCGCACGCTGCCGGCCCATCAGGCCGAGGAGCAGGTCGCTGGCCGTGCCGGACGCCTCGGCCCGCGGGTGATGGTCGTCGGTGTCCAGAATCGTCCCGATATCGAGCAGAGCCACGCCCTCGCCGCGTAACCGGACGAACCACTCGTACCCCGCGTCGGTGGCCGACAGGTGCACCACGCCGCGCAGATCGGTCGGACCCTTGCGCTTGCCGGCCGGGAGCCACGAGTCGAGCACCTCGTTCACCCCGTCGGTGGCCAGCTTGGTCTCGATCGCGGTGGCGTGACCGGCCGCGGCCTCGGCGTCCCACCGGTGCACCGAGATCTCGTGCGCCATCCGGCGGTGCCAGAAACCGGCAGTCTTGCGCTGCGGTGCCCAGTTCCACGCCGGGAAGTCGGCCTCCAGCGCCTCCAGCGTCTCGATCGTGCCGGTGAGCTCGCGCCGCAGCCCGTCCAGCGCCTCGGCCCACTCCACCTCGGGTGGCGCCGCGAAATCCGTGTCGGCCGGGCGGGTGGTGACCCCGCGCGGCACGCTCTGACGCACCCAGTTGAGCTCGAACGTGAGGTGTCGCACCAGGTCGTTGACCGTCCAGTCCGGGCACGACGGCACCGCGGCGTCCGGGCCGGCCTCGCGCACCGCGTCCTGCAGCGCCGGGCTGTCCGCCCGCAGGGCGGCCATCCAGAAGTCCTTCGTGGCATGCAGCCTGTTCATCGCGCTCTTCTCCGCTCCACCGGACCGCCGATGAGATGACCCATAACTCTCAGCCTAGGGTTGAGGCCGTGCCTGACGTTAGTGCCGCAACGCAACCTGACACCCCTCCGTCGAGTGACGGTCCGCTGTCGGCGTACACGACGCTACGCCTCGGCGGGCCCTCGGGCACGCTGACCGTGGCCACCGAAACCGACCAACTGGTGACTACGGTGCGTAACGGGACGGCCGCCGACCAGCCGGTCCTGGTGCTTGCCGGCGGCAGCAACGTGGTGATCGGTGATGCCGGTTTCCCCGGCTCGGTCGTGCTGATCCGCACCCGCGGCATCAGGGTGGTCGAGACGCATGCCGACAGCGTGGTCGTCCGGGTTGCCGCGGGCGAGGATTGGGACAATTTCGTCGAGTACGCCGTGACGAACGGTTTCTCGGGTGTGGAGTGCCTGTCCGGTGTCCCCGGTTCGGCGGGCGCCACCCCGATTCAGAACGTCGGCGCGTACGGCCAAGAGGTCGCGCACACCGTCGTCGCCGTGCAGGTTTACGACCGGGAGCACGACTCGATCAGGGTCATGCCGCCGACCGATTGCGCCTTCGCGTACCGAAACAGCATTTTTAAGAACAACGACCGCTATGTCGTGCTCGAGGTCGATTTCCGGCTCGCGCGTTCGACCGACTCGGCCCCCATCCGGTACGCCGAACTGGCCCGCACGCTCGGCGTCGAGACGGGCGAGCGGGTGCCGCTGCGCCAGGCCCGCGACACGGTGCTCAAGCTGCGCGCCGGCAAGGGCATGGTGCTCGACCCGGACGACAAGGACACCTGGTCGGTGGGCTCGTTCTTCACCAACCCGGTGGTGTCGCAGGGTGAATGGGACCGGCTCGGCCTGGACGCCCCGCACTGGCCGGCCGGCGACGGCGACGTGAAGATCCCGGCGGCCTGGCTGATCGAGCGCGCGGGCTTCGCGAAGGGGTTCGGCGAGGGGCGCGGGGTCGCGATCTCCGGCAAGCACACTCTCTCCCTGACCAATCGTGGCGCCGGCACCACCGCCGCCCTGCTCGACCTGGCCCGCACGATCCGGGCCGGGGTGCGCGACCGGTTCGGGATCGAGCTGCACCCCGAACCGGTCCTGATCAACTGTTCGCTAGACCGGTAGCCACAGCGCCAGCGCGTTCGGCGGCTCCCAGCCCGGCAGTGACGTGTGGGACTGCCGGCACTGATAGCGCTTGCCGTTGTACGTGACGACCTGCCCGATCACGTACGGGGTGTTGGGCGCCCAGGTGGTGGTGCCGGGTGCCGTGGTCGGTGGCGTCGTCGGCGGTGAGGTGGGCTTGGTCGTCGGTGGCGTGGTCGGCGGGGTGGTCGGCGGCGTGCTGGTCGACCCGGACGTGAACGACTGCATGATCTTGCTGAACTGCCAGGTCGACTGCGATACGCCGGAGCAGTTGTCCAACCCGCCGGTGCCGGGGCATCCGCCGTTGTCCCGCTGCAGCGCCCAGAACGACAGCGATGCGATGCCCTGCGTCTTCGCCCAGTTGGTGACCGTCGTGGCATTCGCCACGGTGAACGTCTCGGCCGGGCCGAAGTCGTCGATGCCGACCATCTCGATGATGCCGACCATCGACCACAGCTGCGCGGTGCTCCGGCCCGGGTACAGCGAGCGGAGCTGGTTGATCAGCCCGTTCGCCGAGGTCTGGGTGTCGGTGGCCATGTTGTGTGAGGCGTTGTCGTAGTAGTCGAAGGTCATCATGTTGACGATGTCGATCCGGGCGTTGTTGGCGACCGCGTTCTGCAGTACCGCCAAGCCGTCCGGCGCCAGCCCGCCGGTCGTGGTCGGCAGCGTGTAGCTGAACTGGACCAGCCGTCCGTTGGCGGCGGCCCAGTCCTCCACCTTCTTGATCGCCTTGTTGCGCCGGTCGATGCCGGCCGTGTTGCTCAGCGAGTTGTCTTCGATGTCCAGGTCGATGCGGGTCACGTCGTAGGTGGTGACGACCTTCTCGAACTGGGCCGCGATCGAGTCGACGTTGGTGCAGCTGTCGGCGATCTCGGTGCCCTGGTTGTCCGCGGCGAACCCGCCGAACGAGGGGATGACGTCGCCGCCCATGTTGCGCATGGTGGCGATGTCCGAGCCGAAGGTGCCGGACGAGATCGGCATCGAGGTGTCGCCGTTGAAGTAGACGGTGCAGGAGCCGCGGCTGGGCGTCTGGACGAAGGCGAGGGTGAGGAACTTGTCGCCGGACTGCGCGGACAGCCCGGACAGGCTGTCGCCGTTGTACGCCTCGAAGTACGGCGCGAACACGTGAGCGGGGATGCGGGAGGTGGTCGCGGCCTGTGCCTGCGGGGTCAGGGACAGCAGACCGGCCACGCCGGTGGCGACCATCGCGGTCGTCGCCAGCGCGGCGAGGGATCGACGCATGATGACCTTCTTCCTGGGGGACGGAAGGTTCTATTAGTTAGGCTAACTAATAGTGTCCCCAGTGAAGAATGTCAATAGATCACTGGTAGCCGAAGACCTCGGTGTAGTACGGGATGCCGTTGTAGCCGTAGACGACGCCGGTCCCGATCGAGCGGGCGTCGCAGTTCAGGATGTTCGCGCGGTGGCTCGGGCTGGCCATCCACGCCTCGATCACCTCGTCCGCGGTCTCGTACCCCCAGGCGATGTTCTCGCCGGACGGCTGCCGGTAGCCGGCGGCGCGCGACCGGGCCACGAACGTCGTGCCGTCGCGCCACACGTGGCTGAAGAACCCGGTTCGGGCCATGTACAGGCTCTGCCGTACGGACGCTTCGGTGAGTTCCCGGTCGACGGCGAGCTGGCCGCAACCATTGCGGTCACGCTGCTGATTGGTGCGGGTGACGACCTCGGACATGAGGCGGCCGGGCGGGACCGCGGTGTCGGCGGCGTTCGGCGGGAGTGGTGGGACATGCACCTCGGCGTTCGCCGGCGTGGTCATGACCATCAGCACGGGAGCGGCCGTGAGCAAGGCGATACGCAGTACCACTTGATCGAGCACGATGCCTCCGGAGTCCGACGGAGAGCCGAACGGCCTCCCTCGGATATCGCATCCCTTTCTCGGGCGTACGTCCCTTTTTTGCCAAAAACCGGACAATAGCGTCAGCGGAAATGTCAATCTTGGGGGATGGCCGGTCGCCGGGCTTTCGTTTTTTCCCGCGAGGCGGGGCAAATAGACCGCTAAAATGTCACTGTCCGTAAATAGACCGTGACATCACGCTATCGTGGCTTTGCGCGGTTGATTCCGTTGCCCCGCGACCGAAAGGTGAGCAAAGCATGAGTCGCCTTCTCGTCGTCGAGGACGATCCGGACATCGCTCTTGCCCTGCGCCTGCTGTTCAGCCGCGCCGGATACGAGGTGGCGCAGGCCGGCGACGGCCGCACCGGTCTCAAGGAGGCGTACGCCGAACACCCCGACCTGGTGGTGCTCGACGTCGGCCTGCCGGAGATGGACGGATGGCAGGTGCTGGAGCGGCTGCGCGACGTCTCGGACGTGCCGGTGCTGGTGCTGACCGCGCACGGCCAGGAGGCGGAGAAGGTACGCGGCCTGCGCGGCGGTGCCGACGACTACCTGACCAAGCCGTTCGCCAACAACGAGCTCCTGGCCCGGGTCGAGGCTCTGCTGCGGCGCTCGTCCAGCGGCCAGAACAGCTGGGCCAGCCAGGTGTACGACGACGGCCTGGTGCACCTCGACCCGACCAAGCGCCGGGTCTACGTCAAGGGCGACGAGAAGCGCCTCACGCCGACCGAGTTCCGGCTGCTCAACGCGCTGGTCCGGCACGCCGGCACGGTGCTCAGCCCGAACCAGCTGCTGACCCAGGCCTGGGACGACCCGACCGGCATCGGGCAGGAGCGCGTGAAGTTCGCGGTGCTGCGCCTGCGCCGCAAGCTCGGCTGGTCCGACCCCGACGAGTCGCCCATCGAATCCGTCCGCGGCTTCGGCTACCGCTACCGCCGTCCGGGCGGAGAGGCCTGAACCTCGGTTCAAGCAGGAGGTAAGCGTGGAAGACCTTGGTGAGATCGTTGGCGAATTCCTCATGGAGAGCCACGAGAACCTGGATCAGATCGACCGCGACCTGGTCTCCCTGGAGCAGGAAACCGATTCCCGCGACCTGATCTCGCGAATCTTCCGGGCCATTCACACCATCAAGGGCACCAGCGGCTTCCTCGCGTTCAGCAGGTTGGAGACGCTCGCGCACGCGGGCGAGTCGCTGCTGTCCAAACTGCGCGACGGGGTCATGCCGGTCACCCCGCAGACGATCACGGTGCTGCTGGCGACCATCGACGGCGTACGGGCGCTGCTGACCACCATCGAGGAGACCGGCAACGAGGGCGACGTCGACGTGGAGAGCGTCATCGCCCAGGTGCACGCGCAGATGAACGTCGGCGAGGCGGCACCGGCGGAAGCGGTGGCCGAGCCCACCGAAGTGGCGGAAGCCCCGGCCGAGCAGCCGGTCTCGCTGGAGGAGACGACGCCGGTCCGCCCGGCGCCCGAACCGGTCGAGAACCAGCGCCGGCCGATCGGCGAGATGCTCGTCGAGGCGGGGGCGGCCCAGCCCTCCGACGTCGGATCCGCGCTGCAGCAACAGATCGAGGGCGACGAGCGCAAACTCGGCACGATCCTGCTGGAGGAGGGCAAGGCCCAGCCGGCCGCGGTGAACGAGGCGTTGCAGCAGCAGACGCCCAAGCGCAGCATCGCGGACAGCGCGATCCGGGTCGACGTTGATCTGCTCGACGCCCTGATGAACCTGGTCGGCGAACTGGTGCTGGCCCGCAACCAGCTGGTCCGCGGCGTGATGGAGATCGGCGACGCGACGCTGGTCCGCAGCGCCCAGCGGCTCGGCATGATCACTAGTGAGCTGCAAGAGGGCATCATGAAGACCCGGATGCAGCCCATCGAGCACATCTGGTCGAAGCTGCCCCGAGTCGTCCGGGACCTGAGCAACTCGCTGAGCAAACAGGTCCAGCTCGTGATGGAGGGCAAGGACACCGAGCTCGACCGCAGCCTGCTGGAAGCGGTCAAGGACCCGCTGACCCACCTGGTGCGCAACGCGGTCGACCACGGCATCGAGGAGCCGGAGACCCGGATCGCGAGCGGCAAGTCGGCCGAGGGCACGCTGACCCTGCGCGCGTACCACGAGGGCGGGCACGTCGCGGTCGAGGTCGCCGACGACGGCGCGGGCCTGAACGTGGACCGCATCGCGCAGAAGGCGGTCGAGAACGGCCTGCTACGCCCCGAGCAGATCCCCAACATGGACAAGCGCGACATCATGGCGATGGTCTTCGCGCCCGGCTTCTCTACCGCCGCCAAGGTCACCAACGTCTCCGGCCGCGGCGTCGGCATGGACGTCGTCAAGACCAACATCGAGAACATCGGCGGCGCGGTCAGCGTCGACTCGACCCCCGGCGAGGGCACGGTCTGGCGGCTCACCATCCCGCTGACCCTCGCGATCATCCAGGCGCTCACCGTCGACTGCGGCGACCAGCGCTACGTGGTTCCGCAGGTCGCGGTGCTCGAACTGGTCTTCATCGACGGCCAGTCCACCAAGATCGAGTACGCCTCCGGAGCGCCCGTCTATCGGCTGCGAGGCAAACTGCTTCCCCTCGTACGCCTCGACCGCGCACTCGGCCTCGACACCGGCGCCGACCAGGGCGTCTACATCATGGTGCTGCAGGCCGACGGGCGCCGCTTCGGCCTGATCGTGGATCGCGTCCTGAACACCGAAGAGGTCGTCGTCAAGGCCCTCAACAGCAGATTCAAGGACATCGGCCTGTACGCGGGTGCCACCATCCTGGGCGACGGAAAGGTCGGCCTGATCCTGGACGTGTCCTCGCTCGCCCGTCGTAGTCACCTGGCGGCCGACGCCGAGCGGCAGAACATGGAGGCCTCGCTGCGGGCGTCCGCGGGCGGTGGCAGCGGCGAGCGGCTGCTGGTCACCGCGGTCGGCGAGCGCCGGGTCGCGATCCCGCTGGACACCGTCACCCGGCTCGAGGAGTTCCCGCGCGACCGCATCGAGCACGCCGGGTCCCGCGAGGTGGTGCAGTACCGCGGCCAGATCCTGCCGTTGGTGCGGTTGTCGCACCTGCTCGGCGCGTACGGGGAAGAGCCTGAGGGAGACACCGTCTCGGTGGTGGTCTACAGCGAGGGCGGGCGCAGCGTGGCGCTGGTGGTCGACCGGATCGTCGACATCGCCGAGAACTCGACGACCGCGCGCCGCGACGCCGAGGAGGACGGCCTGGTCGGCACCGCCGTGATCCAGCAACGGGTGACCGAGCTGCTGGACGTGCGCCGCGCCATCCTCGCCGCCGACCCGAACTTCTACAGCGACCTGGAGAGCGACGAGATATTGGTGGAGGCCTGAGATGGCGAGCCGGCAGTTCGCCACGTTCGAGGTGGCCGATCAACTCTTCGGAGTCGAGGTGCACACGGTGCAGGAGGTGCTCTCGTACAACGAGTACACCCCGGTGCCGCTCGCGCCGCCCGCCGTCGGTGGCCTGTTCAACCTGCGCGGCCAGGTGATCGCCGCGGTCGACCTGCGGGTCCAGCTCGGACTGGCCCGGCAGGCACTGCAGGGTCCGGTGATGAACGTGATCCTGCGCGGCAACGGTGAGCCGGTCAGCCTGCTGGTCGACAAGATCGGCGAGGTGGTCGACCTGGACGACGACACGTTCGAGCCGCCGCCGGACACGCTCAGCGGCCCGACCCGGGAACTGGTGGTCGGCACCTTCAAGCTGGACGGCCGGCTGATGCTGGCGCTCGACGTCAACCAGGCCGTCGACACGTACCGCGCCACCACCTGATGTACAGCCTCGTCAGCGCGCCGGTGCTCGGCTTCGACCTGACCCGCCTGTCCGGTGGGTCGGCCACCGCCGAGGTGTTCCTGCGAGCCCTGCGACTGCAGACCGCGGACCTGCCGGTGCTGGCCGAGCGGCTGCCGGACGAGGGTGTCCGCGGGCCGCTCTGGGTCGAGGTGGAGAGCGCCGCCCGCAAGATGCCCTCGCTCAAGGGCGTCTCGCAGGACGATCCGTCCGGCAACCTGGCGCTGGTCGAGCGGGCCCCGATCGGCTCGGTCGACGCGCTGCTCACCTGCCTGCGCTACGACGTCATGTCGTGGACCTGGCAGGGCGACGGCCGCGACGCGGAACAGAGCGAGACCGCGGCGTCGGCGACCGCGCTGCTCTGCGACGCCGCGGTGGCCAGCTATCTGCGCGAGGTGCTGGACTCGGACACCCGCCGGCAACTGGGCGCGGGCTGGGTCTCGGCCATGCGCAAGCTCCCGGTCGGCGCGCCCATCGACCTCGGGCCGCACCACTACGCGGTCTCCGCGCTGCTGGACCGGTTGCGGTCGCTACGGCGGATGGACCTGGCCCGGCTGGTCACCTCGTCCGACGACGCACGCCGCAACGCCGGCGGCTGGTCACCGGCGGTGCATTCCGCCTCGTGGGCCGCGTATCTCTCGGATCGGGTCCGGACCGCGGCGGCGGCGCAGATGCTGTTGGTACAGGCCGTGGACACGGCCGCGATTCCGCTGCCCGTCCGGGCCGGCGGCGTGTGGAACATGCTCAGCGGTGCGGTGCAGGCGCTGGTGGTGCGTGACCTTCTGGACACCGCCACGGCGCATCGGCTCCTCTCACCGGTGGTCGCGGCACTCGGCCCGGCGTGGCTCGGGTGAAGGGGGTTTTACCGATGATCTCCGTCCTCGTGGTCGACGATTCCGTGGTGGTCCGCCGGCTCATCGTCGACGCGCTCGGCCAAGCCGAGAACATCGAGGTCGTCGGCACGGCGTCGAACGGTCTGCTGGCCCAGGCCAAGATCGATCAGCTCAAGCCCGACGTGATCACGATGGACATCGAGATGCCGCAGATGGACGGCATCGAGGCGGTCCGCGAGTTACGCAAGCGGCACAAGCAGATCCCCGTGATCATGTTCAGCACGCTGTCCGCGTCCGGCGCGTCCGCCACTTTGGAGGCTCTGTCCGCGGGCGCCACCGACTACGTCACGAAGCCCAGCAACGTCGGGTCGATCCAGGAGTCGATCGCCGCGGTCCGGGAACAGCTGGTGCCGAAGATCCACGCGCTCGGCGGTCCGCGGCGCCAGGCCGGTCCGGTGTCGCGCCCGCCCGCCCGTCCGGCCGCGCCGGTGCGCCCGGCCGGTGCCACCGGTCCCACCAGCCCCGCCGGTCCCACCGCCCGCGCCGGTTCGGCCGCGCCGGCCGCCGGACGGCCCGCGGCGCCACCGGCCCGCCCGGCAGCCCGGCGCTCGCCCGCCGGCGGGCGGGTCGACATTCTCGCCATCGGCTCCTCCACCGGCGGGCCGGACGCCCTCACCAAGGTGCTCACCGCAGTGCCCGCCGACCTCGGCGTGCCGATCGTGATCACCCAGCACATGCCGCCGGTGTTCACCAAGATGTTCGCCGAGCGGCTGGACCGCAGCACGCCGCTGCACGTCGTCGAGGCCGCCGACGGGATGGAGCTGACCGCCGGTTGGGCGTACATCGCACCCGGCGACCAGCATCTGATCTTTCACCGGCGGGGGACCGCGACGCTGACCCAGCTCAGTGGGGCGCCGCCGGAGAACTCCTGCCGCCCGGCCGTGGACGTCATGTTCCGGTCGGTGGCGAGCCTCTGGGGTGGGTCGGCGCACGCGACCATCCTCACCGGAATGGGACAGGACGGACGGAATGGTGCGAAGGTGATGAGGGACGCGGGCGCCGAGATCCTGGCGCAGGACGAGGCCACCTCGGTGGTCTGGGGCATGCCCGGCGCCGTCGTGGGCGCCGGTCTGGCCGACGAGGTGCTGCCCCTTGACCGGATCGCGGCCTTCCTGGTCGGCCGCGTGAAGTCGGGCCGGTCCGCGGCGGTGACCCGATGACGCTGTCGCAAGCCGAGTTCAACTACGTCTCCCAGATGGTCCGCCGGGAGGCCTCGATCGTCCTGGCCCCGGGCAAGGAGTACCTGGTCGAGGCCCGGCTCATCCCGGTGGCCCGCTCGGTCGGCGCGGCCGGCGTCGCGGAGTTCCTGGCCGACCTGCAGCGGCGGCCCAACCCCGCGCACCAACGCAAGATCATCGACGCGCTGACCACCAACGAGACCTCGTGGTTCCGCGATCGCGAGCCGTTCACGGCGCTGAACGAGGTGGTCCTGCCCGAACTGATCAAGTCCCGGGCCACCACCCGGAAGGTGAGGGTGTGGTCGGCGGCCAGCTCCAGCGGTCAGGAGGCGTACAGCTTGGCCATCACCCTGCAGGAGGCGCTCCCGCCGGGCTGGAACTACGACATCATGGGCACCGACATCTCCACCGAGATGGTCAAGCGCGCGGAGACCGCCGAGTACAGCCAGGTCGAGGTGAACCGTGGTCTGCCCGCGGCCCAGCTGGTGCAGTATTTCGAACGGGCCGGCGCGCACTGGCGGATCACCCCGGCACTGCGCCGCAACGTCTCGTTCCGCCTGATGAACCTGACCGCGCCGCTGCCCGTGATGCAGCCGTTCGACGTGATCTTCCTGCGCAACGTCCTGATCTATTTCGACGTCGCCACCAAGCGCACGGTGCTGCAGAACGTGGCCAAGCTGCTGCGGCCCGACGGGTGGCTCTTCCTGGGAGCCGCCGAGACCACGATCGGCATCGACGACAACTACGAGCGGCTGGCCGCCGGCCGCACGTCCGCTTACCGAGTCCGTACCGGGGTGCCGGCCGGCGCCGCGAGAAGGGGATAGGCCGCGATGCGAGCCATGGTGATCGACGATTCCCGCGCGATGCGCATGATCCTCAAACGCATCGTCGAGAAGCTCAACTTCGAGGCGGTGGAGGCCGGCGACGGACGCGAGGCGCTGGACCGGCTCGAGGAGATGTCCGAGGTGCCGGAGCTGGCCCTCATCGACTGGAACATGCCCAACATGAACGGGCTCGAGTTCGTCACGCACGTCCGGGCCGACCCCCGGCTGCGGGAGATGACGCTGGTCATGGTCACCACCGAGAGCGAACAGAGCCAGATCGTCCGAGCGCTCGCCGCGGGCGCCCACGAGTACGTGATCAAGCCCTTCACCGAGGGCGCGATGATCGAAAAGCTGGCCCTGCTGGGCCTCGTCCCGACCGGAGTGAACTCATGAGCGTCGAAGTCGAGGTCAACGAGAACGACCTCGCCGAGATGGTGGAGCAGGTCTGGTCGTCGTACCTGGATCCGGAGGGCCTCAACCCGCTGATCCCGACGTACGACCAGAATCAGCCCTCCGAGGTGCATTCCTCGGTCTCCATCACCGGATCCTGGACCGGGCACGTCGTGTACGCGTCGTCCACCCTCGCGGCCAACCGGGCCGCCGCCGCCTTCCTCGCCATGGAAGTGGACGAGGTCTCGGTCGACGACATGTCGGACGTGCTCGGCGAACTAGCCAACATCATCGGCGGCAACGTCAAGGCCATGCTGCCGCCGGGCGCCCTCCTCTCGCTGCCCCAGGTCGTCCTGGCCCCGGAGAACACCACGATCTACCCGACCGCCGTACGGATCAGCGGGGTCTACGGCATCTGGGACGGCGAGCCGGTCTCCATCTCCATGTGGCACAGCCGGTCCGACAACAAGGAGGTTGACGAATGAAGATCCTCATCGCCGATGACAGCCGGGTGATGCGCCAGATCGTGGTCCGCACGCTGCGCCAGGCCGGGTTCGGCGACCACGAGCTGATCGAGGCCAGCAACGGGCGCGAGGCCTTCGAGCTGACCACGTCGGAGAACCCGGACCTGGTGCTCTCCGACTGGAACATGCCGGAGATGACCGGCATCGAGGTCCTGCGTCAGCTTCGCGCGGCCGGTAACGACATCAAATTCGGATTCGTCACGTCCGAGTGCACCCCGGAGATGATGCAGGCGGCCGAGGCCGCCGGCTCACTCTTTTTCATCGTCAAGCCTTTCTCCGCTGAGCGATTCGATGAGGTCTTCGCTCCAATTCTGGGATGATTAAGACATGTCCGACGTATCGGTACTTCCTGGCACCCTGGCCGTACGCAACCTCTTCGAGGATCTGCTCGGCCGGGAGGTGACCGTCAGTCCCGGCGATCCGCTCTCCGCGGACGAGGTGAACACTTCGACGGTCGCCATCTTCACCGACACCGCACAGCAGATCTTCGCCGTTCTCGGCCTGGACCTGATCCTCTCGGCGAACGCCGGGGCGGCTCTCGGCCTGCTGCCGGCCGGAGCGGCGGAGGACAGCATCGACGAGAAGAAGCTCAACGCGAATCTCGCCGAGAACGTCTTCGAGCTGTGCAACGTGCTGACCAGCCTGCTGAACAAGGAGGGCGGCCCGCACGTCAAGCTGAACCACGTGGTCTACCCCGGCGAGCCGCTGCCCACCGACGCCCGGGCACACCTGATGGCCCTCGGCCGGCGGGCCGACCTGTCGGTCGAGATCAACCGGTATGGAAAGGGAAAGTTCAGCCTTTCTCTCGCACCGTGAGACAACGAGTCCGTTCGGCGCGGGCCCGCCCTCTTCGGGGCGGGCCCGCGCTTTTTCCGCCACTAAGCAAAATCGCAACCTGGTCGAACCTTAAGGAGAGCACCGAAGGACAGGAGAGTGTGATGACCGCACCGACCCCGGGCATCTCCGGAACGACCGGCGCCAATGCCGCCGCAGCCGCCGGGGCCGCCGCGCCGGCGAAGAAGCTCGCGGAAGCGTCGAAGGACTTCGGGGACAAGGACACCTTTCTGAAGCTCCTGGTCGCTCAGCTCAAATACCAGGACCCGAGCAAGCCCGCCGACTCGACCCAGTTCCTCGCTCAGACGGCGCAGTTCACTCAGGTCGAGAAGCTCGGCGACATCGCCGACATGCTCAAATCCCAGCGCATGGTCTCGGCCGCGTCACTGGTCGGCCAGAACGTCACATACATGGACGAGATGGGAGCGCGGCAGACCGGGACCATTTCGGCCGCCAAGCTCAACGGGGACAGCGAACCGATGCTGCGCATCGGGAACTCGGACGTGCTGCTGTCCAAGGTCATGGAAATCCAGGCAGCCGGGTCCGGCGCACCGGTCGCTGCAAATCCGGCGGCCGCGCAGGTCGCTGCGAACCCGGCGGCCGCGCAGGTGGCTGCGAACCAAGCGGCCGCAGCCGCCGCTGCGAACCCAGCTGCCGCACCGGGCGCCGCGAAGCCGCCGGCCGCGAACTCGGGCGGCGCCGGGCCGACGTCCAGTGGCTCGGCCACCGGCGCCTGATCCGCATTCCTCTCACCGCGAAGGACCTCTCATGCTGCGCTCGCTCTACTCAGGCATCAGCGGCCTGCACGCCCACCAGCAGATGATGGACGTAACCGGAAATAACATCGCAAACGTCAACACCGTGGGATATAAGGCCAGTACTGTCCAATTTCAGGACACGCTGAGTCAGATGCTCGGTGCCGCCGGTGCTCCGCAGAACGGACAGGGCGGGACGAACCCGGCGCAGGTCGGCCTCGGTGTCAAGAACAGCGGGATCATCTCCAACTTCGCCCAGGGCTCGCAGCAGACCACCGGGCGCTCCGGCGACATGATGATCCAGGGCGACGGCTTCTTCATCACGCGCAGCGGCAACGAGATGATGTATACGCGGGCCGGGTCGTTCACCTTCGACGCGAACGGCCTGCTGGTCAGCGCGAGCGGCGAGCCGGTGCAGGGGTGGACCGCCAAGGACGGTGTCGTCAACGCGAGCGCCAAGCCGGACGACATCCGGATGCCGCTGGGCAGCACGATCGAGCCCAAGGCGACCGAGAAGATCACCCTCAAGGGCAACCTGAGCAGCGACGACATCCCGGACGGGAACCTGCCCAAGAACAGCGGCCTCGACTACAAGACCACGATCCCGGTCAAGGTGTACGACGCCCAGGGCGCGACCCACACGGTCGTGGCCGAGTTCGCGCGGACCGCCAACGACAACGCCACGCCGTCCAGCTCGACCTGGGACGTCAAGCTGATCGACGAGAAGGGGAACGACATCTCCGGCGCCACCGGGCAGCTCGCGTTCGACGCCGGCAAGGCCACCGCCGCGTCGGCCCCCGACGGGATCATGGACATCGGCGGCTACAAGGTCGATGTAGCGGACATAACGTCATATTCCGGACTTACTGACGCCCGGGTGTTCGACACCGACGGGCAGGCGGCCGGCGCGCTGACCTCACTGTCCTACAGCGTCTCGGACACCGGCCAGATCCTCGGTGTCTACAGCAACGGGCGTAAAGAGGTGCTGGGTCAGGTCGCGATGGCCACCTTCAAGAACCCCGTCGGCCTGGAACGGGTCGGCGACTCCGGCTTCCGGGCCTCGGTCAACTCCGGCTACGCCCAGGTGGGCGTCCCCGGCAGCGCCGGCATGGGCTCGGTGGTCAGCGGCGCGCTGGAGATGTCGAACGTCGACCTCGCCCAGGAGTTCACCAACCTGGTCATCGCCCAGCGCGGCTTCCAGGCGAACTCCCGCATCATCACGACCTCCGACGAACTGCTCCAGGAGCTCGTCAGCATGAAGCGCTAGTAGTACCAGCAGACCGGCCGGCGGCCGGGGCGAGGCACCGCAGGGTGCCCGTCCCGGCCGTCTTCGTATGAGGCGGGGCCTGCACCCGTAAGGCGACCGGATGGATCTCATCGGCAACCGACCCCCCGCCGAACAACCTTGTGTAAGCGGGCCACGGACGGCCCACCCAGCCAGGACACACCGACACCCAAGGATGGATGCAAGTGATCCTCGTAACCCGCATCAACGGTGCCGTGTTCGCCCTGAACCCGGACCTGATCGAGCGCGCCGACTGCACGCCCGACACGGTCATCACGCTGGTCGACGGGACAAAGTACGTCATCGCCGAGTCCGTGCCCGAGTTCATCGATTCAGTACGGCACTACCGCGCCTCGCTGATCTCGCAAGCGAGTCGCCTTGAGGCCGAGCCAACCTCCAACGCCCGGTTGTCGGACGACAGCCACGACGCCAAGGTGCTCCCGCTGCACCGGAAGGAAAGCTGATGGATATCTCAACCATCGTCGGTGTAGTTGCCGGCCTCGTCATCATCTTCACCGTTCAGATCCTCGAAGGCGGTTCGCCCGCCTCCATCATCCTGATCCCCTCGATGCTGCTGGTGTTCGGCGGCGCGTTCATGGCCGGTATGGCCGGCGGCGTGCTGAAGGACTCGACCGGAGCCGTCACCCAACTGAAGAAGGCGTTCCTGGCCAAGGTCACGCCGCCCACCAAGCTGGTGGACGACGTGGTGAAGCTGGCCGAGCAGGCCCGCCGCGAGGGTCTGCTGGCCCTCGAGGACGCGGTCAAGACGGTCGAGCACCCGTTCCTGAAGCGCGGCCTGCAGCTGGCGATCGACGGCACCGACCCGGATGAGCTGCACGACATCCTGCACGCCGAGATCGCCGCCAAGAAGAAGGCCGACAAGGCCGGCGCGAAGCTCTTCGAGAACATGGGCGGCTACGCCCCGACCATCGGCATCATCGGCACGGTCATGGGCCTCGTGCACGTGCTCGAGAACCTGAACAAGCCGGAGACGCTCGGTCACTCGATCTCCGCCGCGTTCGTCGCGACCCTCTGGGGCGTGCTCAGCGCCAACGTCATCTGGCTGCCCGTCGCCGCCCGTCTCACCCGGCTCAGCGCCGTCGAGGCGGAGGAGATGGAACTGGTCGTCGACGGTGTCCTCGCCATCCAGGCCGGCTCGAACCCGCGCCTCGTTGCTCAGAAGCTCCGCAGCCTCCTCCCGCCGGACGAGGCCAAGAAGGCCGAGACGGCCGCTACCACTAAGAAGGCGGCATAACCGATGAGCGCAGGCGGGGGCAAGCGCAAAAAGCAGCATGAGGAGCACGAGGAGCACGTCAACCACGAGCGCTGGCTCGTGTCGTACGCCGACATGCTGACCCTGTTGTTCGTACTGTTCGTGGTTCTGTTCTCGATGTCCGACGTCAACATGAAGAAGTTCGCCCAGCTGGCCAACGGTCTGTCCGAGGGGTTCGGTGCGCAGAGCGCCGCGTTCCAGGGCAAGCAGGCCGTGCTGGAGGGCTCCGGCACCAACACCCAGATCGTGCAGATCGACCCGGGTGCCAGCAAGGGGGACGGTAAGGCCGGCACTTCGGACATGACCGCCAAGGAGATCCAGGCGGTACAGAACGCGCTCGTGGCGCAGAGTCGTGCCAAGGGCCAGGCGGACGCTCAGGCGGCCGCCAAGGAAGCCGAAGACATGAAGAAGGTCGAGAACAAGATCTCCGACGCTCTCGCCAAGGAGAAGATGATCGGCTCGGTCAAGTTCACGATCGACAAGCGTGGTCTCGTGGTCACCGTGGTGACCAACGAGGTGGTTTTCGCCGGCAACCGGGCCGATCTCCAGCCCGGTGGCGAGAAGATCCTCGACGCGATCGCACCGACCCTGGCGAAGCTGCCGAACAACATCGAGGTTGACGGCAACACCAACCAGTTGAAGGCCAAGACCACGTTCTACCCGAGCGGCTGGGAGCTGTCCGCGGCGCGGGCCTCGTCCACCGTCCGGTACCTGTCCGGACACGGCCTCGCCAAGAACCGGATGAGCGCGGTCGGGTTCTCCGACACCAAGCCGTTGATCGACCCGGCCGACCCGCGGTCGGTCCAGATGAACCGCCGAGTGGACATCGTCGTCCTGACCACGCTCCCGGCCGACCAGGCAGCACTGCTGCCGGCCGCGGCGGGCGCCGACTCGAAGTTGCACACCGGTCAGACCACGGCCGAGGCCGAGGCTGCCCACAGCACCACCGAACCCACTTCCACCACCACCAAGCACGACTGACGAGAGGAGTTGCGATGAGCGACAAGACCGAAGCCGCCGCCACCACCGAGGGCGCGCCGAAGAAGTCCAAGAAGATGCTGATGATCATTGTTATCGCCGCTGTCGTATTCCTCGGCGGTGGTGGGGGAGCGTTCTTCATGCTGAAGGGCGACTCGTCCAAGGCCGAGGCGGCGCCGAAGAAGGGCGTGGTCACCAAGCTCGACGACGCGCTGACGGTCAACCTGGCCGACGGTCACTACCTCAAGCTGAGCTTCTCGCTCCAGCAGACCGCCGACGCCGGCACCGAGAACGTGGACCCCAGCGAGGCCGTGAACCTGGCGATCGACGAGTACACCGGCATGAAGGTCGCCGAGCTCGCCACCGAGAAGGGCCGTGAAGAGGTCAAGACCGACCTGCTCAACAAGATCGTGAAGGCCTACACCGTGGACGGCACCAAAGAGGTCATGGACATCTACTACACGCAGTTCGTGACGCAGTAATACCGAAACGGACGGGCGGGTTCACCAACTGGTGGACCCGCCCGTCCGTGCTTTCGCCGGATTTAAACGGACATAAACGGCGCTCCGGCTCAGCCGTTCCGGAATCGAGCCGATGGGGACGACGTGACCAGTTCGTCCTCCGCGGTCTCGGCCGCACGCTCCCCGGGCAAGATCTCGCGCCGCGGCCAAGGCGGAGATCCGACCACGTACGACTTCCGGCGCCCCATCAAGCTCTCCCGTGAACATGTCCGGACGCTGCAGCTTGCTTTCGAGACGTACGCCCGTAGTTGCGGCACGCTGCTCACCACCCGGCTACGCGCGATCAGCAACGTGGGCGTGGCGTCGATCGAGCAGCTGAACTACGACGAGTACGTCGCCTCGCTCGCCAATCCCACGGTCCTCGCCGTGGTGACCCTCGACCCGCTCCCGGGCACGGTCCTGGTGGAGATGTCGATGTCGGCGGCCATGACCGCTATCGATCACATGCTCGGCGGCCCGGGCGGACCCCAGCCGGAGCGTCCGCTGACCGAGGTCGAGATGCCCCTGCTGCGCGGCCTGCTGGAGCGGATGCTGGGCGAGCTGCGCTACGGCTTCGAGCAGCTGGTCGCCCTCTCGCCCAAGCTCAAGGACATCGAGTACAACGCGCAGTTCCTGCGCGCGCACGCGCCCGGCGACGCCTGCGTGATCGCCACCTTCGACGTCAAGATCGGCGCGGAAGAAACCTCGCACACGATCTGCCTGCCGTTCACCACGATCCTGCCGGTGCTGGAGAAGACCGAGACGGTCGTTCTCAGCGACGCCGAGCGGGCCAGCAAGGATCTGGCGCTGCGCAACCTCACGATCGGACTTTCCGCGGCTCCGATCGACGTCGCGGTCCGATTCCAGCCCATCCGGATGCGTACCGATGACATCGTGGACCTACGTCCCGGAGACGTCGTGCCGCTCGGGCATCCGACCAGCCGGCCACTCGAGGTGATCGTCAACGAGACCGTTTTCGCCCATGCAGTTCCCGGTAATCAGGGGGCGCGGCTCGCGTGCCTCGTGGTGCCGGCCCCCAAGGAGCCCACTGCCAAGGAGTCTGGCCGCTCATGACCGCGCCCACCATCACCGCTCCGCAGCTCGCCCTCGCCCGGACCGCCGCCGAGGCCGCCCTGGCCGTCCTGCCGACCAGTCGGCCACTCGCGGCCGGTGACCCGATCAGCGCCACCCCTGATGTCCTGACCGAGGGACAAGCGGTCACCGCCCGATTCAGCGGCGCGGCGGCCGGGGAGGTCGTCGTGGTGGTCGGCCAGGATCTCGCGGACGCGCTCAAGGAGAGTCCGATCGGCGAGCTGGACCTGACCGCCGCGGTCCGCCCGGCGCTGGAGGCCGCGGCGCGCGCGTTCGGGCCGGTCGTGCTCGACCCCGGCACGGTCATGGAACCCGGTGTCGCGTTGAGCGCGCTCGCCGCCAAGGACGACTCGGTGGCGGTGCCGCTGGTCGAGGGCGCGGAGGTCCGCGCGGTGCTGGCGCTCGCGCTGAGCCCGTGGCCGACCGAGAACCCGTCCGGGGCGGCCGGCGTGGCCCGGCGCGAACCGCAGGTCTCGCTGCGCGGCGGGCTGGACATGCTGCACGACGTCGAGATGGAGGTGTCGGCCGAGCTCGGGCGCACCCGGATGGCCGTACGGGAGCTTCTGACGTTGAATCCCGGCGCGATCGTCGAGCTCGACCGGGCCGCCGGCAGCCCCGCCGACCTGCTTGTCAACGGCCGGCTGATCGCGCGGGGCGAGGTGGTCGTGATCGACGAGAACTTCGGCATCCGGATCACCGAGATCGTCTCCCCGGCCGTCGAGGGGTAAGCGGCCTTGTTCGAGCTCGTCCTGCGGGTCGGTTTCACGCTGCTCGTCGTCATGGGCCTGATGTGGCTGGCGGCACGGGTGGTGCGCCGGCCGCTGGGCAAGCGCGCGCACGGCGAGCTGGCGATCCTGAACCGGCAGCAGCTCACCCGGGGCGCGGCGGTCACCGTGGTGAAGGTGGCCGACCGCGCGATGATCCTCGGCGTCACCGATCAGCAGGTCAGCCTCCTCGGCGAGGCGGACCCGGCGCTGTTCGAGACACACGCGCACGAGACGCGCGACCACCTCGACCTGCCGGACGCGCACCCGGCCGGGGGCGGCGGCCGCCTGGACGGGTCGCTGCTGTCGCCGAAAACCTGGAGATCGACTGTCGATTTCCTCCGGGATCGGACCAGCCGCCGATGATCAAACGGGCATTCCTGCTGCTGTTCGCCGGCATCGGCCTGGCGCTGGTGCTGCTGCCCGGCGCCGCCTCGGCCGAGCCGGGCCGCGCGCCGGTCGCCCCGGAAGCCCCGGCCCCCGCCTACCACGCCCCGGCCTATCAGGCGCCCGCTTACCAGCCCCCGGCCTACCAGCCGCCCGCTTACCGTGCGCCCGAGCGGGTGCCGCAGGCGCCGGTGACCCCGCGGGCGCCGGGCCGGCCCACCCAGCCCAACATCAACCTGAACATCAACGGGACCAACCCGGACGGCAGCCGCCCGGCCACCTCGCTGATCATCATGATGGGCCTGACCGTCCTGTCGGTCGCGCCGGCCGTGCTGCTGCTCTGCACCTGCTTCACCAAGATCTTCATGGTGCTGGGGATCACCCGAAACGCGCTCGGCCTGACCAGCATGCCGCCGAACCAGGTGCTCGCCGGGCTGGCGCTGTTCCTGAGCCTGTTCATCATGGGCCCCACCGTGTCCGCGATGAACTCGCAGGGCGTTCAGCCCTACCTCAAGGGCGACAAGACGCAGGCGGTGGCCTTCAAGGACGGGGTCAAGCCGCTGCGCGACTTCATGTGGAAGACGACCCGTGAGGACGAGGTCGGCCTCATGGTCAAGCTGTCCGGGTCGGCGAAGCCGCGTAACAAAGACGACGTCGAGCTCACCACGCTGATCCCGGCCTTCGTGCTGTCCGAGCTGCGGGCCGCCTTCATCATCGGGTTCGTCATCTTCATCCCGTTCCTGCTGATCGACATGGTGGTATCCGCGTCGCTGATGTCGCTGGGCATGATGATGCTGCCTCCGGTGACCGTGGCACTCCCGTTCAAGCTGTTGCTGTTCGTGCTGGTCAACGGGTGGGGGCTGATCCTCACGGCGTTGGTGGCGTCGTACAAATGAACTGGAACATCCCGATCGCGGACCTTCTTGCCGTGATGCTGGGCGCGGCGCGTACGGGCGCCTTTTTGATGATCAGCCCACCGTTCAGCTCGCGGCTGATCCCCGGCACGGTCAAGGCGTTGCTGTCGGTGGGCCTGACCCTGCCGCTCGCGCCGTACCTCAAGGGCACGCTCCCGTCGCTGGAGACCTCGGATCTGATCGCCAGCGCCGCGCTGCAGGTCTTCGTCGGGGCCGGCCTGGGCTTCATCACGGCGATGCTGTTCGCGGCCCTGCAGGCGGCCGGCGACCTGCTCGACCTGTTCGGCGGCTTCACCCTGGCCATGGGGTACGACCCGCTGTCGCAGAACCAGAGCTCGGTGTTCGGCCGGTTCTACAACCTGGTGGCGGTCACGATTCTGTTCGCCAGCGAGGGCCACCAGCTGATCCTGCGCGGCTTCCTCCAGTCGTTCCGGACGCTGCCCCTGAACACGAGCTTCGACGTGCACACGTTCAGCCAGCTCCTGCTCAAGGGAGTGGGCGAGATGTTCCTGGCGGCGCTGCAGATAGCCGGACCGCTGGTCGCCGTCCTGTTTCTCACCGACGTCGCGTTCGGCCTGCTCAACCGTGTCGCACCGGCGCTCAACGCGTTCCAGCTCGGCTTCCCCGCCAAGATCATGCTGGTTCTGCTGCTCTCCGGCCTGGCCATCAACACCCTGCCCCAGGTGATCGAGACCCTGGTCGACAAGTCAGTCCGCGCCGTAGTCCAGCTCACCGGGGGGTGAGTCAATGTCGGGCGAAAAAACCGAACAACCTACACAGCAGAAGCTCAAGAAGGCCAAGCGGGAAGGCCAGATCGGGCGCACCCAGGACCTCGGCGCGTGGTTCGGCATGCTCGGCGCCAGCATCATGCTGCCGAAGACGCTCAGCTCGGCCCTGGATCACGCGCGTGAGCTGATGGCCCAGGTCCCGGACGTGATCAGCGATCCGGAGCCGGCTCAGGCGCTGGCCATCTGCAAGGAGGCCATGATGGCCGCGGCCTGGGCCGTGCTGCCGCTGTCCATGACGATGATGGCGATCGGGGTGGCGGCCGCCGGGGCGCAGGGCGGCATCCGGGTCGCCACCAAGCTGTTCATCCCGAAGTTCAGCCGGCTCAACCCGTTGCCCGGGATCAAGAAGATGCTCGGCCCGCAGTCCCTCTGGGAGGGCACGAAGGCCCTGGTCAAGACCGGGGTGCTGGCCGCCGTGCTGTACGCCACCACCAAGGACGTCATCCCGACCCTGATGAACGCCGGGCACCTGCCGCTCAACTCGCTGCTCGGCGTGGTCAAGGACGCCACGCTCGGCCTGATCCGCGCCGCCGCGGGCGCCGGCATCGTGATGGCCGCCGCCGATTACTTCGTGGTCCGCCGCCGCACCAACAAGCAGCTGCGGATGACCAAGGAAGAGGTCAAGCAGGAGCACAAGAACTCCGACGGTGATCCGCTGGTCAAGGCCCAGATCCGGGCCCGGCAGATGGCGATGGCCCGCAACCGGCAGATGACCGACATCCCGACCGCCGACGTGGTGCTGGTCAACCCGACGCACGTGGCCGTCGCGCTGCGCTACGAGCCGTCCAAGGGCGCTCCCCGGATCGTGGCCAAGGGGCAGGGCCCGATCGCCACCAAGATCCGCGAGCTGGCCGCCGAGCACCGCGTCCCGATGGTCCAGGACGTGCCGCTGGCCCGGGCCCTGCACTCCGGCTGCGAGGTGGGCGCGGAGGTCCCGGCCGAGTTCTTCGGCGCGGTGGCGAAGGTGCTGGCGTTCGTGATGAGTCTGAAGTCGCGCGGCTCTGCTGCCGGTTTGCACCGAAGCCCCAACTCCGCCCCAGCAGCCGCATAACCGAAGATTTAGGAGATTTCCTCACATCGGTCTTTTCGTCGGGGGATTATCGGGTCGGGAAGAGTCGCACTCCGCACACCGTCGATTACGGAAGGTGCCGTGAAGAACGCCAAGGTCAGCAGGCTTGCCGTGCCCGTCGGGGTCATCGGCATCATCATCATGATGGTCGTCCCGTTGCCGACCTTCCTGCTCGACATGCTCATCGCGCTGAACATCACGGCGGCGCTGCTGATTCTGCTGACCAGCATGTTCGTACAAAAGCCGCTGGATTTCTCGGTCTTTCCCGCCCTCCTGCTGGTGGCCACGCTGTTCCGGCTGGCGCTCAACATCAGCGCCACCCGGCTCGTGCTGCGCGACGGCGACGCCGGCAAGGTGATCCACGCCTTCGGCAGCTTCGTCGTCGGGGGCAGCCTGGTCATCGGCCTGGTGATCTTCGCGATCCTGGTCATCGTCCAGATGATCGTGGTGACCAAGGGTGCCGAGCGGGTCGCCGAGGTGGGTGCCCGGTTCACGCTCGACGCGATGCCCGGCAAGCAGATGGCCATCGACGCCGATCTCAACGCGGGCCTGATCGACGAGGCCGAGGCGAAGAAACGACGGGCCGAGGTCGGTGCCGAGGCCGAGTTCTACGGCGCGATGGACGGTGGCTCCAAGTTCGTCAAGGGCGACGCGATCGCGGCCATCATCATCACGCTGATCAACCTGCTCGGCGGCTTCGCGGTCGGCGTTCTGCAGGCGGGCATGTCGCCGGCCGACGCGATGAACCACTACAGCCTGCTGAGCATCGGCGACGGCCTGGTCTCCCAGGTGCCCGCGATCCTGCTCTCGGTCGCCACCGGTCTGATCGTGACCCGCTCGGCCACCTCCGGCGACATGGGTTCCAGCGTCACCGAGCAGCTCAGCCAGAGCAAGCTGGCGATGCGCATCGGGGGCGGCGCGGCCCTCGCGCTCTGCGTCATCCCGGGCCTGCCCAAGGTCCCGTTCCTGGTGGTCGGCGTCGCGGTGCTGGTGCTCGCGCAACGGATCAAGGACCCGGAACCGGAGGGCGAGGAGGTCGCGGCGGCCGAAGCGGTCGACATGCCGGCCCCCGACTCACCGGAACAACTGCTCGGCGAGATGCGGGTCGACCCGCTGGAACTCGCCCTATCCCCGGACCTGGTCGACCTGGTCGACGCCAGCAGCGGCGATCTGCTCGACCGGGTCCGCGCCCTCCGCCGCAAGATGGCCATGGAACTCGGCGTGATCATGCCGCCGGTGCGCACCCGCGACGACCTCGACCTGCCGCTTTCCTCGTACGCCATCCGGATCTCCGGCACCGACGCCGGGACCGGGGAGGCGCCGCCCGGCACCGTCCTGGCGATCGGCGACGGTTTGCAGGGGCTGCCCGGCCGAGCCGGGATCGAGCCCGTTTTCGGCCTGCCCGGCAAATGGGTGCCGGCCGAACTGCACTATCAGGCCGAACTGTCCGGTGCGACCGTCGTCGACCGGGCCAGCGTGATCATCACGCATCTGGCCGAGGTGGTTCGCACCAACGCGAGCCGGCTGCTCGGCCGTGAGGATGTGCGGGCGCTGACCGAGATGGTCAAGCGCACCCATCCGGTGGTCGTGGAGGAGCTCACCCCGTCCGTGCTCAGCCTCGGACAGATCCAGAAGGTGCTGCAGGCACTGCTGGACGAGGGTGTGCCGGTCCGCGACCTGGTACGCATATTCGAGGCGCTCTCCCTACGAGCGAAGGTCTCCCTGGACAACGACGGCCTGGTGGAGGCGGCCCGTGCCGCGCTCGGCCCGGCCATCGCCGCGCAGTACACCAGCGACGGCCGGCTCACGGTGATCACCCTCGACCCGATGCTCGAGCAACAACTGCTCGAATCGCTGCGGCCCAGTGAGACGGGCTCGTTCATGGCGATCGACGGCATGCGTGCCGAGGCGATCGTCAGCGAATCAGCCCGCCTGGCCGAGACCGCGGAACAGCAGGGCCTCTCGCCCGTGCTGGCCTGCTCTCCACAGCTGCGGCTCCCACTGATGCGACTGCTGCGTGCCGGTTCACGCCGGGTGCAGGTGCTGTCGTATGGCGAAATCTCTGGCTCCACAGCACAGATCGAAACGATTGGGGTGGTGAACGGTGCCTACGCGGGTGCTGCTTGAGGGACCGGCCATCGAGCCACTACTGGCTCAGGTACGCGATGAGTACGGCTCCCGTGTCCGGATCATCTCCGCCGACAAGGTCCGAAGCGGCGGCGTCGGGGGCTTCTTCGCGAAACAGCATTACGAGCTTTCCGTCGAGGTTCCGGACGAATCGACCGAGGACAGGAGCGACATGGCACAGCGATCGAACAGGGCCGACAACGGCCACACCCTGGAGCGGCTGCTGGAGCGAGCCGAGTCCCAGGACCGGATGGACGAGCCGAAGAAGACCGCCTCGCCGTCGTTCGGCACCGCGTCCCCGAAGAAGGTCGCGCCGGCCATGTTCGGCCGGGCCACCCGGGCCGCCGATGATGTGCCGCCCGAGAACGACTTCGGTGCCGACGTGAGCCGGTCGGCCGCGTTGAGTGACACCGGCGCGGCGTTCGCCGAGCTCATGGCGGGCCTGGACGCGTCCGGGCACACCGAGATCGAACGGCCCACCCCCAAGGTCAAGCCGCCGCGTGAGGAGGTGCCGACGGTGCGGCCGTTCCGTCCCGCCGCGGCGGCCGAGGCGCCGGTCAACCCGAAGCCGGCACAGGCCACCACGACGCCGCAGCCCACCCCGAAACCCACGCCACCACCGGCACCGCCTCCGCACGTCGCCGAGCACAGCCTGGCGGATCGGATCGGCGGGCTGTCGGACAGCGAGGTCGAGGTGGATCCGCCCAGCGCCGGACTGTCCGCCGCCGAGGCGTACGGGCTGAATCCGGAGCCGGTCTCGCCGGTCGGCGGGCGGCACGGCAGCGAGGTGACCGACAACGACCCGGTGGTGCGCAACCTCATGTCGGTGGGCATGCCGGAGTCGATGGCCGCCCAGATCACCGGCGGGGACACGTACGCGGGAGTGCTCAGCGTGCTCGCGGCGCGTCCCTCGGCACCGGGGATCCCGGACGGCCCGGGCGAGATCCTGGTGCTCGCCGGCGACCTCAACACCGGGGTGGCGATCGCCCGGCAGATGCTCGACCAGATCGGGGTGCCGGAGAATCATCTGCTGCTCGCGGCGTCGTCGCTGGCCGGCACCGGGCTGCACTCGTCGCGGCTGATCTCCACGCCGGACGTCGCGGCGGGCCGGGTCGACAAGCTGCACACCGCCGAGAACGCCTGGATCATCGTGATGGACGCCCCGGTCGGCGGCACCAACCCGCTCTGGGTGAACGAGATGTGTGACGCGCTCGGCGCCACCGCGCTCTGGGCCATCGTCGATGCCACCCGCAAGACCGCCGACACGGCCCGCCACCTGCGTACGCTCGGCGAGGTGGAGGCGCTGGTCGCGCACGGTGTGGAACTCACCGGCGACCCGGCCTCGGTGCTCGGGCTGGATCTGCCGATCTACTCGCTGGACGGCAAGCCTGCCACGCCGCACTCGTGGGCCGCGATGCTCTGCGCGCGGATCGCGTCCGACGTGATGCCGGTGGCGGCCGCGCCGCGGCGGGTGACCCGATCGGTGCGTCCGTGATTCGTCCGTCGGTCCTGTTGTTCGCGCTGGTGATCAGTGCTCCGGCGCTGTACCGCTATGTGTTCGACCAGCTCGACATCACCGACGTGCTGATCCGGTTCCTGATCGCGGTGCCGATCGCCGCCATCCTGGTGGCGGGCCTGCGGTTCGTCACGGCGGGCTACGGCCGGGCCGACGACGAGAAGCCGGCGACCACGGTGACACCGACACCGCTCGAAGAGAAGTAATGATCAACAGGTAGGGGAAGAACCTGTTGATCGCAGTGCTGGGCGAGTGAGTGCTAACCGTGGTGGTAGGCGGTGAGTGACCTGGTCACGGTGTAGCTCCGGTGGCGCGGTGGTGCCAGAGCTGAGGCGCGGCGAGCACGGCCCGGATCCGCGGATCGGCGAACGCGGCGCCTGTGGCGATCTGTTCGCGGTTGGGCCGTCCCGCTATGTGGACACCGTGGTCACATCGTGGATTTTTGTGAACCTTGGAGAGTTGCGCCCACATACGAGCCATAACTCTCCAAGGTTCACATTCGACCGGAAAAAGCTGCCGGGCGAAAGCCCCGTTACGTGACAAACATGCTCTCTACAATGGACGCTAGTCCCACATTGCGGGCGGTGGGTCCATGATGCGGGCGCGGGTCTCAGCAGGTGGTCGCCCGTCTCACGGAATGGAAGCGCGGCGCGGCCGCGCGCTGACCCCGCCCGTCCGGCGGCCTTGCCGATCCAGCATATTTCAGGAAATGTCGGATATGCGAGACGGAGTGTCGGGCGCTGGCGGACGGACGGCGATCAGATCGCTGATCGCGTGCGGCCACTGGTTCGCGTGCGGCCACTGGTTTGCGTGCGGCCACTGGTTTGCGTGCGGCCACTGGTTTGCGTGCGGCCACTGGTTTGCGTGCGGCCACTGGTTTGCGTGCGGCCACTGAGTCGGCTTAGGACTTACTCGTTTAGGCGCCGTGGCAAGGATTTGTCAGGCCTGGATGTCGATGCGGCCGCTGCCCGGGGCCGGGCGCCGCACGGTGGGAGCGGGCTCGGTGGTGGGGGCCGGGCCGGACGGGCCGGCGTTGCCGCGGGAGAGGCCGGGGTAGCCGCCGCCGAACTGCCGGGCCTGCTCCTGCTGGGCGTTGCCCTGCCGCAGGTCGAGGTTGCAGTTGCCGAAGCCGCTGTCCTGCAGCTCGCGCTTCAGGTCGGCCAGGGAGTCGCGCAGGGCCGCGTTGCCGGCGTCCGTGGTGCCGGTGAGCTGCAGGTTGATGTCACCGTTGCGGATCTCCGCGACCACCTGAACCGGGCCGAGGTCGACCGGGTGCAGATGCACCGTGAGGCGGTGGATGCCGTCCGCGTCCAACCGCAGCGGGATGATCCGCATCGCGACCTGGGCGGCCGCCGGGCTGGGCGGGGCCGCGGCCGGGGCGGGCGCGTCGGCGACCGGGGCGGTCGGGGCGGTCGCCTGTGGGCCGGAGACGCCGGCCAGGCCGGCCTGGCCCAGGGCGCCGGGGTTCGCGGTGCCGTCCGCGGCCACCGGCGCCGGCTTGGTGGGGTCGACCGGGCCGGCGGGTGCGGCGGTCGCCGGGGTTGTCGCCGTGCCGGCGGGGGTGACCGGTGGTGCCGTCGGGGGCGTTGTGGCGTCCGGCTGCGCGGGCGTGGCGTCGGCCGGGCGTGGGGTCGTGGCCGTGGTGGCCGTCGTGGAAGTAGTGGCTGTGGCGGGTGTCGTGGCGTCGGCGGCCGGTGTCGCGGTCTGGCCCGGGGTGGGGGTCGCGGCCTGGTCCGGGGCGGGTGTGGCCGGCGTGGTGGCGGCCGATCCGTCGGGAGGCGAAGCGGGGGTGCCGGTGGCTTCCGTGGCCTGCGCGAGTTGTGCGGCGAGAGCGGGTGGGAGGGGAGGTCCGCCGGCCTGGGCGGCAGTGTCCTGAGTGGCCGGCTGGTTCGCTTGTGGTGCCGGGCCGGTTGCCAGAGCCGATACCGGGGGTGCGGGAGGTGCGGCCTTGGACGGGGTGCCGTCGAGGGAGACACCGGAGACCGTCGGTGTGGCGGCAGCGCCCTGGCTCTGCTCGGCGGACGCCTGCGAGGTCATGGGTGCCACCGTGGGGACGGCGACCGGGGTCGGCGGGGCCGTGGGCGGTACCGCGGTCGGGGCGTCGGCGGAGGTGGTCTCGGTCGCGGCGTCCTTCTCGGTCGCGACCTTGTCCGTTTCGGAGCGTACGGCCTGGTCGTCGTCGGTCTGGTGGCCCGGCCGCCGGGTTCCGGTCTTCTCCGCGGCGTGCTTCTGACCGTCCGCCTTGTTCGCCGTGCCGGCCCGGTCGGACGCCGCCTTGTCGGATGCGGCCTTGTCGGAGGCTGCCCGGTCGGATGCGGCCTTGTCGGCCGCGCGATCGGCCGCCCGGTCGGCTTCGCGGTTGGTCGCCGCCCGGTTGATCGCGGCGCGGTCGGATGCCGCGCGGTCGGTCGCTGCGCGGTCGGATGCCGCGCGGTCGGATGCCGCGCGGTCGGTCGCTGCGCGGTTGGATGCGGCTTTCTCGGATGCCCGGTCGGTGGCGGCCCGGTTGGTGGCCGCGCGGTCGCTCGCGGCCCGGTCCGCTGCCGTGCGGTCGGCCGTTCGCTGGGCCGCCGCGCGATCCCCGGCCCGCTCGAACGCGGCCCGATCGGCGTCCGTCCGCCCCTGCTCGGCCCGCTGCGTGCCACGCTCCTCCTGGTCGCGGCCGGGCCGGCTCAGCTCCGCGTCCAACGCCGAGCCGAACTCGTCGCCGCCCTCGCCCTTGCGGTCCCCGCGGCGGCGAGCCGCTTCGGCCGCCGCCGTCCGGTCGGCGCCCGTCACGGAACTGGGCAACTTCATCCGGCTCTCCCCGCTCGTCGTTTGGAAAAAGCAGCTCAGCCACCGAGCGCGGCCAGCGCCTTGCGCACCTTCGGCACGTAGGCCTGCGTCTCGGCGAACGGCGGAATGCCTCCGTATTTGTGCACCGCCCCGCCGCCGGCGTTGTAGGCGGCCAGCGCCAGCGGCAGCGACTTGAACTCGCGCAGGTTGTGGGCGAGCAGCTTGGCGCCACCGTTGATGGCCTGCTCCGGGTCGAACGAGTCGCGCACCCCGAGCCCGCGCGCGGTCGACGGCATGAGCTGCATCAGCCCCTGCGCCCCCACCTTGCTCACCGCGTTCGGGTTGTAGCCCGACTCGACCTTCGCCACCGCCGCGAGCAGCTTGGGCGAGACGCCGTACTTCTGGCCGGCCTGGACGAACAGATCCGCGTACGGTACGCCGGACAGCGATCCGGTGCCGCTGAGCCCGGCCGGACGCACCACGGCCGCGGCGTTCTGGGCGGCGACCGCGCTGACGTCGTCCACCACCCGGCGGATGTGCGTCGGACGCTCGTACACCGACTCGATCTTGACGTGGTCGCCAGGCTTCGGCGCCGCGATCATCTTGTTGTTGCCGAGGTAGATCGCGACGTGGTCGACCGGCCGGTCGAAGGCCAGGATGTCGCCCGGCTTCGCATCGGCGAGGCTGGCGACCGGACGCCCGGCCTCGGCCTGCTGCCGGGCCAGCCGCGGAAGCTGGATCCCGAGGTCGGCGTAGGAGCGCTGCACAAAGGCCGAACAATCCAGCCCGCGGTCCGGGTCGGTGCTGCCGAAGACGTACGGCGTACCCAGGTACTTCTTCGCGGAGGTCACCACGTCGTTCCCGCTGACCGGGCCGTTGCCGCTGGTGGTGGTTCCGCCGGTGGCGTCCGCGAGTGCCGTGGCGAACGACGACTTGCCGGCGGCCGCGGTGGCGTCAGCCGGTGCCGTGGCCGGCGGGTTCAGGCCGAGCTGGCCGCGCAGCTCCTGGATGCGGTTCAGTACACCGTCGACGCCACTCACGCGTCACCTCCGGAGCCACCTCGGGCCGCGTTGCGGGCCTTGCTGCTCATCGAGATCTCGTCCAGGGCGCCCTGCTCCTTGCGCAGGTCGTGCGCCTTGACCAGTTCGGCGTGCCGTTCGGCCATCAGCTCCACGGCGCGGTGCCGCTTCGCGGCGTCGGCGAGTTCCGCCATCCGCTCGCGCTCGAGCGTCTCGGCGTCCTCGACCATGCGCTGGGCGTCCATCAGTCCGGCGGCCAGCGACTGCCGCGCGACCAGCGACGCGACCATGGCCCGGGCCGTGCCCTCGGTCGGTGCCTCGGCGCCGACCATGTCAAGTTTGCGGCGCTTGACCAGGGCCTCGGCGTCGCGGATCTCGGCGCGCGACTTGTTCAGGGCGCCACGGGCGGCGTCCTCCTGGGCCTTGCGGGCGCGCAGAACAGGACTGAGTCGAAAGAAGCGATTCAAAATTTCGGGCCTCCCAGCGCAGTTGGATTGGCCTTCACCCCTTCGCTTCGGCCCGGCAACCGTTCCGCTGAGCCTCTGCACCCGACTCGCAACTCTGTCTAGTGGCCGGGCGTGGCTGCCGCTATCAGGGCGTGCAGCTGGGCCCAGGCCTCGTCGGCGGTCACGCGCTCGTCCAGGCCCTGGCGGAGGAACGCGGTGATGTGCGGCCAGATCGCCGTCGCGCGGTCGGCGTCCGGGTTCGTGCCCGGGACGTACGCGCCGATCTCGACCAGCTCGCGCACCTCCCGGTGGGCGGCCATCAGCCGGCGCAGCTCGGTGGCGTCGGACCGCTGCTGCGCCGTCGTGATCTTGTTGGCCACCCGCGAGATCGAGTCGAGCGACTGGATGCTCGGGAAGTGCCCGGCCGTGGCCAGCTTGCGGTCCAGCACGATGTGCCCGTCCAGGATCGAGCGGGCGGCGTCGGCGATCGGCTCGTTGTGGTCGTCGCCCTCCACCAGCACCGTGTAGAGGCCGGTGATGCTGCCGCGAGCGCCCGGCCCGGCCCGCTCCAGCAACGAGGCGAGCATGGCGAAGACCGACGGCGGATAGCCGCGGGTGGCGGGCGGCTCGCCGACCGACAGCCCGACCTCGCGCTGCGCCATCGCCGCACGCGTCACGCTGTCCATCATGAGCAGCACGTCGGAACCCTCGTCCCGGTAGTACTCGGCGATCCGGGTGGCCACCGCGCCGGCCCGCAACCGCACCAGCGGCGGCGCGTCCGAGGTCGCGATCACCACGACGGACCGGGCCAGGCCTTCCTTGCCGAGGTCGTGCTCGATGAACTCGCGCACCTCCCGGCCGCGCTCACCGACCAGGGCGACCACGTTCAACTCCGCCGAGGTACCGCGGGTGATCATGCTCATCAGCGTCGACTTGCCGACGCCGGACCCGGCGAAGATGCCGATGCGCTGGCCCCGGCCGCATGGCACGAGCGTGTCGAGCACCCGGACGCCCAGGGGCATGGGCGCGTCGACCAGCTGCCGTTCCATCGCCGACGGTGGTGCCGCTTCGATCGAGACCAGCTCGCCGCGCAGCGGTGGCCCGCCGTCCATCGGCCGGCCGAGCCCGTCCAGGATGCGGCCGACCAGGTCGGGTCCGACCGCGACCCGCAGCGGTCCGCCGGTGCCCTCGACCGTGGTGCCCGAGCCGAGGCCGGCGATTGGGCCGAGCGGCAGGCAGGACAGCTTGTCCCCCTCGATCGCGGCCACCTCGGCGAACACCGCGTCCGGCCCGTCACCCATCCGCACCAGGTCGCCGACGCGCGCCTCCAGCCCGCTGACGGTGACCCGCAGCCCTACCGCCCCGACCACCTTGCCGCGGGTCAGGGGCCGGGCGGCGGACAGTGCTGCTCGCATCCGCTGTTGGAAGACGTCCGTCATGACCGACTGCACCGAGCGGCACTCGCTCGCGCCTTCGAACGGCCTGGCAGGCGAGGGCCAGGAGGGCATGACAACAGCGGCTCAGTCATGGATCCTCAGTGCTTCCCGGGCGCGGGCGACCGCGGCCGCCACGGTCGCGTCGATGGTCGCCGCGCCGCTCTCCGCGATCGCGTCGCCCGGCCGCAGCGACGGGTCGGAACGCAGGCTCACCCGGCGCCCCTCGTAGTCGAAGTCGGTCTCGCCCTGGCCCACCAGCGTCCGGTGGTCGTCGGGGTGCAGCGTCACGATGATGTCGCCGGACTCGGGCACCGCGGACATCGCCCGGCGGATCGCGTCGGCGCCGCGGCGTTCCGGATCGTCCAGGGTGCGCCCGACGATCGCCTCGGCCAGCTCGAAGGCGTGCGTGAGCAGCACCTCCTGCAGCTCGGCGAAGGTCGGCATCAACTGGTTCTCCAGCGTGGTGATCGCCCGCCCGAGCGCGTTGACCGCCTGGGCGAGGGCCGCCGCACGGCGCTGCTCGTGGGCGTGTTCGGCGGCACGGGCGCGGTCCGTGGCCTCGTCCGCGACCGCTGCCGCCTCGCGCTGGCCCTGGGCCCACCCCTCGGCGTACCCGGCGGTCCGGGCCTGTTGTTTGGCCCGTTCCACCGCCGCGCTGTCCTCCGGCACCCCGTGGCGCAGGTCGACGGCGAACCGGGCGGCGGAGGCCTCGTCGGCCACCGTGCCGCGCAGCACCGGACGCTCAGGCGATGAGCTCATCGGCCTCGCCGCCGCGCTGCACCTCGATCTGGCCGGAGTCCTCGAGCGAGCGGATCACCGAGACGATCTTCGCCTGGGCCTCCTCGACCATCTTGACCTTGACCGGGCCGAGCAGGTCGATCTCCTCCAGCAGGTTCTCCCGGCCGCGCTCGGACAGGTTGCGGGTGACCTTGTCGCGGACCGTGTCCGGCACCCCCTTGAGGGCGGTGGCGAGGTCGGCCGGCTCGACCTGGCGCAGCACCAGCTGCACCGCGCGGTCCTCGAGGTTGACGACGTCCTCGAACATGAACATCCGGCGCCGGATCTCCTCGGCCAGCTCGGGACTCTTCGCGTCCAGGGCCTCCAGGATGAGTCGCTCGGTCGTACGGTCGGCGCGGTTGATGATCTCGACAAGCGGACCGAGACCACCGACCGTGGAGAGTTCGTCCGGCTGCAGCACGGTGGAGAGCTTGCGCTGCAACGCCTGCTCGACCTGACGGATGATCTCCGGCGAGGTCTGGTCCATCACCGCGATCCGGTGCGCGACCTCGGTCTGTACCTCGATCGACAGCCCGGCCAGGATCGACGACGCGAGCGCGGACGGGATGTGTGCCAATACCAGCGCGATGGTCTGCGGGTGCTCGTACTGCACGTACGAAAGCAGTTGCCGGGGGTCCGCGTGGCTGAGGAAGTTGAACGGGATGTCGTTCATCGAGGCTTCGAGCCGGTCCAGGATCAGCGCCGCGCGGTCCTTGCCGAGCGAGGATTCGAGCAGTTCGCGCGCGTAGTCCATGCCGCCGGCCCCGGCGTAGCGGGTGGTCGCCATCGCGTAGAACTCGTCCAGCACGTCGTCGACCTGGGTCGGTTCGAGCTTGCCGAGCCGGGCGATCTCGGCCGAGATCATCTCGACCTCTTTCTCGGACAGCTGGGACAGGATCTGCCCTGCCTGTTCCTTGCCGAACTGCACCAGCATGATCGCGGCTTTGCGTACGCCCGTCATCGACATCGTGGTGAGCGCCGGTGTGGTCAACGCGTACTCCCTCAGCCGTCAGTGAACGGTCAGTGCGTGCTGTCCGCGGCCAGCCAGCCGCGCAGAAGCACTGCCATCTCGTCAGGCTGATCTTTAACCATCTGCTCTATCTCGCGCTGGCGTTCTTCACGAGCCTGCACATTTGAGTCGTCCACGCCGGCCTCCAGCATCTGCGCCGGGATCGCCTGGTTGAGCTCGTTGAGGCGCTGGGCCTCCAACGCGGCCTGCATATCCTCGAGGTGCTTGCGTTCCGCGGGGGTCAGCGACTTACGGCGCTTGCCCTTGCGACTGGTGCGCCAGGCGAGGAACAGCAGGACCAGAACGAGCGCGGCCAGCCCGGCGGTCTTGTAGAGGGACTCCTGCTTGGCGTCCTTCGCGGCGGTGGTCTGCTCGGTGAGGGCCTTCTGGGCGGCCTGCGCGGCACTCTGGTCGAACGGCATGGAGCTGACCGCGATGGTGTCGCCGCGGGTCGCGTCGATGCCGGCGGCCGCGCTGACGAGCTGCTGCACCTGGGCCGGGTTGACGGAACCGGCGACCGTGCTGTCCAGCAGGACGGCGACCGACAGCTTGCGGATGCCGCCGGGCGCGTTCTTGCGGATCTCGTCCATCTGGTTGACCGCGTTCTGGCGCGCGTTCTGGGTGTTCTCGTACTGTCCGGGGCCGCTGCTGCCGGAGCCGGCGTTGTTACAGCCGGGTCCGGCGACGTTGTCCGGCCCCAGGACGCCACCCGCACAACCCTGGTCGCTGTTGTACGCCTCGCGGCTGTTGCTTTCCGAGAGCGCCGGCACCGACGGGTTCGCGTTGTACGTCCGGCTGGTCGTCTGGGTCTGGTCGAAGTCCAGGTCGGCGGTCGTGGTGACCACCGCGTGCCCGGGCCCGACCACGCTGTCCAGCATGGTCTGCAGGGACGTGTTCATCCGGTTCTGGAACTGGACGGTCTGCGACTCGTTGCCGCCGTCCGAGCCGGTACCGACGGCCGCACCACCGCCGGTCGACAGGATCTTGCCGTCCGCGCCGGCCACGGTGATCTGCGTCGGGTCCAGGCCCTCGACGCTCGAGGCCACCAGATGGACGATCGACTGCACCTGCTGGCCGCTCAGCGGTTTCGTGGTGCTCGAGGCGACCAGCACCGAGGCGGTCGGCTTGTCCTGGTCGTCGGCGAAGACGTCCTTCTGCGGGATGACCAGGTGCACGGTGGCCGCCTCGACCCCGTCGATCGACTTGATCGTGTTGCTGAGTTCGCCTTCCAGCGCCCGCTGGTAGTTCGTGTGCTGCATGAAGTCGCTGGTGGTGATGCCCTGCTGGTCGAGCAGCGCGTAACCGGTGCCGTCGTCGCCGGGCAGCCCCTCGCCGCTAAGCGACAGGCGCAGGTCGTTCACCTTGTCCTGCGGCACCAGAACGGTCTGACCATCGTTGGCCAGCTCGTACTTCGCGCCGGACTTCTGCAGCGAGTCGACGATCGCACTCGCGTCCTTGGTCGACAGATTGTTGAACAGGATCGCGTACGACGGCTTCGACGCCCAGGTGGCGAAGAAGTAACCGCCGATGATGAGTGCGAGCACCGCCGCGATCGTGACGGCCTTCTGTCCAGGGGTGAAGGACCGGAAGGCGTCCGTGATGCGGCGGACCGGGGCGGGAAGGCGGTCCGTCATCTCAGGCCTGCATCCTCATGATCTCTTGGAAGGCTTCCACGGCCTTGTTGCGTACGGCGAGCGTCAGCTGGAGTCCGAGGGAGGCCTCGTTGGCCGCCATCGTGTACTGGGCCGGGTCCTGCAGTGAGCCGTCCGCGGCCTTCTGCGCCAGCGTGTCGGCCTTGGCCTGCATGCCCTGCACGCTCTCCAGGCCGCGGGAGAGCATTCCGGCGAAGCTCTCGTCCGGGCCCTGCGGTTCGGTGGAGGGGGTGGTGCCGGTCAAGGCGCCGACCCCGCCGATCTTGTCGAGGCCCTCGACGCCCTTGACGCCGGAGAACCCGCTGATCGCACTGATGGGAGAGGTCATCGCTCAATCACTTCCCGAGGTTGATGGCGGCGGCGTACGAGTCCTTCGCCCGGTCCACCACCGCAAGGTTCGCCTGGTACGCGCGCTGGGCCATCATCATCTGGGCCATCTGGGAGCCCAGGTCGATATCCGGCCGGCGGACGTAGCCCTGGTTGTCCGCCAGCGGGTTCTGCGGGTCGTAGGTGAGGATGCCCTCGGCGCTGCCCAGGGCCACTCCGCCGACCTCCGCGCCGTTGCCGTCCGCGGCCTCCTGGGCCTTGATGTAACGAGCCTGGAAGGCGTTCTCCGAGGTGCGGCTGACGTTGTCGATGTTGGCGATGTTGTCCGAGACGGCGTCCAGCCACTTGCGGTAGACGGTGACGCCGGTGCTGGCGGTGCCGATCGCGTTGAACGTGCTCATCGTCAGGCCCCCTTGATCGCGTCCCGCAACATGCCGTACTTGCTGTCCAGCGCCCGCATGGTCAGCTGGTAGCGCATCGTCGTGTCGATGTGCGACATCGTCTCCTCGTCGAGGTTGACGTTGCTGCCGTTCAGGCGGGTCGGCTCGAGCGAGCTCTTGACCTCCGGCGCGACGCCGGCCGGCGACTCGCCGTGGCTGAGCGCGCCGTGCAGCGCGTCCTCGAACTCGACCTTACGAGCCCGGAAGCCCGGGGTCTCGATGTTCGCGATGTTGTTGGCGATGGCGTTCTGGCGGGCGGCCAGGCCGGCCACCGAGACGCGAAGTGCGGAGGTCGTGAGATCGTCGAACACAGCAGCTCCTCGGGGGTTGCAAGGGCGCCGATCCGTGGCATCTTCGGAGCGATCCGTCGCTCGTACCCTGCAGTTCGGCCCGGCCGCCGTCCCGCTGAGAGCGGAACGGTTGCCGGGAGGTTGCAGACGAAATCGTCTTACATGGCCCGGTCCACGTAGACGGGCCGTTTGACCGACTCGCCGGTCTCGATCCGGGACGTCGCGGCCAGCTGCTGCCGGTTAGCGGTGAGCCGGCGGGCGATCTCCTCGGCCGCCTTGAGCTGCCGGGTGAGGATCTCGTCGGCGCGCGGCTTCAGCTCCAGCGGCAGCGCGCCCAGCTCGGTCGGCGGCTTCCACAGGTCGGCCGGTGGCGTCTCGGCGTTGCGGTGCTCGTCCGCCAGCATCGCCTCGACGGTGCTCACGTCGAGCTCGAGCTCGTCGAGAGCGGTCGACCACGCGTCGTGCCAGCCGGTCATCGATCAGGCTCCCCAGTCACTCGCCGACCGCCGCGGCGGCCGCCTCTCGCCAGGAGTCGCGCAGTGGCTCGATCAGACCGCGGCAGACCGCGACCCGCTGCGGGTCCCGGGCGATGTTCGCCCCGATGAGCTCGGTGAGCAGATAGCCGTAGAGATTGGCCAGACCCGGCGCACCCGACCAGGCCTCGACGTCCAGGCTGATCCGGAGCTCCATCACGATCTCCTGGGCATGGGTGATCTTGTCGTGCGCCAGTTCGCGCTCCTCGGCGCGCATGGCCTCCTCGCCCTGCATGAGGTCGAGGATGAGCCGGTCGTACAGCATCAGCAGCAGCTTGGCGGGCGAGGCCGTGTTGATCGAGTCCTGGAGGTACCGGTCGCGCAGATGCGGAGAGCTCATCGGTTTCCTTCGGTCGGAGGGTGATCGGGTCAGCCGAGGCCGGCGAGCTGTCCGGAGAGCCAGTTGGACTGGTTCTTCAGCTTTCCGAGCGACACCTCGAGGTCCGAGTACGTCTTCTGGATCGCCACCCTCTTCGCGGCGAGGCGTACGTCCCAGTCGTTGATCTGGGTGTTGTAGCCGTCGATCTCGTCCTTGCGGCCGGTGATGACCGAGGTGAGGTTGGTCGTCTGGGTGGTGGCGAGCTTCTCGGTCTGGTCCGCGAAGGCGACGCTGGCCTGCTGGATGGCGGCCGGGTCGGCGTTGTAGCTCGCGGTGAACTTCTCCCGGTCGAACGTCAGCCGTCCGGTCTGGTCGAGCTGCATGCCCAGTTTCGCGAGGCTGCCGAACTTGATGTCCGGAAGCGGGTTGTCCTTCGTGGACTCGGGATCCGCGTACGTCAGACCTTTGCTGATGACGCTGAGGATGGACTGGGCCATGTTGCGTACCGAGAAGTCGCCGGTCAGCGGCGAGCCCTTGTTCGTCGACGGGTTGTACGCGGTCTGGCCCCGGATCTCGTCGAGCGTCGCGTTGGCGGCGTCCACCAGGGCCTGGAACTTGTCCGCGATGCCGCCGATGTCCTGGGTCGCCGCGACGGTGACGTTCTTCTCCTCCTTCGACACGGTCACCGAGACCCCGGTGAGCAGACCGGTGAAGGTGTTGGTGCTGCTGGTGACGTTGTAGCCGCCGGCCTCCTCGCCGCCACCGATGGTCAGCAGCGCGTTCTGGGCGCTCGCGACGTTGGTGGTGGCGGGGTCGAAGCCGCTCAGGGAGAAGGCGTTGTCGACGCCGGTCTTGGTGCCGCTGAGCTGGAGGATGTTCTGCGCGCCACCGGTGGTCACCACGGTCGCCTTGACCCCGATGCCCTTCGCGTTGATCGCGTCCATGACGCCCTTGGCCGTCTTGTCCTTGCTGACGTCGATCACGTAGTCCTTGCGCTTGGCGCTGTTGTCGACACCGTCGGCGTCGGCGGGACCGATCGTGACGGTGATCGAGTCGGCCGAGGTGATCGGCTGTGACGTGTCGACCTTCGCGGTCGTGATCTGGCTCTTGGCGAGGGCCGCGACGTCGAAGGTGGTGGTGCCGGCGGCGGTGTTGGTGCTGCCGGAGACCGCGATGGCGCTGACGCTCGACGAGGTGGAGGTGGCCTGGATCCCGCGCCAGGTGCTGAGCTGGCCGAGCGAGTCGGCAGCGCTCTTGAACGCGGAGACCCGGCTGTTGACCGACTGGTACGAGCTGACGGCGGTCTGGGCCGTGTTGACCTTGGCCTTGAGCCGGTCCTGCGGCGCCGCCTCGACCTGCATCAGCTGGTTGATCAGGGACGAGGTGCTGAGGCCGCTGACGAGGCCGTCCACCGAGCTGGAGGTCACCGGAACCTGCCTTCCCCGCGCGTATGCACGCGATGAAACGAGGGTGGGGGTAGCCGGCCCGGTTCGCCTGCTACCCCCACCTGTTCGGCTGTGTCGGAGCGAAATTCAGTTCGACGTGGTAGCGGTTCGGTTAGCGCAGCAGCGAGAGCACGTTCTGCGACGCCTGGTTCGCCTGCGACAGCATCGACGTGCCGGCCTGGGTCAGGATCTGGTTGCGGGTGTACTGCACCATTTCCTGGGCCATGTCGGTGTCGCGGATACGCGACTCGGAGGCGGACAGGTTCTCCACCGACACGTTCAGGTTGTTGATGACGTGCTCGAACCGGTTCTGGTACGCACCGAGCGAGGCGCGCTGGTCGGAGACCGTGGTGAGCGCCTTGTCCAGCACCGAGATCGCCGAGTCGGCGTCGCTGGTGAGGTCGATCGTGTCGGTGCCCAGCGCGTTCGCGTCGGTCTTGCCGATGGTGATCTGGATCTTCTCGGACTGGTTCGCGCCGACTTGGAACTGGCCGGTGTTGGAGTTCTGAACCGCGGACGATTGGCCGATGGGCACCGCCATGTTGGCGAGCGGCGTACCGGTGCCGTCCGCGGTCTGGAAGGCGCCGGTGCCGCCGACGGTGAACTTCGCGCCGCTACCGTCAGCGGCGACGCTGGCCGTCACGCTGACCTCGTTGCCGCTGAACGCCGGACCGTTGTAACCCTGGGCCTTGGCGCCCTGCAGCGCGGTCTTGATGCCCTTGTTGATCGACGCGGCGATGTCGGCCGCCGACGGTGGCGTGGTGGTGGTCTGCGGGACCGTCACGGTCAGGCCGGCGCCGCTGTTCAGCGTCGAGAGGTCGACGCCGTTGACCTGCTTGAGGTTGAAGGTGTTGCCGGCCGCGGCCAGCGCGGTCATCTTGGTGGGGTCGGTGATCGCGGTGCCCTGGCCGGAGCTCTGGGTGGTGCCGAAGGAGCCGTCGAGCAGCTTCGACTTGCCGAACGACGTGGTGGTGCCGATCCGGGTGAGCTCGGCGTTGAGCTGGGTGATCTCGGACTGCGCCGCGTCCTTGGCCGCCTTGTCGGTGGTGCCACCGTTGGCGGTCTGTACGGAGAGGTCGCGCATGCGCTGGAGGATCGAGGTGACCTCGTTGAGCGCGCCTTCAGCGGTTTGCGCGACGCTGATCCCGTCCTGCGTGTTGCGGACGGCGACCTTCATGCCGCCGATCTGGGAGCGCAGGCCCTCGGAGATCGACAGCCCGGCGGCGTCGTCGGCGGCCCGGTTGATCCGGAAACCGCTGGACAGCTTTTCCAGCGACTTCTGCATCTGGCCGTCGGTGACCGACAGGTTGCGGTAGGCGTTTTGCGCGGCGATGTTCTGGTTGATTCGGAGACCCATGGGTGTTTCCTCCTTGAGAGGGGTCTTTCCGGCTCATCCGTGAGCCGTGGCCTTGCGCCGATTCGGTCGGCGTTGGCGCCGACGACTTAGAAGCAGTCTCCGAAATTTCTTCGCGCTTTTCCGGCAAACCATCAGAAAGCCGTAAGTGCCCGATCGGGGGAAATCCCTCAGCGGCATGGCAGACGTGCCGACCTGTCCGAATGAGAGGGCATGTCGAAAGCGCTTGCCCGGCCGACGGCGAGACGGAGGACCAGGGTGAGCCTGACCGACCTGGCCAGCGTCCTGTGGCGTGCACGCGAGCTGCTCGAGATGCTGCTGTTCAAGCTCGAGGAGGAGCAGCTGTTGCTCGCCTCCAACCGCTCTCGCTGGCTCAGCCACGCCACCCGCGAGGTCGAGGTGGTCCTCGACCAGATCCGGCAGACGGAGGTCATCCGGGCCGCCTACTCGCAGGACGCCGCGGTCGAGCTCGGTCTCGCCCCGGACGCGTCGCTCGGCGCGCTGGCCGACGCCGCTCCGGCGCCCTGGTCCGACCTTCTGCACCAGCACCGCAAGGCGTTTCTGATGCTGACCTCCGAGATCAGCGCTCTCGCCGACGTGAACCGGGACCTGCTCACCGCCGGCCAGCGCGCGGCTCGCGAAACCATGCTCGCGTTCGCCGAAACTGTGGAAACGTACGGACCGCAGGGCCAGACCGTTTCCGGCGGCGTCCGCCGCTCCAGCCTGGTGGATGAGGCGATCTGATGGGCAGCACATTCGGCGGTATCAACACGGCGTTGACGTCCCTCTACGCGCAGCGGCGCGGCCTGGAGGTCTCGGGCCAGAACATCGCCAACGCGAACACCGAGGGCTATACCCGGCAGCAGATCACGTTGGAGGCGAAGGGCGCCAGCCGCAACCCGGGCGTCTATTCGACGACCGACGCGGTCGGCGCCGGCGTCGGCGTGCACTCGGTGGAACGGGGCCGCAGCGTCTACCTCGACGAGCGGGTGCGCACCGAGCACGCGAACTCGGCGTACCTGGCGACCCAGAAGACGTCGTACGGCGCGATCGAGGACGTCATGGCCGAACCCAGCGACACCGCGATCCAAGCGCGGATGCACGAGATGTGGGACTCCTGGAACGACGTCGCCAACAACTGGCAGGATCCGTCGACCCGGGCCGCGCTGATCGAGCGCAGCAACACGGTCGCGATCTCGCTCAACGACGCGCACACCTCGCTGTCCAACCAGTTCGACCAGGTGCACAACGGCATGGACACCTACGTCAACAAGGTCAACTCGCTGGCCACGTCGATCGCCGACATGAACCAGCAGATCGTCGTGGCCAAGCAGACCGGCCTGGAGGCCAACGAGCTCATGGACGCCCGCGACCGGCAGGTCATGGAGCTGTCCGAGCTGGCCGGCGCCAGCACGTCGCTCAAGCCCAACGGCTCGATGAACGTCTTCATCGGAAACGCCGCGGTGGTAAGCGATTTCACCGCGCGCAAGGTGGAGCTCACCGGCCCCACCACCCTCGATGGCATCAGCGACACCAGCAAGGTCATGCTGACCTGGCGCAACCCGGACGGCGCCGCCACCCCGGGCGGCACGATGGGCGCGATGCTCGACACCCTCAACGGCATCATCCCCGACGTTGCCGGCAAGCTCGACGGTGTCGCACAGAGCCTGATCAAGACGGTGAACGACGCGGTGCAGACGGGATTCGCCGCCGACGGCAGCACCAACGTGACCTTCTTCTCCGGTACCGGCGCCAAGGACGTGGCGGTGGCGGTGCCGACCGCGGACAAGGTGCCGTTCTCGTCGGCCGACCCGACGGCCACCCCGGTGCCACCGGCCACCGTTGCCTCGATCAACAACGACGTGGCCGACACGCTGGCCGGGATCGGCGCGGCCGGCACCGGCCCGGACGCCCAGTACCAGGAGATGATCGGAGCGCTCGGGGTCGCCTCGCAGGCGGCCGGCCGGCGCAGCGAGATCCAGGACTCGGTGACCGATCAGGTCGACAGCGACCAGGCCTCGGAGTCCGGGGTCAACCTGGACGAGGAGATGACCCACCTGCTGACCTTCCAGCGGGGATACGAGGCCGCGTCGCGGGTGCTCACCACGATCGACTCCATGTTGGACCAGCTGATCAACCGGACCGGTCTCGTCGGCCGCTGATCCGTTCCCGAAGAGGTAACCCATGACCATTCCCAGCCGGACCACCGCGGCCAGCGTGCAGAACCGGACGCTGGCCGACCTGCAGCGCGGAATGCAACGTGGACAGAAGATTCAGCAGCAGATCTCGAGCGGAAAAGCGATCAGCCGCCCGTCGGATTCGCCGACCGGTACCGTCACTTCTCTGCAATTGCGCGGAGAAGTGCGCGCGACGCAGCAGTATTCGCGCAACGCCGACGACGGAATGGGCTGGCTCGGCGTCATCCAGGACAATCTTCAGGACGCGTCGACCTCGGTTATCCGGGCCCGCGATCTGACCGTTCAGGCGCTCAACTCCACGGCCGGCACCCCGGAGGCTCGCGAGGCTTTCGCCTACGAGATCGACAACATCAAGGCATCGCTGATCGACCAGGCCAACGCCAAATACCTGAACCGGCCGGTGTTCGGCGGGACGACGGCCGGCGGGATCGCGTACGACAAGACCGGCGAGTATGTCGGGGACGGCAACGGCACCACGCGCAGCATCGGGCCGAACGCCCGGGTCCGCATCGAGACCACCGGTCCGGAGGCCTTCGGTGCCACCGGTAGCGACACCCAGCTCTTCACCGTCCTGACCAATCTTTCCAAGGCGATTCGGGACAACGACTCGTCCGCGCTGGACAGTGGTCTCGGCAAACTCGATACCGCCCATGATTTGCTGAAAACCACTCTTTCGGACGTTGGCGCCCGATACAATCGGGTTACGCAGATGAAGCAGTCCGCGGAGGATCATCTGTTGTCCGTGTCGTCGCAGCTGTCCGATATCGAGGATGTCGACCTGCCCAAGGCGATCATGGAACTGCAAATTCAGCAGACCTCGTATCAGGCCGCCCTGGCCGCCACGGCCAAGGTAATCCAGCCCTCGCTTATCGATTTCCTGAGGTGACCATGAGTACTCGCACCGCGAACCGACCGATTGAGGCCGCCACGTCGGACCCGCTGGACCTGCCGACCATCACCATGGCGGTCCCCATGCCGGGCTTCCCGGCGCACCGGGAGTTCGTCCTGGTGCGACTCAACGATGATGGCCTGCTCTACGCGTTCACGTCCGCCGAGGACCCCGAACTGCGCTTCCTTGTCGCTCCGCCGGAACCGTTCTTCCCGGACTACGCGCCGGAGATCGACAACGAGGTTCTCGCGCTGCTGAACACCAAGGACCCGGACCGTCTGCTGCTCCTGACGGTCATCACGGCCGGCGTCAACGAGACCACCGCGAACCTGCTGGCGCCGATCGTCGTGGACCGCGACAGCATGCGTGCCATGCAGGTGGTGCTCAGCGGCTCCGGGCTGCCGGTCCGCGCGACCATGAACCGGCCCTACTGACGTCTTGTCGCCGGCGCGGTCGCGCACCTCACGACCGCGCCTGATCGCGATGCTGTCCGTCCAGGGATGGAGGAGGCACCGACGATGCTGGTGCTCACCAGACGAGCCGGCGAGAGCGTGATGATCGGTAACGACGTGATCATCACGGTTCTCGAGGCCCGCGGAGACGTGATCCGGCTGGGAATCCAGGCGCCGCGCGACATCCAGGTGCATCGCGAAGAGGTCTATCGCGAGCTCCAGGCGGCCAACCGTGAAGCGGCCTCACCGGCCGACGACGCGGTGCAGGCGGTCACCAAGATGATCCAGCCGCCTACTTGATAACCAGGCCGCGCGCCCGCATGAAGGTGATCGGGCTGACCGCGTTCGCCGAGGTGGCCGGCGGCGCGTTCACGTGCACCTCGAAGTGCAGGTGCGGGCCGGACGACGAACCGGACGTCCCGACGTAGCCGAGGATCTGTCCCTTCGCGACGCGCTGCCCGACGACCACCGACGGGCGCCGGACCATGTGGCAGTAGCGGGTGACGATGTTGCCGGCATGCTGCACCTCGACGTACCAGCCACAGCCGGCGATGCCGCGGTTGCCGTCGACGTCGCAGGTGCCCTGGGAGACGTTGCAGACCACCCGGATCACCGAACCGGCCGAGGCCGCCCGGATCGGCGTGTTCCGCGTGGCACCCAGGTCGACGCCGGCGTGCGTCGGCCGCTGTGCCGTGTGGAAGCCGCTGACCAGCCCGGCCGCGACCGGCAGTTGCCACGCGCCGGACACCGGCGGCATCACCACGGGCGCGCTCGCGCACGCCGGGATCGGGAAACTGGCACGGCGGACGTAACCGTCCGAGACGTACGTGTTGTTCGCGAGGCGCAACCAGACGTCGGTGGTCCGTACCGCGCCGGTGATCCGGTCGCCCTTGATCTGGCACATGATCCAGACGGTCCCGCCGTTGGTCACCTCACCCAGCCGCTCGCCGGCCGACGACGGCGTACGCCGCATGTTCAACGGCGTCCCACCGGTCTGCGCGATGCCGGTTCCGGCGTACTTGGCGGCGGCCGCGGCGGGTGTGGTCGCGACGAGGCTGCCGCCGAGAACGGCCGCGGCGGCGAGCGCGGCGAGATAACGGGCTTTCACGGTTCCCCCTCCGGGCACGCGGATGCGTGCGCCCTCGAAGAAGGCTCCCGAGCGCCGGCTGCCGCCGAGTTCCCGCGCAGGGGCGGAACAGTTGCCGACGGAAATCGCGTAAACGGCACCCATGCCGTCGAACCGGACCAATGATGGGCTCAAAGGCATCTCCACAACCCTAGTGCCGTCCCCCGGCAGTCCGCAGATGACGTAGCGGAGGATCGATGTCGCGATTGGCGCAACTCGGCATAGCGAAGCGGCTGACCCTGATCGTGGTCACCGGCGCGGTGGCACTCGCCGCCATGGCGGTCATCGCGCTCATCGGCCAGGACCGGCTGGCCGATCAAGGCTCCTTGGTGTCCCGGCTGCAGAGCGGTCTCGCCGCGCTCAACCACCTGGACACCCGGCAGAGCGAACTCAAGGTGGACGCCTTCCGGGCGGCCCTCGGCCAGGACGTCACCCAGGACGTCGAGGACGACGTGCAGTCGTCCACCGAGGCGGCGGACGCGGTCGTCGCCGCTAACATGCCGGAGAACTTCGCGTCGGCGTTCGCGAAGTACCGCCCGGACTTCGTCGACTTCAGCGCCTTCATCAAAGACTTCGCCGCCGCCGCGAAGGCCGACGTGCGCTCGGTGTCCGGACGGCTCGGCGAGATCAACGAGCGCAACCACGTCACCGACGACGAGCTCGGCGGACTCGTGGACCAGGTGAGCGCCGCCGTCGCCCAGGAGGAGCGCGACATGGCCGCGACGATCCGGTCGACGAGGCTGCTCTCGGCCGGCATCGCGCTGGCCGGTCTCGCCCTGCTGATCCTGCTGGCCGTCCCGCTGGCCCGCTCGATCCTGCGGCCGGTGCGCACGCTGGGCACCGTGATCGAACGGCTCGCCCAGGGCGACCTCACCGGCCGCAGCGGCATCACCAGCCGCGACGAGCTCGGTCGCATGGCGTCCGGCCTGGACCACGCGCTCGACGCGATCCGCGGATCGCTGGACACCATCGGCCGCAACGCGGACGCGCTCGCCGCCGCGGCCGGCGAGCTGTCCGCGGTGGCCGGCCAGATCGCCGAGGCGGCCGCGAACACCGACCGGCAGACCTCGTCGGCGTCGGCCGAGGCCGAGGAGATCGCCCGCAACGTGCACTCGGTGGCGGCCGGTTCGGAACAGATGGGGCTGTCGATCCGGGAGATCTCGCAGAACACCAGTGAGGCCGCGAAGATCGCCGGGGTCGCGGTGGCCGAGGCGGCCCGGGCCACCGACACGATCCGCCAGCTCGGCGACTCGTCGAGCGAGATCGGCAACGTGATCAAGCTGATCACCTCGATCGCCGAGCAGACGAACCTGCTCGCGCTGAACGCGACCATCGAGGCCGCGCGGGCCGGCGAGGCGGGCAAGGGGTTCGCGGTGGTCGCCAGCGAGGTCAAGGATCTCGCGCAGGAGACCGCGAAGGCGACCGAGGACATCGGCACCCGGGTCACCGCGATCCAGCAGGACACCGGCGGGGCGGTCGAGGTGATCTCGCGGATCTCCGAGGTGATCGCGCAGATCAACGACTTCCAGACGACGATCGCCTCGGCCGTCGAGGAACAGACCGCCACCACCGGCGAGATGAGCCGCAGCATCGCCGAGGTCGCCAACGGCTCGGCCCGGATCGCGAACAACATCGCCGATGTCGCCTCGGCCAGCGCCACCTCGGTGCAGGGCGTCGAGCAGACCCGTACGGCGTCGAGCGATGTCGCCCGCACCGCCGACGAGCTGCGGCACCTCGTCGGCGCCTTCCGTCTCTAACCGGACTGCACCCGTGGCGGACCAGCGCCGATAACGCGGCGACCGCACTCTCTTGCCAGACGGGAAGTTCCCGTCCCTGAGCCGGGGAGTACTCGTGGGCGCTGAGCAGGACACGTTCACCGCGCTGGACCTGAGCGTGGACGCGCACGTGCACACCGGCTTCGCCGCGGGGCGGGACAGCGTCGGCGTGATCGTCGCGGCCGCCGACCAGGCCGGGCTCCGCTCGCTCACCTTCGCCGACCAGGTCGGTCCGGACACCGCGTGGCTGCCCGCGCTCGCCGACGCCGTCCGCCGGGCCCAGCGGCGTACCGAGATGACCCTGCGGGTCGCCGCCGAGGTCGAGGTCGTCCGGCCGGACGGCTGGCTCGACTGGCCGGCCGATCTGAGCAGCCTGGAGGCCGTCTCGGTCGCCGTCTCCCACCTGCCGCTCGGCCTCGAGATCCTGAACGTGCGCGAGGTACGCGCGATGCTTGCGACCGGCGAGCTGACCCCGGCCGCCGTCGCCGAGAACCTGGTCACCGCCACGATCAACGGCATCGAGCGAGCTTCCCGGTACGCCCCGGCCCAGCTCGCCCGTCCGTTCGGCCTGCTCGCTCAGGTCGGCCTGGACGACACCGTGCTGACCGCCGAGCTGATCGGCGCGCTCGCCACGGCCTGCCGCGAGACCGGTGCGCTCGTGGAGATCAGCGAGGCGTGGCGCTGTCCGTCCGCGCGGGTCGTCGCGACGCTGCGTGAAGCACACGTGGCTCTCGTGCCCGCGAGTGACGCCCGGTACGCGGCCGAAGTGGGCCGCTGGCAGTACCTGCTCCGCGTCTGACGGAAACCAAACGCGAAGAGTAATCATCTCCGTACTCTCGGTCTTGCCAAGCCTCACGACGGCAGGGAGAGATGCGATGAGCATGGTTCAGCAGGCCATCGAGGTGAGTGCGCCGCTGCACACGGTGTACGAACAACTCGCCGCGTTCGAGAACTACCCGAGCTTCATGAGCGGCGTCGAAGAGGTCACGGCGATCGGCCAGGACCAGACACATTGGATCATGAACCTGGACGGGAAGCGCCGCGAGTTCGACGCGAAAATAAACGAACGTTCGCTCGACGAACGGGTCTCCTGGTCGACCGTGGACGGCCCGCTGCTGGCCGAGACGATCACGGTGCGTCCGCTGGGCGAGACCAAGACGCAGGTGGTGGCCCAGCTCGAGGCGGACATCGCGTTTCTCATGCCCAGCGACCGGCACGGTCAGGCATCGCTGACCAAGCGGCTCAAGGCCGATCTGACCACGTTCAAGGGTCTCGTCGAACGCGGCGCGCTGGGTGGCGCCAGCACCAAGCAGCTGCCCTCGCCGGCGTCGGTGGCGGCCCGGATCCGCAACAAGCCGGCCCACCCGGGCGCGGGCTGGGGAACCAGCGCGGCCGAGCGCAGCAACGCCAGCCCGGCCAACCTGCCGCACCACGACATGACGGCCCAGCAGATGGGCACGAACGTGGACATCACCACCGCGCCCGGCATCCGGAGCGCGCACGACCTGGACAACGTCCTGGCCCCCGGCCGCCGGATCGCGAAGGCCGGCCCGGTCCGCGGTGGTGCCGGAAAGGCGCGGATGGGCGGCCGGAGCGACGCGCGGGACGCCTGGGGCGACGGCATGATCAACGAGGAGGACCGCGGCAGCTCCGGCCGCTAGTCACACGTGCGCGGCCGCCCAGCAGACGATCAGCTTCGCGCCGTGGGGCTCGGCATGCTCGTAACGCACCGAGCCCCCGTTCGCCTCGACCAGGTGCCGGACGATGAACAGACCCAGGCCGGCGCCGCGCTTGAGCCGGTCGAACGGGCTCGGTAGGAGATCCTCCGGGAGGCCCGGGCCGCGGTCACTGACGGTCAGCTCAACCATGTCGTCGCGCCGCAACGCGCGTACGGCAATGGGGGGTTTGCCGTAGGTCTCGGCGTTGGCCAGCAGGTTCTGCAGCACCGCCAGCAGGTGGGCGCGGTCGGCCAGCGCGGACAGGTCCTCGTCGATCTCGATGACCACGTCGCCGGACGCCACCGTCCGGACCGCCTCCAGCAGCGGCACCGGGGCCCGGCGTGCCGCGACCGCGCGCGGATCCAGGCGGAACAGCATCTGCAGGTCGTTCATCATCTTGATCAGACGCTGCGTGTTCCGGTCGATCTTCTGAGCCAATTCCAGCCGTACGTCGTCCGGCAGCTCATTCCAGTCGCCGGTCAGCAGCTCCGCGAGACTGGCGATCGAGCTGATCGGCTGCGCCACGTCGTGCGTGAGCATCGAGGTGAGATCGTTCTTGAACGTGAGAGCGGCCTCGAGCCGGGCATTCTCCGCGCGCAGACGCTCGTGGCCCGGCTCGGGCTCGGGGAACCGCCCCACGATTCGCACATAAGCCCCTCACTGGCGGAGAAGCCGAGCATAACGCGACGAATGCGGGTCAAGCGGTCACTTGCCCGCCCAGTCGAACCCGTCCTCGAGAACGATGCGGGCGCCCACGCCCAGGATCTCCTCGCGCAGCTTGTTGGCGTGGTGGCCGCAGAACGCCAGCTCGCCGCCGCTCGCCAGGGTGACCTCGAGCTTGGCGGCGGCGCTGCAGCGGTCGCAGCGCTCGTCGAGCGAGGAAGCGGTGGTGATCTCGGGCGACACCAGGGCGGTCATATCGCTCTCCTTGCTCGGTGACGGCGTCAGCGGTTCTGACAGCGGGTAGATCGGTTCTCGCCGGGGGGATCCTTAGCCTTCCCCTCGATCTTCCGGGGCGGTGGCACCGTGTCGAGGGCGTTGCAACCCAGGTGCAACCAGCTTTTGCAATTCCCCGGGCGGCCTCCGGTATGCCCGCCGGGCGATGTACGCCGAACCACACCCGGAGCAACCTCGCGCCGATAGCGTGAATCGCGAGTGGGCCGGGACGTCGTGGCCCATCGGCACCACGCTCACCGCAGGAGGACCCATGTCGCAGGAGTCCGCTTCCGAGGCGCGCCCCACCGTCCTGGTCGTCGACGACGAGGAGGACCTGCGCGACATCATCCACCGGATGCTCCAGCGTCGCGGCTTCGACACCCTGATCGCGGGCGACTCCCAGGAGGCCATCACGGTGCTCCGCGACCACCCCGGCAAGATCGACATCCTGGTCACCGACCTCGGCCTGCCGGGCGTCTCCGGCGGCGAGCTGTCCCGCGCGGCCACCGAGGTGCGCCCGGACATGCACGTCATCTACATCTCCGGGCTGCCCAAGGACATGGCGGTCGCCGAGGGCCTGATCGACGAGGACGCGCTGCTGGTGAAGAAGCCGTTCAGCAGCGAGTCGTTGCTGACGGCGCTGCGCTCCATCGCCGGCGCCTGACCTCTCCAGCTTTACGGCTCCAGCTTTACGGCCAGGGGACCGTCATCTCGCCGCGGCGCCAGCGGGCCGGGCCGTCCAGCACCGTCCAGCCCTCGTCGCGCATCCGGCGCACCGCGGCCATCCACCGCTGCCGCGGACCGAACGGGGTGGCCTCGCTCTCCCACGCCCGGCCCAGCGCGCTCAGCAGATCGTGCACCGGATGGCCGGGCACGTTGTGGTGGATCAGCGCCTTCGGCAGCCGCTCGGCGAACGTCGCCGGATGGTCCAGATCGGACAGTCGCGCCGACAGCGTCAGCGTCGACGGTTCCCCGTCGGTGACCACCGCCCAGGTCGCGATGCGGCCCAGCTCGTCGCAGGTGCCCTCGACCAGCAGCGCGCCGGTCGCGGTCATCTGCCGCCAGGCCGCGTCGACCTCGTCCTCGGGGTACTGCCGCAGCACGTTGAACGCGCGAACCACCACGGGCGTCAGGCCGGCGAGTTCGAATCCGCCCCGGCGGAACTCCAGGTGCGGCGGATCGGCGTACGGCTGGGCGTCGTGGACGCGTACCGGATCAATCTCGAGACCGACCACCGTGACGTCCGGGCGGACGGACGCCGCCAGGCGGCTGTGGAGTTCCACGGCCGTGACCGGCGTCGCGCCGTAACCCAGGTCGATGACCATGGGTTGCGCTGATCGCATCAGCAGATTCCCGCAGCGGTACGCGATGAAGTTGTCGACGCGACGCAACCGATTGGGGTTGGTCGTCCCCCGGGTGATCGCGCCGACAATTCTCACTCAGCTCTCCCGGTGAACCTTGTGCTGGGCCGCCTGGGCGAGCGGGCGGACCACCAGGCGGTCGATGTTGACGTGGTGTGGACGGGTCGCCGCGAACACGATGAGGTCGGCGATGTCCTCGGCCGTCAGCGGTTCCTTGACGCCCTGGTAGACCGCGTCCGCGCGGGCCTGGTCGCCGCCGAACCGCTTGAGCGAGAACTCGTCGGTGCGGACCATGCCCGGGTCGATCTCGATCACCCGGACCGGCTTTCCGACGATCTCCAGGCGAAGTGTCCCGACCAGGGCGGTCTGCGCGTGTTTGGCCGCCACATAACCCCCGCCGCCCTCGTACGGGACGAACGCCGCCGTCGACCCTACCGTCACGATCGTGCCGTTGCCGCTCGCGATTAACGCCGGCATCAGCGCCTTTGTCGTCCGGAGCGTGCCGAGGACGTTCACGTCGAACATCCATTGCCAGTCCTCGACCGAGCCGACCTCGATCTCGTCGAGACCGGCCGCCCCGCCCGCGTTGTTGACCAGCAGCGTGAGCGGGCCGTCCAGCCCCGCCACCACCTCGGCCAGCCGGGCCACCGACTCGTCCGAGGTCACGTCGGTTTCGACAGCCGTCGCGGACGATCCGATCTCCTTGACGAGCTCCGACAGACGGTCGGTGCGGCGGGCCGCCGCGATCACGTGGAAGCCTTGGGAGGCGAGCATTCGGGCGGTGGCCGCGCCGATTCCACTCGATGCTCCGGTCACGACTGCGTAGTTCACCATCGCTCCATCTTTGCGGATGACATGTGTCACCACGGGAACGAGGCATGGTGGTTCAGACGCTTCGCAAGGGGAAGATTGACAAGGACGTAACAAGTTAATGTGTGTTTTCCCCCACTTCGAGAGGATTAGTCGTGGCTGACTGGCCGACCCCGCGGCGCATCGCCACCCTTTCGGTTCACACTTCCCCCTTGGAACAACCGGGCATCGGCGACGCCGGCGGCATGAACGTCTACATCGTCGAGGTATCGAAACGGCTGGCCCGCCGCGGCGTCGAGGTGGAGATCTTCACCCGGGCGACGCGCAGTGGCCTTCCCAAGGTCGTCGAAATGGAACCGGGCGTCCTGGTGCGTCACGTGACCGCCGGGCCGTTCGAGGGCCTGAGCAAGGAAGATCTTCCGGCTCAGCTGTGCGCCTTCACCAACGGCGTGTTGCGTGCCGAGGCCGCCCGCCCGCCGGGCTACTACGACCTCATCCACTCGCATTACTGGCTTTCCGGACAGGTCGGCTGGCTCGCCCGCGAGCGGTGGGGCGTCGCGCACGTGCACACCGCGCACACTCTGGCGAAGGTGAAGAACCGGCTGATCGCCGACGGGGACCGGCCCGAGCCCAAGGCCCGCGTGATCGGCGAGGAGCAGGTGATCGCGGAATCCGACCGGCTGGTGGCGAACACCCGGTTCGAGGCGCAGGACCTCGTCTACCACTACGGCGCCGACCCGACCCGTACGACAGTGGTCCAGCCCGGTGTCGACCTCGACCGGTTCCGTCCCGGCCCGTCTGACCGGGACCGGCTCGGCCTGCCGCCCACCGGCGCGATCATCGCGTTCGTCGGCCGCATCCAGCCGCTCAAGGCGCCGGACGTGCTGGTCTCCGCGCTGGCCGTGATGAAAGCGACCACGTCCAGCGACGCGACGCTGGTGATCTGCGGCGGGCCCAGCGGCAGCGGCCTGGAACGGCCGTCCGCGCTGATGGAACTGGCGGCGTCGCTCGGCGTCAGCGACTCGGTGGTCTTCCTGCCGCCGCAATGCGCCGACAACCTGGCCGCGCTCTACCGCACCGCCGACCTGGTCGCGGTCCCGTCGTACAACGAATCGTTCGGGCTGGTCGCGCTCGAGGCCCAGGCGTGCGGCACCCCGGTCGTGGCGGCGTCGGTCGGCGGCCTGGTCACCGCGGTCCAGGACGGCACCAGCGGCGTGCTCGTCGACGGGCACGATCCGCGTGAGTGGGCCCGCGTGCTGGCCAAGCTGATCGAGGCACCCCGGCTGCGCCGGCTGCTGTCCAAGGGGGCCGTGGCGCACGCCACCGAGTTCTCCTGGGACCGCACGGCCGACGGCTTGATCCAGGTCTACGGTGAGGCGATGACCGAGCGCCGCGCCATGATCGCGGCCCGCCTGGAGAAGTGCTACGCATGGTGACCGAGTTGATCGAGCGGGTCCTCACCGACCGCGAGCTGGAGTGGGAACGCACCGGCCCGGACGCGTACGTGGTGACCCTGCCCGGCACCCACAAGCTCAAGACCGCGGTGAACCTGATCCTCGGCGAGCACGCGCTGCGCATCGAGGCGTTCGTGATGCGCCACCCGGACGAACGGCACGAAGAGCTCTGGGCGTGGATGCTGCGGCACAACGCCCGCATGTACGGCGTCTCGTTCTCCATCGACACCGTCGGCGACGTCTACCTCACCGGCCGCGTCTCGATCAAAAGCCTCGACGAGGACGAGCTCGACCGTTTGCTGGGGGCGGTTCTCACGTACGCCGACGAGTCGTTCGACACGATGCTGGAGATCGGATTCGGATCGTCAATCCGGCGCGAGTGGGAATGGCGGGTCAAACGCGGCGAATCGCTGGCCAATCTTCAAGCTTTCAAGCATCTGGCACCACCCGCCTCCTGAACGCCGCCGTTCCTCAATACCTGTTACCCATCAATGAAAATGTCCGTCTGGGGGAGCCCGGATGAGGGAGTCGTCATCCGCCGATCGGCCAGATGTCGGTGACTGTGACGGTCCAGACAGATGGCGGACAGCCAAGTGCCTTGTGAGGGTTGACCGGCCCAACTAGCGTAATCAATGGACGCCGAACCGTTAGTTCGGGGAACTGGTTGGCCAGCGATGGTCACCGCGGTCGGCGTTTGGGGACGGGTGGCATATGCCGTTGGGGGACGGCGCGACCCGAGACCGGCGGTTAGTGCGGGCGACGCCTATGGGGATGGGCGTCGTCCGCCGCCGCCGGCGCGAGAGTGCAGGGGCCGCGTGTCCGCGGAAAGCGCGGACCGTGGCCCTCTCTTCATTTCTGCCCGGGGGGCCGAGCCCCCTGGAACCCCACGATGTTGTGGTTGGCCTTGGCGGGTTGGTTGCGGTTTTTCCGGGGCTTCGCCCTCGCGACCAAAACCGCAACCCCCGCGATGCCGCAACGCCGCGATCCGCCGACCCCACAACCCCGCAACGCCGTGATCCCGCGATGCCGCGGTCCCGCAACGCCGTGATCCCGCAACGCCGTGATCCCGCAACGCCGTGATCCCGCAACGCCGTGATCCCGCAACGCCGTGATCCCGCGATGCCGATGCCGCGGTCCCGCAACGCCGTGACCCCGCAACGCCGTGATCCCGCAACGCCGTGACCCCGCGATGCCGTGATCCCGGGGTCCCGCGGCGCGCGCGCCCGCAGCCGCACGAACGCCATGCGCCGGCGCACCAACCCCCGCGAGCCCGTATCCCCGTGATCCGGTGACGCGCGAGCCCGCAACCGCCCGCGCCGGCTACCCCGCGATTCCGCAACGCGGCAACGCGGCAACGCGGTTGCGATCCCGCGACGGCGCGAGCCGGCAACTGCGAGAACGCCATAGCCGCGCGAGCTCACCAACCGCGCGATCCCGCAACCCGTGATCCGGCGACGCGCGAGCCCACAACCGCGCGCCCAGCGATCCCGCAACGCTGCGATTTCGCGAGCCGGCAACCGCGCGAGCCGGCAGCCGTGAGTTGGCAGCCGTGAGTTGGCAGCCGTGAGTTGGCAGCCGTGAGTTGGCAGCCGTGAGTTGGCAGCCGTGAGTTGGCAGCCGTGAGTTGGCAGCCGTGAGTCGGCAACCCGGTGATTCGGTGAACCCGCAAAGCGCGCGAAGCCCTTGAGTCGGCGCGGCCGTGTCGGCGGGTTAGGCGGTGGTGCCGGAAGAGCGCGGCCGTGGCGTTGTTCTTGAAGGCGTTCGTCGCATGCGGTCGGTCATCGGCTGCGACGCATCCGATTCCGGGGCCGCAGTCGGATTTTCGCGACCTTGGAGACTTATGGCTCGTATATGGGCGTAACTCTCCAAGGTCTCGACATTGGGCGCTAAACCCGTCGTACAAAAGCCGCTTAGGCCGACAAAACGACCGTCCAGAGAGGACGGTCGTCCACCATGCGGAACTGTTCAGCTGGTTCTCGCGCCGCTCACCCTCCGATGCGGTGGCCTTCCGCGGCGGACCTGAGGGCCGTCGCTGTGGGGAGCTGGGACGTTCCGGCCGTGACGGGTCCCCACACCCGTTGTGGGTCGCCACGGTGTGGGGAGCCGGAGCCTCCCTGCCGTCGCGACTCCCCACACGTGGGTGAGGGTGGCCGCGGTGTGGGGAGCCGGAGCCTCCCTGCCGTCGCGACTCCCCACACGTGGGTGAGGGTGGCCGCGGTGTGGGGAGCCACCGCCTCCCCGGCGTCGCGACTGCCCACACCGGGGTGGGGGGCGCCCACTGTGGGGAGTTGGGACCTGCCCGGGCCTGGCGGCGTCGCCTCGCACGGGACTCCCGGCCGACGGAACCAGCTGAACAGTTACAGCATGCAGACATCTGAGACCGAATAGTGAGAGCGATGGGGCTCGGGGGCGGCGCGGGCGCTTGGGGGCGGTCGAGGGGCTCGGGGGTGGCGGGGGCGGCCGAGGGGCTCGGGGTGGCGTGAGTTCTTTGGGGGCGGGCGAGGGCTCGGGGCGGCGCGGGCTCTTCGGGGTGGGCGAGGGCTCGGCGGTGGCGGGGGGCGGAGTTAGCTGGGGTGGGCGTCGGCGGTGGTGAGGGCGGTCTGGTCGCGGATGGTGGCGACTCGGCGTTCGCGGGGTGGGCCGGCGGCCAAGTGCAGGAGGGCCGCGGCTGCGCCCAAGAGGCCGATCAGCAGCCAGTGTGCGTTGCCCAGGTACTGCAGGCCGAGGCCGCCCAACGAGGGTGCCAAGAAGGAGGCCGCCGGAAATGTCAGGAAAAAGACGGCCTGGTAGCGGCCGCGCAGCAAAGGTGGTGCCAGCTCGGAATTGATCTCGGCGTTTGGCGGGGCGGCCAGCATGTTGCCGACCGTCCAGACCACGGCGGCGATCACGTAGGCGACCAGGGAGTCCGCAAGTGCGAGCAGCGCGAAGCCGATACCGTTCGCGAGCAGCGCGACGGCGAGCACCCGGTCCTTGCGGTGGCCGTCGATGAGCCGGGGCACGAACAGCTGCCCGACCACGATCAATGCGCCGCCCAGGGCCGCCACCACGCCGTACGCGGAAGGGCTGAGACCGTCGTCGCGCATGGCCAGCGGGACGATGGTGTTGTTCTGGCTGAAGATCAGCGCCTGCAGCAGCGTGAGCCCGACGAAGGCCAGGAAGATCCGGTCGGTCAGCGCGGTGGCCAGGCCCGCCGAACGGGCAGGACGAGCAGGCCGCCCCGCCGACCACTCAAACCGCCCGGGCCGGCCCGCGGGCCACCCAAACCGCCCGGGCCGGCCCGCGGGCCACCCAAACCGCCCAGATCGCCCGGCCGACCACCCAAAGCGTCTCGTCCAGCGCCCGGCCGACGCGGTGGGGACCTGGGCCGAACTGGTGCGGGTCAGGGTCTCGGGGACCTTCCACGCGATCAGCGCGCCGGCGATCAGCGTTGAGGTCGCGTCGATCAGGAACAAGCCCACGTAGCTCCACTGCGCCAGCAGTCCGGCCAGCAGGGACGCCGACGCGGTCCCCAAGTTGAACGCCCAGAACTGCAGGTTGAACGCGCGCGAGCGGCGCTCGGCCGGCACCACGTCGATGATCGCGGCGACGAATGCGGGGCTCGGGGCCGACTGGAGCAGGCCGAGCAGCAGGCACAAGCCGGCGATCACCACCAGGTTGCTGCTCAGCGCCAAGCCGGCCAGCACGACCGAGCAGAGGAAATGCGCGCCCAGCAACGTGTTCCGCCGGCCCCAGCGGTCGCTGAGCACGCCGCCGAGCAGTGTGCCGAGGATGCCGCCGATCCCGTACGTGCCGACGATGAGCCCGGCCATCGCGGTGCTCGCGCCCCGTTGCGCGGTCAGGTACAGCGAGAGGAAGAGGACCGCGAACCCGCCGACCCGGTTGATCAGGATGCCGGTCCAGAGGTACCAGTACGTCGCGGGCATGCCGCCTGCCGTGTCCCGGAGAAAACTCCGCACGGACCAACCTCCGTTAGGAAACTGTCTTAACGATTCCGTCGGGAAGGTTACTAGCGAGCGGCTGGGCCGCGTCGAGCGCCGGGCGGGAGACCAAGGTGCCCATGCGGCGGCGCCGGCTCGGCCCGGTCAGCAGGTGGCCGAGCGAGACGAGCACGCAGAGCAGGAAGCAGCCGAACCACAGCGCCGTGTTGCCTAAGTGCTGCTGGGTGAAGCCGCCGGCGACCGGGGCCAACGCCGTCCCGGCCGACCAGGACAGCGATTGCAGACCTTGGTAGCGGCCGCGCAGCAGAGCCGGCGAGAGCGATGCGACCGTGACCGCGTTGGACGGCGACTGCAGCATCTCGCCGAACGTCCAGATCACCACGGTGAGCGCGAAGAACCAGGCCGCGTGGGCGAACGCGACCAGTCCGAAGCCCACGCCGACGATCAGCGCCGCGATGGTGAGCACGCGCGCGCTGTCCCGGCCCTCGATCAGCCGTGGGATGAAGAGCTGGCCGAGCACGATCAGGATGCCGTTGACCGCGATCACCCAGCCGTAGGTCGCCGCGGAGAGGCCGTCCGCGGTCATCGCGATCGGCAGCGTCGACATGTGCTGCATCATCACGACGATGCCGCCGAGGCTGATCAGCAGGTAGGTGACGAAGACGCGGTCCCGCAAAGCAGTGCCCAGGCCGCCGGTCCGCACCCGGTCGCCAGACGCGGCCGAACGAGGGGGCCGCGTCTCGGCCAGGAAGATCAGACTGATCACCGCGGTGATCAGCGTGGTGCCCGCGTCGATCACGAACAGCAGCAGATAGTTCGCCCGAGCCGCGAACCCGGCCGCCACCGACGAGAACGCGAACCCGAGATTGACCGCCCAGTAGTTCAGGGAGAACGCCCGGACCCGGTCCCGGTCGCCGACGACGTCGATCATCATGGCCTGGAACGCCGGGCGCACGGCCTCGCTGCAGAAGCCGAGCAGCAGGGTCGCCAAGAGAATTTGCCAGTACGCGTGTGCGAAGCCCAGCGTGAGCATCAGAGCCGCGGCGCTGAACTGGGCGAGCAGCATGGTGGGCCGCCGTCCCCACCGGTCGGCCAGGACGCCGCCGACCGTGGTGCCGATCGCGCCGCCCACCCCGTACAGGCCGATCACCAGGCCGGCCTGGCTCTGTGAGAAGTGCCGCTGGCCGGTCAGGTAGATGGCCAGGAAGATGACGACGAAGGCGCCGAGCCGATTGATCAGTGTTCCGGTCCAGAGGAACCAGAACTGCCGGGGGAAGCCTCCCGCGGTCTGTCTGAACCATCCGCCCACGCCGCCCCCAGTAATTAGTGATCTCGATTTATCCCCTTACAAACTAGGTGCTGGCGCAAGCGATATTCCACGTGGCGGTCACCACGTGAGGGTGCTTACCGGCGCTCACAAGCGGCTGCGGCACTATGGACCGCATGACAGGGACTCTGGTGCTGCTGCGACACGGCAACAGCGAGTGGAACGCCAAGAACCTCTTCACCGGCTGGGTCGACGTGGACCTGGACGCCAAGGGCGAGGACGAGGCCCGGCGCGGCGCCGAGCTGCTGAAGGAGCACGGTGTCCTGCCGGATGTCGTGCACACCAGCGTCCTGCGCCGCGCGATCCGGACCGCCGAGATCACGCTGCACATCGTGGATCGGCACTGGATCCCAGTGAAGCGGTCGTGGCGGCTCAACGAGCGGCACTACGGCGCGCTGCAGGGCAAGGACAAGAAGCAGACCCTCGAGGAGTACGGCGAGGAGCAGTTCATGCTCTGGCGGCGGTCCTACGACGTGCCCCCGCCGCCGATCGAGAAGGGCTCGGAGTTCGCCCAGTTCGACGACCCGCGGTACGCGGCGCTCCCGCCCGAGCTCAAGCCCAGCGCGGAGTGCCTCAAGGACGTGCTGAACCGGGCACTGCCGTACTGGTACGACGAGATCGTCCCGGACCTGTGGGCGGGCAAGACGGTGCTGGTCGCGGCGCACGGCAACTCGCTGCGCGCGATCGTCAAGCACCTCGACGGGATCTCCGACGAGGCGATCGCGAAGCTGAACATCCCGACCGGCATCCCGCTGCGCTACGACCTCGACGAGGACCTGCGCCCGATCACGCCGGGCGGCGCGTACCTCGACCCGGAGGCGGCCAAGGAGGCCGCCGCCGCGGTCGCCAACCAGGGTCGCTGATCAGCGGAGAGGGCCGGGACGCCCCCGTGGAGTCCCGGCCCTCTCCGAAGCCTGCTCAGTCCTGATCGGCTACCGGCTCGCCGGTGATCAGGTAGACCAGCTGCTCGCCGATGTTCACGGCGTGGTCGGCGTACCGCTCGTAGAACCGGCCCAGCAGCGCGCCGTCGATCGCGGTCTCGGCGCCGTACGGCCAGGTGGCGTCCAGCAGCACCTTGAACAACTCGCGCTCGAGGTCGTCCATCGCGTCGTCGTCGGTCTCGAGCTCGGCCGCCAGCTTGGCGTCCGGGTCCCCGAGCAGCTTCGTGATCTTCTCGGCCATCCGGTCGGCGACCACGGACATCTGCTGGAAGACCGGGCGCAGCTCGGCCGGCACGGCCGGCGACGGGTGCCGCCGCTGCGCCGTCTTGGCGACGTGCTCGGCGAGGTCGCCCATCCGCTCCAGGTCGGCCGCGATGTGCAGCGCGGTGATCACCCGCCGCAGATCGGTGGCCACCGGAGCCTGCCGGGCCAGCGTGTCCGCGACCTTGGCTTCCAGCTGGCTGTTGATCGCGTCGACCTCGACATCGCGCTCGATGACCTCCCGAGCGGCATCGAGGTCGGCGGTGAGCAGCGCGGTCGTGGCATTGCGCATCGCTGCCCGGACCGCCTCCGCCATGGTCACCGTGAGGCGGCTGACCTCGTTGAGGTCGGCCTGGAACTCTTCGCGCATCATCTCTGTCCTGGGGGTTGGAGGCGGTGTGTGACGTACACGCTAGGTGAACCCAGCGGCCTCGGCATGAACGGCGATGAACGCCGCCGGGCGTAGTGGTGAACATTATTCGAAGCGCGCCCGTTATGTCCGTCTGGCCATAGGACCTAGGTAAACAATGACCCTACGATCGCTGCGTGAACCTGGCGTCCGGCATCATCCTCGCCCTCGTCGCGCTGGTCGTCGGCGCGGTCGCGGGGGTGTTGCTCACACGCGCTCGCCGATCGCCTGAGCAGGCGTCGGGCGCCGGCTCCGACAAGAGGGGACGCGCCATCGACACCGAGGACGAGCCGCACGGCAAGCACGGCATGAAGGGGCTCGGTCGCAAGAGTCTCGACTCGCTGCGTGTCGGTGTCGTGGTGCTCGATGCGGAAGACGAGCCGGTGCTGGTCAACCCGGCCGCCCGGGCCATGGGTCTGCTGCGTTCCGGCGGTGCTCCCGGCACGATCGCGGCGCACCCCATCCTGCGGACGTTAGCCGGGCAGGTGCGCCGTACGGGCGTACGCCGGGAAGTGGAACTTGATCTTCCGCGAGGCCGTGCCGGGGAAGCGCACGCACCGCTCGGCCTGCACCTTCGCGCCGTCGCGCTGAACTCGACGCATGTCGCCGTCGAGGCCGCCGACGTCACCGAGTCGCACCGTCTGGCCCGGGTCCGCCGCGACTTCGTGGCCAACGTCAGCCACGAGCTCAAGACGCCGATCGGCGCGCTGCAACTGCTGGCCGAGGCGCTGCTGGACGCGACCGAGGCGCCCGCCACCAGCGCCGGCGCCGAGCTGGACATGTCCGAGGATCTGATCGCGGCCCGCCGGTTCGCCGAGCGGATCCACCACGAGTCCGCCCGGATGGGCCGGCTGGTCAACGAGCTGCTGGAACTGACCCGGCTGCAGGGCGCCGAGCCGCTGCCCACGCCCGAGCCGGTGTCGGTGGACTGGGTGATCGCCGAGGTCATCGACCGCACCAGGACCACCGCCTCGGCGAAGAGCATCGAGGTCCTGTACGGGGGTCCGAAGGGTGCCATGGTCTACGGCAGCGACACCCAGATCGCGACCGCGGTGACCAACCTGGTGGAGAACGCGATCGCGTACTCGGGTGAGGACACCAAGGTCGAGCTCACCTTGCGTGAGGACACCGACTGGATCGAGATCGACGTGGCCGACCAGGGCATCGGCATCGCGCCGCACGACGTCGACCGGATCTTCGAGCGCTTCTACCGCGCCGATCAGGCCAGGTCACGGTCCACCGGCGGAACCGGCCTCGGCCTGGCCATCGTCAAGCACATCGCCACCAACCACGGCGGCCGGGTGGACGTCACCAGCGTCCTGGGAGACGGCTCGACGTTCACTCTGCGCCTACCGTCGCGTCCCCCTGAAGCCCCTTTGCCGTTACCAACAGCAATTGAGATCGAGTCCGGTGCGGCCGGGCGATAGTTCGGACCCCCGGGAAATGGAAGGAACCACATTGGCACGCGTGCTCGTGGTCGAGGATGAGGAGTCGTTCTCCGACGCCCTGTCGTACATGCTGCGCAAGGAGGGCTTCGAGGTGTCGGTCGCGCCGACCGGAACCTCGGCGCTAACCCAGTTCGACCGGACCGGTGCCGACATCGTGCTGCTCGACCTCATGCTTCCGGAGATGTCCGGCACCGAGGTGTGCCGTCAGCTGCGGCAGCGTTCCGCCGTCCCGATCATCATGGTGACCGCCCGGGACAGCGAGATCGACAAGGTGGTCGGGCTGGAGATCGGCGCCGACGACTACGTGACGAAGCCGTATTCGCCGCGTGAGCTGGTCGCCCGGATCCGCGCGGTGCTGCGCCGTCAGGGCACCGAGGCGGCCGAGGTCTCCACGCCCACGCTCGCCGCCGGCCCGGTCCGGATGGACGTCGAGCGCCACGTCGTCACCGTCGACGGCGCCGGCGTGCAGCTGCCGCTCAAGGAGTTCGAGCTCCTCGAGCTGCTACTACGTAACGCCGGCCGGGTGCTGACCCGCGGCCAGCTCATCGACCGGGTCTGGGGTGCCGATTACGTCGGTGACACCAAGACCCTGGACGTGCACGTCAAGCGGCTGCGCTCCAAGGTGGAGCCGGAGCCGTCCGCGCCGCGTTACATCGTCACGGTCCGGGGTCTGGGCTACAAGTTCGAGCCCTGAGCCTGCTGAGCCGCCACGGTGGCCGGGTGCACCGCCACCAGGCCGGCGGCGATTCGTGCCGCGCACAGCTCGGCCAGCTTCTCGTAGGCTGAGCCGCCGATGAGCGCGGTCAGCTCGGGCGCGTACGACATGTACATCGGCTCGGTCCCGACGTGCGCCTCGGGTGAGGACGTGCACCACCAGTCCAGGTCGTGCCCGCCGGGACCCCAGCCGCGCCGGTCGAACTCGGTCAGCGTCGACTGCAACACCTTGGTGCCGTCCGGGCGCTTGACCCAGTCCTGCTCCCGGCGCACCGGCAGCTGCCAGCAGACGTCCGGCTTGTACTGCAGCGGGTGTACGCCGTCACGCAGCGCCTGGGCGTGCAGGGCGCACCCGCCGCCGCCCGCGAAGTCCGCGTCGTTGAGGAACACGCACGGCCCGTCCTCGGTGCGGATCGCGGTGCGCCGCGCCGGGTTCGACCCGTCGACCGTGTCCATCTCCGTGTAGTTCTTGAACCCGCGCCGGTAGTGCTGCCACGTCTCGGGCGTCAGCTTCGCGGCGGCGGCCCGGACCCGTTTCTCGTCGTCGGCGTCGGTGAAGAACGCCCCGTGGGTGCAACAGCCGTCCGCCGCCCGACCGGCCACGATGCCGTGGCAGGCGGACCCGAAGACGCATGTCCACCGGGACAGCAGCCAGGTCAGGTCGGCCCGGATCAGGTGCTGCTCGTCGGCGGGGTCGAGAAATTCGATCCACTCACGAGGAAAATCCAGCCCGGTCTCCGCGGGCCGATCAACGGCCGACGGGTCCATGACGATGCGGATCGGGTCACGGCGACTCATGCGGCAAAGGGTACGCGCGCAGGTGACTATCACCGCGACGACGCCCGGTATGACCGCATATACCCGCTCGACGAGCCTGCGCGCGAGACGAACGGGTCTACCCTTATGACTGTGAGTTCCCGCGTCCCCGTGCTCCTGTCCAGCTCGTCGGTCTTCCCCGAGCCGACCGCCGCCGCATTTGAGATGGCCGCCACCGTCGGATACGACGGCGTCGAGGTCATGGTGTGGACCGACGCCGTCAGCCAGGACGCCGGCGCCTTGAAAGGTCTATCCGATCACTACGGCGTGCCGGTCCTCTCGGTGCACGCGCCCTGCCTGCTGGTGACCCAGCGGGTCTGGAGCCCCGACCCGTGGGAGCGGCTGAACCGTGCCGCCGAGCTGGCCGAGACGCTGGGCGCGCCGACCGTGGTCGTGCACCCGCCGTTCACCTGGCAGCGCGACTACGCGAAAAACTTCGCACCCGGGCTGGAGAAGGTGCAGGCACGCCATCCGGGCCTGTCCTTCGCGATCGAGAACATGTTTCCGGTCAAGATGGCGGGCCGCTGGTTCGTGCCGTACACGCCGGGCTGGGACCCGACCGAGACCGGCTTCGACGCGTACACGCTTGACCTCTCGCACTGCGCCGCCGCCCGGGTCAACTCGCTGAACATGGCGGACAAGATGGGTTCCGGGCTCAAGCACGTGCATCTGGGCGACGGCACCGGGGCCGGCCGCGACGAGCACCTGGTGCCCGGCCGGGGCAATCAGCCCTGCGCCGAGCTGCTGCACTCGCTGTCGGCGCGGGGTTTCACCGGTTCGGTGGCGCTGGAGATCAACACGCGGCGGGCGTCCAGCCGGGCCGCGCGTGAGGCCGACCTGCGCGAGTCCCTCGAGTTCGCGAGGAAGCACCTCGAACCGGCCGAGCAGAAGGCGATTACGCGGGCGTAAGAGTCGCGGCGCGCTTGCGGGCGCGGTGCGCGGCCACGTGCGAGCGGGTCGCGCAGCGCTCCGAGCAGAAGCGCCGGCAGTTGTTCGACGACGTGTCGAGGTAGACGTTTCCGCAGCGCTCGTCGGCACAGATGCCGAACCGGGCGCTGCCGTACTCGCAGAGCCACACCGACAGGCCCCAGACGGCGCCGGCCAGGTATTCCGCGCTCACCGACGCGCCGCGGCTGGTCACGTGCATGTGCCAGTCCGCCGCGTCGTGCCCGGAGATGCGCGGCTGCACCGGAAACGTCTCGAGGAGAGCGTTCAGCTCGTTGACCGCCTCACCGTCGCGGCCGGTGGTGCCGTACTCGAAGACGTCGCGCAGGCGGCGCTGCGCACGACGGAACACGGCGACATCTTTGTCGGCCACCTCGCCGCCCATCCAGCCCTGGTCGCCGGCGAACAGGGCACGCAGCTCAGCGAGGTCACCCATGGGCGCGTTGACGAGGTCAACCGCCGTCCGGGCGTACGCATCGAAGTTCACCCGATAACGGTAGCCGGACGCGGCCCGGACGGACATGGTTGCCGCGAGTGACGATGCTTCGGACGATACGCTCGCCCTATGCTCCGATCCGTCTTTCTGGCCGCCGCGAGCTCCACTCGTCTCGGACGACTCATGACGTCCGCCCCCATCTCGGGTTTCGTCGGGCGTTTCGTCGCCGGCCCCGAGACCGAGGACGCGTTGCGGGTGGCCCGGCGGCTGGCCGACGACGGTCTGACCGTCACCGTGGAGCATCTGAGCGAGGAACCGGTGACCGCCGAGCGGGCGGTCGACACCCGCGACGAGTACGTCCGGCTGCTGTCCCGGCTGGCCGGCGTCGGGCTGGCGCCGGCCGCCGAGGTGAGTCTCAAGCTGTCCGCCCTGGGCCAGCAGATCGACGAGAAACTGACCGCCGAGTACGCGCGGACGATCTGCGCGGCCGCCGCGCAGGCCGGCGCGGCGGTGACCCTGGACGCCGAGGACCACACCACCACCGACTCGGCCCTGGAGATCCTGGCCGAGCTGCGCAAGGACTTCCCCGCCACGGGTGTTGCCCTGCAGGCCCATCTGCGCCGCACCGAGAGCGACTGCCGCGAGCTGGCCACCGCCGGTTCGCGGGTGCGCCTGTGCAAGGGGGCTTATGCGGAGCCCGAGTCGGTGGCGTTCCAGTCCGCGCTCGACGTCGACAAGGCGTTCGTCCGCTGTCTGAACATCCTGATGTCCGGCGAGGGTTACCCGATGGTCGCCACGCATGATCCACGGCTGATCGCGATCGCCGAGGACCGAGCGCGCTGGTTCGACCGCTCCAGCGACGAGTTCGAATTCCAGCTCCTGTACGGCGTACGCCCCGAGGAGCAGGCCCGGCTCGCGGCCGGCGGCGGTGTCGTGCGGGTCTACCTGCCGTACGGCGCCCAGTGGTACGGCTACCTGATGCGCCGTCTCGCGGAGAGCCCGGCCGGCGTCCTGCGCCCCGCGTGGCAGAGCTGACACGTCACATTCAGGGCAAAATGCGGCAATACCGGCGTGTTGCGCTTGACTTTTTCAGGCGATTTCACGGAACGCATCGCGTTGGTCACAGACGTATCGATACCGTTCTGAGGACACGCACGTTTTCCGCCGCGTCGCAAGGCTTGTCCGGTCGCGGCGGCCGTGCCCGAAAGGATCGGTGCAACGAGATGACGGGTCCAGCCCAGACCGAGGAGCGACTCTCCGAGGTGCGGTTCCTGACCGTGGCCGAGGTGGCCTCCCTGATGCGGGTTTCGAAGATGACCGTCTATCGGTTGGTGCACGGCGGCGACCTGACCGCGGTCCGGGTCGGCCGTTCGTTCCGGGTGCCGGAGCACGCGGTGCACGAGTATCTGCGCGACGCGTTCTCGCAGACGGCCTGAGGTCTGGCAGGGCCGTTTTGGCGCGGCCCTGACCGGCCGGTACGCTGGTGCGGTTGGTTCCTGGTTTCGCGCGTGCCGCCTCTCGGCAAGCCCGCGCCCCGGGATGCCGTCCAGATCGGAACCGGGACGCGCTCGAGCGCGCCCGATCCGAGCCACCAGGTTTCGAGAGGCTGTTCGTATGGGCTCCGTGGTCAAGAAGCGCCGCAAGCGTATGGCGAAGAAGAAGCACCGCAAGCTGCTGCGCAAGACCCGCGTCCAGCGTCGCCGTCTCGGCAAGTGACGGCCGGCCGGGCCGCGCGGTGACCGCCGGCCCCGGCCGTTCCGGCGCTTGCCGCCCTTTGCCGCATCGGAAGGTGCGTCCGTGGTGACCTCACCGCCGAACGTCGTCGTGGTCACCGGAGTCAGCCGATTTCTCGGCGCCCGGGTGGCCGCGCGTCTCGCCTCCGATCCGCGCGTCGGCCGCGTGATCGGTCTCGACACCGTCGACCCGCCGTCAGCTCTGCGTGAGCTGCTTCCGGACGTCGAGCTGATCCGGGCCGACGCCCGGGCAGCCTCCGGCGTCATCGCCGACCTCGGCGCCGAAGCGGTCGTGCACCTGGCGGTCACCAGCGCGCCCGATCCGCAGCACGGCGGCCGCTCGGCGATGAAAGAGCAGAACGTCATCGGCACGATGCAGCTGCTCGCCGCCGCCCAGGGTGCCTCCCCGCTGCGCAAGCTCGTGGTGCGGTCGTCGACCGCGGCCTACGGCGCGTCGTTCCGTGACCCGGCCGTCTTCACCGAGGACACCGAGCCCCGGGCGGTGCCGCGCGGGTCCTACGCGCGCGACATCCTCGACATCGAGGGTTACGTGCGCGGTTTCCGCCGCCGGCGGCCCGACGTGGTCGCCACGGTGTTGCGCTTCGCGCCGTTCCTGAGCTCGACCGCCGACACCACCCTGACGCGATACTTCGCGCAGCCGGTGGTGCCGACCGTGCTCGGCCGCGACGCCCGCCTGCAGTTCGTGCACGTCGACGACGCGCTGGAGATCCTGCACCGCTCGGTGATCGAGGACCACCCGGGCACGTTCAACGTGGCCGGGGCCGGTGTGTTGTCGCTCTCCCAGGCCGTCCGCCGGGCCGGGCGGCTCTCGCTGCCGCTTCCCGAGACCACGCTGTCCACGCTCGCCGGGCTGGCCCGCAACGTGGGCATCGGCCAGATCGGCCTCGATCAGATCGACCTGTTCGTGCACGGCCGCGTGGTCGACGCCAGCCGGCTGATCAGCGAGTTCGGCTTCACCCCGCGCACCACCGCGGAGGCGTTCGACGACTTCCTGCGCGGTCACGCCGAGGGCTCGCTGAACTCCGACCGGCTGGTCGCGGCCGAGCGTGCGATCCTGGACGGCATCCGCCGGCTTCGCTCGACCGCCGCCGTGGGAGGTGATCGGCCTTGAGTCAGGACGAGTACCGCGGAATGCTTCCTGGGCACGCCGACTTCACCCTGCCGGAGCCGGCCGAGCCGAAACGCGTGAACGGCCGGCGTCCGATCCCGGAGGTGCCACCGATGCCGGAGGCAGCGCCCGACCCGATCGACGTCTGGGACCAACGCGTCGCGAACGGTCTCGCCTTCCTGCGGCGCCGGCTCGCCGGGGCGTACGAGATCGACGAGTTCGGTTTCGACCGTGAGCTCACCGACTCGGTTTTCCACCCCATGCTGCGCTTCCTCTACCGGGACTGGTTCCGCACCGAGGTGTACGGCGTGGAGAACGTCCCGTCGTCCGGCGGCGCTCTGATCGTCGGCAACCACTCCGGCACGCTCGCGCTGGACGCGCTGATGTTGTCGGTCGCCCTCCGCGATCGCCACCCCCAGCAGCGGCACCTGCGACTGCTCGGCGCCGACCTGGTGTTCCGGGTGCCGATTCTCAGCGAGCTCGCCCGCAAGGCCGGCGCCACCGTGGCCAGCAACCCGGACGCCGAGCGCCTGATGAACTACGGCGAGCTGGTCGGCGTCTTCCCGGAGGGCTTCAAGGGCGTCGGCAAGCGCTTCTCCGAGCGGTACAAATTGCAGCGCTTCGGCCGTGGCGGCTTCGTCTCGGCGGCGTTGCGCACCGGCACCCCGATCGTTCCGGTGGCGATCGTCGGGGCCGAGGAGATCTATCCGATCCTGGCCGACTTCAAGCCGCTGGCCCGCCTGCTGAACCTGCCGTATTTCCCGCTGACGCCGACGTTCCCGTGGCTGGGCCCGCTCGGGCTGGTGCCGTTGCCGAGCAAGTGGCTGATCCGGTTCGGCACCCCGATCCCGACCGCGCACCTGACCGAGCTCGCTGACGATCCGATGGTCGTCTTCAACCTCGCCGACCAGGTGCGCGAGACGATCCAGGCGACGCTGCTCGAACTGCTCGAGTTGCGACCCGACCCATTTGGTCCCTGAACGTCCTATAGTGACAAACGAGGGGTGGCCCCGGTAACTCCCGGGCTCCACCCCTCGCCATGTTCCGGTGTGTCTACTTGCCGCCGAGCAGCCCGCCGAGCAGTCCGCCCAGCGGGTCGCTGCGATTCTGCGGTCCGGTCGACGGGCTCTCGCTCGGCGACGTGTCGCCGAAGGGCGCCAGATCCGGTCCGGGCGCTCCGACGCCATCCGGGTCCTCGGTCGACGACGGGCTCGCGTCCGGTTCCGCGGACGTGGTGCCCCGGGTCGCCGGCTTGGCCGAGTCGTCCTTGTCCTTGGTCGGCTTGGTCGTCACCTTGCTGCCGTGCCCGGACGGGCGGGACGTCGTCGGATTGTCCGCGTTGGCGACGCAGTCGCGCAGCTTCGGACCGAGAGCGTCCGCGCCGGCCGGTTCGACCGGCGTACACCGCAGGCCATCGCGCAGGTCCGCGGTGCGCTCGCGCACCGCGTCGAGCAGATCGAGCGAGGTCATCGCCCGTTCCCGGTTGTCCGGGCCGACCCGGTCCAGCACCGGCATCAGCTTCTGCCGCTGCTCGGTCACGAAGTCGTCGACGGTGCCGAGCGGCTTCGTGTCGCGCCGCGCCACCGACGAGGTGGTCAGCAGCTTCACGCCCTTGCGGGTGTCGGCGTCCATGTCGTTGAGCACGCCACCGAAGCCGGCGTCCTCGCCCTTCATCGCGGCCGCCTCGGCGAGCCGGGTGCGGGCGAAGTCCAGGGACAACTGCCCCCGGTTGACGTCGGAGCCGGCCATCGCCAGCTGCGCGCGTTCGGTGGAGCGTTTCACCCCGTACAGGGTGTCGCCCGGCGATGCGTTCTCGCTTGCGGCGGAGATCCCGGAGACCGCCAGCGCGCCGGCGGCGACGCCGATCACGATCGCGCCCCGGGTGCGGAACCGCCGGCCGTCGCGGCCGATGAGCCCGGCCTTGATGCGGGATCGGGCCGGTTCGGCCGGTTCGGTCTCGGCGGTCGCGGTCCGGCCGATGCCGTCCCGCTCGGCGGTGGCGACCAGCATGGCACGCAGCCCGGTGCGGAACTCGGGTTCGACGCCGGTTCCGGGCAATGACGCGGGCAGGCTGCTGCCGATGGCGACCAGCTCGGCGAGCTGTTCGTCGGCCGGGCCGCGACTGTGGTGCCGGCGGCTGCCGGTGGTCTCGTCGAGAAGCTCCGCGAAGCGCTCGGCGCTCCGGCGGTTCAGGAAGTCGAAGTTCACCGCGGGCACCTCCCCTCGCTCGTGAATGTCTCGTCGGCGGCATCGCCGACGGTCGCGACGAAACCGGGGGCCGGCAGGCCTGCCCGGGGTCGCACCCGGACAAACGCGCGACACGCTTCGCCGGTTACGGGGAGAAGAGCCCGGTATCGGGTATCGGAGATCGACATCCGCGAGAGCCCGGTCACCACTGGAACCCTTCGGGCAGCAGCCGGGCGAGCGCCCGGACGGCCCGGTACTGGAGTGCCTTGATGGCACCCTCGTTCTTGCCCATGGTCTGTGCCGTCTCGGCGACCGAGAAGCCCTGCAGGAAGCGCAGCACGATGCACTCCTGCTGCTCGGGATTGAGCTGCTTGACCGCGGAGAGCAGGGCGACGTTGGTGATGTGGTCGACCACCGCGGATTCCGGGCTGCCCTCGGGACCGCGGTCCTCCCGGTCGGCGTCCAGCACGTCGCCGGTGGTGACCTCGAGCCGGTACCGGCCCGACTTGAAGTGGTCGGCGACCAGGTTGCGGGCGATCGTGACCAGCCAGGCGCCGAGGTCGCGGCCCTGCCAGGTGAAGCTGCCGATGCGCTTGAGCGCGCGCAGGAAGGTGTCCGAGGTGAGGTCCTCGGCGAGCTGACGGTTGCCGACCCGGAAGTAGACGAACCGGAAGACGGTGTCCACGTACCGGTCGTAGATCAGCCCGAACGCCTCGGCCTCGCCGGCCTGCGCGCGTTCCACCAGCGCCCACACCTCGGCCGCCGCGTCGGTCGGGTCCGGCCGCGCCGGGTACTTGGGCGGCTCGGCCTCGCGCGGCGGGCCGGTGGTGCTCTGCGCCGGGACGACCACTGTCGCGTCGGCTTCCGGCAGGTTGCTGCGCTGCCCGGCGGTGGGCTGCGCGGGCATGGTCGGACGACCGGGCACGGCGACCCGGCCGCCACCCGGCATCGGCTTGGCGTTGCCGGTCGGCGCGGCCCGATGCGGGGACTCGTTGACGTTCGGGCGGTTGCGGGTGCGTTTCGGGCTGTCACCCCGCAGCGTGTTGGTGATCATGTCGTCTACGGAGCGGCGGAGGGCGGTCAGACCCTCGGAGATGCGGTAGTTCGGATCCCCGGCGTACGCATGAGTCACTGCGCCTCCTCAACCCGGCGGGCCCGGTACGTCTGCTGATCCGTCCCGCCAGAACAGGAATAGCAGTAATTCCGTACTTTTTGTGGCACAGCGGCCTCCTCGGATGAGGGGTGATCACTCATAGCAAAAGGGGTGGGTCGGCACGACCGACCTCACCCAGGGCTGTGGAGTCCGTTACTCAGACGCGAAGTATCACGGACACCGAACACATGGAGTCGCACACCGTGTGCGCTGCGCGAAAATAGTACGAAGTGGCGCAGACGTCGCACAAGGAACGTCTGACACGATGGTGGGCACTCTCCGCAAGACGACGGACAGGCTGTCCGCCTGTCCCCATTTCGGGCACCATTTGTGCCAGACTCGTGCCCCGTGGACGTACGCGCTGCCGACCCGGTCGCCGAGGCCGCGGCGCGACGGCCCGACGGCCTCGCCCTGATCGCCGCGGACGCGTCGCTGACCTGGGCGGCGGTCGACGAGCGGGTCACCGCGGCGGCGCATCGGGTCGCCGAGCTGGCCGGCCCGGGCGAGCGGGTGGCGATCATGCTGCCCAACTCGGTCGACTTCGTGGTCACCTATTTCGGGGTGCTGCGGGCCGGCCGGGTCGCGGTGCCGCTCAACCCCGGGTACACGGACGACGAGCTGGAGTACGCGGTCCGCGACAGCGGCGCGGTGCTGATCGTCCGGGAGGCGCTCGGCCCGTCCGCGCACGCCGCCGAGCTGCCGTCGGTCGCCCCGGGTGATCTCGCGGTGCTGCTCTACACGTCCGGGACCAGCGGCCGGCCCAAGGGCGCGATGCTCACCCACGCCGCGCTGGCCGCCAACCACGAGCAGCTCGACGCCGTCGACCCGCCGCCGGCCGGCCCGGACGACGTGGTCCTGCTGGCGGTGCCGATGTTTCACGCGTACGGGCTGAACACCGGGCTCGGCATGGTGGCGCACCACGCCGCGACCGGCGTGCTGGTGGACCGCTTCGACGCCGCCGCGTCACTGTCCGTGATCGCCGAGCGAGCCGTGACGGTGACGATCGGGGTCCCGAGCATGTACGCGGCGTGGGCGCGACAGCCCGCCGCGGCGACGGCGATGAGCAGCGTGCGCACCCCGGTGTGTGGCGCGGCGCCGCTCGCCCCGGAGGACTCGGCCCGATTCACCGCGGCCACCGGCAAGTCGATCCTGGTCGGGTACGGGCTGACCGAGACCGCGCCGGTGCTGACGATCGGTGCCCGGGAAAAACCGGGCTCTATCGGGCGGCCGCTGCCCGGCGTCTCCCTGCTGCTGCGCTCGGCCGACGGCGCGGTGCTGTGGACGGACGGGATCGCGTCCCCCGACGATGACGAGGCCGAACTGGATTTGAGCGTGGCGGACGTGGACGGCACCGACCCGGGCGAGATCGTCGTGCGCGGCGCGAACCTGTTCGCCGGGTACTGGCCGGACGGCCGGGACGGGCCGGACGCGGACGGCTGGTGGGCCACCGGCGACGTGGCGTACGCGGACGCCGACGGCGACCTGCACCTGGTCGACCGGATCGGCGAGCTGATCCTGGTCAACGGCTTCAACGTCTACCCGGCCGAGATCGAGCGGGTGCTGGACGGCCATCCCGCGGTGGCCGAGGCGGCGGTGATCGGCGTAAGTGATCCGGCGACCGGTCAGCGGCCGCACGCCTTCGTGGTCGCCGCCCTCGACCCACCGCCCACCCCCGCCGAGCTGCAGGTTTACTGCTCCGGCCAGCTGGCCCGGTTCAAGATGCCGAGCATCGAGCTGGTGAGTGAGCTTCCGCACTCGGCCACCGGCAAGGTTCGCAAGCGAGAATTGCCCTCATGAAGCGAGTGACCCTGATCAGCCGGGACGGCTGCCACCTCTGCGAGCAGGCGGCGGCCGTGCTCGACCGGATCGTGCCGGACGGCTGGACCCGGGTGGACGTGGAGTCGTCCATCGAGCTGGAACGTGACTACGGCGACCGGGTTCCGGTGGTGCTGCTGGACGGCGCCGAGCACGGTTACTGGCGGGTCGAGGAGGACCGGCTGCTGCGGGATTTGGCTCGACAGCCGGGGGAGTCGCGACTGTAGGGTGCCTGCCGTGACGCGCACGCATCTTGTCTGGGACTGGAACGGCACCCTTCTCGACGACTTCAGCCTGGTCGTCACCGCCACCAACGAGGCGTTCACCGCGGTCGGCGGCCGCTCGGTCGGCGCCGACGAGCACCGCAGCCGCTTCCGCCGGCCGGTCGCCGAGTTCTATGCCGAGATCCTCGAGCGGGCGGTGGACAACGAGGAGTTCGGCAAGCTCGACCGGATCTTCCACGACGCGTACCGGCTGGGTCTGACCGACATGAAGCTGGCGGCCGACGCCCAGGCCGCGCTGACCTCCTGGCCGGGATCGCAGTCACTGCTGTCCATGTGGTTCCACGACGAGCTGGTGCCGGCCATCCAGACGTACGGGCTTTCCGGGGTCTTCACCCGCATCGACGGGCTTCGCACCGAGGTGGGCGGGCACCTGAAAGCGGCCCATCTGGCCGAGCACCTGGCCCAGTTGGGCATCCCGGGCGACCGGGTGGTGCTGATCGGTGACTCGTTGGACGACGGGGCGGCGGCCGAGTCGGTGGGGGCCGTCGCCGTGCTGTACACGGGCGGTTTCACCGATGCGGTCCGGCTGAGGGCTTCGGGGCGTCCGGTCGCGGACAGTCTGGTCGAAGCAGTCGCCGTCGCTCGTACGCTTCAGTAAGTGGTCGGTGGATGTAGACAGCGGCCATACTTTTACTGATGCCCTGTTAACACGCGAGTGGATCTTTGTCCACTCCTCTGAACAAGATCGCGATTTGTGCACGCCTTCACAAGCGCCTACTCTGTGACGACGAAGAGGCCCGCTATCACAGCCGATACACGTAGGCGTCGGCGGGTTCACCGCAGTTTCGCCACCTCGTCGGCACGGAGTCAGATGAGTCAGCAGCGTCACGGAAGCACGCCCGGAGAGCCCGGGGCCGTCCCGGCCTTCCCGGATCTGCCGGAGGCGACGGTCGCGCGCCTCCCGGAATATCTGCGGGCATTGCACAACCTCGGCGAGGCCGGCGCCGACACGGTTTCCAGCGAGGGTCTGGCCGCGGCCGCCGGGGTCAACTCGGCCAAGCTGCGCAAAGACCTCTCACATCTGGGGTCGTACGGGACCCGCGGGGTCGGCTACGACGTCGCGCTCCTGATCGAGCAGATCGAGTTCGTCTTAGGTCTGGATCAGCGGCGCGCGGTCGGCCTGGTCGGCATCGGAAACCTCGGCCACGCACTGGCCGGCTACGACGGGTTCGTCAGCCGGGGTTTCAAGATCGTCGCACTGTTCGACGCCGACCCGGACAAGGTCGGCGAACGGATCCACGGCCTCACCGTGCGTCACATCGACGAGCTCGGCAAGGTCGCGTCCGAGGAGAACGTCGCGATCGGGGTGATCGCCACCCCGGCGGGGGCCGCGCAGGCCGTCGCGGACGAACTGGTCGCCGCGGGGGTGACCAGCATCCTCAATTTCGCGCCCTGCGTGTTGTCGGTTCCGCCGGGGGTAGACGTCCGGAAGGTCGATCTCGCGATCGAGCTGCAAATCCTGTCCTTCCACGAGCACCGCAAGGCCTCGCTGACCGCGCTTCCCGGCGGGCGGTCCGCGACGGGCGCGGGTAACCAGGAGGCGGTCGGGTCGTGAATCTGCTCAGCGTCGGTGCGTCCTACCGCACCGCTGACGTCGGCACGCTGGAACGCCTCACCATCGGCGACGGCGACGTGCCGGAGCTGCTGGCCAAGCTGGTCAAGCAGCCGTACGTCAACGAGGCCGCGGTCGTCTCCACCTGCAACCGGGTGGAGGTCTACGCGGCGGTCACCGGCTTCCACGGCGGACTCGCCGACGTCTGCAACGTGCTCAGCGAGATCTCCGGCATCAACGCCACCGAACTGGCCGGCCACCTGTACGTGCACTACGACGAGGCGGCGGTGCTGCACTCGTTCCGGGTGTCGTCCGGGCTCGACTCGATGGTCGTGGGGGAGTCGCAGATCCTCGGGCAGATCCGCGACGCGTACCACGCGGCCAGCGAGGCGGACACGGCCGGCCGGTTGTTGCACGAGCTGATGCAGCAGGCGCTGCGCGTGGGCAAGCGGGCGCATGCCGAGACCGGCATCGACAAGGCCGGGCAGAGCGTCGTCACCGCCGCGCTCGACGTGGCCGAGAGCCACCTGGGCGACCTGACCGGACGCAAGGCCCTGGTGATCGGGGCGGGCGCGATGGGTGCCCTCTCGGTGGCCACGCTGACCCGAGCCGGGGTCGGCCCCCTGAAGATCACGAACCGGAGCGCCGACCGGGCCGATCGGCTCGCCGAGGCGTACGGGGCCACCGCCGTGCCCTACGACCAGCTGGACGCCGCCCTGGCCGAGGCCGATCTGGTGATCACTGCGACCGCCTCGACGCTGCCGGTGCTCGATCGCGCCCGGCTGCAGGCCGCCGCCCCGCTGGTGGTGCTCGACCTGGCCGTGCCGCGCGACGTCGCGCCGGACGCCGGCGACATCGACGGCGTCACCGTGATCGACATCGACAGCCTGGCCGGTTCCCGGCGCACCCAGCCCGCCGACGCGGAGACCGCGGCGGTCGAGCAGATCGTCACCGGCGAGGTGGAACATTTCCTCGGCTGGCTGCGCGGCGCCGACATCGCACCGACCGTCGCGGCGCTGCGTAATCGCGCCGAGGACGTGGTCTCGGCCGAACTGCGTAAGCTCTACTCCCGCCGCTCGGAATTCTCCGAGGAGCAACGAGCGGATGTTTCCCGTACGCTGCACCGGGTCGTCCAGCAGTTACTGCACTCACCCACCGTGCGGGTCCGTCAGCTCGCCGCCGAACCCGGTGGTGACCAGTACGCCGCACTGCTGCGCGAGTTGTTCGACCTCGACGTCCCGCACGCCACGCAGGCAGACGCCGTCCCGGAGATCGGAGCGCAGGAGTGACCACTCCGCTACGCCTCGGCACGCGCCGCAGCGCCCTGGCCCTGGCCCAGTCCCGGACGGTCGCGGAGGCGCTGACGAAGGCCACCGGCCGCGAGGTCGTGCTGGTCGAGATCGTGACGCACGGCGACCGTTCGTCGGCCCCGGTGGCCCAGCTCGGCGTGGGTGTCTTCGTCTCCGCGCTGCGCGACGCGCTGCTCACCGGCGAGATCGACTTCGCCGTCCACTCCTATAAAGACCTGCCCACCGCGCAGCCCGCCGACCTGCGGATCGCCGCGGTGCCGCTGCGCGAGGATCCGCGCGACGTGCTGGTCGCCCGCGACGGCCGCAAGCTCGCCGAGCTTGCCCCGGGGGCCCGGATCGGCACCGGGGCGGTGCGCCGAATCGCGCAATTGCATGCTTTGGGCCTACAGTTGCAGGTCACGCCGATCCGCGGGAATGTCGACTCCCGGATCGCCCGGGTCCACGGGCCCGAGGCCGATCTGGACGCCGTCGTTGTCGCCCGGGCCGGTGTGGCGCGTCTCGGCCGGGCCGCCGAGATCGCCGAAACGCTCGACCCGATGCTCATGCTGCCCGCCCCGGCTCAGGGTGCGCTGGCGGTGGAGTGCCGGGCGAACGACACGAACATGGTCGAGCTGCTCGCCACGCTCGACCACGCACCGTCCCGCGCCGCCGTCGAGGCGGAACGGGCGATGCTCGCCACGCTGGAGGCCGGGTGCTCCGCCCCGGTCGCCGCATACGCCGAGGTCGCCGAGGGCGAGCACGGCGAGGAGATCTACTTGCGCGGTGCGGTGATCAGCCCGGATGGGGCCCGAACCATCCGGCTGTCGCGCACCGGAACGCCCGCCGACGCGGCGGAGGTCGGCAAGGCACTCGCCACCGAGCTCCTCGACGCCGGCGCCGACACCCTGATGGGGAGCCCAGAATGACCACCCGACCCGCTCGCAAGCCGGCCGGCCGCATCGCCTTCGTCGGCGCCGGACCCGGCGACCCGGAACTGCTGACCCGCCGTGCGCACGCCGCGCTGACCGAGGCCGACCAGGTGGTCTACGACCGCGGTGTGCCGGAGTCGCTGCTGACCGCCATCCGCGCCGAAGCCAAGGACGACACCCAGTTCAGCCCGGCCGAGGGCGCGCCCGGCGATGTCGCCAAGGTGCTGCTGTCCGCGGCCAAGTCCGGCCTCGCCGCCGTGCACCTGGTGTCCGGCGACCCGTTCGGCCACGAGTCCGTGGTCAAGGAGGTGCAGGCGGTCGCGCGTACGGCCGTGCACTTCGAGGTCGTGCCCGGCATCGGCCAGGCCGAGGGCGTCGCCACCTACGCGGGCGTACCGCTGCCCGGCGTACGCACCACCGCCGACGTCGGTGACGTGACCGCGCTCGACTTCGACGCGCTCGCCGCGTCCGCCCAGAAGGGCTCGTTCGCCGTGGCGGTCGACGCCGGCGACCTCGCCGCGGTCCGCGACGGCCTGCTCGCCGCGGGTGTCGAGCCCGGCACCCCGGTCGCGGTGACCGGCGACGGCACCGGCGAGACCCAGTACACGACGACCTCCACGGTCGACAGCTTCGTCGCGGCGGCGCTCGGCTTCACCGGTCGGGTGGTGCTCTCGGTGGGCGCCGACGTCGCCGAGCGCGACGCCATGAGCTGGTGGGAGAACCGCCCGCTGTACGGCTGGAAGGTGCTCGTCCCGCGCACCAAGGAGCAGGCCGGGGCGATGAGCGCGCGCCTGCGCGCGTACGGCGCGATCCCGTGCGAGGTGCCGACCATCGCGGTCGAGCCGCCGCGCACCCCCGCGCAGATGGAACGCGCCGTCAAGGGCCTGGTCGACGGCCGCTACGCCTGGGTCGTCTTCACCTCGGTGAACGCGGTCCGCGCGGTCTGGGAGAAGTTCGACGAGCACGGCCTGGACGCCCGCCACTTCGGCGGCGTCAAGATCGCCTGCATCGGCCAGGCCACCGCCGACGCGGTGCGCGCGTTCGGCATCCAGCCCGAGCTCGTCCCCGCGGACGACCAGTCCAGCGAGGGCCTGCTCGCCGAGTTCTCGCCGCACGACGAGATCCTCGACCCGGTCGGCCGGGTGCTGCTGCCCCGCGCCGACATCGCCACCGAAACCCTCGCGGCCGGGCTCATCGAGCGCGGCTGGGAGGTCGACGACGTGACCGCGTACCGGACCGTGCGGGCGGCGCCGCCGCCCGCCGAGATCCGGGACGCGATCAAGTCGGGCGGCTTCGACGCGGTGCTGTTCACCTCGTCCTCGACCGTCCGCAACCTGGTCGGCATCGCCGGCAAGCCGCACGCCCGCACGGTCGTCGCGGTGATCGGCCCGAAGACCGCCGAGACCGCCACCGAGTTCGGTCTGCGCGTCGACGTCCAGCCCCCGCACGCTTCCGTGCCGGACCTGGTCGAGGCGCTCGCGACGTACGCGGTGGAGTTGCGCGAGAAGCTGGCCGCGATGCCGGCCAAGCAGCGCCGTGGCTCGAAGGTCCAGGGACCTACCGCCCTTCGCTTCCGATAGGAAGAAACAATGTCGTTTCCGGATGACCGTCCGCGCCGCCTCCGCCGCACCCCCGCGTTGCGTCGTCTGGTGGCGGAGACCCGCGTCGCGCCGTCCGAGCTCGTGCTGCCTCTCTTTCTGAAGGAGGGGCTCACCGAGCCTCGGCCGCTCGGCTCGATGCCCGGCATCGTCCAGCACACACGTGAGTCGCTGCGCAAGGCCGCGCACGAGGCGGTTGAGGCGGGCGTCGGCGGTCTGATGCTGTACGGCGTCCCCGACACCGCCAACAAGGACGAGACCGGGTCGGCCGGGCTGGATCCGGACGGCATCCTGAACGTCGGCCTCCGGGACCTGATGGCCGAGGTGGGCGACTCCACGGTCGTGATGGGCGACCTCTGCCTGGACGAGTTCACCTCGCACGGCCACTGTGGCGTGCTGGCCTCCGACGGCTCCGTCGACAATGACGCGACATTGGCCATTTATGCGGAAATGGCGGTCGCGCAGGCGGACACCGGAGCGCACATGGTCGGCACCTCCGGAATGATGGACGGACAGGTTGGTGTGGTCCGGCACGCCCTGGACAAGGCCGGCTACCAGGACGTCTCGATCCTGGCGTACTCGGCCAAGTACGCGGGCGCCTTCTACGGTCCGTTCCGCGAGGCCGTCGAGTCGTCGCTGCAGGGCGACCGCCGGCAGTACCAGCAGGACCCGCCGAACCTGATCGAGGCCCTGCGCGAGGTCGACCTGGACGTGGCCGAGGGCGCCGACATCGTCATGGTCAAGCCGGCCCTGCCGTACCTCGACGTGATCGCCGCGGTCCGTGACCGGGTCACCGTGCCGGTCGCCGCCTACCAGGTGTCCGGCGAGTACGCGATGGTCGAGGCCGCGGCCGCCAACGGCTGGATCGATCGCGAGCGCGCCATGCTGGAGTCGCTGACCTCGATCAAGCGGGCCGGCGCGCAGATCATCCTGACCTACTGGGCCACCGAGGCCGCGCAGCTTCTCCGCTAGTCGTCGTCCACGATCGTGCCGGTCCCGGTGGTGTCCAGCCGCCGCAGGCCGGCATCGAGCCCGGCGATCGAGAGCGTCAGCGTTTCGTCGCCCTCCCGCCGGCGGTCCCCGCGCACGTTCACCGTGAACGAAGCGGCGACCTCGCCCGCAGGGATGGTCGTGCAGCCCAGGAACGGGTCGAAGTCGGTTGCCGCCAGCGCGGTGCCGGGCACGGCCGCCGCGCACACCGTCAGTTTCTGGCTCAGCGGCCTGCTCAGCGTCACCGGGAAGACCAGCCGGGCGGTGCCGGCGTTGCCCTCGGCCACGCTCGCGTCACCGACCCGGATGCCGGCCTGCGACTCGAAACGCGCCACCTGCGGATCGTGATCGCTGGTGCTCTCGCCGGCCGGCCGGTCGGCGTTGATGTGCGCGGACCGCATGTCGATGAAGTCGCCGGTCAGCTCCTGGTCGGCGAACAGGCTGTCCAGCGTCTGCGCCTGACCGTCGAACACGTACGAGTAGGCGGCCTCGGGCACGTCCATGACCAGCTCTTCCCACAGGTTGTTCAGGCCCGCCCGGTACAGCGGCCCGAGCTGGTCACCGGGGTGCGCCGGGATCGGATCGTCCGGGCGCGGGAAGACGTTCAGGTCACCGCCGTAGATCACCCGGGCGTGCGGGTGGGTGGCCTTGATGCCGGTGACGATCGCCGCCCCGTACGCGGCCTGCTCGGTTCGTTGCCCGACGCGGGTGTCCGGGCCCGACGAGAAGTGGTTGCTGATCGCCCAGAGCTGGTAGCTCGACGATGAGCCGGGCGCGGCCTTGACGGTGAAGAGCGCGACCTGCGGCGCTCGGGTGTAGACGTTGCTGCCGTCCACCCCGGTGGAGACGTCCACGTCGCTCGGCAGGGTCGCGTTGAGCGTCTTCGGGTTCGACACGTCAGAGTTGGACGCGAGCGGGGTGCCGCGATAGTCGACCCGCGGGGCGCTGCCCAGGATCGGGTCGGCCGCTGTCACCCGGGCCAGTTGGAGCCGGTCGGTGCGGTAGAGGAAGCCGGAGCTGATGCCACGGGCGTCGGCGCCGCTGCGGTCGGCTGCCGAGGCGTACGCGATCCCGCTCCTCGCCTTGATCGTCAGCGCGAGCTCCTGCAGCGTGTCCGGCATCCCGTCGGGGCCCGCGCAGGTCAGCCGGTTCTTGGTGACCGTGCACATGTCCTGGTCCTCGGCCTCCTGGGTGAGGATCAGATCCGGGCCGTGCAGATCGTCGATGATCTGGTCGGCCAGACCCACCAGCTTGCTCCCGTACGCCTCGGCACTGCTCGGCACGTAATCGAACGGTGGAGCGACGCCCGGGCAGCCGGTGTTGCCCACGAAGTCGCAGCCGTCCGACGGGTCGTCCCGGAAGTCGTAGAGGTTCTCCAGGTTGAACGTGGACACGGCCAGCTCACGGCGGCGGTCGGCGGTGGCCGGCGGGTGGTTGACCGACGGGTCGACGCCGCGGGTGAAATCCACCGCGGACACCTGGATGCCGTACTTGTTGAACGCGTAGTAGAGCCCGCCGACCGCGTCGTTGGTGACGGTGTCGAACGTGCGGGCCGGCGGCAGCACGACGCGGCTGTCGTCGGCGGCGGCCTTCAACCCCATCGGGCCGATCATGACGCGGTTGCCGTTACCGTTGTCCACCAGGCCGAACTGGTCGTCCAGCGGGTGCGCGTCGCGGAAGACGCGCCGGGTATACGGGTCCTCCCGCTTCATCAGCGGATCGTCGCGGTCGATGGCCCAGATCTCGGCGTCGTCGGTGCCGGCGAAGACCTTGGTGCCGGAAATGACCCCGGACCCGGCGCGGACCCTCATCTGCATGCCCTCGTGCCGCTCCCAGTAGGTGGCGGCGTCGCCGGCGTCGGCGGGCGGCCGGGCGTCGGTGACCTGGACGGCGCCCGTCAAGCCGGTGGCGAGGGTGGCCACGTACTCGGCGCTGGTCAGCTCGGTGAAGTTGAAGAACTCGCTGACCCGGGCGCTGATCACGATCTCGTCGCCGATTCGCGGGGTGTACCCGCCGATCAGCGTGGTGAACGCGCCCGTGTAGACGAAGATCCCGTCGGAGCTGGCCGGGTCGCCGTCCTCGCCGCCGGTGCGGCTCTGGAAGAAGAAGCCGTGCTGGTCGGTGCCGGCCTGGTCGTGCGACAGCGCGATCTGGGTGACGACGCCGCGGACCTGGTATTTGGTGGTGCTGGAGCCGTTGCCGGTGGCCGGGGCGAGGGGGGAGCGCGCGATCTTGCCTTGGACGGCGCCGATCGTGAGCGGGTCGCCGTCGGCATTCTCGCCGCCGATGCTGCGCTGTTCGCCCTGGTGTTCGCCCCGCTGTTCGCCTTGGGTCGCGCCTTGCTGGGCCTCTGTCGTGCCTTGCTGGGTTTGGGCCGTGCCTTGCTGGCCTTGGGTCGCGCCTTGCTGGGCGTGCGCCACGCCTGGGACGAGGATCGCTGCGGCCAGGATCGGCGCGACGATCGCGGGCCATATGCGCTTGTGTCGCACTGAAGCCTCCACGGCGGACTCAACGAGGGCGTAAGCCGACTGTAGAGGTTGAACTCAGTGAATGTGTTCCAAACTTTGCACAAGTTGCGCAACGTCCGCGCCGTACTCGTACCAGTCCCGGTCGGCCTGATACCCCAACTCGGCGTTGACCTTGAGCATGGACTCGTTGTTCTGCGCGTTCCACGTCTGGACTTCGCGCAGGCCAGGCTCGGCGGACCGCAGCTCGAACAGCATCCGCGCCTTGATCGCCCGGTCGATGCCGTAGCCGCGGTGCGCCCGCACGACGATCGTGTCGTACTGGTCGGCGCGTTCCGGATGCTGCGCCGGCACGACGACCTCGGTGAGCCCGGCGACGGAGCTGTCCGACTCGTCGATGGCGAGCACGATGTACGGCTTGAGGCCGCGCTTGTGCAGCGTGTTCAACGAGTCGCGAAGCCGTTGCGGATCCGACGATCGAGGCGCCAGGTCGAGATCATCGTTGTCGTCCGGCGCTTCGAGCTTTGCTTGCGCGTACGCCTCGATGAGTGATTCGGGCGGCCCCCCGGGGTGGTATTCGACCCGATATCCGGCCCCGATGTCGTTGGCCATCTCCTCCAGTACGGGCCAGTCAACCGACGCGACATTGAGCACGCTGCGCGTTTCGACGTACTCCCGCTCGAATCCGAGTTTTTCGTAGAACGGGATCGCAGGCGTTCCCCCGATGGCTTCGACACCGATCGAGGAAAAGCCTTCCAGGTACGCCCGGCGGGCCGCGAACGCCACCAGCTGGCTACCGAGTCCGCGCCGTCGCAGCCGCGGCCGCACTAACACGTCCAGCACCCCGATGTCACCCAGAAGCAGCATGCTGACGTGCGCGAAGATTTCACTCTCGCCTTCCGGCAAGCGATCATCTTCGGCGACCCAACTGATCCGGCGCTCGCCCGGCATGGTCTCGGCAAGGTACTCCCGGACCTGCACGTCCTGCCACGGTGGATCACCCGGGAGATCAACGGCCAGCGCCGCGTTCACCGTTTCCACGAGTGATCGGATTTCCCCCGCCGACGCTGACCGGGGATTCCATTCACGCACCCTCACCCGTACAGCTTGCCGGTAACGGAACAGTCTGGGAAGTGCTCCGAACGTAAATGTATAGGTCCCGTCACTGTCAGTTGAAGGTCATCTTCATCAGCGGCTCCGCTGCCCGTATTCGTTCGCGGTCTCAAACACCTTCTGCGCGTACGGCTGAACCGCGTTGTAGGACAAAATGGCTTCCCACCACGAGTCGAGCTTGGACATGTCCCGCCCGCCCTGACAGAGGTAATTCGCCGCCGCCAGCGACGCGTCGTCGATGTCGTTGGGGTCGGCGGTGCCGTTGTTGTCCGCATCCACCTTGAAGGCGAGCCAGGTCGACGGAATGAACTGAAGCGGCCCGACCGCCCGGTCGTAGGTCGTGTCCCCGTCGATCGTGCCCTGATCGGTGTCCCGGATCAGTTGCCGCCCACCCTTACCGTCCAGCGGCAGCCCGTAGATCGGCGGCTGCACCAGCCCGTCCGCCCCCAGCACGGAGGTCTTGTAGCTGCCGTGCGAGGACTCGACCTCCCCGATCGCCGCGATCGTCGTCCAGCTGAGGTGGCACGCGGGCGTGGTCCGCGCGACGACCAGCTCCGCATACCCGTAGGCCTGCACCGCCACCACCGGGATTCCCGCCTGGGTCCCGACCTGCTGCGCCCAGCCGTTGAGCACGTCCGAAGGCCGCCCCGTGGTGGTCCCCGGCACCCCGTTGTTGGCGGCGGGCGGCGTGGCGGCGCCCGTGGCCAGCCCGGTGGGAACGGTCGCCGCCCCACCACCCGGGAGCGACCCCAGCGGAAGGCTGGCCGAGGGCGCCGGCAGCGGCCCGAGCGCCCCACTGGGCCCGAAGGCCGGCGTGGCACTGGGCGAGGGCGCCGCCTCAATAGCCTGCGGCACCAGGTAGACCCCCGCCGTCCCGGCCCCCGCCAGCAGCAGAATCGCGATGACCGCCGGCACGATCAGCCGCCCACTGGGCCGCTTGGCCCAGGCAGACGTGCTGCGCCCGGCCCGCTTGACCACCCGCAGCGGACTGGCGCGCCGCAGATGCCGCGCCTTAGCCCCGCCCGCGGCCGCGCCTGTCGCTGGCGTGCTGCTGTTGCCCGCGCCTGTCGCTGGCGTGCTGCTGTTGCCCACGCCGATGGTCGGCGTGGCCGCGGGCGCTCGGGCAGCGGTGTCGCCAGCCTCTGCTGGAGCGCCAGCCGCGCCGCCTTCCACGGTCATATCCGAATTGTCGCCTAAAGATGGGCTTTGGTGGAGTCCGTCTGTCCTGGCGTCCGGTGATTCGGCAGCAGCGGCAGTGCCGTCTGATGGTCGCTCTGTCGCATCCGGCCCGGAGCCACCAGCCGAACGCTCGCCATCGCGGGGCTGCGGCGCGGCATTGGCTCGGCCGCTTCGCTCGGGAGCGCCACCGGCCTCGCGGCTCTGCGTGCCACCGGCCTCGCGGCTCTGCGTGCCACCGGCCTCGCGGCTCTGCGTGCCACCGGCCTCGCGGCTCTGCGTGCCACCGGCCTCGCGGCTCTGCGTGCCACCGGCCTCGCGGCTCTGCGTGCTACCGGAGTCGCCGCTCTGCGTGCCACCGGAGTCGCCGTTTTGTTCGGGCGTCTCACCGAGCCCGCCGCTTTGCTCTGGCGCGGTGCCTGCTTGCTCGGGTGTCGCGCCGGCGGCGTCGCCTCGCCCCGGGGCTGTCTCGTTGGTATCGCTGGGCTCGCGCGTCGCGGCAGCCGCAGCGGGCGCCACGGAGTCCGGATCGCTGCGCGCCGGCGCAGTCTGATCAGGGGCCGCGCCGGAGCTGCCGAGCGGCCCACCCTGGTGCGGCGCCGAAGCCCGCAAGGCGGGTCGGGTTGCTGGCTTTTCCTGCTGCCCGTCCGTCACGCGACCGAGAATACCGATCCCGATCTCGCGCCGGGCGGCCGCGTTGAAGCCTGTGGATAACCCGCCAAAGGCGATACGCCGGGTGCCTTTTTGTCACACCCGGGGCCTACTCTTTCCCCATGCCGCGCTACGAATTCCGATGCCGCGCCTGCGGCGACACCTTTGAGGTCAGCCGTCCCATGGCCGAGGCGTCCGCGCCGACGACCTGCCCGCAGGGCCACGACGACACGGTAAAGCTGTCATCCACGGTCGCGTTCACGGGCCGCGGTGCTCCTTCGATGCCCAGCCCGATGGCGGGCGGCGGCGGAGGCGGCTGTTGCGGCGGCGCATGCGGTTGCTGATCGGCTGAGCCAGGCCACTCGCGCCCGTCGCGGGAGGTCAGCGACAGCCTCTTGGAACGGAGGCGGGTCAAAGAGGCCCGCCGCGCGGTCCCTGCCGGGCCGTCGCGGAAGCCTGACCCGCATCCGGCGGCCAGACAGTTGGCATCATGGCGCGGCTGACGGCGTCTGAAACCAGCCGCAAAGGCTCCCGGCGAGCGCCGGGCCGGCGTGGTCGCCATCGCGCCCTGGGCGCTCTGCGAACCACAAGGTCCTCGACTGGCGCGACGAATTGTGCGGCCACTTCCGGCAGGAGCCCGAATCGAGCCCGGGACATATCGGGCTACGCCAGTGGGTCTCAGGGCCTGTGCTGACCGTGCCGCGAGCCGCGACAAGGTTGCCGGTCGCCTCCGCCACTCCGTCGAGGCGGGGCTGCCGGGGCCCTCGCGATCGCCGGGCACCTGCGGCCGTCGATCACCCGCCCAGGCCGGAGAAGCCGCCCGGAACACCAAAAGCCCACCCCGTAAGCGCCAACCCTCACCCCCCCCCGCAAGCGCCAAACCCCACCCCCGCAAGCCACCTCACCCCTGATCCGCTTGCGGCTGCGTACTTGAGACCCGCGCCCACGATGTCAAAGCTGCGTGCTGAACAGGCAAAAGGACGTCATGCCCAGGCCGGGCATGAGCTTCCCGGAGTGATGCACGCGACTTCAGGTGCCGGAAGCCGCGCGCCGCTCGTGTAGGGGGCATGCGGCAACCGCGGCGATTTCGACCCTTACGCGGTGACCGTGGCGAGCGACAAAACGGCGCACCCCGGGGTGCGCAATCAGGACAGGACGACGTGGAGGGAAATCGCACTCTTGCGGGTACGGCCGAACGGCCTGCCGGAACTGACCAACTGCGGCGTGACCCAGCTCGATCCATTTCGTTACGTCACGCGTAGTGCCGTAGAAGACTTCGATGCCCACGACGGAGTGTCCTTCGTCCGGGGTCGGCCGTGGCGGGAGGATGGTTACCGTCCGTTTCTACGATGGTCGGTAACGCTGTGATACGCCAGCATGAGACGCGACTTCCCAAAGGGGGCGGAGGTTCACCGTGTCGGGACGGACCGAGCTGCCGAGCGGGCTTGTGACCTTTATGTTCACCGACATCGAGGGCTCGACGCGACTGGCCCGAATGCTCGGCGACGATTACGGCTCGGTCCTCGGCGATCACCGTGCGGTCATGCGCGCTGCATTCCGTGACTATGGCGGTGTTGAGCTTTTCACTGAGGGTGACTCTTTCTTCGTTGCGTTCGGGGATGCGTGCGCGGCCCTCGCCGCCGCCGTGGAAGCGCAACGGCGACTGTCCGCACACGACTGGTCCTACCCGGATGTCGCACCCCGAGTGCGCATCGGCATGCACACGGGCTGGGCCAAACCGAACGGCAGCGAGTACGCCAGCATCGAGGTGCATCGAGCTGCCCGGGTGGCGGCGGCCGCGCATGGTGGCCAGATCATCTGTTCGGCGGCCACGGCACTTAAAGCCCAAAACGCCAAGACCCCTCGAAACGCTCAAAAGGCCCGAAACGGCAAAACCGAGAACCATCAACTTCTGGGCGTTCCGGTACGCCAGATCAAGGCGCGCAACGGCACAGCGGTAGCCACCCGAACCACCTTGGACCTTCTCGACCTGGGCCGGCACCGTCTCCGCGGCTTCGACGACGACGAACAGCTCTACCAGGTGATGGCCGACGGCCTGGAACGGGACTTCCCGAGGCCCCGGACGACCGCCGCGCCGATCCACAACCTGCCGGCCCCCCTCACGTCCTTCGTCGGGCGCCGGGCCGAACTGGCGGAACTGGCCGACCTGCTGACCCGGCATCGGCTGGTCACGGTGGCCGGGCCGGGCGGAGCGGGCAAGACACGGCTGTCCTTGGCGGTGGCGGAACGGTCCATCCCGGCGTACGGGGAAGGGGTCTGGAATGTCGACGCCGCAAGCGCGAAGGACGGCCTGATCCCGGCGATCGCCGCGGCCCTGGGGGTGCGCGCCGAACCGGGCCGGCCGCTGCTGGACACGCTGCTCGACCACTGCGCGGGCCGGCACATGCTGATCGTTCTGCAGACCTGCGAGATCGCGCAGGCCTCGGGCGCCACCGCGGTCCGGCAACTGCTCGCCGCCTGCCCGGGCGTGGATCTTCTGGTCACCTCGCGCGCCCCTCTCGGCGTACACGGGGAATTGGTGTGGCGAATTCCGCCGCTCTCCCCGGCCGATGTGTTCGCGCTGCTCAGCGAGCGTGCCGACGCGGCGCGCGGAGGCCGGCCGGGACCGGGTGACGACGGCACCGATCTCGACGAGGTCGCCAAGCGGCTGGAAGGCTCGCCGCTCGCGGTCGAGCTCGCCGCCGCCCGGTTGCGGCTGTTCACCGCCGGCCAGCTCGCCACCCGGCTCGACGATCCGATCCAGGCACTCGACCCGGCCACTCATGCCGACGCCGACCGGCACGACAGCCTCGAGGCCAACCTGGACTGGTCGTATCGGACCCTCACCGCGCGCGGCGCCGAGCTGCTGCGCCGCCTGGCCGTCTTCGCCGGGCCGGTCGAGCTGGGCACGGTCGAGTGGTGCGGACCGGACGCGCTCGGCGCGCTCTCCGAGCTTGCCGACAAATCGCTGGTCGAGGTCGTGCCGGGCCCGCGCTACCGGATGTCCGGGCAGGTTCGCGCGTACGCCTCCCGCAGGCTCACCGCGGCCGGCGACGAACGCGACGCGCGCGACCGCCACGTGGAATGGTCGCTGCACACCCTGGACAGCGTGGCCGTGGACACCGACGGCCAGCCCCGCACCGTCTCGTTGACCGAGCTCGCGCCGTACGTGGCCGAGTGGCAGACCGCCCTGCGCTGGACCGCGAACGGCGGCAGTGTCCGCGCCGGACTCCGCCTCGCCACCGCCCTGCAACCGTGGTGGCGTGAACACGGCAGCACGCGGGAGGGCCGTGACCTGCTGTTCCGGCTGTATCGGCGGCTGGACGGCGCGGAGATCGAGGCCGCCGACCTGGCCACCGCGTACCTGGTGCACGCGGGCCTCGCCGACGATCACGGCGAGCGTACCCGGTTCCTGGAGCGTGCCGAACGCGTGGCCCGCGCCGACGATCGGCCGGATCTGCTGGTTCGGGCGCTGGCCGGGCATCGTGCCACGCTGCTGGCGACCGGCCGGTGGGAGGAAGCGGAACGGCTCTGCCGCGAGGTGATCACGCTGGCCGAGCAGACCGGTGTGCCGCGCTCGGCGCTGCCGGCCGTGATCGCGCTGGCCGAGCTGCTGTGGCGGCGGGACGCGATCGACGAGGCGGCCGAACTGCTCGGCTCGGCCCGTCAGCTGGAGGCCGGACGACCGCAGGATCGTGGCCGGCGCACTGTCGACTGGCTGCTCGGCATGGTCGCGCTGCGCCGCCGTGACCTGGTGGCCGCGCACGACCATCTCGTGGTGGCGCTGCGGTCTCGGTTACGGCACGGCTTCTCGGGTGCCGCCGCGGACGCGGTCGCGGCGATCGCGGTCCGCTGTGCGCAGGGCGGCGACCCGGCGACCGCCGCTGTGCTTTTCGGGGGAGCGGAGGCCGCGCGGGGCGCACGTCGTACCGAGATGTTCGGACGGTTCTGGTCGGCGCAGCAGTTGTCCCTGCGGGTATCCATGGGCGATGTCGCCTTCGACGCCGCGTACGCCGACGGGGTGGGTCAAGGTTTTGATCAGATCGTGGCGTTGGCGCTGGCGGTCGAGCACCCGGATCTGGAGGACGGTGCCGCCCGTTTCGCGCAGACGCTGCGGTAGGTCGGGGGTCAGCCGCGCGGGAGCATCTTCGCGGCCTTGTCGATGTCGTCCTGCTTGACCGCGGCGACCGAGCCGAAGACGTGGACGGCCTGGTAATACGTCCAGGCTAAGGCGTTGCAGGCGGGCTGCCACCCGGAACTGTAGGTGGCGCAGACGCGCTGCAGGTCGGCGTAGAACATGCTGTCGACCCGGTCCTTGTTGGCCGGGAACGCGCCGATCGCCTTGTAGTTGCGGTAGCCGAAGTCGTGGTGCCAGCAGGAGGTGTCGAAGTTGAAGCCCAGCGGGTTGTCCGGGCTGGACGAGCAGTAATCGGTAGACCAGTCGAAGCCGTACGAAGCCCAGGGCGCGCGGTTGTTGCGGGCCGCGTTCCACTCGTTGGTGCTGGCGGCGGTGGGCTGGGTCCAGCGGGCGAGAACCGTCGCCTTGGAGTCCGCGGCGTTCGCGATGCCGGCGGGGATGAGGGCGGCGATGACCAGGGTGAGGACGAGAGCGATACGTCGAAGCATGGGCACAGTCTTCGATTGCGCCATGAACGTATATAGATGGATCGATGAAGTTGGCACTGCGTAGCGACTGCTACTCGTGGGTATTCCGGTCCGGCCCCCGATGTGATGTCCTGGAGGGCCCGCCGTGCAGCGGCAGCTATGGTGTGAGCGTGTGGGGCACTGAATGATCCATCTGCCGATGGTCCGTAAGGGACCTCTCCGGGCGCTCGGCGTGCGGCTCGCGCTCGCCGTCGGGCTCGTTCTGGTCACCGTCGCGATCATCTACGCGGACCGGGACGGCTATCGGGACGTCAACGCGGACGGCCTCACGCTGCTCGACTGCTTCTACTACGCGGTCGTCTCGCTCTCCACGACCGGGTACGGCGACATCACGCCGGTCACCCCGGACGCCCGCCTGGTCAACGTCCTGATCGTCACGCCGGCGCGCGTCCTCTTCCTGATCATCCTGGTCGGCACGACGCTCGAGGTGCTCACCGACCAGTACCGCAACACCCTGCGCGTCACCCGGTGGAGGCGAAAGTTGAAGGACCACATCATCGTCTGCGGGTACGGGACGAAGGGCCGAGCCGCCGTCGACGCGTTGCTGGAGAACGGCTACGACAAGGCGAAGATCGTCGTCGTGGAGACCAGCGAGGTGGCCGTGCGCGGTGCCGCCGCCAACGGCCTCGTGGTGATCGAGGGCAACGCGACCCGCTCGACGGTCCTCAACCAGGCGGACGTCAAGCACTGCAAGGCCGTCATCATCGCGACGGACCGCGACGAGGCCTCGGTCCTGATCACCTTGACCGTACGCCAGCTCACCGCCGGCCAGGTGCGCATCATCGCCGCCGTCCGCGAACAGGAGAACGCCGCCCTGTTGAAGCAGAGCGGCGCCCACCACGTGATCGTCTCGTCCGCGACCGCGGGCCGGCTGCTCGGCTTGACCACGACGTCGCCGCCGCTGATCGACGTGGTGGAAGACCTGCTGACCCCGGGCCAGGGCATGGCCTTGGCGATGCGCTCCGCGGAACGCGGCGAGGTCGGCACGAACCCGCGCGAGCTGGCGACGCTGGTGGTCGCCTTGATCCGCCGCGGCAAGGTGCTGCCACTGGGCGGCGACCAGTCCCCGAGCATCGAGACCGGCGACCTGCTCGTCTACATCCGAGCCGAGGAAAGCAACGTCAGCGCGACTGTCTGATTTAGAGGATGGTCCAGGTGTCCGCGGTGTTCAGCAGGCCGTCGAGCATCTCGTCCGGCGTGCCGGTGCCCTCCGCCTTCGCGTCCACCAGCTGCTTCTGCAGGATCTCGTCGTAGGTGGGGCGCTGCACGTTGCGGAAGACCCCGATCGGCGTCGTGTTCAGATCGGAGCCGGACAGCCGGGACAGGGCGAAGGCGTACGCGGGATCGTCCACCGTGGCGTCGTGGATCAGCGCGTCGCCGCCCTCCTGCACCCGCAGGCCGAACGCGCCCTCGGGATGCACCACGGAGAACTGGCCCTCGGCGCCGAACTTGATCGGCTGCCCCTGCTCGAGCCGGATCAGGTGGTCGTCCCGGGACGACGCGTCCTTGATCATCTCGAAGGCGTTGTCGTTGAAGATGTTGCAGTTCTGGTAGATCTCGACGAACGCGCTGCCCTTGTGGTCGGCGGCCGCGCGCAGCACCGACTGCAGGTGCTTGCGGTCCGAGTCGATCGTGCGGGCCACGAACGTCGCCTCCGCGCCGAGCGCCAGCGACAACGGGTTGAACGGCGAGTCCGCCGAGCCGGCCGGGGTCGATTTGGTGATCTTGCCGAGCTCGGAGGTCGGCGAGTACTGCCCTTTCGTCAGCCCGTAGATCCGGTTGTTGAACAGCAGGATCTTCAGGTTGACGTTCCGTCGCAGCGCGTGGATCAGGTGGTTGCCCCCGATCGAGAGCGCGTCCCCGTCGCCGGTCACCACCCAGACAGACAGGTCTGGGCGAGACGCGGACAGCCCGGTGGCGATCGCCGGCGCACGGCCGTGGATCGAGTGCATCCCGTACGTGTTCATGTAGTACGGGAAGCGCGACGAGCACCCGATGCCGGAGATGAAGACGATGTTCTCGCGCGGGATGCCCAGCTCCGGCATGAAGCCCTGCACCGCGGCGAGGATCGCGTAGTCACCACACCCCGGGCACCAGCGGACCTCCTGGTCGGACTTGAAGTCCTTGGCGGTCAGCTTCAACTCAACAGTGGGGCTAGCCATTCTTGACCACGTCCTCGAGCATGCTCTCCAGCGTCGCGGCGGTGAACGGAAGGCCGCTGATCTGGTTGAACGGAACGGCGTCAACCAGGTACTTCGCCCGGATCACGTGGGCGAGCTGCCCTAAATTCATTTCCGGGATCACGACCTTCTCGTACGCCTGGAGCACCTCACCCAAATTCGCCGGCAAGGGGGACAGGTGCCGCAGGTGGGCCTGCGCGATGGGCAGGCCACGTTGCCGCAACGCCCGGCAGGCGGCACCGATCGGCCCGTACGTCGAACCCCAGCCGAGCACCAGCACCCGCGCGTTCTCGTCCGGGTCGTCGACCTCGACGTCCGGCACCTCGATGCCCTCGATACGCGCGGCCCGGGTGCGGACCATGAACTCGTGGTTCGCCGGGTCGTACGAGATGTCGCCGGTCTTGTCCGCCTTCTCCAGGCCGCCGATGCGGTGCTCGAGACCGGGCGTGCCGGGGATCGCCCACGGCCGCGCCATCGTCTTCGGATCGCGCAGGTACGGCAGGAAGCGGCCGTCCTCGCCGTTCGGCGTGCGGGCGTACTCGACGCTCAGATCGGGCAGCTCACCGGCCTCGGGCAGCAGCCACGGCTCGGACCCGTTCGCCACGTAGTTGTCGGAGAGCAGGATGACCGGGGTGCGGTAGGTCAGCGCGATCCGGGCCGCCTCGATCGCCGCGTGGAAGCAGTCCGACGGCGACTTCGGCGCGATCACCGCGAGCGGCGCCTCACCGTGCCGGCCGTACAACGCCATGTTCAGATCGGCCTGCTCGGTCTTGGTCGGCATGCCGGTGGACGGGCCCGCCCGCTGCACGTCGACGATCACCAGCGGCAGCTCCAGCGCGATCGCCAGCGAGATCGTCTCGCCCTTGAGCGCGACACCGGGACCCGAGGTCGTGGTGACACCCAGGGCTCCCCCGTACGCCGCCCCGAGCGCGGCACCCACGGCGGCGATCTCGTCCTCGGCCTGCATGGTGGTGATGCCGAAGCGTTTGTGCTTGGACAGCTCGTGCAGGATGTCGGAGGCCGGCGTGATCGGATAGGCCCCGAGGAACAGCGGCAGCTTGGACCGCACGCTCGCGGCCACCAGCCCGAGCGCGAGCGCCTGGTTGCCGGTGACGTTCCGGTACGTGCCCGGACGCATCTTCGCGGGCTTCACCTCGTACCGCACGGAGAAGTCCTCGGTGGTCTCGCCGAAGTTCCACCCGGCCTGGAACGCCGCCTTGTTCGCCGCGACCAGGTCGGGGCGCTTGGCGAACTTGCGCTCCAGGAAGCGCAGCGTCGACTCGAACGGCCGCGAATACATCCAGGAGAGCAGGCCCAGCGCGAACATGTTCTTGGCGCGCTCGGCGTCCTTCTTCGAGACGCCCAGGCCGTCCAGCGCGCCCACCGTCATCGAGGTCAGCGCGACCGGGTGCACCGCGTACGCGTCCAGCGAGCCGTCGTCCAGCGGGTTCGCCGCGTAGCCCACCTTGCCGAGGTTGCGCTTGGTGAACTCGTCGGTGTTGAGGATGATGTCGGCGCCCTGCGGCAGGTCGGAGATGTTCGCCTTGAGCGCGGCGGGATTCATCGCGACCAGAACGTTCGGCGCGTCGCCGGGCGTGAGGATGTCGTAGTCGGCGAAGTGCACCTGGAAGCTCGACACACCCGGCAGGGTGCCTGCTGGTGCGCGGATCTCCGCCGGGAAGTTGGGCAGAGTCGAGATGTCGTTGCCGAGTTGCGCGCTTTCCGACGTCAATCGATCACCGGTGAGCTGCATGCCGTCGCCTGAGTCGCCCGCGAACCGGATCACCACCCGGTCCAGCTGTTCGACCCGCTTCGCTCCAGCGGACACGTTCCAACCCTCCTATGGGCGCCGGCCGGTGGGTTGAGCGCATCGATGAGCCGGCCCCGCGTTCGTCATACCCAGCCTACGTCGCCGCTCCTTACGGAGAGGTCACGGCCGGGGACCACAGTAACTATGTGGCGCTCGCCGGAGCCAGTTGGTGTCCACCATCCGGTTGCCCCGGGCGTCGCGCTTCGTCCATTAGGCTGTCGCTTCGTGGACGGATATCTCGGTTCGTACGCCATCCTGGGGTTGGTGCTGGCCGCCGGGGTGATCGTCTTTGTCGGTGCATTCAGCGCGAACAAGCTGCTTCGCCCGTCCGACCCGGCTTCGCCGCCCGGCAAGTTCATCCCGTACGAGAGCGGAATTGACCCGGTTGGCGGAGATTGGGCACAGGCGCAGATCCGATATTACGTCTATGCCTACCTGTACGTCCTTTTCGCCGTGGAGGCCGTTTTCCTCTTTCCGTGGGCGGTCGTCTTCGATCTGCCCGGGTTCGGCGCGGCCACGTTGACCGAGATGGGCGTATTCGTGGCGGTGCTCGCGCTGGGCATTCTCTATGCGTGGCGCAAGCGCATCTTGACCTGGACCTGACCTTACTGCCGCATAACGGTCGGGGTGGCGGGCTCGCCAGGCGCGGGCCGCCGTGCCAACATCGTGCGCATGGGCCAGCTTCTCCTTTATCTCGTCGGCGCATTGGTCGTGGCCGCGATCGTGTTCGGCGTGACCGCGATGTTCGGCGGCGGCGACAACGGATTGTCGCCGGCCGAGCCGGACGGCCATGCCGTTCCGCTGCCCAGCGACCGCCCGCTCGGTGAGCAGGACCTCGAGCGCACGATGTTCGACACCGCCTGGCGCGGCTACCGGATGGCCCAGGTCGACCAGGCGCTGCAGCGCGCCGCCTACGACATCGGGTACAAGGACGAGCTGATCGGCGTGCTGGAGGCGGAAGTGGCCGCGCTGCGCGAGGGCCGGACCGCCGACGCGGACGCGCTGCGCCGCGCCCGGGAAGCGGCGGTCGCCCCGGCCGACCAGCCGGCGAACGCGCCCGCGCCACTGATCAAGGGAGAGCGAGCCATCGAGGTGACCGTCGTGCCCGCCACGAAACCGGCCGAGCCGCCGGCCGGTGAACCGGTCGAGGAAGACAAGCCCGAGGCGGTGGAGCGCCGGTGAGCGCCACCGAGCCCGGGCTGGGCGACGCCGCCCAACCGGGTTCCGGCGAGGTCACCGCCACGGTCATCGTCAACGCCCCCGCCCCACGCGTGTTCGCCGCGCTGATGAGCTGGGAGAAGCAGTCCGAGTGGATCCCGTTCACCAAGGTGCGGGTGGTCCGCGGCGACGGCGGCGAGGGCAGCCTGGTCGAGGCCATCACCGCGATCGGGCCGGCCGCCCTGCGCGACGAGCTCGAGGTCGTCAAGGTCAACCCCCCTTTCGAGGTCCGCGTCGTGCACTGCGGCAAGGTGCTGCGCGGCCCCGGATCGATGCGCTGTACGGCGATGTCCGGCGACCGGACGCAGGTCGTGCTGCACGAGTGGTTCCACCTGCCGGCCGGCGCGTTCGGCAAGGTGACCTGGCCGGTGCTGTGGCCGGGCTCGAAGCTGGGCTTCACCGGCGCGCTGCGCAAGTTCGGGCGGCTCGTCGAGCAGGGCCGACTGCCCTAACCGAAAATGTCAGGGGCCCCCTTTAAGGTGGCCGCCATGGATGACACCTCTGGGCTGGTCGTCGGCGCGGACGGCCAGGCTCGCTGTTCGTGGGCGAGCAGCACGCCGGACTACATGGCCTATCACGACCACGAGTGGGGCAAGCCGGTGCTCGGCGACGACGCCCTGTTCGAGCGCATGTCCCTGGAGGCGTTCCAGTCCGGCCTCGCCTGGATCACCATCCTGCGCAAGCGGCCGGCGTTCCGGGCCGCGTTCGCCGGCTTCGTCATCGAGAAGGTCGCGGCCTTCTCCGACACCGACCACGCCCGCCTGATGGCCGACGCCGGCATCGTCCGCAACCGCATGAAGGTCGACGCCACGCTGCACAACGCCCGCGTCGCCGCCGACCTGCCGGACGGCCTGGCCGGGCTGCTCTGGTCGTACGCGCCGGATCCGACCCCGCCGCGCCCGGCCGCCCGCGCCGACGTCCCGGCGCTCACCCCCGAGTCCACGGCCATGGCCAAAGATCTCAAGAAGCGCGGATTCAAATTCGTCGGGCCCACCACGGCGTACGCGTTGATGCAGGCCACCGGCATGGTCGACGACCACTTGGCGGGTTGCTGGGTCCCGCCGCACAAACGTCCGGCCACCCCGTGATGAGATGAACGGCATGGCAGGTTGGGCGGTGATCATCCCGGCGGATCAATGGGCGACCGAGCGGCTGTACCACCACGACTCGGTGACAATCGACGTCGGCGCGGGCACGCTGGCGCCCGACGACGAGGTGCTGGTCGTCGCCGACGGCGGCGTGGTGGCGCTGGCCCGGGCCGCGAAGGTCGACGATGATCGGCTCGTCCTGACCTACCTGCGGCGTGCCTTCGACGCCCCGGTGCCGGCCGAGGCGTTGGCGCTCGGCACGGCTCCGGGCGTGCTGCCGGTCGATCCGTCGGTGTTCCGCGCGGTGGCCGCCCGCGTCGGCGGGGAGCCGCCGCTCGCCGGGCGCACCGAGTGGCTGGTCAGCGTGGCCCTGCCGATCGAGGCGGGCACCCCGGCCGAGGCTGTCCGGCAGTTCTGGTCGCACGTACGCGAGATGGGGCCGGCCGAGCTTCCGACCTACGTCTGGCCGTCCGGCGACGAGCTGGCGATGCAGGTCTTCGTCCTGGGCGAGGAAGCCAACCAGGACCCTGAGGAGGAAGACGAAGAAGCGGAAGAGGAGGACTGAGCCGGGCACGAAGCCCGGCGTCAGCGGCCCTGGCTGGCGGCCCTTTCCGGCGGCCCGGCTGGCTGCCCCGGCTTACTGGCTGCCCCGGCTTACTGGCTGCCCCGGCTTATCTGCCTTCGAAGACGGGCTTCTGTTTGGCGACGAAGGCGCTCACCGCCGCCTTGTGGTCGCCGGTGCCGCCGCAGATCGCCTGCGCCTGCGCCTCGGCGGCCAGCGCGTCGGACAGCGTGCCGGCGTCCCCGATGGACAACTCTCGCTTGATCGCGCCGTAGGCCACCGTCGGCCCGGCGGCGAGGCGCGCGGCCAGTTCCTGGGCGGCCGGCAGCACCCGCTCGTCGTCCTCCTCGAGCCGGGAGAGCATCCCCATCCCGTACGCCTCCGGAGCCCGCACCGGTTCGGCCAGCATGAGCAGCTCCAACGCCCGGGCATGCCCGACGATCCGCGGCAGCGACCACGAGACCCCGCTGTCCCCGGCGAGCCCGACATTCGCGAACGCCATCAGGAACGACGTCTTCGGCCCCCCGATCCGGAAGTCGGCGAGCAGCGCGAACGACGCCCCCGCCCCGGCCGCCGTTCCGCGCACCGCGGCGACCACCGGCTTCGGCATGCTCGCTAATCGCTGCGCGATCGGGTTGTAGTGGATCCGCACCGTGTTCAGATCGGTCCGCCCCGACTCCAGATCCTCGGCGTGCTCGCGCAGATCCTGCCCGACGCAGAACGCCTTGCCCGCCCCGGCCAGCACGATCGCCCGGCACGATTTGTCCGTCTCGAGCGTGGCGAGCGTGTCGCGCAGCGCCTCCTTGAGGTCGACATCGAGCGCGTTCATCGCCTCGGGCCGGTTGAGCGTGAGCGTGACGACCGCATCGGTGCGGTCGACGAGCAGGCTGTCAGTCATTGGTCGAGAATCCCATACGGTTGCGACTCGCTGACTGTAGGCATCGCTCCACATAGCGGTCCGCGGCGGGCCGCAACCGGGCCGCGTGCCGGTCGAAGAACCCGGCCGCGCTCACCCCGGGCCAGCGCGGCGGCAGCAGCGAGGCCGGCAACTGCGGATCCCGGAACAGAAAGTTCCGCCAGGCGTGCACCAGCAGGAACCGGGCCGCGTACGCCTCCTCGTCGGTGCTCTTCGCATTCACCGACGTCACCACCGGCCGCAGGTCGGCCACGAAATCCTCGTAGGACCGGGCGAGCTCGGGCAGGTCCCAGGCGCGGCCCACGACGTCCGCGGCACCCGACGACCCCGCCGCGTGCCCGGCGCTGAACCGTTCGTAGCGCACCCGCGCGGCGGTCAGCACGGTGTCGACCTCGTCGGCGTGCCGCGGCGCCACCCACGCATGCTCACCCAGCGATCCGTAGCCCAGGAACGCCATCCGGCTCGCGTCCCGCTTGGTGAGCGGCGCGTGCAGCACGATCAGATCGAAGCGACCGTCCCATCCGGTGCGTCCGGTGCGATAGATCCGGGCCGCGGCCTCGTCCAGGCGGCGGGCGGCTTTCGGGGTGAGCAGATAGCCCGGCCCGGAGACGAGTCGCATAGGGTGCAGCCACCCTTGACGGACCATCCGGGACACCGCGGTGCGGACCGCCGGAGGGGCGATGCCGAGCGGCGCCAACAGCTTGACCAGGGCGGCGACCGGTGCCCGGCCGCCCCGCGGGCGGAGGTAGTCACCGTACAGGTCGAAGAGTGCCGACCGCGCCTGCATGACCGCACATTGTGACAGCCCAAAAGACGATATGCTAGACGCTGTCACATCCGCCCGGGCTGGGTTTGGGTTCGCCGGTGTTCATCAGGGAAAATGTTTGATCGGCACGGTGGGCCGGGTCGCGGAAGACGCGCGAAGGCCCTTCGGCGGCCGGTCGGATACGAGGTACCACGTTACGTGGGGCTGAGCACGTGACGTTGAGGAAGTGGCTGTGGGGCAACCCACCGACACCCTGATGTGGGTCTGAGGGGAGACAAGATGGCGGCGATGAAGCCGCGGACGGGCGATGGTCCGCTGGAGGTCACCAAGGAGGGTCGTGGCATCGTCATGCGCGTCCCGTTGGAAGGTGGTGGCCGTCTCGTCGTTGAGATGACTCCGGACGAGGCCAACGCGCTGGGTGACGCGTTGAAGGCGATCGCCGGCTGACGTTTCACGCGAGCCCGCCGGTACGGTACCGCCCGCACCGGCGGGCTTTCCATGTCTTCCGAAAAGGTCATCCTCCCGGGTGTCACCGTTTGACCGCGGTGAGCAGCCCGGCCCCGGACGGGACCACCGCCGGGATCCACTCCTCGGACTCACGCACCGCGCGCACCGTCTCGCGGATGGTCAGCGTATCCACATCGCGGGCCGACGGATCGCTGATCCGGCCGTCGGCCATGATGCCGTTGACCGCCAGCACCCCGCCCGGACGCAGCAGGCGCAGCGCCGCGTCGGTGCACGCGCCGATCTCGGTCGCGTCCGCGTCCACGAACACCATGTCGTAGACCCCGTCGGCCAGCCGGGGAAGCACGTCCAGCGCACGGCCCGTGATGATCCGGGTACGCGACGACGCGAAGCCCGCCTCGACGAAGATGCGCCGGGCGATGCGCTGATGCTCGTTCTCCACGTCGATCGTGGTGAGCACCCCGTCCGCACGCATGCCGCGCAGCAGCCAGGTGCCGCTGACGCCGGTCCCCGTACCGATCTCCACCACCGCCTTGGCATTGCCCGCGGCAGCGAGAAGACGCAGCACGGACCCGGCGCCCGGGGTGACGCTGTCGAGGCCGAGCTCCAGCGCGAGACTGCGGGCGGTCTGCAGAACGATGTCCTCGCTGGCGTACGCCTCGGCGAAATGCACCGACGGAGGCGGGCCGAACGGGCGGGCTGACGGGACGATGACGACCTCCGGGCAACGATCGGATGCGCGAGGAGGAACCCGCGCACATCGGATAAGAGAGTAGGCCGATGCTCTCTTGGGATGCATCGGGCCGTCGATGCATAAACGGGCCGGGCGAAGGCGCGGGTCGGGATCCGTGTCATTCTGGAGGGCGAGCGACGCTCATGACGGACCACGAGTGGAGGCACAGACGTGACCGACGGCTGGAACGTTCGCCCGGCTTCCGCGAACCCGCCTCCCGGTCCCACGAGCCCGCCGTCCGGTCCGACCAGCCTGCCCGCCGGCCCGCCCGACCGTCAGGCCTGGTGGTCCGACGCCCTGGCCGACCCGTGGCGTGACCCGAACGCCCCGACCGCGGTCGTCATGCAGGCTCCCGAGACGACCGCCGCGCCGCAGCCGGAGCCGGTCGTCGATCCGAACGCGCCACGCCGCTCGCTCACCCCGGTCTTATTGATCTGCCTGATCACGGCGTTACTCGCCGGCGGCTTAGGCGGCACGCTGGGCTACCTGTTCGCGGTGCGCAGCGGCGTCGGCGGCGGCGCCGGCACCCAGTTGGGCGCCGCCAACGCCTCGGAGCCGCCGGCCGCGGCGAACCGGCCCGCCGACTCGCAGGCCGGGGTCGCGGAAAAGCTGCAGCCCAGCGTGGTGACGGTCCGCGTGACCGGCGCGATCGGCTCCGGGTTCGTGGTCTCCCGGGACGGCTACGTGATCACCAACGACCACGTGGTGGAGGGCGCCGACGGCCGGATGTCCGTTTCGTTCAGCGACGGCTCCAGCGCCCAGGCGAGCCTGGTCGGGCGCGACCCGGAATCCGACATCGCGGTCATCAAGGTCTCGAAGAAGAATCTCACACCGGTCGCGCTCGGTAACTCCGACCAGGCTGCGGTCGGTGACCACGTGCTGGCGTTCGGTTCGCCGCTCGGTCTGACCAACACCGTCACCGAGGGCATCGTGAGCGCCCTCGACCGCACCATCCAGTCCGACGAGGGCGGCACCACCCGCTACTACGCGGCCATCCAGACCGACGCCGCGGTCAACCAGGGCAACTCGGGTGGCCCGCTGGTCAACTCGGCCGGCCAGGTCATCGGCGTCAACTCGGTGATCCGCTCGGTGGGCGCACAGACCGACGCGGGAAACATCGGCCTCGCCTTCGCCATCCCGATCAACCAGGCCAAGCGGCTCGCGACCGACATCATCGACCACGGCAAGGCCCGCCGTACGGTGATCGGCGCCGACGTGTCCATGGGCAACAGCACCACCGGGGCGCGGCTCCAGACGGTCCAGCCGTCCGGTCCGGCCGCGGCCGCCGGTCTCAAGGCCGGCGACGTGCTCACCAAGCTCGACGGTCACGCCATCGAGGACGGCACCGACCTGGTCGCTCTCGTCCGCAAGTACGCTCCCGGCACAGTGGTCGCGGTGCAGTACCGTCGCGGCAGCTCGACCGGCAACGCCTCGGTGACATTGGCGGCCGACTCCAACTGATCGCTTGGCGGACTGCCGCCGGACAGATTGCGTGCGTAGTCTTGGGCGCGGACGCTAGGAGGCCGTCTCATGTTCGAGAACCTGAACTGGTGGGAGATCGGTGCGCTGCTGATGCTGGCGCTGCTGATCTTCGGCGAGCGACTGCCCAAGGTGATTGGCGACGGCCTGCGCATGCTGCGTGGCCTGCGCGCCATGGCGCAGAACGCGACGAGTGACCTGAGCCGTGAGCTCGGCACCGACATCCAGCTTCAGGATCTGCATCCGAAGGCGTTCATCCGCAAGCACCTGATCAGCGAAGAGGACGAGGCCGCGCTGCGCAAGCCGCTGCAGGGCCTGCTCGACGACGTGAAACAGGACCTCAACGGCGTCAAGCAGGACCTGAGCGAGGTCGCGACCGCCGCCGACATCAAAAACCACACGGCGCCCTCCGTGTCGGCCGAGCAGCCGGCACGCAGGACGCCGTCGTTGGACTTGGACGCTACATAAGAGCGGTCAGTGCCGGGCGGCCACTGAGAGGCCGAGCGGCTTGCCGACCAGGGACTCGCGCCGCACCGCCAGCCGGTCCGCCACCGCGTCGAGCGCCTTGGCCGCCGGAGCGTCCGCATCGGCCAGCACGATCGGCCGGCCCGCGTCGCCCGCCTCACGGACCCGGGTGTCCATCGGGATCTGCCCGAGCAGCGGCACCGAAGCGCCGATGGTCTGGGTCAGCGAGTCGGCAACGGTCTGACCGCCGCCCGCCCCGAAGACCTCCATCCGGCTGCCGTCCGGAAGCTCCAGCCACGACATGTTCTCCACGACGCCGACCAGGCGCTGGTGCGTCTGCAGCGCGATCGCCCCGGCCCGCTCGGCCACCTCGGCGGCCGCCGTCTGCGGGGTGGTGACCACCAGGATCTCCGCGTTCGGCAGGAGCTGGGCCAGCGAGATCGCCATGTCGCCGGTGCCCGGGGGCAGGTCGAGCAGCAGCACGTCCAGCTCGCCCCAGAACACGTCGGCCAGGAACTGCTGAAGCGCCCGGTGCAGCATCGGGCCACGCCACACCACCGCAGCGTTACCCGCGGTGAACATCCCGATCGAGATCACCTTCACGCCGTGTGACTGCGGCGGCATGATCATGTCTTCGACCCGGGTGGGACGCCCGTCCACACCCAGCATCCGGGGCACCGAGTGGCCGTAGATGTCCGCGTCGACCACGCCGACCGACAAGCCCCTCTTCGCCAGGGACGCGGCCAGGTTGACCGTCACACTCGATTTACCGACGCCACCCTTGCCACTCGCCACGGCGTACACCCTGGTGCGGGAGCCGGGCTGAGCGAAAGGAATGACCGGTTCGGCGGCACCGGAACCGCGCAGCTGGGTCTGCAGCGCCTTGCGCTGCTCCTCGGTCATCACGCCGAAATCGATGGTCACCGACTCGATCCCAGGGATCTTGGTGAGCGCGTCGGTGATGTCCACCGTCAGCTTGTCGCGCAGCGGGCAACCCGCGACGGTGAGTAAGAGCTCGACGTTGACCGCGCTTGTCGCGACGGTGAAGCCCTTGACCATGCCGAGTTCGGTGATCGGGCGGCGGATCTCGGGGTCGTCGACCGTGGCCAGCGCGGTCTGGATCGCGTCCTCGAGAGTGGGGGCGGGAGCGGACATGTGGCCCACTCTACGTCGAGTCAGGGACGGTCGTTTTCCCAGTCCTTGCGTTCCTCCTCCCACTCCGACCGGGCCCTTTTCTCCCGGCGCAGCGCCGCTTCGTCCAGCTCGTCGGCCAGCCGCGCCAGCTCGCTGCGCAGGAAGTCGCGGGTGGCCACCTCGCCCAGCGCGATCCGCAGCGACGCCAGCTCACGGGCCAGGAACTCGGTGTCCGCCTTCTGCATCGCCGCGCGCCGGCGGTCCTCCTCCATCGCCAGGCGGTCACGGTCGGCCTGCCGGTTCTGCGCGAGCAGGATCAGCGGCGCCGCGTACGAGGCCTGCAGAGAAAGAATCAAGGTCAAGAACGTGAACGTGTACGGGTCGAAGCGCACGCCCTGGGGAGCGAGCGTGTTCCACCCGAACCAAAACAGGATGACGATGGTCATCCAAACGATGAACTGGGCCGTGCCCATGAACCGGGCGATGTTCTCCGACCAGCGGCCGAACGTCTCCGCGTCGAAATGCGGCAGCCGCACCCGGGCGCGCTCGACGGGCTGGTCCAGGCGGTCGCGGCGCGGCTCGGTCACGGCGCCACCTCGTCCAGCCCGGCGACGTCGGTGTCCTTGTCCCGCCAGTCCCGGGGCAGCGAATGATCGAGCACGTCGTCCACCGTCACCGCACCGACCAGCCGGTTCGTCTGGTCGATGACCGGCATCGCGACCAGGTCGTACGTCGCCATCTGCTTGGTGATCACGCCGAGCGGGGTGGCCGGGCGCAGCGGCTCGATGTCGTTGTCGACGATGCCGCCGAGGATCGACGACGGCGGCTCCCGCAGCAGCCGCTGGAAATGCACCATGCCCAGGTACCGCCCGGTCGGCGTCGCGGACGGGGCACGCGCCACGAACACCTGGGCCGCCACCACCGCGGACAACTCCGGCTCCCGGATCCGGGCCAGCGCCTCGGCCACCGTGGCGTCCGGCGTCATGATCACCGGCTCCGAGGTCATCACCGCCCCCGCCGTACCCGGCTGGTAGTTCATGAGCTGGCGGACCGGCGCGGCCTCCTCCGGCTCCATCAGGTCCAGCAGCACCGCCTGCTCGGTCTTGGGCAGCTCGCCCAGCAGGTCGGCGGCGTCATCCGGGTCCATCCGCTCCAGCACGTCGGCCGCCCGCTTGCGATCCAACCGCACCAGGATCTCCACCTGGTCGTGCTCGGGCAGCTCCTCCAGCACGTCGGCCAGCTGGCGGTCACTGAGCGCCGCCGCCACCTCGTTACGGCGGGTGTCCGGCAGATCCTGCAGGGCGTTCGCCATGTCCGCCGGCTTCATCTGCTCGAGCAGCGCGATCAGATTCGAGGTGCCCTGCGTGTCGGTCGGACCGAACAGGTTGAGCACCCGGTCCAGGTCGGCCTGGAAGACGTGACCGCGCCGGGTCAGCCGGCCGGTCAGCTCACGCACCCCGACCCGCGTCACCAGCCACTCGTTACTGCGGTTCTGCTCCATCGCGATGTCCACAACCGTGGCCGGTGTCCGGTTTTCTGAGCCGTCCTCGGGCACCACCGTGACCCGCCGGTCCAGCAGGTCCTCGACCACGAGCAGCTCGTTCGGCCGCTTCTCGAACCGGCGCAGATTCAGCATGCCGGTGCCGAGCACCGCGGCGTCCGCGTCCATCGACGTCACCCGCCCGATCGGCAGGAAGATCCGCCGCCGCAGCGCCATCTCGGCGACCAGCCCCACCACCTGCGGCGGCCGGTTCGTGGTCCGCAGCCGCACGACGGCATCCCGGACGCGCCCGACCCGGTCCCCGTTCGGGTCGAACACGGGCAGGCCGGCCAGCCGAGCCAGATATACCCGCGTCCCCATGGTCATATATTCAGCCTAGGTTAGGGTCCGGACATGTCCACCGTGGCGTACGAGATCGTCGACGTGTTCACCGATCGCCCGTTCGCGGGAAACCCCCTGGCAGTCGTGTACGGCGCCGCCGACCTCGCCGGTGACCAGATGCACACGCTGGCCCGCGAGTTCAACCTCGCCGAGACCGTTTTCGTGCTACCGCCGACCACCGATCAGGCGACCTACCGCGCCCGGATCTTCACCCCCGAGGCCGAGCTGCCGTTCGCCGGTCACCCCAGCGTCGGCGCCGCGGTCACCTCCATGCGCCGCGGCCTGTTCGAGGCCGGCCCGGTGGTGCAGGAGTGCGGCGCGGGCCTGCTGCCGATCGAGGTCGGCCCGTCCTCCGCGGTCCTGACCGGCGGCACCCCCACGCTGGGCGAGCCACTCGATCCCGCCGAGCTGCTGGCGATGGCCGGTCTGGGTGCCGACGCCTACGCCGGCTCCGACCTGGCTGCCCCACGTTCCGCCGGGTGCGGCCTGCCCTGGGTGTTCCTTCCCGTACGCCGTGACGCCCTGCCCGCGATCCGCATCGACGACGTGGCAGCGGCTCGCCTGGGCGTCACCGAGCTGTCCGTCTTCTCCTGGGAGGACGGCGAGGCGCGAGCGCGCGTCTTCGTCCCCGGCGCCGCCGTCCCCGAGGACCCGGCCACCGGCTCCGCCGCCCTGGGCCTGGGCGTCTGGCTGGTCGCGTCGGCCCTGCTCCCACCCGAGGGCACGTCCACCTACCGCATCCACCAGGGCATCGAGATGGGCCGCCCGTCCTTGCTGGAATGCACGGTAACCGCCGCCGCGGGCGCAGCCACCTCGGCAACGGTGGCCGGCCACGTCGCTCCGATAGCCAGGGGCGAGATCACCGTCCCACCCTTCATCGGCTAACAACCCGGCCAGTTTCCACAACAGCCCCCCGTCCACAGGCCCCCCACCACCCCCACCCCATTTCCGCGATAATGCAAGGCGGGGGCACCCCCAGGGAGGGTGGGCTCTGAGGTTTGGGGCCATGATCGGTAGGCGCCGCCGCGTGGCAACGGATGCTGGCCACTATGGCCGTTTTGTCCCCCGCGTCATGGTTGCCCCCGCAGCCTTACGGCGTTTTACGCGAGAATTTTGAGACCTTGGAGAGTTGTGGTCGATATGTGGGCGCAACTCTCCAAGGTCTCGAAATCAACCGACATTCGCGAGTCACAAAGGCTGCCATATGTGGGCAGAGCAACCGTCCTTTTTGGACCAACGTCCACATTGTGAGCCTCAGCGTTCGAATCATGAGAATGCTCAGGGGTGCATCCTCGTGTGCCAGCGCCCCCGGCGCTAGCTCAGCCGAGTAAGGCATGCCATACCAGGATGAATCGGACACCCGTCGCCGATCAGTGCATCCGGCGGCAGGAGGGTGCGGTTTCGTAGCCCTGAACGCAGGCGCGGGTGATCGTCGCGCCGGAAATCCTCGGGACGATCGGCCAGATACCCGCAAACCCCTGCCCGGCCATCCCGATCACCATGCTCGACCAGCCGTACCCCTCCGGGCGGCAGCGCCATGACGCGCGCTAACGGCGCCGGACTTTGTGCAGCTTGAACGGGCGCTTCACCGGGACGGTCGCCGGGGTGTCGCGCAGTGGCTCCGCACCTGAGCTCGAAGACAGGTCCGGCGCGGTGACCGCTTTATCCTGATCCGGGGTTAGCCGCACAACGGAAGCGCCGGACGACACCCACCGCGCGATCAACTGATCGGCCGTGCCGGAGGCGTTCAGGCGCTTCGAAGCCAGCTGCGGCGCGACCGTCTCCCAATCCTCGCTGCCCGGCTGCACACGCGCGACCGCCATCTCGCTGACCACGATCAAGCCGCCGTTGTCGCCGCGCAACCGCACCTCCACCCGGCGCGCGTCGGCCAGCCCGGGAGCGAACTGCTCACCAGGCCCACTCACCACGATCAGCGCGCCGTCCAGGGGCATGCACCACAGCGCCAGGGCGGGCGCGCCGCCGACCGAGATCCAGGCGAGCGTGGCCTTCTTCAGAGCCTCTTCGAGAACCGCGGCGGTCACCCGGCGATCCTATGTCCCGCTGTCACCAGGGTGCGGTCGACGAGGCCGACGATCTCGGTGAGGGAGCGGACCGTACGGCCGGCGAAGTTGGTGTCCGCGTCGAAGACCAGGTGGTTCGCGAGATCGGGGGCGGCCAGACGTACCGGCGTCATGCCGACCGCTGCGGCGCCGCTGAGTTCGTGGCTGCCGCCGTCGCCCACGTAGAGGCATTCGCGAGGCTGGACGCCCAGCTCGGCACACGCGGCCAGATAGATCTTCGGGTCCGGCTTGCACACGCCGAGGCGTACGGAATAGATCTTGGCGTCCAGCAGGGGCGCGACCGGCAGGCTCGGCAGGAAGGCCGGGAGCTCGTGGGTGCAGTCGCTGATCAGGGCGGTGGCCAGGCCGCGCCGCCGGAGGGCGGTCAGCACGCTCACCGCGTCGGACCGTAACCGCGTGTCAGCCCGCAGCGCGTTCACCCGGGCCGGCACCGCGGCACGCACCTGGGACGCCTGGGGGCGGCCGCCGGCCTGCTCGATGACCCATCGTAGGGTTGCCTCCGCGGAGCCGTACCGGCCTCGCGCCCGCGCCCGGAACGTTCGATCGAGGACGCCGCGCACGGCCTCGGGCTCGACGCCCAGGGACCGGGCGAGCTCGGCGTGCTGCGGACCGCGCTGGACAGATCGGGTTAACGTGCCGAAAAAGTCAAACACGACCGCACCGTATGCGGGCATGGTAAACCAGCCTCCCGGGCATTGACGGGTGGAAAGTGGGCAGGAGAAAACCTCGTGACTGTAACGACACCCTCACTTTCCGTTCAATAGCGATCGACAAACGGTGCTGCTCAGTGACGCAAGAAGCGACCCCCGGGGATGAATGAGCGTTCATCGCCGCAAGGGCCCGCATTGCCAACCGTTCTCGCGCTCACGGTCGCGGTTCTCGCGGTCTCCTCGTCGGCGCCGCTGATCGCGTTCGCGGCCGCTCCGGCGCTGGCCATCGCGTTCTGGCGGAACGCGATCGCGTCCGTGGTGCTGACCCCGATCACGTTCGGGCCGCGGCGCACCGAGATCCGCGGGATCACCCGCCGTGACGCCTTGTTCTGCGTGCTCGCCGGGGTGGCGCTGGCCGCGCACTTCGGCACCTGGATGCCGAGCGTGCAACTCGGCTCGGTGGCGACCGCGACCGCGCTGGTCGCGACCCAGCCGGTCTGGCAGGGGCTGATCGCGATGATCCAGGGCCGGCGGCCGTCGCGGGCGGGCTGGCTCGGCATCGCGCTCGCGGTGATCGGCGCCGCGTGGGCCACCGGCGTCGACGTGAGCGTCTCGGGTCAGGCCGTGTTCGCCGACGTGCTCGCGCTGCTCGGCGGCATCGCGGCGGCCCTCTACACCGCGCTCGGCGAACGGTCGCGTGCCCGGCTCAGCACCACGACGTACACCTGGATCTGTTATGGCACGTGCGCGATCCTGCTGCTGGTCGTCTGCCTGAGCGCCGGGATCCAGCTGACCGGCTTCGACGGGCGTACGTGGGCAGCGATCTTGGCCATTGTGGCGGGCGCGCAGCTGCTGGGGCACTCGATGTTCAACTACGCGCTGCAGCACACGTCGGCGACCACGGTGAGCGTGCTGATCCTGCTGGAGGTGCCCGGCGCCGCCCTGATCGCCTGGCTTTGGCTGGGTCAGACGCCCGAGCCGGCGGCGCTTCCCGGCCTGGCGATCCTGCTGTCCGGGGTGGTCGTCGTGGTGCTCGGCGCCGCCCGCGAGCGTCAGGCGCAGCTCGCGCTGACCCCCGGCCTAGCCGACTGACCGCCTCGATCGTTTAGCCCTCCGGGGCCGTTGCCTGGCGTGCCGCGTCCGGCTCCGGTAGAGAGGGGGAATGCGATGCGCCGCGGTCGATTCGGGGCAGTCCTTCTGCTGGCGGTTCTCATGACCGGCGGTTGTGCCGACGAGGAGCCGAACTCGATCGACGAGGCCGGTGTGATCGGCGGCTGGGCCACCGCCGGTTGCGGACTCACCCGCCTTCCCGCGTACGCCTCCGGCATGCCGATCACCCCCGCCAAGCTGAACGCCGTGATGACCGAGATCGAGAAGGCCGGGCGCCGTGACTACGCGGACAGCTATGCCGGGCTTTCGGTCGATCAGGAGCACGTACGCGCGTACGTCTACCGGGTTCCGTCGGTGACCTTCGACGATTTCATCCGCCGGACCGCCGAGGATGTGTGCATTCTGGTCCGAGACGCGGCTAACACGGCCGTCGACCTGTCCTACTGGCATGACCGGGTGCTGGCCGACCTCGCGTACTGGACCCACGAAGGCGTCCGCATCGTCTCGGTCGGGGCCCGGCACGACGGCTCGGCTGTGGACATCGGCACCCGCGACGTGGAACGCGCCCGCCGCGAGCTGTCGGCCCGTTACGGAGCGCGAGCGCCGCTGCACTTCCTCGAGGAGGGCCCGGTCCGCCCCTTGGACTGACTTTCCTGTCCACCCCTACCGAACGCGCTTTACGCCACATACCCCGCAATGTTGCTCTGGGTTGCGGGACACGGCAGGATCGCCGCATGGTCTTCGACGCCCGCGTCGCCGGCGCCAGCCGTCCCGCTTCGTCTTCGGGGGCCTCACCTTTGGAGGCTTCGGAAGTCTCACCTGTGGAGGGGAAATGACCGAGACGGAAACAACGGCGGACGAGGCACCCGTCACACTGCGTCTGGACGGCAAGATCGCGTTGGTGACCGGGGCGGGCAGTCCCGACGGCATCGGCTACGCGACCGCACGCCGCCTGCGTGACCTGGGCGCCCGTGTGGCGATCGTGTCCACTACGCGGCGTATTCACGACCGCGCGGCGGAACTGGGCGTCACCGGCTTCGTGGCCGACCTGACCGACGAGGCCGAGGTGGGCGCCCTGGCCGACGCGATCACCGACCAGCTCGGCGACGTCGAGGTGCTGGTCAACAACGCCGGCCTGGCGAGCCGGGCCTCGCCGGAGGTGTTGCGCCCGGTCTCGCAGCTCACCTACGACGAGTGGAAAGCCGAGATCGACCGCAACCTGAGCACGGCGTTCCTGTGCAGCCGGGCGTTCCAGGGCGGCATGGCCGAGCGGGGCTGGGGCCGCATCGTCAACCTGGCGGCCACCGCGGGCCCGGTGAACGCACTGCCCACCGAGGCGGCGTACGCGGCGGCGAAGGCCGGCGTCGTCGGCCTGACCAGGGCGCTGGCGATGGAACTGGTCGCCGACGGCGTGAACGTCAACTGCGTGGCCCCCGGCACGATCTACACGGCGGCCTCCACGGTCACCGAGATCAAACAAGGCCTGGGTACGCCGATAGGCCGCCCCGGAACCCCCGACGAGGTGGCCGCCGCGATCGCGTTCCTGTGCTCCCCGGCCGCCTCGTACATCACCGGCCAGATGCTGGTGGTCGACGGCGGCAACAGCGTCCGGGAGGCGGAGTTCCGCTGACCGTGCCATCCGGGCCGGCCCGCCGTGGGCCGGCCCGCATGCGTGTCAGAAAGTGCCAGTGGCGCCGTCGGTGAAGGCGACCGCGATGAGCACCCCGTAGCCGACGCAGAGCAGTAGCCCGACCGCGGTGAAGGCGTACCCGATCGCGAGCCCCGCGGTGGCCAGCCCGCCACCTTCTTCGCCGCTGTCCCGGATCTGCCGCTTCGCGAGGTGCCCCATGACAACCCCAGCGACCGGAAACACAAACGCGAACACCAGCGAGAGGATCGCCAGGGTGTTCGTGGGTTTGACGGCCCCGTAGGCGGGAGCCCCATAGGCGGGCGGCACCCCGTAGGGCGGTTGCCCGTACGCCTGATTGGCACCCGTCGCGTAGCCCCCACCGGGGGTGTGCGAGTGGGCCGGCGGCGTGTAGGGGTCGGGCGCCCCGGCTGCCGGCGCGTAGGGGTCGGGCGCCTCGGCTGGCGGCGCGTACGGGCTGGGCGCTCCGGCTGCCGGCGTGTAGGGGCTGGGCGCCCCGGCTGGCGGCGCGTAGGGGCTGGCCGCCCCGCCCGGCGGCGTGGACGCGTCGGGTGTCCCGTATGGCTGCCCGAAGCCCCCTGGCGCTTGTCCCGGTTGCCCGTAATACGCGGTCGGATCCGGCTGTCCGGGCGCGGCCTCGCCGGAGAAGGCCCGCGTCGGATCCATCGGCGGCACGGAGGGCTGCGGTGTCTGCGCAGGCTCCGGCGGACCACCGGGCGGCGGATATGTCATAGAAGCTCCTCCTAGTTCCCCGGAACCGTACTAGTCCCACCGAAACCGGAGCACACGTTATTCGATACCCCCGAAAACAAGAGCCATTTTCCCGTTCAGCCCGCAGCGGTCCGCGGCCGCGTCGTCGCGCCGCCCAGCCGGACGGCGCTCGCCATGCGAAGCCGTCCGCTCCGGCGGGTGGCTGAGGCGGAAGCTGCCAGCTCGGAGATGTTCGCTGTGCCGAGGTGGTTGAGCGGCGTTGGAGGCAGGCCCCGGGCGCGAGGTCGTCTGCGCGGGTTGCTGCGGCGCGTGAGTTGGCTTGGCCCCAGGCGGGCGCGGCGCAAGGGGTCAGCGGAGCTTTGTCAGCGCGGCTGCTGCTCGTTCGACCGCTATGCAGCGGTCCTCTACGTAGTCGATGCCGGCCTCCTCAGCCGAGCGGCGGGCCTCGGTGGAGATGATGCCTGTCTGGAGCCACACGGCCGGGGCCTTGATCTCGATGGCCTGGCGTACGACCTCTAAGGCGTCGTGGGATGGGCGGAAGATGTTGACTAAGTCGATGGGCTCGTCGATGTCGGCCAAGGTGGGGACCGTTTTGAGGCCGAAGATCTCGTCGGTGAAGGGGTTCACGGGGATGATTCGCCAGCCGTGGCGGAGGATCTGGCGGGGGACCGAGTGAGCCGACTTTGACGGGTCACGGGACGCGCCGACGACGGCTATGACGTTGGCATCCGCCAGAATCTGTTGTGCAGTTCTCACTCCATCGACATTAGTCTCGCTCCCGTCTCCGCCGTCAGATCAGTTGGTCACAGCAAGGTCATCTGTTCCGGCTCGGCGCCGGAGTCGGTGTCGGGTGTGGTGTTGTCGCCCAGGTCGTCGACCACCACGCGCTCGGAGAAGGGCCGGCCGCGCAACAGGCCGTGGCGGCGAGCGGCCATCCGGACCCGGGCGGCGATCTCCTGCTGGTAGGTCTGCGGCAGGTACGAACCCTTGCGGTAGAGCTCGCGATACGTCGCCGCCAGTTCCGGGTGTGTGCGGGTGAGCCACGCGGCGTACCACTCGCGGGCGCCAGGGCGCAGGTGCAGCGGGATGGGCGTGACACTCGAGGCGCCGGTGGCCGCGATCGCCGCGACGGTCTCGTCGATCGACTCGTCGGTGTCGGTGAGACCGGGCAGGATCGGTGCCATCAGCACGCTCACGTCAAAACCGGCGTCGGTGAGGCGGCGCACCGCGTCCAGGCGGCGGCGTGGGCTCGGCGTGCCCGACTCGACGGCCCGCCACATCGTCTCGTCGACGAAACCGATCGACATCGCGACGCCGACCCGCGTCACCTCGGCGGCCTGTTTCAGCAGATCGAGGTCGCGCAGGATGAGCGTGCCCTTGGTCAGGATCGAGAACGGGTTGGCGTGATCGCGCAGAGCCGTGATGATCTCCGGCATCAGGCGGTACCGGCCCTCGGCGCGTTGGTACGGGTCGACGTTCGTGCCCATCGCGATCGGCTGGCCGGACCAGCGCGGTGCGGCCAGCTCCTTGCGGACCAGCTCGCCCGCGTTCACCTTGACGACGACCTTGGTGTCGAAGTCGTGGCCGGCGTCGAGGTCGAGATAGGTGTGCGTGTTGCGCGCGAAGCAGTTGTGGCTGACCACGCCGTCGGCGATGAAGTCGCCCGTGCCGGTGGAGATGTCGAACAGCGGCAGCGTGAGGCCGAGATCCTCGATGTCGACGACCGCTAGCTCGCGGCTGCCGCGCACGCCTGCCCCGGAGGCGTCCAGCGGGGCGTCGGTCACGCCGGTGAGGTGGCGGAAGCGCAGCGCGGCCCAAAGGTCGCGGTCGATCTCGACGGTGGCCGGGCCGCCGCGGCGGCCACGCACCGGGCTGCGGCTCGGCAGCCCGAGATGGGTCAGCGCGTCGGTCACCCGGCTGAGGAACAGCTGATCGGTGCTGGCGAACGTGACGGCGAGCCGGTCGGCATGCCCGGCGGCGCCGAACGCACCCGCCAGGAAACCGCGGTACCACGCGGAGGTCGGTATCTCCGGCCATCGCAGCGCCTCGTGCAGCGGGATCTCCTGGAGATACGCGTCGGCGCGTGCCCACGCCGCGCCCTGCGGCGCAGGGTGGTCGGCTCGGGAGGCGTCGCCGCGGACCAGGCCGCAGAGGAAGCCGGCCTGGTAGTCCGGGGACTCCTTGGGCGGCTCGGCGAAGCGGCCGACGCCGAGCATCAGGTCGCCGACGGCCAGCGCGGGCTGGTGGGCCTCGGCGGGGCTGACGTGGCGCCAGCCGCGGTCGGTCAGGAACCGGTGATCGCCGCTGGCGACCAGGCGGGTGCCGTCGGCGAGGGTCACACGGAAGGCGGGCTTGGTGGTGGACCAGTGGTCGAGGACCGTGGTCGGCACATACCGCCGGCAGACGCCGGCGCCCATCGTGCCCATCACGGCGTCGCCGGGGCGCAGCTCGGCGAGCGGCCGGGTGGAGCCGTCGGCCATCAGGATCGGGGTGTCGCCGGCCAGGCAGTAGGCGCAGGCGTGGGAACACCCGCGATAGGGGTTTATGGTCCAGTCGAACGGCACGCGGGAAGCTCCGGGAACCCGGTTGATGAGGCTCTTCGCTCGAATCTCGTAGAACGTCATGCCGGCGAAGCCGGGCGTGTCGAACGTGCGGACCGTGGCACCGGGCAGCGCCAGTGGCAGGGGTGTCGCCCCCGGCGCTGCCCTGTCCAGGAGCGAATCGCCGTCGGTGGGAGCCGACAGGTGAGACCATCGCATGACGGAATTCGAACACATGTTCGATCCCGCTGTCCACTCAACCCGGTGTGTCGGTCCGCACGGCGTGTCGATCAAGGCGGGCACGCGTACCGGAGAAAAGAGAAAGGGCCCGCGGACCGAAACCGGTCCGCGGGCCCCTCGCTATATTTACCGAGCTCAGTGGCTGTGCGCGGCGAGCTGCTTGCGCACCTCGTCCATGTCGAGCTTCTCGACCTGGTCGATCAGGTTCTCGAGAGCCGACTCCGGCAGGGCGCCGGGCTGCGCGAACACGATCACGCCGTCGCGGACCGCCATGAGGGTCGGGATCGAGCGAATGTCGAACTTCGCCGCGAGCTCCTGCTGGTCCTCGGTGTCGACCTTGCCGTACGTGATGGTCGGGTGGTTCTCCGAGGAGCGCTCGAAGGTCGGCGCGAACCGGTGGCAGGGTCCGCACCAGTCGGCCCAGAAGTCCACCAGGACGATTCCGTCCTTGGCGGTGACCTCGTCGAAGTTCTCAGCGGTCAGTGCAACCGTCGCCATGATGTCTCCGTCCCGGGAAATTTGGCTTGCGTGCGTTGTAACCCATCATCCCCACTCGCCATTCCCACCACGTGCGCAGCGACACATCTCGCCATCGTGAAAAATGAAACGCGGTGTTGGTCGGGGGCAACTCATCGTAACGATAACGAAGCAACACGCTTGCGTTCTCGAAGCAACTTGTAACGTCTGCTTTGCCGTGCGTAATCCCGACATCGCACGCCGGGCCGGGACACGTGGCAGCTCATGACCGAGATCGATGCGACGCACGGTAACGAATAACAAAGTTAATTGTGAGTTGAGTCACAACTGAGGAACCTTCACATGCATACGCACGGTGAGGCAGACTTGCCCTTCAACAGAGCGTGGGCGGCGGGTGCCGGGGAGGGCCCCGCCGCTCATTGCGTCTTCACCCGGCTGGGTTAGCGTAACCGCCCATGATTGCCGGTGAGGACGAGTCCGCCGAGGTCGGCGTGGGGCCATGGCAGGGCGAGTGGCCGACCGATTCCCGGTACGACCCGGAATTGCTCGCGCACGGTGATCGACGCAACGTGGTCGACCGTTATCGCTATTGGTCGCGCGAAGCCGTCGTCGCCGATCTGGACACCCGCCGGCACGAGTTCCACGTCGCCATCGAGAACTGGCAGCACGATTTCAACATCGGCACCGTGGTGCGCAACGCCAACGCGTTCCTCGCCGCCGAGGTGCACATCGTCGGGCTGCGGCGCTGGAACCGGCGTGGCGCCATGGTCACCGATCGCTACCAGCACGTCCGCCATCACCCCACGATCGAGGACTTCACCGCCTGGGCCGCCGGGCAGGAGCTCCCGGTGATCGGGATCGACAATTTGCCCGGTTCGCGGCCGATGGAGACGACGACGCTCCCGCGCCGATGCGTTCTCCTTTTCGGCCAGGAGGGGCCCGGGCTTTCCGAGCCGGCGCGGGCCGCCTGCTCCCAGCTCTTCTCGATTGCCCAGTACGGGTCGACGCGCTCGATCAACGCCGGAGTCGCCAGCGGTATCGCGATGCACGCGTGGATCCGGGCGCACGCGGGACCGCCCCCGACCTGAGCGGCACCCCCTCGGGGTGAAATCCTCCGATCGGCCCCGGTTCTGGCGATCCGCTTGACGGGGACCCCCGGTGCCATCACGGTATGTGTGTGGGTGTCACCGTCAGTTGCCCCAGGTGCGGAGCGCAGGTCCGGAAGCCGGATCTGATGCATAGCGGCTGGCGTTGCGACACGTGTGGCGAGGTGCCCCCGTTCCACGTGGCCGAGCACATCAACGCGGAGATCGTCGAGAGTGTGCTGCGGCATGACGTTGCGACCGCCGAGCGGGTGCCCTTCTGGTGCCCGTGGCCACTCCCCGCCGGGTGGATGGTGACCGGTGTCGGCTGGGCGGGTGACGATCGTACGGGCGTACGCGCGACCGCCCTGTCCTGCAGTGGCCCGGAACCGCTCGGCGGCGGCCCGGCCGATGTGATGCTGATCGCCGAGATCCCCGGCGTCGGGCTCGGTACGCGTTTTGCCGGGATTCCGGGCACCGACCCGGGCTATTTGATTGCCGAGGCACTCGCCGACCCCAATGGACACGCGGGTCCACATGCCAAGATCAAGGCAGCTGGGCACCCTACTCCACTGTGGTGCGTCAAGTCCCCAGAGGATCGAAGCGCCTACGTGAGTGAGGCCAAAGGAATGTGGCTCTATGCGGTAGCGTGGCCGGCAAGCGCGGGTTACTTCCTAGCGGAGCACGTGGTCCTGCACGATCTTTGCGAGGGGGTGCCACCCGAGCTTGTGTACGGAGCGCCGTCTCCGTACCTGCATGGACGGGTCTGATTCGAGGGTCCTGACCAGCGGGAACGGTATCGGCTTTTCGGGCACATTGTTCACACCGAGCGACGAAGCTGATACCGTCAGTACTGCCGCGGCGCTGACCGTCACCCGCACTAACAGGAGAAGGCCCGCCATGATCAAGAAGGTTCTGACCTGGCTTGGTATCGCGTTCTTGATCTTTTTCATCGCCTTCAACCCGAACTCGGCGGCATCCGTCTTCGAGTCACTCGGGGGCACGATCGCCGACATTGCCCGAGGCTTCGGCACGTTCTTTACGAACCTCGTCGCTTAGCATCTCCACATGGGGAGTCCGGCTGAGCCACACGAGCCTCGAGGTGAGGGTGCTGGTCGCCCTCAGGACGACGACGACTTCACGTACCACGACCCGGCGTTGGATCCGGACGGTGAGTACGCACGTCGCCGCCCCTATTCGGACGGTCCCGGCTTCTCGCCGGATGCGGGTTATGCCGAGGATGCCGGTTATGCGACCGACCCCGGTGAATACGAAGCTCCGGTGTTCACTCAGGAGGAGCTGCAGGGTCTCGGCCCCGAGGGTGGCGGCGGCGGACCGCGCCGGGTGCTGCCGCTCGAGGACGAGCCGACCACACTGGTCGCACGCTATCTCTTCCCGACCGAGCGATACCGCGGCGAGTGGAAACGCCACTGGATCCACCTCTCCGCTCCACTCGCGATCGGCGCCGGCGCGACGCTCGCTCTCGGCTATCTCGCCGGCTTCCTGACCAGGCAGAACATCGATGGTCTCGTCACCGTCGCGGTGCTCATCTGGCTCGCCGTGATCGGCTGGGTGGCCTGGAAGGTCTTCGACTGGTACTTCGACCGGTTCATCCTGACCAACAAGCGAGTGATGGTCGTCAACGGCATCGTCACCCGTAAGGTCGCGATGATGCCGCTGCTGCGGGTCACCGACATGAAGTACGAGCAGTCCGCGCTCGGGCGCATGCTCAGCTACGGCACGTTCGTGCTCGAATCGGCCGGCCAGGATCAGGCGCTGCGCGAGGTCAAGCATCTGCCCAACCCCAACGAGCTTTATCTACGCGTCGTCGAGGAGATGTACGAGCCGCAGGCCGTCGAGGCGCGACTCGGCAAGGACGGCGAAGGGGACGACGCCTGATCGGCAGCCTTTGATGTCTGCCGTGTGATGAAGGGATCTCGTGGCAACACGGTCGCGGGGTGTATCCGGCCGGTAGCGTTTCCGGGTGGCCCGAATCGACCTGCACTGCCATTCGACCGCCAGCGATGGCACGCTGACCCCCGCGCAGCTGGTGCGGGCGGGCGCGGCGGCGGGTCTGACCGTCATGGCGATCACGGACCACGACACCACCGGCGGGTGGGCGCAGGCCGCCGCGGCACGCCCGGAGGGTCTGCGTCTGGTCCGCGGCGCCGAGCTGTCCTGCCGCTGGTACGGCGCCGCGCAGTACCCGATCGCCCTGCACATGCTCGCCTACCTGTTCGACCCGGACGAGCCGCGGCTGGCCGCCGACCTGGCCGAGCTGCGGTCCGATCGTGAGCAGCGCGGTGAGAAGATCGTCGAAAAGTTGCGCGCCGACGGCGTTCCGATCACCTGGGGCGAGGTGCGCGACTACGCCGCGGGTGGCTCGGTGGGGCGCCCGCACATCGCGCAGGCCCTGATCCGGGCCGGGCTGGTCCGCACCACGAACGAGGCGTTCGCCTCCCGGTGGCTGGGCGCACGCTACTTCGTACCCAAGGCCGATCTTGATGTTTTTGAGGCCGTACGCGCTGTTCGGGCGGCCGGCGGAGTTGCCGTGTTCGCGCATCCGCGGGCCACGGTGCGCGGGCGGGTGGTGCCGGATCAGCTGATCGAGGAGCTCGCCGACGCCGGCCTTTTCGGACTCGAGGCGGGCCACGAGGATCACTCGCCCGCCGAGCAGGCCGACGTGCGCGCCCTGGCGGACCGGCTCGGACTGGTCGTCACCGGATCGTCGGACTTCCATGGGACGCACAAGACGGTCGAGCTGGGTGCCTACACGACGGACCCGGAGGCGTACGAGAAAATTGTGTCGGCGGCCACCGGCGTCACCGTCCTCGGGTGAGACCTGCCGCAGGGTCTGCCCGAAACGGCGGTTCGCCCCTAGCTTGATCCGGTGAATCTCAAGTTCCTGGGCGAAGTCTTCGTGACGTTGTTGGTGATCGTCGACCCGCCGGGCATGGTGCCCGTCTTCCTGGCCATGACCAGCGGGCTGACGCATCGGGATCGGATCAAGGCGGGGACGTCGGCAGTTTTGCTCGCGTTAGCCGTGATCGTCGGGTTCGCGGTGGCGGGCCGGCAGCTGCTGGATTACCTCCACGTGCAACTGCCCGCGCTGCAGGGCGCCGGCGGACTGCTGCTCATCCTGGTCGCGTTGGAGCTGCTCACGGGCAAGAGCGACGGGCTGGACGCGGACATCCAGACGACCAACGTCGCGCTGGTTCCCATCGGTACGCCGTTGCTGGCCGGCCCTGGCGCGATCGTGGCCACGATGCTGTTCGTGCGGCGGGCCGAGGGTCCGGCCGACTACGTGCTGATCGGCGTCGGCATCGTGCTGGTGATGTTCGTGGTGTGGCTGGTGCTGCGCTACTCCGGGCTGATCGTCAAGCTGTTGCGACCGGCCGGAATCGAGGTTCTGACCCGCATCGCCGGGCTGCTGCTGGCCGCGATCGCAGTCCAGTTGATCGCGGATTCGGTGTTCGCGTTCGTGCGCCTCTACGGCGGCTGACCGAATTCTTGTCATACGGTGCTGGCAGGATTACCGCGTGCCTTCCACCCGACCCCGCGGTCTTCCCTCCGCCGGTGCTGCGGTCCCCGAGCAGCTCGGCTTCGACGGCATGCCCGAGCGGCTGTTCGTCTGCACGCCGAGCAGGCTGGGGGCGTTCGCCGACTGCCCACGGCGCTATCGCTACACCTATGTTGATCGTCCGGTGCCGCCCAAGGGCCCGCCGTGGGCGCACAACTCGCTGGGTGCGAGTGTGCACACCGCGCTGAAGAACTGGTATGCGCTGCCGGTCGATCGGCGCGGGCGCGACGCGTTGCCGCAGCTTCTCAAGGCCACGTGGGTTCGCGAGGGCTATCGCGACGTCGACCAGGAGCGTGCGACGTATCGGCACGCGCTCAACTGGCTCGACGCGTACGTGGCCGGTCTTGATCCGGACGACGAGCCGCTCGGGGTGGAGCGGGTGGTGGCGACGAAGACGGCGGTGCTGGCCTTCAACGGGCGAGCCGACCGCATCGACTCGCGCCCCGGCGCGGAGGGGCCCGAGGCGGTGATCGTCGACTACAAGACCGGCCGCAGCGGGCTGGCGGCCGACGACGCGCGCGGGTCGCAGGCGCTGGCGCTCTACGCGTACGCCGCGCAGCGCGTGTTCCGGCGCCCGTGCCATCGGGTGGAGCTGCACCACCTGCCCACCGGGACGGTGGCGGCGCATGAGCACACCGAGGAGTCGCTGGCCCGTCACCTGCGGCGGGCCGAGGACACGGCGCGCGACATCATGGCCGCCGAGCGGGCGGTGGCGGAGGGTGCGGATCCGGACGCGGAGTTCCCGACGAATCCGGGCTCGTTGTGTGGCTGGTGCGACTTCCGGAAGTCGTGCCCGGCGGGGGTGGAGGTGACGGCGAAGGAGCCGTGGTCGGCGGTGGAGCATTTGGGCAGCTGAATCCGGCGAGCAGGGCCAGCGCACCGCGCGGAGGTGAGCAGGCGGGCCGCGAGGCGGTGGGCAGGCGGGGTCGGGCCGAATGTTCGGCCGGGTCAGTTCGCGCTGCGGCCGGGTGCCGGCGGCTGCGGTGGGCTAGCGGCCGACTCGTGCCAGGGCCTCCTGGCGTAGCGCGCTCGCGCGGTAACGGGGCGGGAGGGTGGCCAGGGCCGTGGCGATGAGCAGGCGCAGGCTGCGAGCGGACAGGGCGGCGGTCCAGTCGGTCGTCGGCCAGCCCGGGCCGCCGTACAGGCGGCGGGCCCACGGCGGGAGCAGGCCCATCGCGGTGGCGGCGACGCCGAAGTATGCCCAGCGGGTCGGGCCCAGCGTCAGGCCCAGGCGTAACGCCGGGCTGCCCCAGCTCTCCGGGACCGGGGGGACGGTCAGGAACAGGGCGGTTTCCGCGCTGTCGCGGGTGAGGGCCAGGTCGGGGCGCATCTTCTCGTAGTAGGCGTCGACCTCGGCGGCCGTGGCGGGGACGGTGGCCGGGTCGAGGCCGACCAGTTCGGCGGCGCGGACCTGCTCGGTGTAGTAGGCGTCCACCTCGTCGGGAGTCAGTTTGACGCCGGCGCGGATCCCGGTGGTCAGGAACGACTCGACCTCGGCGACGTGCACCCAGCGCAGCAGGTCGGGTTCGTCGACGCGGAAGCGCTCGCCGGTGCGCGAGTCGACCGCGGACAGCCTCGAATGCAGGCGGCGCAGGCGGCCCGAAGCCCGCTCGACGTCGGACATGGTGCCGTAGACGACCGTCCCCACGTAGTCGGACGTGCGCATCAGGCGACCCCACGGGTCGCTGCGGTAGGCGGAGTTCTGGGCGATCGCGGCGACCGCGCGCGGGTGCAGCGCCTGCAGGTAGAGCGAGCGCAGCCCGCCGAGCAAGAGGATCGGCTCGCTGTGGAGCTTCCAGGTGATGGAATCCGGGCCGAACAAGCCGACGTCGCCACTCATGCTGTCAAGACTGCCACGCCCAGTTGAACTCGTTCAAGTTGTGCGACAGAGCATGGGTGGCAGGGGCCGGAAGCCGGGTGGCGTGCGTTCGCGCGACGGTGAGCAGCCGTAAAACCTAGGGGACTTTTCCTACGCCGTACCGTCTAGGGCTCGTTGGGTTTGGCAGGTGGGGCAGAGGCCCCAGAAGGTCACCTCGGCCTCGTCGACCTCGAAGCCGTGACCGCCGGTCGGGGTGAGGCAGGGGCGTTCGCCGACCACGCAGTCGACGTCGGCGATCTCGCCGCAGCCGCGGCAGACGATGTGGTGGTGATTGTCGCCGACGCGGGCCTCGAAGCGGGCGGGGCTGCCGGCCGGTTCGAGACGGCGGGCCAGTCCGGCGCGGGACAGGGCGCCGAGCACGTCGTAGACCGCCTGGGTGGAGACCGAGTCGAGGCGGGCGCGGGCGCGGCGGGCGATGTCGTCGACCTCGAGGTGGCCGCCCTCGGTGAGGACGTCCAGCACGGCGAGGCGCGGCCGGGTGACCCGGAGGCCGTGCGCGCGCAGCAGGTCTTCGCCGGTGGACATCCGTCCATGACAGCACGCTTTTGTGGAAACCCCAACTTCGTGTTTGCGAAGTCGGTCTTATCCGGCAGGATTTCATCAAGATCGGTTGAAGGCTGAACCGGATCGGCAGGCGGGGCGTACACGAACGTGGGGCGATTGTGGCGTAGGACACCCCTATGCTGTCGATTCGTCCCACAACGAGGAGGCGTCGTGTTCGACCAGATAAACGGCCTGCCTGTGCACGTTCTCGTGCTGCACGCGGCCGTCATCTTTGTGCCACTGCTCGCACTGGGCGCACTCGTCTACGCGGTCGTGCCGCGCTGGAGATCAAAGATCGGCTGGGCGGTCGCGCTGCTCGCGGTGATCGCGCCGTTATCGACGCTGGTGGCGAAGCTTTCCGGGACCAAGCTTTACAACCGGCTGATCGACCAGGGCCTCAGCGGCCGCGGCAAGGAGATCCTCGACGACCACATGAGCTTCGGGACGACGACCTGGTGGCTGTCGCTTGCCCTGGGGCTGGTCACGCTCGTGATGGTCGGCCTGACGGTCCGCAGCCGCACGCCGGACCGGACGATGGTGAACGCCGGGGCCGGCGCCGGCGGGTCCGGGGGTGCGACGCTCGCTCGCGAGTCGGCGGCCGAGACGCGGACCGCCGGGGTGCCGCGGATCGTGGAGATCGTGCTGGCCATCGCGATGGTGGTGCTGGCGGCGTTGGCGGGTTATTACGTGTTCCGGACGGGGGATGCGGGGGCCACCGCCGTTTGGGGCCAGTACTGAGGTTTGCTCCTGGTTGGGGGACGTTTCCGGGACGCGCCCGGCTTTGTCCTGTTGGGGATGGGCCGGGCGCGTTGCTGTGCCGGATTCGCCGGTGTCGGTTTAGGGCCGCTGGCGGGTTAGAAGAGCACCCGGCCGCAGAGCAGGCAAATGAGGATCAATGCGATCGCGCCCGCCACGAGACCGACGCCGTACGTGACGGTGCGCGCGGAACCCTCGGCGTCGTCCAAGGCGGTGGCGTCCTGGGCCGGCATCGACCGCGCCGGGGGTGGCGTCGAGATGGTCGGCGGACGCCATTGCGGCGACGGTGGGGCCGGGCGCGGCGGGCCCTGGTAGCGCGGTGCCGGGTCGGGCTCCTCGGCGGGCTGGTGTGCCGGGCCGGGGGTGGCGGCGCCGGGGTCGGGCCGTTGCCAGTACGCGTCGTCGTCCGGAACGCCGGTGGGGGAGCTCACGTTCACCGACGGTACAGCCGGAGGGGGAAGACTTCCGAAACGGCGCGGGCCTACCCTCTTAGTCGTGAGCATCCTGGATGAGCCCGATCGCGATCACGACGCTGAGCGTGAGGTCGACTTCGACTCGGAAGAGGCGCCTGTCCTGCCCGAGCAGACCCGTGATGACACTGCGCGTGGGTGGGGAGAGCGCGGCTACGAGAACGATGACCGACTCCTGGAGGACCGGCCGCCGCACTGGGGTTGAGACGGCGCTCCCGGTGGCCGTCGCGCCCGGGTTGATCGGACCGGCCGCGCAATTACCGTCGTGGCGTCAGCCGGGGCGGATCACCACCGCGAAACCCTCGTCGGAACCGGTTACGGCCTGTTGCGCCTCCGCGGGTGTCAAGGCCAGGAGGAGTCCGCCGGTCGTCACGTCGCTGGTGCCGGTGGCGTTCAGGACCAGGGCGGCTGTCGCGACCGTGGTCGGCTGACGGCGGGCGTCGATCCGGAGCAGATCGACCCGGTTGCCGGGGCGGACCAGAGACAAGGCTGTGGGGTCGGCCAGCCGGACCGGGACGCCGACACTGCCCTTTGGCACGGTTGGCGGCCCCGCGCCGGACGGCTGCCCGGCATTTGCCGCGCCGACCGCTCCTGCCGCGCCGACTGCCCCTGCCGTGCCGGGCGGTGGCCCGATGCCGGCGGCTGCCGCCGACGCGGGTGGCGCCGCGGCCGCGGGTGCGAATGGTGAGGGATCGGCCGCGGCGCCTGCCGGTTGAGTGCACTCACTCGGCGGTGACCACGACACCACGGCGGCGGTTGCCAGCAGGACCGCGACCGCTATGAGGCGGACAAGCGTGCCGCGGCCCGGCCGGCGCCAGCGCACCGGGTCCAGGCGCCCGTCGCCGCTGTCGCGGCGGGTGGACCCGCGTGTCTGGGGCTGGGCTGCGGCCCCGCGTGGGGCCGTGCCGGGTCTGCCCATCGTCCTGCCCTTCCGTCCGCCGTGGCGCCGTGGTCCGGGCGCCGGGGAGAAGGTACGGCGGATGGAAGATCGCTCGCTGCGGGCCTGTGGACAGGCCGGCGATGTGGATAACGCCGACCCACACGGCGACTTTGATAAGCAAAATGCGGCTTCCGGCGGGGGCCGCGCGGCTCGAAACCGCGGAGGCCGCGCGGCTGGAAACGCCACCGCGCCAGACCGCAGTCGCGGTCTGGCGCGGTGATAGATCGCCCGATTGGGCCCCGGCGGCCGAAGCCGCCGTCAGGACGCCGCGGCAGCCTTTGCCGTAGTTGAGGAGCTCGACGACGACGTCGACGTAGAAGACGTCGACGTCGTAGCGGAAGAAGACGTCGACGACGATGAGTCGCTCGAGGAAGACGTCGAGGACGTCTCCGCCTTCGTGTCGCTGGTCGCCGGCGCCGTCCCGTTCCCGGCCGAGCGCGAGTCGTTGCGGTAGAAGCCGGAACCCTTGAAGACGATTCCGACCGAGTTGAAGACCTTGCGGAGCTTGCCGCTGCAGTTCGGGCACTCGGTCAGCGCCGGGTCGGAGAACGACTGCACTGCCTCGAGCTGGTGACCGCACTCGGTGCAGGCGTACTGATAGGTGGGCACGGCTCCTCCGGATCATTCAACTGCTGGCACTCGCCACATCCGAGTGCCAATGTTGCGCCATCGGAGGTCATTTCGTCCACTCAGCCGTCTAGTTGAGGCCGAGTAGACACGACAGGCCGGTTAGCCACGACAGGCCGACTAGACACGGCAAGCGAAACGAAGCCACCCGGCGTCACCACCCCGTGCACCGGGCGATCATGCCCCTCGGCCGGCACCGAAGGCACCAACTCACCGTCGTGCAGCAACGCGACGATCAACGAACCCGCACCAACACGGGCGAGAGCGCGGTCGTACGACCCGCCACCCCGCCCCATCCGCATCCCCTGGCGATCGACCGCCAACGCCGGTACCAGGATCACCTCGGCCGACCGCACCGCCGAGACGCCCAGCCGCGGCCCGGGCGGCTCCAGCAGCCCCCGGGGCCCGGCGACCAGGGCACCCGCGTACGCGGCCCAGTCCAGATCACCCGACGGCAGCAGCACCGGCAGCAGCACCCGCGACACGACCCCGGAAAGCACCGACGGCAACGCGGGACCGCCGGGCTCGGCCCCGACCGGCACATAGGCGGCGATCGTCGAGGGGCGCTCCCGGCGTACGAGGGCAAGAATTTGATCTTGAAGGGCCGCGGCGAAGGAGGCGCGCGCCGAGGGCGACAATGATCGGCGCTGCGTGAGTAACCGACCGCGCAGCGCGATCTTGGCGGCCCGAGATTTTTCCGCATCACCGGTTAAATCGGACATGCAACACCCCCTTTCGAAAAGCGGCAAACGGCACACACTATGTCAGCATCGCTCCAGAGGGGCCATGACGACGGCCACCGAAGGTCACCGAAGACGGCCCCCACCCGGGAGGATGCGTGACGTTGCGCGGCCGGCTCACCACCGCGTTCCTGGTGGTCGTGCTCGGCCCGGTTCTGCTCGGGTCCATCTTTGTCGCCCTCACGGTCGCCATGGTGACCCGTGATCGGGTCACCGAGCGTCTCGATCATGCGGCCACGACGGTACGGACCGGGGTCGGCGCGATCTGCCGGCAGCTACAGGCCGTGGCCGATGCGATAGCGGTGGTTCCCGGGAGTGATCGGCAGGCGGTCGCCGATCAGATGCGCGCGAGGGGGCTGGCGAGCGACATCCGGATCGGTCCGACGGACGCCGGCTGGCAGGACTGCGCGCATCCGGGCACCGGCGCCGCCGACGCCATCGCCGCGACCGCCACCTCGGGAAACTTGACCGTCACGGCGGCCCGGCAGGTGGACGCGGACTTCCTCGGACGCCTCACCGCGGCCAGCGGCGCGCGGATCACGCGGACCGGCCGGCCCACGCCGGAGAGTCGCGAGCTGAGTGCCGGGCCGGGTCAGCCGTTGCGACTCACGCTCACCGTCCGCAAGGGCGACCCCGCTTTCCTGTACGCCGTGTTGCCCGCCCTCGTTCTCGGTGCCGCGCTCGCGTCGGTCGCCGTGGCCCGCTGGCTGGCGCGCACCACCACCCGTCCGCTGGGCGACCTCGCCTGGGCCGCCGATCGGGTCGCCGGCGGGGAGCTCGACACCCGGGTGCCGATCCAGCGGCCGGACGAACTCGGCCGGGTCGCGGCGACCTTCAACCGGATGACGCGTGAGCTGCAGGCCTACGTGCAGGCGCTGACCGCGAGCCGGGACCAGCTGCGCGGACACCTCGCGATCCTGGGCGAGACCCTGTCCAGCACCCACGACGTGCACCGGATACTGCCGGTGATCCTGCGCACCGCCCAGGCCGCGACCGGCGCCCGAGCGGGAGTCGTGCTGCTCATCGACCCCGCGGGCGACCGGCTCGTCGCGCGCTGCGGCGTCGGCCTGACCGGGGACTGGGACGTCCCAGATGACGAATTAACCGAAAAATCGGTGGTAATCGGCGAGGGCGTCCTGGGCACGGTGGCGGCCACCGGTGAACCGCGTCGTGGACAGGGCCGTGTGGGGGACGCCGAACCACCCTGTCGCACCTACCTGGCGGTCCCGATCAACGCTCCGATCACAGCGGACGAACCCGGCGAACCGAACGCCGGGCCGGTGCCGCTCGGCGTCCTGGCCCTCTACGACCGGGTCGGCGGCGACGCCTTCGACGACGGCGACTTGCATACGCTGCGTACGTTCGCCGGGCAGGCCGGGGTGGCGGTGCACAACGTCCGGGTACACGAGGAGGCGCAGCGCCTGTCGTTGACGGATCCGCTCACCGGGCTCTGGAATTACCGATATCTGCGTGAATCGTTGCGCCGGGAGGTTGAGCGAGCCGGCCGGTTCGGGCGGATGCTAGCGGTGCTGGTGCTTGACCTGGACCACTTCAAGGACGTGAACGACACGTACGGGCACGTGGCAGGCGACGCCGTGCTGGCGGAGTTCGCCCGGCGCATCCGGCTCGGATTGCGCGAGGTCGACTTCGCCTTCCGGCACGGCGGGGAGGAGTTCGTGGTGCTGTTGCCGGAGACGGATGCCTACGGCGGCGCGATCGTGGCCGAACGGCTGGGCGCGGCGATCCGGGATCGTCCGGTGTCGATCGAGGGCGCGCAGATCCCGATCAGCGTGTCGATCGGCGTCGCGGTCTTCCCCGAGCACGGCGACACCGCCCAGCGGGTGCTCCGCGCCGCGGACGAGGCGCTCTACGCGGCGAAGAAGGCCGGACGCGACACCTTCCGCCCGGCCGCCACCAGCGCGAACCGCCCTGTGATCAAGTCGGCGGTTTCCCGGAACGAAATTGACGGAAACTTTGATCGGCAGACGGCCGTGGTGAGCGGGCCACGACCGCCGAGGCGTAGCCGTGGCCGATAGTCTCGCGGGACATCCCGGGCACGATCGATCGAAGGTGCGGTGACCCCTGACATGACCACGAGCGCGCACGCCGACGGCCGCCGGGCCGTCAAGGCCGTGATTCCCGCGGCCGGGCTGGCCACGCGGTTCCTTCCGGCCACCAAGGCGGTCCCGAAAGAGCTTCTTCCGGTCGTCGACCGGCCCGTCCTGCAATACATCGTGGAGGAGGCCGCGGCCGCCGGCATCAAGGACGTCCTGCTGGTCACCGGCCGGGGCAAGACGTCGATGGTCGACCACTTCGACCGGCGCCCCGACGTGGAGGCCCGGCTGGAGGAGAAAGGTGACTACGAGCGTCTCGCCGCGGTCCGGCGCACCAGCGAGCTCGCCGACATCTACACCTGCCGTCAGGGCGAGCCGCTCGGGCTCGGCCACGCGGTCGGCACCGCCGCCTCGCACATCGGGGACGCCCCGTTCGCGGTACTGCTCGGCGACGAGTTCGTCGAGGAGGACAAGCCGCTGCTTCCGGCGATGCTGGAGGTGCAGCGGCGTACCGGGGGAATTGTTCTTGCCTTCATGGAGGTCAAGCCCGAGGAGACGGCACGCTACGGCATCGCGTCGGTGCAGCCGTCCGACCTCGGCGAGGACATCGTCGAGGTGACCGGCCTGGTCGAGAAACCGGCCCCGGAGGAGGCGCCGAGCAACCTGGCGGTGCTGGGCCGCTACATTCTGCCGCCGTCGATCTTCGAGGCGATCGAGAAGACCCGGCCGGGCAGCGGCGGCGAGATCCAGCTGACCGACGCGATGGCCCAGCTGCTGGCCGACGGCACCCCGGTGCACGGCATCATCTACCGCGGTCACCGGTACGACACCGGAATGCCGCTCGGATACCTGCAGGCCGTGGTCGAGCTCGCCGCCAAACGCGACGATCTGGGTCCCGAGTTCATGGCCTGGCTGGCCGACTTCGTCGCCGGTGGTGCGCGAGGATGACCGCGACGGCCGATGCCGAGGCGGCCGCCAACGAGCTGATGCCTCTCGCCGAATACCTGGGCAGCGTGCTGCGCAGGCTACGGCCGCTGCCTCCGCTCGACCTCGACCTCACCCAGGCGCACGGCAACGTGCTGGCGAACGACGTGCTGGCGCCGCATCCGTACCCGGCCTTCGACCAGGCGGCGATCGACGGGTACGCGGCACGCTGGGAAGACTTGGCGTCGGCCGGCCGGATCGGCTCGCATCCCTCGTTCGGCAAGTTCGAGGGCGGGCCCCGGCCGGTCCGGCTCAACGTCGTCGGTGACCTCGGCGCGGCGAGCTGGCGGCCGGTCCGCCTCAACCCGGGCACCTGTTTCTCGGTGGCCGCGGGCGCACCGCTGCCGATCGGCGCCGACGTCGTGGTGCCGGTGCACTGGACCGATCAGGGCATGGCGGCCGTGGAGATCCTGCACGCCCCCAAGCGAGGTTCCGGCGTACGTCGGGCCGGAGACGAACTCGCGGTTGGACAGGTGCTGGCCCCGGCCGGGTCCTATGTGACTCCCGCGATGGTGGCGACCTTCGCCGCGTCCGGAATCGGGCACGTCGTCGTCCGGCCCAGCCCGCGCGTCGTCGTGGTCGCCACCGGGGACGAGTTGGTCGACGTGGGCCGGCCCAGCCAGCCCGGTCAAGTCGTCGACGCGAACTCGCACGCCCTGACCGCCGCCGCGGTGGAGGCGGGTGCACTGGCGTACCGGATCGGCATCTGCGACGACGACCCGGAGGGACTGCGCGGCCTCCTCGAGGACCAGACCCTGCGCGCCGACCTGATCATCACGACCGGCGGCACCGGGACCGGGCCGGGCGACATGCTGCGCCGCGTCCTGTCCCGCCGCGACCCCGGCCGGGGCGTCGTCGAGTTCACCGACGTCGCGCTCTCACCCGGCGCCACCCTCGGGTTCGGCACGGTCAGCGCCGAAGAGGTGCCGGTGGTGTGCCTGCCCGGCGAACCCGGCGCCGCACTGATCGGCTTCGAGGTGCTGGCCCGGCCGGTGATCCAGGTGCTCGCCGGCGCCGAACCGGTGTTCCGCACCAGCGTCAAGGCGCACCTGCTGGAAACCGTCTCCTCGCCGGGCGGCCTGCGCGAATTCCGTCCGGCACACGTCGCCGAGCGGCGCGGCGGAGGTCATACGGTGCAACCACTCGCCGGCGGGCCGTACACTCTCTCCGGCCTGGCCGAGGCGAACGGGTTGCTGGTCCTCGGCGAGCGCGTCACCACGGCGACGGCAGGCTCGACCGTGGACGTCTTACTGCTGGACCGGAGGCGATGAACGATGTGGGGCTCGACGCCCGGATGGCCCGCCGTCCTGGCCGAGGGTTCAGTCCTGCTCCGGCCGTACAAGAGAGGTGACGCGCGGGCCTGGTCCGAGGTGCGGATCAGCAACCGCGAATGGCTCGCCCCCTGGGAATCGGCGCCGCCCGGCCCCTGGTCCGAGATGAACTCGACCCGCGCCTACGCGTACGTCTATCAGGACATGAGGCGAGCCGCGCGACGCGGCGACAGCATGCCGTTCGCCGTCTGCCTCCGCGAGGACGGCCAGGAACGGCTCGTCGGACACATCAACCTCGGCAACATCGTGCGGCGAGCGTTCAGTTCCGCGTACGCCGGTTACTGGGTCGACCATCGCGTCGCCGGCCGTGGCGTGATCCCGACGGCGCTGGCCCTCGCCGTGGACCACGCCTTCGGAGCGGGCGGCCTGCATCGCATCGAGGTCAACATCCGCCCGGAGAATCGCGCCAGCCGCCGAGTGGTGGAGAAGCTCGGGTTTCGGGAAGAGGCGTATCACCAGCGCTATATGCACATTGACGGCAGTTGGCGCGATCATCTTGGGTACGCGTTGACCAGCGAGGAGGTCGCGGCCGAAGGTGGGCTGCTGGCCCGGTGGCGCCGCGTCCGCGCGTGATGCTTCTACTCGCTGCGCCGCGTCCGGGCGTGACTCACGATCATCGGTGCGTGACGCGCCCCGGCGCGGCGCGACGATTTCCGCAGCTCGCGCCCGTAGCCTCGGGGAGATTGGGTCTTGCGGTCCGCGGCCGACAGCGTGTAAGGCGTTTTGTGGCGGACCGCCCGTAGCTGACGGGAGGGGTGAGGGTGCCGACCTCGGTGCTCCTCGCCGTCCTCGCCGCGGCCGGGCTGCTCGCACTCGCACCGGCACTCGTACGCCGGTACGACGCCACCGAGCGGCTCGCCGCGGAGCGGGCGTCGTCGACGGCGCGGGTGCTGCTGCGCCGCCGCCGTCGCCGAACCGTGCCCGGACGCCGTCCGATCAACCCCGGACGCACCGTCACGGTTACGCTCCCCGCCCCTTCGGGTGACGGGGGTGGCCCCGCCCGTCCCCAGCGACGCCTTCGCCTGGTCACCGGCAAGCGACAGGTACGCCGCCCGCCACCCCGGCGGCGCCACACCCCGGCCGTGATCCGCCGGCGCCGGGTGTTCGCGGCGCTGGTGTTGCTCAACGTGATCGAGCTGGTCGGGGTGGTGGCGGTCGGGCCAGGATTCTGGATCGGGTTCGCGGTTACCGTGTCGCTGCTGGGGGTTGACCTGGTGCATCTGCGCAACCGGGCGTTGGCCGACCGGCGGCGGCGTCGCATCGAGGCCCGGGAGGCCGCGTGGCTGGCGGCGCGGCAGGCCGAGGTGCGGCGCGAGCAGGCCCGGCGGGCGGCAGCGCGGCGGGAGGCGCAGCGGCGGCTGGCGGCCCAGAAGGAGGCCGTGCGGCGGGCGGCGATGGGGCTGGACCGGGATCCGTCCGATCTGCCTGCTCAGGGGTCGGTGTATTACCGCCGGGCCGGTGGGTTGCGGGGGCGGGCGTACGAGGCCGGGGGGCGGCACAACACGGCGTGAACCCCGGTTCGCGGCGACGGCGCCGGACCTGTTAGCCTTGCTGCGGTTCGCCGGACGATGTCCGAGAGCCAAGGGGCTGTGGCGCAGACTGGTAGCGCACCTCGTTCGCATCGAGGGGGTCAGGGGTTCAAATCCCCTCAGCTCCACCCAAAAACCAGCAGGCAGAAGCGAGTTTCCGGGCCCCCGGAGGCTCGCTTTTCTGTTGGTTGGCCGTGGGATGACGCGTCATAAAGAGGTAAATACACGCTTCGGCAAGGTCGAAGACATCCGAGACCATCCACCCACTCATGACGCGGCATTCCAGGTACTTCGAGGCGTGAGGCCGTCGCGAACGCGCTTATTCATCGGGATTGCACGCGGCGGGGCGCGGTCTACGTTTAGTGGAACGAGGATCACGGGGGTTCAAATCCCCTCAGCTCCACGAGACTAGGGCTGGATAGTGTCCGCGGAAAGCGCGGACCTGCCAGCCTCGTTGGGCCGCATGCGCGATCTTACGTGTCCGTGAAGGATGTCATGCGCGTGAACGAGTCTGCGGGTCGGCCGTTGTGCGTGATCGTGAGTAACGCGATTGTCATCGGCGGCAGTGTGGCTGGGCTTCTAGCGGCGCGTGCGTTAAGTACCTCTTTTCAGCGGGTCACTGTGCTGGAACGAGACGAGCTTCCGGAACGTCCCGTGGCGAGGCGCGGGGTTCCGCAGGGCCGGCACGTGCACGCGTTGACCGCGCGCGGCGGGATCGGTCTGGAGAAGTTGTTCCCCGGCTTCCTCGACGAGCTGACCGCGGCCGGGGTGCCCCACGGCGACGCACAGAACGATGAGGAGTGGTATCTCGACGGGCACAAGATGGCGCGGGCGTCGGCCGGATTGCCGGTGTATTTCATGACCCGGCCGGTGATCGAGCACGTCATCCGGCAACGAGTGCGCGCCCTGCCGAACGTCACCTTCGTGTCCGGTGCCGACGTGACCGGCCTGATCGCGCAGGATGGGCGGATCACCGGCGTACGGGCTGGTGAGGTGTTGCCCGCAGACCTCGTGGTGGACGCCACCGGCCGGGGATCGCGCGCGCCGCATTGGCTCGGCGAGCTCGGTTACCCGGTCCCGGACGAGACCACGCTCCGCACCGACACGGTCTATGTGACGCGGCTCTTCAAGGGTCGGCTGGACGGCCTGATGGCGGCGCTCGCTGCGTCCTATCCAGGGCACCACCGGGCCGGCACGGCCATCCGCCAGGAGAACGATCAGATCGCGGTCATGCTGGTCGGCCTGCTCGGCGAGGAACCCCCGACGGACGATGAGGGCATGCTCGCGTACGCCTCGACGCTGCCGGCGCCGCAGATCGCCGAGGTGCTCCGCACCGCCGAACCCCTGGGCGACGCGGCGAAGATGCGCTACCCGGCGAGTTCCCGCAAGCACTTCGAGAAACTCGACCGCCACCTCGAGGGTTTGATCGTCGTCGGCGATGCGCTGTGCAGCCTGAATCCGATCTACGGGCAGGGGCAGACGATGGCGGTACTGGAGGCCGAGCTGCTGGAGTCCGTTGTGGAGGCTGGTCCCGAGCGGCTGACAGAACGCTTCTATCGTGCGAACGCCGACGTGCTGGACGACGCGTGGCGGCTTGTCGCGGGCGGCGATCTGCGCTTCCCCGAAGTCGAGGGGGAGCGCAGCCCACGAGATGTCGAAGCGGGCAAGTATCTGACGCGATACCGTGCCGCCGCAGCGGTCGACCCCGTGCTCGGTGGCGCCTTCCTGCGCGTCTCGAACATGGTGGCACCGATCGCCTCGCTGTTCGCCCCGGAGATGCAGGAGCGGGTCCGCGCGGCCGATCGGCAGTGAACCACGGCGTTGGCGGGGCCCGGGCTTCTGCGTTTGAAGGAGCGCCCCTCCGGAGAGGGGCGCGCGGTGCGTCAGCCGATCTCGAGGCGGGAGATCAGGTTGTTGCGGAGCGTGATCTGCATCGTGCCGGTGCCGTTGAAGCGGTTGCTCGTCGCCTTGATGGTCAGGGCGTAGCTTTCCGGGCCCGGTCCCGTCGCCTCGCAGCTGATCAGCTCGAACTGCATGTGCACGCCGATGTTGTCGGTGCGGTTCCACGACGCGACGCCCTCGTGGCCGTTGAACTCGCGGCCCCAGTCGCGGACGTAGGCGTTGTCGGTGAAGACGGCGACGAAACCCTCGTTGTCGCCCGCGTTCGTCGCATCGATGAACGTTTGGATCGGTGCCGGGATGGACTGGTCGGTCATGCTGCCGAGCGTAACCAGGGAGATCGGCGGAAGCCTGGCCCCCCGAGGGCCAGCGACGCGCACCACTTTCGGCGATTAGCGGGAATTGCTCCTTTCGAGTGATATCCCGGAGACATGGAAGCTGCCGTGCCCGACAACGAAACCGACCGGCTCGCCGCGCTGTACGGCCTCGACATCCTGGACAGCGCCCCCGAGCAGGACTTCGACGACATCGTGGCGCTCGCGTCGAACGTGTGCGGGACGCCGATGTCGTTGGTGACCCTGGTCGACACCGACCGGCAATGGTTCAAGGCGCGGGTCGGCACCGACCTCACCGAGACGACGCGCGAGCTGTCCTTCTGCGCGCACGCGATTCTGGGGCGGGACCTGCTCGTCGTGCCCGATACGACCAAGGACGCCCGTTTCTCGGACAATCCGCTCGTCGACAGCACCGACGGGATCCGGTTCTACGCCGGGGCGCCGCTGGTCACCACCGACGGGTTCGCGCTCGGCACGCTCTGCGTGGTGGACAACCAGCCGCGCTCGCTCGACATCGAGCAGCTGCAGGCGTTGCGGGCGCTGTCCCGGCAGGTCACGGCCCAGATGGAGTTGCGCCGGCACGCCACCGCGCTGGCCAACACCACGGCCCGGCTGCAGGAGCTGGAGCGGCGCAAGGACGACCTGGCTTCGCTCATCGGCGGCGACCTGCGCGCACCGTTGAAGCTGGTCACCGCGTACCTGGAAAAGCTTGGCACGACCGGCTATCAGGACGCCGAGATGGCCGATCTCGTCGGTCGCGCGGCGGCCGGGCACATCCGCGGCTTCCTCGACCTGATGCACCATCTGACCAGCATGGCGGAGGCGGGCTTCGGCACCGAGCAGCTGCACATGCGCCAGATCGACCTGACCCGGATCACCCAGCGCGCGGTCGAGGCGGTGCGGCCGATCGCGGCGAGCAAGCAGATCTGGATTCTCAACCAGGCGGGCGGTCCGGCGCTGCCGATCATTGCCGATCCCGTACGCCTCGAGCAGGTCATCACGCATCTGCTGTTCGCGGCCGTGAAGTACACCCCGCCCGGTGGCCGCATGCGCGTCGGAACCGAGGTCGAGTCGGGCCCGACCGTACGGGTGGATGACATGGATCTTCCGGACGGGATGCGGCCCGAGCTGTTCCCGCACCTGTATTACGGCGCGATCGCGAACCCGGTGGACGTGCCCGGCCCGGATCGGGGGCTCGCGGTGGCGAAGAAGATCCTGGACGCGCACCACGCCACGGTGGCGCTCTCCGACCGGCCCGGGGATGGGACGTCGGTGCACGTGACGTTCCCGTTCGCCGCGCCCGACCCGTCGGAGCTGCTGCCTGATCTGGTGGCGGTCTGAGACCAGGCCGGCCCGCCCGGCTGCAGTTCGGGCGGACCGGCCGAGCTCACCCGGTGTAGACCGGGCCGGTGCCGCCACCCGGGGGCGAGCCGGCTGACGGAAGATCCTCGGGTCCGAGGTCGTCGGGCCCGATGCCGGTCGGGGACTGCGCGGGCACCGGCGGGGCGACGGCACGCCCGGCCGCGGGATGCTCCGGTTCGGCGTGCCCGCGCGTCGACGGCCACGTGTCCACTTCGGGCGCGACCCGGCCGATCGGCTCCACGTCGCTGGTCCGCGGCACCAGACCAGCTCGGTGCAGCTTGTGCCAGCGCAGCCGGCCGCCGGTCATCGCGGTGGTCGCCGACTGGATCATCACGAGGTACATGAGCTGCCGGTACGCGAACTGCTGCAATGGCATGCGCCACAGCGGCCGCAGCGACTCCCGGTCGAAGCGGAACGCCACGAACGCGGTGAACAGTTGCAGCGCCAGCATCCCGGACCAGGCCACCAGGGTCTCGCGCAACTCCCAGAAGACCAGCCCGTACACGAGCATGATGTCGCAGACCGGCGCGAGCATCGGCAACGCGACCCCGAACAGCGCCAGGAACGGCAGCCCCACCCGCCCGAACCGGCCGGACGGGCCCGAGTCGAACAGCGCGTGACGATGCTTCCACATCGCCTGCATCGTTCCGTAACTCCACCGGTATCGCTGCCGGTACAGCTGCTCCAATGTGGTCGGTGCCTCGGTCCAGGCGCGCGCCCGCTCCTCGTACACGATCTTCCAACCGGCCCGGCACAACGCCATCGTGACGTCGGTGTCCTCCGCGAGCGTCTCGTCGCTGATCCCGCCGACCTGGGTGAGGGCCGCGCGGCGGAACGCCCCGATCGCGCCCGGCACGGTCGGCATGCAACCGAGAACCTCGTACAGGCGTCGGTCCAAATTGAACCCGATCACGTACTCGATGTGCTGCCAGGCGGCGACCATCCGCTGCCGGTTGCCGACCTTCACGTTGCCCGCGACGGCGCCCACCAACGGATCGGCGAACGCCTGCACCAGGTTCCGGATCGAGTCCTTCTCGAAGATCGTGTCACCGTCGACCGTCACGATCAGGTCGTGGCGAGCCAGCGCGATCCCGGTGTTCAGCGCGTTGGCCTTACCGCCGTTGGGGACGCGCACGACGCGTACGTTGGGCAACCGCAAGCGTTCCACCAGGCTGGCCGTGCCGTCGGTGGAGCCGTCGTCGACCACCACCACCTCGATGTCCGGGTAGTCGCCGCAGGCCAGCGACCGCACCGCGGCCTCGATGCCCTCCTTCTCGTTGTAGGCGGGCACGATCACCGACACCGGTGCGACCACCGGCGGACCCCAGCTCCAGGTCTTCTTGCGGCGCTGCCGGGCGTGCCGGGTGGCGAGCAACAACAAGATTCCGGTACGCCCGATGGTCAGCAACCCGACGACGAGAAACAGGCCGGCTATCGACCAGACGAGCCCGTCGGCGAGGCGTACGGTCCAGATCACCGCCGACCCGCGCCACATGTCGCTCCGCGCCGCCGGCGGGTTCACCGGCAGCGCGGGCACGGCACTCTTGCTCAGCGCGATGCTCCCGTTCAGGCCCTCGGTGACCGTGGTGAAGCGGTAGCCGCGGGCCTTCATCATCGGGATGAACCGTTCCAGCGCCGCGATGGTCTGCGAGCGTTCACCGCCGGCGTCGTGGAACAGGATGATCGCCGAGTTGTCACCGGTCGGGGTCGCGTTGCGGATGATCTGGTCGACGCCCGGCCGTTGCCAGTCCTCGCTGTCCAGGTCGTTGACGACGACGAGGTAGCCCTGCCGGCCCGCGTCCTTGACGATCTTCCAGTTGGTGTCGTCAATCGCCAGGGTCTTCGACGAGTACGGGAAGCGGGCCAGGTTGGTGTGCACGCCGGCGGCCCGGGCGATGACGACCTGCGTCTGGGAGAGCTCGAGCGTGCGGCGCCACGGGGCGATGCGCTGCAGGTTCGGGTGGGTGAACGTGTGCAGGCCGAGTTCGCTGCCCTCGGCGGTGATCCGCTTGGTGAGCGCCGGGTGCCGGGCGACCTCGGAGCCGATCACGAAGAAGGTGCCGTGCGCGTCGTGCTTCTTCAGCAGGTCGAGAATCTGCGGCGTCCAGGTCGGGTCCGGCCCGTCGTCGAACGTCAGCGCGATGGTCTTGGGCGGCATGCTGGTGGTGCTTTCCTGGCCGCCCGTGGTGTTGACGATCGGGCCGCCGTGCAGCACCGCGGCGGGGACGTGCGCCTGGTCACCGACCTCGGTCTCGGCGTGATCACCGGTGAATTCCGCATTGATGTACGCCTGAACGACCAGAACGCCTACGAAGAGCACCAGGAGCAGGACTCCGAGCATGACCCGTGGGCGCGGGAGGAGCCGGCGGCGGACTTTGCCGCGGGGGCGGCCGCGCGGGGGTGGGGCCGTCACGGCCGCGCCTTGGAGGGGCCGCTGCCTGGGTTGGCCGAGTTGGTGGTTCCGCCGGTTGTGTCGCCTTTGTTGGTGGTGGTGGTGCTGCCGCCGCTGCTGCTGATCCCTGAGCTGGCGCCCGAGCTGCCGCCGCTGCCGCTGGTTGCCGAGCCGCTGCCCGTGCCGCCGGTTGCCGAGCCGCCGCCCGTGCCGCCGGTTGCCGAGCCGCTGCCCGTGCCGCCTGAACCCGAGCTGGCTCCCGAACCGCTCCCGCTGCTGCTGGTACCTGAGCTCCCGCCACTGCCGCTGGTCCCGGAGCCGCTTCCCGAACCGCTGCCGCTGCCGCTGGTTCCTGAGCCGCCGCCGGTGCCGCCCGTGCCGCCGGTGCCGCTTGCCGGGGGCGCCGGCGGCACGGGGTTCGGCACCGGTGCCGAACTCTCACCCCCACCGTCACCCGGCGTGGTGGGGTCGGTCGTCGGCGGCGTGCTGGTCGACTCCGTCGGGCGGGTCGTGCTCGGCTTCGGTGACGGGGTCTTCGACGGGCTCTTGCTCGCCTTGGGCGCCGGCCGCGAGGTGATCTTGGTGGACTCCAGCCGCGGCGCGAGCGCCCGGGGCACCGGCGGCTTCGTGCCGCGCCGTGGCAGGCCCTCGGTCACCAGCAGCGCCTTGGTGTGGCTGGTGGGCGTGGGCGTCGGTACCGGGGTGGGCAGCGGCTGCGGCGGATGCTTCGGCTCCTTCGGCGGCTCGGCGAGGCCCGGCAGCGGCAGCACGGCGCTGGAGCGGACCGGTCCGCCGGCCAGGCTGACGCTGATCAGGCCGCCGTACATCATCACCAGGACGCCGAACGCGTACGCGAGCCGCCGCAGCAACCGGCTCCGCCGGCCCGTGCTGTCCACGAAGACCGGCGCCGGCGCCGAGACCGAGATCACCTCGGTGTCGGGGATGTCGGCCTCGATGAATTGCGGGCTTCTGTGCTGCTGCGCGTTCACGCGGCGAGCTTAAAAAACATCTGCGTCAACATTCGGCGGTATCCCTCCGAGGGATGACGGATGATCGCGCCCAGGAATCAGCCGAAATGATGATGCTCAACGTTTGACCAGATGGGGGCATGTATGTGCCGCACCGCAAGAGATCGCCCTGAGCTGCGAGTAAGTCGCGCTCGAAAGGAGGTTACGCCAATTCGCCATACTGTTTCCTGTCGCATTTCCGACCAGCCACAGGCGACAAAGACGAGCGTAATTCACGGACCGCAATGCGCGGTAAGCCGAGAGTACACCATTATGTCCGAATTGGCGAGCAGGCTTGATCGAAATTTGAAACTTCGGTCGGCTACCCGTTGTGTGCACCCATCCTGGGTAGTTAAGCTCTGTCTTGCGCGCCCCTATCGCCCGCTTCCCCCGTGGCAGGCGATCGGGGCGCGCTCTATTTGCGTCTTCGGGTGGCCGGCGTCGCTCCTGCCAATGGGCCGGACGCTTTACGATTTCCGCTTTTCCGCGGCACCACTCACAGCATCTTCTCAGCCCTAGCGTGTGCCGCATTAGACCGCCAAACACGTCGATCCCGTACGCCATAACCAGCACGGTCAGCCCCGCCGCTAAGTCCTTTGTGGCCATTCGCCAATCCGCCCCACCGCCCGCGTTGCGAAAAGCGCAAAAACCGAACCCGGCGCTGTAAGAATCCGCAAAGCCCGGGTAAGCCCTTACCTGTGCGCTCGACCCCAATGTTCGTGACGCGGGTGGGCGGCCGCTCCGGCCTTGACGACGGCGGTCACCGCCTTGCGGCCGCCGTCGCTGAACGCCAGCAGGCGTACCGGCCGGATCTGGGGCTGATCGCGGCGCCTGATCGGCGGAGGGTTGCCGTTGGCGCCGGCAAAGGGCGGATCGAACTGGTCGCGCACGGCGGCAAGCAGCGCCCGGCGGACGTCTCAGTATCCGGCATGGGCTGCTTACCTGATGGACTCTTGTCCGAATAGGACGGACGTTTTGTACTAATCTGTACCTGTTTGCTACGGCGGTGATCCGCCCATTTTCGAGACCTTGGAGAGTTACGCCCACATTCGAGCCACAACTCTCCAAGGTCTCGAAAACGCCCTCCGACGCGGCCTAGGCCGGCCAACAATGCGGTCAAAAGTGATGAAACAGGCGCTCAATCTGGCTCGCCCCGGCGTGGCAGGCGGTGCCGGCGCGGCATGAAGTCGAACGAACGTTCGCTTTTTCTGCCTCGCCATGGCATGAGCAGGCGGTGCGGGCGGGGCGCGAAGTACGGCGAACGAACATTCGTTTTCGAGGCTGGGTGGCTGAGGCGGGAGGCGGGAGGCGGGAGGCGGGAGGCGGCGCAGGCTATGGGGGCGCGGCGCGAGGTATGGCGAACGAACGCTCGTTTTCCGCGGCTGGGCGGCTGGGGCGCGGCAGGAGGTGCGGGCGGTGCGGGCGGCGCAGGCGTGGCGCAGGCGTGGCGCGAGGTATGGCGAACGAACGCTCGTTTTCCGCGGCTGGGCGGCTGGGGCGCGGCAGGCGGTGCAGGCGGCGCGGGCGGTGCAGGCGCGGCGCGAGGTATGGCGAACGAACATTCGTTTCCGCGGCTAGGCGGCTAAGCGCTAGGCGGCCGGGAGGGGCGGGAGGCGGCGCAGGCGGGGCAGGCGGGGCTGCGGGAGGTGATGCGTGCGCGAGGCGGCGCAGGCGGGGCAGGCGGGGCTGCGGGAGGTGATGCGTGCGCGAGGGGGCACAGGCGGGGCTGCGGGAGGTGATGCGTGCGCGAGGGGGCGCAGGCGGGGCTGCGGGAAGTAATGCGTGCGCGAGGCAACGCAGGCCGGGCTGCGAGAGGCAATATGTCGCCGGACGCGGCCGGGCCGCCGCGGCAGCCCGGCCGCCCAAGGCGTCCGTGCTGAGGGGCGAGCAAGGCCAGCCCCGGGGGCCTCCGATGCGGCCGGGTCAGATCCAGCGGCCGCCCAGCCACATGCGCGCTGCCCACGCGTTGTACGGGATCAGCTTTCCGACGAAAATCGGGTAGAAGTAGACGAAACACGCGGCCACCAGCACCACGTACGTCGTGGCGATGATGATGCCGACCAGCTGGCGGTCTGTTCGTTTGGCGCCGGGGGCGATGCCCTCGGCCGGGGTCATGATGGCGCCCAGCACGTAGACCACGGCGAGGATCAGGAACGGCAGCGCGGGCAGCACGTAGAACGAGAACATCGTGCGGCCGTCCTTGAGCGCGTAGTAGAACCACGGCAGGAAGCCCGCCGCCACGCCGGTCAGGATCGCGTACGCGCGCCAGTCGCGCCGGGCGACGGCGAACCACAGCAGGGCGGCCAGCGCCGGGATGAACGACCACCACAGCACCGGCGTGCCGAGCAGCAGCACCTCCCGGGCGCAACTGGGCGAGCCGCAGTTCCCGGTGTTGCCCCAGTAGAAGGACACCGGGCGGCCGAGCAGCAGCCACTGCCACGGCCACGACTGGTAGGGATGGCGTTCGGTCAGGCCGCTGTGGAAGTCGTATGCCTGCTGGTGGTAGTGCCACAGGTTGAGCAGCGCGCCCAGGATCGGTGGCTCGCTCAGTCCGTTGTCCGCGCGGTAGTGCCGGAAGTATCCGTCGTTGGTGACGAACCACCCGGTCCAGGTGGCCAGGTAGAAGATCATCGCGAGCGCCACCGAGGTGATGGACCAGCCGATGTCGCCGAACACGCCGGCCAGGAACGGGCCGCGAATGCCGGCGGATCGGCGTGCCTGCACCCGCCACACCAGCACCAGCGCGCCGAAGAACGGCAGGAAGAACAGCGCGCTCCACTTGACCCCGCAGGCGAGCCCGAACAACACCCCGCCCGCCAGCAGCCACCAGGGGATGATGCGCGGGACCGTGGGCGTACGGCTGGGGTCGTAGCCGTTCTCCAGGGCGCGCAGCAGGTTTCTTCGGTAGTGGTCGCGGTCGATGACCAGCGCGGCGAACGACGCCAGCACGAATGTGCCGAGGAAGATGTCGAGCAGCGACGTGCGGGAGAGCACGAGCTGGAAGCCGTCCAGCGACATCAGCAGGCCGGCCATCCCGGCCAGCAGCACCGAGTGGAACAGCCGGTACGCGACCCGGATCAGGATGATGATCATCAGGATGCCGGCGACCGCGGCGGGCACGCGCCAGCCCGTCTCGGTGTTGCCCCAGACCAGCTCGCCGAGGCTGATCAGCCATTTGCCGAGCGGCGGGTGGACGACGTACGCGGGGCCGTTGGTCTTCTCGTCCCACTCGACGCCGTGGGTCAGCATGTCCCAGGCGTCGGTGGGGTAGTACACCTCGTCGAAGATGTGGCCCTTCGGCGAGCTGATGCCGACCAGGCGCAGCACCGCGGCGATGCCGCCGACACTGAACGTGACGAGCCACGAGTACGGGTTGAGCCAGTTGTCGAGCGTGCTGAGCCGGCGCCGGACGATCTCCGGGACGCCGGGCGGACCCGCGGGCTGCGGTTCCGCGGGCGGTTCGGGGATGCGCTCTGCCTCAGCTGTCGCCGCCGTAGTCACCCCGCGATCGTAGGACCTGCCGCCGTGAAGGTGTGTCCGACGTCGGCCTATCTCGGCGTGTGGTGAACTTTCCCGATGGATTCCAACGGCCGTGTGGTGCTCGTCGGGGCGCCGCTGGGCAATGTCGGGGACGCGTCGGCACGGCTTCGTGAGGTGCTCGGATCGGCCGACGTGGTGGCGGCCGAGGACACCCGCCGGCTGGCCCGCCTCGCCCGCGATCTCGGCATCACGGTCACCGGCCGGGTCGTCTCCTATTTCGAGGGCAACGACGAACGCCGTACGCCGGAACTGGTCGCCGCCCTGGCCGAGGGCGCCGTGGTCGCCGTGGTGACCGACGGGGGCATGCCGAGCGTCTCCGACCCGGGCTACCGGCTGGTCCGGGCGGCCCTGGACGCGGGCTACCCGGTCACCGCCGCGCCCGGCCCCAGCGCCGTCACCACCGCCCTGGCCCTGTCCGGCCTGCCCAGTGACCGTTTCGTGTTCGAGGGGTTCCTGCCGCGGACCGGCTCGCATCGGCGCTCACGCCTGCGCGAACTGGCCGCCGAGCCGCGCACGCTGGTGTTCTTCGAGGCCCCGCACCGGATCGCCGGCACGCTCGGCGACATGGCCGACACGTTCGGCGCGGACCGCGCAGCCGCGGTGTGCCGGGAACTGACGAAGACGTACGAGGAAATCCGCCGGGACACCTTGGGTGAGCTGACCGCCTGGGCCGCCGCGAACGAGCCCCGCGGCGAGATCACGCTGGTGGTGGGCGGTGCGCCGGCCCGGCCGCTGGAACGTCCGGCGGACGAGGAGCTGGGCGCGGCCGTCGCCGGGCGGGAGGCCGGCGGGATGTCGCGGCGGGACGCGATCGAGGCCGTCGCCGACGAGTTCGGGCTGCGCAAACGCGAGGTGTACGAGATCGCTAATAGGCAGCGATCAGGAAGCCGGCCAGCAGCGCGACCGGGCCGGCCAGGCTGAGCAGCACGGCCGCGCGGCGGGCCTTGGCGGTCTCCAGGCGACGGGCCCCGGTCACCCCGGCCACGGCGTAGCCGCAGAGCAGGACCAGCACGAAGCCCAGCAGCCAGCGAAGGTGCATCAGCGGTCCGGTGCCGCCCACGTAGACCTGGCGGCTGTCCGGGCTGACCATCCGGGCCGGCGCGGTCTCGCCCGGTGCGCGTTGCGCGGGCGGTACGCCGAGCAGCGTGATCCGGCTGACCGTGAACCGCCCGTCGCGGGTGGTGAACTGGCCGATGCAGCGCTGCGTGACGCCGGTGCCTACGCATTCGGTGACGGTGGCGGTGCCGGTGTCGCCGTGCCCGGTGGCGAGCCAGAACGGTTCCGCGCTGACCCAGCCGAAGAACGCCGCGACCAGGGCGAGCGCGACGAGCGAGACGTGCGCGGAGAGCCGGATGCCGGGTGCCGGGCGGTGGCCTCGATGGGTCCGGATGGCGGCGTGCGAGCCTCCCCCGGCCGGTGGTTGTGCGGGCTGGTCCAGCCAGAACGGCGAGTTCTCGAGTTTCGCGGTGAGCGGGTCGTTGAGCGGGCCGTTGAGGGGGCCGAGGACCGGGGCGCGTTCCAGGGGCACGGTGGGCCGGGTCCGCGGGGCCGGCTCGGGCAGGATCATCACGTCCGGTTCGTCCGGGGGTGCGGTCGTCGAGGCGTACCCGGCCGGGGGTTTGAGCGGGTCGTAGCGATGCGGGTCGGCCTGGTCGTGGTCGCGTTCCACGATCGGTGGCGGGTTCAGCTCGGTGCTCACGTCGCGGGTGCCGGCGGCGTGCGCGGCGGCCGCCGCACCCGTCCGGGGCGGCGCGGTGGGCGGATTGAGCGTGCCGGTGCCGCCCGCCGAAGCGCGCTTGGCGTCGGCGGCGGCGCGTTCGGTCTCACCACGCCACCAGCGCGCGTCGGGATCGCCGAACGACCACGGGTCACCCTCGCTGCGCGGGGATTCCCCAGGTTGCGGCGTGTCTCCGATCACCTTTCCATTGGACACCGCAACCAGTCACCGATCACGTCATTTATCGGGTGTGTCGTAATAAATGGGGATCTCGCGTAGGGCAGAACGAATCCGTTCGCGGCCCGGTATTCAGCATCATTACGCTTAGGCCTCATGAGTCACGTTCTCGCCGCGGTCGCCTGGCCCTACGCCAACGGCCCGCGCCACATCGGTCATGTGTCCGGCTTCGGGGTGCCTTCCGACGTTTTCAGCCGGTACATGCGGATGGCCGGTCACGACGTGCTCATGGTCTCCGGCACGGATGAGCACGGCACCCCGATCCAGGTGCAGGCCGACGCCGACGGGGTGACCCCGCGCGAGCTGGCCGACCGGTACAACAGGGTGATCGTCGAGGACCTCAACGGGCTCGGTCTGACCTACGACCTTTTCACCCGTACGACGACGCGCAACCACTACGCGGTGGTGCAGGAGCTGTTCACGGTGCTGCACCGCAACGGCTACATCGTCGCGCGCACGACGCTGGGCGCGATCTCGCCGTCGACCGGGCGCACCCTGCCGGACCGATACATCGAGGGCACCTGTCCGATCTGCGGGTACCAGAGCGCCCGCGGCGACCAGTGCGACAACTGCGGCAATCAGCTCGACCCGGAGCAGCTGATCAACCCGCGGTCCAAGATCAACGGGGAGACCCCGGAGTTCGTCGAGACCGAGCATTTCTTCCTGGACCTGCCGGCCTTCGCCCAGGCGATCGGGCACTGGCTGGACCAGCGCGAGAACTGGCGGCCCAACGTGCTCAAGTTCTCCCGCAACCTGCTCGACGACCTGCAGCCCCGGGCGATCACCCGCGACCTGGAGTGGGGCGTGCCGATCCCGCTGGACGGCTGGCGCGACCGTGCCGACAAGCGCATCTACGTGTGGTTCGACGCGGTCATCGGCTACCTGTCCGCGTCGATCGAGTGGGCCCGCCGCACCGGCGACCCGGAGGCCTGGCGCAAGTGGTGGTCGGCCGACGGCCTGGGCAAGGACGCCGCCGGGTACTACTTCATGGGCAAGGACAACATCGTCTTCCACTCGGTGATCTGGCCGGCCCTGCTGCTCGGTTACTCGGGCGAGGGTGACAAGGGTGGCGAGGCGGGCGAGTTCGGCCGGCTGAACCTGCCGACCGAGGTGGTCTCCAGCGAATACCTGACGATGGAGGGCAAGAAGTTCTCCTCGTCGCGCCGGGTGGTCATCTACGTGCGCGACTTCCTGGAGCGCTACGACGCCGACTCGCTGCGGTATTTCATCGCGGCCGCCGGCCCCGAGTCCACCGACACCGACTTCACCTGGTCGGAGTTCGTCCGGCGCAACAACGACGAGCTGGTCGCGGGCTGGGGCAACCTGGTCAACCGGTCGATCTCGCTGGCGGCGAAGAACTTCGGCGCGATCCCGGCGGCCGGTGCGCTGACCGCCGAGGACGAGGCGCTGCTCGCGACCGCCAAGGCCGGGTTCACCACGGTCGGCGACCTGATCGCGAAGCACCGGCAGAAGGCCGCGATCGGCGAGGCGATGCGGGTGGTCGCCGAGGCGAACAAATACCTGTCCGACCAGGCGCCGTGGAAGCTCAAGTCCGACGAGGACAAGCCGCGGCAGGCCACCGTCCTGCACGTCGCGCTGCAGGTGGTCAGCGACGCGAACACGCTGCTGACGCCGTTCCTGCCGCACTCCGCGCAGAAGGTGTTCGAGCTGCTCGGCGGCGTCGGCGTGCACGCGCCGATGCCGCACATCGAACAGGTCGACGACCTGGACGGCGGCCCGGCCTACCCGGTGATCACCGGCGACTACACGGTGGGTGCGCGCTGGGAGTCGGTGCCGCTGGTCGCGGGCACGCCGCTGGCCGCGCCGAAGCCGGTGTTCCGCAAGCTGGAGCCGTCGGTGGTCGACGAGGAACTGGCCCGCCTGGCGGGCTGAGGCTCATAACGTGTACGGGATGTCGGCGATGTGGTGGTCGGCCAGTTCGCCCAGCGGCGCCCACGTCTCGTACACGCCACGTTCGTAGCAGCGCGCCCCGGTGATCGACAACGAGTCGTTGTCGGGGCGCACCAGCCGCAGCCGCGCCCACGTGTCGTCGCGCTGCAGCACCCAGGTCGGCACGCCGCGCCACAGGGCCTGCTCGGCGCGCCGGCTCAGCGTCTCCACCGGGTACCGGGCGGCCCGGGTCAGCGCCCGCACCCGGAACTCCTCCGGCGGGTCGGCGACCGCCTCGTACTCCTTGTCCTTGATCTGCCCGACCAGCTTGGACGAGCCGGGCGTGGTGCACGGCACATACTCACGGTCCGGGCTGACGCCGGGAATGTGGTCGAGCAGGGCCCGCCAGCGCGGCCCGGCCAGACGCAGCCAGCCGTGCTGTTCGGGCTGGTAGGCGAACAGCACGACCTCCTCACCACCCGGCACGTACGCGATGAGCTGAGCGTTCGCCGGCATCGGCAGGTCGGCGAAACCGGCCGTGACGTATTCCGGCACCAGGTCGTCGGTGCTCGGGCTGAACCCGGTGCCGAGCACCATCGGCCCGACCCGGGAATGCGCCGGCAGCACCGCCAGTCCCGGCTGCGCGGGACCGCCCGGCACCTCGTAGTCCAGCGGGTCGACCGCGCGCCAGCGCAGCGCGAACGCGACATCCGTGTCGGTGCTGCCGTCGGTGCGCAGGTCCGCGAGGGCGGCCGGTTCGTGCAGGTGGGCGATGTCGGCGGACCGGTAGCAGAACCCGTACGGCAGCCATCCGCCGAGGAAACCCGAGACCTGGGCGGCGGACAGCACCTTGGTCATCCGGGTGCCGCGGAAGATCGCCGCGGTCTGCCTGATCTGCCGCAGGACGGGGTCGTCGCGGTGCGCCGCGGACTGGCTCCAGCGCTGCACCTGGGTCCAGCCGAGCTCCCGGCGCAACGGCGCCGACAACGGCGGCTCGAGCGGATCAGCGCCGATCACGCTGTCCTCACCGGTCAAAGTCACGCGCCGCAAGCTAAGCGACACCGGTGGACGCCAGGTGAACAAACGGTTGCGTACGGGCGTAAGTGCAGAATGTCTCACATGGCTTCATCACCATCGCAATCCCGCCGGGAAGAAAAGGCACGCCGGCGCGGCGAGTTCCCGTCCGCGCCCGAGCCGCTGGCCGTCCCGGTGTTCGACAGCCACACCCACCTCGACATCACCGTGCAGGAGGCCGGGGTGCCCGGCCCCGGCGATCCGGTGGACGCTCTGATCACCGCCGCCGCGAAGGTCGGCGTGGACCGGATCGTGCAGGTCGGGGTCGACGTGGCGTCGTCGCGGTGGAGCGCCGCACTCGCCGCGCGGCACGAGTCGGTGCTGGCCGCCGTCGCCATCCACCCGAACGACGCGCCCCTTTTGTCCGACCTGGACGAGGGGCTGCGCGTGATCGACGCGCTCGCCGCCGAACCGCGGGTCCGGGGCATCGGCGAAACCGGGCTGGACACGTTCCGCACCGGCGAAGACGGGTTCGCCGCGCAGGAGGAGAGCTTCCGCGCGCACATCGCGATCGCCAAGCGGCACGGCAAGGCACTGATCATCCACGACCGGGACGCGCACGCCGAGGTACTGCGCGTGCTCGACTCCGAGGGCGCCCCGGACACGGTGGTCATGCACTGCTTCTCCGGCGACGCCGGCTTCGCGGCCGAATGCGTGCGCCGCGGCTTCCACCTGAGCTTCGCCGGCACGGTGACCTTCGCCAACGCCGGCAACCTGCGGGAGGCGGCCGCGCTCACCCCGCTCGACCAGATCATGGTGGAGACCGACGCGCCGTACCTGACGCCCGTCCCGCACCGGGGACGGCCCAACGCGTCGTACCTGATCCCGCTGACCGTGCGGGCGCTCGCCGCGACCCGCGGCGATGACCTGGACGACCTGTGCGCCGCGATCTCCGCGAACGGGGAGCGCGTCTTCGGCGGCTGGCGCTAGTCCACCACCCACGCCTTGACGCCGAGGAGCTCGCCGAGCAGGCGGACCTCGTCGGCGAAGCGGCCCGGCGCGGCCCGCAACGGCCCCCGCGAGGCGAACCGCACCGCCCAGCCGTTGCCCTCCGCCACGTTGAACACCCGATGCACCACCTGGCTGCCGCGCGGGTCGGCCTCCACCGAGGTGACCCCCCTGTACCACCACTCGCCCTGCAACGCGACCGATCGGTCCGCCCGGTCGATGGTGACCGTGATCCGGCTGCCGCCGCGCATCAGCACGAACTCGTCCCCGGTGTCGGTCTCGTCGATCTCGCCGTCCTGCGCCAGCGGCGACCGCCCGCCCGGACGCACATCGAGCAGAACGTCGGCCACGGCGTCCGGACCGGCCTCGACCACGGCTCGGAGTTCCAGCAACTCGGTCATGGAGTCGTTTCTACCGGTTCCGGTCGCCGCCCGTAGGCTCTCATCCCATGGCTGACACACTTCTCGGCCCGGCGGAGATCCGGGAGCTGGCCGCCCGGCTCGGCGTGGCACCGACGAAGAAGCTCGGCCAGAACTTCCTGCACGACCCCAACACCATCCGGCGCATCGTCGCGGCGGCGGCGCTGCGCCCCGACGACGTGGCACTCGAGGTCGGCCCGGGACTCGGCTCGCTCACCCTCGGCCTGGTCGGCGCGGTCCGCCACGTGCACGCCGTGGAGATCGACCCCAAGCTCGCCGAGGCCCTGCCCGGCACGGTCACCGCGCCCAACCTGACCGTGCACGCCGCCGACGCGCTGCGGGTCCGCGGCGACGACTTCGACCCGCCGCCCACCATGCTGGTCGCCAACCTGCCCTACAACGTGGCCGTGCCGGTGGTCCTGCACCTGCTCGCGTCGCTGCCCACCCTGCGCGGCGGCCTGGTCATGGTGCAGAAAGAGGTCGCCGACCGGCTCACCGCCGGACCGGGTTCCAAGGTGTACGGGGTCCCGTCGGTGAAGCTGGCCTGGTACGCCGACGCGAAACCGGCCGGCAAGGTGCCCCCGGCGGTCTTCTGGCCGGTCCCCAACGTCGACTCCGGCCTGGTCTCCTTCCTTTCCCGTACGCCTCCACCCGGCGCCGACCGCGCATCGGTGTTCGCGATCGTCGACGCCGCGTTCACCCAGCGCCGCAAGACACTGCGGGCGGCGCTCGCCGGATGGGCCGGCGGCCCGGACCGCGCCGAGAAGGTGCTGGTCGCGGCCGGGGTCGATCCGCGAGCCCGCGGCGAGTCGCTGACCGTGACGCAGTTCGCGTCGATCGCCGCGGCGGCGAAACTGTCCGGGGTCGGCGGTAAGCTCAGCGCGTCCGGCAGACAGCCCGAGGAGGTGGACTCATGACCGCGGAACCGGCAGGTCATGTGCCCTGGTCACCCGACCCCATCAGGCAGCGCCTGGCCGATTATTCCCTCGAGGACGTCCTCAACCTTCCCGACGACGCCCCCCGCGTCGAGCTGCGTGACGGAGTCTTAATCGTGGTTCCCTCCCCGACGATCGGCCACCAGCACGTCGGAAACCTGCTCTGGATGTGGTTCCGGCAGAACGCTCCGGAGGAGCTACAGCCTGGGACGGCTGTCGGCGTTGCCATCGGGCTTCAGGACAGCCTCGAGCCCGATGTCGTGCTGGTGCGCCAGCCGATCGAGCGCACGAACCACTTCTTCCTCCCGCGCCAGGTCGTCCTCGCCGTCGAGGTCGTCTCGCCGGGCACGAAACGCCGTGACCGGCTGGAGAAGCCAGTCGAATATGCGTCGGCCAAGATTCCGCACTTCTGGCGGATCGAGCAGGATCCCGTGCACGTCTTCGCCTACGACCTCGTCGCGGACCACTACGAGCTGGTCGCCGACTCCGACACCGAGCTGGTGCTGAGCGCGCCGTTCGAGATCAAGCTCCCGATTCAGGACATCACTCGGTGACCGAGGCCTGGGGACCGGACGACGACGAGCCGCGCCGGCACCACGGACCCGTGCGGGTGCGCGTCCCCGCGAAGATCAACCTGCACCTCGCGGTCGGGCCGCTGCGCGCCGACGGCTTTCACGAGCTGAACACCGTCTACCACGCGATCAGCCTGTTCGACGAGCTCACCGCCCGCTCCGGCGACACGCTCGCGCTCACCATGGAGGGCGAGGGCGCCGGCACCCTCCCGCTCGACGAGACCAACCTGATCATCCGGGCCGCCCGGGCGCTCGCCGCCCGCTGCCGGGTGCCCGCGCACGCCCGGCTGCACCTGCGCAAGACCATCCCGCTCGCCGGTGGGCTGGCCGGCGGCAGCGCCGACGCGGCCGCCACCCTGCTCGCCTGCGACCTGCTGTGGGGCACCGGCATGAGCCGCGAGGAACTCGCCGAGGTCGGCGCCGGCCTCGGCTCCGACGTGCCGTTCCTGCTGCACGGCGGCACCGCGCTCGGCACCGGGCACGGCGAGACGGTCAGCCCGATCCTGGCCCGGCCCACCACCTGGCACTGGGTGGTCGCGGTCGCCGAGACCGGCCTGAGCACCCCCGAGGTCTACCGCCAGCTCGACACGCTGCGCGAAAGCCCCTGGCCACCCAAACCGCTCGGCGACGCCGACGAGTTGATGGCCGCGCTGCGTCAGCGCGACCCCGAGGTGCTCGGCGCCGCCCTCGGCAACGACCTGCAACCCGCCGCGCTCGCGATGCGCCCCGAGCTCGCCGACGTGCTCAAGGCCGGCCACCAGGCCGGCGCGGTCACCGGCATCGTCTCCGGCTCGGGCCCCACCTGCGTGTTCCTCGCCACCGACGCGGCCCACGCCGCACGCGTCGCCGACGAGATCAACGCCGCCGGTGTGTGCCGCGAGGCAGTCACCGCACGCGGACCCATGCCGGGGGCCCGGGTAACGTAGTCCGCATCGTGGCAAACATCATCAACCTCGACCGGGTCGGCAAGGGATACGGCGCCGCCGGTCAACTCCTCACCGACGTCTCACTCGGCCTCGACGACGACGCGCGGGTCGGCATCGTCGGTCTCAACGGCGCCGGCAAATCTACCCTCCTGCGGCTGCTCGCCAAGACCGAGGAACCCGACTCCGGCCGCGTCACCCACCGCCGCGACCTGCGCGTCGCCACCCTGCCCCAGACGCTCAACCTGGCCGGCGAGGCCACCGTGCGCGACGTCGTGCTCGGCACCGCCTGGCTCGCGCAGGGCATGGGCGCCGAGCACGAATGGGCCGGCGACGCCGGGGTCCGCGCCATCCTCGACGGCCTCGGCATGGGCTACCTCGGGCTGGACAGCCCGGTCGGCCCGATGTCCGGGGGCGAACGCCGCCGCGTCGCGCTCGCCGCGCTGCTGGTCCGCGACAGCGACCTGCTCATCCTCGACGAGCCCACCAACCACCTGGACGTGGCCGGCGTCGACTGGCTCGCCCGGCACCTGGTCGGCCGCCGCGGCGCGCTCACCGTGGTCACCCACGACCGCTGGTTCCTCGACGCGGTCTGCACCGCCACCTGGGAAGTCGTCGACGAACAGGTGTATGCGTACGAGGGCGGCTACGCGGCCTGGACCCTCGCCCGCGCCGAACGGCAGCGCATCGCGGCATCCATCGAGGCCCGCCGGCAGAACCTGCTCCGCAAGGAGATCGCCTGGCTGCGCCGCGGCCCGCCGGCCCGCACCTCCAAGCCGCAGTTCCGGATCGACGCCGCGAACGCGCTCATCGCCGACGTCCCCCCGGTCCGCGACAAGGTCAGCCTGCAACGGCTCGCCGTGACCCGGCTCGGCAAACAGGTGTACGACCTGGAGGACGTCACCCTCAACGCCGGTCCCAAGACCATCCTGTCCGGGATCACCTGGCAGGTCGGGCCCGGCGACCGGCTCGCCATCCTCGGCGCCAACGGGGCCGGCAAGACCACCCTGCTGCGCCTGCTCGCCGGGATCACCACCGCCGACGGCGGCCGGATGGTCACCGGCTCCACCGTGCGCGCCGCGTTCCTCTCCCAGGAACTACGCGAGCTGCCCGGCAGCCTGCGCCTGCTGGAAGCCGTCGAAGAGGTCGCCAAACGCGTCCGGCTCGGCGACCGCGAACTCTCCGCGGCCCAGCTCGCCGAGGTGTTCGGATTCACCGACAAGCGGATCTGGACCCCGGTCAGCGACCTGTCCGGAGGCGAACGACGCCGGCTGCAACTCCTGCGGCTGCTCGCCGGCGAACCCAACGTGCTGCTGCTCGATGAGCCGACCAACGACCTCGACACCGACACGCTGGCCGCCCTCGAAGACCTGCTCGACTCCTGGCCGGGCACCATGATCGTCGCCAGCCACGACCGCTACCTGGTCGAACGCGTCACCGACACCGCGTACGGGATGTTCGGGGACGGCCGGCTCGTGCACCTTCCCGGCGGCGTCGACGAATATCTCGCTCGGACCGCGGGCAACCAAGCTCCCGGCGTACGGGAGACTCGAGCGCAGCAACCGCAGACCGCGACCGGCATGTCCGCGGCCGAGCTGCGGCAAGCTCGCAAAGATCTGACCCGGCTGGAACGGCAACTCGCCAAGCTCGAAGAACGCGTCCTGCGGATCAACGAGCAGCTGGCCAGCCACGGCAGCGACTACGACAAGATCATCGAGCTGGACGCGCAGCTCAAAAGCGTCCAGGAAGAGCGGGCCCAGGTCGAAGAGGCCTGGCTCGAACTCGCCGAACAAGTGCCGGAAAGCTGATCCGGGGGCTGCCTGCGGGGCGCGACCCGGATACGCGAGAATCGGCATTGCACAACACATGACCTTGGAGACGGAACCATGGCGCACAATCCGGTCAACCACCCGCTGCGGCCGCTGTATCGCACGCTCGGCTTCCTCGCCGGCGCCTACCTCGTCGTGTTCGGGATCGTCGGCATCGTCGGCGGCGACCTGGAATTCTCCGGACTGAACAGCGGCACCGTCTTCGGACTGGGCAGCTCCACCCTGTGGTCGATCATCTCGATCATCCTCGGCGCGATCATCGTGGTCGCCGTGGTGATCGGGCGCAACCTCGACGTCGCCGCCGAGAAGTACCTCGGCTGGGGCATCATCGTCGCCGGCGGCTACGAACTGGCCACCAGCCGCACCGACGCCAACGTCTTCGGCTTCACCATCGGCACCGTGATCGTCACGTTCATCGTCGGCCTCGTGCTGATCCTGTCCAGCCTCTACGGCAAGGTCGTGCCGGTCGCCGAGGCCGGAGCGCCGCGGCAGGTGCGCGAGGGCCGCACCGCCTGAGGGTTTCAGCTGGCCAAGCGCTGGGCCTCAACGCGCCTTGCGCTTGAGCCTCAGCGGGCCTTGCGCGTGAGCCTCAGCGGGCCTTGCGCGTGAGCCTCAGCGTGCCTTGCGCGTCAGCAGGGTGGGCTTCGCCTCGAGATGGGACAGGCCGTTCCACGCCAGATTCACCAGGTGGGCGGCCACCATCTCCTTCTTCGGCTTCCGCGCCTCACGCCACCACTGACCCACCAGCGCCACCATCCCGACCAGCGCCTGCGAATACAGCTCCGCGAACTTCGGATCCAGGCCACGGCGCTTGAACTCGCCACCCAGGATGTGCTCCACCTGGTGCGCCACGTCGTTCATCACGCTCGAGAAATTGCCCGCCGGCGACAGCACTGGCGACTCCCGCACCAGCACCTGGAAACCGTGCGGCTCCTCCTCGATGTAATCCAGCAGCGCCAACGCCGCCTGCTCCAGCAACTCGCGCGGATGGCCCGCCGTCAACGCCGCCGCGATCCGGTCCAGTAACGACCGCACCTCGCGATCCACCACCACGGCGTACAAGCCCTCTTTTCCGCCGAAATGCTCGTACACGACGGGCTTCGACACCTTCGCCCGGGACGCGACCTCCTCGACGCTCGTCCCGTCGAAACCGCGCTCGGCGAACAACTGCCGGCCGATCGAGATCAGCTGCTCCCGGCGCTGGGCGGCCGACATCCGCACCCGAGGGGTCGTCGCCGGCCGCGCACGCCGCCCACGCGGTTGCTCGACGCTGTTGTCGCCACTGTCAGTCACCCGGACATCCTGCCAGGTTCACCGCAAGTCGTTGGTTTCGCGCCGTCATGCCAGCTTCTTCGCAGCCAGCCGCTGCCGGTCCGGCCACTTCACCGCGTACACCGCGCCGATCTTCTCGAAGAACCAGATCAGCCGCGCCGAGATGTCGACCTGACCGCGCAGCACACCGTGCCGGGCACAGGTCGGATCCGCGTGGTGCAGGTTATGCCAGCTCTCCCCGAACGAGATGATCGCCAGCGGCCAGAAATTGGCGGCCCGATCGCCGCTGCGCACCGCGAACGGGCGCTCGCCGTACACGTGACACACCGAGTTGATCGACCAGGTGACGTGGTGCAGCAGGCCGATCCGCACGATGCCGGCCCAGAAGAACGCGGTCAGCGCGCCCTGCCACGACCAGGTCACCAGGCCGCCGACCAGCGCCGGACCCAGCGTCGAGAACAGCACGATCGCGGGGAACAGGTTGTCGATCCGCTTCATGTCCCTGTCGGCCAGCAGATCCGGGGCGAAGCGGGCGCGGTTCGACAGCTCGCGGCTGAACATCCAGCCCATGTGCGCGAACCACAGACCCTTCGTCAGCGCCCAGAAACCGCTGCCGAACCGCCACGGGGAGTGCGGGTCGCCCTCCTGGTCGCTGAACGCGTGGTGGCGCCGGTGATCGGCCACCCACTGGATGATGTTGCCCTCGATCGCCAGCGAGCCGGACAGCGCCAGCAGCACGCGTAGCCAGCGCTTCGCCTTGAACGCGCCGTGCGTGAAATAGCGGTGGAAGCCGACCGTGATGCCCAGGCCGGAGAACAGGTAGAAGACCGTGCCGATGACGACGTCGGTCCAGGACAGCCAGCCGCCCCAGGCGACCGGGACGGCGGCCAGCACGGCGAGGAACGGAACGACGACGAAGCCGTACAGGGCGATGAGGATGCCGCGTGTCTGCGGGCCCTCGGTCAGGGGTTTGGGACCGGACTGGGGAGCCTCGACCGTGGTCGTCATGAACACCTCATCGGAGTCGTTCGGGGCCAGGGAAGATCATTTACTTACGCTTACGTCACCGTAACTTACGCCACCGTAGCTCGCATGGCGAGGCGGAAGTCGGCGGTTCGCCAAACGTGAAAACGGGCGTCTTTTCAGGCTTACAACGTGTCGTTCATTCGTCCTAACGTACTTACCAGGCAGGGGAGCTTGGAGGAGGTTGTGGACGAGGACCCGAGGCGGGACGAGGCACGGCGGCTGCGGGTGGATCCGGGGTTGTCGCTGACCGAGCTGATGAAGCATTTCGGTGTCGGGAGTGCGACTCTGACTGACTGGCTTCGCGGCATCGCGCCGCCGGAATGGACTCGGCGGCCGAACGCCAAGGATGAACTACGCGCGCAAGCGGTGGTGCTACGCGAACAGGGATGGTCGGTCAATGACCTGGCGGGGAAGCTGGGCGTGGCGAAGTCGACCGCGTGGAGCTGGGTCAAGCACATCCCGCTGGATCCCGACTCCGATCGGGCCCGGCAAAAGCAGGAGCACTCGGCGTTGATGAACGCCGAGCGGTGGGAGGCGCACAACGCGGAACGAACCAGAAGGGAACGCGACGAGAGAGCGAAGGCGGTCCGCGAGCTGGGTGAGATCACCGAGCGTGACGTGCTGGTCGGTGGAGCGCTCGTCTACATGTGTGAGGGCGCCAAGGCAAAGCCGTGGCGGAGACTCGATCGGCTGAAATTCATCAACAGCGATCCCCGGCTCCATCGTCTCTTCCTGGCGTTCCTGGCGCTGCACGGCCGCGGGCCGGAGACGTTGCGCTACCGGGTCCATATCCACGAGACGGCCGATGCCGAGGCGGCTGGGGACTGGTGGTCAGAACGGCTTGAGGTGCCGCGTGAGCTGTTCGAGCGGCCGACGATCAAGCGGCACAACCCGGCCACCCGGCGGATGAACACCGGCGCGGACTATCACGGGTGTCTCATCATCGCGGTGCCGAGGTCGCGCGAGCTGTACTGGCGCATAGAGGGAGTGATGGAGGCGCTGGATGCATCGGGATAGTAGATTCTGTGTACCGGCCGCCCCGCGATAGTGTGGCGTCCGAACCATTCGGCCGTGGTGAAATGGCATCACCCCTGGTTTTGGTCCAGGTATTCCGGGTTCGAGTCCTGGCGGCCGAGCATGTCTTGTCATGGGTCAGCTCAGCTGACCCATGCGGCCGCGTTGATGTCGCCGCACGCCTAACTAACTCTTCCGCCACCCATGGAGTACAGCGTGAGCCAGACCTCTCGTACCGTCGTCGTTCTTGCCGCTGGAGAGGGCAAGCGGATGAAGTCCGCCACCCCCAAGGTGCTGCACCCGCTGCTCGGGCGCACGCTCGTCGGCCACGTGCTGGCCGCCGCGACCGCCGCGGGGGCCGACCGGACGATCGTCGTGGTGGGGCACAAGGCCGAGCAGGTCGAGGCGCACCTGGCGGAGATCGCGCCGGAGGCCACGGCGGTGCTGCAGGCGCAGCAGAACGGCACGGGGCACGCGGTGCGGATCGCGCTGGAGGCGGCGCCGGACCTGAGCGGCACGGTGGTGGTGCTCAACGGGGATGTGCCGCTGCTGCGCGCCGAGACGGTGGCGAGCCTGGTCGCGGCGCACGAGTCGCAGGCGCGTGGGGCGACGGTGCTGGCCGCGGAGGTGCCGGATCCGGCGGGGCTGGGCCGGATCGTGCGGGACGCGTCGGGGAATCTGGAGCGGATCGTCGAGGAGCGGGACGCGTCGCCGCGGGAGCGGGCGATCCGGGAGATCAACGCCGGCATCTACGCGTTCGACGCGGCGGCGCTGCGGGAGGCTCTCGGGAAGCTGTCGACGGACAACGACCAGGGCGAAGAGTATTTGACGGACGTTTTCGGGCTGCTCGCTTCGGTGGGCCGCGCGGTGGGTGTGTTCGTGGCGCCGGACGCGGAGGAGACGCTGGGCTGCAACGACCGGGCCGAGCTGGCGAGCTTGCGGGCGCTGCTGCGCGACCGGGTGAATACGGCGTGGATGCGGTCGGGTGTGTCGATCCTGGATCCGGCGACGACGTGGATCGATGTGACGGTGTCGTTGGAGCCGGATGCGGTCGTCGATCAGAATTCGCAGCTGGTGGGCTCGACGTCGGTGGCGGCGGGCGCGGTGGTCGGCCCGGACACGACGCTGATCGACACGTCGGTGGGTGCCGGGGCGACGGTGTTGCGTACGCATTCGATCGGGGCCGAGGTGGGTCCGGCGGCGTCGGTGGGTCCGTTCTCGTTCCTGCGGCCGGGCACGCGGCTGGCGCGGAAGTCGAAGGTGGGCGGTTTCGTCGAGACGAAGAACGCCGAGCTGGGCGAGGGTGCGAAGGTGCCGCACCTGTCGTACGTGGGGGACGCGTCGATCGGCGCGCAGGCGAATATCGGCGCGGGCACGATCTTCGCGAACTACGACGGTGTGCGGAAGAGCCGGACGACGGTGGGTGAGGCCGCGTTCGTCGGGTCGGACACGGTGCTGATCGCTCCGGTGGAGGTGGGTCCGGGGGCGTACGTGGCGGCGGGTTCCGCGATCGCGCAGGAGGTGCCGTCGGGTTCGCTGGGTGTGACCCGGGCGGAGCAGCGCAACGTGGAGGGCTGGACGTCGCGCCGGCGGCCGGGCACGGTGTCGGCGGCGGCGGCCGAGCGGTTCGCCGCCGAGGGTGACGGGGCGGCTGCGGAGTAGCAGTCGCGTAATGGGCCGTGGGCGTGAAAGTCTGGTGATGACGGGCCGCGTGGGTGTCTTCGCGCGTTGAAGCGGGTGAGGCATCCCACCCGGCGGCCTTGAGGTGTGGCGGCGATGTGGCCGCAGGTAATACTTCACGGGACACACCCCCTCGATCCAACGGGAGCAGCGAGCCGATGGGCAGCATCGTCGCGGAGAACCGTAAGAGTCTGATGCTCTTCTCCGGCCGGGGTTTCCCGGAGCTGGCGGAGGAGATCGGTCAGGTGCTCGGCGTGGCTCCGACACCGACGGACTCGTACGAGTTCGCGAACGGCGAGATCTTCGTCCGGTACAAGGATTCGGTTCGTGGCTCGGACGCGTTTGTCGTTCAGTCGGTGACCGAGGGCGTGAATCGGTGGGTCATGGAGACCCTGATCATGGTCGACGCCTTGAAGCGGGGGTCGGCGAAGCGGATCACGGTGGTGTTGCCGTTCTATCCGTATTCGCGGCAGGACAAGAAGCACCGTGGCCGGGAGCCGATTTCGGCCCGGTTGATCGCGGATCTGCTGAAGACGGCCGGGGCGAACCGGATTCTGACCGTCGATCTGCACACGGCGCAGATCCAGGGTTTCTTCGACGGGCCGGTGGATCACCTGTTCGCGATGGACATCCTGGCCGAGCACGTGGAGAAGAAGTTCGCGGGCCGGCCGTTGACGGTGGTGGCCCCGGATTCGGGCCGGGTGCGGGTGGCGGAGCGGTGGACGGACCGGCTGGGTGGCTGTCCGCTGGCGTTCATTCACAAGACGCGTGATCCGTTGAAGCCGAATCAGGTGGTGGCGAACCGGGTGGTCGGCGAGGTCGAGGGCCGGGTGTGCCTGATCGTCGACGACATGATCGATACCGGTGGGACGATCGCGAAGGCGGCGGACATTCTCTTCGATGAGGGCGCCGCGGATGTGATCGTGGCATCGACGCACGCCTTGTTGTCGGATCCGGCGACCGAGCGCTTGAAGAACAGCCGGATCAGCGAGCTGGTGGTGACGAATACGTTGCCGCTGCCGCCGGAGAAGCGCCTCGACAAGATCACGGTGTTGTCGATCGCTCCGCTGCTGGCGCGGGCGATCCGTGAGGTGTTCGACGACGGTTCGGTGACGACTCTGTTCGGCGGTTTGAGCTGATAACCCATCGGCGTGGGTAGCTCCTCTGGTGTGAACTCTTGCGGGAACCGCGATGCGGGACCGGCCCCGATGAGGTATGCGAGCGCGCAGCAGGTAAGCTAGTGCGGTTGCCACGGCGAGGGTGCCCCGCGGTCTGCTGAACTTCGCAGCCGAATGGGGGCACCGTGATCGACGCGGTGCTCCGGGCCTGTGCCCAGCGCGCCTCCTTGCCCGGCAGCGCCGACGACGGCCTTAGCACCGCCGGCGGCTTTTATGAAGCCACAACTGCCCCGCAGCAGCAGCCCGCCGACTTTAGACGCAGCCCGATCGAAGAGTTTCAGGAGTTACCCCGTGTCCGAGGTAAAGATCAGCGCCGAGCCCCGCACCGAGTTCGGCAAGGGTGGTGCCCGCCGCACGCGCCGGGCCGGTTTGGTGCCCGCCGTGCTTTACGGGCACGGCGAGAAGCCGCAGCACATCGCGCTGCCGGCCCGTGAGTTCGCCGCCGCGATCCGGCATGGCGGTCTCAACCAGGTTTTCACGATCGACATCACCGGCAACTCGGGCACGACGCTCGCGTTGCCGAAGGCGATCCAGCGTGACCCGATCAAGGACACGTACGAGCACGTGGACCTTCTGATCGTGAAGCGCGGCGAGAAGGTTCAGGTCGACGTCCCGATCACGCTGACCGGTGAGGCCGCTCGGAACACGCTGGTCGTGCACGAGTCGACCACGCTGGCCGTGGTGGCCGAGGCCATGCACCTGCCGAGTTCGATCGAGGTCTCGATCGAGGGTCTCGAGGCCGGTTCGCAGGTCACCGCCGGTGACGTGCGTCTGCCGCAGGGCTCCGAGCTGGCCGTCGAACCGGACTTCGTGCTCGCGATCATCTCGCAGGCGCAGACCGCGGAGCAGCTTGAGGGCGGCGAGGCGGCCGAGGGCGAGGCGACCGAGGGCGAGGCCGAGGGCGCGTCCGAGGAGTAAGTCACCGCTCGGCGGACTGAGCAGGGATCTTCAGGGAAAGTGCCGGTCGGCACTTTCCCTGTTGCGCATGCGGGGTTGATGGAGGCGCAGTGAGCGACGAGTCGCCGTGGCTGATTGTCGGCCTGGGGAATCCGGGCAAGGAGTACGCCGCTAACCGGCACAACGTGGGTTTCATGGTGGCTGATCTGGTGGCGTCGCGGGTGGGTGCGAGGTTCGGCCGCTCGAAGCGGGCGCATTCGGATGTGGCCGAGGGCCGGCTGGGGTTCGGGGGTCCGAAGCTGGTGCTGGCGAAGCCGCTGACTTACATGAACCTGCTGGGCGCGCCGGTGGCGTCGCTGGCGCAGTTCTTCAAGGTGCCGGTGTCGAACGTGATCGCCGTGCATGATGAGTTGGATGTGCCTTATGGGCAGATCCGGGCTAAACGCGGCGGTGGTGAGGGTGGCCACAACGGGCTGCGTTCCATGTCGAAGTCGTTGGCGAGCAAGGAGTACGCGCGGGTGCGGTTCGGGATCGGGCGACCGCCGGGCCGTCAGGACGCGGCCGACTACGTGTTGTCGGACTTTTCCGCCGCGGAGCGCAAGGAACTGGACTTCTTGATCGACCGGGCGGCCGACGTCGTCGAGGCGATCGTGCTCGAGGGTGTCGAGTGGGCGCAGAACAAATACCACGGCAGTTGATCAGGCGGGGCGGGAACGGATAGATCCTTTGGGCGGTTTTGTCCGTCTCGCGCCCCCGTGACGCTCTCCGCCGTCCGCGCGTTGGTCACGTGTACGCACCGCTTGGGACACGGGGGAGGTTCGCCGATGCAGCAGGACCTGTCCGCTGACGAGAAGTCGGCGATGACCGAGCCGACGGTTCTGTTGCCGGAGATTCGTGCCGCTGCCGCCGATCCGGGCGCGCGTGCGAAGTCGTGGCAGGCGGTCGAGGAGGGGTACGGGCCGGCGAATCATCCGCCGGCCAATCACGGGCCTCGGCCGAGCCGTCCCAAGTCGACCCGTGGGCGGATCCCGGCCCCGGGCGCGCCGATGAGCCCGCCGCCGGCCGGTGCCGGGTCGCTGCGCCCACTGGTCGAGCATCCCCAGGACGCCGGCGTCCGCCGCGTGATCCTCGGCGACCATCCGGTGCGCCCGGGCGTTGATCGGACCGCCGCCCGTCAGGCGAAAAATCCTGATAAAAGGGGCGGCGACGCGGGTGGCAACCACGCGCCGCTTACCGCTGGGAGCGGGGCGCGGGCCGAGTTCGCGCGGAACCTTGCCGTCGAGCGGCACTGGTCGGAGCGGCCGAACCGGTCGGCGGCCGTGGAGCCGGTGGCGCGGCCGCTGGTGCGGGTTCGGGGGCGGGGCAAGCACGCGGCGATGTCGCGGCGGCAGCGGTGGGAGCGGCGGTACGTGCGGGCGCTCGTGCTCGCCGATCTGGTGGCCGGTACGGCTGCGGGGGCGGTGACGTTCGGGCTGCGGTTCGGGGACGACATCACCTCGTACAACCGGGGCTATCTCGTTGTCACGGCGCTTCTTCCGGTGCTGCTGCTGATGGTTTTGGCGGTCTCCCGGGCGTACGAGCGAAGGTTTTTGTTCGTCGGGACGGATGAGTATCAACGGGTCATCCGGGGTGGTGTCGGGCTGATCGCGGGGGCGGCGCTGACCTCGTACGCGCTGGATCTGGATCTGGCGCGCGGCTATGTGCTCGCCGCCGTGCCGACCGCGATCGCGACGGCCGTGGTTTTGCGCTTCGTGCTGCGTAAACGGCTGCATTTCAGCCGGGACCGGGGGGAGAACCTGCGGCGGGTCATCCTGGTCGGGCATGAATTGTCCGTCATCGGGATGACGCGGCAGCTGCGCCGGGAGCGCTACCACGGCCTGGAGGTGGTGGGTGCCTGCCTGCCGCCGGGGCACGACGGCGCCGGCGTGAGCGGATTGACCCTGTACGGGACTTTCGACGACGTGGCGACCGCGGTGGAGCAGGCGGACGCGGACACCGTGGTGGTGCTGAGCTGCCCGGAGCTGGACGGTGCGTTGCTGCGCCGGCTGGCCTGGCGGCTGGAACGCGACGAGGTGGATCTCGTGGTGGCGAGCGCGCTGGTCGACGTGGCGGGGGCGCGGACGACGATCCGGCCGTTCGACGGGCTGCCGATGCTGCACGTGGAACATCCGCGGCTGCACGGCGGGTCACGGCTGGTCAAGGAACTGGTGGACCGGGCGGGCGCGCTGCTGTTGCTGGCCCTGTTCGGCCCGCTGCTGCTCACCGTCGCACTCTGTGTGCGGTGTACCTCACGTGGCCCGGTACTCTTTCGTCAGGTACGGGTCGGGCGGGACGGTCGCCTGTTCCGCATCTTCAAGTTCCGGAGCATGTATGTCGATGCCGAGGCCCGCCTCGCTGAGCTCCGGCACCTGAACGAGCACGACGGGGTGCTCTTCAAGATCCGTGACGACCCGCGGGTGACCCGGGTCGGGCGATATCTGCGCCGGTTCTCGCTGGATGAGCTGCCCCAGCTGCTGAACGTGCTGCTGGGACAGATGTCGCTGGTCGGTCCACGTCCGCCGCTGCAGTCGGAGGTGGCCGTGTACGCCGATGACATGCGGCGCCGGCTGGCCGTCAAGCCGGGCATGACGGGTCTGTGGCAGGTGTCCGGGCGATCGGATCTGCCGTGGGAGGAAGCGGTCCGGCTGGACCTGCGCTATGTGGAGAACTGGTCGCTCAGTTTGGACCTGGTGATCCTGTTGCGCACGATGACCGCAGTGGTGCGGTCGTCGGGTGCGTACTGAACCTCAAGGGAGCAACGTGATGGGCGAGCGGACATCGACGTCGGCACGCATGTTCACCCAGCGTGACACCGAGGCCGGTACCCCGCCGGTGATCGACGCGGCCTTCGCTCGCTGGCTCGCGGACCGGGCCGGGCAGGTGCTGCTGCAGGTCCGTGACTCGATGGGCTACGCCGACGCGCCCGCGCTCAAGGAGGCGGGCGACAAGGCCGCGCATCACCTGCTGCGTACCGAGCTGGCCCGGTGGCGGCCCGCGGACGCGGTCCTCTCCGAGGAGGACGACCAGGCGCGGGTGGCCTGGCAGGACGGGGAGCAGGCGGCCCGCCCGGAACGGCTCGGCGCGTCCCGGGTGTGGATCGTCGACCCGCTGGACGGCACCCGCGAGTTCGCCGAGGAGGGCCGCACCGACTGGGCCGTGCACGTGGCGCTCTGGACGGCCGACGGGTCGAGCCCGGCGAACCTGGCCGCGGGGGCCGTGGCGATGCCGGCTCAGCACCGCACCCTCGCCACGGATCACGCACCGGCGTACCCACCGCTGCCGTTGGAGTTCGCCACCGGCGGGCCGATCCGGATCGCGGCGAGCCGTACCCGGCCGCCGGCCTTCGTCGAGTCGCTGGCCGAGCAGACCGGGGCGAAGCTGGTGCCGATGGGCTCCGCGGGCGTGAAGATCGCCGCGGTGATCAACGGCGAGGCGGACGCCTACGTGCACGCCGGTGGCCAGTACGAATGGGATTCGGCGGCGCCGGTGGCTGTGGCGTTGGCCACCGGACTGCACGCTAGCCGAATCGATGGATCTGCGTTGAAATACAACGAGGCCGACCCTAAGTTGCCGGACCTGGTGGTGTGCCGTAAGGATCTCGCTCCTCGGTTGCTCGCAGCGCTGCAGCGTCACCTTCCGGCAAACTGAGGTTCAGTGGCCGTATCCCCCGAAAGGTCTGGAAACCAGCGATGAGCCAGACAAAGCCATACCGCGTCTCGCACCTGGATGCTCTCGAAGCCGAGAGCATTTTCGTGATGCGCGAGGTCATGGCCGAGTTCGAGCGACCCGTCCTGCTCTTCTCCGGCGGCAAGGACTCGATCGTCATGCTCCGGCTCGCCGAGAAGGCGTTCGCCCCGGCGCGCATACCCTTCCCGGTGATGCACGTCGACACCGGGCACAACTTCGCCGAGGTCCTCGACTTCCGCGACTCCCGGGTCGCCGCCATGGGGCTGAACCTGGTGGTCGCCAGCGTGCAGGAGGCCATCGACACCGGGCTGGTGCGTGAGCTGCCGGACGGCACGCGCAACCGGATCCAGACGCCGGTGCTGCTCAACGCCGTGGAGAAGTACCGTTTCGACGCCCTCTTCGGCGGTGCCCGCCGCGACGAGGAGAAGGCGCGCGCCAAGGAGCGCATGTTCAGCTTCCGCGACGAGTTCGGTCAGTGGGATCCGAAGAACCAGCGGCCCGAGCTGTGGGCGCTGTACAACGGGCGGCATCACCCGGGCGAGTCGATCCGGGTGTTCCCGCTGTCCAACTGGACCGAGCTCGACGTCTGGCATTACATCGCCCGCGAGCAGATCCCGCTGCCGGACATCTACTACGCGCACGACCGTGAGGTGGTCGAGCGCGACGGCATGTTCTACGCGGTGAACGAGTTCATCCGGCTGCGCGAGGGCGAGACCTCGCAGGTGCGCCGGGTGCGTTACCGCACGGTGGGGGACGCGTCGCAGACCGCGGCGGTGCTGTCCGACGCCGACACGGTGGAGAAGGTCATCGACGAGGTCGCCGCCACCCGGATCACCGAGCGCGGCGCGACCCGCGGCGACGACAAGGTCAGCGAGGCCGCGATGGAAGACCGCAAGCGAGAGGGTTACTTCTGATGAGTCAAGCCGTCCTGGAGACCGAGACGGCGCCCTCGGCGCACATGGACCTGCTGCGGTTCGCCACCGCCGGCAGCGTCGACGACGGCAAGTCCACCCTGATCGGGCGGCTGCTGTTCGACACGAAGACGATCTTCGCGGACCAGCTCGAGGCGGTCGAGGCGGTCAGTGCCGCCCGCGGCGACGAGTACACCAACCTGGCGCTGCTCACCGACGGCCTGCGGGCGGAACGCGAACAGGGCATCACGATCGACGTGGCGTACCGCTACTTCGCGACGCCGCGGCGCAAGTTCATCATCGCCGACACCCCGGGGCACATTCAGTACACCCGGAACATGGTCACCGGGGCGTCCACCGCCGACCTCGCGCTGATCCTGGTGGACGCGCGTAAGGGCCTGGTCGAGCAGTCGCGCCGGCACGCGTTTTTGACGTCGCTGCTCCGGGTGCCGCACCTGGTTCTGTGCGTGAACAAGATGGACCTGGTGGACTGGGACAAATCGGTCTACGACAAGATCGCCGACGAGTTCACCTCGTTCGCGGCCAAGCTCGACGTGCCGGACCTGACGATCATCCCGATCTCCGCGCTCAACGGCGACAACGTCGCCTCCCGCTCGGAGAACTCGCCCTGGTACGAAGGTCCGTCGCTGCTGCACCACCTGGAGCACGTGCACATCGCCAGCGATCGCAACCTGGTCGACGTACGCTTCCCCGTCCAGTACGTGATCCGTCCGCAGTCGACGACGGTCACCGACTACCGCGGGTATGCGGGTCAGGTCGCGTCCGGCGTGCTCAAGCCGGGCGACGAGGTGATGGTGCTGCCGTCGGGGCTGACCTCGACGATCGCCGGCATCGACACCGCGGACGGTCCGGTCGACGAGGCGTTCCCGCCGATGTCGGTCACCGTGCGGCTCACCGACGAGATCGACATCTCCCGCGGCGACCTGATCTGCCGGCCGCACAACGCGCCGGCGGTCGCCCAGGACGTCGAGGCGATGATCTGCTGGATGGACGAGTCGGCACCGCTGCGCGTCGGCGGGAAATACACCATCAAGCACACCACCCGTACGGCTCGGACCGTCGTGCGCGGGCTGCAGTACCGGCTGGACGTGAACACGCTGCACCGCGACGAGGACGCGGGCGAGTTGCGGCTCAACGAGATCGGCCGGGTGACGCTGCGCACGACGGTGCCGTTGCTGGCCGACGAGTACCGCCGCAACCGCACCACGGGCGGCTTCATCCTGATCGACGAGGGCACGAACCGTACGGTCGCGGCCGGGATGATCATCGAGGCGCGCTAGCCCGGCGGTGCAGCGGGTCGTCGTTGCGCGGCGGCAGGCGGTGCGGCCGGAGGATTTCGTCACGCGGTTGCAGTGCTGCCCACACGATCTTCCCGGATCGGGTGGGCAGCGTGCCCCACGCGGCCGCGATCGTGGTCACCGTCTGCAGGCCGAGACCGCGTTCATCCAGCGGCAGGCCCCGCCGCGGCCGGGTCAGCGGGACCAGCCGCGGTGGCGTGCTCAACTCGTCGGCGACGGTCAGGTGCAACCCGCGGCCGCGCCGGCCCACCGTGACCACCAGCCGGGACCGGGCGTGCTCGACCGCGTTGGTCACCAGTTCCGACATCAGCAGGCGGGCCGGATGCAGCAGGCTCCGCATCTGCCAGAGCAGGCAGGCATCGGAGACGAGGTTGCGGGCCAGGCTCGGCGCGTCCGGTTCGGACCCCAGGCTCAGGCGGAGCCGGTCGGTCATCGGCAGCCGGCCGGCGATCGCCACCCGGGCCTGCCGCACCTTCGCGTGCACCGGCAGCCCCTGGCCGCTGCCCAGCCGCTGCACCCGGTCGGCCAGCGGAAGGTCCGGCGGGATGCACAGGGCCAGCTGCACCGGCGGGTCCTTGAGGGCGGCCGTGTGCCGGGCCTCCAGCCAGGTCGGCAGGCTCAGCCCGGCCGGATCGTCGAGTTCGGACAGATCCACGATGAGCGCCTCGGGATGCTCGGCGAAGCACTTCTGCAGGGCGCACGTGGCCGCCTGCCACAGCTTCCGGTTCCACGTGCCCCGCACGGCCAGCAGGGCCACCGCGGCGTCGACGTCACTTTCGATCCGGACGTCGGGCAGACACGCTGCGCTCACAGGCATACCGTTACGGTAGTGGTGCGGGGTGATCGTTGCGCGCTCGCTTAGCTCCGCCGGGTGATCGGACTTAAGTACTGCAACGTTGTATAGTCCAACTTCGTGCCGCCGGGCCTCAAGGACGTTGCCGCGCGGGCCGGTGTGTCGATCAAGACGGTGTCCAACGTCGTCAACGGATACGTGCACGTGGCCCCGGCGACCCGCGCCCGGGTGCAGGCCGCGATCGACGCGCTCGGCTACGTACCGAACATGGCGGCCCGCCAGCTGCGCAGCGGCCGCTCCGGGGTGATCGCGCTGGCGGTCCCCGAACTCCAGTCACCGTACTTCGCCGAGATGGCCGGGCTGATCGTCCAGGCCGCCGAGCGTCGTTCCTGGACCGTCCTCATCGACCAGACGGACGGGCACGCCGAGCGGGAACGCAATCTGGTCGCGGGGCTGCGCCGGCACGCCATCGACGGCTTGATCTTCAGCCCGCTCGCCCTGGCCGGAGACGATCTGCCGAAGCGTACGGAAACCCCGATCGTGTTGCTCGGTGAGCGGGTGTGGCACGGACCGGCCGATCACGTGGCGATCGACAGCACGGCCGCCGCGGCCGAGGCCACCCGCCACCTGATCGGCCTGGGCCGGCGCCGGATCGCGGCGATCGGCGTACAGGAGGACCCGTCGGCGGTGACCGCGCATCAGCGGCTGGCCGGCTACCGGCTGGCGCTGGCCGAGGCCGCGCTGCCCCCGATCGAGGCACCCGCGGCGAGCTTCCACCGTGCGGACGGCGCCGCCGCGATGGCCCGGCTGCTGGACGGGGATTCCCGCCCGGACGCGGTTTTCTGCTTCAACGACCTGCTCGCCCTCGGCGCCATCCGGACGCTGCTGTCCCGCGGCTGCCGCGTGCCCGGCGACGTCGCGGTGATCGGCTTCGACGACATCGAGGACGGCCGGTTCTCCACACCGACGCTGAGCACCATCGCGCCGGACGCGCCCCGCATCGCCCAGCTGGCCGTCGACCTGCTGGGCGAGCGGCTCGGCGACGGCTCGGCCGCCGCCGGACCACCCCGCGAACTGCGCGTCGACCACCGGCTGGTGATCCGGGAGAGCACCGCGGGCCAGGGCTAGCTTGCGCGCATTACCCGGGCACGAGCTGCCTAAAGCCGGGGCTAGGGACAGACTTCGACGTGAGTCGCAGGCAGGCGGACCGAACGGCCGTCGTCAGCCATCTGGATCAGCAGCTCGTACGCCTCGGGGCAGCCGACCTCGTCGAACGCGAAACACTGCTCGATGATCGTGCGAGTGTCGAACGCCTGCACGCCGCGCCGCTGGGCGAAATCGAGCGCGGAGCGGTCGTCAGTCACGAGTAAACCGCCAGCCTGCCCGTACTGCAGGTGGTAGATGAGCTCCGCCTCGCCTAGGTGCTGTGTCGGCGTTCCGGGCAGAGCACCCAGGGCTCGACGAATATTGTCGATCTCGGTCAGTGCCGTGGGTGTTCCGGATATTTCCACGGGGTCACCCAGCCAGCCGGCATCGAGGATCTGTTGCAGATACGGCGCCGCGGGGAGGCCGCGCTTGACCTCCCACTGCACGGTTTCGGTCCACCGGGCGCGATAGCCATATCGCTGTTCAAGAAGATCGAGGCGGCCGATGGCGGCGAAGTTCGACAGCGTGCAGGTATCGAAGTAGACGTCGCCGACGCGGGCATTCACAGCGCGTATCCCTCGCTGTCGTCCTGCGGCGTGGTGCGTCCGCTCGGCGGCGTCAACTCGTCGAGGAGGACGTCCGGGTGTATCTGCAGCAGATCGGCGAGAGGTCGGACGCTGACCTTGGCCTGGACGTACGCCTCGATCGTCCGGCCGAGCAGGGTGCCGGGTGCGCGGCGGTCATTACGTGCCTGGAGGTCGGCGACCCGGCCGCTTCGCAGCGCGATGCGATTCGACGACAAGGACCTGATGCGGTCGCGGCCCGCGGAATTCACCACGCCGACGTTGTGCAGCCGGAAGGCGAGCGCGTCGAGGCTGACGCCGAACCGCCCGAGCAGCGCCGCCACGATCTCCTCGCTGACGCCGTGGGGGACCGCGGTGCGGACCGCTCTCTCGGGCATGAGGAAGGCGGCGGCGAAGGCGTTCGCCCTTGTTTCCGCCCGTGACTTCGTGCCGAAGACGTCCTCATCGACGAGCAGGTCCTGAGAATCACCAGCCATGAGATGCCCAAGCTCGTGTGCGATGGTGAATCGTTGCCGGGTTGCCGAGATCCCGCTGCTGACCAGAGCGGCCGCCAGCCCATCAGAGGCGACGCTCAAACCGTCGAGCCCGTCCGGCAGCGGCTCGAAGCCGATGTCGAGGCCGAAAGAGCGTTCCAGGAGATCGCACAGATCGGAAAGTTGATACGGCAGGTCGTTGTCGCCGATGCCCATCGCCCGGCGGACTCGTTCGGCGAGGGCTACGCCCTGGTCGTGCGCCGTGCCGGACCGCAACGGGTCATCGAGGACAGTCGCGTGCCAGTCGAAACCCAGGTCGGTGAGCAACCTGTGCAACTCGAGCAGGAAGTTGACGCGGGCCAGCGCGGCCTGCAGCGCGGGACTGGCGTCGGGCTGTGCTCGCGCGGCGACCGCCACCGGTGGCGCGGGAGAATCGGACAGCAAGTCACTTGCCGACAGTTCGAGGTGCTCGGCAATCAACGCGACTTCGAGGGACTTGAAGTTCCGGGCGCCGTTCAGCGCTTTCGAAAGCGCGGTGGCGTCTAGCCCGATGGCTCGCGCCAGGGCTTGTTGACTGACCCCTCGGACGCTCATGGCAGAGCGGATCCGGGAGCGAAGCATGTCGGGCGTAACGGGCATGACAAGAACGCTAGGCGGCGGTTGCGGAAATCGCAACGACGCTGCCTAGCGGCACTTGCGTGATGAGGCGAGAGCTGCGTTGTGGTGCGAAAAGCGCAATAAACGAACAGGCGTTCGAGCTAAATTCGGGTCGCGCCTGGGCCGGCTGTCACCGTCCAGCAGGTGGGGGCGGTGAACCGGTGGCCGGCGTACGCGGTCTCGACGGCCTTGATGGTGTCGGCGGCGCGGTCGGTGTCGATCAGGGCCAGGACGCAGCCGCCGAAGCCGCCGCCGGTCATCCGGGCGCCGTACGCGCCCGCCGACAACGCGGCCTCGACCGCGACGTCGACCTGGGCGACCGTGATCTCGAAGTCGTCGCGCATCGAGGCGTGCGAGGCGGTCAGCAGCGGGCCGATCTCGCGCGGTCGGCCGGCCTTGAGCAACGCGACAGTGTCGAGCACGCGCTGGTCCTCGGTGACGATGTGCCGCACGCGGCGGCGCATCACGTCGTCGTCCAGGCGGGCCAGGGCCGCGTCCAGATCGTCGGGCGTGACGTCACGCAGCGCCCGTACGCCCAGGATCCGCGCGGCGTCCTCGCAGCTTTTACGGCGTGCGCCGTATTCGCCGTCGACGTGCTGGTGCGGCGCGTTGCTGTTGATCACCAGCATGGCCAGCCCCGCGGCCGCCAGGTCGAACGGGATCTGCTCGACCTCGTACGTGCGGCAGTCCAGGAACAGCGCGCGGCCCGGCTGGCAGCGCATCGACGCGGACTGGTCCAGGATGCCGGTGGGCGCGCCCACGTAGGCGTTCTCGGCGCGCTGGGCCAGCGCCGGTCGCTTCTCCAGCGGCAGGTCCAGGCCGCCCAGGTCGGTCAGCGCGGTCAGCACCGCCGACTCCAGCGCGGCCGAGGACGACAGGCCGGAACCGACCGGCACCTCGGAGGACAGCGCGATGCGGGCGCCGGGCACGTCGAACCCGGCCTCGCGCAGCGCCCAGACCACGCCGGCCGGGTAGCTCGCCCAGCCGGTGACCTCGCCCGGCTCGGTGATGCCGAAGGAGACCGGCTCGTCGGCGAAGGTCGAGCTGACCGTCCACTCGCCGGCCGGGGCCGGGCCGACCGCGGCGACCGTGCGCTGCGGCAGGGCGAAGGGCAGCACGAAGCCCTCGTTGTAGTCGGTGTGCTCGCCGATCAGGTTGACCCGGCCGGGGGCCGCCCACAGACCGGTCGGTTCGTCGCCGTAGACCTCGCGGTAGCGGCCGGTGGCGTCGGAGGTGACTGTCATGATCGTGATCAGATCACGCGACGTGCGAGCGGTAGAAAGCCCAGGCGTCGCCGATCATCTCGGCCAGCGTCGCCTTCTCCGGAACCCAGCCGAGCTCGTCGCGCGCGCGGGCCGAGGAGGCGACCAGCGTGGCCGGGTCACCCTCGCGGCGCGGCGCGAACTCGATCGGCAGCTCGGCGCCGGTGACCTCGCGGGCCGCCTCGACGACCTGCTTGTTCGAGAAGCCGTTGCCGTTGCCCAGGTTGTAGATGCGGTGCTCACCGGCCTTCGTCGCGTCCAGCGCCAGCAGGTGGGCGCGGGCCAGGTCGGCCACGTGGATGTAGTCACGGACGTTGGTGCCGTCGGCCGTGGGGTAGTCGTCGCCGAAGATCTGCAGCTTCTCCCGCTTGCCGGCCGCGACCTGCAGGGTGATCGGGATCAGGTGGGTCTCCGGGCTGTGCCGCTCGCCGATCTCGTACGCGTCGCGGATGTAGGCTCCGGCGACGTTGAAGTAGCGCAGCGAGACGGCGGCCAGGTTGTGCGCGTACGCCTCCGAGGTCAGCGCGTGGTCGAAGGTGAGCTTCGTCGCGCCGTAGGTGTTGGTCGGCGCCTTGACCGCGGACTCGGTGATCGGCAGCTCGACCGGGTTGCCGTAGACGGCGGCGGTGGAGGAGAAGATGACCCGCGGCACCCCGGCGGCGCGGATCGCGTCCAGCAGGGCCAGCGACTTCACCACGTTGTCATGCCAGTACAGCTCGGGCTTGACCATCGACTCGCCGGCCGCGATCAGGCCGGCGAAGTGCAGCACCGCGTCGAAGCCCGCCCCCGGGGTGAGCACCCGGGCCGCGTCGCGGATGTCGGCCTCGACGAAGGTCGCGTCCGGCGCGATCGCCTCGCGGAAGCCGGTGACGAGATTGTCCAGGACGACCACCTCGTGGCCGGCGTCCAGCAGCAGGCGGCTGGTGACGCTGCCGACATAGCCGGCACCCCCGGTGACGAGCAGTTTCACGTCAGACCCTTTCCATCGTTGGGATCCATCGTAACCTATCAAAAAGAAACAATTCCGCACATCCGGGCGCCATGCCAGCCGTGGCCAGCAGCCCATTAGACTCTGCGTTTATGGCCGATCTCAGCCGCCGTCCGAGAGTGCTCTCCGGCATCCAGCCGACCGCCGACTCGTTCCACCTCGGCAACTATCTCGGAGCCGTGCGGAACTGGGTCGCGATGCAGGAGACCTTCGACGCCTTCTACTGCGTCGTCGATCTGCACGCGATCACCATGGGGCACGACCCGGTCGCGTTGCGCAACCGCACGCGGGTGTCGGCGGCGCAGCTGCTGGCCCTCGGGCTCGACCCGGATCGGTGCACGCTGTTCGTCCAGTCGCACGTTCCCGAGCACGCGCAGCTCGCCTGGGTGCTGTCCTGCATCACCGGCTTCGGCGAGGCCGGCCGCATGGTCCAGTTCAAGGACAAGTCGGCCAAGGCCGCCGACACCACCACCGTCGGGCTCTTCACGTACCCGATCCTGCAGGCCGCCGACATCCTGCTCTACCAGGCCGACCAGGTGCCGGTCGGCGAGGACCAGCGGCAGCACCTCGAGCTCACCCGCGACCTCGCGCAGCGCTTCAACACCCGCTACGGCAAGACGTTCACGGTCCCCTCGGCGTACATCGTGAAGGACACCGCGAAGATCACCGACCTGCAGGACCCGACCGCGAAGATGTCGAAGTCCGCGTCCTCGCCCAACGGCATCATCGAGCTGCTGGAGGACCCGGCCCGCTCGGCCAAGAAGGTCAAGTCGGCGGTCACCGACACCGGACGCGAGATCACCTTCGACGAGACGAACAAGCCGGGCGTGAGCAACCTGCTGACCATGTACGCGGCGCTCACCGGCCGGGCGATCGAGGAGCTGGTCGAGGCGTACGCGGGCAAGGGTTATGGGGATCTGAAGAAGGACCTGGCCGAGGTGGTCGTCGAGTTCGTCAAACCGGTCCAGGAACGCACCCGCGCGTACCTCGACGATCCCGGATACCTCGACAAGGTGCTCGCGATCGGAGCCGAGAAGGCGCGGGCCGTCTCCGCCGTCACGCTCGCCGCGGCGTACGAGAACGTGGGTTTCCTCGCCCCCGCCCGCGAAGCCTGATCGAGGGCCGGGACGGACGTGGCCGCTGGCGCCCCGACGACGCGGATCGGCGTCGCGATCGACATTCCCGAACCGTGGGGCAGGCAACTGACCCACCGCCGGGCCGCCAGCGGTGACCCGCAAGCGGCGTACACCCCCGCGCACGTCACCCTGCTCGGGCCGACCGACGTGCCCACCGAGGCGATGACCGCGGTGGAGAAACATCTGGAGTCGGTGGCGGCCGCGCACCGGCCGTTCACCATCCACCTGCGCGGCACCGGCACGTTCCGCCCGATCACCGAGGTCGTCTTCGTGACCCTCGCGATCGGGATCAGCGAGTGCGAGATCCTCGCCGGGGCGATCGCGTCCGCCTCGGACATCGAACGCGACGCCCGCTTCCCCTACCACCCGCACGTCACGATCGCGCAGGACGTGCCGGCGCCGGCGCTGGACGCCGCCTTCGAGGACCTGTCGGCCTTCTCGGCGCGCTTCGAGGTCGCCTCGTTCACGCTGTTCTCGCACGGTGGCGAGGGTCCCTGGCGCCCCCGGCGCGACTTCCGTCTGGGCGCCTGAGTTTCGCGCGTGGTGATTTCGGTTACCGTCGGCCGGTGAACCCGATCGACCGGGCGTACGCCGCCGCCGAAAAGCGGGTGATGTGGCTGCGTCACCGATCGAGAGTTTTCGATCACTTCAGCCGGGCGGTGCTGCGCTACGACGAAGTCCAGGGCGGGCGTCTCGCCGCCGGGATCGCGTACTACGGCTTCTTCGCGATCTTCGCGCTGCTGCTGATCGGCTACTCGATCTTCGGCATCCTGCTGCAGCGCAACGCCGCCCTCTTCGACGTGGTCCGGGACTTCCTCAGCCAGAACCTGCCGTTCATCGACGTGCAGGCGATCCTGGACAGCGGCCGCACCGTGGGCATCGTGGGCATCGTCGGCCTCACCATCACCGGCATCGGCTGGGTCGAGGCGATCCGCAGCTCCCAGCGGCTGATCTGGCAGCTCAACCAGAACCCCGGCTACATCATCGTCCGCCAGGCGCTCGACATGGTGGTCCTGCTCGGCGTCCTGCTCCTGCTCGCCCTTTCCCAGCTTGCCGTGTACGGGGTGGAGCAGCTCCTGGAGTTCATCGACGCCGGATTCCTGCACACGGTGGCGAGCTGGACGCTGACGATCGCGGTCAACATGGTGCTGGCGGCGGCGCTGCTGGCGGCCGTGCCCCGGCTGCGGATGACGGCCCGACGGCTGGCCCCGCCGGTGCTGCAGGTCGGCATCGGGATCACGCTGCTCAACACGGTCGGGCGCTCGTTCGTCGGCCTGGTGCAGCGGAATCCGGCGTACGGGCTGGTGGGTTCGGCCGTCGGCGTGCTCGTCTACCTGTACATCTTCAATCAGCTGCTGCTCTTCGGCGCCTCGTGGGCGGCGACCAGCCCGCACGGCCGCGTCGTCGATCTGTCAGCTGACGATAAAACTGCTCCGGTGGGGCAAAATACCTGGATTCGGCACAGCGGCCCGGAATGATGGGCCCGTGGGCACTCTCGTGACGCTTGACCTGCCGCCGGGCTCGCCGGTCGCGGATTTGCCCTGGGTGATCACGATCGGTGCGCTCGGTGACGAGGAGGACTGGGAGCCGGTGGTTTGCGGGCCTTACGAGTGGGCGCATGCGCTCGCGCTGGCCCAGGCGGTGGTTGCCGACGAGGATCTGATGGCGGTGGTGGAGCCGTTGTTGCCGCGGTTAGATGCGGACGCGATCCGTGCGGAGATCGAGTTGGCCCGCTCGGCCGGTGAGTCCGGCGACCCCGAGGGGGACGTGGTGGAAGATCCGGAGACCCGGCGCGTACGGCCCGGGAGGGCGCCTACCGGGGCTGAGGTGCGCGAGGGGTGGGCGCGGATCGCGGAGCGCCTGACCAGCGGAATCAGCTAGACGATCAGTAGCCGGGTTGCTGTTTAGGCGCGGCAGCCAGCGAAAATAGTCGGCCGTGCAGCCGCGCAGCCGCGCAGCCGTGCAGCCGTGCAGCCGTCGAGCCGTCGAGCCGTCGAGCCGTCGAGCCGTGGAGCCGTCGAGCCGTGGAGCCGTCGAGCCAGCGCAGCCGAATAGTCGGCCGCCCAGGCACCCGGCCGCCCAGTCACCGAGCCAGCGAGTCGGCCGGCCACCTGGCTAGCCGAGCGGCGCCCGCGGGCCGGAGGCGGCATGCTTTTATGCTGATATAGGGGATATTTAGCCGTTTGGCGAGCGGCGCTGCGGGAGTTCTGACGCCTGGACATGGCTGTCGTCTCAGGATGCGGGCACGAGCGATCGCATCGTGGACGAATGTCCCAATAGGACGCTCGCTTCATGCGGATTCGCGGCCTTTGTCCCATCGATTCGGCGCCTAAATTTGCGACCTTGGAGAGTTACGCCCACATACGAGCCCTAACTCTCCAAGGTTCCGAATATCCGGCCGTCGCGGCTGGGGCGGCGACAGTTGAGACGGTCAAAGGTCATGAAACGGGGCGTTTGGCCATCCGATCGAGGCTGGTCGGGGGCTGGTCGGCTAGCGGTTGAGCAGGGTGCGCATGCCGGCGACGTACGTGTGGCGGTCGGGGTAGCCGGTGAGCATGTTCTGCAGGGCGAAGCCGGGGATCATGCCGTAGATCGCGCTGGTCACCGCGTCGATGTCGGTGGTGGCGGGTAGCTCACCGCTCTCCACGGCGTGGGCCACCAGTCGTCGCACGCTGGTCCGCAGCTCCTCGAACGTGTTCCGCACGATTCCGCCGATCGTCGGGTCCAGGGTCGCCTCGCCCCACACCTGCAGGGCGATCCGGAGGTTTCCGTCCGGGCCCATCTGGCGGTCGATGCCCTCCAGGATCAGCTCCACCGACTCGCCGAGGGGCAGGTGCCGGTCGGCGACGGCGTCGATGTGCCGGCCGAACTCGCTGGCCACGCGGGCCGCGATGGCGGTGATGATGTCGTTCTTCGATTTGAAGTAGCGGTAGACCGCGCCGATCGACAGCCCAGCCTCCTTGATCAGGTCCTGCATCGACGTGTTGTGCAGGCCCTTGCTCAAGAAGCAGGTGCGGGCGGCGGCGAGGATCTGCTCGCGGCGGGCGTTGAGGTGGTCCTCCGAGACTCGTGGCACGACGCACAGTATAAAACGAACGCTCGTTCTTGATTCGATCTCGGCTCCGGGTGCATGCTGAGGAAATAAAAGAACGAACATTCGTTTTAGGAGGAGATCATGCGCCGCAGTGCTCTCCGTCTGGGCGTTCTCATCGCGATCGTGGTGGTCGCGGCTCAGGCTTTGCTGATTCCCTTGTTCGCCGCGCCGGCTGCGAAGCTGGCGGCGCGCGATCTGCCGATCGCGGTCGCCGGGCCGCCGCAACTGGTGGCCGGGTTGAACGTGGCGCACCCGGGCGCATTCGACATCACGACGGTGGCCGACCCGGCCGCGGCCGACGCCGCGATCCGGGACCGGGACGTGTACGGCGCCGTCGTCGTCACCGCTGCCGGGCCGGAAGTGCACGTCGCCTCGGCCGCGAGCCCGACCGTGGCCATGTTGCTCACCCAGGCCGCCGCGGCCCTCAACGTCGCGCCGACGGGTGGCGGTGCACCCGCCGGCGCGGCCACCGGTCCAGCGGCGGGGACGACTCCCGATGCGGCGACCGGTCCGGCGGCGGGGACGACTCCCGATGCGGCGACCGGTCCGGCGGCGGGGACGACTCCCGGCGCGGCCACCGGTCCAGCGGCCGGTGCTACTCCCGGCGCGGCCGCCGGCCTGGCGGCCAACGCGACTCCCGGTGCGGCCACCGCCCCTGCCGCCGGTGCGGTCGTTCCGGTGCGTGACGTCGTGCCGGTGGATTCGGACGATGCTCGGGGTGCCGGGTTCGGGGCCGCGTTCCTGCCGCTGGCCATCACCAGCCTGCTCGCCGGGGTGCTCGTCTTCCTGCTGGTGCGGCGCCGGGGCGCTCGGGCGATCGCGCTGGTCACGTTCGGTGTCCTGGCCGGACTCGCGGGGGCCGCGGTGCAACAGGCCTGGCTCGGGATTCTGCCCGGCGACTACCTCGCGGTTGCCAGCGTGCTCGGCCTGTTCGCGCTTGCCATGGCCGGGACCACGGCCGGGCTCGGTGCGCTGCTCGGGCGGGGTGGGCTGGCCCTCGGGGCGGTCGTGCTGTTCCTGGTCGGCAACGCGCTGCCGGGCATCGCGGCGGCTCCCGAGCTGCTGCCTCAGCCGTGGGGTGCGGTCGGTCAGTGGCTGCCGATCGGCGCCGGTGGGACACTGCTTCGCTCGGTCGCTTACTTCGACGGCAACGGTGCCCTGTTCGCGGGGACGGTGCTCTCGGCGTACGCAATCGGGGGTTTGGTCCTGGTCGTGCTGGGCCGGCACGGAGTGAGCCGGACGCGGCCCGAGCTCGCCAAGGCGCCGGAGAGCCCGTCGGAGCTGGTCACGGCCTCCTGAGATAGTGAGGGCATGGTCCTCACTCGGCGATGGGCGGTCTTCCTGACGGTGGTCGGAGTGTGGAGCTGGGTCATCTGGCCCCGCTTCGCGCTCGCCATCGTGCAGGACGACCATTCGTTCTCCGGCGGCGCGCCCACCGCCTTCTTCTGGGTGCACGCCTTCCTGATCGTGACGTCGCTGGCCTTCGGTACGGTGCTGGGTGTCCTCGGCGTCCGGGCCTGGCGGGCAAGTCTGCGCGCGACGCGGACAAGCCCGCGCAAGACGCGGCAAACCGAAGAATTCGTGGCTGTCGAACGCTCCGCGCCGCAGGATTAACGGCATGTTACGGCTCAAATCGCGCTTACTTCGGCCTATACCGACCTTCGGCCCTTAGCGATTGCGGCTGCATAACGGTGCGCCAACAGTCCGGCTCAAACTTCGGTTGCGGCTCTGGCCTGCGGCTACGCTCCCCGCGTGAAGACTCACCGGCAGATGTCGGTGCGCGTTGGAAGGAGGGCGTCTTGCGCCCAGTACGTGGGAAGCGAATCGTTGCGATTCTTGCAGCGGGCGGGATGGCTCTCGCCGCCGCCGCTTGTGGCGACGCCCCTGACTCGACCCCGAGCGGCAGCGGAGGAGCGAGCGCTGCCGCCGCGTATCAGGCCTGTATGGTCACCGATACCGGTGGCATCGATGACAAGTCGTTCAACGCCTCGGCGTGGGCCGGCATCCAGGCCGCCAAGGGCCAGGCCAGCAACGTCGATCCGAAATACGTCGCGTCGACCTCCGAGGCCGACTACGAGCCGAACCTGCGCGGCTTCGTGACGAAGAAGTGCAACTTCATCCTCTCGGTCGGCGGCCTCATGGGCGACGCCACCAAGAAGGTCGCGTCGGAGAACACCAGCTCACAGTTCGCCATCGTGGACAGCGCGATTGCGGGCGCGAGCAACGTCTACCCGATGCAGTTCGCCACCCACCAGGCCGCGTTCCTCGCCGGATACCTGGCCGCGGGCTACTCGAAGTCGGGCAAGGTGGCGACGTTCGGCGGTCTGAAGATCCCGCCGGTCACCATCTTCATGGACGGCTTCGCCGACGGCGTCGCGCAGTACAACAAGGTGAAGAGCAAGAACGTCCAGGTGCTGGGCTGGGACAAGGCCAAGCAGAACGGCTCGTTCACCGAGGACTTCGCCAACCCGGCCAAGGGCAAGGCGCTGGCCAGCACCTTCACCGCGCAGGGCGCCGACGTGATCATGCCGGTCGCCGGCGGCACCGGCCTGGGCGCCGCCGAGGTCGCCAAGGCCTCCAGCGGCAAGGTCTCGATCATCTGGGTCGACCAGGACGGTTGCGTCAGCACCCCACAGGACTGTGACGTCTTCCTGACCACGGTGGTCAAGAACATCAAGGACGCGGTCGACAAGGCGGTCGTGTCCGGTGCCACCGGTCAGCCGCTCGCGGCCACCCCGGGCTACCTGGGCACGCTGGAGAACAACGGTGTCTCGCTGGCGCCGTACCACGACTTCGACAGCAAGGTCGACCCGGCGCTGAAGGCCGAGGTCGACAAGCTCAAGACCGACATCACATCGGGAGCCATCAAGGTCGAGTCGGCCAGCGCGCCTCAGTGATCCTTGACTAGGTAACATTCGGCCGCCGCACGGTTGCGAGTTTGGTTCGCGACCGGGCGGCGGTTCGACATATCCATCGGGGGCAGAAGGGCAGGAGATTCCGCTGAGACTCGAACTGCGCGGCATCACCAAACGCTTCGGCGACCTGGTGGCCAACGATCACATCGACATCACCGTCGAACCGGGCGAGGTGCACGCCCTGCTCGGCGAGAACGGTGCCGGCAAGTCCACCCTGATGAACCAGCTCTACGGCCTGCTTCAGCCGGACGAGGGCGAGATCCTGGTGGACGGCGAGGTCCGCACGTTCCGCAGCCCGCGGGACGCGATCGCGGCCGGCATCGGCATGGTCCACCAGCACTTCATGCTGGTCCCGGTGTTCACCGTCGCGGAGAACATCGCGCTCGGCGCCGAGGAGACCCGCGGCGGTCCGCTGGGCTGGCTGGACCGGCGGCGCAACCGCCGCGACGTGCTGGAGACCTCCACCAAGTACGGCTTACCGATCGACCCGGACGCGCTGGTGGAGAACCTCCCGGTCGGCGCACAGCAACGGGTCGAGATCGTCAAGGCCCTCACCCGCGAAGTCGACCTGCTCATCCTCGACGAGCCGACCGCGGTGCTCACCCCCCAGGAGACCGACGAGCTGCTGCGGGTGCTGCGCGCTCTGGCCGAGACCGGCAAGTCGATCGTCTTCATCACCCACAAACTTCGCGAGGTCAAGGCCATCGCCGACCGGATCACCGTGATCCGCCGCGGGCGTACGGTCGGCACCGCCACCCCGGATACGTCCGAGGACGAACTGGCCGCGCTCATGGTCGGCCGCGACGTCAGCCTCGAGGTCACCAAAAAGCCGGCCACGCCCGCGCACGAGGTGCTCAAGGTGACCGGCCTGGTCGTCGACGACGACCGTGGGGTGCGCGCCGTCGACGGGGTCGACCTGGTGGTCCGCTCCGGCGAGGTGCTGGGCATCGCCGGCGTGCAGGGCAACGGGCAGACCGAGCTCGTCGAGGCGATCATGGGGTTACGCGAGATCCGCGCCGGCCGCATGGAGCTCGAAGGCCAGAACCTGACCGGCATGAGCACCAAGAAGATCCTGCGGGCCGGCGTCGGGTACGTGCCCGAGGACCGCAGCCTCGACGGCGTGGTCCGCGAGTTCTCGGTCGCCGAGAACCTGGTGCTCGACATGTACGACAGTGCGCCGTACGGCAACGCCTGGCGCCTCGACCCGAAGGCGATCGGATCCTCGGCCGCCCAGCGGGTCGAGCAGTTCGACATCCGTACCGGGTCCACCGACTCCGCGGTGAGCACGCTGTCCGGCGGCAACCAGCAGAAGGTCGTGGTGGCCCGGGAGATGTCGCGCCCGCTGCGCCTGCTCATCGCCTCGCAGCCCACCCGCGGCGTGGACGTCGGCTCGATCGAGTTCATCCACAACCAGGTCGTGCACGAGCGCGACATCGGCACCGCGGTCCTGGTGGTCTCCAGCGAGCTCGAAGAGATCTACAGCCTGGCCGACCGCATCGCGGTGATGTACCGCGGGCGGATCCTGGCCATCGTCGCGCCGGACACCCCGAGCGAGGAGATCGGCCTGCTGATGGCGGGCGTGACCGGCACCGCCGGGGAGGACGAGAAGTGACCACCGAAGAAGTCGAGGCGCCCCCCGCGCCGGAGAAGAAGCCGGACTCCTTCGTCACGCTCTTCCTGCGCAACCTCTGGTCCGCCAACACGGTCACCGTGACCATCCTGTCGATCTTCCTGGCGCTGGTCATCGGCGCGGTGCTGATCGTCGTCTCGGACTCCGAGGTGCTGTCCCAGTTCGGTTACTTCACGTCAAGGCCCGGCGACGCGCTGAACTCCAGCTGGGCTTTGATCAGCCACGCCTACGCCGACCTGTTCAAGGGCGCGATCTTCGACCCGGCCTCGGTGCAGGCCTGGATCAACGGCACCGGGACGTGGCAGGCGGCGTTCAACCCGATCTCCGAGACACTGACGTACGCGGCGCCGCTGGTCTTCACCGGCCTGTCCGTGGCGATCGCCTTCCGTGGCGGCCTGTTCAACATCGGCGGCCAGGGTCAGTCGATCATCGGGGCGATCTGCGGTGGCGTGGCCGGCTTCGCGATCTCCCTGCCGGTCGGGCTGCACCTGATCGTGGCGATCGTCGCCGGGGCCGTCGGCGGCGCGCTCTGGGGCTTCCTGCCCGGCTTCCTCAAGGCCCGCACCGGCGCCCACGAGGTCATCACCACGATCATGCTGAACTACGTGGCCCTGCTGTTCCTGAGCTGGCTGATCCTGCAGAGCGGCATCCAGGATCCGAACCGCACCGACGCGATCAGCAAGACCATCGGGCACAACGCGCAGCTGCCGGCGCTGCCCGCCCCGCTGCGGGTGCACCTCGGCATCGTGCTCGCCGTGCTGGCCACCGCCGGGGTCGCCTGGATCATCAACCGGTCGTCGTTCGGCTTCGAGCTGCGCGCGGTCGGCGTGAACCCGCCCGCCGCCAAGACCGCCGGCATGAGCGTCGCCAAGACGTACACCCTGTTGATGGTCGTGGCGGGTGCGCTGGCCGGTCTCGGCGGCGCGACCCAGGTACTGGGCACCGCGGACCGGCTCACCGCGCAGGTCGCCGGCCAGATCGGATTCAACGGCCTGCTGGTCGCCCTGCTCGGCCGGAACCGGCCGTGGGGCACGCTGTTCGCCGCGATCCTGTATGGCGCGCTCAGCGCCGGCGGCAACCTGATGCAGGTGGACGTCGGTGTCTCGCTCGAACTCGTCACGGTCCTGCAGGCCCTCATCGTCATCTTCATCGCCGCCCCCGCCCTGGTGAAGGCGATCTTCCAGCTCCGCGCCGCCCGTTCCGCACGGCTCGGCGCCTCGATGGCGAAGGGCTGGTGATCCACGTGTCGACCGCGACCGCGGAGGACCTGACCGAGGTCAGCGCCCCGGAACGCTTCTGGAACCGCCCCCGGCGCCTCGGTGCCGGCGTGGTGATCATCGGACTGCTGGCGATCTGCCTGTTCGGTCCGCTCGCCTCCTCGAAGACCGCGAGGTTCACGCTGAGCGAGGACAGCGGCGGCGCCGCCCTGTCCATCAACGGCGACGTCGGGGCGTACCTGTTCGGTGCGATCACCGTCGTGCTGGGCGTGCTGATGCTCGCCGGTGTCGCCAAGCGCTGGCACACGGCGTTCCTGGTGATCGGGATCGTGACCTTCGTGTTCTCGTTCCTGTGCTGGCAGGTGGCGGGCAACTTCCTGCCGGTGGTCTCGATCGCGGACGGAACCTTCGACTTCGCGCTGCCGCTGATCCTGGGCGCGCTCGCCGGGGTGCTGGGCGAGCGTTCCGGTGTGGTCAACGTGGCGATCGAGGGCCAGTTCCTGATGGGGGCCTTCGCCGCCGCGCTGGTCGGCACGCTGGCCACCAGCGTCTGGGCCGGGCTGATCGGCGCGGTCCTCGGCGGGGTGCTGATCGCCGCCCTGCTCGCCGTGCTGGCCATCCGCTTCCTGGTCGACCAGGTCGTCGTCGGCATCGTGCTGAACCTGCTGGCGCTGGGCATCACCGGCTTCCTGTACGAGCGGCTCATGCAGCCCGACTCGGCGAAGTACAACCAGCCGCCGCACATGCCGACGTGGAGCATCCCCGGCCTGTCGAACATCCCGGTGATCGGGCCGGTGCTGTTCCGCGCCACGCTGCTGCTGTGGATCGCGTTGATCCTGGTCTTCGTCATCCACTTCGCGTTGCGGCGCACCCGCTGGGGCCTGCGCACCCGCGCGGTGGGTGAGCACCCGACCGCGGCCGACACGGTCGGTGTGCGGGTCCGCGGGCTGCGCTACACGAACGTGCTGATCGGCGGCGCCATCGCGGGCGCCGGCGGCGCGTACTTCACGCTGATGGCGACCAGCGCGTTCAACAAGAACATGACCGGCGGCGCGGGCTTCATCGCGCTGGCCGCGCTGATCTTCGGCCGGTGGACGCCGTTCGGGGCGCTGGGCGCGGCGCTGTTCTTCGGGTTCACCCAGCAGCTCGCGTACTACCTGAGCGCGGGCGTGGGCTCCTCGGTGCCGAACCAGTTCCTGAACATGCTGCCGTACCTGGCGACGATCGTGGCGGTGGCCGGTCTGGTGGGCCGCGTGCGCGCCCCGGCGGCCGACGGTGTCCCGTACACCAAGAGCTGACCAGTCAGGCAGAATCGGCGGCATGGAGATCGACTGGAGTGGCTTGCGGGCCTCGGCGATCGAGGCCATGTCGCACGCCTACGCGCCGTACTCCGACTTTCCGGTCGGGGTCGCGGGGCTGGTGGACGACGGCCGGGTGATCGTCGGCTGCAATGTGGAGAACGCATCGTACGGGGTCACGCTGTGCGCCGAGTGCGGGCTGGTCAGCTCGCTGCACGCGACCGGCGGCGGGCGGCTCGTGGCCGTCTCCTGTGTGGACGCCAACGGCAACCCGCTGATGCCGTGCGGGCGGTGCCGTCAGCTGCTCTGGGAGAACGGCGGGCCGGAATGCCTGGTCGAGGCGCTGCCCCGGCCGCTGAAGATGTCCGAGCTGCTGCCGCACGCGTTCGGGTTCGACGACCTGGAACGCGTCACCGGGTCGGCGGCCGGCCACGAGGTGCCCAGCGACCTGGCCAAATGGCGGGGGCGCGGCACGGTCTTCGTGCACCCGGACCTGTCCGGCGGCGAGACGGTCTGGACGGCGTACTGGGAGCGCTCGGGCGGCGCGACCGACGACGCCGAGAAGGGCGTGCTCGAAGAGGGACCGAACTTCCCCACCACCGCGCAGGCGGTGTCCTGGGGCCTTGTCCGTACGCCACGGATCGTGGTGGTCGACGCCGACGGCGGCCTGAGCTGGGCCGGCGAGTCTGAGCCGCCGGACGGCATTCCCGAGAGGTGGCAAAATGAGTGAGTTCGCGGCCGTGGACGTGATCCGGGCCAAGCGGGACGGGCGTCGGCTGAGTGACGCGCAGATCGACTGGGTGGTCGACGCGTACACCCGGGGGATGGTCGCCGACGAGCAGATGTCGGCGCTGGCCATGGCGATCCTGCTGCGCGGCATGGACCCCGGCGAGATCGCCCGGTGGACCGCCGCGATGATCGCCAGCGGGGAGCGGCTGGACCTGTCGTCGGTCACCCGGCCGACCGCGGACAAGCACTCCACCGGCGGCGTCGGCGACAAGATCACGCTGCCGCTGACCCCGCTCGTGGCCGCCTGCGGTGCCGCGGTGCCGCAGTTATCCGGCCGGGGGCTCGGCCACACCGGAGGCACGCTCGACAAGCTCGAATCCATTCCGGGCTGGCGGCCCACGCTGAGCAACGACGCCTTCCTGCGACAGTTGCAGGATGTAGGGGCGGTCATCTGCGCGGCCGGTGCGGGCCTGGCCCCGGCCGACCGCAAGTTATACGCCCTGCGCGACGTCACCGGCACGGTCGAGGCCATCCCGCTGATCGCCAGCTCGATCATGAGCAAGAAGATCGCCGAAGGCACCGGCGCGCTGGTCCTGGACGTGAAGGTGGGCGCCGGGGCGTTCATGAAGGAGCTGGACGCCGCGCGCGAACTTGCCTCGACGATGGTGCGGCTCGGCAAGGACAGCGGGGTCGAGACGGTCGCGCTGCTCACCGACATGAACACGCCGCTGGGGTTCGCGGTCGGGAACGCTGTCGAGGTGGCCGAGTCGCTGGAGGTGCTGGCCGGGGGCGGGCCCGCCGACGTGGTCGAGCTGACCCTGGCGTTAGCCCGGGAGATGCTGGCCGCGGCCCGGATCGATGCCGACCCGGCTCAGGTGCTGGCGTCCGGGGCCGCGATGGACTCGTGGCGGCGGATGATCCGGGCGCAGGGCGGCGATCCGGACGCGACGTTACCGGCGGCCGCGGAGACCGAGGTGCTGCGCGCTTCCGGCGCCGGCGTGGTGACGGAGGTCGAGGCGTACGGGATCGGGGTCGCGGCCTGGCGTCTCGGCGCCGGCCGGGCGCGCAAGGAAGATCCGGTGAGCTTCGGCGCCGGCGTGCAGTTGAAGGTCAAGCCGGGGGACCGGGTGAACGCCGGGGACGTGCTGCTTGAGCTGCGAACCGACGACGCGAGCCGGATTCCGGCGGCGCTGGCGGAGGCCTCGGCGGCCGTCGTCATTGGTGAGAAGGGTCCCACCCCTACAAAGCTTGTGCTGGACCGCATAGCCTGACGCACCATGACGAAGGCCGCACCCGACCCGCGCGCGGTCCGCGAGGCAAGTCTCGACGAGCTGGAGCGGCTCGGCCTGCCCGTGCCGCCGCCCGCGTTCCCGCTGATCTGGGAGCCCGGCGACACGATCGACCTGCGGACCACCGCGGAGATCGAGGCGCGGGCCGCGGTGCTGCACGTCGTGGTGGCGCGATGCTTCGGCATGCCCACCGAGGTCGCGATGAGCTGGCTACTGGGGTCTCATCTGGTGGAATTCGTCACACCGCCGGAGTGGCAGTTCGTGATCGGGGCGAAGGGCGATCACCGATCGTTCGTGCTGCACCATGACGCGGTGTTCGCACTCGCCTGGCTGCTCGGGCTGGCGCGGCATCTGGATCCGACCGCGCCGCCCGAGGAACGCCTGATGTCGCAGATGCCGGATCTGCCGTCGGGGGAGTCGTTCAACAGTTGGCGGTCGCGGTCGCTGATGTCACCGCGGGATCCGATCGAGGCGGCCGTCCTGCTTGATCTCTACTACTGCCTGGACTGGGCGTTCCAGGAGCTGGAGCAGAACGGGATGCCGTTACCCGGGGAGATCGACGGGAACGCGATCGGGCAGCGGCGGTGGGCGCTGGAGTGGGCGGTGATCTTCCAGGGGCCGTTCCACGAGAAGCCGGCCGAGTGGGAAGAGGTCGATCTCTCGATCTAGCTGTGCGGCGGCGTTGCCGCGTTGCCGCATCAGCGGTACAGCGTCAGCTCGACCGCCGCCGTCACCGTGACGTCCTTGTCCGGAAATTTCGGCATATGTCGTGCGCTGGGAGTCATGCCGATCAGCGTGTGGGCCTCGGCGGCGGTGAGCTTGAGCTCGCGTCGCAGCGTGTGGGTGCTCCCGGCGGTGAAATGATCGCCGAGAGCCTGGGAGACTTTTCCCGATTTATCAGGATCCACCCCGATCATCCCGTACGCCTCCACGAGCTCGACGAGATGATCGGCAGCCGGCGTCACGACGAGCAGAATCCCGCCCGGCCGGAGCACGCGACGGAACTCCTCGCCGTTACGGGGCGCGAAGACGTTCAGGATCACCGAGGCCGCCCCGGAAGCCACCGGCAGCGGCCCCCACAGGTCCGCCAGCACCGCCGCGGCCCGCGGGTGGACCCGGGCCGCCCGCCGCAGCGCCGGCTTCGACACGTCCATTCCCAGGCCGGTCGTCGCGGGCAGCGCGTCCAGCACCCGGGCCAGATAGTCGCCGGTGCCGGTCCCGGCGTCGAGCACCAGGCCGTCGCCCGCGCTCGAGCGGGCCAGCGCCTCGGCGATGAAGTCGTAGTGGCCGGCGGCCAGAAATGCCGCGCGGTCCGCGACCATCTCGGCGGTGTCGCCCACGTGCGGCATCCGGCCGGCGGTCAGATCCGCGTACCCCTGCCTGGCCATGTCGAAGCTGTGGCCGCGCGGGCACCGCAGGCTCCGATCGGTGCGGGAAAGCGATTCACGGCACACCGGGCACCTCAGGTACGGCAATGCGCCGTCGATCATTCAACTCCTGCCTTTACCCTCGTTTGATGGCCGCCATCGCACAATCCGACATCGTCCAGGCCCCGAAGGCGCTGCTCCACGACCACCTGGACGGTGGCCTGCGCCCCGCGACCATCATCGAGCTCGCCGACGCCGTCGGTCATCAGCTTCCCGCCGGTGAGCCGGCTGCGCTGGGTGACTGGTTCGTCGCGGCGGCCGATTCCGGCTCGCTGGAACGGTACCTGGAGACCTTCGCGCACACCGTCGCCGTCATGCAGACCGTCGAGGGCCTGCACCGGGTGGCCAGGGAGTGCGCGCTCGACCTGGCCGCCGACGGCGTCGTGTATGCCGAGGTGCGCTACGCCCCCGAGCAGCACCTGGAGCGCGGCCTCACCCTGGACCAGGTGGTCGACGCGGTGAACGCGGGCTTCGTCGAGGGCAGCGCCGAGGCGGCCGCCGCCGGCAACCCGATCCGGATCGGGGTGCTGCTGACCGCCATGCGGCACGCGGCCCGCTCGCAGGAGATCGCCGAGCTGTCCGTGCGCTACCGCGACGCGGGTGTGGTCGGCTTCGACATCGCCGGGGCGGAGGCGGGCTTCCCGCCCACCCGGCACCTGGACGCGTTCGAGTACCTGCAGCGTGAGAACTTCCACTTCACCATCCACGCCGGCGAGGCCTTCGGGCTGCCGTCGATCTGGCAGGCCATCCAGTGGTGCGGCGCGGACCGGCTGGGTCATGGCGTACGGCTGGTGGACGACATCACAGGTTCGCCCAGCGGCGGTGACACGGTGCTGGGCCGGCTCGCCGCCTACGTACGCGACAAGCGGATCCCGCTCGAGCTCTGTCCATCGTCCAATGTGCAGACCGGCGCCGCGCGCTCGATCGCCGAGCACCCCATCGGACTGCTGCACGATCTTCGCTTCCGGGTGACGGTGAACACCGACAACCGCCTGATGAGCGGCACGTCCATGTCGCGGGAGATGGCTTTGCTGTCCGAAGCGTTCGGCTGGGGCTGGGCCGAGTTGCAGTGGTTGACGATCAATGCGATGAAGTCCGCGTTCATTCCTTATGACGAGCGGCTTGCGATCATCACGGAAGTGATCAAACCGGCGTACGCAAAGTTGCTTGGTTGACCCTCCGGCGCGCACCAATGACGATTCGTCGGCGCCGATCGTCCTTTCGGTCAGAATGGTCACTACAAACAATGCAAAATCGGGCATCTCACGTTGCCGATGAACGAGGACCGCGCCATCGTCTGTCCTGCCGCGATCCATTACGATCGGGCGCGATCGGACGGCGTCACCCCCGCGCCGAGTCGATTGGCGTGAGTGACGCTGAGAGACGTAAAGCTATACAGGCAGTCAAAAAGAGCCGGTGATGTTCCACTTCGGCGGGCCAAAGTCCCGTCACACAACCGGTCCGTGTCAGCCTGGTCTTTCTCTTTGACACTCGTCGTGATGGAATCTCGGGGGCCCGACGCGGCAGTCGGTCGCGTGCGGGGCCCGGCGAGCCGAATGCCGGGCTCGAATCAGGAGGACGGTGACGTGAGCAAGCGCCCCACGACGGCGACCGGCGTCATGTCGCGTCTCCGTCGGCCGGCCGATCGGCTGCGAGACCTGCCGATCTGGTCGAAGCTCGGCTTGATCATGTTGGTACCGACCCTGGCGACGATCATCGTCGGCGTCAGCGGTCTGGTGGACCACATCAACGAAGCCAGCAACGCGGAGCGCGCCCGCACCCTTTCGGTGCTGTCGCAAGCTGCCGGTGGTCTGGTCGACCACTTGCAGAACGAACGAGCCTACGGCGTCATGATCGTCACTAACGACGACGACAGCCACAAGCCGATTCACGACGCCGCATTGAAGGCGTACCAGGACGAGAACGTCCAGGTCGACGCCGCCAAGCTGGCGTACTCGCAGCAGAAATCGGGCCTGGAGAACGTGCCCGAGAAGGTCGGCACGCTGCTCCTGCGTCTCGACCGCAACCTCGAGGACCTACCGGCGAAACGCAGTCAGATCGCCAAGGGTGGGTTGGACGAGGCCACCGTCGACGACACGTACTCGAAGCTCATCGACGACCTCCTCGCGGTACGGGACGCGTCGGCGCAGCTGGCCGACGACCCGTCGCTGAGCGACCACATGCGGGCGGTCGCCGCGGTGGCCCAGGCGAAGGAGTACATCGCCGAGCAGCGCGACGTCGGTCACCTCATCCTCAAAGAGGGTGACTTCAACAACGACATGCGCCGTCGGTTCCTGGTCACCGAGACGGGCTTCGAGCTGGCGGGCACCACACTGCACACGGTCGGTACGGATGCCGAGATCCGCCTCTTCGACGGGATCTCGCTCACCCCGGACGCCCGCGCGGCAACGAACCTGACCACCCCGCTGAAGAACCTGGCGGGTCCGAACACCCACAACATCCCGTTCAACACGCAGGCGTGGGAAACGGCGATGCGGGGCTACAACACGCAGTTCCGCTCGGTCGAGGTCAAGATGGACGCGGACGACGTGGCGCAGGCCACGCAGCTCCGCAACGACGTGAACCGGCGAGTCTTCATCGAGACCAGCGTGCTGCTCGGCATGCTCCTGCTGGCCATCCTGTTCGCCTGGTTGGTCGCCCGGTCGATGGCCCGCTCGCTGCGCGAACTGCGCCAGGGTGCGCTTTCGGTCGCCCAGTACGGCCTGCCGCACGCGGTGAGCCGGCTGCGTGACCCGGCCCTGTCCACGTCGCTCACCCCGGCCCAGGTCGCCGACCAGATCGCCGAACCCCTACCGGTGCGAAGCCGGGACGAGTTCGGGCAGGTGACCGAGGCGTTCAACGCGGTTCACCTCGAGGCGGTCCGCACCGCGGCCGAACAGGCCGCACTCCGTGCCTCCGTCGCGACGATGTTCGTCAACCTCGCCCGTCGTTCCCAGATCCTGGTCGACCGTCTCATCGGTCACCTGGACCGTCTGGAGCGCGGCGAGGAAGACCCGGACCGTCTGGCCGAGCTCTTCCAGCTCGACCACCTGGCCACCCGAATGCGGCGTAACGACGAGAACCTCCTGGTCCTCGCCGGTGCCGACTCGACCCGCGTGCAGCGCGAGCCGGCCGCCCTGATCGACGTGCTCCGCGCCGCGCAGTCCGAGGTCGAGCACTACACCCGCATCGAGTTCGGCACGATCGACCGGGAGATCGAGGTGGCGGCGCACGCCGTCAACGACATGGTCCACCTGGTCGCCGAGCTCTTCGACAACGCGACGGCGTTCTCCCCGCCGAACTCGACGGTCATCGTCGAGGCCCGGCGGATGGGCGACAGCGCGGTGCTGTCGGTCGAGGACCGCGGTATCGGCATCAGCCGTGAGCAGTTGCGCGACCTCAACGAGCGACTGGCCAACCCGCCCATGGTGGACGTGGCCGTCTCCCGGATGATGGGCCTGGTCGTGGTCGCCCGGCTGGCGAACCGGCACGGCGTCAAGGTCGAGCTCCGCCCGGCCGACACCGAACGCGGTACCGTCGCCGAGGTGTCACTGCCGGTGTCCGTCCTGCTCACCGGCGCCCTCACGGGTCCGGGGCAGCCGGGCCTCAACGGCAACGGCATGCCCGCGATGCAGGGCGGCCGGCCCGGGTTCCCCGAGCCGCTCGCCCTGGAAAGCGGCAACGGCGGTGGTGGCTACCCGGGTGGTCGCCCCTTCGACCCGAACCCGCCGATGCCGTCCGGTGGCATGCTCGGCACGAACGGCCGGTCGGTGCCCGCGTGGTCCGATCTCACCGGCGCGCCGTCGTCGAACGGTTTCGGTGGCTCGAACGGTTTCGGCGGTTCGAACGGCAACGGCAATGGGAACGGCAACGGCAACGGCTTCTACGGCCCACGCAGCAACGAGGCGATCCCGCCGCTGCCGTCCGGCCCGATGTCGCCCGCGCCGCAGGGCTTCGCCGGCCCGGACGGGCTGCCGCATCGCAACGGCGGCGAGGAGAACAACGGGTTCGGTGCCACGATCCCGCGCCAGCTCCCGTCCAACCCGGAGAGCCAGGGCCGTGGCCCGGCGATCCCGCCGGTCTCGGCGCCGCCGGTCCCGTCCAGCCCGCCGTACAGCGGCCGCCCGATCTCGACGCCGCCCGGCGCCGAGCCGCCGGCCGCCGCCACTCCGGCACCCCCGGCCTGGCCGCCGGTCGCCGCGGAACGCGACCAGAACGGGACGCCACACGTCCCGGAGAGTCTCGCCGCAGCGCTGGACATGACGGCCGAGCTGCCGCGATACCGGCCCGAGCGCAACGACCAGCGTCCGCAGGTCGAGCGCCCGACCAACCCGCAGACCGCGCCGATCCCGTCATCGGCACCGCCGGTGTCCGGGACGCCGATGTCCGGGATGCCCGCCTCGGTCAACCCGCAGGTGGAGGCCCAGCGGGCCGCTGCGGCGGCGCGGGCGGCACACGAGCTGGCCGCGCACCAGGCGGCCGAGGCGCAGGCCACCGCGGCGGCACAGATCGCCGCCGCTCAGGCCGCCGCCCGGCAGCGCGACAACCAGGGCCAGTTCGCGGACGAGACGATGGAGCTGCCGATCTTCCGGGAGCTCGAGTCGGCGTGGTTCACCACCGGCCACCCGGCTGACCAGAAGCCGTCGAACGGCACCGCCGAGGAAGGCGTGACCGCGCAGCGGATCCCCACCGGGGAACCGATCCGCTCGGTCGGCGTTCCGCAGCAGGCGGTCTCGCCCGAGTCGCGCGACCTGAATCCGGCTACAGTGGGTGCCGGCGTGTCGAACGGTGTAGCGGCGGCAAACGGCACCAATGGCTCGAGCCCGTGGCAGACGGCTGCGGATGAGGGCTGGCAGGCGGCCCAGGCGGCTGCCGACAAGCCGGTCGACACCACTACCACGGCGGGTCTGCCCAAGCGCACTCCGATGGCGCAGCTCGTCCCCGGTGGTGTTGACCGGGGCGGTAATTCCGTCCAGCGCCGTACCCCCGAGGGTGTTCGCGGTCTGTTGTCCGCATACCACCGGGGTGTGCAGCGCGGTCGCGGCTCGGATCAATCGACCAACCCGGAGGGCACTCCGGGAGGGCAGCAGTCCTCGCAGGCTGGCAAGGAGCATGAGGCATGACATCAACGCAGGATCTTGGTTGGCTCTTGGCCAACTTCGCCGACCGCGTTCCCGGAGTCGCACATGCGATCGCGGTCTCCGCGGACGGTCTTCTCCTGGCAGCTTCGCGGGATCTGCCGCGTGACCGCGCCGACCAGCTGGCGGCTATCGCCTCCGGCCTGGTCAGCCTGACCCAGGGTGCCGCACGGTGCTTCGAGGGTGGCGCGGTGCTGCAGACGGTCGTCGAGATGGACAATGGATTCCTATTCCTGATGTCCATCTCGGACGGTTCGTCGTTCGCGGTCCTCGCCGCACGGAGCTGTGACGTCGGGCAGGTGGGCTACGAGATGGCTCTCCTGGTGGACCGTGTCGGTGAGGCGCTGACCCCCGCCCCGCGTTCCGCGGCCGGGGTCCTCGGCTGAACGGGCAGTTAGCCGGCTCGACCGGCTGCTGTCCAACGCATTGACAAAACAGACACTTCTATGGGTTCGAGGAAGGGGTGAGCGGTGACGATGCCCGAACGCGATGAGCCGACCGGCGCGCTGGTCAGGCCGTACGCCGTAACCCGCGGTCGGACCCGGCCGAAGCTTGAGATAGCGCTGGAAGCGCTGGTCGAGACAACTGTGCGCGGCCGATCGGGCATCCGCGGCGGACAGGGTGGAAGCGAGCATCAGTACATCGCGGCGATGTGTGACGGCGGCCGAGTGCAGTCGCTCGCGGAAATCGCCGCACGCATGCAACTGCCGCTCGGTGTGGCACGTGTGATCGTCGCCGACATGGCCTCCGATGGCCTTGTCGCGGTGTACGAGCCCACCTCGCTGGAAGACGAGACCGACGCGGTAGGCACGGAACTGCTGGAAAGGGTGCTGAGTGGACTTCGCAGGCTCTGACATGTCGCAACGTCCCGCTGCGGGACGCGTGACATCGGCGAAGATTGTCATCGCCGGTGGGTTCGGCGTCGGTAAGACGACGCTGGTCGGATCGGTCTCGGAGATCACCCCGCTGACCACCGAGGCCATCATGACCTCGGCTGGTGTGGGTGTCGACGACAACCGTCAGGTGCCGGGGAAGATGACGACCACCGTCGCCATGGACTTCGGCCGGATCAGCATCGACCGTGATCTCATCCTGTACCTGTTCGGTACCCCCGGCCAGACGCGTTTCTGGTTCATGTGGGACGAACTGGTGCGGGGCGCCATCGGCGCAGTGGTCATGGTCGACACGCGTCGCCTCGCCGATTGCTTCGCTGCCATTGACTTCTTTGAACATCGCCGCCTCCCATACCTGGTGGCGATCAACTGCTTCGACGGCATGCAGTATCACAATGTCCAGGACGTCCGGGACGCTCTCGCGATCTCGACCGACGTCCCGGTGGTGAGCTGCGACGCCCGCAACCGTGAGTCGACGAAAAACGTCCTCATCTCGCTTGTCGAGTATGTGCTGACGATGCGTCGCTCGCGTGCGGTAGCGCCCGCCTGACGATCGGTTGAAGCCCCGCTCCGCCGTGCCGGAGCGGGGCTGAGCTAGCCGCGCTCGATCGCGCGTGCGCCGCTGAAAGTTGATGAGTTCAGGCTGCGGCCGACGACGGCTTCGCCGGCGGCGCCCGCAGCCTGAACTCATCAACGCGGCAACGCGCTCCTCGCTGAATTGTCGTTACGTGGAAACGGCCGGGAGCGTTGCTCCCGGCCGTTCTTTACATGGCCGCCCGTGTCACCCGGCGGCCGGTAGGCTCAGCGGCCCCCGCCGTAGCCGGCGCCGCTGTTGCGGAAGTCGTCGGCCGGCTGGCCGTCGCGCGTGAAGTCCCAGCCGCCCGCTGCCTCACGGCCCGGGCGGCCGCCCATCGCGAAGCCGCCGATCTCCTGACCCCGCCGCCAGCCGCGGAAGTAACCCGTGGTGTGGGCGGCGATGCTGGCGGCGTCACGAACGATGCGTAGCGGCCGCTCGTCGCGCATCGGGGCGCCGGGCACCAGGTTGGCCTGGGGCACCCGCTTCGGCAGCCCTGCGGCCGTCTCAGACGCCACCTCGGGGGTGGACGCCTTCTCCGCCGCCCGCCAGCCGCTGTCGTTCGGGTTGGCCCACTCCAGGTTGGTCGGCGCGTCGTCGGTGTGGCCGGTGAACCAGGCCGAGCGGGCCGCCGCGAAGATGAGCAGGTCGCCGTCGCTGCTGTCGGCCGGGACCGGCGGCGTGACGCTGCGTTCCAGCGCGGTGATCGTGGTGCCGGTGGGGGCCGGGGCGCTACCGCCTCGCCGGGCGCCGTTGCGGCGGCCGCCGCGCTCCTCGCCCTCGATCAGACGCAGTGCCGGCGGGTCGCTCACCGGCGGCAGGTCGGTCACCGTGGCGTCGAGGTTGGCGGCCAGCTGCGACTCGACCAGGCGCAGCGCGGGCGGCTCCTTCGGCATGTCCTGCCACGGCGGCTTCACCCGGCCGTCGGTGGGCGGCGAGCTCGTCGACGCGGCGGGCAGGTCGTCGCCGGCGCTGTTGAGCAGCGGCCAGTTCGCCCGGGAGCCGGGCTCGGCGGTCTCCGCCGGGCGCTGGGCCGGCATCGGCAGCGAGAAGTCCGTGGGGCTGCTCGGGTCCCCGGTGGACGGCGGCCGGGCCGGGGTGGACGGCCGCGGCGGGATCACCGTGCGCTGGCGCTCGGCGCGAGCGTTGTTGATCGCCGCGTTGGTGAGCGTGGCGCGGAACGGCTGACCGCTGTCGGCCGGGGTGAGCGGGCCGGCCGGGGACGCCGGCGCGGCGGGCGGGGCCGAGGTGGGCGTCATCCGCGCGGCCGGCGCCGACGTCGGCGCCGGGGCGGGCCGTGAACCGGGTGTGATCGGTGTCATGCCCGGCGGGGGCGGCGGCACCGACACCGGGCGGTTGCCCGGTGCGGGCGCGCGGTTCGGGAAGGCGGCCGCGGCGGCCGGGACCACCGGCGGCGGCGCGACCGGACGCGGCGCCGTGGGCGGTGGCGCGATCGGGTCGGGCGCCGCGGGCGGCGTGTTGAGCGGGTGCGGCGTCACCGGGCCGGCACCGGCCGTGGACGGCTCGGTGCGGCCGCGGCGGCCGAACGACTGGATGGGGGTGGGCTCGGCGCTCTTGCGGGCGGCACGACGGCCCACACCGGACGTCGACGGCGTGCTGCGGCTCGCGATCGTGCTGATCAGCGACGCACAGGCCGCGTCGCTGGCGCGGACCGCGGCGATCGCCTGCCGGACCGTCTCGGCCGCGGCCGGAGCCAGCGACTTGTTGACGCCGCCGCGGCGCGGCGACTCGCTGATCGCGACGTGCAGCGCGGTGACCGCGGCGATCAACTCGTCCTCGGTGCCGGCGCCGGCCCGGATCAGCTCGGTCGCCACGTCCTCGGCGACGCGCTCGGACGAGCCGCCGTGCGAGGTCAGCCGGCCCGGTTCGGGCAGCGCGTCCAGCACGGCCAGCGCCAGCGGGTGCGCGGGGTCGGGATAGGCCCGCAGGGCGGCGGGGTAGAGCTCGCGCAGCGTCTCGCGCAGCGCGGTGGCGGCCGCGTGCCGGCCACTGAGCAGGGCCACGTGCGCGGCCAGGACCGGCTTGTAGCTCACCAGCTCACGCGGGACCGGCAGGTTGACCGCGCCGAGGGCGCCGGCCTGCAACGCGCGAGCCAGGCCGACCGCGCGACGGGCGGCCGGCGGGGCCTGCATCTCTTCGACGGAGTCGTCGTCGGCGAAGCGCTCGGCGAAGTCGTCGGTGGTGTCGTCGTCGGCCACCACCAGCGGGCGGCCGGCGGCGGTGAGCAACGAGGTGACTAGGTGGTCGTCGCTGTCGGCGGCCACCGCGGCGTCAGTGAACCCACTCGTCCGTTCCACGAGCAGCGAGCCGAACGCGGCATAACCAGCCGGATCGTCGCTGATCTCATGGACGCCGAGCAGCCGGCCTGCGTCGTCCACCACGGCGATGGTCAGTTGGGCGGCCGAGGCCGCACGCACCGATTCATCAGCCGACGCCAGACCGCAGTACACGCGCACGAGCGCCACGGCGTCGTCCTCCTCCCCGGGACTGCTGTATTAAGCCAAGCAATGATGGTCCCTGCTGAGGGGTCAGTCGCGCCAGTCCACAACGGCAGAGATCTTGCCAATTACCGAACGCCAGCCGAGGCTCGCCTGCTGTGCCCCGATCTTCTTCAACTTCCGGCGCCCGAAGAACCCGCCCATACCACCGCTTTCCGCGGACCTCAGGGACTCGTCCAGGTCATCGAGGGGCGAGCCCGCGTTCAGGGCCAGGATCACCGGCTTGAGCCGGAGTGCGTAACCCAGGTCCCGGGCGACCTCGCCCGCGGCGATGAGGAGCGGCAGGTCCCATGTGTCATGCCCGCCGCGCAGGTTCTCCACCACGAGGTCCAGCTCGTAGCGGTCGTCCGGCTGCGGGTCGATGTCGGTCGACTGTACCCGGTCGGCCACGGTGGCCCAGGAGTCGAGTTGTGCGAGGTCGTGCGGAGCACCCGAACGAATGAAGGAGACCAGCGACTCGGGTGTCTTGAACGCCAGCAGCTTGCCCTTGTGGCTGAGGAACATCGGCACCTCCTCGTCGGCCGCCGGATCTTCCTCCTCCTCGTCCTTTTCGTCCTCGAAGTCGGCCGGGTCGGGCTCGTCGGCGTCCGCCGTCTTCCCGTCCTTATCGGCCTCACCCTGCTCGAGCAGCGCCTGGAACTCCTCGTCGACGATGACCTCTTCCTCGTCGTCGTGGCGCGCGCCGCCCTTGCGGGCGTCGAACGGGTCTTCCTCCTCGGCCTCGATCTCCGTCGGCGTCAACTCGGAGGCCTTCCGATACGCACGCAGCGTCAGCCCGACGCCACCGGGGAGTGCGATCTCCACGGGCGCGATGCGAACCTCTTCCCACAGCGCGGGCCCGGAGAGCCCGGATGCGGACTGCTCGGGCGCGGACGCCTCGGGCTCGTCGGACTGGCTGGTCACGGTGACCTCCGGGTTGATTCTGCCTGCGAAAACGATGAGTCTGACGACACACCCTAGTGGGCGAGCCTGGTCAGAAACCTTTCGGGTGCCAGACCGTCTTGGTCTCCAGAAGCGCGGTCATCGGCCGTACCCCGGGGTCGGCGGTGAAGTCCGGCACACCGGCCGCCGGGCGGATCACCCGCTTGAGTGTCCCCGAGGCGGAACGCTCCAGGTCGGTGGCCAGATCGGTGTCGTCGAGGCCGGTCAGGTCGAGGGCGTTGACGTCGTCGTGCGAGGCCAGCCAGGGTGCGACCTCCGCGGAGTGTCCGGTCAGCACGTTCACCACGCCGGCCGGGACGTCGGAGGTGGCGAGGGCCTCGGCGAGCGTGATGGCGATCTGGGCGGCGGGTGTGATGACCACCACGGTGTTGCCGGTGACGATCGCCGGCGCGATCACGCTGGCGAGGCCGAGCAGCGAGGCCGGCGCGGTCACCGCGACGACGCCGGTCGGCTCCGGCGCGGAGAGGTTGAAGAACGGCCCGGCCACCGGGTTCGCGTTGCCGGCGACCTGCGCGATCTTGTCGGACCAGCCCGCGTACCAGACCCAGCGGTCGATGGTGGCGTCCAGCTCGGCGGTGCTCACCCCGAGCGCTTCGAACTCGGCCCGGCGGGCCTCGATCATCTCGGCGATGCGATAGAGGACCTGACCCCGGTTGTACGCGGTGGCGCCCGCCCACTTGGACTGGGCCTTACGAGCCGCCACCACCGCGTCGCGGGCGTCTTTGCGGGACGCGAGGGCCGCGTTGTCGCCGTCCACCAGATACGTCCGTCCTGATTCGCTGCGCGGGAACGCGCCGCCGATGTACAACTTGTACGTTTTGCGCACGGTCAGGCGTCCGGCCGGAACCGCGGCCGGCTCGTCCGGTTCCTGAGCCGGCTTCGCGGGCGGTGGCGGCGCCGGCACGTCGGCGGCCAGCACCGACCCCGGAGCGGCGGCGGCCCGGGCCCGCTTCGCGGCTTTCTTGGCAGGCCGGACTGACGCGTCCGCCTCCGGCTCGTCGGCCACGACCGAGGTGGCCACCGGCTTCGCTGACTTAGGCAAGGTAGGCCTCCAGGCCGTGCCGGCCGCCCTCGCGGCCGTAACCCGACTCCTTGTAGCCGCCGAACGGCGAGGCCGGGTCGAACTTGTTGAACGTGTTGGCCCAGACCACGCCGGCGCGCAGCTGGTCGGCGACGGCCAGGATCCGGGAGCCCTTCTCGGTCCAGATGCCGGCGGACAGCCCGTACGGCGTGTTGTTGGCCTTTTCCACAGCCTCGGCCGGGGTCCGGAAGGTGAGCACCGACAGCACCGGCCCGAAGATCTCCTCGCGGGCGATCCGGTGCGCCTGGGTCACGCCCGTGAAGATCGTCGGGGCGAACCAGAAGCCGCGGTCCGGCAGTTCGCACGGCGCCGACCAGCGGTCCGCGCCCTCGGACTCGCCGATTTGGGACAACTCGGTGATTCGGGCGAGCTGGGCTTCCGAGTTGATCGCGCCGATGTCGGTGTTCTTGTCGAGCGGGTCGCCGAGGCGGATCGTGGCCATCCGGCGCTTGAGCGAGGCCAGCAGCTCCTCGGCGATCGACTCCTGGACCAGCAGCCGCGACCCGGCGCAGCACACATGGCCCTGGTTGAAGAAGATCCCGTTCACGATGCCCTCGACGGCCTGGTCGATCGGCGCGTCGTCGAAGACGATGTTCGCCGCTTTGCCGCCCAGCTCCAGCGTAACCCGCTTGCCGGTGCCCGCCACCGAGCGCGCGATCTGCCGGCCGACCTCGGTCGAGCCGGTGAAGGCGACCTTGTCCACGTCCGGGTGTTCCACCAGGTAGCGGCCGGTGTCGCCGGCGCCGGTCACGATGTTGACCACGCCCGGGGGTAACTCGGCCTGGCGGCAGATCTCGGCGAAGAACAGCGCCGAGAGCGGGGTGGTCTCGGCCGGCTTGAGCACCACGGTGTTGCCGGTGGCCAGCGCGGGCGCGATCTTCCAGGCCAGCATCAGCATCGGGAAGTTCCACGGGATGACCTGGCCGGCGACGCCGAGCGGGCGCGGGTCGGACCCGAAGCCCGCGTACTTCAGCTTGTCCGCCCAGCCGGCGTAGTAGAAGAAGTGCGCGGCGACCAGCGGCAGGTCGAAGTCGCGCGTCTCCTTGATCGGCTTGCCGTTGTCCAGCGACTCGAGGACGGCCAGCTCACGCGCGCGCTCCTGGATGATCCGGGCGATCCGGAACAGGTATTTCGCGCGTTCCGAGCCGGGCAGCGCGGACCAGGACTCGAAGGCGCGGCGGGCGGCGGCCACGGCCCGGTCGATGTCCTGCGGGCCGGCCAGGGCGATCTCGGAGAGTGCCTCCTCGTTCGCCGGGTTGATCGTCTTGAAGGTGCCCTTGCCCTCGGCGAACTCGCCGTCGATGAACAGGCCGTAGGACGGCGCTATGTCGACGATCGAGCGGTTTTCCGGGGCGGGTGCGTACTCAAACATGCGGCAGCCCTCAGTCCAAGGTGAAGTAGTCGGGGCCGGCGTAGTGGCCCGTGGTCAGCTTCGTGCGCTGCATCAGCAGGTCGTTGAGCAGCGAGGACGCGCCGAACCGGAACCAGGCCGGGTCGAGCCAGTCGTCGCCGACCGTCTCGTTGATCAGCACCAGGTACTTGATGGCGTCCTTCGTCGTCCGGATGCCGCCGGCCGGCTTGACACCCACCTGCCGCCCGGTCGCGGCGCGGAAGTCGCGCACCGCCTCCAGCATCACCAGCGTCACCGGCAGCGTGGCGGCGACCGGCACCTTCCCGGTGGAGGTCTTGATGAAGTCGGCCCCGGCGAGCATCGCCAGCCAGGAGGCGCGGCGGACGTTGTCGTAGGTGGAAAGCTCGCCGGTCTCCAGGATGACCTTGAGATGGGCGTCCCCGCAGGCACTCTTCACCGCGACGATCTCGTCGAAGACCTTCGGATAGTCGCCGGCCAGGAACGCGCCCCGGCTGATCACCATGTCGATCTCGTCGGCGCCGCCGGCCACCGCGTCGCGCGTGTCGGCGAGCTTGACCTCGAGCGGCGCCTGCCCGGACGGGAAGGCGGTGGCGACGCTGGCCAGGTGCACACCGCTGCCGGCCAGGACCTCGGCGGCGACCGGAACCATCGCCGGGTAGACGCAGACCGCGGCCACCGGCGGGCAGCTGGGGTCGGCCGGGTCGGGCCGCAGCGCCTTCGCCGACAGCGCACGCACCTTGCCCGGGGTGTCGGCGCCCTCGAGCGTGGTGAGGTCGACCATCCGGATGGCGAGGTCGATCGCCTGGGCCTTGGCGGTCGTCTTCACCGACCGGGTGCCGAGCGCCGCCGTCCTGGCCTCGACGCCGACCTTGTCGACCCCGGGCAGTCCGTGCAGGAATGTCCGGAGGCCGGCGGCGGAATCGGGCAGGCCGGACAGGCTGGGGGTCGCTGTCACAGTCATGAAAACGATTCTACGCAGCCCCGGAGCAGGTGATCTTGAATGCCCGGTAGGTTGTCGGCGTGGACGTACTCGTCGTAGATCACCCGCTCGCCCAGACCCGGCTCACCGCGATGCGGAACGCGGAGACCGATTCGAGCGTCTTCCGTGCCGCCCTGGACGAGCTGACGACCATGATCGTGTATGAGGCTGCCCGCTCGTTCCCCACCGAGCAGTACGAGATCAGCACCCCGGTGGCGCCCACCCAGGGCATCCGCCTGGCCAACCCGCCGCTGATCGTGCCGGTGCTGCGGGCCGGGCTGGGCATGGCCAACGCCGCGCTGGGGCTGCTGCCCGAGTCGTCGATGGGCTTCGTGGGCCTGGCCCGCGACGAGGAAACCTTCGAGCCTCGGGCGTACATGGAGTCGCTGCCCGGCGACCTCGCCGGCCAGGCGGTGCTGGTGCTCGACCCGATGCTGGCCACCGGCGGTTCGCTGATGCACTGCGTGCAGCTGCTGGTCGACCGTGGCTGCACCGACGTGACCGTCTGCTGCGTGCTGGCCGCGCCCGAGGGCATCGACCGGCTGGACCGGTCCGGGTTGCCGTTGCGCCTGGTCACCGCCGCCATCGACCAGGGCCTCAACGACAAGGCGTACATCGTGCCCGGCCTCGGCGACGCCGGCGACCGCCAGTTCGGCGGCATGCGGCGGTTCTGACCACGGACGAGTGGAGTTCATTTCCCGTTTACCGCCTCTGCTAGTTTCGGCCCCTTGCCGGTGCCTCCAGGCACCAAGGTCGATCCGGGAGGGCGTGGGGAATGGGCTCCGTGCTGAGCGTCGTCGTGCCGATCTACAACGTCGCTCCGTACCTGGAGGAATGTCTCGCCTCGGTCGCGGCGCAGTACCACCGGCACCTAGAAGTGATCATGGTGGACGACGGCTCGACGGATGACAGCGGTGCGATCGCTGCCGCGTTCGCCGAACGGGACCGGCGGTTCATCCTGGTCACCCAGGCGAACGCCGGGCTGGGCGCGGCCCGTAACACCGGGACCAGGCACGCGACCGGTGACTATCTGATGTTCGTGGACAGCGACGACGTCCTGCCCCCGTACGCGGCGGAGTTGTTGATCTCCTCGATCGAGGCCACCGGGTCGGATTTCGCCTGCGGCAACGTGCTGCGGCTGACCAGCCGGGGCCTGCATCAGTCCGGGCTGCACAAGACGCCGTTCGCCACGACCAGGCTCGGCACGCACGTGAGCCGGCACTCCTCGCTGATGGACGACCGCACCGCGTGGAACAAGGTGTTCCGGCGCTCCTTCTGGGACGCGCACGAGCTGGCCTTCCCCGAAGGGGTGCTCTACGAGGACATTCCGGTGACCGTCCCGGCGCACGTGCTGGCCAAGTCGGTGGATGTGCTGGACGTGCCGGTCTACTACTGGCGCGAGCGCGAGGGCGCGGAAAAGTCGATCACGCAGCGCCGCGGCGAGGTGCGTGGCTTCCTCGACCGTCTGGCCGGCGTCCGCGAGGTCAGCCGGTTCCTGGGCGAGCAACGCCAGCGTAAGCTCAAGCGGATCTACGACGGGTCCGTCCTCACCGGCGACCTGATGATCTTCATGCGCGAGCTGCCGCGAGCCGGCGACGACTTCCGGGAGGCGTTCCTCGACGGCTGCCACGAGTTCCTGGACACCGTCGACGCCAGGGTGTTCGACGAGTTGCCCGCCCAGCAGCGCGTGCTGTGGCAGCTGGTCCGCAAGCGGATGCTCGCCGAACTGCTGGAGATCGTTCCGACGATCCGGGCCCGGCACGGCATCGTCCGCAAGGGCCTGTCCCGCTACCACAACCTGATGTATCTCGACGACGACCTGCCGGAGCTGCCGAGGTCGCTGTTCGCCGCCGGCACCCCGCACCCGCGTACCAAGCTGCACGAGGCGTACTGGCGGCGTGGGAAGCTGCACCTGCGCGGCCACGCCTTCATCCCGTCGCAGCCGGCCACGCACGCCTGGTCGACCACCCGGCTGATCTGGCTCAAGAGCGACGCGGGCGATCGCACCAAGCGCATCCCGCTGACCGCGCGAAAGTGCACCGACGCCACCGCCGAGCACGGCACCGCGTCCGTGTCGTACGACTGGTCCGGCTTCGCGGCCGAGATCGCCGCCGATCAGCTCCGCGGCCCGGACGGCACGTGGCGGGACGAGGTGTGGACGGTCCACATCGGCGTGCTCGGTCTCGGTCAGAAGAGCCGCGGGCCGTTCGAGGTGGGCGAGCACGCGAATCCGATCAAGCTGACCAGCCTCTATGTCGACCGGGACGTTCGCATCACCCCGGTGGTCTCGGACGGCCGTCTCCGGCTGCACGTGGAGCATGTCGGCGCCCGGGTCACCGGCGGCGGCGTGGACGGCGACTCGCTGGAGATCCACGGTCAGGTCACCCGTGCCGACCCGCGGCCCGAGACGGCCCGGCTGTCGCGTACGTCGGGGGTGGTCTGGGGCAGTTATCCGGTGCACCTGGACGGCGACCGCTTCTCCTTCCGGGTGCCGCTGGCCGACCTGCAGGCCCACGAGTATCACCGGCCGCTGCTGGTCGGCGAGCCGGGCGATCGCTGGGACGTCGAGCTGGCCCCGGGCGACGAGCACGCCACGCCGGTCCGGCTGGCCGTGGCCGGCGACTTCGCCTGGTCGCCGATCTACCTCGGCGGGCGCATGATCGGCATGCACGCGGACGGCAAGGGCCACCCGGTGCTCAGCGCGCAGCCGCCGGTTCCGGCGGTCACGTCGGTGACCGCCGACGGGACAACCTTCCGGGTGTCCGGCACGCTGCCGCCCGGCGGCTGGGCGCGCATGCGGACCGTGCTGCGGCTGGCCAACGGCCGGGAGCCGCGGGAGTTCCCGACCACTGTCGACGGCGACACCTGGACGGCGGTCGTCGATCCGCTGTCGGTGGAGTCGTTCGGCGACCGGATCCGGCTGCGGACCGGGACGTACAACCTGTTGTGCCGGGACGGCGACGGTCCGATCGGGCCGTTGCCGGCGTTCGAGGGCGGCCTGGGCGCCCTGCCGATGGATCTGCCCGCCGACCCGGGACGCGTCACGCTGGAGTGGCTCTTCGACGACCGGGTGGTGCTGCGCGTGCGCTCGGCGCTGAAGAACAACGAGCGCGGCAAGTACTTCGGCGCCCGCAACCGCGAGGAGCTCTACCCCGCACTGCGGCGGGAGCCGCTGCGCGATGCCGTCCTGTACAACAGCTTCACCGGCCGCCAATACTCGGACAGCCCGCGCGCCGTGCATCGGGAACTGGTCGCCCGGGGCGTGCCGCTCGAGCACATCTGGGCGGTCGTCGACGGTCAGGCGGCGATCCCGCCGACCGCCCGGTCCGTGGGGCTGTGGCAGCGCGACTGGTACGAAGCGCTCGCCACCAGCCGTTACATCGTGACCAACCAGCACCTGCCGGCGTGGTTCCGGCCCCGCGACGGCCAGGTGGTGGTGCAGACCTGGCACGGCACCCCGCTCAAGCGCATCGGTTTCGACATCGAGAACCTTCAGTTCGCCGACAAGAAGTACTTCGAAAAACTCGAGGTCGAGGCCAAGACCTGGACGCATCTGGTGTCGCCGAACCGCTTCAGCACGCCGATCCTCCAGCGCGCGTTCCGCTACGAGGGACGGATGCTGGAGACCGGTTACCCGCGCAACGACATCCTGTTCGCCGGCGGCGACCGGCGCGAGGCCATCGTTGCCGACGTCCGCCGGCGCCTCGCGCTGCCGGCGGGCAAGAAGGTGATCCTGTACGCCCCGACCTGGCGCGACGACGACTACTACCGGGGCGGCGCCTACAAGATCGCGATGATGCTCGACCTGGAGGCGGCCCGCGAGCGCTTGGGAAGCGACCACGTGCTGCTGGTGCGCCGCCACCCCAACGTGGTCGACGACATCCCCGGTGCGGGCAACGGCTTCGTGTACGACGTCGGGGCCTACCCGGACATGGCCGACCTGCTGGCGATCGCCGACGTGCTGATCACCGACTACTCCTCGGTGATGTTCGACTTCGCCGTCACCGGCCGCCCGATGCTGTTCTTCACCTACGACCTGGCCCACTACCGGGACAAGCTGCGCGGCTTCTACTTCGACTTCGAGGCCGAGGCGCCCGGGCCGCTGCTGAGCACCTCGGATCAGGTGATCGACGCGATCGGCGACCTGGAGCCGGTGGCCGAGGCGTACGCGGACCGGTACAAGGCGTTCGCCGAGCGGGCCGGCGACCTCGACGACGGTCATGCCGCCGACCGGGTCATCGAGGCCATGCTGGAGGCGGGCACGAAAGGGACGACCGGTGCTGCGTAAAGAGAAGCCCGACGAGGAGCGGAAGCTGGCGGCGGACGACCGCAAGATCCTCACCGACATCCGCTGGGAGCTGCAGGAACAGCGTAAATACCTGGAGATCTTCCGGCACGCCGTGGCGAGCGACGTGCTGGACCAGGTCGGCGCGTTCACCCTCCAGCGGCAGTACACGTTCGAGAAGACGGTGGAACAGATCGTCAGCCGCCGGCTGAGCTTCGCCCGGTTCGGCGACGGTGAGCTGCGCACGATGCTGCGCTCCGAGTTCAACCTGAGGTTCCAGCCGTGGTCCGCCGATCTGGCCGCGGACCTGCGCGAGGTGCTGCTCTTCGACGGCTACGACGCGGACCGGTTGCTGCTGGGCTTCCCGTACCCGTACCGGAGTCTGCACTGGTCTGGGGTGTGGCTGGACATCTGGTCCGAGGTGCGTCCGCTGCTGCGCACCGACCTGATGTACGGCAACAGCCACCTGTCCCGGCCGATCTTCTTCCAGCAGTTGGGTCAGCGTGGCGTCGACATGTGGCGCACCGTCTGGCAGGACCGCGAGATCTGCATCGTCACCGGCGAGAACTCCCGCTTCACCCTGGTTCCGCAGCTGTTCGACAACGTCAAGGACAGCAAGGTCGTGCACTCGACTCCGGTCAACGCGTACGCCGATCTGCCGCGGCTCATGAAGGTGCTCGAGGATGAGGACCCGGAGCAGCTGTTCCTGTTGTCGCTCGGCCCCTCCGGCACGCTGGTGGCCGCCTGGCTCGCCCGGATGGGCCGCTGGGCCATCGACATCGGTCACATCAGCGACAGCTGGGCGAACGTCTTCTCGGGCGGCAAGTGGCCGGAGTCCCTCGCGGTGCGGCGAAAGTAGGCCGTCCACGAAAGTGTCCGGGCGCTGTCTGAATCCGGTCCGCGTCGTTGTAGACGGGGTGAAGACGCTCATCGCGGGTGGTGCCGGGTTCATCGGAAGCACGATCGCGTCGTGTCTGGTCGATGCGGGGCACGAACCGGTCATTCTGGACAATCTGGTGACCGGGCGGCGGGAGTTCTGCGCGGGTAAGCCCTTTTACGAAGGGGACATCGCCGATCGGACGGTGCTCGACCGGATCTTCGCCGAGCACCCGGACATCGCCGCGGTCGTCCACTGTGCGGCGCTCATCGTGGTGCCCGAGTCGGTCCGGCACCCGATTCACTACTACCGCGAGAACGTCGCGAAGACGCTGGAGTTCGTCGACCACCTGGTCGCCAACGGCGTCACCCGGCTGCTGTTCAGCTCGTCGGCCTCGATCTACCGCCCCAACGGCGATTTCACCGTCGACGAGGACTCGGCCATCGCCGGCATGAGCCCGTACGCCCGTACCAAGCAGATCGTCGAGGAGATGCTCGCGGACATCGCCGTGGCAACCCCGATGCGGGTGCTCTCGTTACGGTATTTCAACCCGATCGGCGCCGACCCCAAGATGCGCACCGGCCTGCAGGTCCCCTCGCCGAGCCATGCGCTGGGTAAGTTGATCGAGGCGCACCGTGCCGGCCGGCCCTTCCCGGTCACCGGCGTGGACTACCCCACCCGCGACGGCTCGGGCATCCGCGACTACGTGCACGTCTGGGACCTGGCCGACGCCCACCTGCGCGCGCTGGAGACCTTCGACACCGTGCTCGCCGGTGAGTCTCGCAGCACGGCCATCAATCTGGGCACCGGGACCGGCACCACCGTGCTGGAGTTCGTCGAGGCCTTCAATCGGGTGGCCGGCACCCCGGTCGCGGTCCTGCCGTCGCCGCGGCGGCCGGGCGACCAGGCCGGCGCCTATACCCGCAGCCACCGGGCGGCGCGGCTGCTGGGCTGGCGGGCGGAACACTCGGTGACCGACGGCATCCGCGACACCCTGGCCTGGTTCGAGCGGCGCGACGAGATCCTGCCCGATCTGGCCGGTCGGCGATGAGGTGAACCGTTGGGTACGAAACGCGGAGCGGCCGGGGGACGCCGAGCGTGAACCGGGCCACTATTGTTGCGAGCCATGAGCACCATTCCGCTCGCCGAGGAACTGCTCCTCCTCGCATATGACGACCAGACCGGCAAGGCGACCGGCTCCCGGATCGGGCTCGACCTCGGCATGTCCGCGGCCGTGCTGATCGATCTGGCACTGGCGGGGCGGATCGCCTACGTCGACGGCTACCTCAAGGTGGTCGATCCGAGCCCGATCGGTGACCCGATCGCGGACGCCGTGCTGGCTCGGGCGGCCGAGGACGAACCGCACACCCCGTCGCAGTGGCTGCAGCGCCTGCGTCACCGCCTGCGCACCCGCGTCCTGGAGGACCTGGTGTCCCGCGGTGTGGTCAGCGACGTGGACGAGACCCAGATGGGCGTCATCCACCTCCATCGCTATCCGACGACCGACCCGCAGTACGAGGCGGAGATCCGCCGCCGGCTCGCCGAGGCATTGATGACCGAGACGATCTGCGACGAGCGCACCGCCGCGCTCGCCACGCTGCTCTCGGCCTGCCGGATGGAACCGGCGCTGCGGCTGCCGTCCGACGAGTCGGCCCGCGCCCACCAGCGCATCGAGGAGATCGCGGCGGGCGCCGGGTTCTCCGGCAGCGCCAACCTCGAGGACTCGATCGTCCGGCCGAGCGTCGCGCTGGTGGTGGCCACCCTGGGCAAGGCCATCTCGGCCGCCCTGGGCGCCCCCAAACCGGCCTAGACCCCGAGCGCGGCCGCGACCTCGGTGCGGAGAGTGCGCAGCGAGGCGGCGGCGCGCTCGCGGGCCCCGCGCACGTCGCCCTGGCCGACCGGTTCTACCACTTCCAGGTACGCCTTGAGCTTGGGCTCGGTGCCGGACGGCCGGATCACCACGCGGGCCGCCGCGGTGCGGAACGTGAGCACGTCGTTGTCCGGTAACAGGTCATCGATCGCGGTCAGCGGCGCGCCGAGCAGCGTGGCCGGCGGCTCGCGACGGGCCCGGCCCATCGCCACCCCGATCTCGGCCAGGTCGTCCACCCGCACCGACAGCTGGTCGGTGGCGTGCACGCCGAACTCGGCCGCCAGCTCGTCCAGCCGGTCGGCGAGCGTGCGGCCCTCGGCCTTGAGCCCGGCGGCCATCTCGGCCACGTTCAGCGCGGCGGTGATGCCGTCCTTGTCGCGGACCAGGGCCGGCGCCACGCAGTAGCCGAGGGCCTCCTCGTAGCCGTACGCGAGATCCTCGGCGGCCCGCACGATCCACTTGAAGCCGGTGAGCGTCTCGGCGTAGGGCACGCCGCGGGCGGTGCACAAGCGGCCCAGCAGCTGTGACGAGACGATCGTCGTGGCGTACGTGCCGGGAACGCCCCGCCGGATGAGGTGGTCGGCGAGCAGGACGCCCAGCTCGTCGCCGCGCAACGGCCGCCACCCGCCATCCGAGGGGATCGCGACCGCGCACCGGTCCGCGTCCGGGTCGTTCGCCACCGCCAGGTCGGCACCGCCGAGGCCGGCCAGCGCGAGCAGGTGGTCCATCGCGCCCGGCTCCTCCGGGTTCGGGAACGCCACCGTCGGGAACTCCGGGTCGGGGGTGAACTGGTCGGCCACCACCGCGGGCTCGGCGAAGCCGGCGGCCACGAACGCGGCGGCCAGCGTCGAGCCACCGACACCGTGCATCGGCGTGTACGCCACCGCGAGGTCCCGCGGGCCGCCCTCGGTGAGCACGGCCGCGGCGCTTCGCACGTACCCCTGCGGGATCGCGTCGTCGAGCAGCTTGCCCGGCTCGCCCAGTGGCACGTCGGCGATCCGGCCGACCGCGCGGATGGCCGCCTCGATCCCGGCGTCCGCGGGCGGCACGATCTGCGCGCCGTCGCCGGCCGGGCCGCCCAGCGCGCGGCCGAGATAGACCTTGTACCCGTTGTCCTGCGGCGGGTTGTGGCTGGCCGTCACCATGACCCCGGCGACCGCGTCCAACGCCCGTACGGCGTACGCGAGCACCGGCGTGGGTAACGTGCCCGGCATGACCAGGGCCTCGCGGCCGGCCCCGGTGGCGACCCGGGCGGTCTGCTCGGCGAACGCCTTCGACCCGTGCCGCGCGTCGTAGCCGATGACCAGCGGGCCCGTCCCGCCGCGCGCGGCCAGCCAGGACACCAGGCCGGCGGCGGCGCGGGTGACCACCGCGAGGTTCATCCCGTTGGGCCCGGGGCGCAGCCGGCCGCGCAGCCCCGCGGTGCCGAAGGTGAGTGGTCCGGCGAACGAATCCCGCAGCTCGCCGGCCGTGCCGGGGAGTCCGTCGATCAGCGCGCGAAGCTCGGCCCTGCTGCGCGGATCGGGATCGTCGGCCAGCCAGGCCTCGGCCTCGGCCCGCAGCGCGGCGTCATCGTTGGTGGTCACTTGCGATTGATAGCACAGGGCCGGCGCGAGCTCGCGCCGGCCCTGCGTCGTCGTCACCCGAGCTTGTACGTCTCGACCATCTTGTCGTAGTACTTCTTGTTGGCCGCGAAGTTGACTTCCTCGGTGGTGAGGTAGAAGGAGTACATCTTCCCGTTCACCGTGGTCATCCGCCAGATGCCGTGGCGCTCACCGTCACCGGTGCCGCACTGGTACTGGAACTCGGCGCCCGCGTGGCCGGAGATGTCGACGTCCTTGGTGCCGAGGTGTTTGAACGGCTTCGGGCAGCTCGTACCGTTCTTCAGCCCGGTCGGTGCGGTCGTGTTGGCGAACTTGTCCGGCGAAATCGACCCCTTCTCGACCAGGACCCGCACCTTCGTGTCCTTGTCGTTCGGGTCGACGTAGTCGACGTAGGAGCCGCCCGCCGCCCGCGTCCAGCCCTTCGGCACCTGCACCGAAACGGTACTGTCGCCCTTGTACGCCTGGGTCTCGACGCCGGACTGGTCCGGTTGCGCGTTGCCGGCCGGCAGCGCGTCCGGCGGCGGTGTGTCGCCGCCGCCACCGCCCAGCGAGAAGACCAGGATCAGCACCAGCACCAGGGCGAGCGCGCCACCACCGGCGATCATCTGCTGCTTGCGCGACCAGCCCTTCACCGTGTCGGCGACCCGGCCCGCGGTGTCTCGGGCGCCGGTCATCGCCTTGTCCATCGTGGCCTTGCGCTTGGCGCCCGGGCTCATCACCACCGTGCCGGGCCGGCCGCTCTGCCACGCGTCGCGCGGCGGGATCACGCTGGTCGGGCCGGTGCCGCCGGGCATCTGCGCGGCCGGCATCATGCCGGTCGGCGCGACGGCGGCCTGCGGCTCGACGCGGCGCCGGCGTCCGGCCCCGCCCCCGGCGTTCTCCTGCTGCAGCTTCTGCAGGTGGTCGGTGAGCGAGTCGCCGGCCGCGAGCATGGCCCGGCCGCCGATCTGGCCGGACGGCGGCGGCGCGATCGGCTGCGTCTCGGCCGGAGCCGCGACGGGCGGACGCTGCGACGGGACCACCGAGTACGGGTCGGTCATCATGTTCGGCGGTGCCTGGCTGGCCAGCGGGCCGGCCAGTTGCTGGCGCAGGATGGTCCGGGCGGTGATCACGTCCATCCGGCGGTCCGGGTCCTTCTCCAGCAGACCCATCAGCACCGGCGTGAGCGACCCGGCCCGCACGGCCGGGGCCGGCGGGTCCTCGACCACCGCGTGCATGGTCTCGATCGGGTCGCCCTTGTCGAATGGGGGCCGGCCCTCGACCGCGGTGTAGAGCGTGACGCCCAGCGAGAACAGATCGCTGGGCGGCCCGAACTCGCTGCCCATGGCCCGCTCGGGCGAGATGAAATGCGGTGAGCCGAGCACCATGCCGGGCGTGGTCAGCTGCACGTCGGTGGGCATCCGCGCCACGCCGAAGTCGGTCAGCACGCACCGGCCGTCCGAACAGATGAGCACGTTCGCCGGTTTCACGTCGCGGTGCAGCACGCCGTGCGCGTGTGCCACCTCGAGCGCGCCGAGCAGCGCGATGCCGATCTTGGCGACCACGCGGCCCGAGATAGGTCCGTCCTCGATCACCATGTCGGCGAGCGAACGGGCGTCGAGCAGTTCCATCACGATCCACGGCCGGCCGTTCTCATGAACGACGTCGTAGACCTGCACCACGGCGGGGTGTTGCAGCGCGGCGGCGGCGCGGGCCTCGCGCATGGTCCGCTCGTACATCGCGTCGCGGTCGCTCGGCGCCAGGCCCGGCGGGAGCACGACCTCCTTGATCGCGACGTCGCGGCGCAGCAGCGTGTCCGCCGCTCGCCAGACCGTGCCCATGCCGCCGTGGCCGACCGCGGCGCGGAGTGTGTACCGCCCGCCGATGAGCGTGCCCGGAGCTGCGCGTCCGCTGGTGGGAGCCGTATTACCACCGCTCCACGTCGGAATCTGAGTCACTGAGGATGCCACCGAGGGGGTATAGGGGGCTTTCGACCAACCAGGCTATCTTGCCGGTTGCTCCCCATGATTTGAAAGTCGCGACGCCGGTGTTTACCAGAACTCGACCCTAGGTGAGCGGCGCATCGCATTCGGTGGCATTTTTCGGACGCTGAGTACGAAACCGGTAACTCGGTCCACCCTTTAGGATCGGGACGTGAACGCGGAGTCGGGTTTCGAGATCAAGCCGGTCTATCACAGCGAGGATGTCCCGCCCGACGTCCCGATCGGGGAGCCCGGCGAATTCCCGTACACGCGTGGTGTCTATTCGACGATGTACACCAAGCGGCCCTGGACGATGCGGCAGTACGCCGGTTTCGGCACCGCTGCCGAGTCCAACGCGCGCTATCACCAGCTGCTCGCGGCCGGCACGATGGGCTTGTCGGTCGCTTTCGACCTCCCCACCCAGATGGGGTACGACTCGGACGACCCGATCGCGCACGGCGAGGTCGGCAAGGTGGGCGTGGCGATCGACTCGATCGACGACATGCGGCGGCTCTTCCACGACATCCCACTGGACCAGGTGTCCACCTCGATGACGATCAACGCGCCCGGTTCCGTCCTGCTGCTGCTCTACCAGCTCGTCGCCGAGGAGCAGGGGGTGCCGGGCAGCGCGCTGCAGGGCACCATCCAGAACGACATCCTGAAGGAGTACATCGCCCGCGGGACGTACATCTTCCCGCCGAAGCCGTCGCTGCGGCTGGTGGCGGACACGTTCGCCTACTGCCGGGCCGAGATCCCGAAGTGGAACACGATCTCCATCTCCGGCTACCACATGGCCGAGGCCGGTGCCTCGCCCGCGCAGGAGATCGCGTTCACCCTGGCCAACGGCATCGAGTACGTCCGTGCCGCGCTCGCCGCCGGCCTGGCCGTGGACGACTTCGCACCGCGGCTGAGCTTCTTCTTCGTGGCGCGTACGACACTGCTCGAGGAGATCGCCAAGTTCCGCGCCGCCCGCCGGATGTGGGCCCGGATCATGCGCGAGGAGTTCGGCGCGACCAACCCCAAGTCGCTCATGCTGCGGTTCCACACCCAGACCGCGGGCGTGCAGCTCACCGCCCAGCAGCCCGAGGTCAATCTGGTACGCGTCGCGATCCAGGCCCTGGGCGCGGTGGCCGGCGGCACGCAGTCGCTGCACACGAACGCCTACGACGAGGCGATCGCACTGCCGACCGAGAAGTCGGCCCGGCTCGCGCTGCGCACCCAGCAGGTCCTCGCCTACGAGAGCGGCCTCACCGGCACGGTCGACCCGTTCGCCGGCTCGTACGCGATCGAGGCCCTGACCGACGAGGTCGAGCGGCAGGCCACGGCGCTGATCGAGCGGGTCTTCGAGTACGGCTCCGCGGTCGACGCGATCGAGGCGGGCTTCCAGAAGCAGGAGATCGAGACCTCGGCGTACCGGATCGCGAACGAGATCGACGACGGCGAGCGGGTCGTGGTCGGTGTGAATCGCTTCACGGTCGACGAGGAGGAGCACTACGAGCCGCTGCGCGTGGACCCGGCTATCGAGGCCGCTCAGCGCGCTCGTCTGGCCGATTTACGGGCGAATCGGTCGGCCGCCGCGGTCGAGTCGGCACTGGCTGATCTCGCGAAGGCCGCCGAAGGAAGCGCGAACGTCCTACCGTTGATGAAAGAGGCGTTGCGACTGCGCGCGACCGTGGGCGAGGTATGCCACACGTTGCGCGGCGTATGGGGCGTGTACCACCCCGTCGAACACTTCTGAAACCGTTTTGAAACGGACTCGTGGTGTGCTGGAAGTGCGGTTGATCGGTCGATCCTGAAACCGCGTCACCTCCACGATTCGTTACCCGTTGTAGGAGGTGAGAGGCGCGATGCTCAGCAGGGACGACACCCCGAGCAACCCTCTCCCCACGCCGAGCCGCTCTAATCAGGGCATTCGTCACCCTGCGCAATCCGACGGGTACGGGAATGGCGTTGCACAGCGTCACCAAAAACGGTCTAAGCTGTCGCGCGTCGCGGAAACCCGACAAAGAAACATCTCTGCCCAAGAACTGGAAGCCGACGTGACTACTGCTCTGACGGAGCCCGAAGGGGCCCAGACGGAGTGGCCCGGGCCGCTGCCCGGCGCCGAACCCCTGCCCGGCCAGCTCGACCGCTGGCTCGCCTCCCGAGGCGCGGAGCTGGTAGCGATTCGGCGGCATATTCACGCGCATCCGGAACGCTCGAACCATGAGTTCGAGACCGCCGCACTGGTCGCCCGCGAGCTCGCGGTCGCCGGCCTCACGCCGCAGATGCTGCCCAAGGGCAACGGTCTGATCTGCGACATCGGCGAGGGGGACCGGGTGATCGCCTTCCGCGCCGACCTCGACGCCCTGCCGCTGGCCGACCTCAAGGACGTGCCGTACCGCTCGACGGTGGAGAACGTGGCGCACGCCTGCGGCCACGACGTGCACACCACGATCATGCTCGGCCTCGGTCTCGCGCTGGCCCAGCTCGCCGAGCGCGGTGAGCTGCCCGGCCGGGTCCGGCTGATCTTCCAGCCCGCCGAGGAGACGTTCCCGTCCGGCGCGCCCCAGGTGGTCGCGTCCGGTGCGCTGAAGGACGTCGCCGCGATCTTCGCGCTGCACTGCTACCCGCAGCTGCCGGCCGGCCTGGTCGGGGTCCGGTCCGGACCGTTCACCGCGGCCGCCGACACGGTCGAGGTCAAGCTGACCGGCCCGGGCGGCCACACCGCCCGCCCGCACCTGACCGCCGACCTGGTGAACGCGCTGGCGCGGGTCATCGTCGACGTGCCCGCGCTGCTCGACCGGCGGATCGACCCGCGCGCCGGCGTCTCCATGGTGTGGGGCTCGGTGCACGCGGGGCAGGCGTTCAACGCCATCCCCGGCGAGGGCGAGGCCCGGGGCACGGTCCGGATCCTCAACCGGGAGGCCTGGCGGCAGGCGCCCGAGCTGGTCACCCAGCTGATCAAGGACGTGGTCGCGCCGACCGGCGCCCAGGTCGAGGTGGGCTACGCCCGCGGCGTGCCGCCGGTGATCAACGACCGGATGGCGTCCGCGGTGGTCGCCGCCGCCGCCGGTGCCGCGCTCGGCTCCGACCGGGTGGTCGAGGCCGAGATCAGCATGGGCGGCGAGGACTTCGCGTTCTACCTCGACCACGTGCCCGGCGCGATGATCCGGCTCGGCACCGCCACGCCGGGCTCGGACGAGAAGCGTGACCTGCACCAGGGCGACTTCGACGTGGACGAGAACTGCATCGGCTACGGCCTGCGCGTCATGGTGCACACCGCGCTGGCCGCGCTGTCGACCGCGGCGTTCTAGCCCTGATCCGGCCCGTCCGCCTTCTGAACGGTGGCCGGCGGGCCGGCCGGGACCAATGCCGGCTTTCCCGGCCGGGCCCGGCGGATCAGCCACCACACGAGCAACGCCGGCACCCCGATCGCGAGCACCCACGGCAGCACGGCGCCCAGCACGGTCAGCACCACCGCCAGCGAGCTGACCAGCGCCTTCCATCCGCCGGCGAGCCCGCCCAGGAAACCCGCCGGTCCGTCGTCCGCCTTGAGCACGGCGGCCTGCGGCCCGAGCAGCGTCACCGTGATCGTGGACAGCGCCGTCAGGTCGGCCAGGTGGCGCTTCTTGGCCTGCAGCGACGCCAGATCCGACTCGCGGGTCGCCACCTCTTTCTCCAGCATCACCAGGTCGTTCAGCGACTTCGCCTGGGCCAGCAGCCGGCGCCCGCTGTCCACCCGGGCCTGCTGCACCGTGATCCGGGCGTCCAGGTCGACGGTCTGCTCGGTGACGTCCTCGGTGCTGATCTGGCGCTGCTCCTCGGTGCCGCTGAGCTGCTTGGCCAGCTGGTCGACGAAGGCGGTGAACTTGGCGGCCGGCACCCGCAGCTCCATGGTCGCGGTGTCCGCGCCGCTGCCGCCGCTGCTGCGGTTGTCCCCGCCGACGTAGCCGCCGGCCGTCTGGACGATCCCGCTGGTCTGGCTCGCCGCGGCGTTGACGTCCTGCACGCGTACCGAAAGGGAGCCGCGATAGATGATGGAGCGCTGGTCGACGCTGAGATCCGGCGCCTGCGCCGGGGTGTCCTTGCCCTCGGCGGCACCCTGCGCCGTATCGACGCCGGCGGCCGGCGCCTCCGGCATGGCGTTCGAGACACCGGCCCCGGAGGAGGCGGCCTGATCGGTCTGGCCGTTGCCGGTGCAACCGCCGACGAGCAATCCCACGATCAGAGCGGTACTCACTAATAGGATTCGGTGTGCACGCATGGTTTCTCCCATCCCCGTGAAGGCGTGCCGGTGGGACGTGCGCCGGAACCGGATCGGTTCCGGCCGAACGTGGGAGAAGTGGTCACGAATTGGCAGCGGAGGGGTCCCGTGCAGATCACGAAGTTCTCGCATTCCTGTGTACGCGTCGAGGGAGCCGGCGTGCTCGTCCTCGATCCCGGCGTGTGGAGCGAACAGTCCGCACTGGACGGAGCGGACGCCGTACTGATCACCCACCAGCACGCCGACCACGTGAACGTGGACGCGGTCACCGAGGCGGCCGCCCGGCAGCCCGGCCTGCGGGTCTACGCGCACGCCGACGTCCTGGCGACGCTGCCCGCGATCGGCAGCGCCGGCACGGCGATCGATCCCGGCCAGGAACTGGAGGTGGCCGGCTACCGGGTACGCACCTCGGGCGGCGAGCACGCGGTGATCCATCCGGACATCCCGGTCATCCCGAACGTGGCAGTGCTGGTCAGCGACGACTCCGGTAACTTCTTCCATCCCGGTGACTCGTTCACCGTTCCGGAGGACACCGAGGTGGACACGCTCTTCGTTCCGTTGAACGCTCCGTGGATGAAGGTGTCCGAAGCGATCGACTTCGTCCGGGCGATCCACCCCCGCCGCGCCTACGCCCTGCACGACGGGCTGCTCAACGACACCGGCGCGGGCCTGTACGGCTCGTTGCTGGAGCGTCTCGGCGGCACGACGTACAAGCGGCTCGCGCCCGGCACCACGATCGACTGACCGTGCCCAGCGCGACCGACCAGATCATCCAGCGGCTGTACGAGGCGCCGCCGGACGGCTTCGTCGCGGCCCGCACCGCCGCGATCGACGACGCCCGCAAGTCCGGCGACAAGGCCACCGCGAAACGGCTCGCCGCGCTCAAGAAGCCCACGGTGGCCGCCTGGGTCGTCAATCTGCTGGCACTGCGCCGGCCCGAGATGATCGACCAGCTCGTCGAGCTCTCCGCGTCGCTGCGCCAGGCTCAGCGCGGTCTGCAGGGCTCCGCGCTGCGCGAGCTCACCGCGCAGCGCCGCCAGGTGGTGTCCGCCCTGGTCGCGGCCGCCCGCGAGCTGGCCCAGGCGGAGGAGCCGGCGACCAAGCTGCCGCTGGGCGAGGTGGAGGCGACGCTGACCGCGGCCCTGGCCGAACCGGACATCGCCGCGCAGGTGCGCACCGGCCGGCTGATCCGGGCCGCGAACTACGCCGGTTTCGGTGAGGTGCCGAAGCCCCGGTTGCGGCTGGTGACGGATGAGGCCGCCGAGGAGGCCGAGGTCGTCGCTTTCCCCCAGCAGCCAGCCCGGGAACCGGCCGCCGCCGACCGCCGCCGCCGGGAACGGGAGAAGCGCGAGCGTGAACTGCGCCGGGAGCTGAGTGCCGCGCAGTCCGCCGAACGCCGCGCCGACGAGCAGCTGGAACGCGCCGAGACCGCCGAGCGCGACGCCGGGCACCTGGTCGAGGACCTCGACAACGAGCTCGCCGAGCTGGAGCGCCGCCGCACCGAGGCACAGGCCGACGTGGCCCGCCGCAAGCAGGCGCGGCGCACGGCGGAACGGGAGGCCGCGGCGGCCCGGCGCCGGGTCGGCGATGTCCAGGCCGCGCTCGAGGACCTCGAGCCCGCGGACGAGTCGGATTGACCGGAATAGTCTTCCTCCTCGGGAAGAAAATTTTCCAGAACCCGTCTGCGGGAGCAGAATCGGCGCGTGACCCCCGAACAGGCTGCCGCCAACGCCAGGACGGGACTCGCCACGATCATTGGTGCCTTCGCCGAGTCGCCGCAGACGTTGCGCCGTGCGCGCCTGCTCGGGCTCTCCGGCTGGGCGTACCACGTGTCGGCGCGGGCCGGAGCCCTGGGCGATGTCCGCCCCGAGACGGTGGCCGCGGCCATCGGTTTCATCGCGCCGGAGGCCGTTGTGGACGGCTGGGAGGCGACCGCCAAGAGCTCCGCACCCATGGAGGTCGCCACCTGGCACCTGCATGAGCTCTGCACGTGGGGGGCCGACCAGATCGGCGGCTTCCCCCGGCTCACCCGGCTGCTCGAGCTGGCCCGCCGGGTCGTGGACGCGGTCGACTGCGCCGGGCTGCCGTTGTTTGCCGCGTGGCGGGCCATGCCGGTGCCCGACCAGGCGCCCGGCGCGCAGGCCGCGGTGCTGCTGCACCTGCTGCACGAGCAGCGGCTCGGCGTGCACGTGGTCGCGGTCCGGGCCAGCGGGCTGTCCCCGCTGCAGGCGATCATCGCGGGTCCGGAGGGGGAGACCGGCGCTGTCGCATTCGGCTGGCAGCCGCCCTACCCGGCGGCCGGCCCGATCGTCCGGCGGCTCATGTGGGCCGACTCGGTGGCCGACGCGCTGGCCGGGCAGGCGTACGGGACGCTGGACACGGCCGAGCGGGTGGAGCTGGCCGGGCTGCTGGAGTCGCTGACCCACCGGCTCACCCGGTGACCCGTCAGACCTCCGGCGAGGACGTACGCGTCGGGCGGTGACGAAGGTCGTCGACGTAGTCGTCCGGGGCGCCCGCCTTCTCCGCGGCGTTCGCGATCTCGGACAGATACCACGCCGTGGGCAGCCCACCCTCGTAGCCGTCGTAGACGTACACCCACGCGCTGAACTCGCCCTCGAGGGTCAGCACACGCACGGTGAGCTTCTGATACGCGCCCGCGGACACGCCCTCGACCTCGTCGAGCTGGGCGGCGTCCCACGGGTGCACGTCGTACAGCGAGACGAACACCCGGTCACCGGGCGACTCGACGATCGTGGTGACCGCCCCCTCCCAGCCCATCTCGGCGTCACCGGCGAAGGTCAGGCGCCAGCCTTCTATCCAGCCCACCCCCACCATCGGGGAGTGCGGGCAGTAGGCCCGCATGCGGGCCGGGTCGAGGTTTGAGCCGTACGCGGCGTAATGACGCACGGCGATGACGATAGCCGGATAACGCGGTGGTGGAGAATACAAGAAGTGCGTGTCGGCACAGTTCGACTTAGAGGTGGGAGCGTCGTGAGCCGGATCGTGATCATTGGTGGTGGGCCGGGCGGCTACGAGGCGGCCCTGGTCGCCGCGCAACTCGACGCCGACGTGACGCTGATCGAGGAGGCCGGTCCCGGCGGGGCGTGCGTGCTGACCGACTGCGTGCCGTCGAAGACCTTCATCGCCAGCTCCGACGTGATGACCGGGTACCGGCACAACGACCACTTCGGCATCCGCTCGGCCGGCCTCGGCGGGGTCACCGTCGACGCGGTGGCCGTCAACGAGCGGGTCAAGAAGCTGGCGCTGGCGCAGTCCGCGGACATCCACGCGAAGCTCGTCAAGGTCGGCGTCGACGTGGTGGCCGGGCGGGCACGGCTCGGCGAGGACACGCTCGGGCACACCCACCAGGTCCTCATCACCCCGGAGGGCGGCGAGACGTACGCGGTGGACGCCGACACCGTGCTGATCGCCACCGGTGCCACTCCGCGGGTGCTGCCGACCGCGCGACCGGACGGTGTCCGCATCCTGGACTGGCGGCAGCTCTACGACCTGACCGAGCTCCCGTCCCATCTCGTGGTGATCGGCTCGGGGGTGACCGGCGCCGAGTTCGCGAGCGCCTACCTGGCGATGGGCATCAAGGTCACCCTGGTCTCCAGCCGTGAGCGGGTGATGCCGCACGAGGACGCGGACGCCGCGATGGCGATCGAGCGGGTGTTCCGCGACCGCGGCATGACGATCCTGAGCCAGGCGCGCGGCCGGTCGGTCGTCAACACCGGCGACGGCGTCCTGGTCACGCTCGCCGACGGCCGCGAGATCGAGGCGTCGCACGCGCTGATCGCGGTCGGCGCGGTGCCGAACACGGCGTCGCTGGGGCTGAGCGAGTACGGCGTGCAGGTCGGCGACGGCGGCCACGTGACCGTCGACCGGGTGTCGCGCACGAACGTGCCGGGAATCTACGCGGCCGGCGACTGCACCGGTGTGCTCGCGCTGGCCAGCGTCGCCGCCATGCAGGGCCGGATCGCGATCTGGCACGCGATGGGCGAGGCGGTGTCACCGCTCCGGCTGCGCACGGTCGCGTCGAACGCGTTCACCGACCCCGAGCTCGCCAACGTCGGGGTCTCGCAGAACGACGTCGACAGCGGCCGGGTGCCGGCCCGGCAGGTGATGCTGCCGCTGAGCGGGAACGCGCGCGCCAAGATGTCGGACGTGCACGACGGCTTCGTGAAGCTGTTCTGCCGCCCGGCGACCGGTCAGATCGTGGGCGGCGTGGTGGTGGCGCCGAAGGCGAGCGAGCTGGTCCTGCCGATCACGATGGCGGTGGAGAACAACCTGACCGTGGACCAGCTGGCCCACACGATCACTATCTACCCGTCATTGTCGGGGTCGATCGCGGAAGCGGCGCGTCAGCTGATGCAGCACGAGCTTCAGTGAAGTCGTCGCCGCCCGCCGCGAAGGCCTCCATGACCTCGTCCTCGATCTCCTCGACCGCTTCCTTGGTCTTGCGGCCCCCGAAGATCGCCAGGATCCAGCCGGCCGTACCGAACACGACAGCGGCGGTGGCGGCGATGACGAACAGGCGCCACGCCGACTGGGTCACCGCGGTGCCGCCCACGTGGCCGACCAGGCCGCCGTACGTCGCCCAGGCGAGCGCGGCCAACCCGTCGTACAGGATGAACTTCTTGACCGGGTAGCCGGTGCGGCCCGCGTGGAAGCCGGCCGCCATCCGGCCGCCCGGGACGAACCGGCACAGCAGCAGCACGAGCGGGCCGGGCTGGCGCAGGCCGCGGGTGAAACGCTCGGCGGCGCGCTTGGCACGCGACTCGGTGCGGGGCTGGTCGTCCTTGGGCCCGAACCGGGCGCGAAGCGAACCGAACCTCGTGCTGAACCAGCCGCGGCCGATCCGCCCGGCCGAGGAACGGCCCAGCAGCAGAGCGATCGCGTCGCCGGTGAACATGCCGAGCGCGCCGATCAGAATCACGAGCGGAAGATTGAGGTTGCCGTAGATCGTCAGGGCACCTGAGGTGATCATGATGGCCTGGATCGGCACCACCGGGAACATGGCATCGACGGCTAAGAACCCGAAAAGCGCGAGGTAGGCCCAGGCCGGTGCTGCCATCATGGTCAACAGTTCGGTCATCGGTAAGGCCACCTCATACGACGTCGGGGCTCCCGACATCATCGGTCAACCCACCTGAGAAAGTGCTGTGTTCAGCATGCGCCCTGATCGCGCCCTGTAGTGGGTGACAACTGACACGGTACGGACTCGAACCTGGCCGGTTTTGGACACTCAGGCCTCGGGCGTACCGTGAGACTCGCCGGAGACGCCGGGTCCCCCGTTCTCGGTGTCCCGGTGGCGGGCCGTCGGTAGGTCCCGTACCGACGGCCCGGCCTGACTCCTCCGAGCGGGCGTAGTCTGCTGGGCCGTGCCCGCTTCGCTGATCCTGCCGGTGCCCCGGATCCAACCGTCCTTCCTCGCGGCGATGGACGAGTACGTCGCCGAAGGTCGTGGCGCGCCCTCCGATCAGACCAACGTGGGGCGCGACATCCGGATTTTCGGCGATAAATGGGCAGACGCCGCTGAATTCAGGCACTTTGTGGATTCCGTACGCCTGCAGGCGTTCGAGGACACGCCACGGCCCTCGACGTTCGTGCCGACGACGACGCTGTGGTGGGTGGACGGCGACGAGTATCTGGGCCGGGTGACGATTCGGCACCGGCTCGCGCCCCGGGGGATCGGCGAACGAAACGGCCACATCGGATACGACGTACGCCCGTCGGCCCGCCGAAAGGGACACGCCACCGCGATGCTCGCCGCGGCCCGTCCGTGGGCCGCGGAGGTGGGGCTGTTCCGGGCGTTGATCACGTGCGACGTGCTCAATGAGCCGTCCCGCCGGGTCATCGAGACGAACGGCGGAGTCTTTATCGACCGCTTGGACGAGAAGCTGCGCTACTGGCTGCCGGTGTCCGCTACTGGATAGCGTCGGCGGCTGAGTCTCCGGTCGGCTTCCCGGCCGGCCGGACAGCGCCGCCGACCGGCTTCTCGGCCGGCCGGACGGCGCCGCCGACCGGCTTCTCGGCCGGCGGGACGGCGCCGCCCGGTGCCTGAACGGCCGGCGTCAGTCGATCGTGCAGATCGCCGCGCCCGCGGTCACCGTGCCGCCGACCTCGACGGACAGGCCGGACACCACGCCCGATTTGTGTGCCTGCAGGGGCTGCTCCATCTTCATCGCCTCGATCACGACGATCACGTCGCCTTCCTGCACCGAATCGCCGTCGGCCACCGCGACCTTCACGATCGTCCCCTGCATCGGGGCGGTCAGGGCGGCCGCGCTCCCGGCCCCGGTCGCGGCCGACGCCGCACCACCGGACCGGCGAGCTGACGGGCGGGGGGTGCCGGGCACCGGCGTACCGGCAAGCAGGGTTTTGGGGAGGCTCACCTCCAGGCGCTTGCCGCCCACCTCGACCACGACGGTCTCTCGTTCCGGCTGGTCGGCGGGCGCGGCCGCGGGCGCCGTGAAGGGCGGCACCCCGCCCGCCCACTCCGTCTCGATCCAGCGGGTGTGCACCGCGAACGGCGCGGCCGTGAACGCCGGATCGCGCACCACCGCACGATGGAACGGCAGCACCGTCGCGATGCCCTCGATCGTCGTCTCGTCGAGCACCCGCCGCGCCCGTTCCAGCGCCTCGTCCCGGGACTCGCCGGTCACGATGATCTTCGCGAGCAGGGAGTCGAAGTTGCCGCCGATCACGCTGCCCTGCTCGACGCCGGCGTCCACCCGCACGCCCGGGCCCATCGGCCAGCTCACCGCGGTCACCGCACCCGGCGCGGGCAGGAAGTTGCGGCCAGGGTCCTCGCCGTTGAGACGGAACTCGATCGCGTGGCCCCGGGGTGCCGGGTCCTCGGTGATCGCCAGCGGAGAACCGGCCGCGATGCGGAACTGCTCGCGCACCAGATCGATGCCCGCCGTCTCCTCGCTCACCGGGTGCTCGACCTGCAGACGGGTGTTGACCTCGAGGAACGAGATCGTGCCGTCCTGGCCGACCAGGTATTCGACGGTGCCCGCGCCGTGGTAGCCCGCTTCGCGGCAGATCGCCTTCGCGCTTTCGTGGATGGACGCGCGCTGCTCGTCGCTGAGGAACGGCGCCGGCGCCTCCTCGACCAGCTTCTGGTGGCGGCGCTGCAATGAACAGTCACGGGTGCCCACCACAAGCACGTTGCCGTGGGTGTCGGCCAGGACCTGGGCCTCGACGTGGCGGGGACGGTCGAGATAGCGCTCGACGAAGCACTCGCCCCGCCCGAACGCGGCCACCGCCTCCCGGGTCGCGCTCTCGAACAGCGCCGGGATCTCCTCGAGCGTGCGCGCCACCTTGAGCCCGCGGCCGCCACCCCCGAACGCCGCCTTGATGGCCACCGGCAGGCCGTGCTCCCGGGCGAACGCGATGATCTCGCCGGCCTCCGCGACCGGCTCGGCCGTGCCCGGGACCAGCGGTGCGCCGACCCGCTGGGCGATGTGCCGCGCGGTCACCTTGTCGCCCAGGTCGCGGATCGCCTGCGGGGTGGGGCCGATCCAGGTCAGGCCGGCGTCGAGCACCGCCTGCGCGAAGTCGGCGTTCTCGGAGAGGAAGCCGTAGCCGGGGTGCACGGCGTCGGCGCCGCTGCGGGCGGCGACGTCCAAGAGCTTGTCGATGCGCAGATATGTCTCGGCCGCGGTCTCCCCACCCAGCGCGTACGCCTCGCCGGCCAGCCGGGCGTGCGGGGTGTCCCGGTCGCTGTCGGCATAGACGGCGACGCTGGCCAGGCCGGCGTCCTGGCAGGCCCGGATGACCCGGACGGCGATCTCACCACGGTTCGCGATCAATATCTTGCGCACCGGCTGAGCCTATCCTCCGCTTCCGGCGGTCTCACGCTGGCTGCGGATCGGGCCGATCGTGCGGCACTTCTGTCTCTGCTGCGCAACGTAGTCTTCGCTGCATGATAGAGACTCGCGGGTTACGCAAGTCGTTCATGTCGCGCCAGGGGCGCGAGAAAAAGACCGTCGAGGCCGTACGCGGTGTCGACCTGGACGTCGCCGCGGGCGAGATCTTCGGATTCCTGGGCCCGAACGGCGCCGGCAAGACCACCACGCTGCGGATGCTGGCCACGCTCATCGAGCCGGACGACGGCACCGCCACCATCGCGGGCGTCGACCTGCGTCGCAACCCCGGCGAGGTGCGGCGCCGCATCGGCTACGTCGCGCAGGGCGGCAGCACCTGGGACGACTCCACCGCGCGGGAAGAGCTCGTGCTGCAGGCCCGGCTCTATGGCCGGTCGAAAGCCGCGGCGCTGGTGCGCGCCCAGGAGGTGCTCGACGGATTCCAGCTCAGTGAGTACGCGGACCGCAAGTGCAAGACGTACTCCGGTGGACAACGCCGCCGTGTGGATATCGCGCTCGGCATCATCCACGAGCCTAAGGTGGTGTTCCTGGACGAGCCGACCACCGGCCTCGATCCGCAGAGCCGGGCACACATGTGGGACGAGATTCGCCGGCTGCGCGCGGAGGGCATGACCGTCTTCATCACGACCCACTACCTGGACGAGGCCGACGCTTTGTGCGACCGCATCTCCATCATGGACCACGGGGAGATCGTCGCCTCCGGTACGCCCGCCTCGCTGAAACGCGAAATTTCCGGCGATGTCGTACGCGTCGGACTGCCCGTCGACGCGGTCGCCGCGGCTTTCGAAGCGTTGAACGGCTACAAGATCGAGGCGTTCGAGGACGGTGTGCGGCTCAACGTGGACGACGGCGCCACCGCGATTCCGCAGATCCTGCGCGCCCTGGACGCCGCCGGGGTGCCACTCGGCACCATCGAACTGCACCGCCCGAGTCTCGACGACGTGTTCCTGACCAAGACCGGCCGATCGTTGCGGGAGAGCTGACCATGAAGCTGGCACGCGACACCTCACTGATCTTCCAGCGGCAGATGATGCTGCTGTTGCGCAACCCGGTCTGGATCCTCGTCGGGGTCTTCCAGCCGGTCATGTACCTGCTGCTCTTCGCACCCCTGCTCAAGCCGGCCCTGCAGGTGAATTCCAACGCCGAGGCGTACCAGATCTTCGTCCCCGGCCTGCTGGTCCTGCTCGCCATCTTCGGCGGCCTGTTCCAGGGCTTCGGCCTGATCGCGGAGCTGCGTGCCGGGGTCATCGAGCGCTCCCGGGTCACCCCGGTGAGCCGCCTGGCCCTGCTGCTCGGTCGCTCCCTGCGGGACGTGGTCTCGCTGATCGCCCAAGCCGTGATCATCACGCTGCTGGCGTTGCTGTTCGGCCTGAGCGTCTACCTCGGCAACCTGCTACTGGCGTACCTGATGCTCGCCCTGATCTCGCTGATGACCTCGGCGCTCAGCTACGGGGTGGCGCTGGTGGTCAAGAGCGAGGACGCGCTGGCGCCACTAATGAACACGGTGGCCCAGCCGGTGCTGCTGCTGTCCGGGATCCTGCTGCCGCTCACGTTCGCCCCCGGGTGGCTGCAGGGAGTGGCGAACTGGAACCCGTTCTCCTGGGCGGTGAACGGGACGCGCGCGTTGTTCCGCGGTGACCTGGGCTCGCCGGACGTCTGGCAGGGCCTACTGATCATGGCCGTGCTGGCCGTGCTGGCGGTCCTGTGGGCGGCGCGTGAGTTCGCGCGGAGCGTCCGGTAGGCGGCACGCCCAAGCCGATTTCGTCGATCGAGAGCTGCCCGACCGCAACGGGTTGGCCCGTTCGTCGTGTGCGCGCGGGCAACGCCGTGCGCCCCCAAGTCGGGGTCGAGGGTGTGCTGCAGCGGCCCGATCATTGGTGCCTTGGTGCCTTGGTGCCTTGGTGCCTTGGTGCCTTGGTGCCTTGGTGCCTTGGTGCCTTGGTGCCTTGGTGCCGTGTTGCCTTGGTGCCTTGGTGCCGTGCTGGCGGCGGCGGCCGGGTTGTCTCGCTATCTGAGATTGGGCGTGCGAATCGTGGGATTTCGGCGACCTTGGAGAGTTACGCCCATATTTCGACCCTAAGTCGCCAAGATCTGACTCGCGGGCGGAAAGCGCCAGGGATAAAAGCCGTATATCAGGATGAAAACATGGTCCACAATGGAGCACGGTCCCACATTGCGAGCTTGTGCCCACGATGTGGACGCCAGTCCCGCTCAACGGGCGGGAGTCCCACATTCTGGGAGTCAACCCGCGCGTGCGGCCGTGGTCGTGTTCTGATCAAGCTTCGGATTCTCCGGGGCAGAGGGTGTGCTCCGGCGCTTTTCGTTACTTTCGCCAGAGCGCCGTGATCGGAATGTCCATCTCCGCGAGCAGCTTCCGCAGCAGCGGCAGCGACAGCCCGATGACGTTGCCGGGGTCGCCTTCGATCCGATCGACGAAGGCGGCCCCGCGCCCGTCCAGCGTGAACGCCCCCGCCACGTTGAGCGGCTCATCGGTAGCGACGTAGGCCTCGATCTCCTCATCGCTGATGTCCGCGAAGTGCACCACGGTCGCGCCGACCCCTTCGGCCTGCCGCCCGGTGGTGAGGCTGGTGACGTGGTGACCGGTGTGCAGCACGCCGGAACGCCCCCGCATCCGCGCCCACCGCTTCGTGGCCTCCTCGGCATTCGCCGGCTTCCCGAACACCTCACCCTCGAACGCCAGCACCGAGTCACACCCCAGAACCACCACGCCAGGATCGGCGTTCAGTTGGGCGGCGATGGTGCGAGCTTTCATGCGGGCCAGGGCAAGACACAGCGTGTACGCGTCCTCAGCGTCGACGACGGACTCATCCACCCCACTGACCATGACCTCAGCGTCAATGCCGGCCGCTTCGAGCAGCCCCCGGCGGGCCGGGCTGGCCGAGGCAAGGATCAACCGGTACGCGATGTCGTTCTGCACGCTGTTGAGGCTACAAGCCGCGGGGGTGCCGAAGGCCCAGACAAGCCCGTTTGGCCGCCTTCGTGCCTAGAAGTTCCGCCGCCGGCGCAGCGAGAAAAACGCGAGCGCCCCAAGCGCGAGCCCGACCCCACCAAGCCCCCCAAGCAGAACGGCCGTGCTGTCGTCGTCAGCCTCGCCCTGCGGGGTGAACGCCGTGATCGGAGAGGTAGTTGCAGCTCCAGACGAACTTTTGGCTGGCACGACGGCGGGGCTGGCGGCAGAGCCGGCCAATGGCGGAACGTCTGTGGTGAGGGCTTTCATGACGTTGACCACCCCAAATCCGCATTCATCGTCACGGCCGGGTGGTCCAACATCGTCAGCCGTCGCTACCAGGCGATGAACGATCTCGTTGGCTGGAAGGTCAGGAAATCTGGCACGCAAAAGCGCGGCGGCTCCAGAAACGACTGCGGTAGATGCCGACGTACCATCTATGTCGACGTATTCTCCGGTCTTGTCAGCAGTTGTGATATCGACTCCGGGTGCACATATTTGCACCTTTGGGCTGTGGATCGAGAATGATGCACTTTCGTCAGCCCGATTTACGGAACCTACTACCAGGACTCCATCGATCGCCGCCGGATACGCAATAATTGCTTGCTTGCTAGTGTTCCCGACTCCAGCAACCACGACGATGTTACCAGTAACGGCGGCTTGGATAGCATCGGCGAGCTCGAATGCCGGACCCGTTTCAGCCGATACGTTAATTACTGTCGCACCATGCTCAGAAGCCCACCGCACGCCGGCGGCCATCGTCTTTGCTGGCATGCTGTTCCCGCGGTTTGTGATTTTGACCGGGAGGATCCTGGCCGATGGAGCGATCCCAAGAACGCCGTCGCTTCTGCCCCTGCCATGGGCCGCGATGATACTTGCCATGTTGGTTCCATGGCCGTCGTCGTCTATGCGGCCATCCCGGTTATTCCCAGACACAAGGTCGGTGCCGGCGAGAAGGTTTCGCCTAACGTCTGGATGAGGATAAACGCCAGTATCGATGACGGCAACCTTAACGCCAGCACCTTTGGTAATTGTGTGGGCCTGGGTGATTCTTAGAGTTTTGAGGTACCACTGATCGGCTCGAAAGCTATCTGCATGGGCCGTTTTCGCTGGAATGACTAGGGAGGCTGCAATTGCAATCACGCTTACAGCCGCGCTAAATCGCGAAACCATGGTTAGCTGAGCCCGATAGCTGGGCCTGGGTCGACTCTCTGTTCCCGCGCCGGTAGGACAACAGGATCAACGCCTTCGGCAGTTTGCCATGGGTTATTTGGATCCCAATGGGTATCCATGACCTCGCCGGCGCGACTAGAGAGAGGTCTCCCAGGTTGCCCATACGCCGCCGTAAAACCGCCCGAACTATGGGCGGCAGTAGTGCGGCTGCCCGTGGAGCCTTGCCAAGGCTCGCCGATAACGCCGCCTGTGGGATTCACGCGGCGAAGGCCGGGGCGAGCGCCTCCCGGCTGGCTTAGCCCTATGCCAGGGGCTGCACCGATGATGCCCCCTGGCGGCATAGGGGACGGTCGGACGGCGCTGTCGCCGGGCAGCGCGCCTTCACTGGGCGGGACGGTGCCGGGACCGGGTGGTGTAGTGCCCCTCCCGGGTCGGGTTGCGCCCGGTCCAGTGATGGGATTTATGACTCCCGGGGGCAGGACGCTTGGTGTCGTTGACGAAACCGGGGGAATGGCCGTCAGCGGAGGAATGACTGCCGGGGCGTTTGCCCCGCCTAGGACAAGTCCGGGCTGCGAGCTATTAGCGGGGGAAGGTGCTGCGACGCCCGGCACGGTCTCGGACTGTTGCAAACCGCCGGACGTTGGAAATGTGGGTGACGCCTTGGTGGATTGTGGTGTCGAACTGTGTTCGCCTTCAGCTGTCGACGTGAACGGGGGAATCAGCGGCGCGATAAACGTGGAACCGTCGTTTGGCCTCCGTTCTTCCTCGATCTTGTTGGCTGGCTCGTATGGCCTTGGGCGGACCAGGCTCATCTGGGCCTGGGCCAGATCCGTGCTCACACCGCCCAGCAGCGCCGCCGCCCTCTGCCTCAGCTGCTCCTGCCGGCCCGGCGCCACCGGTGGCTGCTCGCCGCTTGGGCTTGGGGTGGGGTGCGGGGTTGGGGAGGCGGCCGCCTCCTGCTTCCTGGTCTCGAAAGCCTGCAGCAGCCCCTGGTTCGCCTGGTACTCGTCGTACAGCTTCTGGACGTCGTGCTGGGCCAGGCTCAGCGAGAGGGTCGCCGCGGCCAGGGCGTCGTGGTTGGCCAAAGCCGCGTTGTACGTCTCCGTGAGATGCCCGATCAGCTCGTCCAGGCGGGTCAGATACGCCTCGGACGCCGGGCTCTGCTTCGGTGGCCACACCGCGGCGAGGTTGTCCCGATAGCTCTGGACCTGGAAGAGGTGCGAGTTCACCAGCTCGGCCGACTTCTGCCAGCCACCGACCAGGTCGTAGTGCTTCTCGATGTCGGGGTTCTGGATCAGGCGCTGCATGTCGTCCATCGACATCGCGCTCCACGCCGTGCCGCCACCGCCGTCCGCGATCAGCATCAGAAATCGACCCCCGTGGGGGTGGAGGCCGGAATGCCGACCCGGTCCAGCGCCGAGTCCACGTCGCGTACCCGCGCATGGGCGAGCGCATCGGAACCCTCGTACTGCCGGCTGATGTCCGAGGCTGCGGTCGCGAACCCCTGTGTCCCGTTCGCGAAGTTATAGACGTTCTGGTGGGACACGTTCTGGATCTCGTTGTGGGCGACGAGGAACGACCGGAGCTCGACGAACGCGAGGGGCGGCTCGGGGATGCGGGTCGACATCGCGGTCGTCACCGTCTGGAGGTGCGGGGCGTAGTTGTCGTGGACGCTCGCCGCCAGCTTCCGGGCGAAGTTTTCCATCGCCTGGATGTCCGCCTCGATCTGGCTGAAATCCGTGAAGCCGTAGTCGTGCAGCCACGCCGGGCCGCGATCGTCCTCCGGAATCATCTCGCCCCCTCGGCAAGCACGAGCCGACCGAAGGATTGACACGGGCCGGCTGAAGCATTGACGAGCGTAGTCGTTCCGTGCCAGCCGCGCGGGCCGTGCGAGCCGCCTGTGGACAGTCGCTACCGGGGGAGCAAGGAAGTCCGCCACGAGGCTGGTGTCGTGGACGGCCGCGCGGATCGTGTCCAAGCTGAGACCTGCGTCCCGCTTGATTTTTCATCCACCCTGGCCGATCGTGCCGCAACCACCGCGACCAAGGCAGCCAGCTCGTCAATAGCCGGGTTGCCCTGTACTACTCTGACCAGCGGTTCCGTATTCATTGACCGAGCGTACGACAGGGGTATGCAAGATCCGGTGACACGCATCCCACACTCGGCTGATCGATTCGCTGTGGCTCGACAAGCTCGGGTATTTTCTCCGTGATGTCATCTTCTCCCCCGCTCGTCGTCGCTGATCGGTACCGGCTCGTTGCGCCGCTCGGTCAGGGCGGGATGGGTCGTGTCTGGCGGGCGACGGACGTCGTGCTTCATCGCGAAGTCGCCATCAAAGAGCTCGTTCCGCCGCCGGGGCTCACGCCCGCCGAGCGGCAGGAGATGCGCGAGCGGTCGCTGCGCGAGGCGCGCGCGATCGCCCGGCTCAACAACGTCAACGTGGTTCGCGTCTTCGACGTCCTGCGGACGGATGCCGACCCGTGGATCGTCATGGAGTACGTGCCGTCCCGCTCCCTGCAGGACACCCTCGCCGCCGACGGCCCGTTCAACCCGGTCCGGACCGCCGAGATCGGCCTGGGGGTGCTGGGCGCGCTGCGTGCGGCGCACCGGGCCGGCGTGGTGCACCGCGACGTGAAGCCGGGCAACGTGCTGATCGGCGCCGACGGCCGGGTCGTGCTCACCGACTTCGGCCTGGCCACCGTGCCCGGCGACCCGAACGTGACGCGCACCGGCCTGGTGCTGGGCTCTCCCGCGTACATCGCTCCGGAGCGCGCCCGCGACGGCACCGCCGGTCCGGCCGCCGACCTCTGGTCGCTCGGCGCCACGCTGTACGCCGCGGTCGAGGGCGCCTCGCCGTTCGCCCGGCCGTCGGCGATCGCCACGCTGGCCGCCTTGGCCACCGAGAACCCGCCGCCCGCGCGCAACGCCGGCTCGCTCAAGCCGGTGCTCAACGGCCTGCTCCGCAAGGACCCGGCGCACCGCATCAGCGCCGAGGAGGCCGAGCGCCTGCTGCTCCGCGCCTCCGGGCGTCGGTCCAAGCTGGCCTTCCCGATGAGCCCGACCATGCGCCGGCCGGGTGTCGGGCGCGAGCGGCCCGCTCTGCCGGGTGTGACTTCGCCCACAGGCTCCTCGCCGGTGGTGCCCGGTCCCCGTCCGCCGGTTGCTCCGGCGCGCCCGGCCAGCCCGCCCGGTTCCACGGCTGTTCCTGGGGGCCGTCCGGCGGTCGGCCAGAGCCGGCCGCCGGTCTATGTCCCGGGCAAGGCTCCGGTCGGCAGCGACAAGCCGACCCGCGTCGACGGCCCGAAGGTCGAACCGCCACGCCTCGATGCCACCCGCGTCGACGGCCCACCAATCCGAGACGATCAAAACCCGAGATTTGGTACGCGACGGGGCAGCGCCACACCCGCACCAGCCCAGTCCCCGGCCCCGGAGCAGGGACGGACCGATCCCGCCCCGAGCACCGGTCTCGCCCGCACGCGTCGAGGCGAGGTGGGTTCCTTCACCGCGGCCGACGTCGCCGCCGCGCGCCGCAAGCAGGCCGCCCCCGAGCACGAACGGTCCCTTGCCGAGGCGACCGCCCTGATCCGCAAGCCGGAGCCCGAGCCGCAAGCGCCGAAGCCCCCCGCCGACGCGACCACCGTCCTGCAGCCGAAGGCGAAGCCGGCCGACGCCACGTCGGTGCTCCCGCCGTCCAGGCCCAAGCAGGCGCCCGCCGACGCCACCTCGGTGCTCCCGCCGGCGCAGGCGAGGCCGGCCGACGCCACGTCCGTGCTCCCGCCGACAAAACCGAGGCAGCGCCCCGCCGAGCCCCGCCCCACAGCGACAGAGCCCGCCCAGTCAAAGCCCGCCCAGTCAAAGCCCGCCGAGGCGAAGCCCGCAAAGGCTCAGCCCGCCGAGCCGAAGCTCCCGGAGACGAAGCCCGCGGAGACGAAGCTCGCGGAGACGAAGCTCGCGGAGACGACGCCAACCCAGACGACACCCGCCGCGACCAAGCCGACCGCGCTAAAGCCCGCCGAGACAGCGTCGTCCGAGACGGCACCGGCTGAGTCAAAGCCCACCGCGCCCAAGTCCGCAGAGTCGAAGCTCGCTGAGACCACAGCGGCCGACTCAGAGCGCGCCGAGACTGCGGCCGGGTCGGATTCCGTCAACGCCACGTCGGCGGGCTCAAAGCTGACCGAGACCGAAGCAGCAGCCTCGAAGGTCGCCGAGACCGACGCGTCCGGGTCAGAGCTCGCTGCGACTGCGGCGGCTGAGTCGGCGCCCGTCAAGGCCACGTCGGCGGACTCCAAGCTGGCCGAGGCAACTGCGGCCGAGTCGAAGTTGGCCGAGGCAACAGCGGCCGAGTCGAAGTTGGCCGAGGCAACAGCGGCCGAGTCGAAGCTCGCTGAGACCACAGCAGCGGAGTCGAAGCCAGCCGCCGAGTCGAAACTCGCTGACACCACAGCGGCCGAGTCGGAGCCTGCCACGGCCACGTCGCCAGACAAGCTCACCGAGACCACAGCGCCCGATTCGAAGCTCGCCGCCGTGACCGAGTCCAAGACGACGCCGGCAGAGACCACGGCCGCCGAGTCAACGCCCGCCGAGACCACGTCGCCAGAGTCGGCCGCCGGTGCCAAGACCGAGCCGAAGCCCGCCGACACGAAACCGGCCGCATCAAAGGTCGCCAACGCCGACGCGACCTCGGTCCTCCCGCCGTCTCAGGCGAAACCGGCCGACGCCACGTCCGTGCTCCCGCCCACCAAAGCGAAGCCAACGACCCCGGCCAAGAACGACACGCCCGCGGCGAAGACGAAGCCCGCCGACGCGACGACCGTCCTCCCGCCGTCCAAGAAGACCGCCCGCAACGAACCAGCGGCCGAGGGCGGCGACGACCAGAGCCCTCAACTGGCCTTCCCCCTCGCGCGCCCGGCCCCGAAGGCGAAGCCCGCCCGCCAAAAGGCGAAGGCCTATGCCCCGGCCCCCCAGCCGGAACCCGACGAACTGGTCTCGGCCGGCTCGATGCCCGGCCGCCCGGCGGCCCGCCCGGCGTGGCGTCCGATGGAGGTCCGCTCCTCCCCGGGCATCACGGTCTTCGGCACCCGGCTCACGTACCGCCAGGCCGCCATCGGCGCCGGCGTCCTCCTCGTGGTGCTGATCCTGCTGATCACCCTGATCGTGCAGGCGGTCGGCGGCGACGACAAGAAGGCCGCCCTAACGCCCGCCCCGGCCACGACGGGCCAGAACCAGAACAAGACGCCGAACGGCCAGTCCAGCCAGGCCTCCGAGCCGAACCCGCCGTCCGCCCAGCCCAGCAAGCCTGCCGCCACCACCGCCCCGGTCCTGCCCGCCGGTTGGTCGGTGCGCACCATCGGGCCGAGCGACGGCACCCCCGGCCTGCTCCTCCCGCTGCCGAATAACGCCACCCAGCAAAACGGCGAGAGCCCCGGCGAGCTGCGGTTCCGGTGGGACAACCGGCTGCTGATCGTCGGCCGGAGCGGCAAACCCGCGCCGGACGCGCTGAAAGACTCGCAGCAGCAGGAGGCCTCGCGCCGCGGCGACTACGCCAACTACACCAATCTCGGCATCAAGCCGGTCACCTGGCGCACCTACGACTCGGTTGCCGACTGGGAGTTCCTCTACACCACGGGCACCGGTAACCCGCAGCACGTCGTCGCCCGCAACATCCGGGTGGACAGCAAGAGGGCGTACACCCTGAAGTGGTACACCTCGCCCGACGACTGGAACGCCGCGAACGCCGACCTCCAGGCCATATATCAGGGTTTCCAGCCCAAATAGGGCTGCGCACAGGGTGATCGGATACAGTTCCGCGCTGTGTCGATCGACGGTGTGACGGACCTCTGGGACAAACTGTTCGGCGCCCAGCCGGACCCGCCCGGCCTGCTGGTGCTGCTCACCGCGCTCGCCGGTCTGCTCGCGGTGGCGTTCCGTCCGGTGTGGCGGGTCGCGCGCAACGCGGTGACCATCGCGCACGAGGGCGGCCACGCGTTCTTCGCCCTGATCACCGGCCGCCGGTTGCGCGGCATCCGGCTGGAGTTCGACACGTCCGGCCTCACGCTCTCGTCCGGCAAGCCGACCGGCATCGGCATGATGCTCACGCTGCTCGGCGGCTACATCGCCCCGTCCCTGGTCGGCGTGCTCGGCGCCTGGCTGCTCGGCGGCAACCGGATCACCCTGCTGCTGTGGCTGGCCGTACTCCTGCTGCTGGTCATGCTGATCAACATCCGGAACCTGTTCGGCGTGCTCTCCATCCTGGTCACCGGCGCGGTCGTGGTGATCATTTCCCTGTACGCCTCCCCGCACGTCCAATCCGTCTTCGCGTACGCCGGTGTCTGGTTCCTGTTGTTCGGCGGTGTCCGGCCCGTCTTCGAGCTGCAGAGCCTGCGCAATCGCGGCCGTCTGCCCGGCTCCGACGCCGACCAGCTCGCCGGCGTCACCCACGTACCGGCGATCTTCTGGGTCGGCGTCTTCCTGGTCGTCAACCTGGCCGCCCTGGTCGTCGGCGGCTTCCTGCTGGCCGGCCAGTGGCTACCGTCGACCAGCTGACAAGCGCATATATCGGAACGTCGGCGGATGTGATCTAGGACACGATCCAATTAGGTTCAGGTCATGGCCAATGTCGGCATGGCGTGGACCACCGGAGTCGTGGCGTTCGTGGCCGCTGTGCCGTTGTGGCGTTTCACAACGCACGCCATCACGATCGCGCATGAGGGCGGCCACGCGATGTTCGGGTCGCTGGTCGGCCTGTTCGTCAAGAAGGTCACCATCGACCGGGGCGGGGGTGGAACCTCGTTCACTAAGGAGCCGAAGGATCTGAGCCTGCTGCAAATCCTCGCCGTTGGCTTGACCGGCTATCTCGGTCCGTCGATCTTCGGCTTCGCTGGTGCATGGATGCTTGTGCACGACATTTCGCCGCGTTCCGTGCTGCTCATGACGCTCGTTCTGATGGCCATGCTGCTGGTCATGGTGCGCAGCTTGTTCGGCTTCTTGGCCGTGCCGTTAACCGGCGCCCTGATCTGGGTTGTCGCGATGCGGTCGACCGAACAAGTCCAGCTGGTCTTCGCGTATATCTGGATATGGTTCCTACTAATGGGCGGTACCCGTCAGATCCCCGAGCTGTTCTCCGTCTGGAAGCAGGGCGGCGAACCGGACACGGGCAACCTCGCTGTGAGGACCGGGCTGTCGACGGCGTTTTTCGTGGCCCTCTTCTGGCTTCTTTCGGTGGCTGCCCTGGTCTACGGCGGCGTGTTGTTACTCCGCCACACGCCCTAGCCTAGACGAGTAGGTCCTAACCGTGGTGGTAGGCGGTGAGTGATCTGGCCACGGTGTAGCTCCGGTGGTGAGGCGTTGTGGCGATTCGTTAGCGGCTGGGCGGTCTCGCTATGTGGACACTGCGGTCACATCGTGGATTTTTTGTGAACCTTGGAGAGTTGCGCCCACATAGGAGCCATAACTCTCCAAGGTTCACATTCGGCCGGAACAATCTGCCGGGCGAAAGCCGCGTTACGTGACAAAGGTATTCTCTACAATGGACGCGGGTCTCACATTGCGGACGGTGGGTCCATGATGTGGGCGCGGGTCTCAGTAGGCGGTCGCCCGTCTCACGGAATGGACGCGCCGCACGGCCGCGCGCCGAGCCCGCCTGTCCAGCTGCCCAGCCATCCGACAAATCTCGGGAAATATCGGATATACGAGACGGGTGGCGGGGCTGGTGGTTGCACGGTGATCAGATCACTGGCTCGCCTGCGGTCACCGGCTCGCCTACGGCCACCGACTCGGCCTAGGACTTACTCGTCTAGAGCGGAATGTTCCCGTGCTTCTTCGGCGGCAGCGTCTCCCTCTTCGTACGCAGCGTCCGTAACGCCCGCGTCACCTGCGCCCGCGTCTGCGACGGCTGAATCACCGCGTCCACGTACCCGCGCTCGGCAGCGATATACGGGTTGGCCAGCGCATCCTCATACTCCTGTACGAGTTCGGCCCGCTTCTCCACCGGATCGTCCGCCCCGGCCAGCTCCCCGCGATACAGAATGTTCACCGCGCCCTGCGCACCCATCACGGCGATTTGCGCGGTGGGCCACGCGAAGTTCATGTCCGCGCCCAGGTGCTTCGACCCCATCACGTCGTACGCCCCGCCGTACGCCTTGCGCGTGATCACCGTGACCTTCGGGACCGTGGCCTCGGCGTACGCGTAAATGAGTTTGGCGCCGCGCCGGATGATGCCGTCCCACTCCTGGGAGGTGCCGGGCAGGAAGCCGGGCACGTCCACGAACGTGACCACCGGGATGTTGAAGGCGTCGCACGTGCGGACGAAACGCGCGGCCTTCTCGCTGGCCACGATGTCGAGCGTGCCGGCCAGGTGCATCGGCTGGTTGGCGACCACGCCGACCGGGCGGCCCTCGACACGCCCGAAGCCGACCACGATGTTCTGCGCGTAGAGCGGCTGCACCTCGAGGAAGTCGTCGACGACCGTTTCGACAACCTTTTTGATGTCGTACGGCTGGTTCGCGGAGTCCGGGATCAGCGTGTCGAGCGCGAGATCAACGTCGGACGGCGCCAAATCCGAAACCGTGTCGAAAACGGTCGGTTCGTCCAAATTGTTCGAAGGCAGGTACGTCAGCAACGCGCGTACGTAATCAATCGCGTCGTCCTCGTCGGACGCCAGGTAGTGCGCGTTGCCGCTGCGGGTGTTGTGGGTGCGTGCGCCGCCCAGCTCCTCGAAGCCGACCTCCTCGCCGGTCACCGTCTTGATCACGTCCGGGCCGGTGATGAACATGTGCGAGGTCTGATCGACCATCACGGTGAAGTCGGTGAGCGCCGGCGAGTACACGGCACCGCCCGCGCTCGGGCCCATGATCAGCGAGATCTGCGGGATGACGCCGCTGGCCCGCACGTTGCGGAAGAAGATGTCGGCGTACAGGCCGAGCGCGACCACGCCCTCCTGGATGCGGGCGCCGCCCGAGTCGTTGATGCCGATGACCGGGCAGCCGATCTTCATGGCCAGGTCGAGCACCTTGACGATCTTTTCGCCGAAGACCTCGCCGAGCGATCCGCCGAACACCGTGAAGTCCTGGGAGAACACGCAGACCTGACGGCCGTCGACGGTTCCGTGGCCGGTGACCACGCCGTCGCCGTACGGGCGGTTCTTCTCCAGTCCGAAGCTGGTCGAGCGGTGCCGGGCGAGCTCGTCCAGCTCGACGAAGGACCCCTCGTCGAGCAGCATCGCGATGCGTTCCCGGGCGGTCTTCTTGCCGCGCGAGTGCTGCTTCTCGACGGCTCGCTCGGACCCGGCGTGCACCGCCTCGTCGGTGCGCCGGGCCAGGTCGGCCAGCTTGCCGGCGGTGGTGTGGATATCGGCCTCGGCCTGGTCCTGCTGCGCTGTCACGGTGTCCCTCACGCTCTCCGGCGACGTCAGCGATGATCGTAGTGCGAAGCATCCTCAGGCGTCGCTACGGGTGCGTTTCGCACCCAATGCCCCATTCGTTACGGAAGGCGTGACGAACTGGTTGACCGCGGCCGGGCTCGCCCTTTTCGCCGGTGGGCTGGCCACATTGATCTGCTTCCGCGCGGTGCTCTTCGGCGGCGGCACCCGGCGTGGGCGGCGCGGTCGGCGGCCGAACGACCGGCTGCCGGATGACCGGCGGACGGCCGCCCGGCAGCCCGCCGGCACGCCGCGACGCAGGCAGAATGCCGTCAAACCCCCCACAGTAGAGCCACGCCGGCGTCGCTCGGAGCCCCCGATCCCGGACGATCGCGGCGGCTTGGCGTCCATCGGGTTCGCCGAATACGAAATCTCGGCCGCCGAATACGAAATCTCAGCCGCCGAGTACGAAATGCCGCCCACCGCCGACGAAATCCCGGTCGGCGAGGACGCCATGCCGATCGACTTCCTGGACGACGACCCCGACCCGCCCACGGTGCTGGACCGCTCACCCCGCCGCGTCGGTCACCGCGCCGAAGGATGGATCCGCCCCCAATACAGCGACGACCAACCCCCCAGCGCCGCCGGCGACTACTGGACGCCGCCACCGAGCGACCCGGACCCGGCGGGCTGGGAACCGTCGGCGCGCGGCTACGGCTGGCCGGTCCAGGTGGAGCGGCTGCCACCGGTACCGGCGTACGAACCCTCGACCGGTTTCGATCTGCACCCCGAGCCGACGGAGGTGGTGCCGGCCGCGGACCGCCCCCACCTGCCCCGATCATGGTCGAGCCGGGACGACAAGCCGCGTCGCCGGCCCCGCCCACGACCGCGTCCGGCCGCCTCGGTCGACGGCAACGGCGTCTATGTGAGCAGGCACGCAGCCGATCCGCCACGATGATCCGACTAGGCTCCTAGGGTGAGTTCGCCGTTTTCCGACCTTGATCGCCCGCCGCTCTCCGCGCGGGCGCTCGATCACGCGCTGGTCACCCCGGACGGGTTCTGGACCAGCATCGCCGTGCGCGCGCAGACCGGCTCGACAAACGCCGACGCCGCCGCCGAGGCCCGCGCCGGTGCGCCCGAGGGCCTCGTCGTGGTCGCCGAGGAACAGGTCGCCGGGCGCGGCCGCCGGGACCGCCAGTGGGTGTCGCCGCCCCGGGCCGGGCTGGCCGTCAGCGTTCTGCTGCGCCCGGGCCGCGCGAACGAGGAACGCGGCTGGCGTGCGGTGCCCGCCGGGGCGTACGGCTGGCTGCCCTTGCTGGCCGGGGTGGCCCTGCTGGAGGCGGTGGACCGGGTGGCCGAGGTGGACGACGCCGCCCTGAAATGGCCGAACGACCTGCTGGTGGGCGGCCGCAAATGCGCCGGGATCCTGGCCGAGGCGGTCGGTGACGCGGTGGTGATCGGCTTGGGCGTGAACGTGTCGACCCGGGCCGAGGAACTGCCCGAGACGACCGGCGTGCCGGCCACCTCGCTGCGGGTCGCCGGCGCGAAGACGACCGATCGTGACCCGCTGCTGCGGGCTCTGCTGCGCGGCGTCGCCTCCTGGTACGCGGGCTGGCGGGACGCGGACGCCGACGCGGAGATGTCCGGCCTGCTCGCGGCGTACCGGCGGCGTTGCTCGACGATCGGCCGCCCGGTGCGCGTGCTGCTGCCCGGCGGCGGCGCGCTGGAGGGCGAGGCGACCGAGGTGGACGGTCAAGGTCAGTTGGTCGTCCGGACGGCTGACGGCCTCACGCATCGTGTCTCGGCGGGTGACGTGCTGCACGTACGCTGACCGCGTGGCGTTTCCGGACGAGATTCTCGCGGACGAGGAAGAGGTCGTCCTCCACCTGCGTCCGCACTGGAAGACGGTGCTGCGGCCGGGTCTGCTCGTGCTGCTGGCGGTGGTCGTGACGGCGGTGGCCTGGGTGATGCTGCCGGGCAATCAGGGCGGCCGGATCGGGTTCGCGGTGGTCGCGCTGATCATGCTCTACCAGGGCATCCGGTACGGCGCCGTGCCGCTCGCGATCTGGCGGTCCACCCACTACGTGCTCACCGACGAGCGGATCCTGCTGCAGGACGGCGTGATCGCCCGTGAGCGCCGGGACCTTCCGCTGAACCGGGTGAACGATCACGTGGTCAGCCAGTCGCCGCTCGACCGGATCTTCGGGAGCGGGACGCTGACCATCGACTCGATCGGGGACCAGGCCGCCGTGCTCGTCTCGGTGCCCCGGGCCCAGCAGGTGCAGTCACTGCTCTACGAGCTGATCGAGGAGGACCGCCTGCGGCACCCCGAGGAGGACGAGGAGGAAGAAGAGGAGCCGGAGGTGCCGCAGCAGCGGCGCGGCATCTTCCGGCGGAAGGCGAAGCGACCCGCTAGCGGGTGACGCCCAGCTGCGCCTCTTCCTCGGCGCTCAGCTCGGCGAAGCCGGCCGCCGGGTCCAGGTCGGCGAGGTCGGCCTCGTGGCCGTCGACGGCGGGCTTGAGGAAGACGAACGTGCGGTACGCCCAGAAGCGGAACAACGTGGCGACGAGGATGCCGACCACGGTCACGCCCATGAAGGCGATCCCGTCGCGATCCTCGGTCAGGCCGAAGCCGTACTTTCCGACGGCGATGGCGCCCGACTGGATCAGCATGCCGATCAGGTTGAAGGTGAAGAACAGAACGTACTCACGACGCAACGCGGTGCGCGTGTGATTACGGTAAGTCCAATAGCGGTTCGCGAAATACGCCAGGGTGGTCGTGATGACCGTGGCGATGACGCTCGCCTTGACCGCGCCGATCGGCAGGGCAACCCAGGTGATCGCCATGTAGAGCAGCGTGTTTCCGGCGCCGATGATGCCGAACGCGATGGCTTCGGGGGCGACACGGCGCAGCCGTGCGGTCAGCGGAGTAGCTGAGGACATTGGGCTACCTTACGAGAGGATGGGCGATCACGCCGAGTCGCGTACGGGAGAGGACGGGGACGTCACACTGGCCGTCCGAAGCTCGGTGGGTTGACTCGCCGTTGCGGCGGGAAAAACGAATCGCCGGTATGACCAGAAGCGGAACAACGTGCCGAAGGCGGTGCCGATCAGCAGGCCCGAGATGTTGTCGGCGAGTGCGCTGGTGAACGCCGGCGAGATCCGGCCCAGGCCGTAGTGGCTGATCGCCAGGCAGGCCAGGCCGATACCGAGTCCGATCGCGTTCAGGACGAAGAACACCGTGTACTGCCGGGCCATGTTGCTGTGTTCCCGGTCCCGCCACGTCCAGAACCTGTTTCCGGCGAACGCGATCGTGGTGGCGATCACCGTGGAGATCGTCTTGGCGAACAGCGACTCCATGCCGGAGTGCAACAGAACGTTGAAGATCACAAAGTCGATCGCGAACGAGATGCCGCCGACCGTGCCGAACTTGCCGAGCTCCCGCACCAGCGCGCCGAGCCTGGTCCGCAGGCGGGAGCGCGGCTGCGTCGAGATCTCGGGCACGGTCCCGAGAGTACCGGGGGCAGTCACGTTCCGCTGTTTTCGTGCGCGAGTCTTAACCGGTGGTCCCGGCGTGGTGACGTTGGCGGTGCGGACGGTGACGAATGCCGTCAATCTCGCTGATTTCATCGAGTCTCGCCCGGCACTCGCCGCACCAGCCCAGGTGCAGGCGCATGCGGTTGGCGTCGCGCGGGGCCAGGCGCCCGCGCAGGTGCCCGCCCAGGCGATCCCCGGCCCAGCGGCACTCCGGATGATCCGCGACCGCGACATGCTGCTGGAGATACAGGCTGCGCAGGCCTTCGCGAGCCCGGTGCGCCAGGACGGCGACCGCGTTCGGCGTCATGCCGAGCATCCCGGCCACCTCGCTGGGTGAGTTGCCCTCGATCTCGGTGTGCCACAGCACGTCCCGCCAGCGCGCCGGGAGCTGCCGGAACGCGGCCGCGGCGTACGTGCGTTCCAGCCGGTCGAGCGCCGGATCGCTGTACGGCACACCCTCGTCGTACCGGGTCAGGTCGTCGGTGAACTCGAGCCTGCGGTCCCGCCGGGCGCCGTGGTAGCAGACGTGCCGCATGGTCGTGTGCAGGTACGCCCGGAAGGCGACCAGGGGACCGCGGCCGGCTCGTAGCGAGGCGAAAACCTTGGCGAACGTCTCGGCGACCAGGTCGTCGACGTCGGCCGGATCGCGCACCAGCCCCCAGGCGAGCCGGCGCGCGGCCGCCCGGTGGCGTTCGTACAACGTGCCGTACGCCGCCGAGTCGCCCGCTCGCACTGCGGTCAGCAGAGCGGTGTCCGAATCGGTCGTCATTCCTGCCTCCTGTGGCCGGGAGTAGAAGGAAGGCCCGATTCACTCAGTTTAGGGCTTTAAGTCCGTTTTGCGAAAGGTGTCGTAAGGGGGCCGTTCGGCCGATGTTGCGCGGAACTGCGAGGTAGGGCGAAGGATCGAACGTCTATGAGCACCAGCGCCGAGGATTGTGCGGTTCTCCACAGGAAAGGCCGATGAACTCACCGTGTCCGGGGCTTAGCCTGATGTGACTCCCGTGACCAAGGGCCGTGACCGACGGCCTGATGCGTCATTGGTCAGCGCCGACCGAAGGAGATCACATGACCCCATCCCCGACCTCCCACGCTCGACTGCTCCACTGGATCGACGAAGTAGCCGCCCTGACCACCCCCGACCGCATCGTCTGGTGCGACGGTTCCGAGACCGAGTGGGCCGGCATGACCGACGCCCTCGTCGAGTCCGGTGCCCTCGTCCGGCTCGATCCCGCCAAGAAGCCCAACTCGTTCTGGGCGCACACCGACCCGGGCGACGTGGCCCGCGTCGAGGAACGCACCTTCATCTGCTCGGTCGACGAGTCCGACGCCGGACCCACCAACAACTGGATGGCGCCGGCCGAGATGAAGGCGACCATGACCGAGCTCTACCGCGGCTGCATGCGCGGCCGGACCATGTACGTCGTCCCGTTCTGCATGGGCCCGCTGGACGCCCCGCAGCCCATGTTCGGCGTCGAGCTGACCGACAGCCCGTACGTGGTGGCCAGCATGCGCATCATGACCCGGATGGGCAGCGAGGTGCTGCGGGCGATGGGCGCCGACGCGGACTTCGTCCCGGCCCTGCACTCGGTCGGCGCGCCGCTGGACCCGGGCCAGGCCGACGTCGCCTGGCCGTGCAACGAGACGAAGTACATCTCGCACTTCCCGGAGACCCGCGAGATCTGGTCGTTCGGGTCCGGGTACGGCGGAAACTCGCTGCTCGGCAAGAAGTGCTACGCGCTGCGGATCGCCAGCGTGGCCGCCCGCGACGAGGGCTGGCTCGCCGAGCACATGCTGATCATGAAGCTGACCTCACCGGCGGGCGAGGTCCGCTACATCGCCGGGGCGTTCCCGTCGGCGTGCGGCAAGACCAACCTCGCGATGCTCGAACCGACCCTGCCCGGCTGGAAGGTCGAGACGATCGGCGACGACATCGCGTGGATGCGGTTCGGCGAGGACGGCCGGCTCTGGGCCACGAACCCGGAGTTCGGGCTGTTCGGCGTCGCCCCCGGCACCGATTACCACACCAACCCGAACGCGATGCGCACGCTGGCCCGGGGCAACTCGGTCTTCACGAACGTCGCCCGCACCGACGACGGCGACATCTGGTGGGAGGGCATGGGCGAGCCGCCGGCGCATCTGACGAGCTGGCGGAACGAAGACTGGACCCCGGCGGAGACGTCGCCGTCGAGCCACCCGAACAGCCGGTTCTGCACGCCGATCGAGCAGTGCCCGATCCTCGCCGACGAGTACCACGACCCGCGCGGCGTCCCGATCGACGCGATCCTGTTCGGCGGCCGCCGCAAGACGACGGTTCCGCTGGTCACCGAGGCACGCGACTGGGTGCACGGCGTCTACATGGGCGCCACGCTCTCGTCCGAGACCACTGCGGCGGCGGTCGGCCAGGTCGGTGTGGTGCGCCGCGACCCGATGGCGATGCTGCCGTTCATCGGCTACCACGCCGGCGACTACTTCCAGCACTGGATCGACATGGCCAAGGGTGCGTCCGGCGACGCCGCCAAACTGCCGAAGATCTACTACGTGAACTGGTTCCGGCGCGGCGACGACGGCCGTTTCCTCTGGCCCGGCTTCGGCGAGAACAGCCGCGTGCTCAAGTGGATCATCGAGCGCCTGGACGGCAAGGGCGAGGCGGTCGAGACCCCGATCGGCCACGTGCCGACACCGGGAGCGATCGACCTGACCGGCCTGGACATCAGCGCCGCCGACATCGAGTCCGTGCTCCGCGTCGACAACGGCGAGTGGCTGGCCGAGTTACCCCAGGTCACCGAGTGGTTCAGCAAGTTCGGCGACAAGCTCCCGGCGGTGCTCTGGGCCGAGCTGGACGCGCTCAAAGCACGCCTGGCGTAGTCATTTCGCCTCGCTTCGCCTCGGCTCATACCCGTGGTGAAGCGAGGCGGCTCTCTCCCGCGCCTCCAGATGTACGCCTCGCCGTCAACCCGCCGTAGCAGGATCGGCTCGGACCGGTCTGTCGAGCTACGGTTCGCTCCGTGACGCTCGAACGTTACGACGTCGTTGTCGTCGGCGCGGGCCCGGCCGGTTCGGCGGCGGCGATCGCCGCGCGCCTGTCCGGTGCGCGTGTCCTGCTGCTCGACCGCGCCGATTTCCCCCGCGACAAGGCCTGCGGCGACGGCATCGCGGCCGACGCGATCGACGTCCTCACCCGGATGGGCGTGCACGGCATCACCGAGGGATATCCCGCGATCGAGCGACTCCGGCTCGTCGGCCCCGGCGGCGCGCAGGTCTCCCGGCGGCTGCCGCGAGTCGCGTACACGATCCCGCGCCGCGTTTTCGACGCGCGACTGGTCGAGGCGGCCGTCGCCGAGGGCGCGGACCTCAAACGGCACACGGTCCGCCGCCTGTTCGACCCCGGTGGCGGCGTCGAGATCGACGGGCGGTTCCACGCGGGTGTCCTGATCGGTGCGGACGGCGCCGGTTCGGTGGTGCGCCGCGCCCTCGGCATCGCGCCCAACCCGCCCGGTCACCTCGCTGTCGCGATCCGTGGCTACGTCCCGACGAGCAACACCGGCGAGCAGATCATCGTCACCACGAGACGGCGCTGGCCCGCGTACGCCTGGGAGTTCCCGATCGGCGACGGCACCGCGAACGTCGGTTACGGCGAGGTGTTGCGTGGTGTCCCGCTGTCCCGGGCGTACCTGCTGGAGCGCCTGAAGACCCTGCTGCCCGGCGCCGAACCGCAAAGCCTGCGCGGGCACCACCTGCCGTTGTCCACCCGGCGCCCGCCGCCGGCCCAGGGCCGGGTGTTGCTGGCCGGTGACGCTCTGTCGCTGATCAACCCGTTCACCGGCGAGGGCATCTTCTACGCCGTGCTCTCCGGTGCGCTCGCCGGCACCGCGGCCGCGCTGGGCCCGGAACGCGCCGCCCCGAGCTATCGAGCCGCGCTCACCCGTCGGCTGGGCCGCCATCTGCGGCACTCCGGCGTCGCCGCGCTGCTGTCCCGGCAGCCCAGGGTCGTGGATGCCGCGGTGGAGGCGGCCGCGCGCGATGCCACGGTGTTCGACCGGATGGTGGACCTCGGCCTCGGCGACGGGGTTTTTGATCTTCGCACGATCGGGCGCATCATCTCGCGGATAGGACACCGTGACCCGGCCGCAACCTGACCGGCACCCGAAGAGGGCTACTGTTTGTCGCGATGAGTCTGCGGTCCCTCGTGTATTCGGTGTATGAACGTCGGCTGGCCGGCAAGCTGGTCGGCAAGCCCGTACCCCAGCATGTCGGCGTCATGTGCGACGGAAATCGGCGCTGGGCACGGGAAATGGGCTTCGTCGACCCCAACGACGGTCACCGTGTCGGTGCCGCCCGGGTCAAGGAGCTGCTCACCTGGTGTGACCAGGCGGGCATCAAACACGTGACGCTTTATCTTCTGGCGACCGACAACCTGCGTCGCCCGGCGGCCGAACTGGACCCGCTGCTGAGGATCATCGAAGACCTCGCCACCGAGCTCGCCGAGGACGCGAACCCCTGGCGGCTGCGCATGGTCGGCGCGCTCGACGTGCTTCCCACGGCCACCGCGACCGCGCTGAAGGCGGCCCGCGAGAAGACCCGTGGCCGCACCGGCGGCGTCGAGGTCAACATGGCCGTCGGGTACGGAGGCCGGCGCGAGATCACCGACGCGGTCCGTTCGCTGCTGCACGAGCACGCGGCGGCCGGCGGCACACTTGAGGAACTGGCCGAGGTTCTCGACGTCGACCACATCGCCGAGCACCTCTACACCGCCGGGCAGCCAGACCCCGACCTGGTCATCCGCACCAGCGGCGAGCAGCGTCTGTCCGGCTTCCTGCTCTGGCAGTCGGCGTTCTCGGAGTTCTACTTCCACGACGCCAACTGGCCGGACTTCCGCCGCATCGACTTCCTGCGGGCGCTGCGCTCGTACGCCTCGAGGCAGCGCCGCTTCGGCGCTTAAAAGCGTTTCAGGCCCTCGGCGAGGAACTCGGCGACCGCGTCGGGGGAGGCCAGCGTCAGATCCGCGGCGCCGGCCACCTCGGCGCCGGTCTCCGGGTTGGCGACCGCGACGGCCATGCCGAAGAACTCCGGGTCGACGGCCTCGCGGGCGCGCAGCGCGTCGAACGCCTTGATGTCGGACATGTCGTCGCCGAAATACCACGCGCAGCCCGCGTTGCGGACGCCCTCGGTGATGACCATGCCCTTGTCCTGATCGACCGGTGGCTTGAGCTCGACCACCATGCGGCCGCCCTGGATCCGTAGCCCGAGGCGTTCCGCCTGCTCGTGCGCCCAGCGCTCGACCGTGCCGGCCTGCTGCGGGTCGGTGCGGTAGTGCAGAGCCACGGACAGCCTCTTGTACTCCACCAGGATGGAGTCGGGCAGCTCGGTGCGTGCCCGTTCGGCCAGGCCGTCCATGGCCGGAACCCAGGGCAGCGCCGCCGGTTCGGTGACGACCTCGCCGTTGTGCCACACCTCCAGGCCGTACAGCCCGTACAGATCGACCCGTTCGAGCGAGGCGAACCGCGATCGCAGGAAGCTGACCGGCCGGGCGGACACGATGGCCACCCGGCGGACCGCGCTCGCGAGCTGCTCGAGAACGCCCGGGACGCCGGGCGCGGGCTGCGACGCGTCCGGGTCGTCGGTGACGGGCGAGAGCACGCCGTCGAAGTCGAAGAAGAAGGTGGTCTCGGCCGCCCGCGTGACCGTGAAGGCCCAGGCGTCGTCGATGCTCAGCGGATGGTGCGGACGCGGAGTCTGTGCCACAGCGTCAGATTACCCGGCAGCCAGAAGGTTGCGAGTTGCGGAATTCACTGCGCGCCCGTTTTTGCGTACTACCGGTAGCAGGTTTTGACCGCTAGCGTTCAAGTCATGGCGCGGGGTCATCCCGGGCCAGCCGGCCGGCCCGGACCTGCGACAAGTGCGCCACAGGGCCCCGCAATCCGACCCTGTGCACGTGACGGGCGCCGGAGGAGGCGGACCGCGGGCGAACCGGGTTGCACGCCCGCTGGAGCAGGCCTGTGACATCTAGCCCATCTGACGCCGGCATCCCCCACGAGCCGGTCGCCAAAGTGTCCTCCACCAGCAGCCGTGCTACTTCCCGGCGCCGTACCCGGGATCGCCACGCGGACGCAGAACCGGCCCCTATGGGCCGGATTTTTGTTTTGGACACCTCGGTCCTGCTGTCCGACCCGGCGGCGTTCCGCCGGTTCACCGACCACGAGGTGGTGATCCCACTGGTGGTCATCTCCGAACTGGAGGGCAAGCGTCACCATCCCGAGCTGGGCTGGTTCGCGCGGCAGTCGCTGCGCATGCTCGACGAACTGCGGATCAAGCACGGCCGGCTGGACCAGCCGGTGCTGTGCAACGACGAGGGCGGCACCCTGCGGGTGGAGCTCAACCATGTCGACCAGAGCGTGCTGCCGGCCGGTTTCCGCAACGACGCCAACGACACCCGCATCCTCTCGGTAGCGCTCGGGCTCGCCGCCGAGGGGCGCGACGTCACGCTGGTCAGCAAGGACATGCCGCTGCGGGTCAAGGCGGCCTCGGTGGGGCTCGCGGCCGACGAGTACCGCCACGGCCAGGCCAGCGACCCCACCTGGACCGGCATGGCCGATCTGACTCTGTCCGAGGAGCAGGTCAGCTCGCTCTACGGCGGCGAGGAGCTGGAGCTCGACGAGGTGGAGACCCTGCCGACGCACACCGGTCTGGTCGTCCACTCGCCGCGCGGCTCCGCGCTGGCCCGGGTGAACCCGGACAAGACGGTGCGCCTGGTGCGCGGCGACCGGGAGGCGTTCGGACTGCACGGGCGATCCGCCGAGCAGCGTGTCGCGCTCGACCTGCTGCTGGACGACTCGATCGGCATCGTGTCGCTGGGCGGCCGGGCCGGCACCGGCAAGTCGGCGCTGGCGTTGTGCGCGGGCCTGGAGGCGACGATGGAGCGCAACCGCCACAAGAAGGTGGTGGTGTTCCGTCCCCTCTACGCGGTCGGCGGCCAGGAGCTGGGCTACCTGCCCGGCAGCGAGTCGGAGAAGATGTCGCCCTGGGCGCAGGCCGTCTTCGACACGCTCGGCTCGGTGGTGCACCCCAACGTGATGGAGGAGGTCATGGCGCGCGGGCTGCTCGAGGTGCTGCCGCTGACCCACATCCGGGGCCGGAGCCTGCACGACGCGTTCGTCATCGTCGACGAGGCGCAGTCGCTGGAACGCAACGTGCTGCTCACCGTTCTCTCCCGTATCGGCCAGGGCTCGCGGGTGGTGCTGACCCACGACGTGGCCCAGCGGGACAACCTGCGGGTGGGCCGGCACGACGGCGTCACCGCGGTGATCGAGGCGCTGAAGGGACACCCGATCTTCGCGCACGTGACCCTGACCCGATCCGAGCGGTCGCCGATCGCCGAAGTGGTCACCGATCTGCTGGAGGACATCCCCCTATGAGGTGACGCTTTTTCGCCCGGTTCACGCTGAATAGTCCTGTGATCAAAGTCACAAGACGGCGCCGTCGTTTCACATCCACTTCACCTTGCGCAAGGGTGTCTGGCGAGCGCCAAGCGTGGCCAACATCGTCGGGATCGACGGTGGGCCACCGCCCCGATCGGGAGATCGAGGCCCGGCCCACCGCGGTCGCGGTGCTCGCGGCACGTACCACCCGCCGTTTCCCCCGGTGGCGGACGTGCCGCGTCATTGCCCCCGACGAAGGGATCCTTCGTGAATCGGCTCTGGAGCCGGAGCATTCGAGTGACCTCGGTAGGCCTGCTGTTGGCGGGCGCGGCCGGCGGTATCTATCTCGGACAGGGCCGGGAAGTCCAGCAGCAGAACGCGGAAGCCACACTTGTCGTCCAGGCTGACGTCAACGACATGCAGTTGCTGAAGCAACACGCCGCGCAACATGCCGCCACCCGCGCGTGGCAGCGAAAGGCCGAAGGGGACGCTGCCGAGAAGGCGGCCTCCGAGGTCAAGAGCGCGGCCGCCAAGGCGCACACGCTCGAGACGAAGGTCGTCGAGCAGAAGCAGGCCGCCGAGGACGCCAAGAAGGCCGCCGAGCAGAAGGCCAAAGAGGAGCAGGAGCAAAAGGAGTCCGGAAAGTCCGGTGTGTCCGTCGGACCGATTCCCAGTTCCTGCAACGAATACTCGGGCAACCGCCAGATCGGTTGCACCCTGATGCTCAAGGCCGGCTTCGGCATCGACCAGTTCCCCTGTTTGGACAAACTGTTCAACAAGGAGAGCGGCTGGAACCAGCACGCCGAGAACCGCGGTTCCGGCGCGTACGGGATCCCGCAGGCCTTGCCGGGCAGCAAGATGGCCAAGTTCGGTGACGACTGGGAAGACAACGCGGCCACGCAGGTCGCCTGGGGACTGGACTACATCGAGGGCCGGTACAACGACCCTTGTGGAGCCTGGGACCACTCGGAAAGCACCGGCTGGTACTAAGTAGACATTCCGGAATCGGTCGCGCGGCGTTCGGCCGCGCGACCCTTTTCGTCGTGATCAAATGTCCATATGGTCCGAAATGTCGTCTCGCTGGTCGTGATCGGCGTGCTGGCCGTGCCGGCCGCCGTCGCCCGTCCGGCGAGTGCGGCGCACGGCGTCCGCCCGATCATCGGCGGGTCGGTGGCGCCCGAGGGTAAGTTCCCGTGGGCGGTGCGGCTGTCCATGGGCTGCGGCGGCGCCCTCACCGCACCGCGGGTCGTGCTCACCGCGGGGCACTGCGTGGACGGCACCGGCGAGACGAAGACCATCAGTGTCGTCGCGGGCGTGTCGGACCTGAAATCGCCGCAGGCCGTCACCGCGCACTCGGAACGGGTCATCCGCGCGGACGGGTTCGAGACCGAGACCCGCGGCGACGACTGGGCCGTCATCCGGCTCGACCATCCCCTGGGCCTGCCGACATTGCCCCTTGCCATGGAGATGTCGGAGAAAAGCACGTACGTGGTGATGGGCTGGGGCCAGATACGCGAGGACTCGCTGAAACAGGAACGGCGGCTGCACTTCGCGGACGTGCCGATCGTGCCGGACGGTAACTGTGCGGTGGCGTACCGGAAAGCGGGGGTGAAGCTCGTCGCCGACGACTCGGTCTGCGCCGGGAGCCCCACGGCCGACACGTGCCAGGGTGACAGCGGCGGCCCGATGGTCGGCCGCGACGTGCTGGGCGACTGGGTGCAGGTGGGCATCACGAGCTGGGGGCTGGGCTGCGCCCGCGACGGCTACCCGGGCGTCTACACCCAGATCACCAAGTTCCGCGCCGACATCACCGCGGCTACCAAAAAGCTGAGTGAACCCCGGTGAGCTGGCCGGGGTCGCTCCTGGCTGGGACTATCGGACTATGAGCTACCGCTTGCCCCAGGCCCGCGACGAGGCGGCGGCCAAGTTCGGCACGGACGCGTTCTATGCGTCCCTCGGCCGCGCGTTCGTCACCATGTGCGCCGTGATCCCGGTGCTCTTCCTCATCGAAGTGATCGACGTCGGCGTCGGCGCCGGCCGGCTGGACACGGCCGGCGGGATCATCCCGCACCACATCAGCGGCCTGGACGGCGTGCTGTTCAGCCCGTTCCTGCACGCCGGCTGGGACCACCTGTACGGCAACGCGGTCCCGCTCATCCTGGTCGGCACGTTCGCGCTGGCCGGTGGCGTACGCCGGTTCATCTGGTCGACGTTCGTCATCATGCTGGTCAGCGGCCTCGGCGTCTGGTTCATCGGCGACCCGAACAGCGTGGTGGTGGGCGCGAGCGGCGTCATCTTCGGTTACCTGGGCCTGCTGTTCGCCCGCGGCTTCGTCGAGCGCAGCTGGTGGAACCTGGGCGTGGCCGCGTTCATCGGCCTTCTGTACTGGTACCAGCTCTACAACATCCTCCCGACCGACCAGCCGATCTCCTGGCAGGGCCACCTGCTCGGCCTGGCCGGCGGCGTCATCGCCGCGATCCTGTTCCGCCGCAAGCGCCCCAAGTCGCAGCCTGCAACGCTGAACACCGGACTGCCAACCCTTTAGCCGTACGCCCGAGCGAGGAGCCCCCGGGGCCTCGCCCAGCCGGATCTTCAGGGGTTGGTGTACATCGAACTGGACAGCCGTGGCGGTTGGAAGAGTGACCTTGCCCGCGAGCTGAATTCGGCCGGGTTCAAGGTCGACTGGTCTGCGCTAGGGCGTTTCTAGATCCAGGTCATGTGCGCGTGCGAGGGCCCATCACGAAAAGCGTCAACCTCGGGTTCCCACGGCCGATCGCCCGCCTTCGCCTCGGGCAGGTGTGGCTCGAGCAGGACGTCGAGGCGTGGATCGCCGCGCATCGCGCGTACCTCAACGAGCCCGAGGACGAGGCCTAGCCCTCTACCGTCAGCAGGACTTTGCCGCGGAACTGGCCGGCGCTGCCTGCGGTGTGGACGGTGGCTATCTCGGTGAACGGGTAGCGCGCCGAGACGTCCAGACGCAGGGCGCCCTTGTCTACGGCCAGGGCCAAGTCGGTCAGGCGGGGCACGTCGGTCTCGACCCGGAAGGTTTCCCACCCGATGCCGCGGGACTCGTCGCCCGCCAGCTCCATCGGCACCGTGCTGACCGCTCGGCCGCCGTCGGCCACCAAGCGGGCCAACGGGCCGATCTCGGCGGGACTGGCGGCCACCATGTTGACCAGCAGGTCGACGGGCGTGGTCACCGCGGAGGGCACCGGGGTCGCCGTGTAGTCGATGATCTCGTCGGCGCCGAGCGACCGCACGGCTGAGGCGCTGCGCGGTGAGGCCGTCGCCACCACGTAGGCGCCGGCGTTCTTCGCCAACCGGACGGCCATGCCGCCGACGGCACCGCCGGCGCCGTTGAGCAGCACCCGCATGCCCGGCGCGAGATGGCCCAGCGCCTGGTCGGCCGTCAGCGCGGCGACCGGTAACGCGGCGGCGTCGGCCAGCGGCACCGTGGCCGGGGCCGGGGCCAGGAACGCCGTGGAGACCACCGCGAACTCGGCCGCGCCGCCGCCGACCGGGAGCGGCAGCAGCGCGATCACCCGGGAACCCACTTCATGATCCGGTACGCCCGTGCCGGCAAGCACGACCGTTCCGGACAGCTCCATGCCCGGCGTGTAGGGGAACGCAGGCGGGATGAACGCGGCCATCGCACCCGCGCGGAACCGGGCGTCCACCGGGTTGAACGTCGTCGCCGCCACCCGCACCAGGACCTCGCCGGGACCCGGAACGGGCTGCGGCACCTCCTCGATCCGCAGGACGTCGACGTCGCCGTACTCGTGAATCCGCACTGCCTTCATGATTCAACCTCCGGTGAGAACATGCTTCGAATTCGGAGCAAGCTGTGAGACACGAGCGTAGAACTGCTTCGAATTCGATGCAAGTAGAATGAGGGGCATGCGAGGTGACGAGCGTCTCGATGCGGAGCAGCTCGCTGCTTACTTCACGCTCAGCGAGGTCGGCAGCCTGCTGGAGCAAGCGGTGACCCAGCAGCTGCGCGACGAGGGCGACCTCAGTCCGATCCAGTTCAAGATCCTGGCGGGGCTGGACGCGACCCCGGGCGGCGCGCAGCGCATGACCGACATCGCGGACCGGATCGTCTACAGCCGCAGCGGGTTCAGCTATCAGGCCGGCCAGCTCGAGCAACGTGGGCTCATCGCGCGCAGCCCGGCCAAGGACGACGAGCGGAGCACGCTGATTCATCTCACCGACGCCGGGCGCGACCTGCTCAACCGGGTCATGCCCGAGCACGTGGCCCTGGTCAAGCGGCTGCTCTTCGACGCGATGCCGCCCACCGGTATGCAGGATCTGCAACGGGCGCTCGGGCCGGTGCGTGACCGGCTCCGCGAGGCGCCGCCGCGGTCGGCCCGGCCGCGCGCCCGGCAGGTATATAAAAAGCAGCCGCCGGAGGCTTCGCCGTAGCATTCAGCGCATGACTGATACGGGAAAGCGCGGCCTTCCCGAGAAGCCGTCCCTGGACGGCCTCGAGGAGAAGTGGGCGCGACGCTGGCAGGAGGAAGGCACGTATGCGTTCGACCGCTCGAAGGAGCGCGCGGATGTATACGCGATCGACACCCCGCCGCCGACCGTATCCGGCGAGCTGCACATGGGCCACGTCTTCTCGTACACGCACACCGACACCGTCGCCCGGTTCCAGCGCATGCGGGGGAAGACCGTCTTCTACCCGATGGGCTGGGACGACAACGGGCTGCCGACCGAGCGCCGTGTCCAAAATGTGCATGGCGTCCGATGCGACCCGAGCCTTCCGTACGACCCGAAGTGGCAGCCGCCGGCCAAGGCGGGCAAAGAGACGGTGAGCGTCTCCCGGCGCAACTTCGTCGAACTGTGCAGCACGATGACCGTCGAGGACGAGAAGGCGTTCGAGGCGTTGTGGCGCCAGCTCGGGCTGTCGGTTGACTGGGACCGGACGTACACCACGATCGGCCGTCGATCCCAGGCCGTGTCGCAGCGCGCCTTTCTGCGGAATCTCGCGCGCGGGGAGGCGTACGCGGCAGAGGCCCCGACCCTCTGGGACATCGGCTTCCACACCGCCGTCGCGCAGGCCGAGCTGGAGGATCGGGAACGCCCCGGGGCGTACCACAAGCTGCGGTTTCATGGCCCGGACGGCCCGGTCGAGGTGGACACCACCCGGCCGGAACTGCTGCCCGCCTGCGTCGCGCTGGTCTTCCACCCGGGCGACGAGCGATACCAGCACCTTTTGGGCCGTACGGTCCGGACGCCGCTGTTCGACGTCGAGGTGCCGGTCTACGAGCACCCGCTCGCGGCGGTCGACAAGGGCACCGGCATCGCGATGGTCTGCACCTTCGGTGACCTGACCGACGTCACTTGGTGGCGCGACCTCGACCTGCAGACCCGGGTGGTGCTGGGACGCGACGGCCGGTTCCTGCCGGACGCCCCGAAGGACGTCCCGGTCGCGGCCTATCAGGAGGTCGCCGGGCTGACCGTGAACGGAGCGCGCCGCGAGATCGTCCAGCTCCTCAAGGACGCGGGTGATCTGATCGGGGAACCGACGCCGGTCATGCATCCGGTCAAGTTCTACGAGAAGGGCGCGTCGCCGCTGGAGATCGTCACCAGCCGGCAGTGGTTCATCCGCAACGGCGGGCGGGAGCCGGAGCTGCGCGAGCGGATGCTGGCCCGCGGTGCCGAGCTGCGCTGGATTCCGGAGCACATGAAGCACCGGTACGACCATTGGGTCAACGGGCTGACCGGCGACTGGCTGATCAGCCGGCAGCGGTTCTTCGGGGTGCCGTTCCCGATCTGGTACCGGCTCGACGACGCTGGCGAGCCGGACTACGACCAGCTTCTCATACCGGACGAATCGGCACTGCCGGTCGACCCGTCCTCGGAGTGTCCGCCGGGCTTCGACGAGTCGCAGCGCGGCGTCCCGGGCGGCTTCGCGGCCGACCCGGACGTGATGGACACGTGGGCCACCTCCTCGTTAACTCCGCAGATCGTCAGCGGCTGGGAGGAGGACGAGGATCTCTACCGTCGGGTCTTCCCGATGGACCTGCGCCCGCAGGGTCAGGAGATCATCCGGACCTGGCTGTTCGCCACGGTGCTGCGCGCCGATCTGGAGAGCGGCGTGCTGCCCTGGCAGACCGCCATCCTGTCCGGCTGGATCCTCGATCCGGACCGCAAGAAGATGTCGAAGTCCAAGGGCAACGTGGTCACCCCGATGGATCTGCTGGTCCAGAGCGGTTCGGACGCGGTCCGCTATTGGGCCGCGAGTGGGCGGCCGGGTGCCGACCTGGCCTTCGACGCGGCGCAGATCAAGGTGGGCCGGCGGCTCGCCACGAAGATCCTCAACGCGTCGAAGTTCGCGCTGGGACTGGGCGCGGCCGACGCGCTGAATCTGCCGGTGACCGAGCCGCTCGACAAGGCGATGCTGGCCCGGCTGGACGAGGTCGTCACCAAGGCGACCGAGGCGTTCAAGCGCTACGACCACACCGACGCGTTGCAGGGCACCGAGACGTTCTTCTGGACGTTCTGCGACGACTACATCGAGCTGGTCAAGGAGCGGGCGTACGCGCAGGGCCCGGCGGGTGACTCGGCTCGGGCGGCGCTGGCCACCGGACTTTCGGTGCTGATGCGGTTGTTCGCACCCTTTGTCCCGTACGTGACGGAAGAAGTTTGGTCCTGGTGGCAGGATGGCTCGGTGCATCGGGCGCCTTGGCCGGCCAGGGATGAGCTGCCTGAAAGTGGCGATCCCGAGCTGCTCGATCTCGCGGGTGACGCGTTGCGGCAGGTCCGGCGGGCCAAGTCGGACCGGAAGCTGTCGATGAAGGCGGACGTTCCGCTGGCCGAGGCGCTCGGCCCGGCGGCGGTGCTGGAACGGCTCTCGCTGATCGAGGGCGATCTCAAGGCGGCCGGGCGGATCGGCAAGCTCGACAAGCTGCCGGACCGGTCGCCCGAGCTGGTCATCACGTCGGCGTTCTGACCGGCCCTCCGGCTTCGGCAAAACGCCGGAGCCGGGGGCCACCGGCAGGCAGCATGAAAGCATGCCGATCGCGCCTGAGCAGGTCGAGGCCCCCGCGAAAGATGCCGTGCTGTTCCGGTCGTCCCCGGTACGCACGTTCGTCGCGCTCTTTCTGCTCCTGATGCTCTCGTTCGGCATCGTCTCGCCGATCGTCGCGTTCGCCGCCGGCGGCACCGGAAACCCGTGGTGGCAAACCGCGTTGCAGGCCGCTTGCATCGCCGGCGTCGCTTCGGCCGCGTACGCCTATTCCACGCGCGCCTCACTCACCACGTGGGTGCGCGTGTCCACCGGCGGGCTGGAACTGGCGGCCCAGGAGAGCGACCCGATCCTGCTCGCGTGGCCGGACATCGCCCACGTGACGGTGCGGCGGGTGGGGCTGCGCAACGTGCTGGACGTGGCCCCGGTCGACCTGGATCGGGTGCATCCCGTCCAGGGCGAGGGCGTCGGCTGGCCCACGATGACCGACACGCCACACGGGCCGGCCTTCACCGCGGATCTGAGCGAGGTCTGGCCCGGCCCCCGGCGGCTGCGCCGGGAGCTGGCCAAACACCTCACCTCGGACTAGAAATCGCCGCCGAAGTCGCCGCCGCCGAAGTCGCCGCCGCCCCAGTCGCCACCGCCGCCGCCGAAGTCACCGGCGTTGTCGCCGCCGTTGAAGTCGCCGTTGTTGAAGTCCTGCGCGGCGTCCTGATAACCGTCCTGGTAGCCGCTGTCGAAACCGGTGTCACCGAACCCCGGCGAGAACAGGGCGTCGAACAGCAGCAGGCCACCGAGCGCGCCGGCGCCGGCGCCGAGAGCGGTCTTCCAGACTGGCGTCGAATACCACCCCGCGGGCACCGGACGGCCCTGCACCCGGCCGCCCGGGTAGTAATACGGGGTGTCGGCGCCGGGCTGCGGGCCGGCCTTGTAGTGCTGGCCCTCCACGGTGACCTCGCGCTCGCGGGTGAGCTGGCCGGTGCCCGCCTGGCTGGCGAGCGCGGGCAGTTCGGGACCCGGGTCGATGCCCATGGCCGTGCGGGCGGCCCGGACATACTGAAGGCCCTCGAGCGCGGACTCGCGGGCCAACTCGTACTGCCGGACGGAGTTGGCCGACTGCAGCTGGCCGCCGGCCGCGTTATATCTCTCACCGGCGTCGGCGAGGGCCTGCTGCACGGCCGGCTCGGAGCCATGCAGATTCGTCACTTGACCGCCGAGCCGCTCATACCACCGCTGGGCCTCGGCGCGAGCGTCCTCCAGGCGGGTGCGCTGGGCGCCGGCCCCGCCGCGACGCATCAGGACGATCACGAGGAGGACGACGATCACGATGCCCAGAATTAGGAACGCGCTCATATTCTAACGGTACCCTTACGTTTCTTGTCGGACCCATCTGGCAATCTGCCGGATGTGACCGTTTCGACCTTGGCCGTGGTGCTCCTCTGTCTGGCGGTCGGGGCCGCCCTCGGCTGGCTGGTCGCTCGATTGCGGGCGGCGACCGACATTGCCCGGCTCGAGGCGACCGTGCAGGCCCATCGTGAGGGCGAGGAGCGGCTGGAGCAGTCGCTGCGCGCCCTGTCCTACGAGTCGACCGCCCAGTCCCAGGAGGCGGTGGCCCGCGCGATCGCCCCGCTGCACGAGACGCTGCAGCGCTACGAGCGGCGGGTGACCGAGCTCGAACGCGAGCGCGTCGACGCGTACGCGGAGCTCCGGGAGCAGGTCCGGGGCATGAGCGCGGTCTCGGGCGAGCTGCGCACCGAGACGAAACAGCTGGTCGCGGCGCTGCGCGCGCCGCAGGTGCGGGGCCGCTGGGGCGAGCATCAGCTGCGCCGGGTGGTGGAGGCGGCGGGGCTGCTCGAGCATTGCGATTTCGCCGAGCAGGTCACGGCCGCGACCGACGACCAGACCGTACGCCCGGACCTCGTGGTCCGGCTGCACGGCGGCCGCACGATCGTCGTCGACGCGAAGGCACCGCTGGAGGGATACCTCGCCGCCATGGAGGCCCGCGACGAGCGCAGCCGGGACGCGAGCCTCGACCAGCACGCCCGGCACCTGCGGGCGCACGTGGACGCGCTGGCCGCGAAGGAGTATTGGACGGCGTTCCCGCCCTCCCCCGACTTCGTGGTGCTGTTCGTGCCGGCCGACCCGTTCCTGGACGCGGCGCTGCGGCACGACCCGACGCTGATGGAGCACGCGTTCCGGCGCAACGTCGTGCTGGCCACCCCGTCGACGCTGATCGCGATGCTGCGCACGGTGGCGTACTCGTGGCGTCAGGAGGAGCTGGCCCGCAACGCGGTGGCCGTGCACGCGCTGGCCCGCGAGCTGTACGGGCGGCTGGCCACGGTCGGGGAGCACGTGGGCCGGCTCGGCACCGCGCTGGGGGGAGCCGTCACGGCGTACAACAGGGCGGTGGGGTCGTTGGAGTCGCGGGTGCTGGTGAGCGCGCGCAAGCTGGCCGAGATGGGCGTCTCGGACGAGCCGATCCCGGTGCCGCCGCAGGTGGAGGTGGCCCCCCGGCAGCCGCAGGCCCCCGAACTCGCCTAGCCGCGGGCAGCCGCCTTCATGTCGCGGCGGAGCTCGGACGGCAGCGAGAAAGTGAGGCGCTCCTCGACCGTCTTGTACTCGGTGACCTCGCCGAAGCCGCGCTGCGCCAGGTGGGTGAGCACGTCCATCACCAGGTCGTCGGGGACGCTCGCGCCGGACGTGACGCCGACCGTGGCCGCGCCGTCCAGCCACTCGTCGCGGATCTCGGACGCGTAGTCGATCAGGTGGCCGGCGCGCGACCCGGCGTCCAGCGCGACCTCGACCAGGCGCACCGAGTTCGACGAGTTCTTCGAGCCGACGACGAGCACCACGTCGCAGTCGGGCGCGATCTCCTTGACCACCTGCTGGCGGTTCTGCGTGGCGTAGCAGATGTCGTCGCTGGGCGGCGACTGCAGCAACGGCAGCTTGGTCTTGAGCCGGTTGACCGTCTCCATCGTCTCGTCGACGGACAGCGTGGTCTGCGACAGCCACACCACCTTCGACGGGTCGCGGACGACGACCTGGTCGACCGCGTCGGGGCCGTCCACCAGCTGAATGTTCTGCGGCGCCTCGCCCGAGGTGCCGACGACCTCTTCGTGCCCCTCGTGACCGATGAGCAGAATGTCGTAATCGTCCGCGGCGAACCGCTTCGCCTCCTGGTGCACCTTGGTGACCAGCGGGCAGGTCGCGTCGATCGCCTTGAGGTTGCGCTGCCTGGCCTGCTCGTGCACCTCGGGCGCGACACCGTGCGCGGAGAACACCACTGTCGATCCCTCGGGGACCTCCTCGTTCTCCTCCACGAAGATCGCGCCGCGCGCCTCGAGCGTGGTCACCACGTACTTGTTGTGCACGATCTGCTTACGGACGTAGACCGGAGCGCCGTACAGCTTCAGCGCCTCCTCGACGGTCTGCACCGCACGGTCGACGCCGGCGCAGTATCCGCGCGGCTTGGCCAGCAACACACGCTTACGAGCATCGGTCACGTTGCCATGTTACCGACCATGGCGAACCGCCCTCGCGCCCCGGAACCCCGCTCGCCGGAGGGGGATAAGTCGGTTTCGCCCCGAACATCGGGCATTTGCCGAGATACTCGGACGCATGCAGGAGGCACCCCCGATGTCGGTCGGCTCGACGGTCCGGCTGGTCCTCGGCTGGGCGTTCGCCGCACTCGGCGTCCTCAATCTCTCGATGGGCGTGGCCGGCGGCGGATACCTGCTCTTCCACGTGGTGCTGCTGGTCACGGCCGTGGCGCTGATGGGCTTCGGACGCATCCGCCGGCAGCCGGGCCGGATCGCGTGGCTGGCCGCCGGGGCGGTGCCCCTGCTCGGTCTGGTGCTGAGCACGCTGCCCGCCATCGACGCGGGGTGCTGCCTGCGCGATCGGCCGGGCCGGCATGGCTTCCCGTTCACCATGTACGCCTCGGGGCGCGTCGACGCCGTACTCCTGGTGTCCGATCTTGTCTTCTGGTCGTCCGTCGGATTCCTCGTACTCACCGCCCTCACGCTGCTGCGCCCTCCGTTATCGCCGCCGGCCGCCACGAATCCCACTCACGCGGAGGGACGCGCCACCGAGGTCCCGGCGCCGCGCGACGAAAGTGTCGGGGGTCTTCCGTAGGCTTGCCGCGTGAGCGAGCCCGAACAGTCCGCATCGGCACCCAAGAGCACCGCCGATGAGCCGTGGCCGGTCCGCGTCGTCAGTCAGAAGGTCGGCGCCTGGATCGCCAAGCTGGGCTGGGTCTGGGTGGACGGCCAGGTCGCCCAGATCAGCCGTCGGCCGGGCTCGTCCGTGGTGTTCCTGACGCTGCGTGACCCCTCGGCCGACCTCAGCCTCACCGTGACCGCGCATCGTGACGTGCTCGACTCCGGCGCCCCCGAGCTGGCCGAGGGCGCCCGGGTGACGATGCACGCCAAGCCCGAGTTCTATCCGAGCAGGGGCACGCTGAGCCTCCGTGCCGACGAGATCCGCCAGGTCGGCCTCGGTGAGCTGCTCGCCCGGCTGGAGCGGCTGAAGAAGCTGCTCGGCGCCGAGGGCCTGTTCGCCCGCGAGCGCAAGCGGCGGCTCCCGTTCCTGCCCAATCGCATCGGCCTGATCACCGGCCGGGCCAGCGCCGCCGAGCGCGACGTCCTGATGAACACGCAGCGCCGCTGGCCGGCCGCCGACTTCCGGAAGATCAACGTGCCGGTGCAAGGCCCGACCGCGGTCCCGCAGATCATCGAGGCCCTCAAGGTGCTCGACGCCGACGAGTCGGTCGACGTCATCGTGATCGCCCGCGGCGGCGGCAGCGTCGAGGACCTGCTGCCCTTCTCCGACGAGGCGCTGTGCCGAGCGGTGTTCGCGGCGCGCACTCCGGTGGTCAGCGCGATCGGGCACGAGACCGACACGCCGCTGCTCGACTACGTGGCCGACCTGCGCGCGTCGACGCCGACCGACGCGGCCAAGCGGATCGTGCCCGACCTGGCCGAGGAGCGGCAGCTCATCGACATCGCCCGCCGCCGGCTGGAGCGGGCGGTGCGGACGCTGATCGAGCGCGAGGAGAACCGCATCGAGTCCTGGCGGTCGCGGCCCTCGCTGGCCCGCCCCGAGCTGCTGATCGACCAGCGGGCGGCCGACGTCACCGCGCTGCGCGACCGGGCCGGGCGCAACCTCGACCATCGGCTGCGCCTGGCCGGCGACGATCTGCGGCACACGCTGGCCCGGCTGCGCGCGCTCTCCCCGGCCGCGACGCTGCAGCGCGGCTACGCGATCGTCCAGCGCGACGACGGCCACGTGGTGCGCGCGGCGACCGACGTCAAGACCGACGACCCCATCCGTGTACGCCTCGCCGACGGCGAACTCCGAGCAGTGGTCCGGGAGGACTGAATGACCGACGAGAAACTGAGCTACGAGCAGGCCCGCAGTGAGCTGGCCTCGGTCGTGGAGCGGCTGGAGCAGGGCGGCACTTCGCTGGAGGAGTCGCTGGCCCTGTGGGAGCGGGGCGAAAAGCTGGCCGACGTGTGCCAGCGCTGGCTCGACGGGGCCCGGGAGCGCGTGGACGCCGCCCGGGCCGCGCGCGCCGAATCCGGCGAGTAGCCGCTCAGACCTCGCATCGCCGGCGCGGGTCGCACGGCGCATCGCTCGTCGTGCGCTCGTCCTCGGCGGCACGCCGGGTCGTGGGGTGCCGCCTGGCGAGGATAGGCGGCGGCCCTCGCACACATGTGCGGGTTGATTGGCGTGCGACATGCCCCGCTAGCCGCGCCCACCGGCACCGACGTCCCCGCCCCGCCACCGGGCTCGCGGGAATACCTCATGCCGCTCGCCCAGCCAAACATATCCGACATTTCCACTAATCAGAGGAAACGGCTCGGACGCTTTGGCCCGGCGGATGGCGTGCCACTCCCACTATCTGGAATCGAGGACCGCTTGTTGAGACCGGTGACCACATTCTGGACCCGAGGTCCGCGATATGGGAAGCCCGTCCATTGTGGAGGGACTTTTGTCAGGCAATGCAACTTTTGCCCAGCAAGTTTTGGCGGTCGGATGTGAACCTTGGAGAGTTATGGCTCGTATGTGGGCGCAACTCTCCAAGGATCGCAAAAAGTCCACGATGTGGTTGCGATATCCACAGAGTGGGAACGCCGCCCGCGAGCGGATCGCCGCGGGGCCATGACGATCTCGCCGGCCGCGGCGGCGGTTGCGCATCGGGTCAGGTCGGCCGAAGCACAACTCGCAGCTCGACAGGGTTGCGCCGGGCAGCTCGACGAGGTGGCGTCGGGCGGCCCGACCGAGTTGCGCCCCGCGGCCCGACCGAGTCGCGCCCCGGCAGCGGCGCGGCCTCCGGAAACCTGGATCTAGCCGTTCAGCATCTCGTAGGCCGAGGCGGGCATCTCCTTGATCGCGCCGGTTGGCTTCTCCTGCTGCGTCTGCTCGCCGTAGCCGGACAGCTCGAACGACCACTTGCCGGCCTCGGTGTCGACCGTGGCGGGCATGTCCAGCTCCAGCGACTCGAGCAGGCCGGTGCCGTCCATCGCGGCGGTGAACGGGATCGCGGTTGCGGCCTGGCCGGCGTCCTTGAGGTCGGCGGCCGAGATGACGCCGTCGTCGCCGGCGATCTTCGTGCCGTCGATGGTGCCGGAGACGGCCGTCGCGTCGCCCTTGACCGTGGTGGCGGCCGCGATGAGTTCGGTCAGGCGCAGCACGTCCGGGTGCGACGTGTCGATGGACAGGTCCTTGGCCGCGTCGCCCTTGACCTTGGAGCCGTCGAAATGCATCCAGGACTTTCCGTCGTACGGGTCGGGGGCGCCGGGAACCGTCATCTTCATCCACCGGTCGTTGCCGAGGAACACCACGTCGTAGGTGAACGGGCTGCCCTCGGACTCGTAGTTCGCCTTCACCGAGCCGGACTTGGTCTCCGCGTCGATCACGAGCAGCTGCGTTCCGTCCGGCGCCTTGACGGTCAGCGCGTAGTCACCCTTGGCAACCCCGCTGGTGGATCCGGTGAGCACAGCCTGGGCGATCGCGGACGCGGGCTTGGCCGACGATCCGCCGGAGCCCTTGTCGTCACCGGAGCAACCGGCGAGGGAGAGACCGACCAGCCCGGATATCGCTACAGGGAGAAGGGTCCCCCGCATTTTCATCATGCGCGGGATAATAGATGATCTTGATCCTGCCGCGGCGGTCAGCTCAGCGAGCCGGCCAGCTTGCGCAAATTGTCCACATCGGCCTGACCCACCACGATGATCGTGCGGGACTGGTCGGCCAGCACCAGCGCCTGCTCGCCGGGGCGACCGTCGAACTGACGCCAGACGCCGTTCGTGGCGCGGAACGTGCCGGTCGGCTTCGCGGCCTTCGTCAGCTCGACCGGCAGCAGCGTGTCGGTCGGGACGCTGCTCTCGATCAGCTGGATCGGGTCCTTGCCCGGGTCGACGTAGCCGATCCGCAGCGTGGCGCCGTTCGAAGCGCGGGTGAACCGGGCACTGGCCGTGTGCCAGTCGTCGCCCAGCCCCTGCGGCACGGCGACCTTGAAGAGGTTGGCCTGCTGCGCCTCCTGGATCGTCGGTGCCGGGTCGACCGTGATCGGGGCGTCACCGTTGAACAGCGTGCGGTAGATGACGAGCAAGATCGCCACCGGCACCAGCAGCACGGCGAGCGACAGGATCATGTCGCGGGGGCGCCGCTCCGAGCCGCGCGACGCGCGCGTGGCGGCCGCCGGGCCGGCAGCGGTGGCGTCGGCCACCGATTCCGGCTGCCCTGACGACTGTGCCGAGGGCTCTGCCGATTCCGGCGTAGCGGGTGCGGGCGATGCGGGTTCCACCCCACCATTGTTAACCACGCCCGCCGGACGCGACTTTGCGCGTCCGGACATGTGAGGATCGGTGGATTCAGCCCCGGCAGCGTCGCGAGGAGGCTCACCATGGCCGAGCGGGTCCCGCAGGATCTCGACCGCAACATCGCCCTCGATCTGGTCCGCGTCACGGAGGCCGCCGCCATGGCCGCCGGGCGCTGGGTCGGGCGTGGCGACAAGAACGGCGGGGACGGCGCGGCCGTCGACGCCATGCGCAAGCTGATCAACTCGATCCAGATGCGCGGCGTGGTGGTCATCGGCGAGGGTGAGAAGGACGAGGCGCCCATGCTGTTCAACGGCGAGGAGGTCGGTGACGGCACCGGGCCGGAGGTGGACGTCGCGGTCGACCCGATCGACGGCACCACGCTGATGAGCAAGGGCATGCCGGGCGCCGTGGCGGTGCTGGCGGTGGCCGAGCGCGGCGCGATGTTCGACCCCAGCGCGGTCTTCTACATGGAGAAGATCGCGGTCGGCCCGGACTGCGCCGACGTCATCGACATCAACGCCGGCACGCAGGAAAATCTGCGCCGCATCGCGAAGGCGAAGCGCTCGTCGATCTCCGACGTCACGGTCTGCATCCTGGACCGGCCGCGGCACGCCACGCTGGTCGAGGAGGTCCGGCAGGCGGGCGCGAACATCAAGTTCATCACCGACGGTGACATCGCCGGCGCGATCTCGGCGGCCCGGCTGGAATCGGACGTCGACGTGCTGATGGGCATCGGCGGCACACCCGAGGGCATCACCGCCGCCTGCGCCCTGAAGTGCCTCGGCGGCATGATCCAGGCGAAACTGTGGCCGCGCGACGACGCGGAACGGGAGAAGGCGCTGGCCGGCGGCCACGACCTCGACCGTGTGCTCACCACCGACGACCTGGTCACCGGCGACAACTGCTTCTTCGTGGCGACCGGCGTGACCACGGGCGACCTGCTCAGGGGCGTGCGGTACCGCTCGGGCGGCGCGCACACCCACTCGATCGTGATGCGGTCGAAGAGCGGCACGATCCGGGTGATCGACTCGTACCACCGTTTGGAGAAGCTGGCGCTTTACTCAGCCGTCGACTTCGACGGCCACCTGCCCACCGTGCCGATGGGCGACGAGCCCGTCATATGAGCTCGTCCCGGCAAACCGGGCGCCCCAAGTGGATGTGTCCGCCCCGCCTCGAGGGCTGGTTCGCTGAGGACCTTGACCAGCTCCCCGAGGCGGCGCCCCGCCATATCGAACTCATCGATGGCGACCTCGTCGTCAGGTCACCTCAGCGTGTGTGGCACGCCCGGGCCGTCACTGGCTTACAGGTCGGCCTCACCGCGCAGGCGCCGACCGGTATGGACGTCGAGCGGGAGATGACCATCCTGCTCGACAAGCGGAACCGCCTCGAGCCCGACATCCTTGCTACCGGGGCGCCCTGCTACGAGCCGAACCGCACCTTCTACACGCCTGACCAGGTGCTGCTGGTCGTCGAGGTCGTCGACAAGAGATGCGCACCACGACGCCGTTCCCGATCAAGCTCGATTTGAACGGGCTGGTCCCCGGCCGCAAGAGCTGTGCCAGGCGCCGAAGTCAGAGTCCACACCGCAGGCGGCACTGGCCAGGTCCTGCTGACGGTCGAAAGCTAGGCCTCGTCCTCGGGTTCGTTGAGGTACGCGCGATGCGCGGCGATCCAAGCCTCGACGTCCTGCTCCAGCCACACCTGCCCGAGGCGCAGGCGGGCGATCGGCCGTGGGAACCCGAGGTTGACGCTGTCCGTGATCTGGCCGGCACGCGCGCGCGTGACCCGAAGCCGCCCGGCGATCTCAGCCATGCCCATCAGGCGGATGTCGGCCCGCCTGATGAGGATTTCGTCCGGCTCCACGAGTCCACACGCTAAGCCCTTTCAGACTATGAAATCGGACTTAGCTATCGCCCTAGACGGCCGTATAGTAGCTCCCATGGAGGTGGCAGGCAGCGCGCCAAGGCCGTAGCAAGCCACTTCCCGCGACAGCGACGCCGTCCACACCGGACGAGCACCGCCCAGACAGCGTGCACTTGGAGGTCACCCAGTGCTGACCGGACGCGACTAGATGTGGCAATCTGACGGCATGGCCTACGAACCGCGCATCGCGACCGCGCTGTCCGGTGCCACCCGTAGCCAACTCGACTACTGGCGCCGAGAAGGGCTTCTCGTTCCAGAGGTGTCCGCGACGCGGCCGGTGCTCTATTCGTTCCGGGATCTGATCGCTCTACGTTCTTTCGTCTTCTTACGGGAGAAGCGTCCGCTGCAGACCATTCGGAAGGCTCTCAACAGCCTGCGCGACATCGGCGAAACAGAGCATCTTTCCCAGTACCGGTTTGTCGCCCAAGGTCGGCGTGGCATCGCTCTGGTGCAGGCCAGCGGCGAAGGTGCGATCGAACTCGTCGAGGAGCCCGGCCATCAGCTGACGGTGCTCGCCCTCGGAGATGTGCTGCGGTCCTTCCCGCTCGACAACATCGAGGTCCCTAACCTGGCTCACCCACGACGGCGGATCTCAGTGAATCCCGGCGTGCGACGTGGCTACCCGGTCGTCTCCGGAACGCGCGTCGGCTACGACCTCGTCGCCGGGCTGGTTCGTGATGGCGTGCCGCCAGAGGAGATCAAGGACTACTACCCCGGTGTGACCGCCGCCGCGGCACGGGACGCGGTCTCCTTCGCCGACTACGTCGACCGAGCAGCGGAGCGTACGGCAGCCTGATGCGGATTTTGTTGGATGAAGACGTCCCTCGGCCGGTCGTTGAACTCTTACGGCACCTGTTGCGAGGACATGACGTCGACCACGTCCAGCTGATCAAATGGACGGGCAAGAAGGATCTGTTGTTGTATCAGGACGCGAAGCGTGCTGGGTACGACGTGGTGGTCACCAACGACAACGCTCAGATGTCGGATCCGGACGAGTGCCGCGAGGTGAAGAGGGCGGGCATGCACAGGGTGTCGTACAAGCAGCGGCATCCAGGATTGCGTGGCTTGGCGTTTGCGATGGCGTCGCTGGTCGCGGCTATGCCGGACGTGGTCGCGGAACTCGTGAACGCCGACGGGCAGCGGCTCGTAGCAATCACTGGGATCGACCCAACTCACAAGCGTTACTCGATCGTGGATCCAAGGCGCGAGCCACCACCCTACTGGCCGAGATAGGCCGAACCGTGACCTCGGTGCCCGAGTGGATGCGCCCACCCCGTCCCGAGGGGTGGTACGCCGACGACCTCGATCATCTCCCCGAAGTGCCCCGCCACACCGAATTGATCGATGGAACGCTCGTCTTTATGACGTTCCCCCGGCGCGTCTGGCACAGCCGCGTGGTCACCGCACTGGTGCGTTCCCTCAACGAGCAGGCACCGCCGGGTGTCGAGGCTGAGCTAGAGATGACGATCCGGCTCGACGAGCGGAACCGCACCGAACCAGACCTTCTCGCCACCACGGCAGCCTACGATCCGAACCGCACCTTCTACACGCCTGACGAGGTGCTGCTGGTGGTCGAGGTGGTCTCGCCGGAGTCGGCGCACCGCGATCGGACAATCAAGCTTCGTAAGTACGCGGAAGCCGGTATCCCGAACTACTGGCGCGTCGACGAAGAAGAGTCGCCCGTAGTGCACGCCTATCAGCTCGACCGCCCCAAGCGGTCGTACGCAGCGCCCAAAATCCATCGGCACGACCTACGCATCACGACGCCGTTCGCGATCCAGCTCGATCTGGACGGACTGGCGCCCGGCCGCAAGAGTTAAGCCCGGCTAGCCTCGACCATCTTGGCGGATCCGCGACGAAAGCCGGTTCAATCGCGCGAAATCCACGCCGCCGTACGAAACCTCAATGATTGTGGCGGCCGAAATAGCGAGGTCAGCTCCGTCGCGCTCGGCCTGTTCAAGAAGCTCGCTACCTTACGATCCCGGTCGATCCATGAAGAGAGGCCCTGCGAATCGAGCACCAACCATTCTATGCTCACGCCGCATGCCCCATCCCCTCAGTTCCGTGCAGAAGGGCCTTAGCCTCGGCCATCTCCTCATCGGTGAACGCACCGTACTCAGCTTGGTAGTGATCCAATTCCTGGCGTAGAAGCCTGCGGCGCTCGGCACGCTCGGACGGTTTTCGTCGTAGCGCTTGAGCCGGCACTTCCCGCTCAACTGCCTCTTGACCGGATTCAGACGGTGAAGCGTAATTCGACCGATTTGGGTAGCCGAACAACGCCGTTCGCCGTTCAAGAGCGTTGGCGAAAGCCACGCATACTGGTGGACGTGAATGCGCGCGCGGGCGATACAGGGGGCACGTTCTCCAGGTTCTACGCAGTGGTTCTTGGCCATTGGGCGGGCGGGGGCCGACGAATCCGTTGGTCAACACAGCACAACGCTTGGGTTCGTGGCGAGGCCTATGGCCGGTACCTCGCGGATCCATGGCTGACCGAGCCAGGACAGACGTTCGGCAGGCCTGATGGTCCTGCCGAAGAGGACCAGGTTGCGGCCTCTGCGCTGGCGAACAGCGTGGTCAAGCCTGACGGCCGACCGTTCTTCTGTCAGCGATGCTGGGGAAGTGGCCCCGAGAGCCACTTCATTGCCCCAGACGTGTACGGCGACCCGGAACTCTACTGCGTTCAAATGCCGGCCTACAGCGTGGTGGATTCCTCCGGCGGTAGCGGCGAGGTCAAGCATTGGGGCAGTCCCTACGGTTGCCAGTCAGTCGACCAAAGCATCGACACTGCATCGACTGGTCGTGAGCCGTACCTCGGGCCTTGCGCCGCGTACGTGTTCGGTCGACCGCTGCCTGCAGACGAGGTCATCAACCGCGACTGGTGTTCGCGATGTACCGGATTCGCATCCAACGTGAAACACAACGCTGCGGAACGAGGCGAAGACCAGGTCGAGTGGGCACGGAAAGAAACCCGGCGTCACGTACGCCGTCTTTCGCGCAGTCTGGCGGAGTACTACGGCGAACAGTGAGCACATTGGCCGCCACCTTGTCACCAGCGACGTTCAGCGGGTCCATCCCATGCATCGAGTGCTGCGGCCGGTTGGCTAAATCGACGAGAGTTAACCTGCAGACGTTGGACCGGAATCAGACATTAAATCTGAATTCGACCACGTCGCCGTCCTTCATGACGTAGTCCTTGCCCTCCATGCGGACCTTGCCGGCCGCCTTCGCCGCCGTCATCGAGCCCGCCCCCATCAAGTCGTCGTAGCTCACGATCTCGGCCTTGATGAAGCCCCGCTGGAAGTCACTGTGGATCACGCCGGCCGCCTCGGGGGCCGTCGCGCCGCGGGAGATCACCCACGCGCGTGCCTCCTTCGGGCCCGCCGTCAGGTAGGTCTGCAATCCCAGGGTGTCGAAGCCGACGCGGATCAGCTGGTTCAGGCCCGGCTCGGTCTGGCCGGTCGACTCCAGCAGTTCCTGCGCTTCCTCCGGGTCCAGGTCGATCAGCTCGGACTCGATCTTCGCGTCCATGAACACCGCCTCGGCCGGTGCCACCAACGCGCGGAGCGAATCGAGGAACTCAGCGTTACCCAGCTCGGCCTCGTCGACGTTGAACACGTACAGGAAAGGCTTTGTGGTCAGCAGGTGCAACTCGTCCAGCAGTTCGACGTCGATGCCCGCCCCGGCGGCGCCTTGATACAGCGTCACTCCATCGTTGAGCAGCTTGAACGCTGCCTCGGCGGCGGCCGCGGCCGAAGCCTTCTCCTTGCGGAGCTTCGCCTCCTTCTGCAGGCGGGGGAGCGCCTTCTCGACGGTCTGCAGGTCGGCCAGGATGAGCTCGGTGTTGATCGTCTCGATGTCGTCGGCGGGGGAGATCTTGCCGTCGACGTGCAGCACGTTCGGGTCGGAGAAGGCGCGCACCACCTGGCAGATCGCCGACGCGTCGCGGATGTTCGCGAGGAACGCGTTGCCTCGGCCCTGCCCCTTCGACGCGCCGCGCACCAGGCCCGCGATGTCGACGAAACTCACCGGCGCGGGCACGACCTTCTCGCTCTGGTACAGCTCGGCGAGCTTCTCCAACCGGTCGTCCGGCAGCCCGACGACCCCGACGTTCGGCTCGATGGTCGCGAACGGGTAGTTCGCGGCGAGCACGTCGTTCTTGGTCAGGGCATTGAACAGGGTGCTCTTGCCGACGTTGGGCAGGCCGACGATTCCGATGGTGAGGCTCACGGAGTGCAAGTCTACGCAGGCCTCACCGGAGGAACTTCCGCAGTTCCGCCGCGACCAGCGAAGGCTTGCCGCTGTTGTCGGCCGCGAGATGGCCCACGCCGCTCAAGGTCACGCGTCGCACTCGCGGCAGGACCGGTTCCAGACCGTTCAACACCCGTTTGAGGTACGCCGGTGAGCGCTCCCCACCGAGCAACAGTGTCTCGGCGGTGATCGCCGCGTACCGGTCCAGTGGGCCGGTGGCCTGCTCCACCACCGTCGCGTCCTGGCGCATCGTCGGCACCAGGGTGGTGATCGAACTGGGCAGAAGTCGCGCCAGTGGAGTCAGGACGGCCCTCGGGGCGTACCGGAAATTGCCCGTGCCCTTCGCGGCCGTCACAAATGCCGCCGCCGTACGCCCCGCGGCCAGCTCTTTCTCGTATCGGGGCCGCCACGCGACGGGATCGTCCGCACCGTAGCGCAGCGGGGGTTCGTAGAGTGCCAGCCGCTCGATCCGGGGGAGCTCAAGGGCCGCGTTGAGCGCGATCACCGCGCCGGAGCTGAGCCCGAAGACGTTGCCCGCCCCCGTCTCGTCGAGCACCGCCCCGAGGTCGTCGATCTCGCTGTCCAGCCCGTGGTCGTCGCCGGCCGGGCCGCTGAGCCCGCGCCCGCGCCGATCCGGCACATAGACCGTGAACGTCGTGGCCAGCTCCGCCGCCAGCTTGGTGAAGTTGCCCGAGGTCTGCAGCCCGCCGTGCAGCAGTACCAGCTTGGGCCCGCCGTCGCCGTACGTCCTAAAACGAATGTTCGTTCGCGGTTGTGTCCTCATGTCGTCAACCATAGTTGACACGCTAGCTGTCGTCAACCAAAGTTGACATCCCATGCTCATGTCCGAATCCCGCCAGCATTCGAGCCCTTCCGGGGCGCAGACTTCTAGACATGGAACTGGACTTCGAACGGTGCTACCGAGCCGTGGACAGCCGGGACCAGCGCTTCGACGGCTGGTTCTTCACCGCCGTCAAGAGCACCGGCATCTACTGCCGGCCGTCCTGCCCCGCGATGACGCCGAAGCGGGAGAACGTCACGTTCTTCCCGAGCGGCGCCGCGGCGCAACGAGCCGGCTTCCGCGCCTGCAAGCGCTGCCGGCCGGACGCGGTGCCCGGCTCACCCGAGTGGGACGTGCGCGCCGACCTGGTGGGCCGCGCGATGCGGTTGATCGGCGACGGCGTGGTGGATCGCGACGGCGTACCGGGGCTGGCATCCCGGCTCGGCTACACCGAGAGGCACCTCAACCGCCTGCTCACCGCGGAACTCGGCGCCGGACCGCTGGCACTGGCCCGGGCGCAGCGGGCACAAACCGCCCGGATCCTCATCGAGACCACCGATCTCGGGCTCGCGGAGATCGCCTTCGCGGCGGGTTTCGGCAGCGTGCGGCAGTTCAACGACACGATCCAGGAGGTGTACGCCCAATCCCCGAGCGGGCTGCGCGAGCGGCGGCCCTCGGTGCGCGCCGAGGCGGGCGTGATCAATCTGCGGCTCGCTTATCGGTCGCCGTTGCACATTCCGGCGCTGCTCGACTTTCTCGAGATGCGCGCCCTGCCCGGGGTTGAGGAGCGCGACGGGGAGGCGTACGGGAGAGGGCTTTTGCTGCCGCACGGAAGCGCGACGGTGGTTCTGAAGCCGACGGCGCGCTGGGTTTCGGCGACGTTGCGGCTGGAGGACGTGCGTGACCTGGCGCCGGCGGTGGCGCGATGCCGGCGGCTGATGGATCTCGACGCGGATCCGGACGCGGTGGATGCGACGCTCGGGGAGGATCCGGCGCTGGCCGCGATGGTTGCGGCGGAGCCCGGGGTGCGGGTGCCGCGGGCGGTCGACGGGTTCGAGATGGCCGTGCGGGCGATCGTGGGGCAGCAGGTGAGCGTCGCGGGGGCGCGGACGACGTTGGGGCGTCTTGTGCGGGCGGCCGGTTCGTCGGGGTTGCAGTCGTCGTCGGGTGTGGCCGCATCTGGCTCCGCGGCGTCCTCTTCCGCGTCGGAGACGGCAGGGCTCGTGCCGTTCCCCTCGGCCGCCGTTGTCGCGGACCTGCCCGACAAGGCGTTCGGGATGCCGGCCGCCCGCCGCGAGACAATCCGGGCGCTGGCCTCCTTGGTAGCCGACGGCAAGATCGACCTGGAACCCGGCGCGGATCGGGAGGAAACGGTCGCTCGCCTGCGCGAGGTGCCCGGCATCGGAGCCTGGACCGCCGGTTACGTGGCCATGCGCGCGATCGGTGACCCCGACGTTTTCCTTCCGACCGATCTAGCCGTACGCCGTGGCGCCGCAGCCGTGGGTCTCCCGTCCACGCCGGCGGCCCTGGAAACCCACGCGGAACGCTGGCGGCCGTGGCGCTCGTACGCGCTGATCCGCTTATGGCGAGCGTCCTGACCTGCGCGTATCCCGAGTTATCCACAGGCTGGCAGAAACTTTCCCGCGAGCGGCGCCAAGAGGCCAATCTGTGTACCTGAACCCCTGGAGGACGAAATGCTGAAGTACCACACGATGGACACCCCCGCCGGCCCGTTCACCTTCGTGACGAGCTCCGCGGACGCCGTGCGCGCCGCCGGTTTCACCACCGAGGTCGACGAGTTGCTGCCGCTGATCCATCCCGACCTTTCCGGCGAGGCACGGGAGGTGGACGACGGCGGCACGATCGCCGAGACCATCACCGCCTATTTCGACGGCGACAAGTCCGCAATCGACACCGTCGAGGTCGAGCAGAAGACCGGCGGCGAGTTCATGGCCCACGCGTGGCAGGTGATGCGCGACATCAAGCCCGGCGCCCCCGTGACATATTCAGAGTTCGCCCGCTTGGCCGGCCGCCCCGCAGCGATCCGAGCAGCAGCCGCGGCATGCGCCCGCAACCCGGTCGCGTTCTTCACCCCGTGCCACCGAGTGTTGCGTTTGGACGGTTCGCTGGGCGGCTACCGCTGGGGCTTGCCGGTCAAACGCTGGCTGCTCGACTTCGAGGCCGGCGCCGGCGCCTGACCGTTCGTGGTCCGAGCAACCCGGCGGCGAGATCGAACCCTGCGTGCGCGGCGGCGCCGGTTACGCCATCGGCTGATCAACGTCAGCGGTACGGCCCGCGACGTTTCGTGATTGGTTAGTCTGCTAAGAGTTCGATCGAGGTTCGTGGCGGCAAGGAGGGGACATGGTCAACAAGTTCACTGTTCCGCTGCTTACGCCGTATGAGGCGGCCACCCACCTGCAGATCCCTGAGCGGACGATGAGGCGTTGGCTCCGCCCGGAGGACGGCCGACCGGCACTCGTGCACAGCGTGGGGCCACCGAAACGGGGCCGGCCGTCGGTGCCGTTCATCGCACTCGTCGAGGCGTACGTGCTACGAGCGCTCCGCGACCTGGAGTTGTCTCCGCGCGCGATTGCCGAGGCGGCGGCCGAAGTGCGTGCCGAGTTCGGCACCGAGTATGGACTGGCCACGCGTCGGATTGCTACCGACGGCATCGATGTGTTTATCCATTACCTGGACAGTGACGAGCTCGCCCGCGCACAGGATCGGCAGATCCCGATCCGTGGCGTCGTCGAGGACTACCTGAAATACGTGAGCTGGGACAGTGACGGATTCGCCCAACGCCTCGTGCTGCGGCGCTACGATCCCGCCGTCGCTCGAGTGGTCATTGATCCACGTTTCGCGTGGGGAGCACCCATTGTGGAACAGGCGAAGGTAACGGTGGACGCGGTGCTCGGCATGTGGCGGGGCGGCGAGAGTCCGGAAACGGTTGCCGGCGAATACGGACTGAGCATTGAGCAAGTCGAAGCCCTTATCCGCGTCGCCGCCTGAGTTGGTCGCTCCTGACGCAGGACGAGCGAATCTGCACGCAGCCTGCTGTTCGCCAGCTTCTCGAGCACCACGGAGGGTGCGTGCACTGCCTCGACAGCGCCAACCTGTCCGCGGCAGCCAAGGCCAGCCGATTCGACTCGCATCGGAACGTGATACATCAGCACGCGCGTGATCGCCGCGTCGGCTTCTTCGTCGTTCACGAGTTCGGCCCGCCGAAGCGGAAGCGAATCGGGTGATCATTCCCTTGCGGTGCAAGGTACCATGCGTGGGTGAGTGAAGAGTCGTCGACGACCGCGCTGCTCCGGGGCACCCTGGAGTACTGCGTGCTCGGCCTGCTGGCCAAGGAAGAGATGTATTCGGTGGAGCTGGTGCGCCGGGTCAGCTCCGAGCTTGGCCTCACCACCAGCGAGGGCGCGATGTATCCGCTGCTCTCCCGCCTCCGCCGGGCCGGGCGCATCGGGACGAGCTGGCGCGAGTCGCCGAGTGGGCCGCCGCGGCGCTATTACACGTTGACGTCCGACGGTGAGCTGGCGCTTGAGCAGTTCCGGGCACAGTGGACGGCTTTCCGCGCCGGGGTCGACCGCATCTTGGGAACGGAGCAGTGATGATGACCGAGCACAACGACGTCCTGGTCGCCGACTATCTGTCGCGGGTCTCCCGGGCCACCGCGGGGCTGCCGGCCGAGCAGCGCGACGAGCTGCTCCGCGACCTCCAGGAGCACATCGACAGCGGCCGCTCCGAGCTGACGGTGGAGACCGAGGCGCAGGTGCGCGAGATCCTCGACCGCTTGGGCGAGCCGTCGGTGATCGCGCGGGCAGCCGCGGAGGACGCGGAGCCTTCCCGGTACGCCTCGACGACCTACCCGCCCGTGCCGCACGCGCCCACCGACGCCAAGCCGAGATCGCACCTGCCCGTGATCATCGCGATCGGGGTGGCCGTCGTGCTGCTGGCTCTCTGCGCGGGGGTGCTCTTCTTCGCGAGCGCGTCCTCGACGGAGATGCCCGCGCAGGCTCCGGCCACGCCCGGCTGATCCGCCGGGTGGATTCGGACGGCGTCGCTTGTGGATGACGCGAAGAGCGCCGCGCACGGGCGCGCGGCGCTCTCCCCCGAAACGCGTTTATTTCAGGGTGGCGGCCACCTGCTCCAATGCGTCGTAGGACTCCTGCATGCCGCTTTCCATGCCGGAGTTGATGATGGCGTCGCGACCGTCCTTGTCCCTGGTCTCGATCAGGACCTCCATGAAGGTGCGCTCCTCCTTCTCCACGAGCGTCATCGTGACCAGCGCGGCGTTGGCGTCCGGCTCCGGGATTCCCTCGTACGCCTCGGTGTTGACCAGGCGCTCGGGCGCCGCGATCTCGCGGTACTCCCCGTGGAAGGCCACCTCGAAGCCGCCGTTGGCCTGCATCACGTAGCGCCAGCGGCCGCCCACCCGCAGGTCGACCTCGACGCTCGTGACGTTGCCGCGCAGGCCCGCCCACCAGCGCTTGATCAGCTCGGGCTCGGTGTAGGCGCGCCAGACCAGCCGCCGTGGTGCGTCGAACTCGCGGGTGACCAGGATCTGGGTGTCGGCCGGCAGCGTGACAACGGCGGAGCCGGAACTAGTCGTCATGATCTTCCTCCTCCTTGAGCTCTTCCAGAACGGTGTCCATCGCGTCGAACCGCTCGTTCCACATCCGCTCGTACTTGCCGAGCCAGTCGTGGATCGATCGCAGCGGTTCGGGGTTCAGCCGGTACATCCGTTGCCTCCCCGCGTCGCGAACGTGCACCAGGTCGACCTCGCGCAGGACGCGCAGGTGCTTGGAGACCTGGGGCTGGGCGAGACCGAGCAGGTCGACCAACTCGTTGACCGGGCGTTCGCGCTGCGCCAGCAGATCGAGGATCTGCCGCCGCCGGGGCTCGGCCACCGCGTTGAACGCGTCCGTCGTCGTCGCTGCTCGTGCCATGCGACCATCGTATACCCATAAGGGAATACGTCAAGCCGGGCAACGGGGAGCGGAATACTTTCAAAGTTGAAGCAGTTAGGGCTGGTTGGCCATGCTGTCGAGTGCGGCCGCGAGCTTCGCCAGGTCGATTCCCTCGAGGTGGTCGAAGATGCGGCGGCGGACACTCGCCAGATGTGCCGGCCAGGCCTGCTCGAGGCGGGCGAGGCCGGCGTCGGTCAGGACGGCGTTCCACCCGCGCGCGTCGTCCTGGCACTTGATACGCGTGACGTACCCGAGAGATTCGAGCTTGGCGGTGAGGCGGGTCATGCCGCTGAGTGACATGTCGCAGGCCTGGGCGAGCTCGCTCATGCGGAGCATCCCGGAACTCGACTCGGACAGGTGGCGCAATGCGGTGTATTCGCTAGCGGACATCCGCTGATCGCGCTCGAGGTCGGCATTCAGGGCTTTCGGTAGCACCTGCATCATCCGGCCGAACGCACGCATCAGGGCCTCTTCCTCGGTGGAAAGAGGCGTGAGCCCGGCAGGAAGGGCTGCTGTGGCCGACATGACATCGATTCTATATCCTTGCCCACGCAACATTTGCTTGACGAAGCAAGTAACATGATCAAGCCAGGAAGGTTCCCCATGACCAAGATCGGCATCATCCTTGGCAGCACCCGGCCGGGCCGTAACGGCGAGCAGGTCGCGAAGTGGGTCTACGACGTCGCCTCGAAGCGCACCGACGCCGAGTACGAGTTAGTGGATCTCCTCGACTACAAGCTGCCGCACCTCGACGAGGTCGTCCCGCCGGCGGCCAACCAGTACAGCCAGGACCACACGTTCGCGTGGGCCGACAAGGTCGCCGAGTTCGACGGCTTCGTCTTCGTCACCCCGGAGTACAACCACTCCACCTCGGGTGCCCTGAAGAACGCCATCGACTTCCTCTTCAAGGAGTGGAACAACAAGGCGCTCGGCTTCGTGAGCTACGGCGGTCACGGTGGCACCCGCGCGGTCGAGCACCTGCGCCTCATGGCCGGTGAGCTGATGATGGCGGACGTCCGGACGCAGCTCGCGCTGTACCTCGGCTCCGACTTCGAGAACTACAGCGTCTTCCAGCCGACCGAGCGGCACGAGCAGACCCTCAACACCGTGCTGGACCAGGTCGTGCTGTGGAGCGACGCGCTGTCGCACCTGCGCGAGCCGGTCCTGGCATAACGCAAAAACCAGAGCCACGAGGCCCGGGATCGTGGAATCCCGGGCCTCGTGCTGCACAATGCTCTGGTGCAAAACCAGACAACTAGTGACTCTTGGCAGCAACTGCTCGAAATGCCACGAAAGTCTTGGTGGGCCCGGCTGCCGTTCGGCGTACGGATGGCGACCGGCACCAGTGCGCTGCTGATCGCGATCGGCGGTGGGGCGGCCGGTATCGCCGCGCTCACCACGGACCACAAGGACACACCGCCGCAGATCGTCACCGCCGTCGGGCAACCGGCCCAGGCCGCGCCCCGGGAGGCCGCCGGGGGTCCGGCACCGGCCGCGCCGCCACCCGTGATGGCGCCTCGGACCAGCGACGACGAGGTGCGGCGCACGGCCGCGAACGAGAAGGCCGACCGCACCAGCACCCGAGATCCACGATCGCCGGTCGCGGCCTCGAGCCTGACGAATTCGGACTCGGCAGCGACGAAGAAGGCCCCCGCACCAAAGGCTCCGGTCACCACGACCCGCACCGACGTGGAGACGAACGAGATCCCGTTCCGGACTCGCCTGGTGCGCGACCCTTCGCTGCCGCGCGGCACGAAGCAGGTGCAGACCCAGGGCGTACCGGGGGTGCAGACGCTGCGGTATCTGGTCACCCTCGTCGACGGCAAGCAGGTCGACCGGAAGCTGCTCGACACGACGGTCACCCGCGAGCCGCAACATCGCGTCGTCGCGTACGGGTCGGCGCGCCGGGGCGGCGACATGAACCACGACCGGCGATGCGAATTCCGGGTCTGCATGCCGTTCGGCCGCAAGATCTGCGAGCGGAACGCGCGGGACGAGAGCGCCCTGCAACTGGGCGGTTCGGTCGTGGTGCTGGACCGCGACGTCGAACTCCTCAACCCGGAAACCCTGGACGGCATGTCCGGCGTGACCTGCTGAGCGCAAAAAGGGGCTGAGCCGCGGCAAGATCGGCAGCACAATGCCGGAGTGAATGATTTCGATGCGCTGCTTGCCGAGGCCGAAGCCGTGCCGCTCGAGGGCTGGGATTTCTCCTGGTTCGCCGGGCGCGCCACCGAGGAACGGCCGTCCTGGGGCTACGCCGACCGGGTCGCCGATCGGCTGACCAGGGCCACTGCCGCCCTGGACGTGCAGACCGGCGGGGGCGAGGTGATGGCGTACGCGCTGGGAACCGCACGCCCCTCGATGCTGGTGGCGGTGGAGGCCTGGCCACCGAATGTCGGGGTCGCCGCACGCACCCTGGCCCCGTTCGGCGGCCGCGTGATCCACTCGGACCGGATCCCGTTCCGCGACGGCACGTTCGACCTGGTCACGAGCCGGCATCCGGTGGACACGCCGTGGCCGGAGATCGCCCGGGTGCTGCGGCCGGGCGGCGTCTTCCTGTCCCAGCAGATCGGCGCGGGCACCAATCGCGAGCTGGCCGAGGCGATGATGGGCCCGCTGCCGGCGCCCGAGCGGCAGCATCCGGGCGAAGCCGCCGAGGCCGCCGGTCTGGAGGTTCTCGAGGTGCGTTCGGAGAGCCTGCGCGCCGAGTTCTACGACGTCGGCGCGGTCGCGCATTTCCTGCGCAAGGTGGTGTGGACGGTGCCCGGCTTCGAGATCGGGAAGTATCGCGATCGGCTGCGTGCGGTGCACCACGAGATCAACGACAAAGGCAAGTTCGTCTCGTACGCTCGTCGGGTGTTGATCGAGGCTCGGAGGAACGCCCGGTGACTGCTGAAGCTCCCACGATTCTGGCCACCAGCGCGGGTTTCGAGCGCGGACCCGACGGCGACCGGCGACCCGGCAAGATCCATCGGTTCGCTGCGGAACTGGCCGGGACGCGTACGCCGAAGATCTGTTTTCTGACCCAGGCCATGGGTGACCAGGCCGAGCGGATCGCGCTGCACTATGCGGGGTTCGCCGGGACCGAGTTCAGCGCGACGCACCTGCAGCTGTTCCCGATGCCGAACCACGCCGACGTCCGTGGCCACCTGCTCAGCCAGGACATCATCTGGGTCGACGGCGGGAGCGTGGCCAACCTGGTCGCCGTCTGGCGGGTGCACGGGCTCGACGAGATCCTGCACGAGGCGTGGCAGTCGGGTGTGGTGCTCGGCGGCGTCTCGGCCGGCTCGATCTGCTGGCATCAGGGCGGCAGCACCGACAGCTTCGGATCGGACCTGCGCGCCTTCACCGACGGGCTGGGCTGGCTGCCCTACAGCAACGGCGTGCACTACGACGGCGAAGAGCTGCGGCGGCCCAAGATGCACGAGTTCATCGGCGACGGCACGCTGGGCGACGGATACGCGACCGACGACGGCGCCGGGCTGGTGTATCGGGGCACGACCCTCGCGGAAGTCGTCGCGGACCGGGCCGGACCCCGGGGTTACGAGCTGAAAAGGGCAGCGGACGGCTCGGTACGCGAGACACCGCTGCCCACCAGGCTCCTTCAGCCGGCGTAGTGCAGGATCACGTTGTGCACGTGGTGGGTCTTCTCGGTACCGCGGAACTCGACCTCGTAGCTGTGCTGGCCCACCATGATGGCGATGGTGCCGCTGGAGAAGAACTGGCCGGCCCAGCTCTTGTTGCTGACCACGCTGACGCTGCTGACCTTCGAGTACGGGATGCTCGTGATCGCGATGCGCTTCCCGACGAAGGACTTGTCCTGAATGATGATGCGCCGGTTGGTCAGCCCGATGAAGCCGGTGCCGGCACCGATCGCGTCGTAGACGGCGATGATCTCCTCGCCGTCCAGTAAGCCGCTCTGGACCTGCTCGAACTGGCCCTTGTTGTCGTAGATAGCGTCAGCCATGGCCAGAGCGTAGCGATCGTCCGCTATTGCGCGGCGGTCACCGTCCGGTAGAAGTCCTCGATGCGTGCGGCAAGCGTTACCTCACCGTCCGTGATCGCCTCGGCGTCACGATCGCCTAGCAGGATCTGAGTGTGACCGTCCTGGCGCCGGATAAGCGGGCGAATGTGAAGTGTGTCCGCCGCCACCTTGATCCGCTCGGTCAATGCGGCATGCTGACTCTCGTCGCACGCGAGTTCGCGCTTCAACTGGACACCGTCCTGCGTCCACCCGCTCAACAGCGCTAACGCGTCGGACAGGTAGTCGGAGCGGTCTACCCGCCTTCTTCTGGCCCGCATCTCCGCACCCTCCAGGCGTCGTTGCCGGCTTGTGGCCAAACTGTCGCCGTGTCGTCATGGTCGGTGCCCACAGTCTTGCCTTCAGTCGCAATCATGTCCACGCCCACATATACGTGTTTGCGTGACGATCGGGACGCCTCGGGCAACCTGAACGGCAAGATTTTGTGGAAAGCTCTCATCCCATGGCGGGGGAGCAACAAGTTAAAACCGTTCAGTCACGCAAGGTGATCGTGGCTGCGGTCATCATCACAGACGGTCGTGTGCTCGCGTGCGAACGGGCGTCACCGCCCGAGGTGGCCGGCCGCTGGGAGTTTCCCGGCGGCAAGGTCGAGGCGGGCGAGACCGATCAGCAGGCGCTGGCCCGTGAGTGCTTCGAGGAGCTCGGCGTCCGGGTCGCGGTCGGCGAGCGGGTCGGACCGGACGTTCCGTTGGCGCACGGTCGCGCGGTGTTGCGCGTGTACGCCGTACGGCTGCTGGAGGGTGACGTCCCGCAGGCGCTGGAGCATTCGGCCATGCGCTGGTTGTCCGCGGACGAGCTGGACAGCGTCCCGTGGCTGCCCGCGGACAAACCGATCGTCGCCGAACTGCCCGCCCTACTGTGAATAGGTCTTGCGCAGCTCGCGTTTGAGCACCTTGTGGCTGGGCCCCAGCGGCAGCGACTCCACGAAACGCACCTGGCGCGGGTACTTGTGCCGGCCGAGCTTCTCCTTCGACCATTCGATGAGCTCGTCGGCCGTGATGCCGCCCGGGTCCGGCACGATGACCGCGCAGATCTCCTCGCCGTGCACCGCGTCCGGGATGCCGATCACCGCGACCTGCAGCACGGCCGGATGCCGCGCCAGCGCCTCCTCGACCTCACGCGGGTAGACGTTGAAGCCACCCCGGATGACCAGGTCCTTCTTGCGGTCGACGATGGTGATGAATCCCGCCGCGTCGCGGGTGCCCAGGTCGCCGGTGCGGAACCACCCGTCGACCAGCGCGAGCGACGTCGCCTCGTCGTTGTTCAGATATCCGGCGAAGACGTTGTGCCCGCGGATCACGATCTCGCCGAGCTCGCCGTCGTCCATCAGCTCGATCCGGTCGTCGATCTCCGGGCGCGCGATCTCCACGTCGACGCCCCAGATCGGGTGCCCGATGGTGCCGGCCCGGGTGCCGAACGCGGGCTGGTTGGTGGTCGCGGTCGGCGAGGTCTCGGACAGGCCGTACCCCTCGTAGACCGTGGCGTGGAAGACCTCGCGGAACTTCTCCAGCACGGCGACCGGCAGCGCGGCGCCGCCGGAGATGCACAGCCGCAGGTCGGGGAGGCGATCCGCCTTCGAAGCGGCCTCCAGCAATCCGATGTACATGGTCGGGACGCCGTGGAAGATCGTCACCTTCTCCCGGACCATGATGTCGATCGCGGCCTCGCCGGTGAATCGGGCCTGCAAGACGATGGTGCCGCCCAGCCGGAACGTGCCGTTCATGCCGACCGTCTGGCCGAACGTGTGGAACAGCGGCAGGCAGCCCATCACCACGTCGTCGTCGAACAGCTCGTGCACGTCGAAGACGTTCACCACCGTGTTCATCACCAGGTTGAGGTGGGTGAGCAGAGCGCCCTTCGGCTTGCCGGTGGTCCCGCTGGTGTAGAACACCACCGCGACGTCCTCGGCCTCAGTGCTTTCGTACGTCCGTAGCGGCGCGACACCCGCAGCGGCGTCCTCGAGCCGGCGCACGCCCGCGTCCGGCCCGACCGAGACCACGTCGACGTCCGCGAGCTTTCCGGCGGCGGTGGCCGCGGCGAGCTGGCTGGCATGCGCGACCAGCAGTTTCGCCTGGCTGTCCCGCAGGATGTAGGCGTTCTCCTCCGGGGTGAGCAGCAGGTGCATCGGCACGATGGTGGCGCCGACCGCCAGCGCGGCGTAGTAGACGCGGGGGAAGTCCGCGAGGTTGGGGATCTGGATGGCCACCGTGTCGCCGCGGCCGATGCCCAGTTCACGCAGGCCGGCCGCGTAGGACAGGGTCTGCGTCCATAAGTCGCGGTAGGTGATCCGCTCGGTGGTCGCGGTGTCGATCACGGCGATCTTGTCGGGAAATTTTCGAGCCGCCTCGGCCAGGACGGTGGCCAGCGACAACATCGTCATGCTAAATGCCCTCCGATCTTCGTGTACCCCCGCAGCAAATCCCGCGAGATGATCAACCGCTGCATCTCGTCGGTACCTTCATAGATACGCATCAGTCGGACCTGGCGGTACCACCGTTCGATGGGGAGTTCCCGCGTGTACCCCATCCCGCCGTGGATCTGCATCACCCGGTCGACCACGTCGTTGACCATCGCGGCCCCGTACAGCTTGGCCATCGACGACGCGTGCCGCGGGTCCCAGCCCTGGTCAACCGTCCAGGCGGCCTTGAGGATCAGCCATCGCGCCGCCTCCAGCTCGACCTCGGAGTCCGCGAGCATCCACTGGATCGCCTGGTTCTCGCCGATCTTCTTGCCGAACGTCTCGCGCGTGTTCGCGTACTCGACCGCCATGCCCAAGGCCCGCTCGGCGATGCCCAGCGCGGTCGACGGAATGATGTATCGGCCCTTGCCGATCCACTCCATGCCCAGCTGGAAGCCCTTGCCGATCTCGCCGAGCACGTTGCGGTGCGGCACCCGGACGTCGTCGAAGACGAGCGCGGCCGGACCGCCCTCGCCCATCGTCTGGATGAACTCGCTGCGCCAGCCCATCGACCGGTCGACCAGGAACGCCGTGGTGCCGCCGCCGCGCACACCCTTCTCCGGGTCGGTGACCGCGACGACCATCGCGAAGTCGGCGTCGTTGCCGTTGGTGATGAACGTCTTCTCGCCGGTGAGGACCCAGTCGTCGCCGTCGCGGCGGGCGCGCAGCTTGATGTTCGCGGCGTCCGACCCGGCGCCCGGCTCGGTGATCGCGAAGCAGGAGATCCGCTCGCCCTCGATGGTGGGCAGCAGATACTCCTTCTTCTGCTCCTCGTTGGCGTAGTACAGGATGTTGTCCGCCTCGCCGCCGAACCGGAACTGGATGAAGGTGCGGCCCACCTCGGTCCAGATCAGCGACTGCAGGACGGCGGGCAGGTTCATCCCGCCGTACTCCTCCGGGGTGGACAGACCCCAGAAGCCGAATTTCTTGGCCTTGAGCTGAAGCTCGCGCAGAACGCCGCGCTCCAGGCCGGGCTCCTGGCGGCGCTCGCGCAGCAGAGCCTCCTGCTCCAGCGGCATGACCTCGCGAGTGATGAATTGCCGGGCGGTATCGCGAATCGCACGTTCCTCGTCGGTGAGCGAGAAGTCCATGGGCTTAAACTAGCGGCGTAAGTTTTGCCGGTCCAGTATTTAGGGGAATCCATGGCTCGCCCCAGACAGGCGCTTCTGACCCGGCAGCGGATCGTCGATGCGGCCGCTGAGCTGGTCGACGAGGAAGGGCTGGAAGCGCTCTCGGTGCGCCGGCTTGCCACCGAGTTGGGCGTACAAGGGCCGTCTTTATATAATCATTTTGCCACTAAAGCCGACATTGTGGACGCGGTTGCCGACTCGGTCATCGAACAGGTCGACGTGTCCGCGTTCGGGGCTTTCCCATGGCCGGAGGCACTGCGCCGGTGGGCGCTGTCGTACCATGCCGTGCTCGTCGCGCATCCGAACGTCGTTCCGGTGCTGGCGCAGGGGCCCGGTCGACGGCCGTTCGCGCTCGCGATGGCCGACACCGTCTACGGCGCGCTCATCGACGCCGGTTTCAGCCCGGCCCGCGCCACCCACATCGGTGCCCTGATGCGCTATCTGGTCACCGGATCCGCCCTCGGGTCGTTCGCGCTCGGTTTCCACATCGACCCGTCGCTCTACGAACGTTATCCACACCTGCATCGCGCGCACCGCCTCGCGGCGCATCATGTAGCGGTGGATGAGGGCGCCTTCGCGCTCGGACTGGACCTGCTGATCAACGGCCTGGAGGTAGGGACTCACCGATGACCTCGCATCTCTATATCGGCGGCAAGTGGGTCGCCCCCGCCTCCACCGACACCATCCCCGTGGAAAATCCGGCGACCGAGGAGGAGATCGCGAGGGTGCCGTCCGGCACGGCGACCGACGTCGATCGCGCTGTCGCCGCGGCTCGTGCCGCCTTCGACGGCTGGGCCGGCCTGCCGATGGTTTCGCGTGCCGGCTTCCTCGACCGATTACATGGCTGCCTGTCCACCCGTGCCGAGAAGATCGCCCGCACCATCGGGCTCGAGATGGGCGCACCCCTCAAGATCGCGTCGAGGGTCCAGACCGGCCTTCCACTTGCGGTCCTCCGGTCGTACGCCGATCTCGCCGCTCGCCCGGCGCCCGCGGAAACCGTGGGAAATTCGCTGGTCGTGCACGAACCGGTCGGCGTGGTCGGCGCGATCACCCCGTGGAACTATCCGTTGCAGCAGGTCATGGCCAAGGTGGCGGCGGCGCTCGCGGCCGGCTGCACGGTCGTGCTCAAGCCCAGTGAGCTGACCCCGCTGGTGGCGTACCTGCTGGCCGAGGCGGCCGACGAGGCCGGCCTGCCGGCGGGCGTGTTCAACCTGGTCACCGGCACCGGCCCGGTGGTCGGCGCGGCGCTCGCCGGGCACCCCGACGTCGACATGGTCTCGTTCACCGGTTCCACCGCGACGGGCCGTTTCATCTCGCACGCCGCGGCCGACCGCATCGCCCGGGTGTCGCTCGAGCTCGGTGGCAAGTCGGCCAACGTGATCCTCTCTGACGCCGACGTCACCAAGGCCGTGAAGATCGGTGTTGGCAACGCGCTGCTCAACTCCGGCCAGACGTGTACGGCGTGGACCCGCATGCTCGTACACCACGATTTGTACGACGAGGCGGTCGCGCTGGCCGCCAAGACCGCCGCGGGCTACTCGTTGGGTGATCCGTTCGACGAGTCCACCAGGCTGGGCCCGGTTGTCTCCGCCGCCCAGCGTGCGCGAGTTCTTGGTTTTGTCGAGCGCGCGACGGCGCGGTTGGTCACCGGCGGACCGGACGCACCGGTGCCGGCCGTCGGGCATTTCGTTGCTCCGACCGTCTTCGCCGATGTCGACCCGTCCAGCGAACTCGCCCAAGAAGAGATCTTCGGGCCGGTGCTGTCGATCATCCCGTTCGGCAGCGACGACGAGGCCGTCGACATCGCCAACAATTCCCGGTACGGGCTGGCCGGCGGCGTGTGGGGCAGCGACGAACGGGCGTTGGCCGTGGCCCGGCGCCTCCGAACCGGCGCGGTCGACGTCAACGGCGGCGCGTTCAACCCGCTGGCACCGTTCGGCGGCTACAAGCAGTCCGGCATCGGACGCGAGCTGGGTTCGCACGGCCTGGCCGAATTCCAGCAGGTAAAGGCGATTCAGCGATGACGGCATACTTCAACGGCGTGGTGGTCCGCGAGCCCGGCGCGCGGCCGTCGGTGGCCGAGTTACGGCTCCCCGAGATCGGGCGAGGTCGGGTCCGGGTGCGGATCCGGGCGGCCGGCGTCTGCCACTCCGACCTGTCCATGGTGAACGGGACGATCCGGCCGGCATATCCGCTGGTGCTCGGGCACGAGGCGGCCGGCGAGGTGGTCGAGGCCGGCGAGCACGTCACCCGCGCCGCGGTCGGCGACCTCGTGGTCCTCAACTGGCAGCCGCCGTGCCGCACGTGCTGGTTCTGCCGGCAGGGCGAGCCGTGGCTGTGCTCGACGTCGTCCGGCGCGGCCTCGCTGGCGAACGGGGTGACGCTCGACGGCGTACCGGTGCAGGTGGCGTTGGGCCTCGGCGCGTTCGCCGACCAGGTGGTCGCCCCCGAGAACGCGGTCATCCGGGTGCCGCAGTCGCTCGGCGCGGATGTCGCGGCGCTGCTCAGTTGCGGTGTGCTGACCGGTACCGGCGCGGTCCGCAACACGGCCCAGGTGGCCGCGGGTGAATCGGTCGTGGTGATCGGCCTGGGCGGGGTGGGCTTGTCGGTGGTGGCGGCCGCACGGGCGGCAGGCGCCTCCGACGTGATCGCCGTCGACGTCTCGTCGGCGAAGGCAGACCTGGCCTTGGCGGCCGGCGCCACCGACTTCGTGGTCTCGTCCGACACTCTGTCCAAAGAGATCCGATCCCGTACGTCGGGTCGCGGCGCCGACCACGCCTTCGAGTGCGTGGGCCGTTCGCAGACGATCCGCGCCGCGTGGCGGGCCACCCGTCGCGGCGGCAAGGTGACGGTGGTCGGCATGGGCGCGAACGACGACCTGGTCTCGCTGTCGGCCCTCGACATCTTCTCCTCGTCGCGCACGCTGCGCTCATCGGTGTACGGCCAGGCCGACCAGGACGTGGCGATCCCTTCGCTCGCGTCGGACGTCATGTCGGGCGTCCTCAAACTGGACTACCTGATCACCGACCGCATCAAGCTTTCCGACGTGCCGCTGGCGTTCGAGCAGATGGCCCGCGGCGAGGGCGCCCGTTCCGTGGTCCTCTGGTGAGGCCGGCGCCGGGCGAGGTGCTGCACTTCTCCGAGGACCCGACGATCACGCGCTTCGAGCCGCACGTGGCCGCGACGTCGAGCCAACCGGAGGCGTACGTCTGGGCGGTGGATGCCTCGCAGGCGCCGAGCTATTGGTTTCCCCGGCAGTGCCCGCGCGCCATGGCCTGGGCCGGCCCGTCGACGTCCGATGTAGACCGTGACCGCATCGTCGGCGCCGGTTGCGGCGAGCGGGTCCACGCCATCGAGTACGCGTGGTGGGAGGCGATGCGGACGACCACGCTGTACGCGTACCGTTTCGCGGCCGACCAGTTCCGCCCGATCGCGTCCCTGTACACCGAGCCTTATGCCCAGGTGGCGACCTCGCCGGTGGTGCCACTGGCCGCGCCGTCACCGGTGGGCAACTTGATCGAGTGCCACGCGCGGGCGGGCATCCAGCTGCGCCTGCTGGACAACCTGTGGCCGTTCTGGGACGAGGTCCGGGGGAGCACGCTCGCCTTCAGCGGCATCCGCCTACGAAACGCCAGCCCGCGTGCGGTCGCCGTGTCACCGTCGGACCTCTCTACTCGCCCTCGATGCCTTGGGTGGTCCGAATCCACTCCTTGATACCGGCAGGCCGTTCCGCCTGTTGTCAGGCGGTGCTACGAAAGGCGGCGAGCAGTTCGTTGATGTAATTGGGCAGGAGCACCTCGATGCGTTCTGCCGGGACGCCGCCGCCGGTACTGAGTGCTTTGATGGCCAGCCCTACGCCACGCGTCCGTCGCCGTGCGAATAGTTCTTCGAGGTAGCCAATTCCGTCTACCACTGCTTCGGCGGCCATGTCGTCTTGCGCCAGTTTACGAAGGCGCCCGCCGATGATATCTGGTGGTTCGGCTTGGACCGCCAGCCGAAAGACATCGCCGGCATCTTTGGGCCTTACCCGGTCGGTCGGTCTGCGTTCGACGGTCTCCGCTTTGATGCGTTCGTACAGTTTGTGCGCCTTGGCGATGAGCAACGCCGCGGTTCCTGCGACGGCGACCTCGACCACTCGGACGTCAGATTCCTCGTAGCTTGTGATCACCATAGGGTTGTTGTCAATCATTGCGGCTTCCAGTCCGCGACCTCGGCGGGCCACGTGCTTTGCCTGGTCAGGGAGCCGAGCCGCGCGGCTCCCCGGACCGGCGAGCGCCTCCGGCACCATGAGATCGACTTCGACAGTCCGAGAAATGCCATCGGCCAGCCGGATATTGGTGAGCCATGCTCCGGGCTGGCACGTGGTCCGGGCGAAGCCTGCCGCCGCCATGACGTCTTCCAGCTGCGGATCGGCGCCGAGGACCGCCGGATTCAGTGCGAGGTCAGCGTCCGTCGTGCTCGGATCAACGGAGATGTCGAACTCTGCGGTTCCGGTTCGGAGGTATACGGCTTGGGCTCCGATGAGGACGATGGGGCTGGGGTGCTTCTCAAGCGCGAATAATGCGTCCAACAGTGCCCGGCGGGCAGCGACGTATTCGACATCGACGGCGAAAACCATCGCGAGATGATAGCGAACGAGCTAACCGGTCAACATTGGATTTCGCCAATGATCTTCGTGCCCTCGCATCCATTCCACCACGGCGCGGCCTTGCTCCGGCACACGTCCTGGGCCGTTCGCACAATCCAGTACCAGCTGACTGGGAGCGACGTGCTTCACCCCGTCCACAGTGCGGGCTCCTTGTCTCACCCAGCGGTCATCGGGGCGGATCAAGACCACGTCGGCACCCTGGTTTGAGGGCACGAGACGCCCGAATGTGCGCATGGCATCCGGGTCGTCGCAGTAGAGGACCAGCTGCGCCGCGCCCGAGATCGGCGCGATGATCCGCGCGGCGAAGGACGCTGTAACGAGCGTCTCGGGAGCACCGGGGTCAGTCAGCCGTTCGTACAACTTTGCAGCGCCTGACGGAGACACGAACGTCCACGCCGACCGGCCGCTCCACGGCGTGTACTCCTGCGCTGCCGCCATCAGCAAGGTTGGCCAGTCCACGCGCTCTACCTCACCGCGACCGGGGCGGTCGAGTATCGCCTCGTCGTTCAGCCGGTCAATCAGTTTCGAGACGTAGCCGAGGCTGAGCTCGTTGAACTCGGCCAACGCCGTCAATCGATACGGCGGCTGGAAGTCGGTGAGTGTGCGAACGAGGCGTCGCGCTTTCGGACCGCGCAGCGTCGGTGCCGGTTGCGGATGCGGCGATGGATCTCGATCGGAGCCTTGTGTGCGGACAAAGACGGTCGGCCGTCGCACCGTCAGCGAAACGTTGCCGGCCAGGTCGAGGAAGGAGACGCCGCGTCGCTCGAGAACCTCTTGGGTTCGGCGGCTCAACCACGGGGCCACCACTAGCAAGGTCGCCCCGCTGTCAAGCGCCCGGCGGGTGGCCGGCCCGTCGAACACCTGTGCGGCCTGTCTTGGCAGGAGCCGCGTCTTCGCCTCGACGAGCAGATCGGTGACCCCGCTCGCCGGCTCGCTCAATGACCACACCGCATCACGCTCTCGGCGGGTCTCGCCAGCCTGAGGCTCAACAGTCATGTAGTCAGGCAGGACCCCGCGGACTACCTCCAGGGCCCGCTCAAGTAATCCCTGCTCAGACAACAAACCTGCTCCGAACTTTCCGGAAAATCGGACTTTCCTGACTCAGGAAAGTCCGCAAACCAAAGCGAACTTTCCTGAAAACTAGACTTTACTGTATCAATCAAGTCTGGTTTTCAGGAAAGTTAGCTGGTGGATGGACTGTTCCGTTGATCGACCGAGAGAGTCGGCTCGGCGGCGGCCGGCGCGCTGGGGCACGGCGGCCGCTTCCAAGAGCTATGGGGTTGAGGTCACGAAGTCGGTGACCGCGCGGGCGAACTCGTCGGGCTGCTCGAGGTGGCCGAAATGGCCGCTCTTCTCCAGCACGACTAGCCGTGAGCCCGGGATTCCCGCGTGCAGTTCGTCTGCCGCGCGGGGGCCGCAGATGAAGTCGTGCCGGCCGACGACCACCAACGTCGGGATGGTGATGCTGGCTAGAGCCGAGCGGTCGTCGATGGTCTGCGGCGCGTGGCAGTCGTCCAGTCCGGAGATGTAACTTCCGTGGACGGCCGTCCGGGCCTCGGCGAACTCGCGCTCCCTGTCCCAATAGTCGGCGAAGTAGACCGGGAACAGGCGCTGGGCCGCGGTCGTGAAACCGTTGTCGTCGGCGATCGCGGGCACCGACTGCCATGCCTCCACAACGTCGGCCAGCCGCGGATCGTCGGCGTGCTGCTTCGCGAACGCCTGCAGGTTCCGGTTCGCCTCGGCGAAGTGTTCGGGGCCGACCGACGCCGCGCTCTCGTACAGAGTCACTCCGGCTAGCCGGTCGCGCGTGTAGGCGTAGTACTGGGCGACGAAGCCACCGTGGGAGTGGCCGAGCAGATGCGGCCGATCGACCCCGAGGTGATCGATGAGGCCGTCGAGCGCGCGGGTGTAGTGCTCCCGGGTGTAGCCGTCCGGGTGCGTTGCCAGCCGACCCGACCCTCCGGTGCCGATCGGCTCGACATACACGGTGGTCAGCGACCGCTCCACGGTCGGCATACGGAGGTAACCCCAGTCGAATCCGGGGCCACCCGGGTGCACGATGCAGACCGGCCCGGAGCCGAAGACGTGGTAGCGCTGGGTCACTCCGTCGATCTCGATGGTGTGCTGACCGGCCGACAGCGGCCGGTCCATTCGCGTGGTCACGATGGTATTCCCTCTCGTGCTTCAGACCAGGACGGCCGTCAAGAGAGAGGAGGCCGGGCAGAAGTTCGCCACGCGCCGGTGACGATCGTCACCCCACGGGAGCGCCCATGTATCGACGCGGCGGGACCGGGAAGAACAGCCGCAGGCTCTGCACCCGCCCCTGCTCGTGGGTCAGCAGCCAGGTCACCGCGGGCGGGCAATGATCCGGGTCGTCGGACGGGCTCGTCATGGCGTTGTCCCAGATGGTCAGGTCACGGCTGGCCACGGTGCTGGTGACCCGCTGGTGGATCCCCGCCGTCAGATCCCGGTCCATCCCCCAGAGCAGCATGTCCCGTCCGCCGCGCTCACCCATGCCGCCCTGCAACCGGACGTCGGGTGCCCATCGGTCGGCGACGACCGCGGCGAACTCGCCGCGCTGGGCGGCGGCCAGCAGTTCGACTCCGTCCCGGTGCCGCTCCGCGTTCAGCGCGGCCGAGTCGTCGTGGGCGGCCTCGCGGTTCGACGCCAGGAGATCGACCATCTGCGTCTTGGCGGCGGCGAGCCGGCTTCGGACCGTGCCGATCGGCACGTCGCAGAGCGCCGCTATCCGGTCATATGTCGTGACATTGCTGAAATATCGCAACATGACGGTCAGGCGGAGCGACGGCGACAGTCCCTCGATGGCCGCCCAGATCCAGTCGCGCAGGGCGTGGTTCTCGATCAGCGCCTCCGGCCCCGCATCGCCGGTCACCCGGTCCGGGTCGGTCAGCACCGGAATCTCGCGGGCCGGGCGGAAGCGGGCGCGGCACTCGTTGCGCACGATCATCCGCAGCCAGGCCCCGACCGAGACGCCGTCCCGGACATCCCCGATCTTCCGCAGCGCGATGAGGATCGCGTCCTGGACGGCGTCCTCGGCGTCCGGGCCGCGGCCCAGGATGCGCAGCGCCACGGCCTTCATGCCGGCTTCGTGCCGCGCGAGCAGAACCGCCAGCGCATCGCCGTCACCGGCCTGCGCCCGAGCGGTCAGGTCGGCGTCGGACGGAAGGAGAGTCGTTGCAGCCATCGTCGTGTCGTCCCCCGGATTGTCGGCGCCTGCGCGCTCAGTGGCACAACAACGACAGGGATCAGGACGGCATTCCCGGAGGGCTCTTTGCTACTGGCCTTCGGGGTCCTCGACCAGAGCCTTGCGGTGCTCCGTGATCCAGGCTTCGACGTCGTGCTTGCGCCAGACCGATCCCATGATCAGTGTTTGGAAGGGTGCGGGGAAATCACGATCCCGGGTCAGCTGGTAAACCCTATTCCGGCCGACGCCAAGCCGTCGTTGGATCTCCGCGGCGCCCATCAGCTCGCCCGGCAGTACACCGCCGTGGTCGGGGATCTCATTCACAGAGCAGACGCTACGTGTGTCCTAACTGGGATCTCTCTCTATGCACATGCTCTAATCACATGTAACATACGTCGATAGAGGCGGCGGGCAGCGTGCCGAGGCCGTGGCAAGCCGCTTCCAAACACAAAGTCAAAGCCGCGGTGCCGTGACGCGAGGCGGGATCCGAGCCATTGATTAAGATCAGGTTCGTGATGTGTGGAAAGGGCGCATGAGCGGCCCGGTGCTGGTGTCGCCGCTGGGCGACTGGGGATGGTTGGAAGCGGGCATCCTCTCGGGTGACGTCCTAGTCCGTGACAGCGATGTGCGGTCGCATATCTCCTACTGGGTTCGAGCCGACCGGGACGGGCCGCTGACTCGCCGCCTGCTCACCTTCACGACCGATCGCCGAGTGTCGGCTCGCCGGACGGTTTTCGAGCTGCTGGACCAGTTGAGCGACCAGCTACCCGGCCACCCCCCGGGCTGGCCCCTGATGGCGGATGCCGCCGAGCCGGCCCTGAGCGACGTCGATGCGCAGGTGCGGCGTATCGCGGCGACAGTACTGGTGAATACCGCCGAACCCGATCGGGCCGTCGCGGCCTTGGACGCCTCGGCCGATCCGGGCGTCCGGATCAACCTGGTAGACGGTATTCCCTGGTACAAGGTGGCCGGGCATCAAGCCATCCTGGAACGTCTGCGATCGGACTCCGTTCCGGCCATCCGGCTGCTGGCAACCTGTGCCACGTTCGGCTGGGACTCGGCGGCCTGGCCGGTACTGGACGCCGCGATCCGTGCTGAGATTGACGCATGCGTCGGTGTCTTGGGGGCACCGGGCTCTCGTCTTGGGTGGACGGCGGGTCAGTACTGGGCACGGGCGATGACCCGCTTCGACCGGGAGGAGGACTGCTGCGCCTGGGCGGAGCGGCTGGCGAACGAGGCAGAGAGCCTGGATGTCAGGCTCGAAGGTGCCCGGATGGCGGTCGGAGCAATGCGGCAATGGCGGGCTGCGCCTGGCCGGTTGACGCCTGTGCTGACCGGTCTCCTTCGGGAAGAGCCCTCCGAGGTCCGGTCGGCGGCGGTGCGAGCGCTGGCGGCGTCGCTGACCGCCACCCGGCTCGCCGCCGCCGATCTCGCGGCGGTGATGGACGACCCGGATCTCGGCGCGGTGGCCACCACCGCGCTGGGCTGCGTCGGCGACCACCGAGCGGTGCCGTACCTAGTACGGCTGATGCTCGCCGGCAGTGACGAGCCCCGACTGGTCGAAGCGTTTAACGCTGTTGCTGCGGCGGGCGCCGACCCGCAGGCACCGGTCGCCGCCGCGCGTCAGATGCTGGCCGCACACGCGGACTCGTCCGAACCGGAGTTGCCGATGCGAGTGCTGGCCGCGTTCGGACCGGCCGCGGCCGCCGCGGTGCCGGAGCTCCACGCCAGGTTTGGGAAAGTCGAGAACGACACGCCCGACCTGACGTTTCACGTCCTCGGAAGGATCGGGCCGGCCGCCGTGGCCGCGGCGCCGTCGCTACGGGAATTTTCGACGCAGGCTGCGCTGTCCGCTCTCGTGAAAGTCACGTCGGACCGGGATCTCGCGGAACTCCCGCCCGAGCTTCGCCAGAGCCGCTTCGGATCGAAACTGCTGGCCTGGCTCGCCGAGCACGCCGTTCTCACCGCCCGTCAGCGCCAGCAGGTGCGGAGTTTCTTCCAGGAGCAGGGAAACGGGGTGGTGGAAGCGGCTCGGGCGCTATGGCTTCAGGAAGGTCCCGCGGTAGCCCTCGAACTCCTGGAGGTCCTGCCGAAGTTCCTGTTCGACGACATACTCGGGCCGAAGGTGCTGCGGTTGTTCGCGACGATGGGGCCGCACGCGCGGCCGGTGCTCGACCGGGTGGACGGGTTGATCACGCCTCGCCGGCGGGTCGAGATCTACCTCGGCGACTCCGACGCGGAGATGCGCTGGGACGAGGTGCTGCTCGCCGGGGCGATCGCCGCGCGTGAGCGGATCGTCGGATGATCTGAGCGCTACGGGGTGGCCAGCAGCGCCGTCACGGTGCGGACGAGGGCCCGACGGGAGGCGGGCACCGACATGCCCATCGCCTCGCGCCACGTCGACCATGTCGGCCACATCGACACCGCCGTCAAGGCGTTCAGCAATTCGTCGTTGCCGTCGATCTCGGGGGCGAACAGCGTTGCCAGCTCGTCTCGCACGCGGGCCACGTGCAGCTTCCGGTACCGCTGCAGCGTCTCCGAGAACGGCTCCTTGATGGCGGCCGCCTTTGCCGTCGGGCCAATCTGTTCCAGCAGGCGGGCCCGCTGCGCGCAGTACGCGTCGATACGCTCGGCCAGCGGGCGGTCCGGCTTGATCTGCTTGTGGGCCGCGTCTCGTAGCTCCAGCACCCGCTTGCCGGACGCCGCGAACAGGGCCTCCATGTCGGCGAAGTGGCTCCACAACGCGCGCAGCGAGACTCCCGCCTGCTTGGCGATGCGGTCCGCGGTGGGGCGCAGGTCGCCCTCGCGGATGAGCTGCAACTGGGCGTCGACGATCGCGTTGCGGGTGCGTTCGGAACGTGCGGTCCGGCCGTCGACACGCTGCGGCGAAGGGGACGCGGTCACGACGAATACCGTTTCAGTTCGCGGCGGGCCAGCGATCGTTTGTGCACCTCGTCGGGGCCGTCGGCCAGCCGCAGCGTACGGGTGTTCGCCCAGATCCGGGCCAGCGGCGTGTCCTGGCCGACCCCGGCCGCGCCGTGCGTCTGGATGGCCTTGTCGACGATCCACTCGACGGTCGACGGCACCGTGATCTTGATGGCTTGGATCTCGGTGTGCGCGCCCTTGTTGCCGACCGTGTCCATCAGCCAGGCGGCCTTCAAGACCAGGAGCCGGGCCTGTTCGATGCGCACCCGCGACTCGGCGATCCAGTCCTGCACCACCCCCTGCTCGGCGAGCGACTTGCCGAACGAGAAACGGGACAGCGCCCGCGTGCACATCAGTTCCAGAGCGCGTTCGGCCATGCCGATCAGCCGCATGCAGTGGTGGATGCGTCCCGGTCCGAGACGGGCCTGCGAAATGGCGAACCCGCTGCCCTCCGGGCCGATCAAAGAGGACACGGGGACGCGTACGGAGTCAAGAATGATCTCGGCGTGGCCACCGTGATCGCCGTCGGTGTAGCCGAACACCGTCATCCCGCGCTTGACCGTCAGGCCCGGGGTGTCGCGCGGCACCAGGATCATGCTCTGCTGCACGTGGCGGGCCGCGGACGGATCGGTCTTGCCCATCACGATGAAGATCTTGCAGTTCGGGTTCATCGCGCCGCTGATGTAGAACTTGTGCCCGGTGATCACGTAGTCGTCGCCGTCGCGCTCGATCCGGGTGCCGATGTTCGTGGCGTCCGACGAGGCGACGGATGGTTCGGTCATCGCGAAGGCCGAGCGGATCGTGCCGTCCAGCAACGGGTCGAGCCACTGGCGCTGCTGCGACTCGGAGCCGAACTCGGCGAGCACCTCCATGTTCCCGGTGTCCGGCGCCGCGCAGTTCAACGCCGCCGGCGCCAGCGTGGGACTGCGACCGGTGATCTCCGCGAGCGGCGCGTACTGCAGGTTCGTCAGCCCGGCGCCGTGCGTCCCGGGCAGGAAGAGATTCCACAGGCCCTCGCGCTTGGCGATCACCTTCAGCTCTTCGATCACCGGCGGCGGTTCCCAGCCGTACGCCTCGACGGCACCCTCGGCCGGGTAGACGTGCTCGTCCATGAACGCGGACAGCCGCTTACGGTAGTCCTCGGTCTTGGCATCGAAGCCGAAGTCCATCAATACCCCTCCAGCGCCTCGTGGCCGCGCCTGACCAGCGGGCCCACCATGTCGCCGATCGTGTCGAAGCCCTCGCCCACGGTCTGGCCGTGAACGTAGCGATAATGCACGCCTTCGAGAATGGCGGCGAGCTTGAATGCGGCGAAGCCCACGTACCAGTGCAGGTCGCTGACGTCCCGGCCGCTGCGCTCGCCGTACCGGGCGCCCATCTCGAACAGGCTCGGATGGCCGGGGATCTCGATCGGGGCGATCGCCCGGCCGTCGCGGATCTGCAACGGCCGGCCCGCGTAGACCATCATGAGCGCGATGTCGCTGAGCGGGTCACCCAGCGTCGACATCTCCCAGTCCAGCACCGCGCTGATCCGCAGCCCGTCGCCGATGAGCACATTGTCGAGCCGGTAGTCGCCGTGCACCACCGTGCCCGGCCCGCCCGCCGGGATGTGCACCGCGAGCCGCGCGTGCAACTCGTCGAGCCCGGGCACGTCACGGCCGCGCGACGCGTCGAGCTGTTTCTTCCACCGCGCGACCTGGCGCGCGTTGTAGCCCTCCGGACGCCCGAAGTCGGCGAGCCCGATCGCCGCCGGGTCGAGCGCGTGCAGGTCGGCGAGAGTGTCCACGAGGGACAATGTCAGAGCGTGCATCGCCTCCGGACCCATCGACGCCAGCACGTCGACGTCCCGGTAGATCGTGCCGTCGACGTGTTCCATCAGGTAGAAGGGCGCGCCGATCACGTCCGGGTCGGTGCACAGCAGGATCGGATGCGGCGCCGGGAAACCCGCCTTCGACAACGCCTCCAGTACCCGGTGCTCGCGCACCATGTCGTGCGCTGTGGGCAGCACGTGCCCGAGCGGCGGCCGGCGCAGCACCCAGCGGTTCTCGCCGTCGCTGACCGCGTACGTGAGATTGGAGCGGCCGCCGGCGAACATGCTGCCGGTCAGCTCGCGCCCGGTTCCCAGGTACGCCCGTAGGCGTTCGAGATCGAGCCCCTTCACCGGATGCCCGCCTCGAACGTGCGCTGCATCTTGTTCATCCCGCCCAGCCAGCGGTCGGTGTCCGCGGCCCGCAGCCGGAAGAACTCGGCCACCTCGGCGTGCGGCAGGATCAGGAAGCTGTCGCCTTCGAGGGCCTTCGCGACGATCGCGGCGACCTCCTCGGCCTCCAGCGCGCTCTCGCTGAGCAGCTTGGCGCTGGCGCTGCCCCGCTCGCGGCCCCGGTTCAGCATGTCGGTGCGCACGCCCTGCGGGCACAGGGCCTGCACGATCAAACCCCGGTGCGCGTACGTCGCGCGCAACCACTCCGCGTACGCCAGTGCCGCGTGCTTGGTGACCGAGTACGGCGCGCTGCCGAGCAGGGACAGCAGACCGGCCGCGCTGACGGTCATGACCAGGCGTTTCGGGGTGTCCTGGTCGAGCCAGCGGGGGAGCAGCGCCCGGCTCACGTAGACGTGCGACATCACGTTGACATGCCAGGCCCGCGACCAGTCGTCGTCCGGGGTGGCCTCGTCGCCCGCGGTGAGGGTGCCGGCGTTCGCGCAGAACAGGTCGATCCCGCCGAGCTCGGCCCACGCGGTCTCGACGAGTCGCCGGGTGTCGTCCTCGTTCGCGGCGTCGCCGGGCACCGCCAGCCCGCCGATGTCGCTGGCCACCGCCTGCGCGGCCGCCGGGTCCAGGTCGTTGACGATCACCTCGGCGCCGTCGGCGGCGAACCGGCGGGCCAGGGCCGCGCCGATCCCGCCGCCGGCGCCGGTGACGACGACCCTGCTCACCGCGCAGCCCCGGTCAGCGTGTACCCGCCGTCGATGACGATGGTCTGACCGGTGATCCAGCCCGCGTCCGGCGAGCAGAGGAAATGGACCGCGCCGGACACGTCCTCCGGGATGCCGAGGCGTGCCATCGGGTACGTGGCGACGACCTCGTCCTCGTAGCCCTCGTACAGCGCGGAGGCGAACCGGGTCTTGACGATCCCGGGGGCGACCGCGTTGACGCGGACCTTGGGGGCCAGCTCGACGGCCAGCTCCTTGGTGAGGTGGAGCAGCGCGGCCTTGGTGATGCCGTAGAAGGCGATCCCCGGCGACGCGGTGAGACCCGAGACCGACGACAGGTTCACGATCGAGCCGCCCTCGGACAGGCCGCCGCGTAACGCCTCCTGCACCCAGCCGAGGGTGCCGATGATGTTGACCTCGAAGATCTTCCGGGCGGCGCCGAGGTCCATCTCGCCCAGCGGCCCGTACACCGGGTTGATCCCGATGTTGTTGACCAGCGTGGTGATCGGGCCGAACTCGCCCAGCACGGTGTCGATCACCGCGGCTCGGTGGTCCGGGTCGTCGCCCTTGCCGGCCACGGCGAGCGCGACCGAGGGGCCGCCCAGGTCCTTGGCGGCCTGTTCGAGCGCCTCGGGTTTACGGCCGGTGATGCACACCTTGTAACCCTCGGCGACGAAGCGTTGGGCGATGGCGAAGCCGATTCCTCTGCTGGCCCCGGTCACGATCGCCACTTGGTCCGACATCGCCCAACTCCTCTGGTCCGCCCGGTTCTTGCATTGCTTGTGCAAACACTAATCAAGGTGCATATCGCTCGCCAGATCAGGACGCGGGGATCCCGTTGGCCGGGGGTACCGCCGGGGCCGCCGTGGACGCGGTTACCGCACCGTCGCCGTCGTCGGTGGTGAACGGCGTGCCGAAGTACGCCGCCTGCCCGCCCTTGATGGTGGTGAGCTGCTCACCGGCGTACCCGGAATGATCTTTATCGGAGAAGCGCACCGGCACCAGGCCGGGACCGGTGAAGCCGCCCTTCTCCACCGCCTGAATGATCTTGTCGCGAGTGAGGTCCTTGCCGGCGGCCTGCAGCGCCTGCACGAACAGGTAGCCGACCGACATCCCGTACACGACGTTGTTGTCCAGCTCGGCGTTGTTGTTGTACTGGGTGTTGACCTTGGTGTAGAGCTGGATCCACGGGTTCGCGGTGTCGTTGGCCAGCGGCAGGTAGTTCGCCGCCACCACGCCCTCGAGCAGCGGGGCCGCCGGGCCGAGCGACTTGGCCAGCGTGGTCGGGTCGGAGCCGACGTTGCTGACCACGAACGCGGGCTTGAAGCCGATCTTCGCGGCGGTGCCGATGGACAGCGCGGTGAAGCCCGGCACGGTCGCGAGCATGACGACCTGGCAGCCGGCCGCCTTGAGCGCGCCCATCTGCGGGCCGACGTTCGGGTTGCTGGTCACGTACGACTGCTTGGCCGTGACCGGACCGAGGATGTTCTCGATGCCGGCCAGGCTGTCGCGTCCGAAGTCGTCGTCCTGCCCGAGGAAGCAGACCTTCTTGCCGGCGTGCTCCTGCTTGACGTACGACGCCAGGATCTTGCCCTCGACCGTGTAGTCCGGGTTGAAGCCGAACGTGTCCGGATACTTCTCCGGCTGGTTCCAGCTGCGGCTGCCGCTGGCCACGAAGAGGTCCGGCACGCGGTTCGTCTTGAGGAAGTCGAGTACGCCCGTGTGCGTCGGGGTGCCCAGGCCGTTCAGAATCGCGAAAACCTTGTCCTGCAATACCAATTGGCGTACGACGGTCTGGGTGTTCGCGGGGTTGTAGCCGTCATCCATGATCTTGTAGGTGATCTTGCGGCCGTTCACGCCGCCGTTCGCGTTGACATAGTCGAAGTAGGCCTTGGTGGCCGGCGCGATCTTGGAGTATCCGGCGGCGGCCGGGCCGGTCAGCGGCATGTGCGTGCCGACCACGATCTCGGTGTCGGTCACTCCCGGGGTGTTCCCGGAACTGCCCCCGCTATTGCTGGTCCCGTTGCTGCAACCGGCGGCCAGAAGCACGACGGCGAGTACGGACGCGGTGCGTTTCATCATCGGCCTTTCTGCTTGAGCTCGTTACGGGTTCGCGTTGTTTTCGTACGGCGCAATCGGATCGAGGTGAGGCCGCCGGGCGCCGCGATCATCACGACGACCAGGACGACCCCGAAGAAGGTGAGCGCGAGGTTGCCCTCCAGCCGCTGCGAGCCGGCCGATTGGCCGATCTCCTGCGCGATCGCCGGGAGCGCGACCAGCAGCAACGCGCCGATCAGCGCGCCGACGAGCCGGCCCAGACCGCCGATCACGATCGCCATCAGCAGGAAGAGCGACAGCGTGAGCGGGAAGGCGCCGGGCGACACGCTTTGCGACAGCACCGCGAACAGGGCGCCGCCCAGCCCGGCGCAGGCCGCCGAGACCACGAACGCGAGGACCTGGGTACGCGCGACGCTGATGCCGGCGAGCTTCGCGGCGGTCTCGTCGTCCCGCACGGCGCGCATGTCCCGGCCGAAACGACCCCGGGTCAGGTACGCCAACGCGAGAACCGTGACCAGCGCGGCGATCCAGCACACCCAGGCCTGCCACTGCTCGACGAGGATCGACTCGGGCGGCGGGTTCAAGGCGACGGGCAGCCCCTGGTCGCTGTTGAAGGTGCCGTCGAAGGTGCTGCTGATCGACGGGACCACGACCGCGACCGCGAGCGTGAGCCCGGCCAGGTACGGGCCGCGGAGCCGGGCGGCGGCGAGGCCGATGATCGCGCCGACCGCCGTGGTCACCAGGATCGCGACGATGACGCCGGGGATCAGCATGTTGAACTTGTTCTGCCAGAGGGCCAGCGTGTACGCGCCGGTGGCCATGAGAGCGCCGTGCCCCAGGGAGAGCTGGCCGTTGAGTCCGGTGAGGACGGTCAGCCCGGCGGTCACACAGAAGTAGGCGCCGACCGTGGCCAGCTGGTACGTGCGAAAGGCGGGCAGCGTGTAGGTGAGCGCCACGATGATCGCCCCGGCGACGACAACCACCAGGATCGGATTTATCCGTCTTTTTCCCGGTAGCGCGTGCAGGGTGGTGGCGACCCGGTCGCGGACGATTGTCATAAGACGCCTCCCGGGCACGCTTTCGTCATGCCGCCCTCGCTTTCGTCCTGGCGCGTGTGAACAGACCGTCCGGGCGTCCGAGCAGCACGACCACGAGCAGGATCAGGACCGCCATCGGGGCCACCGTCGCGCCCAGGTAACCGCTCACGTACGACAGCAGCAGACCGACCACCAGGCCACCGATGACCGCGCCGATCGGGCTGTCCAGACCGCCCAGCACCGCCGCCGTGAACGCCGAGATGAAGACGACGTCCATCGCCGTCGGGTGCAGTCCCAGCTCGGTCGGGATCACCAGCAACCCGGCCAGCGATCCCACCGCGGCGGCGAGCGCCCAACCCAACGTCAACATCCCTCCCACCGGTACGCCCAGGAGCCGTGACACGTCCGGGGCGAAGGCTGCCGCGCGCATCCGCAGCCCCGTCGGCGTACGGGTGAAAAGCAGCGTGAGAAGGACGACCACCGCGCCCACCGAGGCGAACACGAAGATGTCGTAGCGCGACAGCAGAGCCACGCCACCGACCTCGAACGCGTCCCGGCTGAATGCCGTCGGCGCCGGCAGGAACTCGTTGCCGTAGATCATCCCGAGCACGCCCTGGATGATCAGCACGAGCCCGAGCGCCACGACCACGCCGTTGAGCGGCGACGAATGGTCGACGAAGCGCATCACCACCCGCTCGACCGCCGCCCCGAGCACCAGCCCGCCGACGATCGCGACGACGAAGCCCAGCCAGTACGAGCCGGTCGCGTTGGTCACCGAGTAACCCGCGTAGACGGTCGCCACCGCCATCGCACCCTGCGCGAAGTTGACGATCCGGGCGGCGCGCCAGATCAGGACCAGGGCCAGGGCGAACGCCGCGTACACCGCGCCCCGGCTCAGGCCGTCGAAGGTGAGGAACAGGAATCGGTCCATGTCAGAACCCCAGGTAGGCGTGCCGGAGGTCGTCGTTGCCGGCGAGCTCGGACGCGGTGTCCTTGGTGGCGATGCGCCCGAGCGCCAGCACGATGCCGACGTCCGCGACGGACAGGGCGCTGCGCACGTTCTGCTCGACCAGGAGAACCGCTAATCCCGTACGGTCGCGGAGGTCGCGCAGCAGCGCCATGATCTGCGCGGTGACCTTCGGAGCGAGGCCCAGCGAGGGTTCGTCGAGCAGCAGCAGCCGGGGTTGCGCGACCAGGGCACGCCCGATCGCCAGCATCTGCCGTTCACCGCCGGAGAGCTGGTGGCCGAGGTGGCTCTTACGTTGCGCGAGCGGCGGGAACAGCTCGTAGACGTCGTCCAGCTTCGGTTTCCCGCGCCAGAGCCCACCGAGCCGCAGGTTTTCCTCGACGGTGAGCTCGGTGACGACGCCGCGCCCCTCCGGCACGTGCGCGATGCCGTGCCGCACCATCCGCTCGACCTTGACGTGGCGCAGGTCGATCCCGTCGAAGGTGATGCTCCCGCTGGTCGCCGGAAGCAGGCCGGAGAGGGTGCGCAGAAGCGTGGTCTTGCCGGCGCCGTTGGCCCCCAGAACCGCGACGATTTGTCCCGCCTGGACGCTGAGCGAGACGTCGCGGAGGACGGGCGCCGCGCCGTAGCCGGCGTTGAGCCCCGCGACGTCCAGGAGGGGTTCGCTCGTGGTCATGCGTCGGCCCCCTGATACGCGTCGGTGGCCTTGGGGTGGTTGCGGGTGGTCATGCTGCGGCCCCGCAAGCTCCCAGATAGTCGCGTGGTCATGCCGCGGCCCCCAGGTATGCGTCGGTGACCTTGGGGTCGTTGCGGATCGTGTCGGGCGGCCCGAACGCGATCGGCTTGCCGAAGTCGAGCACCAGGATCTCGTCGCACACCGACATCACCAGATCCATGTGGTGTTCGACCAGCATGACGGTGGTGTCCGCCTCCCGGATCAGCGTCTCCAGCCAGCGGATCTCGTCGGTGTCTAGCCCGCCGGCCGGTTCGTCGAGCATGAGGATGCGCGGTTTCGAGACGAGGGCGCGGGCGAGCTCGACCCGTTTGCGCACCGCATACGGCAGGGTCGCGGGCATCTGCCGGGCGTGCTCGGCGATGCCGCACCGCTCCAGCGCTGCGGCGGCCTGCTGTTCCGGTTTACGTCCGGAACGCACCCCGGCCAGCACGTTCTCCAGAACGCTCAGCCCGTTGAACTGGCCGACGCCTTGCAGCGTGCGGGCGATGCCGTGCCGCACCAGATGATGCGGCCGTGCCCGAAAGGGACGGCCGTCCAGGGTCATCGACCCCGCCTGCGCGCCCACGAACCCGCACACGACGTTGAACAGCGTCGTCTTCCCGGCCCCGTTGGGCCCGATGATGCCGACGACCCGCCCCGGTGTCACCCGCAACGAGACGTCATCGAGAGCAAGGAGCCCGCCGAAGCGGACCGTCAGATGGTGAAGGGCAAGCCCCTGATCAGGTGTTGACATGGTCACCTCGGGCAGGACCGGTGGAAGTCCGATGTGGAGCGTGAAGGTCAACTATTTACACTTGGAGTGTAACTTTCTAGGCGGCCTCGTCAACCCGCTGATATCCCCTTGTTAACCAACCGCTTCCCAGCCGACGTAGTCGCGTCAGAATAGACCTTTGTTGATGTCTGCGGCGCGTTTGCGCGCCGCCGACCTCGAAGTCTCAGCCGATCGCCACGCAGCCCCGCCCAGGTGATCTCCAGGCGCGCCCCTGCGGCCCGTCGCGGCGTGCTCGGCCATTCGGGCCGCGCCAGCATGGGCGTGGCCCGATACACACACGCTGACCAGCTGAAACGCATCGTCGCGGCCAATGAGATCCGGAGCCCGGCCGCCCGTGGATCGTCATGCCGGGGAGATCGCAGGCCTTCGGCACCGTCCGCGTCGAGATGCCCCGCGCTGGCCCAGCTGATCGCCGCCACGGGCCGAGCGCCCGTGTATGGGATCATCGCTCTTGCTGTACTGGGCGCATCGGGTGGCGCAATTCTGTGCCCAGCGCATGGGTGGCGGCTCTTGCTGCGGCCGGCGCATGGGTGGCCGCACTTCCTGTGCCCGGCGTGTCGGGTGGCCGCTCTTGCTGCAGTCGGCGCAACGGGTGGCGCGTTTGCCGTAGTCGGCGCATCGGGTGGCCGCACTTCCTGTGCCCGGGCGCAACGGGTGGCCGTACTTCCTGTGCCCGGGCGTATCGGGTGGCCGTACTTCCTGTGCCCGGGCGCAACGGGTGGCCGCACTTCCTGTGCCCGGGCGCAACGGGTGGCCGCTCTTGCTGCGCCGTGCCGCCGGGCCGGTGTAGTCAGCGGCGCTCGCCCTGCGCGGATCCCGGGGATAAGGGCGCGTTCATGATGTGGGATCAACGTCCGTTGTGTGGGACTGGCGACCACATCGTGGCTGCGAGCCCGCAATGTGGGATTTACGTCCACTGTAGAGAGACGTTTCCTCCGCTCGTGCGGCTTTTGTTCGGCCGCTTTCCGCGCTGTTTCGTGGACCTTGGATACTTATGGCTCGCATATGGGCGTAAGTCTCCAAGGTCGCGATAAAGTCCAGAATGTGTAACTGTTCAGCTGGTTCCGTCGGCCGGGAGCCCCCGTGCGAGGCGACGCCGCCAGGTCCGGGCAGGTCCCAGCTCCCCACAGTGGCCGCCCCACCCCCGTGTGGGGAGTCGCGACGCCGGGGAGGTTGCGGTTGCCCACACCGCAGCCACCCCCACCCCCGTGTGGGCAGTCGCGACGCCGGGGAGGTAGTGGTTGCCCACACCGCAGCCACCCCCACCCCCGTGTGGGCAGTCGCGACGCCGAGGAGGTTGCGGTTGCCCACACCGCAGCCACCCCCACCCCCGTGTGGGCAGCCGCCACGACCGGAAGGTCCCAGCTCCCCACAGCGACGGTCCGCGCAGGTCCGCCGCGCAAGGAGGTCAACTCATCGGAGCGTGAGCGGCGCGAGAAACAGCTGAACAGTTCCAGAATGTGGTCGCGCTCGCCGCATAGTGGGATCGGCGACGAGGCTCCCGACCAGCGCCGACATGTACCAGCTCGTTGATCAGCTCGGCGGCCAATGTCGGTTGCGGATTGCCCCGCCCGACCCGGGCGGCATGGGGTCCGCCGCATCGAGGCTCAGCAGCGGGGGCGCGTGCGGGCAGGGAGCGATGACGGGGTGCCAAGACGCAAATCCGGACCCGGCTCTCTAGCCGCCGGCACGCCGCGCGTCCCGCAGGCGACCCGGCCCGCGCCCGTCACGCCGCGTGGTTCGAACCCGCCGCGCCACGCGGTTCGTCGCGCCAGTGGCCTGCCGCGCCACGCGGTTCGTCGCGCCAGTGGCCTGCCGCGCCACGCGGTTCGTCGCGCCAGTGCAATGGCCGGTCCCGCCACGCGGTTCGTCGCGCCAGTGGCCTGCCGCGCCACGCGGTTCGTCGCGCCAGTGCAGTGGCCGGTCCCGCCACCCGGTCGTCGCGCCAGCGGCCCGCCACGCCACGCGGTCCGTCGCGCCAGCGGCCCGTCATGGTGGCGGCCCGCGCGACGCGGTCCGTCAGACGAGCGATCAATGCACCTCACGCCATGCGGTAAGTCACGCCGCGCCGCGTGCTCCATCGCGCCGTGCGGTGCCTGCCCGTCACGCGGTGCGGTGCCTGCCCGTCACGCGGTGCGGTGCCTGCCCGTCACGCGGTGCGGTGCCTGCCCGTCACGCGGTGCGGTGCCTGCCCGTCACGCCGTGCGGTCACAGCCCGTCAACGCCACGCGGCCCGTTACGCCGTGCCGTCTGCGCCCCTCACGCCACCCCGAACGGCCGGAACTGGACGCTTATGCGTGGCCCGACCGGCTTTGCCGTCTTCAGGATGGCGTGCTCCCACGTCCGCTGGCACGACCCGCCCATCACGATCAGATCGCCGTGGCCCAAGGGGAAGCGAAGCGTCTCGTGGCCGCCCGCGCGCGGCCGCAGCGACAGGTGGCGCGGTGCGCCGAGCGACAAGATGGCCACCATCGTGTCGTGGCGGGACGAGCGGCCCAGCGTGTCGCCGTGCCAGGCGACGCTGTCGCGGCCGTCGCGATACAGGCACATGCCGGCCGTGATGAACTCCTCGCCGAGCTCGTCGGCATAGTGTGCGTTCAGCGCGGCCTTGGCCTGCACCAACGTGGGATGGGGCAGCGGCTCGTCCCCGCCATACCACCGGAGCAGCCGGGGCACGTCGACGACGTTGTCGTACATCTGGCGACGGTCGGCCCGCCAGTCGATCTCGAGCAGGGTCTCGAAGACGGCGTCCGAGCCGTGCATCCAGCCGGGCAGCACGTCGACCCAGGCGCCGGCGGTCAACCGGTGCCGCGTCAGGCCGGCCAGAGGCTCGACGGTCGTCTCGTCGCCGCCCATGAAATCGAGCATTGACGGCTGGTAGGTGCTGGTCATGCAGCCATATTAGTACGGATGTTCGATCTTGGCTCGGGCCCCGTGGATAACAGGGGCAGCCCCTCTCACGACTTGCTGGCGACCGGCTCGTCGGTCATGGCCTCAGGCGCCACCGCGGGGACGGCAGCCTTGGGCCGCAACACCGACACCGCGACGATCGCCGCCAAGACGCCGCCGACGACGCCCACGGTCGCGGCCACCGACGTCGCGGATGTAAAAGCATCCTTGGCCAGCTGCGCCAACCCGCCATCCCCGGTGTTGGCAGCGATCCGCAACGCGTCGCCGATCGAATTGCGGGCCTCCGCCGCGACATCGGACGGCATGGCATTCCGATACGCCGTCGTCAGCACGCTGCCCAGGACGGCGACGCTCAACGCCGTACCGACCTGCTGCACCGTGTCGTTCACTGCCGAACCCACGCCGGCCCGCTCCGGCGGCAGCGCCGCGAGCAGCGTCCCGTACGCCGCGGGCCCCGTCGTCCCGCTGCCCATCCCGACGATGACCAGGGCGATCGCCAGCTTCAGATATCCGTCCGACGGCCCGACCGTGGCCAGCACCCCGAACCCGGCCGCCATCAGCAGCATGCCGATCGCGATCGTCGCCTTCGTCCCCAGCTTCCTGTCGATCATCACGCCGACGCCGTTGAAGATCATGGCCGTGATGATCATCGGGAACAGTGCCGTCCCCGCCTTGAGCGGCTCGTAACCGAGGACGAACTGCAGATACTGCGTCAGCGCCAGAATGATGCCGCCGGCCGAGAACGACAGCAGCACGATCGAGAAGCTGGCACCGCCGAAGTTGCGATTGCGGAACAGGGCCAGCGGCAGCATCGGCTCCGCCACCCGGCGCTCCCACAGCACGAACGCGGCGAGCGCCACCGCCGCGACCACGAATCCGCCAAGTGTCTGCGACGAGGCCCAGCCGTCCTTCGACGACGAGATGACGCCCCAGACCAGCGCTGTCATGCCGAGTGTGGACAACAGCGCGCCGAACAGGTCGGGCTTGCCGGCCGGGCCGCGCGACTCCGGAATGACCGCCAGCGCGGCCACGATGCCGAGCGCCGCGATCGGCACGTTCATCAGGAAGATCGAGCCCCACCAGAAGTGCTCGAGGAGGGCCCCGCCGACGGTCGGCCCGCCGAGCGCGCCCAGCATCAGCACCGAACTCCAGATGGCGATCGCCTTCTTGCGCTCGGCGTCGTCGAACACCGTGGTCAGGATCGACAGCGTCCCCGGCATCAGGAAGGCGGCGCCGACACCCATCAGCCCGCGGACCGCGATCAGCTGCCCGGGCGTCTGGCACATGGTGGCGAGCACCGAGGCGCCCCCGAAGATCACCAGCCCGATCACCAGGCCGAGCCGACGCCCGTGCCGGTCGGACAGGCTGCCGGCGGTCAACAGCAGGCCGGCGAACACCAAAATATACGCGTCGATGATCCACTGAATCTGGGCGGTGCTCGCGCCGAGGTCGCTGATCAGCGACGGGATCGCCACGTTCAGCACCATGTTGTCCACGACGACCACGAGCATGCTCAGGCACAGCACGCCGAGGATCAACCAGCGGCGTGGATGACGTTCAGGCACAGCGGCAGCCTCTCTCGAAAACTCGTACGGCGTTCGATTGGCTCGCACACCGTACCATCGATCTCGCACACTGTTCGACTGCCGGTAAGATGAGCGACATGGCCGACTTCATCGACACCGTGTGGATCCGCCCCAGCCGAGGCAAACGCACTGGTCAGCCCACGCTGAGCCGGGAGCAGATCATCCGGACGGCGATCGAGATGCTGGACGCCGACGGTGCCGCCGGCCTGAGCATGCGCCGCCTGGGCAGCCGTCTCGGCTCCGGCGCGACCTCGCTGTATTGGTATGTCGCGACCAAGGACGACCTGCTCGAGCTCGCGGTCGACGAGGTGTTCGGCGAGGTCTACGTGCCCGACCCGGACGACACCGGCTGGCGGGTCGGCGCGTCGATCTTCGCGAACCAGATGCGTCAGATGCTGCTCCGGCACCCGTGGGTGATCGGCCAGCTGGGCGTGCGTCCCAACCTCGGACCCAACGCGATGCGCATGGGCGAGCGCTCGGTGGTCCTGCTGGAGGCTGGCGAGTTCGACGGCATGGCCCTGTCGCACGCGTCGTCGCTGCTGATGTCGCACGCGATCGGCTCGGCGACCATCGAGTCCGCCTTCGCCGCCTCGGTCAAGCGTTCCGGCGCGACGGTCGCCGAGATGACCGAGCGCCTCGAGCCCTACCTGGATCAGGTCGCCGCCGACCATCCGCACTACGACAAGTGGCGCCACGCTAACTCCGTCATGACCCAGCAGCCCGAGCAGATCATGGCGGACAATTTCGCGTTCGGCCTGGAACGCCTGCTCGACGGCCTGGGGGCATGGCTGGCGACGAAGAGCGCTTGACCTGACCCCCGAGGTGCGGGTTTAGCGTCCCGGCATGCGACTCGCCGGCGATTTCGACGATCAAACCCGATGCCTCCCGTACGCCGGTGCCCCGCGACCCGGCATGCCGAACCGCGCTTTCCTGCGTGCCCTGCCGGTGTTCGCGGGTGCGCTGCCCGTCTTCGATCCGGACACTGCCGCCGACCGTCCCGACACCCAGTTCCTGATCTGGCTGGCGGCGGCGATCGAAGCCGGTGTTCGCGAGCCGCACGCCATGACGCTGTCGACCGTCGATCCCACGGGACGGCTCTCCGCCCGTACGGTAATCCTCAAAAATGTTGATAAATCAGGCTGGCAGTTCGCCGGGCGGAGAGGCGAGCTCGCCGCCGCGACCTTGACCTTCTACTGGCCGGACCAGGGCCGCCAAGTCCGAGTCGCCGGTCCCGTGCGGGCGGAGTCGGCCGAACTGAGCGCCGCCGATTTCCTCGCCCGCCCGCCGAGCGTCCGCTCCGAGGCGCTGACCGGCCGGTCGCGAACAACACCCGAGCAGATCCCGTACGCCACGACAGGCACCCAGGTGCCGAAGGAGTGGACGCTGTACACCGTGCTCGCCGACGAGATCGAGTTCTTCCAGGGCGACCCGGACCGCCGGCACGTGCGACTCCGATATGTCCGGCACGGCGAAGCCTGGAAGCGGGGAATGCTTTGACTCGAACCCTGGGGTACGGGTTTAGTGTCGCGCCATGCGAGTGGGTGAGCTGGCACGCCGGACCGGCACGACGTTACGGGCCCTGCGCTACTACGAGCAGGCCGGACTGGTGGTGCCGCACCGGCTCGGCAACGGCTACCGCGAGTACGCGCCGATCGCCGTGGAGCTGGTGCGGCAGATCCGTGAGCTGACCGCGCTGGGGCTCAGCGTCGAGGAGACCCGGCCGTTCGTGGAGAGTCTCGCCGAGGGCCGGGACGGGGATGTGTGCCCGGCCGCCGTGGCCACCTTCCGCAGCGCGATCGGCAGTCTCGAGGAGCGCATCGGCAAGCTGTCCGCGCAGCGCGACGGCCTGCACGAGCGGCTGGACGCCGCGGCCGGCCGTGTGCCGGCGTCGGAAACCGGCCGGGGCAGCGCCGACCCGTCCGCGCTGGTGGGCGAGCGGGTCCCGGGCGTCGAGTTCTACGCCACCGACGGAACGCTGATCGACCTGGGCGCGCTCGGTCCCGGCCGCAGCGTCGTCTTCGTCTATCCGCTGACCGGCCGCCCGGGGGTGGATCTGCCGGACAGCCTGCTGAACATCCCGGGCGCCCGCGGCTCGACCGAGCAGGCGTCCTGGTTTCGCGACCACCACGCCGAGCTGCTCGCCGCCGGTGCGGCCCGGGTGTTCGGTCTGTCCGCGCAGTCGACCGGCTACCAACGCGAGCTGGTGCACCGCCTGCGGCTGCCGTACCCGCTGCTACCCGACCCGCGGATGACCTTGGCAGCGGCGCTGGGCCTGCCGACGTTCGGCGCGGCCGACATGGTCCTCTACCGCCGCGTCACGCTGGTCATCAACGACAACGTGATCGAGCACGTCTTCCACCCGATCGCCGCGCCACCGATGCACGCCTTGGAGGTCATGCGCTGGCTGGCCCAGAGGCCACGCACAGCCTGACTCCCCGCGCGCCCCGACTGGCCGCGCGGCCCGGCGCGCCGCACGGAATGACTCGATCACCCGCCAGCCTCGCCGGGCCCGCCGATGGCCGCCGACCCCCCAACGGTCGGCGGCCCAGGCGACCTCAGTCCTTCTTGACGTCCGGATCGGGCGCCGGCGGGTTGTAGGTGAACTGCCCCTCCTTGAGCGGGAACTCCTGATCGCCGAACGGCGACGGCCCGCCCTGGAACGGCAAAGCGAGCTCGGCCACGTCCATCTGACCGTCCTCGCGAACCGGCGGGGCCTCGGGCGGACGACCGTGGACGAACGGGGTGCCGGCGCCGGTGAGATCCATCGCGGCGTTCGGCTCGATCACGTCGGTGCCACGCGCGGCTGCCGCGCCGACTCCGGCCATCTGTGCGGGTTGGGATTCGAGCTGGTCCCGGCGGAAGATCTTGCGGCCGAGCCAGACCAACGGGTCGTATCGCCGGTCCACCACGCGCTCCTTCATCGGGATGATCGCGTTGTCTGTGATCTTGATGTGCTCGGGGCAGACCTCGGTGCAGCACTTGGTGATGTTGCAGAAGCCGAGGCCTTGATGGGCCTGCGCGTACTCCTTGCGATCCCCGCGGGCGTCGAGCGGATGCATGTCGAGTTCTGCTGCGCGGATGAAGTAGCGCGGACCGGAGAACTCTGTCTTGTTCTCCTCATGGTCGCGGACCACGTGACATGTGTTTTGGCAAAGGTAGCACTCGATGCACTTGCGAAACTCCTGGCTGCGCTCGACATCGACCTGCTGCATCCGGTATTCACCCGGTGCCACACCCGCCGGCGGCGCGAAGGCCGGCGTCTCCCGCGCCTTCTCGTAGTTGAACGAGACGTCGGTGACCAGATCCCGAATTACCGGGAATGTCCGCAGCGGAGTGATCGTGATCGTCTCGTCGTCCTCGAACGTGGACATCCGGGTCATACAGCCCAGCTTCGGCTTCCCGTTGATCTCCATCGAACAGGATCCGCACTTACCGGCCTTGCAGTTCCACCGGCACGCCAGATCGGGCGTCTGGGTGGCCTGCAGCCGGTGGATGATGTCGAGGACGACCTCACCCTCGTTGACCTCGACGTCGAAGTCCTCGATCTCGCCACCGGACGAGTCGCCCCGCCAGACGCGGAAGTGGCGCTTGGTGCCCATTACTTCGCCTCCGTCTCGGCCTGAGCGTCGAACTCGGCCAGCTCGCCCTTGGTGAGGTATTTCGACAACTCGGTGCGATCGAAGAGCTGGATCAGCTCGGGACGCATCACCGGGAGCGGCTTGCGTTCCAGCCGCACCTCGCCGGCCGAGTCCACCGAGCAGACCAGGTTGACCTGGCGCCAGTCCGGATCCATCGCCGGGTAGTCCTCGCGGGTGTGGCCGCCACGCGACTCCTCGCGTTCCAGCGCCGCCTTCGCCGTGCACTCCGAGACGACCAGCATGTTGCGCAGGTCGAGCGCGAGGTGCCAGCCCGGGTTGTACTTTCGGCCGCCGGTGGCGCCGACGTTCGCCACGCGCTGGCGGAGATCCTGCAGCCGCTTGAGCGCGTCGGTCAGCTCGCCCGCCCGCCGGATGATGCCGACCAGGTCGCCCATCACCGCCTGCAGGTCCTGCTGCAGCGTGTACGGGTTTTCCCCGCTCTGCCGCCGAAGCGGAGCGAGCGCCGTCTCGGCCGCGGCCTCCATGTCGGCCCGGTTCACCTTCGGCCGCTCGGCCAAGGCGTCCACGTACGCCGCGGCGTGCTCACCGGCGCGCTTGCCGAACACCAGCAGGTCGGACAGCGAGTTGCCGCCGAGCCGGTTGGAGCCGTGCATGCCGCCGGACACCTCGCCGGCCGCGAACAGGCCGCGCACCGTTCCGGCCGCGGCGGCCGAGTCCGGATCGACCTCGACCCCGCCCATCACGTAGTGACAGGTCGGCCCGACCTCCATCGGCTCCTTCGTGATGTCGACGTCGGCCAGCTCCTTGAACTGGTGGTACATCGACGGAAGGCGCCGGGTGATCGTCTCGGCCGGCATCCGGGTCGAGACGTCCAGGTAGACGCCGCCGGCCGGGGTGCCGCGGCCCGCCTTGACCTCCGAGTTGATCGCCCGCGCGACCTCGTCACGGGGCAGCAGCTCGGGCGGGCGGCGATTGTTGTCGGGATCCGTGTACCACCGGTCGGCCTCCTCCTCGGTGTCCGCGTACTGCTTGCGGAACACGTCGGGGACGTAGTCGAACATGAAGCGCTTGCCGTCCGAGTTGCGCAGCACGCCGCCGTCACCGCGGACCGACTCGGTGACCAGGATGCCCTTGACGCTGGGCGGCCAGACCATGCCGGTCGGGTGGAACTGGAGGAACTCCATGTTGATCAACGTGGCGCCGGCCCGCAGGGCGAGCGCGTGGCCGTCCCCCGTGTACTCCCAGGAGTTCGAGGTGACCTTGTAGCTGCGGCCGACCCCACCGGTGGCCAGCACCACCGCAGGGGCCTCGAACAGCAGGAACCGGCCGGACTCGCGGTAGTAGCCGAACGCGCCGGCCACCTGGTCGCCGTTGAGCATCAGCTCGGTGATGGTGGTTTCGGCGAAGACCCGGATCCGCGAGTCGTAGCTGCCGGTCTCGGCGAAGTCCTCCTGCTGCAGCGAGACGATCTTCTGCTGCAGGGTGCGGATCAGCTCCAGCCCGGTGCGGTCGCCGACGTGCGCGAGCCGCGGGTATTCGTGCCCGCCGAAGTTGCGCTGGGAGATCTTGCCGTCCTTGGTGCGGTCGAAGAGCGCGCCGTAGGTCTCCAGCTCCCAGATGCGCTCCGGCGCCTCCTTGGCGTGCAACTCGGCCATGCGGAAGTTGTTGAGGAACTTGCCGCCGCGCATCGTGTCCCGGAAGTGGACCATCCAGTTGTCGCGCGAGTTCACGTTGCCCATCGCGGCCGCCGCGCCGCCCTCGGCCATCACCGTGTGCGCCTTGCCGAACAGCGACTTCGAGATGATCGCCGTCCGCTTGCCGGCCAGCCGGGCCTCGATCGCCGCGCGCAGGCCGGCGCCACCGGCACCGATCACCACGACGTCGAATTGGAGTCGTTCGATTTGGTCAGTCATCGTTGCGTTGCTCCCTAGCCGACGAACCGCAGGTCCGGGAACCAGCCGGCGGAGATGGCCATGACGTAGAAGTCGGTCAGCGCGAGAGTGCCGAGCGTGATCCAGGCGAGCAGCATGTGCCGCGTGTTCAGCTTCGACACGAAGGTCCAGAAGCGGTAACGCACGGGATGCTTGGAGAAGTGCTTGAGCCGGCCCCCGGCGATGTGCCGGCAGGAATGGCAGGACAACGTGTACGCCCAGAGCATCACCACGTTGCCGACCAGGATGATGTTGCCCAGCCCGAAGCCGAAGCCGCCGGGGCTGTGGAAGGCGCGGATCGCGTCCCAGGTGTTGATCAAAGAGATGATCCCGGCGGCGTAGAACGCGTACCGGTGGATGTTCTGGAAGATGAGCGGGAAGCGCGTCTCGCCGGAGTACTTCTCGTGGGCGTCGGGCACCGCGCAGGCCGGCGGCGACAGCCAGAACGCCCGGTAGTACGCCTTGCGGTAGTAGTAGCACGTCAGGCGGAACAGCAGCAGGAACGGCAGTGAGAACGCCGCCTCGGGGATGAGCCAGAAGGACGGCAGCGGCGTGCCGAACTCGCTCGCACCAGGGACGCACCGGTCGGTGACGCAAGGCGAGTAGAACGGTGTGAGGTAGTGGAAGTCCTCCACGTAATACCACTTGTGCATGAAGACGCGGACGGTCGCATAGATGACCCATGCCGCGAGACCTGCGAAGGTCAGCAGTGGCGGGAACCACCACCGGTCGGTGCGCAACGTCCTCGCCGCAATGGCAGCGCGCGCACGCCCTGCCTCCGGCCTCGTTGCCGTCGTCGTCATTCGATCTCCTGACGTGCCTGTGTGACCCGGCTGTTAACGGGCGGGGGTGCCCTTCAGCCGCCATGCGTCGGTGATGTGTGGCACACGTTACGCCGAGGGTCGGACAGAATCTTGGTCAGGGATGCCGTGTAGGTCACACTTTGCCACCCCCGTCTTATCGACGGGGGTGAACGTACTAGTGGATCTTGGGCGCGGACGTCACCCGGAGGCGTTACCGGTCAGGTTCCAGCTCGCCAGGTGCAGCGCCGGTGCCGCGTACCGAACCCCGGACCACGCGTCCGGCTGCAACACCGACCGGCCGCCGATGCCGCGCACCATGCCGGCGCTGAGGGCCTCCGGGTAGGACTGGGTGAACCGCATGTTGCTCACCGGGGCGACCACCCGGCCGTCCTCCACCAGCCACACCCCGTTGCGGGTCAGGCCGGTGACCACCAGCGCCTTCTGGTCGAGCACCCGCGTGTACCAGAGGTCGGTGACGAGCAGCCCGCGTTCCATCCGCTCGACCAGCGGCCGGGCCGTCGCCGCCACCGGGCCGTCGTCGGACGAGACGTCGGGCAGTGTCTCCGGCGCGGATGCCTCCAGACGCATGTTCAGCGCCACCGGGCCCCACGTGCGCGAGCCCACGGACGCGTGCCCGGTCGAGGTCGCGCCGGCCTCGGCCGCCGACGTACGGTCATGGGTCACCGCCTTGGTCACCCCCTCGCGGACCAGCACCAGCCAGTCGCGCGGGGTGCCCTCCAGGTCGAACGGCAGGCCGATGGCCGGCTCGCCGCGACTGCCGAGCGGCTCGTCGATGATGGACACCGACGGGTCGAACTGGTCGGCGTCGATCTCGGCGAAGGACTGCTTCTGCGCGTACGCCTTGCCGTTGAACCCGTACGCTGCGAGGTTCGCCAGCAGGTCCGCCACGGCCTCCGGCTCGAGCACCACCTCGTAGCGGCCGGGCGGCAGTTCGCGCGGCGACGCACCGGCCCGTGCCTTGGCGGCGGCCCGCGCCCCCAGCTCGGCGCCGTCCAGATCGGCCAGCCGCCCGCTCGCCAGCCGGGCGACGCCGTCCGCGCCGCGATACCGGGCGATGCCGTCCATCGCCGCCTCCGCCGAGCGGCCCTCGACGGACTGTCCCGCGGTGTTCGCGAAGGCGGCCGAGCTGTAGACCGTACGGCAATAGCCGGCCGTCTCCAGGCCCGCCGCCGCCCGGACGAAGGCGCGCACCCGCTCGGCGCGGTCCGCCGGGTCGGCGCGGGCGGTGGTCTCGTCGAATCCGAAGTCGAGCCCCGAATGCGGGCCGGAGCCGTGCGCACCGGACGCTGGATACAGCGGGGTCGGCGGCGTCAGGCCCGGCCACAAGGCGTCCGGCGGGTTCACCCGGGCCGCCGCGACGACGCGCTCGACCAGCCCGGCCAGTCCGTCGGCCGCGGTCAGCGTGGTCGAGCCGGCGGCGGTGCGGCCGTCCAGGTGCAGCCGCAGCCGCACGGTCGTGACGGCGTCCGCGACGTTCTGATGGATCATCGAATTGGCGAACCGGGTGAGGGCCTCGGCGTGGTGCCCGACCATCACCTCGGCCTCGGCGGACGCGCCCGCCTGCCGCCGGACCAGGTCCACGATTCGGGCGGCGAGCTCCAGCTCAGCCCCGGTCAGAGTTGTGTCGCCGGTCATCCGCGCACCCCCACGCGTACGTTGGTGAAACGAGCCGGCGCCGCCGGATGCCCGGTGTGACCCACCTGGCCGGGTTGTCCCTTGCCGCAGTTCGGTGTGCCCCAGGCGGTGGTCTCCGAGGAGAGCATGTCCATCGACTGCCAGAACCGGGGACCGATCCCGGTGTAGGTCGGGTTGCGCAGCATGCGGCCCAGTTTGCCGTTCTTGATCTCGTACCCGATCTCGCAGCCGAACTGGAAGTTGAGGCGGCGGTCGTCGATCGACCAGGAGCGGTTGATGTCCATGAAGACGCCGTCGTCGGTGTTCGCGATGATCTCGTCGAGCGTGTGCGGACCCGGTTCCAGGCCCACATTGGTCATCCGGACCATCGGCAGCCGGCGCCAGCCGTCCGAGCGGACGCTGCCCGCGTAGTCGAGACCGGCGACGGCGGCCGAGTCACGTCCGGCCAGGACGCCCACCCAGATGCCGTCGCGCACCGCGTCCCGCTTGCGGGCCGGGCTGCCCTCGTCGTCGAAGCCGAAGCTGCCGAGCGCGCCCGGGATGCCCGGGTCGATGGTGATGTTCATGAGGTCGGAGCCGTAGCGCAGCGTTCCCAGCTTGCTCAGGTCCAGCCAGCTCGTGCCAGCGTACGCGGCCTCCCAGCCCAGGATGCGGTCGAGCTCGATCGCGTGCCCCACCGACTCGTGGATCTGCAGCGCCATCTGCTCGCCGCCGAGCACCAAAGTGGTCTCGCCGGGCGGGCACAGCGGAGCGCTGAGCAGGGCCCGCGCCTCCTCGGCCATCCGCGGCGCGTGGCCCACCAGGTCGATCTCGTCGACCAGTTCCCAGCCGCGGGTCGCGTACTGCCCGCGATGCGACGGCCAGGACCGGCGCTGGATCTCGCCATCCCCGTACGCGCTGGCGGTGATGCCCGCGCCGCACTCGCGGATGTGCTGATCGATGCGGTGGCCCTCGCTCGAGACGAACCATTTCCGGGTGTCCCAGATCTGGTAGATCGCCTCGGCCAGGTCGGCGCCCGCCTCCTTGGCCGCGGCGGTGGCCCGGACCAGCAGGTCACCCTTCGTGGACAGCGGCACCGACAGCGGGTCGATCTCGCACGCGCTTTCCCAGCTCGCGACCTGGACCTCGGAGGGCACGAGGTCGATCGGCGGCCCGGCGACGAGCCCGGAGGCGGCGGCGATCTGCGCGGCCCGGCGACCGGCGGCCTGCGCGGCCGCGGTGGACAGGTCAGGCACCGCATAAAAACCCCAGCCCGACCCCACCAGAGCCCGTACGCCCAGGCCGGCGCTCTCGTCCGAGCTGAGATCCTCGATGTCCCCGTCGCGGGCGGTCATGGACTCGGTGCGGCGCACCATGACGCGTGCGTCCGCGTAACGCGCCCCGGCGTCGAGCGCCGCCTGAACGGCCGCCGACGCCTCATCGAAGTGGTTCATGCCCCGACCCTATGCGGCCGGTACGACAAACCGTCACCGCCGCCGCAGCAACTCGGCCGCGTCGATGGTCACGACGATCGGCTCGACGAGATTAACGACCTTGCCGGACTCGGCGATCGAGTAGGAGCCCTCGGTCAGCCGATGGAGACGGAGAACGTTGCCTTCCTCGTCGATCGTCAAGTACCACGGAATGCCGGCCACCGCGTAGTGGTGCATCTTCAGCACCCCATCGATGGTGGCGGTGTGGGGCGAGGTGATCTCGCAGACCAGATGAACGGCGCGGGCATCGATGACCAGCCCATCCCGGTCGAGATCGTTGGTGACGACAATGTCGGTAATGGTGATCAAGCCGGGTCGCAGCCGAAGGTTGACGCTGTGGTGCACCTCAAGACCGGAATGGGCGGCGGCTCCGTCGAGCAAGGCGCACAGCCTTGTGGACAAGCGTTGGTGGCGAAGGTTCGGAGCAGGGGACACGAAAAGGGTGTCGTCGAAGAGTTCGACGCGCGGCGGCGTTGCGATATCGAGGAAGACCTGCTCGGTCAGCGGCCCATCTGCGAAAACGCCCGGTCGAGCGAGTTCTTGCTCATCCACCCAAACTAGTCTCACGACGACTCTCCTAGTGACTACCTCCTGGATGTGCTCGAATGTCGCAGGAAGGCTAGCTCCTCGTCAAGGGTTGCCGTGGAAACGGATCGATACCCTGGCAGATGTGCGCCCACGATGAGCAGGCCTCGCGAGCGGTCCGACTGCTCCGCCGCCTCGAACAGGCTGTGCTGGGCGTATACCTCGGGCGAGTCCCGTGGATCGCCCAGATAGCGCTCCGCGTACGGCGCCGGCAGGTCACCCCAGTCCAGCACCGGCGACCTCGCCACCGCCCGATGGAAGACGTCCGGCCGCCGCAGCACCGCCATCGCCGCCAGCCATCCGCCGAGCCCGCTGCCGCGTACCGAAACTGACGAAAGATCCAGGTCCGGGTGCTTGCCGACCAACGCCAGCAACGCGTCCACCTGGTCGCCCAGCAGCACATCCACCAGCCGCCGGTGCACCACCTTCTCGAAGCTGGGCGCCACTCCGGGCGTACCCCTGCTGTCGATGCTCACGACGGCGAAGCCGGAGTCCGCCCACCACTGCCGTTCCTGCCAGGCCGCGGCGTCCGCGACCACCTGCTGCCGCCCCGGCTCGTCGGCGAGCGTGACCAGCACCGGGATCCGCGCCCCGGCCACGAACGACGTCGGATACAGCACGCCGGTGGGTAACCCGCGGTCGGTGGCCTTCTCCAGCACCGGCTTCGGCGCGTACGGCGGGGTGGCGGCCAGCGACCGTAACGTGGCCACCCGCTTCTCGCCGCGCCACACCACGTCGTCGACGACCAGGACGTCGCCGCCGGTCTCGGCCCGATGCCAGCCTTGGCTCGCGGTGATCCGGTGGGCCTCGGCGCCCCCGCTGCCCAGCGCCGTGCGCACGCGGAAGACGAACTGGCTGGCCGGGTCCCCGTCGGTGCCCTCGACGATGAGATCCGGGGTGCTGGACCGCGCGATGGTGCCGACCACCCGGCGTACGTAAAGGTGGGGTGGGGTGAGCAGGCTGCCGTCGGCGAACAGGCAGCGCGCGTCGAAGCCGTCGTGCGCCAGCTCCCCGCCGACCAGCACGCGACCGTCCGGCAGATGCCGCGGCGTGCCGGCCACCGGTTCCACCCAGCGCGCGTCGGCCAGCTCGGCGTGCACCTGCGTCTCCCCGGTACGCGGATCGATCGCCAGCACCAGCCCGTGCTGCTGCAGCCGGCGCAGCACGGTGATCAGCGGGCCGCCGCCGTCGCCCCAGCGCACGTCCACCACCAGCGGGTACGTCTCGCGGTCCCAGTGCACGTCGACCCAGCCGAGGTCGAGGTCGAGCAGGTGCAGGCTGCTGCTCGATCCGGCGGTGCGCGTGGCGAGCACCCGCACCCCGTCCGGCGACCACCACCAGCCCCGATCCCGGCCCAGCCGGCGGGCCGCCACGTCCGCGACGCCCCAGGCGATGGTGCTGCCATGCTCGCGCCACGCGTTGCCCGGTTCGCCGGCCAGCAGACGGTCGCCGTCCGGCCCGACCACGCGCAGCGACGGCGCGCCGGTCGCCCGCCCGATGTAGCCGATGCTGCGCCCGGCCGGGTCCGGCCGCGGATCCTCGGCCGGCTCGTCGGTCGCCACCTCGGTCACCGTCGCGCCGACCAGGTCGGCGCGGAAAAGCCTGCCGTCCCGCACGAAAGCGGCGACCCGCGCATCCCGATCGATCGCGTACGCCCGTAACGGCCCCCGATCGACCATGGTCTCGGCCGCGGTGCCGACGTCGAGGACCCAGAGCGCCGCGTCCGGGTCCTCCGGGCCGAGCGAGCGCAGGAAGACGACCCGGGCGCCGTCCGCGCCCACGGTCACCGACCGTGGCGCGCCGAAGCCGAAGTGGCCGGTCCGACCGGCGAGTCCGGGGTAGTCCACTCGCACAGCATCGCTGATCAAGGCACACTTCGGCCCCGCAATCCCCACAGCCCGGGCCGGGAAAACTGTCGGGGCCGCCGCGTAGAGTTGCCGCCGTGACAGACGCCCTGCCCGCCCGCCGCCTGCTGCTGGTGCACGCCCATCCGGACGACGAGACCGTCGGCACCGGCGCCACCATGGCGCACTACGCCGCCGCCGGCGCGCACGTGACGCTCGTGACCTGCACGCTCGGCGAGGAGGGCGAGATCCACCTGCCGCAGCTGGCGCAGCTGGAGGCGAGCCAGGCCGATCAGCTCGGCGGCTACCGCCTCGTCGAGTTGGAGCGGGCCTGCGCCGCGCTCGGCGTGACCGACCACCGCTTCCTCGGCGGCGCCGGCCACTACCGCGACTCGGGCATGATGGGCCTCGCGACCAACAAGCATCCCCGGGCCTTCTGGCAGGCCGATCTCGACGAGGCGGCCGCCCTCCTGGTGGCGATCATGCGTGAGGTCCGCCCGCAGGTCATGGTCACCTACGACGAGAACGGCTTCTACGGCCACCCGGACCACATCCAGTCGCACCGGGTCGCGATGCGCGCCGCCGAGCTGGCCGGCGCCGACGGGCCGGAAAAGATCTACTTCACCGCGATGCCACGCAGCGTGCTGCTCGACGGCATGGAGGCGTTCCGCGAGCTGGACGACAACCCGTTCGCCGACGCGCAGACGGTGGACGACCTGCCGTTCGGCCACCCGAACGAGGAGATCGCCGCCCAGATCGACGGCACCGACTACTACGAACGCAAGGTCGCGGCGATGCGCGCGCACGCCTCGCAGATCGCCGGGAACTCCTGGCTGTACGCGATGGCCGGCGACTTCGGCGGCGAGTTCATGGGCGTCGAGTACTACACGCTCGCCAAGGGCGCGCGCGGTCCGGGCGGCGGGCCGTGGGGCTGGGAGAACGACCTGTTCAGCGGCTTGGCGCTGGGGTCGTCCGAGAGCGTCGAGACGGCCGCGCGATGAGTCAGGCCGACACCGATCCGCAGGCGGCCTCCGGCGACGCGGCACCCCAGCAGCGCCGCAGCGATCTGGAGCAACTGCCCGCCGAGCCGCGGCCGGCCGCCACGTGGGAGCCGATCCTGCGGATCGCCGGGGTCGTGATCGCGATCCTCGCGGCGTTCCTGAGCGGGGTCATCGAGCTGCTGCTCAGCCCCCTGCGGGCCGGTGACTTCGTCTCGGTCTGGAGGGGTGACTCGATCGGTTCCGGGGGCGGGCCGCCGATTCCGCTGTCGATCGTCCTGGCGGTGGTGCTCAACTACGTCATCGCCTGGTTCGCGGTCAGCACCACCGGCAAGCGGTGGGCGCTCGGGCCGCCGTGGGCGGTCTGGACGCTGTTCATGCTGATCGCGGCCGGGGTGCGCACCCGCGAGGGCGACTACCTGTTGAGCGGCGACAACTGGGTCGCGCTCGTGATGATCCTGCTCGGCAGCCTGACCTTCGCGGTGTACGCCTATCGCATGATCATGCGGGGCATTTCCCGCTGACCGGCGCCCCTCTCTCGTTGGGAGAGGGTGACCGACGGCCCACCTTTCGACGCCCGCCGCGCGATCGTCGTCGTGGTGATCGCGGCGGTCCTGGTCATGTCGGCCGGCGTGAGCGCCTTCCGGCTGGCCGGGGACGTGCCGCGCGGTGTGCGGGTGCTCGGCGCCGACCTCGGCGGGTTGTCTCGCACCGAAGCCGAGCAGGCGCTGCACGACCACGTCGACGCGCAGGCCGCCGCGCCGGTGCACATCCGGCTCGACGGGCATCGGGTTCGGCTCGACCCGGCCGCCGTCGGGATTCGTCTCGACGTCGACGCCACGGTCGGGCGGGCGATCCGCACCGGCGTGCGCGACGTCGTGCCCGTGGTCCGGCTCGACCGCGGCCGTCTCGAGGCGGAACTTCGCGCGCGCGTCCCGGCGGACCGGATCACGATGCGCCTGCCGGGTATCACCTTCCACGGACTGACGCCCGTACCGGCGTACCCGGGAACCGGTCTTGATCTTGACGTGGGGGAGGCCGCCGCAGCGGTGAAGCTGGCCTGGCCGATCGGGGCGACGGCCGAGGTGCCTCTCGTACGGCGGACGCCGCGCACGACGCGTACCCGGGTGGACGCCTTGATCGCGCAGCTCGCGCGGCCGGCCGTGCGTGCGCCGGTGACCGTGACCATCGGCTCGGCCGGCTTCTCGCTGACGCCCCGCGCGATCGCGGCCGGCCTGGTGTTCGGCTCGGACAGCGCCGGACGGCTCACCCCGGCCATCGACGGCGACCGGCTGCACGCGGCCGCGGCCGGCGAGTTCGCCCGGGTCGAGAACGCGCCGGAACCCGGGCGCCTGGTGCTGCGCGACGACCGCCCACGCGTCCTTCCCGGACTCGCCGGAATGGTCGTCGACCTGCGGCAACTCGGCGCGGACCTGCTCGCCGTGCTGGCCGAGCCGGCGCCGCGGACGGTCACCGCGAGCCTGACCCGCGTCGCGGCCACGCCGAACGATCTGGCGCGCCTCGGCATCCGGGAGCGGGTCGCCACGTTCCGGCTGCCGGTCGGCGGCGACGCGAACGCCGAGGCCGTCGCCGCGGCGGTGGACGGCGCCATCGTGCGGCCCGGCGAGACGTTCTCGCTCAACGCGCGCACCGGGCCGCGGAGCTCCTCGCAGTTCGCGACGGCGCTGTTCAACGCCGCCTACTACGCCGGTCTGCAGGACGTCGAGCACACGCCGCACACGTCCTGGTCCGGCCGGTATCCCGCGGTGATCGAGGCGGCGATCTCGTACCCGGACCGCGATCTGAAGTTCCGCAACACCACGCCGTACGGGGTCTGGATCGCCGCCACCGTGACCGGCGGGTGGATGCGGGTCTCGCTGTGGAGCACCCGGGTCTACGACAGCGTGCGGACCGAGTACGGACCGCGGCGGGCCTGCGGAACTAGCAGCAGACTCCCAGGCTTCACCCAGGACGCGTGGCGCGTCATCCGTAAAGATGGCTGGGAGATCGAGCGCCAGAAGTTCACCTGGCGCTACGATCCCGTGCCACGACGGGTCTGCGGCGCGATGCCGTAGGCGTGGGTTCCGGGGAGGAATCATGAGACAGCGGGCCTGGTTCCCGATCGCGGTGCTGGCGGTCGGCCTCTTCGCGATCAACGTGGTGGCCCGGCTGGTGATTCGTTTCGGCTTCCACGACAACGACACCGCCGAGGACCGCGCGACCATCATCATGTTCGCGATCATCGGCCTGACCCTGGCGGTCTGGACCTTCGTCGACGCGCAGCGGCGGCGGCCGTCGGGGTGGCTGCCGACGGTGGGCTTCGGCGCGCTCGGCGGTCTCCTGCTGACCGTCCTGATCGGACCGTTCGTCAGCGGCGGCCAGCCCTTCCGGGACGGCGCCGGCGACTTCTTCGTGCAGGTCTGGCTGTACGGCGGCTTCGCGATCGTGGGCACCGTGCTCGGTTACTGGGTGGCCATGGTGCTGGGCCGTGACTACCGTTCGCGTTCGCTCAAGGCCTTCAGCGAGCAGCGAAAGGCCAAGCCGCGCCGGGTCGTGCGCCGCTAACCTTCCGGCGCCTCGCGCGTCAGGTAGGTGTGGTGGGTGGCGAAGCCGGCCGCGCCGTACAGCGCGACAGCAGCCGAGTTCCGCTCCTCCACCTGCAGATATGCCCGGTTCGCGCCGTGCTGCGTCGCCCATTGCGTCACCGCGCGCAGCACGTGCCGGCCCAGGCCCTGCCGTCGCGCCCGCGGAACGGTCTGCAGCAGCGACACACCCAGCCATCGCCGATCACCGGTCACCGCACCCCGCGCGATGGCGACGAGGTCACCCTGCGTGTCGCGGACATGAGCAAAAACCACTTCCGGTACGCCGGTGAGCACGCGCACCGCGGCCGGCGGCAGCGTGCCCTTGTGCTCGGCCACCATCGCGTACCAGTCGTCGGAGGGCGAGTCGGCCAGATCGACCGGCGGCAGATCATGGCGCGCCGGGATCGCCCCCAGCACCTGTGCGATCGTCGCGGTCTGCATGAGGGTCAGCGGCCGGGCCGTCCAGCCCCGGCGGTCCAGCGCGGCGTTCACCGGCGCCGCCAGCGGCATCGGCGCGTTGATCAGCGGCCGCTGGCCGTGCGCCGCGTACCACTCGACCACGCCGTCGATGGCGGCCTCGAGGGTGCGGTCCGGGTCGCCCACCGCGAGCGCCGAGTTCGCGCGGCCGGTCCAGTTGTCCGCGGCCCGCAGGATCCAGCTGCCCAGCCGGCTCTGGACCGGGGCCGGCCAGGCGTCGTTCGCGGCCAGTTCCAGCGCCACCACCTCGGCCGCCGGGGGTCGCCGCGCCGGTGGCACCCGCTTCGCCCGGTGCACCTCCTGCAGCGGCACACGCAGCGTGCCTTTCTCGGTCGCTATGGTGAGATCGGTCTCGGTGAGGTCGACGAGTTCACCGAGAGCATCCGAGTAGAGCGTCCGATCGTGCGATACGCCTACAATCCGGCGTACCACCACCCGGTGTCCCACATCCTGCCGACGGAGCACGTGTCACCTCCCTCCGGCGGAGATACTAGGCTCTGCACTGTTCGGCGGCTTCGAAGGGAAAGACCCGTGACATACATCATCGCTGAGCCCTGCGTCGATGTGCTCGACCGTGCATGCATCGAGGAATGCCCCGTCGACTGCATCTACGAGGGCAATCGGATGCTCTACATCCACCCCGATGAGTGCGTCGACTGCGGGGCCTGTGAGCCGGTGTGCCCGGTGGAGGCGATCTTCTACGAGGACGACGTGCCGGAGCAGTGGAAGGATTACACCAACGCGAACTACGAGTTCTTCGAGGATCTCGGTTCGCCCGGTGGCGCGGCCAAGGTCGGCAAGATCGACAAGGACACGCCCTTCATCCTTGCTCAGCCGCCTCGAGGTGAGAATTGACCGCATTGTCGTCGGCCCTGCCCGACTTTCCGTGGGATCTGCTGGAGCCGGCCAAGGCGAAAGCTGCCGCCCACCCGGGCGGGATCGTCGACCTCTCCGTCGGTACGCCGGTCGACCCGGTCCCCGCGGTGGTACAGAAAGCACTCGCCGACGGTTCGGACGCACCGGGATACCCGCCCACCGCGGGTATCCCCGCGTTGCGCACCGCGATCGCCGAGTGGCTCGCCCGGACGTGTAACGCCTCCGGCGAGCTCGGCGTGCTGCCCACCATCGGCTCCAAGGAGATGGTCGCCTGGCTGCCGACGCTGCTCGGCATCGGCCCCGGCGACACCGTGGTGATCCCGTCCGTCTGCTACCCGACGTACGAGGTGGGCGCCAAGCTCGCCGGTGCCACGGTGGTCCGGTCCGACTCGTTGACCGCGCTGGGCCCGACCCCGCGCGTGAAGGCGGTCTGGCTGAACTCGCCGTCGAACCCGACCGGCAAGGTCCTGCCCGTCGACCACCTGCGCAAGGTGGTGGACTGGGCGCGCGAGCGGGGTGCCGTCGTCCTCAGCGACGAGTGCTACCTGACGCTCGGCTGGGACGCCGAGCCGGTCTCGGTGCTCGACGACGCGGTGACCGGCGGCGACTACACCGGCGTGGTCGCGGTGCACTCGCTGTCCAAGCGCTCCAACCTGGCCGGCTATCGGGCCGCCTTCGTCGGCGGCGACCAGGCGATCATCAACGAACTGCTGGCGGTCCGCAAACACGCCGGCATGATCGTGCCGCAGCCGGTGCAGGCCGCCATGATCGCCGCGCTGGCCGACGAGGCCGACGTCGCGGTCCAGCGCAAGCGCTACGAGGCGCGTCGCGAGGCCCTGCGCGCGGCGCTGATCAAGGCGGGCTTCGAGATCAACCAGTCGGAGGCCGGCCTGTACCTGTGGTCGACCCGCGGCGAGGATTCCTGGCAGACCGTGGACTGGCTCGCCGAGCGCGGCATTCTCGCGGCGCCGGGCGCCTTCTACGGTCCGGCCGGCGAGAAGCATGTGCGGATCGCGCTGACCGCGACGGACGAACGAATTGAGGCGGCGGTCGCCCGCCTCTGAGGTCGCACGGTGTGGGGAGCCGCAGCTTCCCACACCGCACCGGCCCATGTCACGACATATCCACAGGGTCGAATCGGCAGATGTGGGTGCGCTACGCTGAGTTCCGCTCTAAACGGGGGGAGCGACGGTGTATCCATCTGTCCGATCAGAACAAAACGATTCAAAAGATGCGCGAGTCGCCGACGCGGAAAAGTTCGTGGCCGGCGTGGAGCAGAGCGATCCGGCCATGCGCATGGACCGCATCCGCGGGCTGGACAGCTCCGGCACGGCCTTCGCGGTCGTCGACGCGGTGGGCCGTTTCGTCGACATCGGACTCGATTCCTGCTGGTGGACGGCGCTCGGTCCGGAGCGTCTCGCGGCCGGTCTGCTCGAGGCGCTCAGCAGTGCGCGTATGAAGGCCGCCCTGGTTCCGCTGATTATGCGAAAAAACGGTGTCATGCGCCGCACCGGCGGCCTGGCCGAAACGTATCAGCTGATCAAGGACGTCAACACGAACAAGCTCGCGCGGGCCGAAAACGGCCCGCGGAAACGGGTGCTTGACGGGCCGCGCGGATTGTTCCGCCTGCATGTCCGGGGCAGCCACATCGAGGGCGCGGACATCGTTGGCGCCCTGGCCTGCGACGACGGTGACCGGGTGGCGGCGGACGCGCGCGATGCCCTTGTTGAGTTCGGGCGGAGCCGGTGGGTCGCCCTGGACGAGTGGGGGCGCTGAGCCGGGGCGGCCACGCGTGGTCAGCGGTAGCCCTCCGGGGTGGGCGGGCCGGTGCCGTGCGGGCCAGGGACAGCCGCTGACCCGGGGGCAGGCTCGCGTCTGGTCCGCGGAGCCACGCGGCGTTGTCCGCTGCAGGTGTGGGCGAAGAAATCATGCGTGGTGCGCTTGGCCGGCGGGCGCTGGTGACCCGACTTCATCGTGCGTGGTGCGCTTGGCCGGCGGGCGCTAGTGACCCGACTTCATCGTGCATGGTGCGCTTGGCCGGCCGCTGCTGGCTCGGCTTCGGTAGCGTCGGTGGCATGGCTGAGCAGCTGCCGGTGGTCGTCGTCCGGGGTGAGGCGGTTCGCGAGGTGCCGCCCGAGCAGGCGGTCCTCTCGGTGACGGCGTCCGCGCGCGACCGCGACCGCGATACCGTGCTGACCCGGCTGGCCGAGCGCTCGGCGTCCGTGCGGGCGGTGCTCGAGGCGTACGGGGAAGGCATTGAAAAGCGCGAAACCAGCCAAGTCAGCATTTATCCGGACATGGGGCGCCGAAGTGACACCCCGGTGGCGTACGTGGGAAGCGCCGGCACGACGGTGACCGTGACCGACTTCGCCCTGCTCGGCGAGCTTATGCTCCGTCTCGCCGGGCTGGACCAGGTGGCCGTGGCCGGACCGTGGTGGCAGCTGCGAGCCGGCAGTAAAGCGGGTGCCGAGGTCCGCGCCGAGGCCATCGCCGACGCGTTGCAGCGGGCCCGCGAATATGCGAACGCGGTCGGCGCCCGCGTCCACCGGCTTGTCGAGATCGCCGACGAGTCGAGCGGCGGCGTCGGCGGTCGTGCCTTCCTGACCGCGGCGGTGTCACGAGACACCGCCCAGCTCGAGTTCGACCCGCAGATGCAGACCGTGCAGGCGTCGGTGATCGTCCGCGTGACGATCACCGAGCCGGATCTGACGACGCCGGCCGACTGACCGATTCAGCGGCGCCGGCCGAGCACCAACGCAGCACCTGCCACAGCCGCCGCACCTGCCGCGACCAGGCCATGATGTTGCGACAACCACAGCTGCGGGCTCCGGACCTTCGCCTGGGCGTCGAAGTCGCCATGCGCGCCCGCATCTTGCTCGCCCCGACCGTCGGCGGGCTCCCACAGGTTGGCCGGCTGGTCGGCCGGGCGCCGCTCGTCGGTCTGCTGCGCCGAGAACCCGGTCCGCGCCAGATAGCGATCCAGCAGGCCCGGCGCCACCGCGTTCGCCAGCAGCGTCCCGGCCGTGGAGCCGCCCACCCAGTACTCGCGCCGCCTCGGATGGTCCGCCGCGTACTCGACCGCCCGCGCCGCCACCTCCGGCTGATAGATCGGCGGCACCGGCTGCGCCTTGCGCGGCAGCCGGGACAGCACCCAGCTGAACTGCGGCGTGTTCACGGCCGGCATCTGCACCATCGTGACGTGCACGTTGCTCTTGTCGTGCAGCAGCTCGACCCGCACCGACTCGTGGAAGCCCTGGACGGCGTGCTTGGCCCCGCAGTACGCGCTCTGCAACGGAATGCCCCGATAGGCCAGCGCCGACCCCACCTGCACGATCACGCCACGGTCGCGCGGCAGCATCCGGGACAGGGCGGCCCGGGTGCCGTGCACGTAGCCCAGGTACGTCACCTCGGTGGCGCGCGTGAACTCGTCCACGCCCATGTCCATGAACTTGGCGAACACCGAGCTGAACGCGTTGTTCACCCACAGGTCGATCGGCCCGGCCTCCTTCTCGACCTGCTCGGCCGCCGCGTCCACCGCGGCGAAATCGGACACGTCCACCTCGAACGGCAATGCGGTGCCGCCGGCCGCGCGTACGTCCTCGGCCGCCCCGGCCAGGCCGTCCGAACCGCGCGCCAGCAGCGCCACCACATCACCGCGAGCGGCCAGCCGACGGGCGACCGCTCGCCCGATGCCGCCACTCGCGCCGGTCACCACGGAGATCCTCGTCATGTCTTCTGGGTTCTCCGATTCGGCCTCCGGGAAACCTCAACCGGCTTCCTTGCGTACGCCGAAAGCCTGAACCGGAACCGTGAACGTGGCCCCTGCGCACCCCTTGGCCGTCTCGGGCCGCATGACCAGCGCATCCGGCACCGTGAATGCGCCAATCGTGTTGCGTCGCACGCTCCAGTCCACGTCGAAGCGCGACTTCGTCATCGTCACCTCGGCCTGCGTGCAGCCCAGATCCCGATGCTCGTCGTCGGCCACGATGTTCCCCTGACCCGGGGTTATCGAGGTGATCCGGATCGGAAACTCGTAGCCGTTGGTCACCGTGACCACGAGACTGCCGGTCCGCCCCGGGGTGAGCGGCACGTTCAGGTCCGAGCGCGCCCGAATCGCCATCGAGACCGCACTCCCGGCCGCGGCGGGCGCGCCGTACCCGGTGAAATGCCAATACGACCAGGCCGCGCCCGCGTTGACGACCACTGCAGCAGCCGCCGCAATGGCAAGAATCGATTTCGTACGCCCGTTCAGGCGCCGTCGCCGCGCATCTGACGGGTGGCGCACCTCCCATGTCGGTTCTTCGTGTTCGGCCGGATCGAGCTCGATGTGCATGTCGGTGTTCCTGGTGCCGGCGGCTTCCGGGTCATTCCTGGCAAGAAGAACGCGCCGGATCATGACATGGCCGCGGGGATGGTCATGGCGTGCTCTCGCATGCGGCGCATTCCTCCTTGACGACTCGGTGGGGACTTGGTGATAACAACGTTCCCCGAAGAGCCTCGGTCATGTGATCGGCATTCCGTCCGTCGTTCTGCGCACAAAAACGGGTATCTGCGTCTGTCCGGCTTAACCCTGACGGGGGATGGTGGCCGCGCTCCGTTCACCGGCACTTTCGACTAAGGCGCGGGAGCGTGAGCCCCGCTCATTTCCAGTGCGCCGATGCATTGTTCCCCGGCGGGTGACGTGGAATGTTTACGCCCGCGTTTATCGGACAATGTGGGACGCATTCGGGACAGAGAAGATCGAGCCCCCGGTGCGGGACCCACACCGAGGGCTCGATCCTTTTCCCCCACTCACCTAATCCGTAAGGTCTGACTCCGCCGGGTCGGGGCTCAGCGGCTTCTCGGAAGCCGGTTCCGGCGGCGCGGATGTTGCGTCCTCAGTCGGTTCCAGGGCCGGAGGCGGCTCGAGTGTGGGAGCCGGATCTGTTGTTGGCTTCGGAGCGGCTGGTGACGTGACGTCCGTCGGGGTCGGTGGCTCGACGCGCGGGGCGGGGTCGGTCGTGGCCGCGTCGGTGCCGGTCGCCGCGGTCTTGGTTGCCGCCGGTGCCGTGGCGAAGGTCAGGCGGCTGCTCTTCTTGCTCTCGTTACCTACCCAGTGCCGGAAGCCGGGCGTGATCGTCCACTGCCAGGTGCCGCCGGCCACTTCTGCTGCCGAGAAGGTGACCGACTCGCTCGGCCCGCCCGTAGCGGCCACCACGTGCGTGATGTCCGGCAGCGGCGGGGCGTTGAGGCTGTGCGCGGTGATGACGTATTCGTCCATTCCTGCGTCGGGGGCGAGCTGCTGGGCACTCCAGCTGACGACTGCGGTCTTCCCTTGTTTCGCGACGCTGGGCTGCACGCCGCGTGGCATCTTGGCGGCACGCGCCTTGACCGTGACAGTGCTGGGAACGGCCCAGTCGGCGAAGGCCGTCAGCGTGCCACCGAGTCCGAGTGTCGTCGCCACCAGGCCGACCAGCAGATGCCGGGCGCCACGTCTCATCGTGCGGTCCGGCTTCCGGTGCTGCTCAGGGCGATGGTGAACCGAGCGTTGGAGCATTTGGGCGTGGCGTTCCTCGGCATGGCGACGGCGATCGATCCCGGCAGGACTCGGCGATCGCGTGGCTTGATGATGACCGGGAGGCGTCCGGTGTAGTCACCGACCCGCAGGCTCGCCGATGTGGCGGGACAGCCGCGATTCGAGGTTGAGACCAGTCGAGCCGAGACGTGGTGCAGGCTCAGTGCGAAGCCGTATGGATTCGTCACCGTGATGTTGATCCGGCGACTCGCGCCGGGATAAAGGCCCTTGATGGGTTTGCCCGCCAGTCCGAATCGATAGTCGTTCCCTTGTCGGCCACCGTGCGTGAGAACCATGTCCTCGCCCGGCGCCCCCTCCTGCCCGGCGGCCGCCACGATGCACGCCGTGACCAGCGCGGTTGCGGCGGTGATCGCCGTCCACCAAACCCTCATGATCGTCCTCCGGTCGCGAGATAGACGGCGGGCGGGTGAGCCGGCGTCCGGCTCACCCGCCCACTTGGTCAGCTGGTGGCCGGAGCGATTTCGCCGCCGAGGGTGGCCGAAATGTTCATGAATTGGCCGGCGCAGTTCTCGCTCGCGGTGTCATCCATCTTGATCGTGCCGAGCGAGATCGAGTGCAGGCCTGGTGTGAGCACCGTGTTGGGCGGAATGGCGCCGAAGATGATGTCGGCGTCGTCGGCATCGCAGTTCGTGCCGGCGCTGGTCGTCACGCTTTCCACAGCGATCGTGTTGATCTTCACCGGGTAGTCGTTGGTGTTGTTGACGTTGACGTTGGGCAGATTGAACAGGCGACCCGGGTAGAGGTTGCCGAGCGATCGGGTATCCACGGTCGCGTGCAGCGTTTGGATCGCCGAGGCGTTCGCGTAGACCGTGCTGTCCCCCTTGAACCACCCGCTGGCGTAGGCGAAGGCCGCGGTTCCGCCGGCGACGGCGAGGACCGAGCCGGCGACGATGGCGACGGAACGCTTGGTGAGCTTGCGCATGGGGAGTTCCTCCTGGAACGGTGCGGGTCGCGGAAAAGGTGATCGCCGGGGTGCTCGTTGGCGTTCCGGCGCTGCGACAAAGATGACCGAAAGGGAACTGCTCGGCGATAGGGCTTCCGTTTGCGCTATCCCGCACGGTGCGACAACCGAAGTCCGATGATCCGGTTAACCCGTTGGGCTGAGCGCCGTAGTACACATCGACCGACTTCGTCCGGATTTGGCCGCCCAGCAGACCGGCTGGCCAGGGCAAACCGGGTGCTATCAGACGTGTGCGAGCGCTTCAACCCGTGCAAAGATCCACAGTGGCCCGGAAAGGCGGCGAAGTGCTTTCAGACGTGAATTTTCTGGGCCGAAAATCACGATAGTTTCCGTGCGGCAAGGTCCCGTTTTCACGGAAGGATTAGCCGGATCGGCGAGGCTTTCCCCTGAAAGAGGCTTTACGCCGACGCCTCTGTTGTTCGCCGGGGTGTCAGCGAGCCGGCAGTACCGCGACCGCCTCGACCTCGATGCGGAACTCCGGGCTCACCAGGCCGGCCACCCGCACCAGCGACGAAGCGGGCGGCGCGGCGGCGTCGAACACCTCGTCCCGCGCCTCCCGGAACGCCCCGAGGTCGCCCATGTCGGTCAGGAAGATCGTCAGCTTGGCCACGTCCGCCATCGATGCCCCGGCCGCGGCCAGCACCGCCCGCATGTTGCGGAACACCTGCCGGGACTGTTCGAGTGCGTCCCCGGCGCCGACGAGCCGGCCCTCGTCGTCGAGCGGGACCTGCCCGGACACCATCACCGTGGCGCCGCTGAAGGAGACCGCGTGGCTGTAGCCGTTGGGCCTGGGAGTCCCGGGCGGATGGATATGGTGCTGCACGTCGAGCAGCTTAGTCACCGGCTCGCCGAACGCGTCCCGTCGCGTTCGGCCCCGGCGATCGGCCCCGCACGTGCGCCAGCTTGACCTACACGTGCGCTAGGTGAAACAGCGTGGCCCGCGCGATCTCGCCCGGCGCCTGCCCGGCCCGCGCCGCGACGCTGCCGTCCGGCGACCAGATGCCCGAGCGGCCCGCGGTCTCGTCGAACTCGCCGCCGGTCGGTCCGGCGAACGACGAAAAGGCCACCCACACCCCGTACGCCCGGGCAATGCCCCGTGCCCTCTCGGCGACCTGATCGACGGCCTCGGGCCGGTCCACCGCCCCGGCGATGTACGCGTCCATGCCCAGCTCGGCCGTGCTCGCCGCGTGCGTGGCGACCCCGGTGTCGCGGCAGATCGCGAGGCCCAGCCGCCACCCGTCGATCTCGAACACCGCCGGGCCCGGACCGGCCGCGAAGCGTTCCTCGGTCTGGTGCGGGTGCTGCTTGCGGTACACGACCCGGGCGCCACCCCCGTCGATCGCCAGCATCGCGATGTGCGGACCGTCGACCGGCGCCCCGACGAGCGCGACCGTGTCGGTGGCCGCACACGCCGCGACCAGCGGATCCAGCCGTGCGTCGTCCTCGGCGAGCAGCGGAGCGTCCAATTCGTACCCAGTAAGCGACATTTCGGGAAAAACCACTAAACGGGCTGCCGCCGCACGGACCGAGGCGGCGTGCACGACCGCGTTGCGGGCCACGTCGAGAGGGGTGACGTGCGGTTGGGCTACGGCGAGGACCAGCGGATTCATCTTTTCCTTCGGGTTGGGGGCGAACCTACGGGCGTACGGCTTCCACCAAAAACCGGTGTGCGGTCACGGTGAAGCCGCCATGTAGGCGGATGAAGGAGTCGAGGCGCCCCAGCGCGTCGGAATAGCGCTCGGGACTGAAATCGCGGATCTGCCACGGGAGGTCGCGCAGCTGTCGGACGACCGCACCGACATCGTGAAAAGTGACGGCGGGACGCTCCTCGCGGACGCCGGTCACTCGCAGACCGGCCTCCCGGAGCGCGTTCGCCGCGACGTCGGCGTTCCACCGACGCGGATAGGCGGGTGGTGCTTTGAGCGAGGTGTTCACGGCGGCCAGGTCATCGCTGCCGACCTGCTGGGTCAGCACGCGGCCACCGCGACGGAGAAGGCGGGCGATGTCGGCGGCCGGCAACCGGCCGTGCCGGCTGAGCACCACGTCGAACTCGTCCTCGCCGCCCGGCAGCTCGGTCAGCACCGGCACGTTGAACGGGCCCAGACGATCGCGGGCGACCGCCACGTTTCTGGTCCAGCTCTCCACCGCCACCGTGTGCGGCGGCAGCGGGGCCAGCTCGGCGAGCAACTCACCGCTGCCGGTGTCGAGATCGAGCAGGCCCACGGCGCGACGGATCAGACCCCGGGCCATCTCGGGGTACGACCAGGACGGCTCGGAGCTGACGTGCCGACCGTCCAGCCAGGCGAATTCCCACCCGGTGGCACGCTCGCTCAGGTCATCGAACCGCTGTCCGCTGCGCACCATCCGACGTTAGCCAGTCCACGCATCATCGACCGCTTCCGTGTGACACGACTCAACAACGGATCGGACGCAATTCAGGCGATCAGCCGAGCCAGGATGTTCGCGACCTCGGCCGGGTCGTGCCGCAGTGTCGCGCTCCCGACCGCGAGCTCGACGCGTACGACATCGGGGTCTTCGGTTTCCATGGCCTTGGGCCACACCCAGAACTTGTCCGCCTCGGCGAGCTCCTTGGCGTTCTCGGCGTAGCGGCCGGCGCTCACCGAGAGCAGAAAGTGCATCATCGGGGCCTGCGGTACCGCCGGGACCGTGCGTACGCCCGGCACGTCCTCGACCGCCTTCGCGATCGCCAGCGCATGATCCATCCGGGCGGGCATCTCGGCCAGCGCACCGGTCAACTTGTTGCGAGCCGACGCGGCGCCCGGCCACAGCCCGTAGAGGGTGCCGCCGAGCCGCCGTCGCCACTCCTTCACCTGGGCGATCACGTCCTCCGGGCCGGCCACGCAGCACCCCGGCAGCGCGCCGACGCCCTTGTAGAAACTCACGTAGACGGTGTCGAAGAACTGCGCGATCTCGGCCGGGCTGCGGTGATACCCGGCCGAGGCCTCCCACAGCCGCGCGCCGTCGAGATGCGCCGCCATGTTTCGGTCGCGAGCCCAGCTGACCTGGGCGAACAGGTCGTCCAGCGACGGCATCTGCCCACCCAGGTCACGCTGCGGCAGCTCCAGCAGCAGGGCCGCGGCCGGCTCGGCGACCGCCTCCAGATCCGCCAACGTGATCAACCGGCTCTGCTCACCGACCGCGCGGCCGACAAGACCATGCAATTGCGCGTACGCCTCGAGCTCGTGCCGGGCCAGATGACAGTACGGATGCCAGAGGACCGTCCGGCTGGACCGTGTGTCCGCGTGCACCCGCAACGTGGCCGGTTGTGCCATCGTGCCGCTCGGCAGGTAGACCGCGGCCGGCTTGCCGAGCAGCTCAGCGATCTCCTTCTCGAGATCGGCGACCACACCGCCGTCGCCGTACGTGTCCGCCTCCACGTCCGCGCCGATCGTGGCCACCATGTCGGCGGTCGTGGTCAGTCCGTTGCCGTGGAACGAATCGGTGCATGCGGCACGCCGTGCGGCGATCTCGTCGAGCATTCGGTCAGTCTGGCACTTCGGGTCCTCAGCGGCGTACCGGCATCAGGATCGAAAAACGGTCACTGTCGCCCGGAACCCGTACCGCCAGGGGGCGGATCGGTCCGTCGAGTTCCAGCACGAGTTGCCCGGCGGCACCGGCGTCCAGGGCCTGCAGCAGGAACTCACGGTTCACCGCGACATGCTCGTCTGCCCACTCACCCTCACCGACCAGCCGTACGCCTCCCGCGGCGCCGGGCTCCAGGATCGCGACCTCGTACGCCGTCCCGTCGTGTTCCCGCGTCAGTGCGGGCGCGGCCGCGACCTGGGAGCGCAGCACGGCGGTGTCGACCGTGACCCGTCGCGCCCCGGCACCGAGGCCCTCCATCAGCCGCTTGTGGTCCGGAAAGTCGACGTCGAACGGCCGCGTCGCGACGGTCCGGCCGCCAGTGTCCGCGACCACCGTTTGGCGGGTCGTGGGGGCCGCGCCGTCGGCGCCTGTCGTGCCGGTTCCGGTCGCGGCGGCCTCGGTGGCTGTCGTGCCGATTCTGGCGGCGGCCGTTTCGCCCGTTTCCGTGGTCACGTCGATGGTGACCGTGCCGGTCAGCAGCGGGCGCAGCTCGTCGACGAAGTCCGCCGGAAGCAGGTGTCGCCCGCCGGGTCCTTCGACAGTGGCGGCCGTGCCCGCCACCGCCATCCGGAAGCGGTCGGTGGCCACCAGGGTGAGGGCGCCCGCGGCGGTCGTATCGAACAGGATCCCGCCGAGCGCGGGCATCTCAGGATCGCGGCCGACCGCGAACCGGACAGCGTCGATCGTGGCGGCGAGGGCCGCGGCGGGAAGGGTGATCCGGGTCATCAGATGTTCCTCCAGGTCGAGCAGGGCATGGATGCGGAGGAGTTCACGCTGGGCATCGGCGAGTCCGTGCTCGAGCCGTCGCCGGTGCCGTTCGAGCCGCTCACGAACGGCGGCCGGCTCCTCGGCGACCGCCTTCGCGATCTCGGCCACCGGCATGCCGACGCGACGCAGTCCGGCAACGAGCCGGGCGGCCCGCACCTGCTCGTCGGCGTAACGGCGGTAGCCGGTCGCGGCGTCCACCTCGGCCGGCACCAGCACCCCGGCTCCGTCGTAGAACCGCAGCGCGCTGACCGTGAGCCCACTGACCCGGGCAACTTCCCCGATGCTGCGCATGTCTCCTCGCACCAGTCCGACCTAAGCCCCTCAACAAGCTAGAGAGTCAACGCGCCTGGCGTCGCGCGAGCCCGGAGTTGATGGGCTTATCGGCACGACTGCTCGCGGGACCCGTCGCGGCGCCCCCAGCTGGGCTGCTGGACGGGCGGGCTCGGCGTGCGGCCGTGCGGCGCTTCCATTCCGTGAGACGGGTGACCGCCTGCTGAGACCGGCGTCCGTATCATGGACCGACTGTCCGCGATGTGGGACGAACGTCCATTGTAGAGAGTGTCTTTGTCACGTAACGACCCTTTCGCCCGGCAGCTCGTTCCGGCCGAATGTGAACCTTGGAGAGTTATGGCTCGTATGTGGGCGTAACTCTCTAAGGTCGCGCTAAATCCCAGGATGCGGAACGGCAAACTCACATCGCAGGATGACGGAACGAAAGAGTTCCCGCTGAACCCGCCAAGGTCACGAGATCCGGGCGCCCGGCCGCCCCGCCGGGCCGGAGCTGCACGGTATGTCGAAGCCGGATGCCCGCCGTCGGCGGCGCTGACGGAGACGGCCGTAGGCCGGCGCGAGACGCGCCCAGGCCGGAGGGCCACCGCCTCCCCCGCCCTGTTTTGGGTGGGTGCCAGTTAAGCGGGAGGGTGCGACAGTTTTCGGCGGCCGTCCACAGTTTCGAGGGCCGTCCACAGTTTCCGGGCGCTGTCCACAGGCTTCGGGGCGGTCCGCAGAGCGTCCTCACGTGGCGATCAACGTCGCTGCGACGCCGACCATCACCACGGCGATCAAGGCGTCCAACACCCGCCACGCGGCCGGCCGGGCCAGCAGCGGGGCCAGCCGATGCGCCCCTCCGCCCAGAGCGGTGAACCACGCCAGGCTGGCCGCGGCCGCGCCCAGGCCGAACAGCCAGCGGTGGGCGTGCTGCTGGGCGACCGAGCCGAGCAGCAGGACGGTGTCCAGGTAGACGTGCGGGTTCAAGTACGTCAGGGCCAGGCACGTCAGGAGCGTCGCGCGCAGGGTGGCGGGGGCGCGGTCGGCGGGGTTCAGGGCGGTGGGCTTCGCGGCGCGGCGCGCGGCCAGTACGGCGTACGTGAGGAGGAAAGCGGCGCCCACCCAGCGGATGATGCTGACCGCGGTGGGCTGGGCGGTGACCACGGCGCCGAGGCCGCCGATGCCGGCCAGGATCAGGAGCAGGTCGGAGAGCGCGCAGACCAGGACGACGGGCAGCACGTGCTCGCGGCGGAGGCCCTGGCGCAGGACGAAGGCGTTCTGCGCGCCGATGGCGATGATCAGGACGGCGGACGCGGCGAAGCCGGCTAGCGCGGAGGTGAGCACGATATCGACGGTAGGAACTTGCTACGCCGTACTCCAACTAAAGATTTTCATGATGGTTTAGATTTTTTCATGTGGACCAGGTCCAGCTCAGCACGTTCCAGGCGGTCATCGACACCGGCAGCTTCGAGGCGGCGGCGCGGCGGCTGCACGTGACGCCCAGTGCGGTCTCGCAGCGGATCAAGGCGTTGGAGCGCTCGGTCGGGCAGGTGCTGGTGCGTCGCGCGAAACCATGTGTGGCGACGAGCGCGGGGGCGGCGCTGGTGCGGTTCGCCGGGCAGGTGGCGCTGCTCGAGCGGGAGGCGCTGGACCAGGCCCGCGACGGCACCCGCGTATCGATCGTGGTGAACGCCGACTCGCTGCACACCTGGTTCCTGCCGACGCTGCTGAGCGTGCCGGGGCCGCGGTACGAGCTGCACACCGACGATCAGGATTACACGACCGACCTGCTGCGGGCCGGGACGGCGATGGCCGCGGTGACCGCCGAGCACGTCGCCGTGCAGGGGTGCCGGATGGAGAAGCTGGGGTCGATGCGCTACCTCGCGGTCGGGCGGGCGGGCCTCGACGTGACCAGTCCGATGATCGTCTACAACCGCAAGGACCAGCTCCAGCACCGCTTCCTGAAGCTGGTGAAGAGGCCGGAGCCGGCGGCGCACTACATCCCGGCGGCGGCCGCGTTCGTCGAGTCGATCCGGCTCGGGCTCGGCTGGGGGATGGTGCCGGAGCAGATCGCGCGCACCGATCTGGCCAACGGCCTATATGAAGAGATATTTCCGGGCAAATTTCTCGACGTACCGCTCTACTGGCAATACTGGCGGATCGAATCGGAGGTGCTCACCGCCCTCACGGCCGCCGTCCAAACGGCGGCCGCGACGGCGTTGCGCTCATAAAAAGCGAGCTCAGTCGTTAGCGTGCAGCGCCGCGTTCAACTCGATCCCGGTGCCCGACCGAGGCCGCGCCTCCAACCCACCGCTGAGCGAGTTCCGCCAGAACAGCAAATTGTTCACCCCGGACAACTCGCGCGCCTTCACGATCCGCCCGTCCGGCAGCGTCAGCTTGGACCCGGCCGTGATGTAGACGCCTGCCTCCACCACGCAGTCGTCGCCGAGCGAGATCCCCACGCCGGCGTTCGCCCCGATCAGGCTGCGCTCCCCGATCCGGACGCGGTCCTTGCCGCCGCCGGACAGCGTGCCCATGATGGACGACCCGCCGCCGATGTCGGAGCCGTCGCCGACCACCACACCCTGCACGATCCGGCCCTCCACCATCGAGGTGCCGAGCGTGCCCGCGTTGAAGTTCACGAATCCCTCGTGCATCACGGTCGTGCCGGCCGCCAGGTGCGCCCCGAGGCGTACGCGATCGGCGTCGGCGATGCGCACCCCGGCCGGCACCACGTAGTCGGTCATCCGAGGGAACTTGTCCACGCCGTACACGGTCAAATGGCGTCCCTGCCCGCGCTCCAGCAGGCGCAGCTCGTCGACCTGCTCGATCGGGCACGGGCCGGCCGACGTCCAGGCGACGTTGGCCAGGGAACCGAAGATCCCGTCGAGGTTCAGGCCGTTCGGCACGACCAGGCGGTGCGACAACAGATGCAAGCGGAGGTACGCGTCGGCAGCGTCCGCGATCGGGTCGGCGAGCGATTCGATGACCGTACGAACCTCGATCGTGGACAAACCGGGAAGAGCGCGCGGACCGGTCAGTCCCGCGGGCAGTGACAGATCCGGCGCGGAACCGAGGCCGAGGAAGCCGGACGGGTACCAGGTGTCGAGCACCTGCCCGTCGGCGGTGACGGTCGCGAGGCCGATGCCCCAGGCGGGAGAGATGGCGTAGTCCACGTCCGCACCCTACTAAAACAGTCAATTGACGCGCGCCGAGCGTGACGAGGATCTTACCGCCGGGGTGTATTCACACTGCGCCGGTATGGTGCGGCCTATGGCCAACCCGCTAACCCCGGACGTGTTGGTCGACCCCGTCGCGTTGACCCGCGTTCTGGTCGACATCGAGTCCGTCTCCCGCAACGAAAAGGCTATTGCCGACAGCGTTGAGGAGATTCTTCTGCAGGCTCCGCATCTGAGTGTGGACCGCCTCGGCAACAACGTGATGGCCCGGACGGATCTCGGACGGGAACAGCGTGTCGTGCTCGCCGGACACCTGGACACCGTGCCACTGAACGACAACTACCCGTCGACCGTTATCGACGATCTCATATACGGCTGCGGCAGTGCCGACATGAAGTCGGGCGTCGCGCTCGCCCTGCACCTGGCCGGGACGCTGCCCGACCCCGGTTACGACGTCACCTACCTCTTTTACGAGGCGGAGGAGACCGGGACCGAGTTCAACGGCCTCGGCTACGTCGCCGAACAGCGGCCGGAATGGATGCGCGCCGACTTCGCGGTGTTGCTTGAACCGACATATGGGGCAGTCGAAGCCGGCTGCCAGGGCATGGTGAAAGCGAGCATCCGGACCACCGGCCGGCGGGCGCACACGGCCCGGTCCTGGCGCGGGATCAACGCGATCCACAAGGCCGGCGAGGTGCTGAACCGGCTGGAGGGCTACCGCCCGCGGACCGTCACGATCGACGGCTGTACGTACCGGGAGGGCCTGAACGCGGTCGGCATCTCCGGGGGCGTCGCGGGCAACGTGGTGCCCGACGAGTGCACCGTCGAGATCGATCTCAGGTTCGCCCCGGATCGCACCGAGGAGCAGGCCGTCGAGCATCTCCGCGAGGTGTTCGACGGGTTTGAGGTGGACGTGACCAGCACGGCGGCGGGTGCGATGCCCGGGCTGTCCGCGGCGCCGGCCCGCGAGTTCCTGCTCGCCGTCGGCGAGGAACCGGCCGCCAAACTGGGCTGGACCGACGTGGCCCGGTTCGCGGCGATGGGCATCCCGGCCCTCAACTACGGTCCCGGCGATCCGATGCTGTCGCACGCGCCGGACGAGCACGTGGAGATCGGCAAGATCCGCGACGGCGCGGCGACCTTGCACCGCTGGCTGGCCTCGCCGGTTTTCTAGATCTCGCCGGTTTCTAGCTCCCGTCGGCTCGGACCGCCACGCGGCCGATCGCCCGGTCCGGGTAAAGCCGGCTGATCTCGACCGTCGCCTCCGGGTCCACCGCCGGCTGGGCCGGCAAGGGGTGCCGATCGGCGAACGCGAGCCGCCGCTCCTCGACCACCATGCGTATGCGCCGCTGCATCCGCCGCTGCGCTTTGATCCGTTCGTATCGGTTCGTCACGTGGCTCCTCAAGCCCAAGCCGCGGGATCTCGTAACTCTACAGACGCATGAGAGCTACCGTCCGTTGCTTCAATCTGGCAAAAAGCTTCGCGGGCCGCAATGCCGTTACCGAAACCCGCCGCGTTGTTGGCCGGGTCACTGACGGCGCGCACTACCGTTTAGGCATGACGAACAGCACCAACGGGCGACCCCAGGGGCCTGAGCGGCACCGCGGCGCGGTCACGCTGCGCCGGGAATCGGCGCCGGTGAGCACCGCCGACGAAAAGCTCCTCGACTCCCACCATCGCCGTGAGTGGAAGACCAAGGACGCTTGGCGAGCCCTGCGGATTTTGTCCGAGTTCGTCGAGGGTTTCGACACGCTGGCCGACCTTCCGCCCGCGGTCAGCGTCTTCGGATCGGCCCGCAGCAAGCCGGACAGCCCCGAGTGCGAGATGGCCGCCGACCTGGGCGCGGCCTTAGCCGAGGCGGGCTACGCGGTGATCACCGGCGGCGGTCCCGGGGTGATGGAGGCGGCCAACCGGGGTGCCACCGAGGCGGGCGGGATGTCCGTCGGGCTCGGCATCGAACTGCCGTTCGAGCAGGGCCTCAACGACTGGGTCGACATCGGCATCGATTTCCGGTATTTCTTCGTGCGCAAGACGATGTTCGTCAAGTACGCGCAGGCGTTCGTGGTGCTGCCCGGCGGGTTCGGCACCCTGGACGAGCTGTTCGAGGCGATCACGCTGGTGCAGACTAAGAAGGTCACCCGGTTCCCGGTGATTCTGATGGGCACCGAGTACTGGTCCGGCCTGTTCGACTGGCTGCGCAAGACGCTGCTGGACGACGGCAAGATCAGCGAGGCCGACCTGGATCTGATCCAGCTCACCGACGACGTGGACGAGGCGGTTCAGATCATCGTGGATGCGGACGCGGCGCTCGCCGAGTCAGGGAAGCGGTGACGTGGCAGCGATCTGCGTATTCTGCGCTTCCTCCAGCACGATCGAACAGAATTGGCTCGACCTGGCCACCGACACCGGTAAGGCGCTGGCCGCCCGCGGTCATACGCTGGTCTCCGGCGGCGGCCGCGTCGGCATGATGGGTGCGGTGGCCGAGGGTGCCCGCTCCGGCGGCGGGCACACCGTCGGCGTGATGCCCGAGCAACTGGTGTCCCGCGAGATCGCCGACACGAAGTCCGACGAGCTGATCGTCACCGACGACATGGGCAGCCGGAAGAACGTGATGATCGAGCGGTCCGACGCGTTCATCGTGCTCGCCGGCGGACTGGGCACGCTGGACGAACTGTTCGAGGTGTGGACCACCGGGTACCTCAACCTCCACCGCAAGCCGATCGTGCTGCTCGACCCGGACGGCTTCTACGACGACCTGCTCGCCTGGCTCGACCGGCTCGCCGACACGGCGTTCGTCAAGCGGCCGGCACTCGAACGGGTGATCGTGGCGAGGACGATCGACGCGGCCCTGGACACGATAGAGAGTCGTCTCTGAGCGACCGGCTATAAAACGGTCGACACGGCGTGGAACACTGCGAAACATGGCGCCGCAACGGGCGACACTTCTGCAGGTCGCACAGCGGGCGGGCGTGTCCCGCAGCACGGCCTCCTTCGTCCTGACCGGACGCCACCTGGACATGCGCATCTCGGAGGACGCGCGGCAACGCGTCCTGCGAGCGGCTCAGGAACTCGACTACCGGCCCAACCTCATGGCCCGCAGCCTGCGGACCAAGGTCACGAAGACGGTCGCGCTGGTCTCCGACACGCTTGCTTCCGACCCGTACGCCGGGAGGGCCATCCACGGCAGTCTGGCGGCCGCCGTCGCGTACGGGCACCTGCTCTTCATCGGCGAGACGGAGGGTGACCCGGTCGTCGAGGAGAAGCTGATCGCCGATTTCCTCGACCGGCAGGTCGACGCGTTCGTCTACGCCAGCATGTTCACGCGATATGTCCGATTGCCCAAACAGCTCAAGGGCCGCCGCGTGGTGCTGCTGAACTGCCTGACCCGCTCGGCCCGGCCGATCCACCACACGATCATCCCGGACGAGCTGAGCGCCGGCCGCAGCGCCGCCCGTACGCTGCTCGACGCCGGTCACCGCGCCGGCATCTACCTGGTCGGGCACGTCACGCAGCGAGTGTTCGCCTGCCGGGAACGCATGGCCGGGATCCGCGACGAGCTCGGCGACGCCGGGACCAGGCTGGCCGGCACGATCGACTGCGAGTGGTGGCCGGACTCGGCGTACGACGCGGTCAGCCGGGCGCTGGCCGACGGGCTCGTCCCGAAGGCGTTCATCTGCCTCAACGACCGCATCGCCCTCGGCGCCTACCAGGCACTTCGCGAGGCGGGCCGGGTGATCCCCGACGACGTGTCGGTGATCTCCTTCGACGATTCCGAGATGGCCGCCTGGCTGCGGCCGCAGCTCACCAGCATCTCGCTGCCGCATTACCAGCTCGGCTGGCAGGCGATCGAGCGGCTGCTGGGCGTCGCGACCGAGCCGCAGGTGCACCGCCTGCCGATGCCGGTCCGGGTCCGTGAGTCGGTCGCCAAGCCGACCCCCGAGCTCTGACCGGCGCGATTCTCGTCGTACCCCCGTGGTTTCCTTAATGCCGTGAACACGCCGGCCCCCTCTCTCCCCGCGGCACGCCGGCCTGCCTATCGCCTGGTCCGGCGTCCGTTGCCGGCCGCGCCGCCGCTTCTGGACGATCCCTTGCAGCGGTACGCGACGGAGCACGCCGACGGGCCTCTGCTGGTCGTCGGCGGTCCCGGCACGGGGAAGACCACGGTGCTGGTGGAGTCGGTTGCGGCCCGGATCGCCGCGGGGGTCGATCCGGAGCGCATCCTGGTGCTCACGTTCGGGCGGCGCGGCGCCGGGCTGCTGCGTGATCGCATCGAGGCGCGCATCTCGGCGGATCCCGGGCGGATCGTGCACGAGCCGCTGGTGCGGACCTTTCACGCGTACGCCTTCGGCCTGCTCCGCCGATCCGCAGCCGAGCGAGGTGAGCCGTCGCCGCGGTTGCTCACCGGTCCCGAGCAAGACCTCATCATCCGCGAGTTGCTCGCCGTCACCGGTGACGGCGAGGAGCCGGACGAGATCGGCTGGCCCGAGGCGCTGCGGCCGGCGTTGCCCACCAGGGCGTTCGCCCAGCAGCTTCGCGACCTGATGCAGCGTGCCGCCGAGCGGGGCATCGGCCCGGTTCAGCTCGCCCGGCACGGTGAACAGCTCGGGCGTGACGACTGGCCGGCCGCCGCGCGCTTCCTCCGGCAGTACGTCGCGGTCCTCGCCCTGCGTGACGTGACGACACGGGGTTCCGCGGCCTACGACCCGGCCGAGCTGGTCCGGGCGGCCACCGGCCTGCTCGTCGACGACCCGGCGCTGCTGACGGCCGAGCGGCGCCGCCTCGACTATGTGTACGTTGACGAGCTGGCCGACACCGACCCGGCCCAGATCGAGCTGTTGTCGCTGGTCGCGGGCGGTGGGAAGCCGTTGGTGGCGTTCGGCGACCCGGATGCCTCGATCTACGGGTTCCGGGGCGCCGATCCGGGGGCGGTGTCGTCGTTCCCGGCCAAGTTCCGCACGGCGTCCGGTGCGGTGGCCGAGACCATCACGTTGCATACGAATTACCGGGCGGGCGCGTCGTTGCTGAGCTCGACGAGCCGGGTGGCGCGGCACATGCGCGGCCCGATCACGCACCGCCCGATGCATCCACCGGAAGATGAGCCCCACGTGCCGGCCGCCGACCCGCCGGTTGCCGACGTGCCGGCCGCCCATGCGCCGGCCGCTGAGGCGGTGGTGCGCACGTTCCGGTCGGCGATCGCCGAGGCGGCCTATGTCGCGCATGCTCTTCGTGAGGCGCATCTGATCCAGGGGGTGCCCTGGTCGCGGATGGCGGTGCTGTTGCGGTCGACGTCGCTGCAGCTGCCGTCGCTGCAGCGGGCGCTGGCCGCCTCCGGGGTGCCGACCGTGACGCACTCGGAAGACCTGCCGCTGCACCTGCAACCCGCTGTCGCGCCGTTTTTGCTGCTCCTGCGATGCGCGCTCGATCCGGACGCGCTGAACGAGGAGGCCGCTGTCGCGCTGCTGCACTCGTCGCTCGGTGGCGCCGACCCGCTCGCCGAACGCAGGCTCCGGCAGGGGCTGCGGGCGCTGGCGCTGGCCGCGGGCGACCGGCGGCCGTCGGGCGAACTGCTGGTGGACGCGGTGCGTGATCCGGCCGGGCTGGACATGGTCGAACGACGATGGGCGGTCCCGGCGCAGACCGTGGCCCGGCTGCTCGCGACGGCGCGTGACGCGGCGGCCGAGCCGGGCGCCACCGCCGAGCAGGTCTTGTGGACGGTGTGGCGGGAGAGCGGGCTGGCCGACCGGTGGTATTCGATGAGCACCCGGTCCGGCCCGGCCATGGACGAGCCGGAGGTGGGTCGCGCCCGGCAGTGGCGGGCCGAGGCCGCCGATCGGGACCTCGACTCGATGGTGGTGCTGTTCGACGCGGCCGCCCGGTTCGTCGACCGGTTGCCCGGTGCCGGCCCGGCGGTCTTCCTCGATCATGTGCTCGGCCAGGATCTCCCGGCCGACTCGATCGCGCCGAGTGCCGACCGGGGCGAGGCGGTCCGGCTGCTCACCGCGCACGCGGCGAAGGGCCTCGAGTGGGACGTCGTGGTCATGGCCGGGGTGCAGGAGGGCGTCTGGCCCGACCTGCGGTTGCGCGGCAGCCTGCTCGGTTCGGAACGGCTGGTCGACTTCCTCGCCGGACGTGCGGCGTCCGGCCAGGCGGCGGTGGTCGGCGAGACGTCCGCCCTGCTCGACGAGGAGCGCCGGCTGTTCTACGTGGCCACGACCCGGGCGCGACGCCGGCTGATCGTCACGGCGGTGGCCTCCGCGGGCGTGGGCGGCTCGGAGGGCGAGGAACAGCCGAGCCGTTTCCTGAGCGAGCTGGCCTTCCCCGATAACGGCCCGCCCGACGACGGGCCGCCGGATGCCGACCCGCCGCCGCCCGCCGACCCGCCGGAGCCGGATCCCGACGATCCGGGCCCACCCGAGCCCGACCCGTGGGACACCGGCGCGGATCCCGCCGCGCCGGAAGCGACCGACGCCGAGGAGAGCGCGGACGCCGAGGATCAACACGCCGCGGACGGGACGCGCGACGGGGAGCTTGTCGTGGGGCGGCCGCCGCGTGCCCTCACCCTCGCGGCGCTCGTCGCCGAGCTGCGGACCGTCGTCGTCGGCCTCGACCAGACTCCCGCGCGGCGCCGGGCCGCCGCCGCCGAGCTGGCCCGGCTCGCCGCCGCGGGAGTGCCCGGCGCGCATCCGGACGACTGGTGGGGGCTGCGGCCACTCTCCGACGATCGGCCGCTCGTCGACGAGGGCGAGCCGGTCAAGGTCACCCCGTCCTCGATGGAGAGCGCCCTCCGCTGCAGCCTGCGCTGGCTGCTGGAACGCCACGGCGGCGCGGCCCCACCCGGCCCGGCCCAGGGCGTCGGCAACCTGGTGCACGCGGCCGCCATGCTCGCCGAGGACGCCAACGCCGACCGCGAGCAGCTCGTCGAGTACGTGAGTGCCCGCTTCGACGCGATCGAGCTCGCCGCCCGCTGGATGGCCGGCCCCGAGCAGGACCGCGCCCAGGCCATGGTGGACAAGTTGCTGCGCTGGCTGGCCGTCAACCCGCGCCGGCTGCTCGCCATCGAGCACGAGTTCACCGTGCGGCTCGAGGACGAGACCCGGCCCATCCAGCTCACCGGCCGCGTCGACCGGCTGGAGATCGACGACGCGGGCCGGCTCGTGGTCATCGACCTGAAGACCGGCAAGAGCACCACCGTGTCGGCCGCCGACGTCGAGGACCACGCCCAGCTCGCCGGCTACCAGACGGCCGTCGAGGCGGGAGCGTTCGGCGAGGGGACGGAGAGCGGCGGCGCCGCCCTGGTGCAGCTCGGGCCGGGCAAGGACGCCAAGGAGCAGATGCAACTGCCGCTGGCCGACGCCGCCGACCCGCAATGGGCGTACGCGATGGTCAGACGCACTGCCGAAACCATGGCCGCGGCGACCTTCACGGCCGTCGCCAACAACAAGTGCCGCGTCTGCCCGGTGCAGACGAGCTGCCCGATCTCCGGAAAGGGCCGCCAGGTAGTAGAGCAGTGACCCAGCCCAGCCTCTTCACCGACCAGCCCGCCCCCACCCGGCGGCGGGCCGACTCCGGGCCCCGCTACACACCGCGGGAGCTCGCCAAGATCTTGCGCCTGCCGCCGCCCACGGACGAGCAGGAAAAAATCATCTCGGCGCGGACCGAGCCGCTCCTGGTGGTCGCGGGCGCCGGCTCCGGCAAGACCGAGACGATGGCCGCGCGGGTCGTCTGGCTGGTCGCGAACCACTACGCGCGCCCGGACGAGATCCTCGGCCTCACCTTCACCCGCAAGGCCGCCGGCGAGCTCGCGCACCGCGTGCGCACCCGGCTCGGCCAGCTGATCCGCCACCTGGGCCGGGACGAAGCGTTCGCCGGCGAGGCCACCATCTCCACCTATCACGCGTACGCCGCGCGCGTCGTCACCGAGCACGGCCTGCGCGCCGGCTTCGAACCGTCGGCCCGGCTGCTCACCGAGGCCGCCCGCTGGCAGATCGTCGACTCGCTGGTCCGGTCGTACACGGGCGAGATGACCGGGGTCAACCGCGCCCCGGGCACCGTCACCGACGACGTCCTGGCCCTGTCCGCCGAGCTGTCCGAGCACCTGGTCGGCCCGGACGATCTCGCCGCGTGGACCGGCCGGTTCTTCGCCGAGGTGCAGGAGCTGCCCGGCCGGGTCTACAAGGACGTCAACGACATGCTGGCCCGGCAGCGGCTGCGGCTCACCCTGCTGCCCCTGGTGCGCCTCTACGAGCAGCGCAAACTCGACCTGGAGGCGATGGACTTCGGCGACCAGATGGCCCGGGCGGCGCGGGTGAGCAGGGACCATCCCGAGGTCGGCGAGATCGAGCGCGGCCGCTTCAAGATCGTCCTGTTGGACGAGTATCAGGACACCAGCCACGCCCAGGTGACCATGTTGAACGAGTTGTTCGGCGGCGGTCACCCGGTCACCGCGGTCGGCGACCCCTGCCAGTCGATCTACGGCTGGCGCGGCGCCTCGGCCGGCACCCTCGACCGGTTCCCGTCCGAGTTCATCCGGTCGGACGGCGGCGACGCCGGGGTGCTGGGCCTGACCAAGAGCTGGCGGAACCGTCCGGAGATCCTGCGCGTCGCCAACCGGCTGTCCGCGCCGCTGGGGGCGCGGGTCGCCCGGCTCGAGTCGGCCAGCCGGGTCGCCGGCAGCGTCGGCGGCCGTACCGTCGCGTGCGCGCTGCTCCCGACGTTCGCCGATGAGGCCGGCTGGATCGCCGACTCGATGCTCACCGCGTGGCGGATCGCGGCCGGCATGCTGGACACGCCCGCCGAGCAGATCCCGGTCGAGAAGCGACCCACCAGCGCGGTGCTGGTCCGGGTGCGCAGCCAGATCCCGGCGATCGAGGAGGCGCTGCGATCGCGTGGCCTCCCGGTCGAGGTGGTCGGCCTGGGCGGCCTCCTGGACACCCCGGAGGTACGCGACGTGGTCTGCACCCTGCGCGTGCTCGCCGACCCGACCGACGGCGCCTCGCTGTTGCGCCTGCTCACCGGCGCCCGCTGGCGGATCGGGCCGCGTGACCTGGTCGCCGTGCACCGCCGCGCCCGCGCGCTGGCGGCCGCTCGCTCGAAAGCCACCGGCCGCTCGAACGAACCGGAGGAGATCGTCGGGGACCGGCTCGACGACGCCACCCTGGTCGAGGCGATGGCCGACCTGGGTGCCCCGCAGCTTTACTCGATGGATGGCTTCGCGCGCCTACGGGCGTACAGCAGGGAATTGAGCGCTTTGCGGCAGCGCCTGGACCAACCGCTGCCCGATCTGATCGCCGACATCGAGCGGACGATCGGGCTGGACGTGGAGGTCGCGGTCCGTGGCTGGGCGGCCGGGGACGCCGGTCTCGCGCGCGGGCATCTGGACGCGCTCGGCGAGACCGCTTCGCGCTACGCGGCCGAGACCGACGCGGGCACGCTGGCCGGCTTCCTCGCCTTCCTGACCGCGGCCGAGGAGGAGGAACGCGGGCTGGAGCCGGGCCAGGTCGACGTGGTCGAGGGCGCGGTGCAGATCCTCACCGCGCACGCTGCGAAGGGCCTGGAATGGGACGTGGTGTCGGTGGCCGGGCTGAGCCGCGGCGTCTGGCCGGGTCAGGTCCGCAACAGCGACCACTACCTGATGGGTGTCGGCGTGCTGCCGTTCCCGTTGCGCGGCGACTCGGCCGGGCTGCCCCGGCTCGATCTCGACCAGGCGCTCACCCAGAAGGACGTGGTGCAGGCGGTGGCCACGTTCGAGGGCGCCTGGCGCGAGCACGACGAGCGGGAGGAACGCCGCCTGGCGTACGTGGCGGTGACCCGGCCCCGGCGGCTGCTGCTGTGTTCGGGCTACTGGTGGGGCGAGGGGGTCAAGCGGTCGCGCGGCCCGTCGGTCTTCCTGAGCGAGATCCGCGCGACCTGCGACGAGGGCGCCGGCGTCGTGGACGTGTGGACGCCGGAACCGGCCCCGGGCGCGGAGAACCCGTCGGCCGAAGTGGTGGTGGCGGCCGAGTGGCCGGCCGATCCGCTGGGCCTGCGTCGCCCGGCCATGCAGGTCGCGGCCGACCTGATCCGCCGGATGATCGCCGACCCGTCGGCGTCGGCGGCCGAGGCCTTCGCCGAGCTGGCGAGCGAGGACCCGGAGATCGCGGTACGCGCGGGGCTGGCCGCCGACCTGGTCGGGATCCCGGCGGAACCCGATGATCCGGACGTCGAACGCTGGCGGCGCGAGGCGCAACTGCTGCTCGCCGAGCGCGACGAACGCGCCCAACGGGACGGCCCCCTCGAGGTGGCGCTTCCTGCCCATTTGTCGGTTTCGCAACTGGTGGTGCTGCGGCGCGATCCGCAGGCGCTGGCCCGCTCGCTGCGCCGGCCGCTACCCCAGCGACCCATGCCGTACGCCCGCCGGGGCACCGCGTTTCACGCCTGGCTGGAGCAGCGCTTCGGCTCGGTCCGCCTGATCGACATCGACGAGCTGCCCGGTGCCGCGGACGACGACGCGGCCGCCGACGAGGAGCTGGCCGCCCTGCAGGAGGCGTTCCTGACCGGCGAGTGGGCGCAGCGCACCCCGGTCGAGGTGGAGGTTCCGTTCGCGACCACGATCGGCGGCGTAGTGGTGCGTGGCCGGATGGACGCGGTGTTCGCCGAGTCCGGCAACCGCTACGACGTGATCGACTGGAAGACCGGCCGCCGCCCGTCCGGACCGGACGCCGAGGCCGCCGCGGTGCAGCTCGCCGCGTACCGGGTGGCCTGGGCCGCGCTGGCCGGGGTGCCGGTCGAGCGGGTCCGGGCCGGCTTCCACTACGTCCGTGAGCAGGTCACCGTCCGCCCGGCCGACCTGCTGAGCGCCGACGAGCTGGCGGCGCTGGTGGAGCGTGTCCCGAGCTAGTCACCGACCCCGGCCGCGGCTAGCAGGTGCAGCAGCGCCGCGGCGTACGCGCTCTCCGCCGACGGGTCGGAGAATCGACGTTCCTCACCGAGCAGATCGATCAGGACCTGGTATTCGTCCGGTTCGCAGCGTAGCTCCCGGAATGTGCCGCCGAGGAGCTCTCGTAGCTGATCCTCCCGGGGCAACCAGATCGCCTCGTCCATCTCCAGATCGTCGAGCGCCCACTCGGTCGTGCCATTGAAACCGATCACCCGCCCCTCCGGCATCGCATGGACCTCGATCGTCATGTTGCTCAGGACGAACACCTCTTCATCGAGGTCTCTGTCGGGGATGGCAAAGCGGTCGCCCAGGGCAGGTTTCCAGGTCAGACCCGCTTCCTTGAGCCTCTGTGCCACTTCCGCGTCGATCACCTTCGGACCTCCCACATCGTGCTACGCTCCCACCGTTGTTCGTTTGGTTCCCAAGTACTCAGGAGCGCCTGTGGTGAATTTTGCCTTAGGCGCTCTTTGTCGTAACCGGGCTGCTCCGGTCGGGCGATCAAGTACGGCGACACGAGACTCGGGAAATTCGGGTCTTACCACCTCGCTTCCGTCCACAATGGTCGGGTGCGATCGACCGTCGAGGAGACGATCATGGTTTACGGCACCGTGAAGTGGTTCAACGCGGACAAGGGCTTCGGATTCATCACCCCTGAGGACGGCGGTCCCGACGTCTTCGCGCACTTCTCCGCGATCCAGATGTCCGGCTACCGGACGCTCGAGGAGAACCAGCGGGTCGAGTTCGAGGTAACTCAAGGCCAGAAGGGCCCGCAGGCGGCCAACATCCGCGCCGCCAGCTAGTCCATCGAAGCAAGGGTCCCCCGGTCCACCGACCGAGGGACCCTTGGCATCAGATCGTTGCCGGGGTTGGGGGCAGCGGGGCTGTGCCGCCCAGGTGGGCCGGGAGCCACCAGCGGTCGTCGTTGGCCGCAGGCTTGTCGGGGTAGGCGCGCTGGACCGCGTCGAGCAGATCCTGCAGGCGCTTCTTGAGGGTCGCGGTGATGTCGTCGGGGGAGGTGCCCTTGGGCATCTCGATCGGCTCACCGATCTTGATGAACACCGGCACGTGCCGCTTGGTCAGATCTTTCTTGTGCCCCTTGGTCCAGAGCCGGTGCGGACCCCACACCGCCATCGGGATCAGCGGCACCTTCGCCGTGCGCGCCAGCCGGGCCGCGCCGGACTTCAGTTCCTTCACCGTGAACGACTCGCTGATCGTCGCCTCCGGGAAGACGCCGACGACCTCACCGTTCTTCAGCGCCGTGGCGGCCTCGCGGAACGAGGCGGCCCCCGCGTCCCGGTTGACCGGGATGTGCCGCATGCCGCGCATCAGCGGCCCGCTGATCTTGTGGTCGAAGACCGACTGCTTGGCCATGAAGCGAACCAGCCGCTTGGCCGGCCGCGCGCCGAACCCGGCGAAGATGAAGTCGAGATAGCTGACGTGATTGCTCGCCAGGACGGCACCCCCCGTCGTCGGAACGTGCTCGGCACCGTCGACGTGGATCTTCAGGTCGAGCACCCGGAACATCGTCTTGGCGAAGGCGATGACCGGGGGATACACGATTTCCATGGACCGACGGTAACGGAAGGGGCGGAAGGTCACCTAGACGGCATGCGGCGGAATGGCGGTCTAACGCCGTAACGCGTTATTTCCCGCCGTAGTGTTCACTGGACTCATGTCCGACCCGCGCGCCGAGACCTTCGGCCGGCAGCGTCCCGGTGGTGCGCTTTCGTCGGGCCTGGTCACGGGCACGGGCGTACCGCCGCAAGCGCCGCCGCCGGACGACCCGCCGCAGCCGCCCCCGCCCGATGGACCACGACGGCGCCGGCGTCAGATATTGATCTTCTCCGGTGTGGCCGGTGCGGTTCTCGCGATAGGTGTGACGGTAATCCTGGTTTTGGCGCTCTCCGGAACCGCGTCGCCGTTCGGGGAGAAGGTCGCCGCGCCCACCGACGTGCGTCCGCCGCTGGCGCAGGCGTGCCCGGCACCGACCGGGTCGCCGGATGCCGCACCCACCCAGGCGCCGCCCTCGCTGCCGCCGGCCACCGGTGCGCGCACTGTCGACCAGGAGGCCGGCATCTCGTACAAGGCATACCCGGCGCCGTGGGTCACCTGGAACGAGGTGTGGCGGGCCGGGACGCTCGAAGTCCCGTACAAGGTGGGCCAGCACTTCGTGACCGAGCAGTACAGCGGCGGCCTCTACCACGCGTCGATCCTGTCGGCCGCGGTGCCGGCCGCGGACAACGACGCGGTGACGCTGAACCTGGAGTGCGTGGGCCGGCAGGTGGCCGCGGACGTGCGCGCCGAGTATTACCCGCAGCCGAACACGTTGGACCGGATCCGCGACGAGCTGACCACGCTGGGCGGGCGTCCGGCCTACGTCAGCGAGTTCCGGCTGCACTTCCGGGCGCCCGGCCTGATGGCCACCGACGAACTCTCCGCGGTGGCCATCATCGACGTCGGCAAACCCACGGCCGCCGTCCTGTACGTCTCGATCCCCGGCACCCACAAGCAATACGACTACGTGGTCGACGACGTCCTCAAATCCGTCAGACCTCTTTGAGTCCCCACCGTTTGCGCAGCTTGTTGTCGGCGGCGTTGAAGAGGACGTCGATCAGGATGCCGATGATCAGCACCACGATGATGTAGCTGATCACCAGGCTGGAGTCGCTGAGATCGCGCGCCTGTTGCATCCGTACGCCGATGGACAGCGCCCCGGGCACGATGACGAGCAGCTCGCCGGCCATCAGGCTGCGCCACGAGAACGCCCAGCCCTGCTTGAGCCCGGAGATGAACGAGGGCAGCGCGGCCGGCAGGATCAGATGCCGGTACTTCGCGACGCCCCGCATGCCGAGCACCTGACCCACCCGCAGCCACGTCCGCGGCACGTAGTCGATGCCGCTGATCAGCCCGTTCGCCACCGAGGGCGCGGCACCGATCACCACCACGAACAGGATCGCCTTCTCGCTGAGCTGGAACAGCAGGATCGCCAGCGGGAACCACATGATCGACGGCATCGTCTGCAGCCCGGTGATCAGCGAGCCGATCGCCGCGCGCAGCGGCGCGAACCGGGAGACCGCGGCTCCGACCACCGTGCCGATCACGACCGCCAGCAGGAAGCCGGTGATCGCGCGCGTCAGGGTGAGCCTCACGCCGTCCCAGAAGTCACTCGTTTTGACCACGTCGCCCAGGTCGCCGAACACGGTGCGCGGGCCGGGCAGCACGAACTCCGGCTTCCAGTGCGACCACACCACGATCTGCCAGACCAGCAGCACGATCACGATGGCGAGCAGCTTCGGCCAGGCGCTGCGCCAGATCCGCTTCGCCAGGTCGCCCTTCTCGGCGGTGGGCGCGAGTTCGAGCGCGTCCAGGCCTCCGACGGTGTCAGCCTGCATGCCGGGCCACCTCCGCGCGCAACTTGTCGGTGATCTCCGCCGCCTGTCCGGACACCTCGGGCGAGTCGATGCGCCGGGGGCGCGGGTGCAACACCGGGAAGTCCTCGATCACCCGGCCCGGCCGGCTGCTCAGCAGCACGACCCGGTCGCCCAGCCGGACCGCCTCGCGCACGTTGTGCGTCACGAACAGGACGGTCAGCTCCTGCTCCCGCCAGATCCGTTCCAGCTCGTCGTGCAGGATGTCGCGGGTCATCGCGTCCAGCGCGCCGAACGGCTCGTCCATCAGCAGGATGTCCGCGTTCTGGGCGAGCGCGCGGGCCAGCGCGACGCGCTGCCGCATGCCGCCGGACAGCTCGTGCGGCCGCTTGTCGCCGAAGCCCTTGAGCCGGACGATCTCCAGCAGTTCCTGGGCTCGCTTGCGGCGCTCGCCGCGGCCCATGCCCTGCAGGCGCAGCGGCAGTTCGACGTTGCCGGCCACCGACAGCCACGGGAACAGGGCCGCCTCCTGGAACATCAGCGACACCTTGCGGCCGCCGATGTCCAGGGTGCCGCCGGTGATCTGGTCCAGCCCGGCGACCAGCGACAGCAGTGTGCTCTTGCCGCACCCGGAGGCGCCGAGCAGGCACACGAACTCGCCCTGGCGCACGGTCAGCGACACGCGATCCAGGGCGAGCAGCGCGTTACGACCCGAGCCGTACGCCTTCGAGACGTTCTCGAGGCGTACGACGTCGGTCTGTGTCTCGACGAGAGTCATCAGGAGGCCGTGGCCGCGTCGCTGACGGGCTGCTGGCCACCGGCCTTGAGCAGGTCGTTCAGCGGGCCGAGGTCGTAGATGCCGGTGAGGTCGACCGGTTTGAGCAGGCCCACGTCCTCGGCGTGCTTCGCGCTGGTGAACAGCGACGACGCGATCGGGTCGGCGGTGAACTCCATGTTCTTGAAGGCGCTGGCCAGCACGTCGTCCTTGAGCGGCTTGCCGGTGAGCGCGGCCAGCTGCGCGTTGGCCGCCTGTTGCGCACCGGCCGGGTCGTTCTTGATGTAGTCGAGCGACTTGAGGTGACCCTGCAGCAGCTTCGTCACGGTCACCGGGTACTTCTTCAGGAAGTCCTGGGACACGATCAGGTGGGTGGTGACGAACTGCCCGCCCGGCCACAGGTCTTTCTCGTTGACCAGCAGCTTGCCCTTGGACTCGATGATCATCCGGCTGAGGTTGGGCTCGGGCACCCACGCGCCGTCGATCGCGCCCTGGGCGAACGCCTGCAGCGAGGTGGCGTTGTCCTGCGGCAGCACCGAGACGTCGCCGCCGCCCTGCTGGTCGGCATTGAGGCCGTTCTGCTTGAGCCAGGAGCGCAGCGCGACGTCCTGCGTGTTGCCGAGCTGCGGCGTGGCGATCTTCTTGCCCTTGAGGTCGGCCGCGCCGTTGATGCCCGGCTTCACCACCAGGCCGGCGCCACCCGAGGTGCTCCCCGCGATGATCTTCAGGCCGGTGCCCTTGGACTGCGCCCAGGCGTTGATCGCGGGATTCGGTCCCAGGTACGCGGCGTCGATCGCCCCCGAGAACAGCGCCTCGATCGCGGCCGGCCCGGCGTTGAAGGTCTTGCCCTCGAGCTTGGTGTTGCCCAGCGCCTCCTGGAAGAAGCCCTTGTTCACGCCGACCAGCGCCGGCGCGTGCGTGATGTTCGGGAAATAGCCGAGCCGGATCGCCGACGCCTCGCCACCGGCCGAAGCCTTGTCGTCGTCGCCGCTACAGGCGGTAAGGGCGGTCGCTGACAGGAGGACGGTCGCGGCGAGGGCAAGCGCACGGACAGTGCGGGAGCTCATGCTCACTCCTAGTTGTTCGCCCAAAATCTCGTAAGCCTATCTGTTGCATGGGAATACTGGATGATGTGGGATTGGGAAGTCAAGGGGGACTGCGATCGGCATCACGTCGGCTTCTTGTCAGTAGCTACGCCGCTCAGTGCTCAAGCGGTGACCTCGCGTCGCCACGTTGACCACGTAAAGCGCTAATGTCTTTCCGTGGCGCGCAAAATGAAGATCCCCGCGACGAAGTATCCGGTCGAGCGATTCACCCTGGACAACGGTCTGCGCGTGGTGCTGACACCCGATCGCAGCGCCCCGGTCGTCGGCGTCGCGGTCGTCTACGACGTGGGCATCCGTTCCGAACCCGAGGGGCGCACCGGCTTCGCGCACCTGTTCGAGCACCTGATGTTCCAGGGCTCGGAGAATCTGGAGAAGCTGGCCCACTTCCGGCACGTGCAGGGCGCCGGTGGCACCTTCAACGGGTCCACCCACCTGGACTACACGGACTACTTCGAGGTGCTGCCCGCCGGCGCGCTGGAACGCGCCCTCTTCCTGGAGGCCGACCGCATGCGCGGCCCGCGCCTGACGGAGGAGAACCTGCAGAACCAGATCGACGTGGTCAAGGAGGAGATCCGGGTCAACGTGATGAACCGGCCGTACGGCGGGTTCCCGTGGCTCAAGCTCCCCCCGGTGCTCTTCGCCAGCTTCGCCAACTCGCACGACGGGTACGGCTCGTTCGGCGACCTGGACAGCGCCACGGTCGACGACGCGCGCACCTTCTTCGAGCGTTACTACGCCAGCGGCAACGCCACGCTCGCGGTGGCCGGCGACTTCGACGTGGCCAAGGCCACCGAGATGATCCACCGCCACTTCGGTGACGTGCCGTCGCGCCCGGCGCCGCAGTTGCCCGACTTCGACGAGCCCGATCTGACCGCGGAGAAACGCGACTCGTACACCGATCGCCTCGCCCCGCTGCCCGGCGTGGCCAGCGCGTGGCGGGTGCCGGACCCGATCCACGACTTCGAGCGTTACCTGCCGTTCGTGGTGCTCGCCGAGGTGCTCACCGACGGCGACGCCTCCCGCCTGGTCGACCGCCTGGCCCAGCGCGACCGCTCGGTCACCAGCATCGGGGGCTATATCGGTTTCATGGGCGACGAGTTCCAGGTGCGCAACCCGACGGCGCTGCTGCTGCAGGCGAACCTGCCGCCCGGCGGCGACTCCGAGAAGGTGCTGCGCACGGTCGACGAAGAGATCGACCGCCTGGTCGCCGACGGGCTCGCGGCCGGCGAGCTGGAGCGCACCCAGGCGCGCATCGCGACGCACCTGCTGCGGGACACCGACGCGGTGCTCGGCCGCGCCCTGCCGATGGCCGTTCTCGAGTTGCAGCGCGGCCGCCCCGAGATGCTCAACGAACTGCCCAAGCTCCTCGGTGAGGTCACCGAGGCACAGATCGTCGAGGCCGCCGCCACCCTGCGCCCGCAGCGGCGCGCCACCGTCGAGGTCATTCCCGGAGTCAGCTCATGACCATGCACACCCTTCCCGACCTGATTCCGGACGCCAAGCTCAAGCTGCCGACGCAGGCCGAGCGCACGCTGTCCAGCGGGCTCACCGTGATCGCCATCCGGCGGCCCGCGGTGCCGCTCGTCGAGCTGCGGCTGCGCGTGCCGTTCGGCCGGGCGCCGCTGCCCCGGGCCACCCTGCTGTCGCAGGCGCTGTTCACCGGCACCGGCACCATGTCCAGCGTCGACATCGCGGCCGAGCTGCAGGCGGTGGGCGGCGGCCTGTCCGCCGGGCTCGACCCGGACCGCCTGCTGGTCACCGGCAACGCGCTCGCCTCCGGCCTGGACCGCACGCTGGAGATCCTCGCGGCGGTGCTGACCGACCCGGCCTACCCGAACGAGGAGGTGGCCACCGAGCGCGACCGCCTGGTCGACCACATCCAGGTGGCGCTCAGCCAGCCCGCGCACCTCGCCCGCACGGCCCTGCTCAAGCGGATGTACGGCAACCACCCGTACGCGGTGCAGACGCCCGAGCCGGAACAGGTCCGCGGCGTACGCCCGGGTCAGTTGCGCACCCTGCACGGCGACCGGGTCCGCCCCGAGGGCTCGGTGCTGGTGCTGGTCGGCGACATCAACCCGGAGAAGGCGATCGACGCCGCGGAGAAGGCGCTCGGCAGCTGGACCGGCCCCGGCAAGGACGGCGACGTCCCGCCCACGCCCGCCCTGCAGCCCGGCCCGCTGGTGCTGGTGGACCGGCCCGGCGCGGTGCAGTCCTCGCTGCGGATGGCGCTGCCCGCGCTGGGCCGCACCGACCCCGACTACGCGGCCCTGCAGCTGGCCAACCTGATCTTCGGCGGTTACTTCTCCTCCCGCTGGGTGGAGAACATGCGCGAGGACAAGGGCTACACGTACGGCCCGCACACATCGATCGAGCATTTCCTGGCCGGTTCGGCGTTGCTGGTCGCGGCCGAGGTGGCCACCGAGGTGACCGGGCCGTCACTGCTCGAGACGCTCTACGAGCTGGGCCGCATCGCCAGCCTGCCGCCGAGCGAGGACGAGCTCGAGCAGGCCCGCCGGTACGCCCTCGGCACGCTGCGCCTGGGCATGTCCACGCAAGCCGGCCTGGCCGGGCTGGCCAGCATGTACGCGAGCTTCGGGCTGCGCCTGGACTACCTGCGCGACTACTCGACGGCCCTGAGCAAGGCGACCCGCGAGCAGGTGGCCGAGGTGGCCGCGCGGTTCCTGGCGCCGTCGCGGGCGATCACCGTCGTGCTCGGCGACGCGGCCAAGGTGGAGGCGCCGCTGGCCGCCCTCACCACGGTGGAGAAGGGGTGAGCGAGCGGGAGCATCCGGGGACGCCGCCACTGGCCCGCAGTGCTCTGGACCGCGCCGCCCTGCACCGCACCGACGACGCGTGGCTGGCCGACGCCTGGGAACGCGGCCGGGTCATGGTCATCGACTCCTCGAACGGCCGCGCTCTGGTCACCGACCGTCCGGACGGCGGCGCCGCGCTCGTGACGCTGTCGCCGAAGGAGGCGCCCGAGGGCGAGCACTGGTTCCTCGGCGTCGACACCGACGGCACCCCGTTATGGGCCATGGACGCCGCGCTGGGCTCGCCGGACGGATCCCGCGCCGCCACCCTGCGCGACGTCGGCCACCTGCTCGACGACCGGGACGCCGGGATCTTCACCGAGGCGGCGGCGCTGGCCAACTGGCACGCGAGCCACCGGTTCTCGCCGCGCACCGGCTTACCCACCGAGACGGTCGAAGCCGGCTGGGCGCGCCGCGACACCGAGGGCAACACCATGTGGCCGCGCACCGACCCGGCCATGATCGTGCTGGTGCACGACGGGACGCCCGGCCCGCAGGGGCGGTGCCTGCTCGGTCACAACGCCGCGTGGCAGGACCCGCGCGGCGACCTGCGCTATTCCTGTCTCGCCGGGTTCGTCGAGCCCGGCGAGTCGGCCGAGGCCGCGGTCGCGCGCGAGGTGGACGAGGAGGTCGGCATCCGGCTGTCCACCGTGACGTACGCGGGCAGCCAGTCCTGGCCGTACCCCGCTTCGCTGATGCTCGGCTACCACGCCACCGCCGACGCGCGGCAGCCGTTCCAGCTCGACCCGAAGGAGATCGACGACGCCCGGTGGTTCACGCGGGCCGAGGTCGAGGAGATCATCGAGGGCGGGTTCCACCACCCGGACAACGGCGCCCCGATCCGCCTGCCGATGCGTTCATCGATCGCCTTCTGGCTCATCGAGCACTGGTTGACGGGTTTGGCCTGATCAGGGCCGTCGGTAACGCATAACACAAAACTTTTCCACTTTCTCGGTAACCAAATGGCGCGCGGGCCGCGTCTTGGAGGGCAAAGACCGAGAGGTGGAAATTCGATGACGCAGGTGGAAGCGCCCGCATGGACGCCCATGACGGACGACGAGCGCGCCCAGTTCGACCGGGACGGGTTCCTCGTCGTGCCGGGGGTGCTGAGCGAGAGTGAGATCGAGGTCGCGCGCGCCGCGGTTCTCGGTGCTTACGAGCGGGCGGGACAGCCCGGCGGGCACGGCCTCGGCCCGACCGGCGCACTGCACCAGCTCTCCGCGGTGACCTCCGTGCCGGAGCTGGCTTTCCTGTTGGACCACCCGAAGGCGTTCCGGTACATCTGGTCGCTGCTGGGCTGGAACATTCACGTGTACCACTCGCACGTCGACGTGCACCCGCAGCTCACCGAGAAGCGGAAGGAGTGGTGGGAGTGGCACCAGGACGGCGGCCGGCAGAACCGGGAGATCGAGACCGACCCGCGGCCGATGCTGTCGGTGAAGCTCGCCTACTGGCTGTCCGACGTGAGCGAGCCCGGCCGCGGTAACTTCACCGTGCTGCCCGGCAGCCACAAGACCAACTGGCTCCCCGGCCCGCCGAGCCGTGGCGTGCCGTGGCCGCAGCCCGAGGGTGCCATCCAGGTCACCGCGAACGCGGGCGACCTGGTCGTGTTCGACCGGCGCCTGTGGCACGCGCGCTCCGACAACTACTCGGACATCACCCGCGTCGGCGCCTTCTTCGGGTACACGTACCGCTGGATCGCCGGCCGCGACGAGGTCGCCGAGCTGCCCGAGACGGCGGCCTGGGCGGGCTTCAACGACGTGCAGAAGCAGCTGCTCGGCGGGGTCGGCGACGGCACCGGCGACCACGCCTGGGGCCATTACCCGGAGACCACGCCGCTGTACGGCGCGCTCAAGGAGCGGGGCCTGCTGGACTCCAGCATCCCGGCTCTCAAGCCGTAAACCCGCTCATCCGGATACCATCCGGATGTGGGGCAAATCGGGACAATCGCGAAAACAGCGACCGCGGCCGGCGGACTCATCCTTCAAGCACTGACGGACGAGCAGCCGGCGCGGTCGCTGTCGCGTCTGGCGGACTCCCCGAGCGCCGTACGGCTGCTGCGGGAGCTCTTCATCGTGTCGGTGCGCCGCAGCTTCGTCCGGCGCGATCCGCGCGACGTCACGCGCTACGTCGCCGACCTCCTCGAATACCGGTCGCTGCCGTCCGGCGGTGAGATCGCGCGCGAGACCGAGGCCCTGATCCGGACCGCGCTCGGCGAGCCCGACCTGGCCCGGGGCATCGCCGACCTGCGCCGGTTCGAGCTGAGCTGCTTCGTGATCGGCGACCTGGCCCGGCCGCCGGGGGTGCCGCAGGCCGAACTGCTCGGCCTGGTCGATCAGGCGGAACGCCGAGTCGCGCGGCGGGCCACATGAGCTCCACGATGTTCTCCGGCGGGGCCGGGGTCACCGAGCCGCCGGATCCCGAGGTGGTCGTCGAGGCGTACGCGGCCCCGGAAATCACCACCGAGGCCGGGCGTTATCTGCGGGCCGTGGCCCGCGACGAGGTCCCGCCGCGCCGCAGCGTGGCCGACGACGACGCGCGCCGGCTGTGGGAGATCGCTTTCGGTCTGGCGGCTCGTCGCCGCTTCGCCGAGCGCGCGCCGCTCGCCGAGATCAGCCGGACCGTCGCCGCGGCCGTCCACGAGCACCCGACACTGTGCCTGCCGATGCTCGACGCCGAGATGCTGCTGCGGGCCGCGCTCGGCGAGGAGGTCCCGGTCGACGAGATCGACCCGGACGTGGTGGTGGCGGTCTACGTGCTGCTTTTCCGCGCGATAGCCGACGAGCTCGCCCTCGGTGAGGACGAGCTCGGCGGACTGATCGTGCAGGCGGAGAAGACCGCGTTCTAGACGGCGATCGCCGCCAGCTTCTGCTTGACCTGCACGATGGACGGATTGGTCAGGGCCGAACCGTCCTCGAACCGCAGCGTCGGCACCGTCTGGTTGCCGCCGTTGACACTCTCCACGTACTCGGCGGAGGCCGGATCCCGCTCGATGTCCACGACCTCGTAGGCGATGCCTTCGCGGTCGAGTTGGGTCTTGAGACGGTGGCAGAAGCCGCACCAGGTCGTCGAGTACATGGTTAACATCGGTCGGTTTTCCCTTCGAACGGGTCACAGGGGGACAGCGCAATACGGCACAACGTCGTACCGGAGTGCCATGATTCCCTGCGTGCTGACAGATGCGGTGCTGGCCGGGCTCGACCCGGAACAGCGGACGGCGGTGACCGCTGCGGCCGGTCCGGTCTGCATCCTGGCCGGCGCCGGCACCGGCAAGACCCGGGCCATCACGCACCGCATCGCGTACCGCACGCTCACCGGCGAGATCAGCCCGCGGCACATCCTGTCGGTCACCTTCACCGCGCGGGCCGCCGCCGAGATGCGCGCCCGGCTCACCGCGCTCGGCGCCGACGGCGTCCAGGCCCGCACGTTCCACGCGGCCGCGTTGCGCCAGGTGCGTTACTTCGCGCCCCGCCTGCTCGAGGGCCGCGGGATGCCCGAGCTGCTGGAGAGCAAGGTGCGGGTGGTCGCGCTCGCGGCAGGCCGGGCCGGGGTGCGGGCCGACCGGGCCGTCGCGCGTGACCTGGCCGGCGAGATCGAGTGGGCCAAGTCGTCGCTGGTCGAGCCCGGGGAGTACGCGGTGGCCGCGGCCAAGGCGCTGCGCGAGCCGCCGTTCGAGCCGGCCAAGGTGGCGGAGGTCTTCGCGGCGTACGAGACCCTGAAGCGGCGCCAAGGCGTGATCGACTTCGAGGACATGCTGCGCGCCGCGGTCTGGGGGATCGAGGAGCACCCGGACGTCGCCGAGCAGATCCGCGCGCAGTACCGCCACTTCGTCGTGGACGAATATCAGGACGTCAACCCGCTGCAGCAACGCCTGCTGGAGGCGTGGCTGGGTGGCCGGGACGACCTCACCGTGGTCGGCGACGCGAGCCAGACGATCTACTCGTTCACCGGCGCCACCTCGTCGTACCTGATCGACTTCCCGCGCCGGCACCGGGACGCGGTGGTGGTCCGGCTGGTCCGCGACTACCGCTCGACGCCCCAGGTGGTCGGTCTGGCCAACGCGGTGATCCGCCAGGCGCGAGGCAGCGAGGCCCGGCTCCGGCTGGAGCTGGTGGGTCAGCGGCCGCCGGGCGCCGAGCCCGAGCTGAAGATTTTCCCGGACGAGGTCGCCGAAGCCGCCGCGGTGGCGCGCCGCTGCCGTGACCTGATCGCGGCGGGCACCCCGGCCAGTGAGATCGCCATTCTGTTCCGCACCAACGCGCAGTCCGAGACGTACGAGGAGGCGCTGGCCGCCGCCGAGGTGCCGTACGTGGTGCGCGGCGCGGAGCGCTTCTTCGACCGGCCGGAGATCCGCCAGGCGATGATCGCGTTGCGCGCGGCGGTGCGCTCCACGCCCGGCGAGACCCCGCTGGTGCAGGCCGTCGTGGAGGCGCTCGCGGCGACCGGGTGGCAGCAGGGCAAACCCCCGCCGGGTGGGGCGGCACGCGAGCAGTGGGAGGCCCTCGCGGCCCTGGTCGCCCTTGCCGAGGAGTTCGCCCGTACGCCGGTGCTGGAACCCATCGGACAGGCCGGCTCGGTGCAGCGCGAGTTGACGCTGGCCGCCTTCACCGAGGAGCTGGCCCGCCGCGCCGAGCAGCAGCACGCCCCCACCGTTTCCGGCGTCACGCTCGCCTCGCTGCACTCCGCCAAGGGCCTCGAATGGGACGCGGTGTTCCTGGCCGGGCTGGCCGACGGGACACTGCCGACCACGTACGCCAAGACGCCCGACCAGCTCGAGGAGGAGCGCCGCCTGCTGTACGTCGGGGTGACCCGGGCCCGGCAGTGGCTCTGGTTGTCCTACGGCCAGATGCGGTCGTCCGGCGGCCGTTCCCGGCGCCCGTGCCGGTTCCTGCCCCAGCTGTCGCGCACGCCGTCCACCGAGCGGGCCGGCACGCAGAGTCGGAAACCCGACCGACGGCGACCGCAGGTGGCCTCCTGCCGGATTTGCGGGGCCACCCTGCTGGCCGGCGCCGACCGCAAACTGGGCCGGTGCCCGACCTGCCCGTCGGACCTCGACGAGGATCTCCACGAGCGTCTCCAGACATGGCGGTCCGGCGTCGCCGCCCATCTCAAAGTCCCTGCGTACGTGGTATTCACCGATGCCACTCTGATAGCCGTCGCGGAACGTCGCCCGTCGTCGCCCGCGGAGCTGCTCGCGATCGCCGGGATCGGACCTCGGAAGCTCGGTCAGTACGGTGCCGCGGTCTTCGCTCTGGTGGCCGGTGCGAGCCCGGCCGAAGTCTCGTCAGAAAACTTTGGAAACTAGTCCGTAATTCGTTTGCCCTCGCTTACGCGGCAGGCATAGCCTCAGTGGGCACCTGGTCGGGACGCCTCCCGAACAGGGACAACGACGAGTGCAAGGCAATGGAGGAGGTGGCAGTCATGGAGATCTTCGCTACGACGTTCCGACCGTGGACGCCGCTGACTTCCGCTTGCGCTCCGTCGGCTCTCAAAGACCGTCCCGTGGCCGTGATGGCCGCCGAGCGGGCTCCGGTCTCGCGGGTGCACCAGGTCCAGATCCAGGCCGAGCTGGCTCAGGAACTGCTGCTCGTCAGCGCAAGGAACGGCAACACCAGCACCACCGGGTTCAAGGGCATCGATGTCTCCACGAAGCGTTACGCGGATGGTGGCAATGGTGTTCCGCCTCGAGGAAGGCCGGTCTGACAGACCAGACCTCCGGCTCACCTCGAGGCCGCGGAACCCGTAACCGGGATCCGCGGCCTAATTTTTTGCCGGCTCACCGGCCGGATGCACGACCTGTACGGCGATCCAGAAGATCGATCGAAGAAGAGAGAGGTGACCGGGCTTTATGAGTCTGGCGCTGGCCCCGCTCGACGTGAGCGTCGAGATCGAGGCAAACCTGCCCTGTCGGAAGTTCGACCCGGACCTGTGGTTCTCCGATTCCCCCGCCCAGCTGGAACTGGCGAAGTCGCTCTGCGGTGAGTGCCCGCTGCGCGCCGAGTGCCTGGCCGGCGCGGTGGAGCGCAACGAGCCGTGGGGAGTCTGGGGCGGCGAGATCTTTGAGCGTGGCGCCGTGGTTCCGCGCAAGCGGCCCCGTGGCCGTCCCCGCAAGGCCGATGTGGCTCGCGACGCCGAGCTCGCGGTCGAGGTCGAGGAGCGGCTCGCCGCGAACGGCCTGGAGTCCCGCAATTCGGTCCGCCTCGCGGCCTGACCTTCCGTCCCCTTCCGACCCCGAAACGAAAGCAGAGCAATCGACATGACCACGAATGGAGCACCGAAGGTGAGACTCATCCAAGAAGCGTTGTCCCGGGCCCGAACGCGTCGGCCTCAGAGTGAGTACACGTCTGAGGCGCACCGCCCCGCTCGCCAGGTCGCCATGGAGGCCCGTCACCGGGCCGCGCGCGAACTCGGCGGTGGGCGCTACTGAGTCCCGGTTGTTTCTTTCGAAGGCCCGTCCGCGTTTCGCGGGCGGGCCTTCCGCTTTCAGGCCAGGCCGGACAGGAAAACCTGGGTCGCCGCGGCCAGATGGCCCGGGTCGTCGACGTGGCACATCTCGCGGGCCGAGTGCATCGAGAGCAGCGGCGTGCCGACGTCCAGCGTGCGGATGCCGATGCGGGTCGCGGTCAGCGGGCCGATCGTCGAGCCGCACGGCACCGCGTTGTTGGAGACGAACTCCTGCCACGGCACCCCGGCCTTCGCGCAGGTGCGGGCCCACAGCGAGGCCCCGACCGCATCGGTCGTGTACCGCTGGCTCGCGTTGATCTTCAACAGCGGCCCGCCGCCCGCGACCGGACGGTTCGCCGGATCATGCTTCTCGCCCCGATGCGGGTGCACCGCGTGCCCGGCGTCGGCCGATAAGCACCACGAGCCGGCGATCGCCCGCGCCAGCTCCGCGCGATCGCCGCCCAGCGCCGCGGTGATCCGCTCGAGGACCTCGGCCAGCAGCGGCCCGGACGCGCCGGACCGGCTCTCCGAACCGATCTCCTCATGGTCGAACGCGGCGAGCACCGCGATCGCCTGCGTCGGCTCGGCCGCGAGGTGGCCCACGAGCCCGGCGTGCACCGACGACAGGTTGTCCAGCCGGGCCGAGGCGAACAACGACCCGTCGAGCCCGAAGCGTGCGGGCGCCGCCGAGTCGACGGTGAGCACGTCGTACCCGGCCACCGCGGCCGAGTCGATGCCCGCGATCGACGCGAGATGGGCGACCACGTCGGCCTGATCCAGCCCGCCGACCCCGAAGATCGGCTGCACGTCACGCTGCCGGTCCGGCGCGAACGAGGCGTTCAGATCGCGGTCCAGGTGGATGGCCAGGTGCGGGATGCGGGCGAACGGACCGGTCCGGACCAGGTGGGTCGTGCCGTCGATGTCGACGATCCGGCCGGCCAGCTCCAGCTCGCGGTCGAACCACGACGCGAGGATCGGCCCGCCGTACACCTCGACGCCGGCCAGCAGCCAGCCGTTCGCCGCCCCGGACGGCTTGGGCTTCAGCTTGAAGCCGGGCGAGTCGGTGTGCGCACCCACGATCCGGTACGGCGTGGCGGCCACCGCCGAGTCCGGTAAGGCGATCGCGATCACCGAGCCGTCGCGCACCACGGCGAGACGGGCGCCGGGGCGAACCGTGCCGTGCCAGTCGGCGGTCTCGTCGAGCATCGTGTACCCGGCGGCTCGCAGGCGGCGGGCAACCTCCGCGGCGGCGTGGTACGAGCTGGGCGAAGCCGAAACAAAGGCAGCAAGATCTTCGATGTGTCCGGACGAGTCCATTCGATTATCGAAGCATTGCGCCGCCGCTGTCAGGACACCGGGGCGAACCCGGGCAGCCACTTCTCCAGGATCTCGCGGTACGGCGCGCACGCCTCCAGCTGGCACAGCACGCCGATCGAGCCGAGCGTGACCCGGTGGATCAGCAGGTACGACGGCGGCAGGTTGAGTTTGCGGCTCAGCTGGTATGCCGGCGAGCGCGGGTTGCTCAGCCGGGCCGCCTCGCCGCGCAGCCACGTGCGCGTGAACCGGAACTTTTCCACCGCGACCGGCTCGATCATCGGCCGCAGGAAGTTCAGCACCGCCTCCGCGTCGATCTCGTCGTCCGGCTTGATGAAGCCCTCGGACCGCAGGCCGTCCGCGACCGCCTGGGCGTCACCCTCCAGCGCGAGCCGCACCAGCCGCCCGATCGGTTCCGGGTGCCCGCCGGGCAGCCGCGCCACCGCCCCGAAGTCGATCACCCCGAGCCGTCCGTCGGGCAGCAGCCGGAAGTTGCCCGGATGCGGGTCGGCGTGCAGCAGCCCGGCCCGCGCCGGCGCCGAGAAGTGCAGCGTCGCCATCAGCCGGCCGGCCTCGTCGCGCTCTTCCTCGGTGCCGTCGCTGATCACCTTGGCCAGCGGCATCCCGTCGACCCACTCGGTGACGAGCACCCGCGGCGCGGCGGCGATCACGGCCGGCACGAAAATCTCCGGATCATTCGCGTACGCCGTAGCGAACGCGCGCTGCGTCTCCGCCTCCAGCGCGTAGTCCAGCTCCTCGGTGATCCGCTCCCGAAGCTCGGCCAGCAGCGGCTTGATGTCCATCCCCGGCTGAATGATCTTGAACATGCCGGCCAGCCGGGACAGCTGCTTCAAGTCGCCGAGCAGCGCGTCCCCCGCGCCCGGGTATTGCACCTTCACCGCCACCGCGATGGTCTTCGGCTTGGCGTTCTTGCGCTTGGGCGGCACCTTCCAGAGCGCCTTGTGCACCTGCCCGATGCTGGCCGCGGCCGCCGGCGAGTCGTCGAACTCGGCGAACAGGTCGCGCCAGTCCGGTCCGAGCTGCTCCTCCAGCACGCGGTGCAGGCTGCCCACCGGCATCGGGGGCGCGGCCTCCTGCAGCTTGGTGAGCGCCTGCCGGTAGGGTCCGGCCATCTCCTCGGGCAGTGCGGCCTCGAAGACGGACAGCGCCTGCCCGAACTTCATCGCCCCGCCCTTGAGCTGCCCCAGGACGCTGAACAGCTGCTCGGCCGTGCGCTGCTGGATGTCGGCCGAGATGACATCGGAGGCGATCCCAACCGCCCGCTTGCCGAGCCCGAGCGCGGTCCGCCCGGCAAACCCCAGGGGAAGCGCGGCCAGCTTGGCGGTCCGGGACGCCGCACGGCGCGGAATGTCGCTCACCAGATCATTGTTACCGACGATTCCCGTTTCAACCGCCCGCCTGCGACCCCCTTGCCCCTCTATGCCACGTAAAGTCCGATCACTGTTTCCGCCGCACATCCCAGAACGTCGCCTCCTTTTTGCGCCCCCGCCCCCGCACCCAGGCCCCCGACGGACATCCGGCCAGACCCCCATCGATCGCGTCAAATCTTTGAATTTCGCCACATAACCGGCGCCGACTTCACGATTGCGACCCGCCGCCCGCTTAGAGCCCCGGGCGGCGCGTGCACGTGCAGCGCGGGTGGGGGGACCACGAGCGCTTGCGGACGCGGCCCGGGCCGCTGATCTCGGTGGCGGCGCCCAGCGTCTCGGGGGAGCCGCCGTCCAGGAACGTGAGGGCCTCGGCGGTCGCATACGCCGTGGCGGCCAGCAGGGTCGGGACGGCGCACGGCTCCAGCGCGTCCGGGCGGGACACGCCCGGCCAGCCGGCGTCGCGGTCGCGGCGGTGCAGGTCGAGGCAGCTCAGGCACGGGCCGCCCGCCGGTGGGACCAGCGGGCCGATCACCGGGACGCCCTCGCGGATGGTCACCGCCAGGTGCGCCTGCCGGCGTTGCGCGTGCGCGGCCGCCAGCAGAGCGACGGGCTCGTCGTGGTCGAGCTGGACGACCAGGGTGGCGGACCCCCGGCGTACGGGATGGGTCTGGGTCTGGGGAACCGCGCGGGAGACGGCCTCGGCGACCGCCACGCGCCGGGCCTGTCCGACATCGGCCTCGCGCAGCGGGCCCGCCGGCAGCTCGCCCCGCGTGACCGAACCGACCAGATCGGGCTGCACATGACCGATCCCGGCCTCGGCCAGCGCGACCGCGACGGCGGCGCCCAGCCGGCCGCGACCGGTGATCACCACGCGGCAGCCGGCTCGGCGCCGGAGAATCGTGGCCGGCGCCGGGAAACCGCGCAGGGCCAGCGCCGACGCCTCGCTCAGGAGACGATCGCGACCGGGGAAAGTCAGCGGGACCAGCGACGCGGCCGGCATCGCCAGACCGGCCGTGCGCAAGCTGTCGATGATGGCCCGTGCGTCCAGCGTCCCGATGCCTTGCCGAGCGGCCTGGAGCAGCACCGACTCCTCCGACCGGCTGCCGTCGAGCAGGTCGAGCACCTGGGCCGCACGAGGGTCGGCCATCGTCAGAACCACGCCTCGGGGCGGGCCCGAGCCGAGCTGGATCTGGGACGACGAGCGCCATGTGCGGGGGAGTCCGGGGATGAGGGTGGGGCGGTTCACGGGTGACAGCATGTCACCGAAGCGCTGCGGAGCGGATTAGTTGTCCACAGGCCCGGGATGCCGGCCAGACGTGTTGTCCACAGGCGGACCCGAGTTATCCACAGGCCTGCGAGTTATCCACACCCTCACTCAACGTCACACCTCCGTCGCGGATATGGGTGCTACGGAAAATGCACCGGGGAGGGCGACCGCCCTCCCCGGGAGTGTGAATCAGGCCTTGGCCTTGCCGAGGATCCGGTTCACGGTGGTGCCGCAGACAGGGCACTTGCCCTTCGCCATGTTCATGCCGGTCTTCGAGACTTCCACCGTTCCCTGGAAGTCGCGCTTCTCCTTGCACTTCACGCAGTAGCCGTTGTACGTGTTGTCGGCCACGGTTCCTCCTCGTCATGTTGTCGGCCCGGTTTGCCGGTCTCGCGACGGCCGGCCGCGACGGCGCCTGGACCGATCCGCGACCACGTGGATGTGGCCACCCGCAGGAGCGGTCACTACCCAGGTCAGGGCTCTTCCATGTCAGCACCGCCCCAGCGGTCTAGCCGCCGTCGTGAGTGTGCAGGGCGGAATAGCCCTTTTTGCGAAGTTGGTCCGCAACACGCCGTGGAATTCTCGCAAAGTCGCGTAAATCGGACCCTGCGGTGCGTTTTTCACTCGGTATCGGGGCGCGCTACCTTGGCGAGACGGTCGTGCGGCACCGGGGGTGGAAAATTTTTACGTCGATACCTGGACGAAGCGCACATATCACGCGCGTGTCATCCGCCGTACCCTTGCGGTGACATGGGTCTCACGGATTAGCGTCTCAACGTGAACCCGAATCCGGGCCGCGCGAGGGTGTAATGGCCCGGACGCGTAAGCCTGTCGTGGAAGTGCGGCGCAGTCAGCGCCGCCGTCGGACGGTGTCCGCGTACCGCGACGGCGAACGCGTCGTCGTGCTCATCCCCGACCGGTTCTCGCGAGCCGAGGAAACCGAGTGGGTCGAGCGCATGCTCGCCCGGCTGGCCGCCCGCGAGGAGCGCATCCGGCGCACCGATGACGAGCTGCTCGCCCGCTGCCGTCGCCTGATCAAGCGGTACCTGCCCGATCACGCCCCGACGATCACGCCGGCCAGCGTACGGTGGGTAACCAACCAGAACGGCCGCTGGGGCTCCTGCACCCCCGACGACGGCACGATCCGCATCTCGCACCGCATCCAGGAGATGCCGGACTGGGTGATCGACTACGTGCTGCTGCACGAGCTGGCCCACCTGGTGGTGCCGAGCCACAGCACCGAGTTCTGGGAGCTGGTCAACCGCTACCCGAAGGCGGAGCGCGCGAGGGGTTACCTGGAGGGCATTTCCGCCGCCACGGGCGTCGTCCTCGCCGACGACTGACAAGCCTTCCCCGGTACGCCTCGGCCCGCACCCGGCAAGCGCCCGCCGCGCTCGCCCAGGTAGCGCCTGGCCGCGGGTGGGGTCTCAGCCGCCCAGCAGCGCCCGCGTGTTCTCCCAGCCCTCCAGCGCCGGGTCCAGCGACGCCAACTCGGCCGGACCGCGCAAACGCCGCCATTCGGGTGTCGAGGACACATCTCCGGGTTTCGGCGCGTTCTTGCGCAGGAGCTGCGCGGACGCCTCCTCCAGCGAATGATCGGCCAGCCACCCCGGGGCCGGCAGGCTCGTCGCCATCCCCAGCAACCCGCCGCCCGGCCCGCCCGAAGACACCGCCACCGCCTTCGACTCCAGCGGCCGCAGCAGCTTGCCCAAGATCATCCCGGGCACGTCGGGAGCATCCGCCGCGAGCACCGCGGCCTGGTCGAAGCCGTCCCGCGCGGCGGCCGCGAGCACCGGCAGATACGTCGCCGACGGCACTTCGTAGATCCGCGTCCCCGGCCAGGCGATCTCCTCGGCCAACGGCAGGTCCGCGGACACGGCCGCGATCGCCGGCTCGGCCTGTGCCAGCCGCGCGAGCAGATCGACCACGTCCTCGGCCATCGCGGCCCGCCACTCGCCGAGATCGACGCCGGGCGGGCTCCACGGCACCGGCACCAGCAGCACTGCAACAAGCCGTCGAACCACCCGGCAACCCTACCGGCGCGCCACCGTCCGGTTCGCGGCCGCCCGATGTCGCCCGGCCGACACAAACGGCAGCCCGGCCGATGCCGTCCGGCCGCGCGGCCGACACGAAAACGGCCGCCCCGGAGGGCGGCCGTTTCGCTTGTTCGCTTACTTGTCGGACTCCGGTGCGTCGTCGTCCGGCTTGTCGTGCGGCTCCAAGCCCTCCAGCTCGCTGATGTCCCAGTCGCTGCTGCCCTGCGCGAACGCCTGGGGGTTCGCGAAGTCCTCCTCGGTCGGCATCAGGTCGGGGTGGCTCCACAGCGAGTCGCGGCCCTGCACGCCACGCGCGTCGGTGACCGCCTGCCACAGCGCCGCGGCCTCCCGCAGCCGCCGCGGCCGCAGCTCGAGACCGACCAGCGCGGCGAACGTCTGCTCGGCCGGCCCGCCCGCGGCACGACGCCGCCGGAACGCCTCACCCAGCGCGGACACCGACGGCAGCCGGTCGCCGACGGCCTGGTCGACGACGAGACCGACCCAGCCCTCGATCAGCGCCAGCGCCGTCTCGAGACGGGCCAGGCTGGCCTTCTGCTGCGGGGTGTCCTCCGGCGTGAAGATGCCCTCCAGCGCCATCGCCTGCATCGACTCGGGATCGCTGGGGTCGACGCGGCTCATCGCCTCCTCGATCGCCTCGCGATTCACGGTGATGCCGTTCGCGTACGTCTCGACGGAGTTCAGCACGTGCGCGCGCAGCCACGGCACGTGCCCGAAGAGCCGCTGGTGCGCTGCTTCACGGAGTGCGACGTACAGGCGTACCTGGTCCTCGGGAATTTCCAGACCCTCGCCGTACGCCTTGATGTTCGCCGGGATGAGCGCGGCGGTGCCGGTGGGCCCGAGTGGCAGGCCGATGTCGCCGGCCGACAGCACCTCGGCCGCCAACTGGCCGAGCGCCTGGCCGAGCTGACCGCCGAACAGCGCGCCGCCGAGTGTCGCGACCATCGACTGCATCGGGCCGAGCTGAGCCTTCGCCTCCTCCGGCACGATGTCGCCCATCGCGCCGACCATGCGACCGGCGATCGGGTCGCACAGCTTCTTCCACACGTCGAGCGTATTGAAGATCCACTCGTTGCGATTCCAGCCGGCCGCCTGGCGGATGCCGCTGGGCAGGGCGGACACGGGGTCGAGCCAGAGGTCGGCGAGGCGCAGGGCCTCCTCGACCTGATGGCGCTCGAACATGGTCACGGCCGGGTCACCGGTTGCCGAGAGTTGGCTGGCGGCGACCTGGCGGGCCAGGTCCCAGTTCACCGGGCCACTGCCGGGGCCCGCGAACATCTGCTGCAGCTGCGCCATGAACTGCTGCATCTGCTGCGGGTCGGAAGGGTCGGGCGGCTGGGCGCCCGGCAGGGAGAAGCCGAACGGGATATCAGGCACGTAGACAACCGTACGCGCGAAACCCAAGCTCCGTACCGGCGGCGTTGTCAGCTCAGAGAGAACGGGGGAAGGTCCCGTAGGGGACAAGGGTGCCAGCTCAGGGAGGGCCCAGGAAGACGGGATAGTCTCACGCGCATGAGACGTCGCGGTGTCACGGTAATCCTCGGCGCCCTGATCACCGCCCTGCTGGCAGTCGGTGTCATGGTCGCCCCCCTGCCGTACGTCGTGTTGAAGCCCGGCCCCACGGTGAACACGCTCGGTTCAGACAACGGTGCCCAGGTCATCCAGGTGACGAACGCGAAGACGAGCACCTCCACCGGGCAGCTTCGGCTCACCACGGTCAACGTGCAGTCGCAGGTCGAGCTGGTGTGGGCGATCAGCAGCTGGTTCAGCCGGAAGGACGCGGTCGTGCCGCGCGACCTGATCTATCCGCCGGACCAGACCGAGCAGCAGGTCGAGCAGCAGAACGCGCAGGAGTGGACGCAGTCGCAGGAAAGTGCCGTGACGGTCGCGCTGACAAAACTCGGGTACCCCGTGCAGTCGTACGTGAAGAGCGTGACCCCCGGCGGCGCGGCGACCGGCCAGCTGCAGGTGAATGACGTGATCACCGCCGTCGACGGCACCAAGGTGACCGAGCCGGACCAGCTCATCAAGTTGGTTCAGGCCAAGCCCGCCGGCACCACGCGCACTATCACTTATACGCGCGCCGGGAAGACCGGCACCGCGAAGATCACCACGAAGAAGGACGCCGGCTCGGACGCCCCGCGACTGGGTGTCTCGATCGACGGCAAACAGCCCAGCCCGTACGACGTCAAGATCGATCTGAACAAGATCGGCGGGCCGAGCGCGGGTTTGATGTTCACTCTCGGCATCATCGACAAGATCGAGCCGGAGGACCTCACCGGCGGCAAGATCATTGCAGGAACCGGCACCATCGACGACGACGGAAACGTCGGACCGATTGGCGGCATACCGCAGAAACTGGTCGGCGCGAAAGACGCCGGCGCTCAGATCTTCCTGGTTCCCAAGGACAACTGTGCCGAAGCGCTGAAGAACGCCGTCCCCGGCTTGCCGATGGCCCGGGTGGCCACCGTGGACGACGCACTGACCGCGCTCAAGACCTTCACCAGCGGCGGCACCCCGAAGCCGTGCTCCGCCGCGTGACAGATGTCGTACTGTGAGACACCGGCCCGACTGAAGTGGTGACCAACGTTGGTTATGCGTAATACGCCTCTACCCAGGATGAGCCGGCGCGGTCGCGTCACCGTCGGCGTACTGGTCGGGGTCTTCCTTTTGTTTACCCTGATCGGCTGGGGCATTGACGCGTACACCGACTACCTCTGGTTCAACGAGGTTCATTTCGTCAACGTCTTCTCCGGTGTGCTGCTCACCCGGCTGCTGCTTTTCCTGATCATCGGTGCCGCGATGGCGCTGATCATCGGCGCGAACCTTTATCTCGCCTATCGCCTCCGCCCACTTCTCCGCCCGCACTCGGCCGAGCAGGCCACGCTCGAGCGGTACCGGATGATCCTCACGCCGCGCCTCGGCACCTGGATCACCATTCTCTGCCTGATCATCGGCTTCTTCGGCGGGCTCTCCGCGCAGGGCCGGTGGAAGGACTGGATGCTCTTCCGCAACGCGGTGCCGTTCGGCGTCAAGGACCCGCAGTTCCATGTGGACCTGGGGTTCTACGTCTTCGACTACCCGTTCTGGCGATACCTGCTCGGCGTCGCGTTCACCTCCGTGGTGCTCGCGGTGATCGGCTCGCTCGCCGTTCACTACATTTTCGGTGGCGTACGCCTGCAGGGCGTCGGCGACCGCATGACCACCGCGGCCCGGGCGCACCTGACCACCCTCGTGGCCGTGTTCGTGCTGCTCAAGGCCGTGGCGTACGTGCTGGACAGGCGTGCCCTGCTGCTCGAGCAGCACGTGTCGCCGGGGCTCTACGGCGCCGGGTACACGGACGTCAACGCCCTGTTGCCGGCCAAGGAGATCCTCGCGTACATCTCGATCGTGGTGGCGATCGCGATCATCGTGTTCTCCAACGCGGGCATGCGCAATCTGGTCTGGCCGGGTGTCTCGCTCGCGCTGCTGGCGGTGTCCGCGGTCGCGATCGGCGGCATCTACCCGCTCGCGGTGCAGAACTTCTCGGTCAAGCCCAGCCTCGCCGACAAGGAACGGCCGTACATCGCTCGCTCCATCGACGCGACCAGAGCGGCTTTCGGCTTAACCAATACGCAGACCACGGCGTACAAGGCAAACGTCGTGGTCCCACCGGCCGGCCTGGCCAACGACACCAGCGCGCAGAACGCGCGTCTCATCGACCCGCAGCTGGTCTCGCAGGCGTTCACCCAGTCGCAGCAGTCCCGCGGCTTCTACGACTTCGGGCAGAAGCTCGACGTCGACCGCTACACGATCAACGGCAAGACCGGCGACTACGTGGTCGGCGCCCGTGAGATCAACGACGACAAGCTGAGCGCGCAACAGCGTAACTGGATCAACCGGCACACCGTCTACACGCATGGCTACGGCCTGGTCGCGGCCCCGGCCAACCAGGTGGTCTGTGGTGGTCTGCCGTTCTTCGTCTCCGGCTTCCTCGGCGACGACCGCCCGCCGGGCTGTTCCGCGCCGACCGAGGAGATCAAGGTCGCGCAGCCGCGGATCTACTACGGCGAGCAGTCCACCGAGTACGCGATCGTCGGCCAGACCGACCCGAACCGCAAGGTCGAGTTCGACCGGCCGCAGGAGAACAACAACGCCGCCGAGGAGCTCTACACCTACCAGGGCACCGGCGGCGTGCCGATCGGCTCGTTCTTCCGCAAGCTGGTCTTCGCGATCAAGAACACCGACAGCAACTTCCTGCTGTCCGACGCGGTGAACAAGGACTCGCGGCTGATGTACATCCGCGACCCGCGCTCCCGCGTCGAGAAGGTCGCGCCGTTCCTCACGATCGACGGCGACCCGTACCCGGCGGTGGTCGACGGCAAGATCGTGTGGATCCTCGACGGTTACACGACGTCGGCGACGTACCCGTACTCGCAGAAGATCAACCTGGCCAACGAGACCCGCGACGAACTCACCGGGCAAGGGCAGTTCGCGCTGGCCCGCGACGACGTCAACTACATGCGCAACTCGGTGAAGGCGACCGTCGACGCGTACGACGGCACGGTCAAGCTGTACCAGTTCGACGACCAGGACCCGGTCCTCAAGGCGTGGAACAAGGCGTTCGGCGGCCACCTGATCATCCCGAAGGCGCAGACGCCGCCCGAACTGGCCGCGCACTTCCGCTACCCGCAGGACCTGTTCAAGGTGCAGCGCAACCTGCTGACCAAGTTCCACGTCACCGACCCGCGGGCGTTCTTCTCCGGCCAGGACTTCTGGCAGGTGCCGAACGCTCCGGACGCGCCGTCGAGCAACGTCAAACAGCCGCCGTACTACCTGAACGTGCAGCTGCCCCAGCAGACCGGCATCCGATTCCAGCTCACCGCGGGCGTCACACCGGCCAGCCGGGAGAACCTCGCGGCGCTGATATCCGGGTCGTACGTGGACAACAAACCACAGTTGTCCGTGTTCGAACTACCGGATCAGACCGTCATTCCCGGCCCGGTCCAGGTCCATCAGAAGATGACCAACAATGCCGTGGTCAGACCCCAGCTGAACCTACTGTCCACAAACAACAGTCAGGCTCAGGTCCTGTACGGCAACCTGATATCACTACCCGTGGAAGACGGCATACTGTACGTCGAACCGGTGTACGTGAAAACCGGCAACCAGGCCAACGCCGCGCCACTGCTGCAGAAGGTCCTGATGTCGTTCGGCGACGGCGGTACCTACGTCGTCCTGGCCGACAACCTGAAACAGGGGCTGGAACAACTGGTCGCCCAAGGCAAAGCCGCCGGCACCGGGACGGGCCAGAGCCCACCCGCCCAAACCGGCAACAACCCGCCCCCGGCAACGCTGCCGGGCGAGTTGTCCGCCGCGGCCGCAGAGCTCGACCAGGCCATCGCGAACGTGCGGGCCGCCCAGCAGTCCGGCGACTTCGCCAAGTACGGGCAGGCGCTGCAGGCTCTCGACGCCGCGATGACCAAGTTCGAGACCGCGCAGAAGGCGGCCCAGCCGAACGCGTCCGGCACCCCGTCACCCAACCCGTCCGGATCGGCCCCCGCACCGGGAACCGCCCCGTCCGGCGCGGCGTCACCAACGCCAGGCAGCTGAGCGAGCCCATCGAAGTTCGAACGTTTTAGCAGGTCAGGTGGCCCGCCCCAGGCGGGCCACCCCCGTTTCCGGGGTCGTTTTGCAGCCGACGTCCGGGTTGCGCTAGTGTTAACGAGCCGACGCGGGGTGGAGCAGCTCGGTAGCTCGCTGGGCTCATAACCCAGAGGTCGCAGGTTCAAATCCTGTCCCCGCTACGAGTCTGGGAGTCCCCTGTCCGCGGAAGGCGCGGACCGGGGACTCTTCGCATTTCTTCCTGGGGGCCGAGCCCCCAGACCCCACGTTGCGGTGGTTGCGCTGCTGCTGTCGGTTGCGGTTACCCCATGGTGTGGTTGCGCTGCTGCTGTCGGTTGCGGTTAGCCCGTGGTGTGGTTGCGCTGGTGCTGTTGGTTGCGGTTAGCCCATGGTGTGGTTGCGCTGGTGCTGTTGGTTGCGGTTAGCCCATGGTGTGGTTGCGCTGCTGCTGTCAGTTGCGGTTACCCCACGGTGCAGCTTAGAGGCCAGGCTGGGCCCAAAGATCTGTCCGCCCTGTTCGCGGGCGCCGGGTCCAAGGTTGGCGGGGTCGGGTCAGAAGGTGTCGGTCGGCGGGGGTGGGGGACATTCAATATGATCGCTTCCTGATGGCTGTGCGGCGAAGGGGATTTCGATGACCGATCCTGCGATCGACGTGGTGCACCCGAGTAGCGCGCGGGTGTGGAACTACCTGCTGGGGGGCAAGGACAACTTTGCCGTCGACCGGGAGCTGGGCGAGGCGCTTCGGTTGGCGAATCCGGGGATAGCGGCGGTTGCGCAGGCTCAGCGGCGGTTCCTTCGTCAGGCGGTTACGCTGCTCGCCGGTGAGATGGGTGTCCGGCAGTTCCTGGACATCGGCACCGGCCTGCCGACCGCCGACAACACGCATGAGGTCGCGCAACGGACGGCACCCGATTCACGGATCGTGTATGTCGACAACGACCCGCTCGTGCTCTCGCATGCCCGTGCACTGCTGACAAGCTCAGCCGTGGGGAAAACCGCGTACGTGGACTCTAATGTGGAGGATCCGGAACGGATCCTGAGCGAGGCTGCCCGGACGCTCGACTTCAGCAAGCCCGTCGCGCTGACCATGATCGGCATCCTGGGCAACGTCGCTGACTATGGCGAGGCCCGCTCGATCGTCGAGCGGCTGCTCGCTGCCGTTCCGTCGGGCAGCTACCTGGCCGTGAGTGACGGGACGAGCACCAGCGCACAGAGCGTCGAGAGCCAGCGGGTCGCCAGCGAGGGCGGCCACCCCTACAACCTGCGCACGCCCGAGGAGATCGCCGGCTACTTCGACGGCCTGGAACTGCTCGAACCTGGAGTGGTGCCGACCTCGCTGTGGCGGCCCGAGCCCGGAACACAACCAGCCGCTCTCGACGTGTACTGTGCCGTGGCTAGCAAGCCGTGACGCGCTGAGGATTTCGAATGGTCCGGGCCCTCCGAACGGCTGCTCGATAAAGGTGGAACATCTGCGATTCCTCACGTCGGCTCATGTCGACCAATGGCGGATTATTGCCTTCCGGTGGCGTTTTGGGGAAACAGCGTCTGCTGTCGCGTACGCCGGTATCGGGCTTTCTTGCTGCGAGGTTGGTTTCCGGCCAGCTCTACAGTTCCCTCGTCCCGCATGATAGTCAGCCAGCGGCGGACGGTCGGATCACTGAGCCCGGTCAGGGCGGCTAGCTCGGGTTCGTCATCTCGTGGCTGGCCTCTTGAGGACAGCATCAGCTGGACCTCATAAGCCGACAGGCGCCGGTCGCCATCGCTGACCCGAACGAAGCTGCCCTTGGTCATGCCTGCCCCGATGTAGAAGCACGGTCGATGGGCCGGATCAAGCTCGGGAATCTCAGCGACGACTACGCGCTCGCCCTCGAATTGGTGGATTTGTATGAGCGGCCGTATTGCCGGATCCATCTCTGACGAGCACATGGAAGCGAAGTCGGAAGCGAGTTTCGCTGGGTTCGACAGGCCCGCGGCCGCAAAGTTCTGGCCTTGGCGATTCCACGTCATGCTAACTACATGCTAACTAGCATGATAGTTGGCATGATGCTTCCGCCTGCGTCGCGGTGTGGTCGAAGAGTCGCCGTGGTGCCCCGGGTCCGGTGGCGGCTCCTGGGACCGGACGCCGGGGTCCTTTCGTCGGCGGTCGACGGGGCGGGGGGTTAGGCGAGCATGCCTGCGGTGATTGCTCCGTCGATGACTAGTGCCGCTCCGGAGATCATGGATGCCTCGTCGCTGAGCAAGAAGGCGACGAACGCGGCGACCTCGCCGGTGTCGCCTGGGCGGCCGAGCGGGATCGTGCTCATCAGCTTCTGGTGCATTTCCGGGTTGCTCTCGGCCAGCCCGTCGATCAGTGGGGTATGGACGACGCCCGGCAGAACAGCGTTGACGCGGACGCGGTCCTTTGACAGTTCGAGAGCGGAGGCGCGGGTGAGCCCCACAACCCCGTGTTTGGCGGCAGTGTAGGCGTGCATCGCCGCGTGACCGATCATGCCGCCCATGGACGCGTTGTTGACGATCGAGCCACCACCGGATGCCAGAATGGCGGGCACCTCGTACTTCATGCTGTAGTAAACACTGTCCAGGTTCAGCGCCACCGTGTCATGCCACGCGGAAGTCTCCATGGTGTGCACCGATGCGATGGTGTTGCCGCCGCCGGCGTTGTTGAAAGCGCCGTCGAGCCGGCCGAGCGTCTCGATCGTGGTGTCCACCGCGGCGGCGACGTCATTTTCCAAGGTGACGTCGGCCCGCACGAACAGGGCCTGGCCGCCGTCGTCGCGGATTCTTTCGGCGACCGCTTCGCCTCGTTCCTTGTTACGGGCGGCGAGCATGACGGTAGCCCCGTCGTGCGCCAGCCGCTCAGCGACGCCAAGCCCCATGCCGACGGTCGCGCCGGTTACCAGGAATACTTTGGACCGGAAACGCTGGCTCGATGCAGTGTCAGCCATTTTTCTCCAATTTTGGTCTTTGTCTTCTGTGGAACTGCTAACCGACTGAGCGCTGTCCGTCTCCGACGAAACGAATGGCCGTTGATAACGTCGAGAACGAGAGGTGCCGGCAAAGATCGAACGACAGGCGCCGACTTCGGGGCGAGGATCATGCACGCCGGGCACGAACCTGCCGGTCGTTGCTTGTCGAAACGCATTCCAGGTTCATGGGTTCATGAACCAAAGTGTGATACACGACATACGGTCTTTCGCGACGACTTCCTTGCGGGCGACGACGAGACCCTGCGGCTGTCACCGGCGTTGAGCGACCTCGGCGCGACCGTGCTGGTCGCGGGCCGGCCGTGAGACGAGCTGGACCCGACCGGGAAGGAGTGAACAACGACCCGGTAGCCGCACGCGGTGAATATCCTCGGGGTATGGATGAGAGCTTTGACCTTGTGGTGCTCGGTGCCGGGGTCGGTGGGTACGTGGCGGCCATTCGGGGGGCGCAGCTCGGGCTGAAGACCGCCGTCGTCGAGGAGAAGTACTGGGGTGGGGTGTGCCTCAACGTGGGGTGCATTCCGTCCAAGGCGCTGCTGCGGAACGCGGAGCTGGCGCACATCTTCACGCACGAGGCGAAGACGTTCGGCATCAGCGGTGACGTGTCGTTCGACTACGGGGTGGCGCACGACCGCAGCCGGAAGGTGGCCGACGGGCGGGTCAAGGGCGTCCACTTCCTGATGAAGAAGAACGGGATCACCGAGATCGAGGGGCGCGGGGCGTTTGTCGACGCCAATACGCTGCGGGTGGGGGATCGGACCATCCGGTTCGGACACTGCATCGTGGCGGCGGGGGCCAAGCCGCGGCTGCTTCCGGGGACGGCCAAGTCTGAGCGGGTCGTGACGTACGAAGAGCAGATTTTGGAAAGCGCGCTGCCGGGCAGCATCATCATTGTCGGGGCCGGGGCGATCGGGGTCGAGTTCGCGTACGTGCTGCACAACTACGGCGTGAAGGTGACCGTCGTGGAGTTCCTGGACCGGATGCTGCCGCTCGAGGACGAAGAGGTGTCCAAGGAGTTGCAGCGGCAGTACCGCAAGCTCGGGATCGACGTCCGCACCGGCACCAAGGTCGAGAAGATCGACGACAGCGGGGACAAGGTGCGCGTCACCGTCTCGCGCGCGGGGCAAGAGGAAGTGCTTGAAGGCGACAAAGTATTGCAGGCGATCGGTTTCCAGCCCACCGTGGAGGGCTACGGGCTGGAGAAGACCGGCGTGCGTCTCGACAAAGGGGCCATCGAGGTCGACGATCGCGGCCGGACGAACGTCGAGTCGATCTACGCGATCGGGGACGTCACGGCGAAGCTGATGCTGGCGCACGCGGCCGAGGCGATGGGCATCGTGGCCGCCGAGACGATCGCGGACGCGGAGACGATGACGCTGGACTTCGCGATGATTCCGCGAGCCACGTACTGTCAGCCGCAGGTGGCCAGCTTCGGGTACACCGAGGCGCAGGCCCGGGAACGCGGGTACGACGTACGGGTGGCGAAGTTCCCGTTCATGGCCAACGGCAAGGCGCACGGGCTGGGCGACACCGTCGGGTTCGTCAAGTTGATCAGCGACGCGAAGTACGGCGAGTTGATCGGCGGGCACCTGATCGGACCGGACGTGACCGAGTTGCTGCCCGAGCTCACCCTGGCGCAGCAGTGGGATCTGACGGTCACCGAGCTGGCCCGCAACGTGCACGCTCACCCGACGCTGAGCGAGGCGGTGAAGGAAGCGGTCCACGGGCTGGCCGGCCACATGATCAACCTCTGACAGCCACTTGCCCCGGCGCCGGTGAGCAGCGCCGGGGCGTAGCTGCCAGCGAAGGCGCAAGCGAGGCCAACGGACGACGCCGACACCGATGCTGAAACGACCCGGCAGCCGAACCTTAGCCCATTAATACATTTCGCTCTACAAACGGATATAAAGCTATATAACCGATTTTTCCGGGGGGAGCCTGCGCTCAAACGAAGCTGCGCGGCGGTCAGGCGGCCGGCGCCCGGGTCGCAGCGTGGCGGGAGGCGGCGTGGCCGGAGGCGCCCCGGGCCCGCGATCACGCGGCGCGCGCAGCCGGCGCGAAACAACGCCCCTCGGAAACCCGCTGCGCGTGCAGCTTGTGAGCCCGCCCCAGCAGATCCATCAGGTCCTTCTCGGCGCGCACGCGGGCCCGGTGCTTCTCCGGCAGCGTCCGCAGCCGCGTCTCCTCCTGCAACAGACGATGGTAGATCTCGTCGCAGTACGCCGGGTCCGTCTCGATGTCGAGGAACTCCGTCGCGTGGCGGCGCGCCGCGGCCACGTACGTCTGGGCCCGCCCCTTCGGTGACAGCAGCGAGAACACCACGGTGACCGCCAGGATCAGCAGGATCGCCAGCAGCGAGACGGCGGTGGAGATCTCGGCCGCGTGCACCGGGTTGCCGTCGTTGATGAACGGCACGTTGTTCTCGTGCAGCGCGTGCAGCACCAGCTTGACGCCGATCAGCGCCAGGATCGCCGCCAGGCCGTACGAGAGATAGACCAGGCGGTCGAGCAGCCCGTCGATCAGGAAGTACAGCTGGCGCAGCCCCAGCAGCGAGAACGCGGTCGCGGTGAAGACCAGGTAGACGTTCTGCGTGAGCCCGAAGATCGCCGGGATCGAGTCCAGCGCGAACAGGATGTCGGTGCCCCCGATCGCCACCATGACCAGCAGCATCGGGGTCAGCACGCGGCGGCCGTTCTGGTGCGTGACGAGCTTGTCCCCGTCGTACGTGTCGGACGTGCGCAACACCCGGCGGGCCAGCCGGATGATGATGTTGTCGGGGGTTTCCTCCTCGTCGCCGGTGCGCTGCTCGCGCAGCAGGTTACCGGCCGTGACCAGCAGGATCAGCCCGAACAGGTAGAACACCCAGGCGAACGAGTTGATCAGCGCGGCGCCGAGGAAGATGAAGCCGGTGCGCGCGAGCAGCGACACCGCGATCCCGACCAGCAGCACCTTCTGCTGGTCCGCGCGCGGCACCTTGAAACTGCCCAGCAGCAGCAGGAACACGAACAGGTTGTCGACCGACAGCGCTTCCTCGGTGATGTAACCCGCGAAGTACTCGGCGCCCATCTGCCCGCCGCCGAAGACGAAAACCCCCAGCCCGAACAGCACGGCGATCGACACGTAGATCCCCGTCCACCGGGCCGCTTCCCCGAGGGTGGGTATGTGGGCCCGGCGTACGTGGAAGAAGAAGTCGAAAAGCAGCAGACCGATGATGCCGAGAACGGTCAGCAGCCAAACCCAGCCCGATACTTGCTGCATAGCCACATCTTATGGGTGGGAGATATCGGTGATCGCCGCGCGTCGCTGTGCCGGGGTGAGAAAGAGGACACCGGTGAGATCCGCGCCACGCAGGTCGGTTCCGCGCAGGTCGGCGCCGGTGAAGTCGGCCCGCCGCAGGTCGCTCTCGCGCAGGTCGGCACCGATCAGCAGCGCGCCCCGGAAGCTCGCCCCGCGCAGATCCTGCCCGCGCATCCGCCGTCCGGCCAGATCGGCGCCACGGTAATCCTTGCGCTTGCCGCCGGCACGTGCCCGCGCCAGCTCACTGGCCCGTTGCAGCAGAGGATTCACTTTCCCCCGGTACGCGTCGAGGTCGAGCCGTTGCAGCTCGGCCGGCGTGACTGACCCCAGCCGGTCGGTCTCGGCGAGCACCTCACGCAGTTTCCCGTGTACGCCTCGAGCCTCGTCCAGTTTCAACGCCTCGGTGACGTACCACATCAGTTCGTGCAGCTGCCGCATGATCGGAAGGCTCGCGAACATCGGCCCCGCGATCGCCGGGTCACCGCGCCAGTCCCGGCCGCCGAAGGTTTCCTGGGTGAGCCGCTGCCCGGCGCCGAAACAGTCGAATACCACGCAGCCGGGGAAGCCGCTCTCGGCCAGCCGCTCGTGGATACCGCACCGGAAGTCGTCGCCGAGGTTGCGGCAGGCCGTACCGGCGGGCTTGTTGATGGCGAAGTCAGACGATTTCGCGAACGCCGGGGCGACGCAGCAGAGGCCGGCGCAGTTGGCGCAGTCAGCTTCGAGGAGTCGTTCGCCCATTCGCCCCACTCTGGCAGACGCCTTGGGTAGCGACGACCCGGGTGTCCGCCTCGTGACCCGAGAGCCCTGCCACGACTGCCGAAGCGGGTGCGCCGAGATTGCCAGATAAGGCGAGCCGAACCCTTCACCACTTGCCGCCGGGCAACCGAAACAAGTGGTGTCGCAAGCCGAAAGGGCAAACCCGGCGGAAACCGGGGACGCAAAGCCACAGGGCCACCGGGGCCGGCTGGGCTACCGAACAGGGGAGAACCACATGCGTAACATGCTTCAGCTGCTCGGCGGTGTCGCCGTCGCCGGTGCCGTGGCCGCGGGTACGACGGCCTTCACCGCGTCCGGGCTCACCAACACCGCATCGCTTACCTCTACCGGCATCTCCGGCGGTGGTTCGGTCAGCGTCAACGTCAACGCGATCGACGCGAAGCTGACGGCTGTCTCCATGGTGAACGACCCCACCAGCCCCGACCTGTTCACCGGCGTCACGATCACGGTGCGGAACTCGGCGGACAACGCCAACTACGTGGACGCCAACGTCGGCAAGATCAGCGCGAAGTTCACCGGATCGGGCGGCAGCGGCGGTACCGCCGCCTGGGGCGCCTGCACGATCGGCACCGGAACGGACGACGGCAACTTCAGCTGCGCCATCCCCGGTGGCACCTACGACACGATCACCGCCGTGAAGATCGCGATTACTGCCTGATATCCGGTCCACGAGCGATGCCCGGCGGCATTTAATCGGCAGAGCAACCGGGCATCGTTCGACGGAGTCGTCATCGGGTCACGAACACGCACTGTCGCCTTGGCCGTCATCCTCGTGGTGATGGCCATCGGTGCGTGGCTGATCGGAACCGGCAAGGTCTCGTACGTGATCACCCATGGCGTCAGCATGAATCCCGTCTATTACCAGGGTGATCTTGTTCTGGTGGTGAAATCCCGAACCTATGAGGTCGGGCAAATAGCCGCATATCATGGCAAGGGTGAGGAAGTCCTCCATCGCATCATCGGCGGGGATGCCGCGACCGGGTACGTCTTCAAGGGCGACAACAACCAGTCGATCGACATCCCGACGCCGACCGCCGGCGAGGTCATCGGGCACGCGGTCCTGCACGTGCCGAAGGGCGGCATCTGGCTGAAACCGGTGCTCAGCCCGACCGGTTTGGGGATGATCGGATTCCTGATCATCGGCGGTGGCGCGGCGGCCCCGCGCAATCGGCGCGAGGTTCCGCGCGGTCGCAGGAAAAAGAGGGTGAAGGCGATGGCGCGCCAAGGGGGGCCCTGGGTCACCGCGACGGCACTCGCGAGGTCCGTCAGCCGCCTTCCGCCCGCCTTGTTGACGCTGGCCGGCGCGGCCGCGTTCGCCGCCCTGTTCGGCATCGCGCTCGGCGTCCTGGGCTGGATGAAGCCCGTCGTGGAGCCGCAGAAAGCGTCGGGCTCCCCTCGAACGATGACGTTCTCGTATGCGGCCTCGGTCCCGCGCTCGCCCGCCTACGACGGCACGACGGCGACGTCGCCGGAGCCGATCTTCCGAAGGCTGGCCCATCGGGTCGAGCTGCGCATGCGCTACGTCGGCGCGGCCGGCACCTTCGACGCCACGACAGTGCTGTCCGACGATTCCGGGTGGAAGACGAACCTCGCGTTGGTCCCGGCCCGGATAACGACCGGGGACGGCCTGGACACCACCGTGCGGCTCGACCTGAACGCGCTCGAAGCGCGCCAGCGTGCGGCGGCCGCGGCCATCGGCGTCCAGCCGGGCACGCTGACCATCACGATCAAGACCCGCGTGATCAACTCCGCCGGAACGTTCGCGGCACCCTTGACGCTCAAGGTCACTCCGGTGCAGATGGCCCTCGCGAACAGCGCGGCCGACCTGACCGTGACCGACAACAGCGCGAAGCCGGCGGTGTTGGTGCCCCGCACGATCGGAACCGCCACGCACCCGATCATGACCGCCGGGCGGGCGCGAGGTCTCGCCGTTCTGCTGCTGATCGGCGCGGCCGTCGCGGCCGCCGCCGTCTTCCTTGTCGTCCGGCGCAACACTCCACTTCGGACCCGCGCCGACATCGAGCGTCGCCATTCCGGCCTGCTTGTCCACGTCGAGCCGATGCTCGTGCCGCCGGGACAGGCGGTGGTCACCGTCGGCAGCTTTCCCGCGCTCGTGAAGCTCGCCGAACGCTACGGGCAGATGATTCTCACCTGGCGGCAGCCCGACGCGGACGACTTCGTCGTACGGGACGAGGGGATCACCTATCGGTTCCGGCTTGCGCTCGACGAACCCGTGCTGCACAACGTCGAGCGAACCGTGCGGTCCACCACCGGGTCGCATCGACGGAAAACGCCGACGCCTTACTCGTAGACCACGGCATCGAGCATGGTCCGGTGGATGGCCTCGGCGTACGGGGCGATCTCTTTTTCGATCCGCTCCGCCTCGGTTTCGTCCAGCACGACGATGGCCGGGCTGGCGGGCTGGCCGGCCAGCCACTGGTAGCGCCGGCCGGGTGCGGGGTGTGAGGCGAACAGGGACGCTTCGGTGCGCACGGAAAGCTGACGCCACGCCGGAGCCGACTCCAGCTCGCGCTCCCGCACGTCGCGCAGGAACGTGCGCCACTTCGCGGCCGCCTGGCCCTTTGGGACGTAACGCTGCACGTATTTTTGCAGCTCCGGCAGCATCGCCGTCAGGTCGATGGTCTCCAGCGTGGCGGTGGTGCCGGCCACCTGGATGGCGGCCGCGTCGGCGCGCAGCTCAACGCGTCGGCGGTCGCCGCTCGCCAGCGCGTTCACCGCCAGATGGATCACCCACAGCACCCAGGACACCAGGCCCGCCACGATCTGCCACGCGAGGAGGAAGCCCGTCGCGGGACCGGCGTTCTCGATGATCCGGATCGGAAACTTGATCATGCGGGAGACTCGGCCGAACGTGGTGCGGGCGGGATGGATGAGCTGATTGCGCCGATAGTCGTCGTGCCGCAGGTGGCCCAGCTCATGAGCCAGCAGCGCGACCAGGTGCCGCGGCTGCAGCGCGAGCAGCAGCGGTACGCCCAGGACCAGCACCTTCCGGCCGCGTAAGCCGACGTGGGTGACCGCGGCGTTCCAGTCGACGTTGACGATGACCACATCCGGCTTGGGGCCGGCGAGCTCGGCGGCGACGCGGTCGATCAGCCGATGCAGCGCGGGGGCCTTGTCCGGCTTGACGACCCAGGCGTCCGCCAGCATCGGCTTGAGCCGGGTGACCCGGGGGAGGAGCATCGCGCCGACCACGAGCAGCACCAAGCCGATCGGAACGTGCGACAACGACGGCGTCCCGACGATCAGGTACAACCCGCCGAGGATCGCCGCCGCCACACCGAGCAGGATCAGCGCCGACACCGACACCAGAACGCGCCGCGGTGTGGGATCGATCGGTGACGCCGTCGTGGACTGGGCCAGCCGCAGGTCCGAGCGGAACCCCGCGACTTGGTCGGAGCGCCGCATCCGCCCCCAGAACCAGCTGGATCGTTGATCGAGGGGGAAGTGATCGAGGTTCCACTCGCACGCGCCGCACCACGGCTCCTCAAGATCCAATGTCCACAGCTGGGTCCCGCACCGCGGACACACTTCCCCCATGATCTTTTGCACGGTCGCTAATGATCGTGATGGATGCGCGTCGTGGCAAGAACTTTCGCGGGCGGGCGGCCGGGATCAGCAGCAGGACCGCCACCCCGGCGACCCCGATCGCTGTTCCGGGTGCGGTGACCTCCGCGATGCCGCCGAGCAGCACCGGGGCGAGCCCCTGCACGGTCATCAGACCCGCGGACAAAAGCGCGAACGCCTGGCCCGAGCGATCCTCCGGCACGGCGTCCAGGAACGGTCGCTGCAAACCGATCGCGTACGCCGTGCCGACGCCCGCGACGACGAGCAGTGCGACGGCGGCGAGCAGGGGGAGGCGTACGGGCAAGAAAGCAAACGGGAGGCCCAGCACCGCTAGCAGCCACGGCACCGCCCGGAGCCGCCGCCGGGGAGTCGCGCGGCCGAGCACGAAGTTGCCCGCGACCATGCCGACCGGAATGGCCGCCATCAGCGCACTCACGGTGGCGGCCGGGAAATGCCGGGTTCCCGCGTACGCCACGAGCAACGACTCCGCGCCCGCGCACATGGCCGGCGGCAGCCATTGCAGCAGGAAGAGCCGGCGGACGGTGGCGTCGGCGAACACCTCCATGCTTCCGGCCAGCCCCGCGCGCATCGTGCCGGTCCGGTTGTCACCGCCGGCGGCCGGCATCGCCGGCATGGTGAGCACGGTGACCAGCACGGCGAGCAGACCGAACACGGCCGAGGCCAGCAACGCCCCGCGCGCGCCCATCGCGGCGAGCAGCACCCCGCCGCATGCGAGCCCGACGAGCTGGGCCGCGGACGAGGCGATGGTGAAGAGCGAACGACCGAGCACGTACGCGTCGCCGCGGAGCAGGCTGGCCAGGGCTCGACCGGAGGCGCCGTACGCGACCGGCATGTAACAGGCAACGGCCGCGACCAGCAGCAACGCCACCGGCACCGGCATCCGGAACGCACCCAGCACCCCCGACAGCAGCGCCTCGAGCGCGTACCCGGTCAGGATCAGGCTCCGCGCGCCGACCCGATCCGCGAGCGATCCGAGCAGCACGCCGCCGAACACCTGCGGCAGGAAACCGGCCCCGAAGGCGAGCGCGCTCAGCAGCGGCGACCCGGTGCTCGAATAGACCAGCACGGACAGCGCGAAGATCTGCAGCGAGTTCCCGACGATCGCCACGCTCCGGCCGGCGAACAGGCCGGTGAACGCGGGCGCGGCGAGAACTTCGCGGTAGGTCGCTTTCCGGTCATACGCATCGACACTCACGTGCCCGAGGGTGGCCGACCCCGCCCGCGCGCCACCACTTTTTCGGTCCAGACCGTAACCTCGTGGGCATGCTGCGCGTCGACGTCAACGCGGACGACCTGCTGCACACGCGGTTCGCCCTGTCACCGGTCTTCGAGCTGAACTCGCTGCTGCGCCGCCTCGAAGCCGGCAACTCGCCGGGCTGGGCCGCGGCGCACCTCGATCGCCTCCGGCCGCGTTTCGAGCTTTTGCGCCGGGACACCGCCTTGGACGCCGTGCTGGCGCTGAAGGTCCCCGAGTCCGGCGCGAACTTCGTCGCCCCGCCGCCGCGCACCGCCGCCCAGACCTTCGACGACGATCTCGCCGCGATCCGGGCCACCCCGGCGGCCGACGCACGCGCGGAGATCGACTTCTACCTGGGGCGGCGCCCTACGCTGCCGGAGCGTGTGCGCCGCATCCTGACCGATCGGGCTGCGGTCACCCTGCTGGCAGAGGCGATCGAAGCCGCGTGGACCGAACTTCTGGCCGATGACTGGCCGCGGGTCCGAACGGTATGCGAGCGCGACGTGGTCCACCGCACCGACCGGCTGAGCCGCTCGGGCTGGGCGTCCGCGCTGGCCGGGCTGGCACCGCAGGTCCGCTGGAACAATTCCGGCATCGAGCTGCCCGGCTTCATCGGCCGGGACGGCACCGTCTCCCCGGGCGGCGCCGGCGTCCTGTTCATCCCGTCGGTCTTCATCTGGCCGGACGTGGCCGCGCACCTGGACGACCCCACGCCGAAGACCGTCATCTACCCGGCGCGCGGCGCGGCCACGTTCTTCAGCACCCCCGAGGCTCTGGTGCCCGACGCGCTGGCCGCCTTGATCGGACGCTCCCGGGCGCGGCTGCTGCTGGCGTTGGCGACCCCGGCCACGACCACCCAGCTGGGCCACGGCCTGGACCTGCCACTGGGCACGATCAGCGACCACCTGTCGGTGCTGCGCCGCGCCGCGCTGGTGCGCCGGACCCGGGTCGGCCGTGGGGTCCGCTACGAGCGAACCCCGCTGGGCGAGAGCCTGGCATCACTCGGCGACGAGCCAGAGTAGTGAGCGCATTCATCGCGGTCCGTGGCGTCGGTGTCGGAGCCAGGCGCGGCTGGCGTCGGCCATTTCGGCGAGGTGGGGTGCGCCGGTGTTGTCGTCGCGTAGCCGGCGGGCCAGTTTGGCGAGCGCGGCGGCGAAGGCGTCAACCGCGTCCGGCGAGATGTCAGCCCAGGTCGGCAGTTGAGCGGCCCAGATTTCGGCTTGCGCCGGAGTATGTCCGGCGCGGATGAGCCGAACCAGCATGCGGGCCGCATCCAGCCAGGCGGGGCCGCGGCACGGCATCGACCAGTCGACCACCTGTACGCGGTCGCCGTCAACGATGAAGTTGTGGTGGGTCATGTCGGTGTGCAGCAAGGTGTCTCCGCGCAGCAGGACCGGGTCGAGCAGGCCTCCCCACCTGGCGGCGGCCGGCTGAATGGTGATCGGCGGGCAGGGCGTGAGCGCGGCGGCCATACGAGTCAGCGCGCCGGCGACGACAGGCAGGTCTGGCGAGCCGGGCCGCAGATCCGCCGAGCGTCCCGTGGCGCGGTCAAAGGCCGCGATCAGCCAACCGTTCTTTTCGAGATGCCATCTCAGCCTCGGAGCCACGTCGGCGGGCAAGTGCCGGTTGACGCGGATTTCATTGCGCAGAAAGCCGACCCGGTCGGTGTCGGCTCGAGCGCCCTTGCAGAAGACCCCGCCGTCGGCGGTGGTGAGCGCTGCCGCGAAGTCGCCCACGGAACCGGCCGTAGCGTGCTCAACGCGGTCGATCGACCCGGTGTGGTTGGCGATCGCTTCGCGCACCCCGGGGGGAAGCTGCTCCCAATGGTGCCGGGCCAAGGTCGCTCTCCGTCCACGCTGGTGCCGAACCAGGCCGCGCCGGCGACCAGCCACGATGTCAAAATCCGCGGGGAGCCCGGACTCACTCGGAGATGAGCGCCAGCAATCCCTCGAAGTCGGTCGAGCACGGACCGCACGCTTTGAGGTGCGCGGCGATGCCTGGGTACCGGGTGCGGGCGGCCTGCGGGTCCGCGGCGTACAGCTCGGCGTAGACGTGCAGCGCCTCGGTCGCCTCCTCGCAGCCGACGTCGCGTGGGTCGGTGTGCAGGAAGGCGTCGAGATCGATGTGGTCGTTCATCGCTCCTCCGGCAGGTGGCCCTTGGCGACCAGGACGGCGCGTAGTTTGCGGCGGGCGTCGAAGAGGACCTTGTAGATGGCGTTGCGGTTGGTGCCGAGCCGTACGCGGAGCGCGTCGAGTGGGACGCCGTCCACGACGATCGCCTGGAAGATCTGCCGCTGATGGTCGGTGAGCTCATTCTCCACCGCGTGCCGGAAGACCACGAACAGCTCCCGCCATTCGGCCTCGCGTTCGGCGGAGAAACCGAAGACCGCGGGTACGCGCTCCCAGGCGATGCCGTCCAGTGGCACCGCCGGGTTGCGGGTCCAGAAGTGCCGGCCCAGCTTGGTGGAAACCTCGAAGACGACGAACCGGTACGCCCAGGTCGTGAACCGGCTCTCGCCGCGGAACTGGGACAGCTTGGCCAGCACCGCGAGCATCGCGTCGGCGGCGGCCTGGTGTGCGAGGTCGTCCACCTCGACGCCGGTCAGTCGCAGGCGGTTCGCGCGCCGGTTCGTCTCGGTGCGCGCGGCGCGCAGCAGCAGGTCGTGCAGCCGGGCGTGCGCGGCGTCGCGGGTGGCGCCGGTCGCGCGGAGGTCGGCGAGCCATTGCTCGGTTGCATCGTCGACGGCCACCCGCCCAAGGGTACGGCGCTCGGCCCGGGGAAGCGGGAGCCCGGACGGCTCCCGCTCCCATGCCTGCTCAGAAGGCGGCCAGGCCCTCCGAGTTGGCCCCGCCGGGGATCGTGGCGGACCCGATCGAGGTGAGCTTGCCGTCGTGGCCGATCCGGAACGCCTGTACCGCGTCGGTGCCGCCGCCGGTCTGCGCGTACAGGACACTCCCGTCCGACGACGCCGAAAGGTCGATCGAGCCGGCGCCCGCGGTCGCGGTGGTGGACAGCTTCCGCAACGACCCGCCGGGTCCGGTGCCGAACGCGGTGATCGTGGCGCTGCCCGCGTTGGCCAGGTAGAACGTGCCGTTTACGCCGATCACCCAGCAGGTGGCCTGACCGCCGGTGGCCGCGGCCGTCTTCGCGTCGAGCCGCCCGTTGCGGGCCAGCCCGAACGTCGCGGCCGCGTTCGGCCCCGACTCGGACACGACCACCTGCCGCGACCCGTCGAACGCCAGCGCGAACGGGCCGGTGGTGCCTTCGGCGTTGCGTACCGGTTTGGTTGCCGGACCGTGGGCGGCGCTCACCGCGTACGCAAGGATCTCATTGGTGTTGCCCTTGGTCGTGACCAGCAGCTGCCGGCCGTCCGGTGTGAACGCCACCTCGCCCGGCGTGTGCGTGAACTCGGGCGTGGCCGTCGGGTCGAGCCCGAGCGCGCGGTGCCAGCCCGCCTCCCGCACGAGCCGGTTCCCGTCCCGCCGGAACCCTTGAATCGAGCCGCCCTCGCGAGCGTTCAGCACGTACACGAGATTGCCGTGCACGGTCACGCTCACCGGGAACGCGCCCCCACTGCCGATCACCTGTAGCCGCTCGAGCCGCGTGCCGCGCACCCCGAACACGGTGATCGTGTCGCTGCCGGCGTTGACCGCGTACAGCAGCCCGTGCCCCCGGTCCAGCGTCAGCGACCCTTGCGACGCCAGCGGATCCACCGCGGCTCCCGTTTCGAGCCCGCCACGCCCACCGGTCGCATAAACCCCAACCCGATGCAACCCCGAGTCGTACGCCACGACGCTGTTCCCGCCAAGCCCGTTGGCCTGCGCGAACACTCCGCCGTGCGAGCCACCGGACGCGTACGCGGGCGCGCCGAGAACGCCGGCCCCCACCAGAACGGCCCCGGCAACCGCCGCGGCCCGAACACCATGCCTCATGCCAACTCCATGTCTCGTGTGAAGGACATGAGTTGGCGTCCGCACCCCGCCAGATCTTTCCCCGCGTAACCATTCCCTAAGAACTAGCTGGTCAGGATCCGAGCAAGTCAGCGCGATGCCCATCGCCGGCGAGGTGACCTCGTGATCGTGCCGAGCACGCCGGCCAGAAGCGCCTCCAGCGTGTAGCCCGCCAGGATCAGCGTCCGCGGGCCGATCCGGGCGGTGTCCTGTTCATCCCCTCGGTCTTCGTGTGGCCGGACATCGCCGCCCACCTCGACGACAGCACGCCGAAAACCGTCATCTATCCCGCCCGGGGCGCGGCCACGCTTTTCACTCCCGAGTCGCCCATTCCGGACGCGCTGGCCGCGCTCATCGGGCGCTCCCGCGCACGTCTGCTCCTGGCGCTGGCCACCCCGGCGGCGACGACGCAGCTCTCGCACGGCCTGGACCTGCCGCTCGGCACCATCAGTGACCACCTGGCGGTCCTCCGCCGCGCCCGCTTGGTGCATCGTTCCCGGACCGGTCGATCGGTCCGCTACGAGCGGACCGCGCTGGGTGACGCCCTGGCGGAGCATCCCTGACCGGCTACGCGATCTCCTCCGGGGCGGGTGCCCGGAAACTCACGGGCTTGGCGTAGTCGCTGAAGTGGGCGGTGACCTGCGGGTTCTGTATCTTGACGATCCGCGGTTCACCCGGGGCGGCCACCCAGGTTAACGTGTCGCCCTCTTTCAGCTCCGTCGTCTGGACGCCGTCCACCGTGGCGACTCCTACCTTGGTCACCACACCGTCCGGCCGGGCCGCCTGGGCAACCTCCGACTTGAAATCGCACACCCCGGCGAGGGTCGCCAGGTGGGAATACCGGTCGGTCGGAACGTATTTGCCGACCGCGACCCCGGCCAGCACTTCGTGCGGCGCGTCGCGGCATACGTCGTCTAGGGTGGGCTATGCCGAGTCCGTGACGACCGGCCTGCGGAGGACGGGATGAGGACGGTCTACTCCACAGTGTGTGCGTGCTCATACACCCCACGATCGCCAGTTTCGCCGACCTAGCACCCATCTCCATGACCACTTCGGTGGTGACCCTTTTCAGCGGCGGTTTGGACAGCGCATACACGCTGCTGCGACTGGGCGAGCTCGGCTTCCGCGACGTCACCGCGCTGCTCGTTGACGTGGGAGCGCCCTATGACGAGCCGCTGCTGAAGGAGACTGCCGCGCGCCTCGGAGCGCAGCTGCGGATCATCGACGCCCGGGAGACGTTCGCCGAGGAGTTCGTGGCGCCTGCGATCGCCGCCCACGCGACCTATCTGAACACCCACCCGGTGAGCTCCTCGCTGAGCCGGCCGTTGCTGGCCCGCGAGGCCGTCCGGATCGCCGGGGAGATCGGCGCCCGGGTCGTCCTGCACACCGCCAACCAGTCGCAGAACAGCCTGCGGCGGCTCAACGGCGCCATCGCGGCACTTGGCTATGACGGATTCTTCGGGACGCCGTATGAGCTGGACGCCGATTCGCGCCTGAAGAAGCAGGCCGCGCTCGAGCACGCCGGCCTGAGTTTCTACGTCCAGCGCGAGACCAGCGGCGACGAGAACCTGTGGTGCCGTGAGTTCGAGTCGGGTGTGCTCGACGACCCCGAGGACGTCCGGGTCCCCGCCGAAATGTTCGAGTGGAGCCGGCTCGCCGGCGAGCCCGCGGACGAGACGCTGGTACTGGCGTTCCGCGAGGGCCGTCCGGTGGCCGTGGACGGCGAAGTGCTTCCGCTGGTCGAGCTGATCATGCGGCTCAACGAGAGAGTGGGCCGGTACGGGCTGGGTCGCTACACCAGCCTCGAGCACATCGACACCGGCGAGAAGGTCGTCGAGGTGCGCGAGATGCCCGCCGCCCACCTGCTGCTCGACGCGTACCGGCGGCTCGAGAGCGCCACGGTGAGCAGCGAGACGATCCGTACGAAGCTGGTCGTCGAGCAGGCATGGGTGCGTGAGGCCGTGGAGGGCCGCTGGTTCGGGCAGTTGCGCGAGGCCTGCCAGCGCTTCGTGTTCGAGGTCCGCGCGCACGTGACCGGCGAGATCCGCTACCACCTCGGCCGGCACGGCGCCGACGTCACGTCGGTGCGTGCGGCTCGCCCGCTCTACATCCGGGACCGGGACGCCTGGGAGACCGTTGCCTGCGGGCGCGGCACCCGATCGTTCACCACCCTCGGCTGACCCGTTGACTCAGGAGGCGCCATCATGACCACCGACCTCGCCGGTACTGGCTACCATCACGGCCACCTCGGCCAGATCCTGGGCCGCGACCTGGCCACCGACGCCGACTGGGCGGCGTTTGCCGACACCTGGAACCGCCTGCTGCTCGACGAGTACATGGCTGACGGCGGCACCTACCGCTACCGCCGTTACGCCGAGTTCCACTGCGACTCCACGGGTCTGCGCCCGATGCCGCACGTCCCCTATTCCCAGTCGAAGGACGTCAACCATCTCAATGGCGGGATCGAGCGGTGGTACCAGCCGTTCGAGCCGGACGCGGCCGGGTCGCCGATCCTGGCCGGGCTCGTCCGGTGCGCCGTCAGCGTGCTCGACGCGGCCGCCGGACCGGGCAGCTGGAGGTTACGAAGCTTCCAGAACCGGATCTACGCGCGCTCCGGGGCACTCGGCAAGCCCACGCCGGAGGGTGTGCATCGCGACGGCGTGGACTACGTGGTCGCGCTGCTGGTTGACCGGGTCAACGTCAAGGGTGGGGACAGCAGCCTGTACACGCCGGACCGGGAGCGCCTCACGACGATCACGTTGGCCCAGCCGGGTGAGCTGATCCTCAACGACGACGAGGCGACGCGGCACGGCGTGCGGCCGCTGACGCCGGGTCCCGGCCAGGGCGAGTCGTTCCGGGACGTTTTGATCGCCATGTTCACCCGCGAAGGGCGTTTCGAGGAGAGCTCTTGCTGACGCATCTGCTGACCTTCGGCGCGCTGGCCGCACTGATCATCGTCGTCCCCGGTCCGGACCTCGCGCTGATCACCCGGACGGCCATGACGCACGGCCGGTGGCCGGTCCTCGCCGTCTGTGCGGGCACCGTGGCCGGGATCCTGTTCCACGCGACGATCGCCATGCTCGGCGTCACGGCCATCGTGACGGCCTCGGCTGCGGCGTTCACCATCCTGCAGATCGCCGGCGGCCTCTACCTGGCATACCTTGGCATCACCGGGTTGCTGCAGACGATCCTGGCGGCCCGGGTGCCGGAGCGGGGCGATGCGGAGGCGGACCCGGGCGCACGCCGGACGATCGGCAGCGCATTTCGGCAGGGAGTGCTCAGCAACGCGCTGAACCCCAAGGTAGCGGTGTTCTTCGTGACCTTCGTGCCGCAGTTCGTGCGGGCCGGCCACGCCGTGCTGCCGCAGACGATGGCGTTGTCGGCCGTGTTCCTGAGCATCGCGGCGGTCTGGCACACAACCTACGCCCTGCTGATTCTGCGGCTGCAACGGTTCTTCCGCCGGCCCTCGGTGCGGCACGTGCTCGAGGTGCTGACCAGCCTCGTGCTGCTCGGCCTCGGGGCCCGGCTCGCGCTGGAGCTGCTGTGAGCTGTCATCCGCGGGCCTCGATCAGGCCCCACGGCTGCACGGCCCGGTAGGACCGCAGCCGTGCCAGCGGTACGTCCACCACCGCGGTGACCGGTGTTCGGCCGGCGCGCCACGCGACCAGGTCGCGTGGCACTCCGGCCTCGTCGAACGCGATGCCGTCGCAGACCAGCGAGCCGCCGCCCATCGGAGCTCCCGCGTAGTTGGCGACCGCGACCGCGTACTTGTTCTCGAAGGACCGGGTGCGTACCTGTGCGTCCCGGATATGGCACAGCGGCCCGGCGTTCGGCACCAGCACCATCTCTGCTCCGGCGGCCGCCAGCGCCCGGCCGGCCTCCGGGAATACCCGGTCGTAGCAGATCATCACGCCGGTCCGCACCACGCCACCACCGGGGCGCGGAAGGTCGGCCACCGGGAATCGAGAACCCGGCAGCAGGGCATCCTCGCCGGCGAAGCGCGCCAGATTCACTTTGGTGTAGCGCAGGAGAACCATGCCGTCGGCACCGACCAAGGCGGCACAGTTGGTCAGTCCCGCACCCTCGACGCCGAGGTAGGTGGCCACCACCGCGACGTTCAGCTCGCCGGTCAGCCGGGAAAGGCGCGCGAGGAATTCCTTCCCGGCCCGGTCCGCCGCGGCACGGAAGGCGGGCGAACCTGCCTCGGCACGAGTGGGCAGCCGGTAGCCGGTGTTCCACAGCTCCGGCAGCACGATCAGCTCCGCACCGGCCTCGGCCGCGTCGCGCACGAGCCTGGCGGCCTCAGCGGCCGCGGCCGGCGGTTCAGGCGCGGGCTGCTGCACCACGCCGATGCGCAGCGAATCCTCAGCCAACGGTCTGCTCCGTCCGAAGCGGACGGCGCAGGACTTGCGGCAACGCCAAGCCGATTGTCTCGGTCAGCACGCCACCGAACACCGCGAGCGCCGCGCAGGTCACGCCCGGTAGGCCTGCGGCGACCAGGGCGGCCAGCACGACGGCCAGGCCGGTCAGGTGCACGCCGACGCCGTACGAAAGGATCCGGGTGCGCCCGGTCGCCATGGTGGTGGCTCGCAGATAGCCGCGCACCACCCAACCCGCCGGAATCAGCAGTGTCCACAGCGACCCGGCCAGCGCCACGTCCAGTGCATGATCGTCCAATCCGGAAAACCCGCTCATATACCAGTCGCGCAGCGGAGTGAACAGCGCGATCCCGTACCCGGCGGTGACCACGCACACGAGCAGCGTCCCGAGCCGGCGCGGCGTGGCGTCGGCCGGGTCCCGGAGCAGTGCGGCTGTGCTCACCGTCTCGTAGTCGGCCGTCGGGCCGGTGAACAGCGACAGCAAGCCGTAGACAATCGGCCACGCGGCCAGCGACGACAGTGAGCCGGCCGCGTACCCGATGCCGATCGTGGTGAGCAGCTGCGGAACCATGTTCAGCACCCGCACCGCGGCCAGCGGCAGGTGCGCGGTCCCGATGGATCGCAGGCCGGTCGGCGGTGCGGTGTCGCGGCCGGTGTCGATGCGGCGCAGGCGCATTGCCAGCGTGGTCGCCTCGGCGCACGCGCCGAGGGTTAGCGCGAAGGCGCCGACCACCGCGCCGGAGGACACGAACGGCGCGACGCACCAGGCGAATGTCGCCGATACGGCCAGCCGGACGCCGGTGGCCACACCGATGCCGCCCGTTGCGCCGGCCGCGACGAGCCGGCCGTGCTGGAAGCGTCGCGAGGCCACCGCCACGGACGCCGGCGCGAGTACGAGCAGTGCCCAGCCCGCGTCGCGTGCGGTGGCGGCGTCCAAGTGGAAAAGGGACGTCAGCAGTGGCCGGCACAGCCCCACGGCCGCCACGACGACGGCGGCCGCGATGCCGAGGGCCACGGCGTAACGGCGGACGCTGCGGCGTGCGTACCGGCTGTCGAGGATGACCACCAGCGGCGCGAGGGCGAGTGAGGGACCATTCACCACGACGATGACGGCGACCGCGATGCCCAGCGCCGCGACAGCCTGCGTGGTTGAACCTGACCGCGCCACCGCGGCGGCGACCACCGGGATCTCCAGCACGAGCATGCTGGAACCAAGGCTCGTGGGCAGCCACTGCCACCAGAGCTTGCCCAGCGACGAGGTACGCACGTTTGTCACGCCGCCCGTCGCTCCAGCCGATACGCCTCGCAGCGGCAGCCGGGCCGGAAGTCGTACTCGGTGAAGGTGAAGGTGAGCGAGTCGGTGTTGACGTACAGGCTCTGTCCGCTGGTGCGGGTTTTCTCTTTGGCGCCGGACAGGAGTTGAAGCACCTCGTTGACGGCGATACCGGCGAGCATCGCCACGGTGGAACCGGTCAGCGCCGCCGTCTCCTCGTGCCGCAGGATGTCGAAGCCGTAGATTCCCGCGCACTCCCAGCACGGCGTTACACCTGGAAGCATGGTTGGCCCGACCCGGGCACCCTTGTCGGTGGCGCCGATCGACGTCAGCGGTACCCCCGTGCGAAGACTGGCCAGATTGGACCAGGTCGCCGCCAGTTCGCGCGGCCGATCGAAAGCGTGCACGAAGAAGTCCGCGCCGTCGATGAGCTCGGCCAGGTCATCCGCCGACTGGATCGTCCGGTCATGGGCGGTGAAGGCGGTGCGCGAGTTCTGCCGGAAGAGGTGCCGGCGCAGCGACTCCAGCTTGTGCGAGCCGACGTCCTCCTCGTCCAGGGTGGCGTGTGTCGGCAGGTTGTCGACCGCGAACGTGTCGAAGTCCACCGCCTCGAGGTGCCCGACGCCGGCCGCGTTGAGCAGGCGAAGCAGTGTCGTCCCGCCGGCGCCGGTGCCCACGACCACCACCCGGGCGTCGCCGATACGCCGCTGGCCGTCGAAGCCGGACCAGCCTGGCCGGTCGAACAACCGCAGGTAGTTGATCTGGCGGCTCCACCGCTGCGCCACGTCGACGTCGAGACCGTCGGTGTCCTCGACACTCTCGAGGACACCGACGCCGGCCAGCCCGCTGAGCCACTCGTCGGTGTCGGGATATTTCGTCCGCAACTGCTCGACGGCCGCGGTACCGTCCAGGCCGACCACGAATTCGACCATCTCGGGCGTCGGGTCAGTGATCCGCACCTTGTCGGGACCGACCCCGATGAACAAGTGATTCTCGTCCTGCCGGTGATAGACCCGCAGGAAGGGCTTGAGGCGAGGGTTGCTCACGGTGTCCTCCGCTGTGTCACACGGGTCGGTGGGGGCCACGAGCGCCCCCACCGCGCAGGTCAGATCTGGTTGCCGTGCCACTCCTTGACGAGGCCCTCCTCGTACACGCGCTCGATAGTCATCGCTCACCTCCTTTCGCTCGCCGCCCGGATGATCGGGCAAGGACCATGCTCCGGTGTCGATCCTCGATCGGTCCCCGGCCGGTCCTCGTGCTGCCCTGGGCCGGTCACCCCGACCGCCTCGTACCGCAGGCCGGACTGGCCGCGCGGGTGAACCGTCACGCGGTACGTCCCGCGCGTCGTAAGCACCTCGACGAGCCGGTGCCCGGACGCGTCCGCCGGCCCGATACCCGCCACCCGCACCGACTCGACGGCGTCGAGCCCGGTGACCCGCCGCACCGCCCACTCGGCCGCCTGCGCGTCCGGCGGGAGCCCCGCCCGGCCGCGGTACCGCGGCAGGACGATCCGCCCGCGGTCGGCCGCCTCGACCAGGGCCGGCAACTCCGCCACGGCCAGGCCCCGGTAGTAGACACCGGCCGGCAGCCAGACCAGGTTGGCGGCGAATCGGCAGCCGCCGACGTGCGTGGTCTCCCAGGCATGGCCGCCGGCTGTGGCCGTGGCGGCCCGCGCGACCGCCGTACCGGAACTGCCGCAGGCCGCATTGCGCTGCGCATTTGTGCAGACCAGGAATATCGGCCCGGTCAGCGGCGTGCCGAGCCCGGACGGTCGCCCCGCGGTCAGCGCGGCAGCGATACTGGGCAGCCGGCCGGTGAGTTGCTCGCGGTGTACCTCCTCGATCAGCGGAACACCGCCGGCGAACGACGAGACGAAGCACCGGCCCGTCTCCGTGCGCCGGCTTCCGTACCGGCGGATGAGATTGATTCGCAGGCCGTGCTCGGCGGCGGCGGACCGCACCCGGGCGGGCAACCCGGGCACGGTGCGCTCCACTGAGGAACTCCACGGACCCGGATGCTCGATCAGCAACCAGCCGCGCAGCACGGGCACCTCGAACCGGATGCCGTCCCGTTCGGGCGGAGGCATCCGTGCCTCCCTCAGCCCGGCGATGAGGTGACGGCCGCCGCGCTCGGCAGCGGCGCGGCTTCGGCGACGGCGTCGAGGCGGGACAGCCGGCGTAGCGCTGGTGCGGCCATCATCGTGGTGACCAGCGCCATTACCACGAAGACGGTGAACAGCGTGGCGTCGATGACACCGAGCTGCAGGCCGACCGTGAGGATGACGATCTCGGTCAGGCCGCGGGTGTTCATCAGCACGCCGAGCGACCACGCGGCCGGCCAGCCTTCTCGCATGGCCCGCGCGGCCAACGTGGTGCCACCCAGCTTGCCGGCGACCGACACCGCCGTGACCAAGGCCAGTACCCCGAGCGTCCGCCAGCTGCCGAGCTCGTCGATGCGCGTGGACATGCCGACCACCACGAAGAACATCGGTAGCACGAACGCCTCGACTACGCCGATCAGCCGCACCCGGACCGCCTCCTGCCAATCCGGCCGGCGTGGCAGCACCAGGCCCGCCAGGAAACCACCGAAGATCGCGTGGATCCCGATGGTCTCGGTGCACCAGGCCCCGAGGAACGCCACGGTCAGGGCCGCCCAGAACGGCAGCCGCGGCATCCGGGCCAGCAGCGGCCGGACCACGCCGAACATGAGCAGGACGAAGGCCAGGGCGCCGACGACGTGCAGGGCCACCTGCGCGGGGCTGCCGTTGCCGGCCACCGCCACGACGACGGCGAGCAGGCACCAGGCGATGACGTCGTCCACTGCGGCACAGGTGATGGCGATGACGCCGACGCGGGTGTGTGTCAGCCCGGTCTCCTGGAGGATCCGCGCCAGCACCGGGAACGCGGTGATAGCGGTGGCCGCGCCGAGGAACAGGCTGAAGGCCACCCGGCTGTGTCCGTGGCCGAAGTCCGGATAGAGCGGAAAGGCAAGGACAACGCCGAGGACGAACGGGAACGCCACCGACACCAGGCTGATCACGAGCGAGCGGCTGCCCTGCCCGCGCAGGTGCCGCACGTCCAGCTCCATGCCGACCAGCAGCATGAACAGCACCAGCCCGAACTGGGCGAGCACCTGAAACGCGGCGATCACGCCGGGCGGGAAGAGCACGTCGCGGGCGGCCGGCCAGAGCATTCCGAGCACGGTGGGTCCGAGCAGGATGCCGGCGATGATCTCGCCGACCACCCGGGGCTGACCGGCCCGGGCCAGCAGCCAGCCGACCAGCCGCACGACGAGGATCACCACGCCGGCGGCGAGCAGCACTTGCGTCGTGGTCACGGCAGGTCCTCCGATACGGGTTCGCGCCCCAGCCACCGCTGGAGCGGGGACGGTTCGTCAGCCAGGCCGACGCGGGTGGACCATGCGCGGGTCGCCCAGCCGATGAGCCGGCACGTCTCCAACAGATTCGCCACCACAGGGCAAGGGTCATGTCCGGTGAACCGCTGCGGCGGCGCCGCCACGCTGGTCCGGTCGCGGACCAGGCTCACCAGCTCGTCGACGTCGAGCACGTCAGAAGGGCCGTAGCCGGAGCCTGGCAGGCCGGCCTGCCGGGCAAGGTGCGCCAGCACGCCCCAGCCCGTCGCCGGACCGCGCCCGGCGGGCCGCCCGTACCCGCCGGCCGCGAGTAGTCGTTGCGCCACTGCCGCGTCCTGCTCCGCGAGATCCACGGGAAACAACCAGCCCGCCTTCGGCTCCCCGGACAGGTCGGTCCACCACAGGGCGAGGGACTCAGCGCCGGCCTCGTCAGCGCCGGTTGCACAGACCACCAGCCGGTCGTTGGGGCTACGCCGGTGGTGGCTGTCCAGCAGTTGCACGACGGCTGGGCCGTTCACGACTGAGCCCCAGCGGCCGGGACCAGGTCCGCGAGCCGCCGTCGGTCTATCTTCCCGTTCGGGCTGAGCGGGAACTCGTCCATCGGGATGAACCTCTGGGGCACCATGTTGCGCGGCAGCACGCCGAGCAGGTCGCGACGCAGGGCCGGGAACCGCAGGGCCTCGTCCTGCGGAATGACGAAGGCGGCAAGTTCGACCTGGCCGTCCATGGCATGCACCGGCAGCACCGCGACGTCGCTTACTCGCGGGTGCCGGCGAACGGCGTGCTCGATATCGCCCAGGTCGATGCGCATGCCCCGGACCTTCACCTGCGCGTCCGCGCGGCCCACTACGACCAGTTCACCGGTGGGCCCGACGTAGCCGCGGTCGCCGGTGCGGTAGATCCGGGTCGGCCGGCCGCCGATGTCGGTGGTGAGGAACCGGAGATGGTCGGCGGGCACCGCGTTGAGATAGCCGGCGCCGACGCTGATCCCGCTGATGCAGATCTCGCCGGTCTCGCCGTCGGGCACCTCCTTCAGACCCTCGTCGAGCAGGTGGATCTCGGTGTTGTAGACCGGTTGGCCGACCGGTAGGGCACCCGACGCGTACGCCGGGAAGTCGACCATGGGATGCGAGCTCGCCACGTCCGTGCACTCGGCTACGCCGTACTGATGCAGCAGCAAGCAAGCGTTGCCGGCCCGGGCGGCCCAGTCGGCGACCCGCCGGGCGTTCATCGGCTCGCCGCCGATGAACACGTACCGTAGCGCGTGAAGCGCCGCGCCGCCGGTCGCGACCTCCCGTTCGATCAGCAGGTAGAGGGTGCTTGGTGCGCAATGCAAGGTGCGCACCCGGCGGTCGCCGATGATCCGGTACGCCATGCTGATGTCGAAGCTGCGGCTGGGCAGCAGGTGCAGGGTGGCACCGCAGAACAGCGGCGCCATGAGGCTGCGCTGGGTGATGTCGAACCCGAACGAGCTGATCATCAGGTCGCTGGAGCTGGTGTCCAGCTCGTACTCGATCCGGAGCCAGGTCAGCAGGTTGAACCAGCCCTCATGGCGCACCGCGACTGCCTTGGGCACTCCGGTGGAGCCGGAGGTGAACACGGCGTAGCAGATGTCGTCGCCGGTCAGCTCCAGGACCGGATCGGTGTCGGGGTGATACTCCGCGGCCGGCGTGGACAGGTCGACGATCTCCGCCGGCAGCGAGGCGACCAGCTCGACGGTCGAGGCGGCCGAAAGTATCAGCGACAGGGCGTCGAGCTGGGAGACCATGACCTCGAGGCGGTCACGAGGGTAGGTCGGGTCCAGCGGCACGTAGGCGGCGCCGGTCTTGAGAATCGCCAGGATCGCCTCCATCAGATGCAGGTTGCGGTCGATGCAGACGCCGACGATGACGCCGGGGCCGACACCGCGGGCCGCGAGCCGGTGCGCGAGGCGGTTCGCCCGAGCGTTGAGCTCGGCGTACGTGAGGCTCTCGTCGCCGCACGTCACAGCGATCTGGCCGGGGTTCGACCGGGCGTGCCGCTCGAAGGACCGGTGCACCACGGTGTCGTCGGGCAGGGGTACGCGACGGCCGATGATGGTCATCGTCTCTTCTCCTTGGCTTTGCGCTCAGGCACGGACGGCGCGGTTGACGGCGGAGAGGATCGCGCCGAGCTCGGCTTCGCCCGGATCCTCGGCCAGGCCCACCCCCCACACCACCTCGTCGTCGGCGGTCACCCGCACGTACGCCGCGGTGCGCGCGGTTACGCCGTCGTCCGCCAGATGGCGGGAGAGCTCTTGAAGGACGATCGGCCGTACCGAGCCGGACAACGCCGCCGCGAAGGCAGACCCGACGCCGCCGCCCGTGCCGCCGACCCTCATCTCGCGGCCGTCCGGAAGGGCGACCAGCGCCTCGACCCGGTAGCCGTCGCCGGTCTTCTCCGTCTGCGCGTCCTTGAGCACCATCCCGGTGTGCGGCTGGAGATACTCGTCACGGAAGATCTCCCACAGGCGCCGGCTGTTCAGCTCGACCCCGGACTCGTCGGTGACACGCTGTACGACGCGGGCGAACTCCACCCGCACGTCGCGCGGGAGGTCGAGGCCGTGCCGCTCGGCGAGCAGGTGCGCGATGCCGCCCTTGCCGGACTGGCTGTTGACCCGGACCACGGACTCGTACGTGCGGCCGACGTCGTGCGGATCCAACGGCAGGTACGGCACCTCCCAACGCTGCTCACCGACCGGTCGGCCGGCCCTCTCGGCGGCGCCGCGCACGGCCGCGAAACCCTTGGCGATGGCGTCCTGGTGAGTACCGGAGAAGGCGGTGAAGACCAATTCCCCCGCGTACGGATGGCGGGCCGGGACCGGCATCTGGTTGCACTCCTCGACCGTGCGCCGTATGTCGTCGATGTGCGAGAAGTCGAGCTGCGGGTCCAGGCCGTGGCTGAACAGGTTGAGCGCGAGCGTGGCGAGGCAGACGTTGCCGGTGCGCTCCCCGTTGCCGAACAGTGTGCCCTCCACCCGGTCGGCGCCGGCCATGACGGCGAGCTCGGCCGAGGCCACGGCGGTGCCCCGGTCGTTGTGCGGGTGGACCGAGAGGATGATCGACGAACGATTGTCCAGGTTGCGGTGCATCCACTCGATCTGGTCGGCGTAGAAGTTGGGCGAGTCGGTCTCGACCGTGGTCGGCAGGTTGAGCGTGACAGGCCGGTCCGGGCAGGCATCCCACAAATCGGCGACCCGGTTGGACATCCGCAGCGCGAAGTCGGGCTCGGTGACGTTGAAGGTCTCCGGCGAGTACTCGAACCTGATACGGCCGGGCATCGCGTCGGCGAGCCGTACCACCTCCCCGGCAGCGGCCACGGTTACGCGTTCCAGCTCGTCCGGCGACAGCTGGAACACCACGTCACGCCACAGGCAGGCAGTCGCCATGCAGAGATGCACCATGGCCCGGTCGCAGCCCTGGATCGCCTCGAACGTGCGGGCGATGAGGTCGGGCTTGGCCGGGGTGAAGACGGAGATCGTGACGTCGTCCGGAATCCGGTCCTCGGTTATCAGCGTGCGGACGAAGGAGAACTCGGCCGCGCTCGCTGCGGGGTAGCCAACCTCGATGTCCTTGAAACCCATGCCCACGAGCACGTCGAACATCGCGCCCTTGCGATACGCGTCCATCGGGTCCGCGAGCGACTGATTGCCGTCGCGAAGGTCGACCGAAGCCCAAAGTGGAGCGCGCTCGACGGTCTTGCCTGGCCATTCGCGCTCGAGGGGTGTGCTCGGCAGCTCGATGCGGTTACGCAGATAACGGCCCACGGGCATGGCCGACGCGCGTTGCGGGTTCCACCACGGCTGCTCCGGGGAAACAGGCCCTGAGGGGGTGGTGAGGCGCGGCTGGACGAACACTTCGGTCCACCTTTCTTCACGACACAGAGCCGCCTGCAGGCGGTTGGGAGTCACCGTCAGAACTGTGCGCCGCGTTGTCCTCGCCGGGTCCTCGATCCGGCCTTGAAAGCGAATTCACGGACACAAAAATGCCCGCCGGTGCCCGATCGAAATCGGGCCCGGCAGGCGGTGGAGGCGAGCATTCAGGCCAGTTGCATCGAATAAGCGCGCACCAGCTCATTCATTCGGTAAAGTCCGTGACCGGTCGCGTCCAGCAGGTGGGAGTCGACGAGGCTCTCGAGCAACCGTGCGGCTCGCGAGACGGAAAGCCCGGCACGGGCCGCGACGTCGTCGGGCTCAATTTCCGTGCTGTCGAGGCCGCCCAGAATGCGGAACAGCCGCTGGTGTTCGGAATCGAGCTGGTAGAAGGACATATCGAAGGCGTCGGTCAGCCGGCAGCTTTCCATGCTGAGCTCGGCCAGCCGGGACCGATCGTCCGCCAGCCGCGACGCCAGATACGACACGCTCCAGGCGGTGCGGTGCCGCAGTCGTATTGCCGCGGTGCGGATGGCCAGCGGCAGCCGCCCGCAGTGCCGCAGTATCTCGTCGACGGCCGCCGTCTCGGTGATCGGCCGGTCGTCGCCGACCACGCTGCCGAACAGGTCCCGGCCGGCCGCGATCGTGAACTCCGCCAGTGAGAGCTGGCTGGTGGAGTGCAAACTGGACAGCCGGGACCGGCTGGTGACCACGGTGAGGCAGCCCGGCACACCGGTCAGCAGCGGCGTGATGTGCGCGGTGTCGGCGGCGTCGTCCAGCACGACCAGCACCCGCTTGCCGACCAGCCGGTTGTGCCACGCCGCGCGGCACCCCTGGAGGTCATCGGGAATCGCCTCGGCCGGTACCCCGACGGCACGCAGCAGCACGGCCAGGGCCTGCAGTGCGGGCAGCCGCCGCCGCCCGGCCGCGTGCGCCTGAAGGCCGACATAAAGCTGGCCGTCGGGATAGGACGCGGCCAGCCGGCGGCCCAGGTGCAGCGCGAAGGCCGTCTTGCCGACGCCGGCCATTCCGTCGACCGCCACCACCGCCGGCGGCGGCGTGCTTTTCCCGGCGCCGGCGTGCCGCAGTAACGCCCGGACGACGAGATCCTCCTCGGTGCTGCGGCCGGTCAGAGGCACGGTGTCGCCGGGCAGGTTGTGCCAGGGCAGCGACAAGTCGGGCAGCCCCGGCGCGGAGGGTAGCTCGCTGGCGAGGATGCGCAGGTTGAGTTCTCGGAGCTCTGGCTCAGGGTCCACGCCCAGCTCGTCACGGAGCAATCGGCGTGTTGCGTCGAAGACCTTGAGCGCCTGCGCTCGGGCACCGGAGCGGCACAGCGCGATCATGAGCTGAGCCACGAACCGCTCCCGGAACGGGTTCTCCGCGACCGCGGCGGTCAGCTCGCCGACCAGCGAGGCGTGCTGGCCCTGGTCCAGCTCGAGGTTGATGCACTGCTCAAGGACGGTGAGACGCAGCTCCTCGATGCTGGCCACCTGCGAGCGCAGCACGGGGCTGGTCAGGCCGGCCAGTGCCGGGCCGCGCCACAACGAGAGGGCGGCCCGTAACGACCCGGCCGTGCGGGCTGGATCCATCTCGGCCCCGCCCAGCTCGACCCGCCGGGTGAAGTCCTCGAGATCGAAGCCCGAGCCCGCGCGGTCGAGCCGGTAGCCGTCGCCGGCTGGCCGGATCGTGACGCCGGAGCGGGCCAGAACCTGACGCAGGTTCGACACCGCGTTGCGTACCTGCTTGGCCGCTGTCGGGGGAACGGAATCGCCCCAGACGGCGTCGATCAGGCGAGACAGAGGGACCGGCTTGTCCTCGGCGAGCAGGAGCATGGCGAGGACGGTCTGCTGCTTGGCTCCGCTGATTCGAATGGTCGTGTCGAACACCTGACATTCGAGAGGACCGAGAACACGGAAAATCGCAAACGACACGAATTACCCCCGTGGATAGGCGATTCATCGCCCTGGAATAGACGCCCGATGGTTGAGCGGCCTCGATGCCGCGCATTTCCGGTAAGGACGAGCCGGATGCGAAGCAGACTCGTTCTGCACTTGGCACGTTAAACCGAACATCAAATGCTGTCAATTCCAGTGGTGACCGCGATGGCCCCGGGGGACTACGTGAAGTGACCGGATTCATGCAAGTTGCCGATCGAAGATCACGGTACGTAAGGAAAGGCGTGAATTTCTCACTTCCGACCCTCCCATGGAATGGGACTGTCCATTGAGGTCGGTCGAAACAGAAGAAACGACGAATGCCCGCCCCGCCGCAAAGGGCGGGACGGGCATTCAGGGGTGAACGCGGCTATCGGACGTCGCCGGCGCTCTCCAACTCCCGGGTGGAGGGGACCCGGGCGCTGCGGCCGGCGACGGCCCGCGGATTCACCGCGAGCAGCGCGCCCATCAACATGATCAAAGAACCGATGATCTGCCACGCCGTGAACGACTCGCCGAGGAACAGCACGGAGCAAGCGATGCCGAACACTGGCACGGCGAACATCATGACGGTGGCCGTCGAGGGACTCACCTTTGACAAGCCCCGATAGAAGAGGAGGTACGCGACGGCGGTCGGACCGATGGCCAGATAGATCACGTTGGCCAGGACGGTGCCACTCAGCGCACCCCAGTCGGTGTCCGAGACGGCCGGGACCGCGAAGATCAACAGGAACAACGCGCCGATCGTGGTGGCTACCGTGGTGGCGCGCAGCGGGTCCATGCCGACGAGCACCCGCTTGGAGGCGATGCTGTACGCCGCCCATGCCACCGCGCCGAGCAGGAACAGCAGCTCACCAGCGATCCGGGAACTGCCGAGCCCGCCGACTTCGTCGATGCCGAGAAAGAAGACCAGGGCGCCGAGCAGGCCGAGCACCAGGCCCACGGCCCGGGACCGCGTCGTGCGCTCGGCCCGCGTGACCATCAGTGCTCCCGTCGTTAGCACCGGGCTCAGCACGGGCACGATGATGCTGCCATCGATCGACGGCGCCTTCGTCAGACCCCAGAAGAAGAACATGTTGTATGCGAACACGCCCAGCAGGCCGACGAGGCCGCACCGGACGACCTGCCGCCAGGACAGCCGCGGCGCGTCCGGACGACGCCGGCTCATGGCAGCGGCGATCACCAACAGGATGAGTGCGCCGCCACCGAAGCGCAGTACGGCAGCCACCTGGTGCGGAACCTGCTCCACGACCACCTTGGAGCTGGCGAAGGCGCTTCCGAAGAAGGCCATGGTCCCCAGCAGCGACAGGTAGGCGTCGACCGGCACGGGTGAGCGGCCGGAGTGGTTGTCCATGAGAGTCCGTTTCCCGAGCGAGTCAATGATGCATGCCGGCGCCCTTGAGCACCTTGTCCACGGCGTTCTTCGGGCCGTAGATCGCCATGCCCACCAGGTCCAGATTCCCGGTCGTGACGGCACGCACCGCCGCGCGGTTGTCGCGGTCGTTGTTGGTGGCGAACAGGTCCGACGTGAAGACGGACACCGGCAGCTCACGGCTGAGGGCGCGGCCGTGCGCCGCGAGGAGCATCTCCTTGCCACCCTCGAAGATCAGCACAGGCTGCCGGAACATCGGCAGGTACCGCATGTCGTCCGCGTCCTCGTAAGGCTCGCCGATCACCTCCGGCACCTTGGTGCCGATGCCGCTTACCAGGAACGCCGTGATGTTGAGGCGCTGCCAGGTGAGCAGGTCATCGCGCAACAGGACTGCGATTTTGGTGTCGAACCGGACAGGTGCGTCGTCGGATGGCATGCATCGATGATCGGTCAGCCGGCCACCAGCCGTCTTGTACGATTTTGACGTGGCAGGTGTTCCGGGAGCCGAGATCTCGGCTTGGCAGCCGCGGCTGGACGGCGTGCTCGAGGTGTTGCACGCCCGCTTCACCAACCACGCCTACCCGATGCATGCGCACGACTCCTGGACTCTGCTCATCATCGACGACGGCGCCGTGAAGTACGACCTCGATCGACACGAGCGCGGCGCTTTCGGTGACCTGGTCACCCTGCTACCACCGTTTGTGCCGCACAACGGCGCCGCGGCCACCCCACTCGGCTTCCGCAAACGGGTGCTCTACCTGACGCCCGACCGCCTGCCGTCCCGCCTGGTCGGCGCCTCGGTGGACGATTCCGGATTCGCCGACCCGGCCTTGCGTCACCGCGTCTCCCGCCTGCACCGCCTCATCCGCGAGCCTGGCGAGGATCTCGAGGCCGAGAGTCACCTGGCCGACGTGATCGAGCGGCTCCGGGCACGGTTCGGCTTCCCCGCTCTGCCCGACCGCCTCGATCGCACGCCCGCGTACCTGCTGCGCGACCTGCTCGAGGAGCACGTCGTCCCGGGCATCTCCCTGAAGCAGGCGTCCGCCTCGCTGCATTTCAACCCGGCATATCTGGTGCGCTCGTTCAGCCGCGAGTTCGGCATGTCGCCGCACCAGTACCTGATCTCGCGCCGGGTTGATCTGGCCCGCCGGCTCATCCTGGCCGGCGATCCACTGTGGTCGGTGGCCGCCGGAAGCGGCTTCTACGACCAGCCGCACCTCGACCGGCACTTCAAACGGATCCTCGGCGTCAGCCCGACCGGCTTCGCCGGGCGCAAGGTAGCGACGTCGAGGAGCGGCTGAGGACCGCCCGAGGACGTCCCTTTCTACGTTCGCGTCGCTGGTTGATCAAAGCGGCGCAACGTGAGGAAGTGAGACCGGATGACTGCGACTGACTACCCGACGCCGGCGGCTAACATCTCCGCCAACGCGGTGGTCCCGGACGATATCAAGGCGGACATCGAGAACTTCGCCAAGGACGGATTCACCGGCCCGATCAAGCTGTACGAGCCCGACGAGGCGGCGGCGCTGATCCGTGAGATCCGGATCAACAACCACGACACCAGTAAGGCGCTCTACCGCAACAGCGTGAACTACGACCGGCACTTCGACATTCCGGAGCTGAGCCGGCACGTCGCGCATCCCACGATCATCAAGTATTTGAAGGCGATCCTCGGGCCGGACATCCTGTGCTGGCGTACCGAGTGGTTCCCGAAGTTCCCGGGCGCCAAGGCCACCGAGTGGCACCAGGTCCGCGACTACAGCTACGCGAACGGCAAACCACAGCTGCTGCCGACCGAGTCGCAGTGGAACGCGTACATCGACATCACCGTATGGACGACATTCACGCCGGCCACCAAGGACACCGCCTGCATGAAGTTCGTCAAGGGTTCTCAGCGCGACTGGATCTTCGACGAGCGCAAGGCCACCGACCAGGGCCGCAACGACTACAACGTCGAGCAGGCGAACACCGGCTTCTTCGGGTACGACTTCTCCGACTTCGCGGTCGACAAGAACTGGGAGCCGAATCCGGAGGACGTCGTCGAGGTGGAGATGAAGCCGGGCGAGGCGGTCATCTTCACGGCCTCCTGCGTGCACGGGTCGACGCCGAACAACACCGAGCGCGAGACCCGCTTCGCCATCGCCGGCCGGTACGTACCGACCCACGTGCGGGTGTACCCGGACCAGGACTCGTTCACCGCGCACGGCGCGACCTTCGACCTCGCCGAGTACGGCAGCGTCCTGGTAGCCGGCGAGAACCGCTACGACCACCACCGAATTCGCGCGGCCAACAACCACGACGTGCCGTTCGCCTGGCCGGCCAAGGGCTGACCAGGATCCACGCAGAAAGGACACCGACGTGACACAGGACAAGGTCTACGAGATCTGGCGCCGAGAGCTCAAGCTCGGCAGCTTCTCGATGGACGACGACTTTTTCATGCTGGGCGGCCACTCGCTGATCATGACGAGAATCCAGCATGAGATCGGCACCGAGATCGGCGTCGAGGTGCCGATGGACGAGCTGTTCCGCAAGTCGACGGTCGCCTCCATCTCGGCCTACATCGACTCGCTCGCTGCCGCTCCGCAAGGTAGCGCGGCCTGATCGCCGGTCCCGGTGCCGCACCGTCGGGCGCGGCACCGGGTGACCTCGACGAGGAAGGTTCCATGCTCCTATCGACCTTCGGCCGCCGCCTGAGCGGCCGTTCCGGCATCCGCGCCATCATGGACGACATCGCGGACGTGGCCGCCGACCCGTCCGCCACCGGCCGCTGGGTCAATCTGAGTCCCGGCAACCCGTCGGCGATCCCGGACGCGGTCGAGGCCTGGCAGCGGCTCACCGCCGACGCGGTCTCGGCCGACTTCACCGCGACCAGCTGTTGCTATGGCCCATCTCGCGGCTACGGCCCGCTGGTCGACGCGATCGTCGAATACTTCAACGACCGGTACGACTGGGGCATCACGGCCGAGAACGTGGTTGTCGGCCCCGGCAGCCAGCTGCTCTGCTTCGCGGCCGCCTGCTTGTTCACTGGCCCGGGTCCCACCGGCTTCCGCCGTCTCGTGCTGCCCGCGCAGCCCGACTACGCCGGCTACCAGGGGCTCACCCTCGACGCCGACGGACTGACCGGCATACCGGCCCGGATCGTGCGCACCGGCGAGCATCTGTTCCGGTACGCCGTCGACCTCGACGCCGTCCGCCGCACACCCGACATCGGCATGTTGCTCGTGTCCAGCCCCGGCAACCCGACCGGCCGTGCGCTTGAGCGGGACGAGTTGGACGGGCTGGTGGCGATCGCCGCGGACCGCGACATTCCGCTGCTTGTCGACAACGCGTACGGGCAGCCGTTCCCCCTCGTGGTCGAGACGCCGGTCGCGCCCGTACGGCACCCGTCGGTGCTCAACAGCTTCACCTTCTCCAAGGCCGGCTTGCCCGGCGACCGGCTGGGCTTCCTGATCGGCGAACCCGAGCTGATCTTCCCGATCGTCTCGTACCTCGCCAACACCGCACTGCATGCACCCCAGCTGGTGCAGTCGGTGACCGCCCGTGCGCTCCGGTCACGGGAGATCGACACGCTGGTCGAGAAGACGATCTCCCCGTACTACCGCGCCAAACGCCAGTTCGCCGAGCGCGCGTTGAGCGACGCCCTGCCCTCTGACATGAGCTGGCGGCTGCACGAGAGCAGTGGCGGAATGTTCTGCTGGCTGTGGATGGACCACGACTGGTTCGACGACCACGAGGCGTACGAGGCGCTGAAGCGCCTGCGCGTCTTCGTCGTGCCCGGCCACCACTTTTTCGTGGCACCGCGCGGCGGGTTTCCCGCGGGCGACCACGGCACGCGCTGCCTGCGACTCAGCCTGAGCCCTGACGAGGACACCATCGCCGAGGGCATCGCCCGGCTCGCCGAGGTGCTGCGCGAGCAGCGCGCCAACGGAGACCGGTCGTGAGCCGATGGCTGCGACGCCACGCCGTCGCCGGGAACTCGGTCCGGCGCCTCGTGTGTTTTCCGCACGCCGGCGGCACCGCTGGGGCATACGCGCCTTGGACGCGCCGGCTGCCCGCGGGCACCGAGCTGGTCGCCGTGCAGTACCCGGGCCGCCAGGACCGCATGCTCGAACCGTGCGTCGAGGACATGCGCGAGATGGCCGATCGGATCACCGCCGAGCTGACCGGTCTGCTCGACCTGCCGATGGCGATGTTCGGGCACAGCATGGGCTCCGCGATCGGCTACGAGGTGGCCCTGCGCCTGCAGCGCGACCATGACTTCACCGTGGCAGTCCTCTTCGTGTCCGGCCGCACCAGTCCGCACCGGATTCCCGGCGAGCCCCGCCACGGCTTCTCCGACACCGAGCTGGTCAACGCGATGAACGAGCTGGGCGGCCCCGACGTCGAGGTGTATCGCAACGCTCAGCTGCTGCCGCTGATCCTGCCACCGCTGCGCTCCGACCTGCGCCTGCTGGACGGGCATCGGCCGCGCATCATGGAACGGCTGGACACGCCGATCATCGCCTACGGTGGCGACGCCGACTTCACCTGCCCGATCGACGACCTTTTCCACTGGGACGACGCCACCACCGCCGGCGTCCACGTGCAGGCCTACACGGGCGGCCACCACTTCCTCCGAACTGCTGAGACGAGGGTGTTGGTAACCCTGGGCCGGCAGCTGCTGGCCGCCACCCCATCGAAACAAACCTCATAGGAGTCCTGATCATGGCATGGCCCGATGTCCCGGTTAACTTCCAGGCCAAGCACGCGCTCTTCGACGATTATTGGAAACCTCGCACCGTCGCCGAAACCAACGGCTACGAGATCCGAGTAGCCAAGTTCAAAGGCGAGTTCGTCTGGCACCATCACGCCAACGGCGACGAGACCTTCGTCATCACCAGCGGTGTCCTTCAAATCGAGATGAAGGACCGCGAGACCGTGACTCTCCACCCTGGCGACCTCTTCGTGGTCCCCGCCGGCTTGGAGCACCGCCCCGTCAGCCCCGGCGGCTGCGACGTGATCCTCCTCGAGCCCCCCAACACCCGGAACACCGGCAACCGTACCGACCACGACCTGACCACGGACAGCCCGCGCATCTGACATTTTCCGGCTTTTCAGGACGCGGATTCGGTTGGCCATGCCGCGGCGGGCCACCTCGGTGTCGTAGGCGACGAGCTCGAACGGCGTCACCCAGCAACGCTCCCGCACCCGATGTCGCAGCAACCCCCAGCGCCGCCAGCACCACCCGCGCTCGTTCGTCGTCATCGCCCCCAGGCGGCGCACCCAGCCCGTGATGGCTGGAGTTGCTCGGTGCTGCGAGGTCTTTGCTCGGACCATGCCCGGATAGAGATTGAAAACGCGGTCCGTCACGACGACGGACCGCCTTGGAGAGTTGCGCCCACATATCGACCAACGACCACAACTCTCCAAGGTCTACGAAACGCCGGGGAAACTGGCGGAACAAAAACGCGAGAGCGGAGAAAAGACGCTCCACTATGGACGGGTGTCTCACATTGCGGACGCGCCGCCACTATGTGGTCGCCGGTCCCGGACAGCGGACACGGATCCCACATTATGGCCTCGTAGGGCGGCGCCGGCAGCAAGTCGATCAGGGAAGAGACGTCTGACGCGAAGGATCTCTAGACCCACAGCTCGTACTTGTTCAGCGTGTGAATGGCGTGAACGACGATGAAGACGGCCACCGCAAGGCACAAGAACATCGACGGGACAATGAACCAGGGAACCAGTTGCTTAGAACTGCCGTCGGTGAAGTGGCAGACCGCACTAGGCAGGAAGAGGTGCTGGTCGACCCCGGTCACTTCATGCGCGTTGATGTCCTTGGCCCCACACCAGAAGTCCCACTCCAGCAGGTTGAAGTAGCTGTCGTCGAAAGTCCCCCAGCACCAGAACATGACGGAGCCGAACAGTGCCACCGTGGTCCTCAGGGCCGCCGAAACAACGACCTTCTTAGCGGTCATGCCCCGAGCGCCGTCCGTGTCCCCCCGAATGTCAGAATCCGAGCACATCACGTCCAAATCCGCGTGGAAACCCCACCCACCGAGTGCGACCGTAGACAAGAGACACACACAGCACGACCGCCCCGGGGCCCCGCCACCCTAGGGCACAACCACCACCAGCCGCGCTCCCGAACCCCACCAACCGCAACCAACAGCAGCAGAGCGCCATTGCACCGTGGGTGAGCGCAACCAGCAGCAGCAGAGCGCCCCCCGCACCGTGGGTGAGCGCAACCAACAGCAGCAGAGTGCCCCCCGCACCGTGGGTGAGCGCAACTGACAGCAGCAGCGCAACCACCGCAACGTGGGGTCTGGGGGCTCGGCCCCCAGGCAGAAATGCGAAGAGTCCCCTGTCCGCGCCTTCCGCGGACAGGGGACTCCCAGACTCGTAGCGGGGACAGGATTTGAACCTGCGACCTCTGGGTTATGAGCCCAGCGAGCTACCGAGCTGCTCCACCCCGCGTCGGTAGAGACAACAATACCGCGCGGGGTGGAGGGGCCGGCGACCGGGTCAGGTCACGGGTGTTGGGCTGCTGGGCCGCCGGGGCTGCGTTGCTCCCGGGGCCCGGGTTTCGCTGCTGGTCAGGCGGCGGCCTGGACCGCTTCCGCTTCCGCCTGGGCGTTGCGGCGGCGACGGGCCGCCAGCGGGACCAGGTTGAGCAGCAGCCCGGCCACCGCGACGCCCGCGACCAGGTTGACGCCGGCGTGGAAGTGGGTGAACGAGCCGCCGGTGCCGTCGATCAGGCCGGTGACCACGGCGAGCACGATCGCGGCCCCCACCTGGCCGCTGGACTGCACGAGGCCGGAGGCCAGGCCTTGCTCGTGGTTGGCGATGCCTTCGGTGGCCTGGGAGAGGATCGCGCTGAAGCCGAACCCGAAGCCGAAGCCGAGCAGGATCAGCGACGGCAGGATGACCGACGCGTAGCTCGGGTCGGAGTGGCCGCGCCAGACGATCCCGAGGTAGCCCAGCGCCAGGGACACCATCGCCAGGATGATCAGTGGACCGGTGCCGAGCCGGGTGATGAGCCGGCCGGTGATGGGCGAGCTCAGGACCACGATCACGCCGACGGGCAGCAGCCCGACGGCCATCCGCAAGGGTGCCCAGTGCAGGTCGTCCTGCAGGTACAGCGTCATCATGAACTGGAAGCTGAAGTACGAGCCGAGCAGCGCCACCATGCTGAGATTGGCGCGTACGAGTGACCCGCGCCGCAGGATGCCGAGGCGCACGAGCGGGTGCTTCACCCGGGTTTCGATGAAGACGAAGCTGGCGATCAGGGCGAGCGCGATGACGAACGAGCTGATCGTCACCGGGTCGGTCCAGCCGCGAGCGGGTGCGGAGACCACGGCGTACACGATGAGCAGGGTGCCGGCGACCAGGGTGACCGCACCGCCCAGGTCGTGCTTTCCGCCTTCGGCCGGACGGTCGCGGCGGATCAGGAAGATGCCGACGATGAGCGCGGCCAGGGCGATCGGGACCGGAACCAGGAAGTTCCAGCGCCAGCCGATGGTGGTCAGCAGGCCGCCGATGATGAGCCCGCTCGAGTAGCCGCTGGCGCCGAAGACCGTGAAGATCGACAGCGCCTTGTTGCGGGCCTTGCCCTCCGGGAAGGTGGTGGTCAGGATCGACAGGGCGGTCGGGGCGGTGAAGCCCGCGGCCAATCCTTTGACGAAACGGGTCGCGATGAGCAGGCTGCCGTCGTTGACCAGCCCTCCCACCAGGGACGCGACGGTGAACACGCCGAGCGCGATCAGGAAGACCTTGCGCCGGCCGAGGAGGTCTGCGGTGCGCCCGCCGAGCAGGAGCAGACCGCCGTAGCCCAGGACGTAGCCGTTGACGACCCACTGCAGGGACGTCGTCGACAGGTGTAGTGAGGATCCGATGGACGGCAGGGCCACGCCGACCATGGAGACGTCGAGGCCGTCCAGGAAGAGGACGACGCAGAGCACCGCCAGAACGCCCCAGAGTCGTGCGTTCCAGCGCACTTCCGCCGATGCGGATGCCGCCGCTGCTGGAGTGTTCGCGGAGACGTTGAGGGATTCGGTGTAAGACACGCGGCCGAGGTTATATGCGTGTGCATCTAATGTCCAAGCATATGAGGTGGGCTCAACTTATGCGTGTGCATCCAAGCCGTTCGGCGAGGTAGGATGCCCGCCATGGAGGCAGAGTTGACTCTCATCAAGCAGTGGCACGGCCTGCTGTCCAGCTATAACGAGGTCGCCTCCCACCTGGAGCGAGAGCTTCAGGAACTGCACGGACTCTCGCTCAGTGACTTCGAGACGCTCGACCGTCTCAGGAGCCGAGAGCACGACAAGTGCCGCATGCAACACCTGGCGAGTGACATGTACCTCAGCCAGAGCGCTCTGTCCCGCACGGTGGCGCGCCTGGAGAAGAGCGGTTTCGTCGAGCGTAGCTTGTGTCAGGACGACCGCCGGGGTGTCTACGTCGAGCTCACCGACGCCGGGCGCGAGCGGCATGCGGAGGCCAGTGCGACCCATTTAGCGGTCCTGGCCGAGCACCTGAAGTAAGGATCAGATCTCAGCGCCCCCTGGGCGCATCGTCGGAGCGACGCTGCGAGAGCAGGCCGCGGCCTCGTGGTGCGTTGCCGGCCATTCTTGCGGCCGTACGCCTCGCCGCCTCGGCCCGGCTGGGCGGCGGCTCGGCGGCCGGCGGCTCGGCGGCGGGCGCGGCGTAGGGCGACAGGTTCCGTGTCTCCCACTCCAGGCTGTTCGCCTCGGAGACCAGCTCGGCGACCCGCGCGGCCAGGTCGGCGGCGCGCGACGCCAGCTCGACCGGGTCGGGATGATGCTGGCGCGGCACCCCGGGTGAGTTCCACCGCAGCGCGACGGTCGTCTCCCCGGAGTCGTCCGGGCCGCGCGAAGCGGACGCCGGCTCCGAAAGGGCCGGCTCCACACGAGCGGGCACCGGCTCCAGAAGAACGGGCCCCGGCTCCAGAAGAACCGGCAGGGCCGGCACGGGCCGTGGCGGCTCCTGGATGTGCAGCGCCCCGAGAAGCGTGACCGTCTGCCCCTCGCCACCCTGGTAGTTGCTGAACTCCGGGCCGATCACCAGACGCGAGAGCACCCGGGCCTCGGCCGCGGTAACGCCCAAATCGTCGGCGTGCTCCACCCGGTAACGCGCAATTGCCTGACGCAGCAAATTCGCGAGACGATCCGCGTCGCCGACCGTTGCAAGATCGCCTCCGGCGAATACGAGTGCCGGAAATGTCTCGTCCGGCCCAGCACATACCAGCTGAATCTGGGTCGCCGTGGCGGAGCGGCCGGAATCCCGGCTGCCGGGCTGCACGCGAATGTGCTGGGGCCACACCCACCGCAGCTCACCGGTGCCCAGCGTCGTCGCGTCGCGATAGATCACCCGCTCGTCGGTGACCGCGATTTCGGTTTCCTCGCCAAGCGTCCACCGCGGCAGCGAAGCGGGTAGCTCGAAGGCGTACTCGGCGACGGCGCAATTGCCGCTCCAGAGCACGCGTTCGCCCGGCCCCAACATTTCGCCGCCCGGTGGCGACAGGAAAAATTTGTCGGACATGCGCAGCCTTCCCCCCAGTGGCGGCAGCCGATCGAAAACTGTCTCCAACGATTAGAGCGGCGCGGAAGCAAGACCCACAAGGTGCATTGCAGAATTCACACGTGATTTCCTGGCCGCAACACGACAGGCCGGTACGCGATTACTGACGGTTACCGAAAAGGCCCTCGGGGGGCGGCGGTGACGCTACGGCGACGGTGTCGGTCACCGGGGCGAACCCGGACGTGAACCGGTCCAGGTCGGTCTCGACCCGGCCGGGGAACCAGTCGCCGGCCGCGCGGCGCACCAGCCCGTCGACCGGGGGCGGGGTCCGGCCGGCGAGCACGACCAGGTTGCCGAAGCGACGGCCGCGCAGCACCGACGAGTCGGCCACCAGGCAGGCCGACGGCAGCGCGGTTCGAATCGTGGCGACCTGGGCCTTGGCGTACCGCAGGGGTGGGCCGTCGGCGATGTTGGCGATCAGCCACCCGCCCGGGGCCAGCACCCGGGCGATCGCCGACATGAACTCGACGGAGGCCAGGTGCGCGGGGGTGCGGGCGCCCGCGAAGACGTCGAGGACCACCAGGTCGTACGAGCTTTCCCGCATGCCCGAGACGGCCTCGCGCGCGTCCCCGACGCGTACCTTGATGGACGCCCGCGCCGGCAGCGGCAGCGACCTGCGCACCAGCTCGACCAGCTCGCCGTCGATCTCCACCACGCGTTGCGCCGAGCCCGGCCGGGTCGCCGCGAGGTAGCGCGGCAGGGTCATCGCCCCGCCGCCCAGGTGCAGCGCCCGCAGCGGCTGCCCGGGCGGGCCGATCAGGTCGATCGCCGCGGCCATCCGCCGGACGTACTCGAAGAGCAGGTACGTGGGATCGGCCAGGTCGACGTGGGACTGTGGCGCGCCGTCCAGCAGCAGCGTGAACGCAGTGTGATGGTCGGGGTCGGGGACCAGCTCGGCCACCCCGGTAGCGACGGTCGCCACCACCCGTTCCGATCTTTTGCGCGATGCCACAGGGCAAGTATCACGGGTGGCATCGCGAGGATCGAACCGCCCTCCCGGGCGATAAATCCTGAAAAAGGCTCTTTTGGGCTCGGAAAGGCGTAACACTCACGAGCAAGCCGAAAGAGCGAAACGCGCGTAACGAGCCTAACGAGTCTAACGAGCGGAAGGAGGCGGGTCGTGTCGACCAGTGACGTTCTGACCCAGATCATCGGCAGGCAGCCCCCGCCCGCCGGCGAGATGCCCGCGATTCTCGCCGCCGCCGAACGCGAGGCCGGCCCGCCGCTGCGGATCCGCAAGTTCGAGGCCGACGAGGGCCCGGCCTACTGGCGCTGGGACTGCGAGCACTGCGGCGAGTACGGAGGCGGCCGGCACCACGCCGACGCGATCACCCGGGCGACGCGGCACTGCCGGGAGCACCCGGAGCACCGGTCCTCGCTGCTCCCGCCCGCCCTGTGCCGGCAGCAGGACACCTACCTCCCGCTGCACCCGATGCTCTTCGCGGTCGACGACGACCCGCCGCCCCCACCGCTGTCGAACTAGCGGCCCGGCTCCGGCCGGGTGTCGCCCTCGCCGGTGCGCTTCTGCGCCTCGTCGACCGCTTTGTCGATGTTGCTCGTGTATTTGCCGTGGGTCTTCTTGTCGACCATGTCGCCGGCCTTGTCGAGAGCCTGGTCGACCTGCTTGTCGTGCTTGTCGAGGAACTGCTTGGCCTTGTTCAGGAAACTCATCGGCCTGCCTTTCGTCGGGCGAGAATCCCGGCGATCGTCGCGATACGCGGGTCCTCGGCTATCTGTTCCAGACTGCTGGCCAGCGGCATCCGCCAGTTCGGGTACTCGTACATCGTGCCTGGTAGGTTGGGCTGGCGCACCTCTCCGAGCGCGTCATAAAGCGATGCGGTGACAAATCGGCACGGCGTACGGGCAAGGAATTCGTGCATTGCCACGATGATTTCCGGGTCGGTGCTCGCCGTCGTGATCAGACCTTCGTCGCGCAATGCCGCCAGCAACGCCATGCGATCTTTCGCGGCCGTACGCCTTTCCGCCTCCACCGGACCGGCCAGCTGACCGAGTTCGGCGCGCACGCGCACCTGCTCGCCGGCCAGGAAACCGGCGGCGGTCGGCAGGTCGTGGGTGGAGATGCTGGCCAGCGCGTTGCGGGGATAGTCGGCCGCGGGCACGAACGGGCTCTTCGGGTCGTCGTAGTCGCGGGTGAACCACAGCACCGCCGAGCCCAGCATGTTCATCCGTTCCAGGCCCTCGGTGACGACCGGCTGCACGGTGCCGAGATCCTCGCCGATCACCACGGCCCCGGCGCGGGTGGCCTCCAGCGCCAGGATGCCGAGCATCGCCTCCGGGTCGTAGTGCACGTACGTGCCGCCCGCGGCGCCCATGCCCGGCGGCACCCACCACAGCCGCCACAGCCCGGCCACGTGGTCGACGCGCAGGCCGCCGGCGTGCCGGAAGATCCGGCGCAACATGTCCCGGTACGCCGCGTACCCGGTCTCGATGAGCCGGTCCGGACGCCACGCGGCCAGCCCCCAGTCCTGCCCGAGCTGGTTGAACGCGTCCGGCGGCGCGCCCGCGTGCACACCCTCGGCGAGCACGTCGCGCAGCAGCCAGCCGTCCGCGCCGTTCGGATCGATGCCGACCGCGAGATCGTGCACCACGCCCACCGGCATGCCACTGTCCCGGGCCGCCTCGTTCGCCGCCGCCAGCTGCTGTTCGAGCAGCCGTTGCAGCCAGGCGTGGAAGGCGACGCGATCACTGCGGAATTCCCGTACGCCGGGAGCGTCCGGCCGTTGATATTCCGGCGGCCATTCCGGCCAGTTGGGTCCGAAGCGCTCGGCCAGCGCACAGAACCGGGCGAAATCGGTCAAGCCGGCGTCGCTCTCCAGGTCGACTTCGCCGGCGAGGGGCCAGAGCAGCTCCAGGGCGGCGCGCTTGGCCTGCCAGACCGCGCTGTAATCGATCAACCCGTCGGCGGGCTGGGCCGGCTTGAGGGCATCGACCTGCGACCGCAGCGCGGGATCGGCCCGGCGGTATTCGTCGGTGTCGGACACCCGCAGGTACAGCGGGTTCGCGAAGCGGCGGCTCGACGGCGAGTACGGCGAGGACGGCACCGGCAGCGTCGGCGTGATCGCGTGCAGCGGGTTGAGCAGCACCAGCCCCGGACCACCCGACCCGGTCAGGAACGTGCGCAGGTCACCGAGGTCGCCCATGCCCCATGACCCGGCCGAGTGCAGCGCGTACAGCTGCAGCATCCAGCCCCACGTCTCGGGCGCCTCGGGCAGCGCGACCGGCACCACCACGAGCGTCACCTCCTGGCCGGCGACCCGCAGCCGGTGCCAGCCCAGCGGCAGGTCGTCCGGCACCCGGTCGACCTCGCGGGTGCCGCCGTCCTCCAGCTCCAGCGTCCCCGGACCGGGCAGCGCACGCCCCGTCCCCACCCGCACCACGATCGTCGCGGGCAACCGTCCCAGCCGGTCCCGCTCGCGCACCGCGGCCAGCCCGGCGGAGATCGCCGCGGGCGTGCTCGCGTCCACCCCCAGCAGCGCGAGAACACCCACCACCGACTCGGTGGAGACATCTTTGCGTTGCCGATGCCAGTCCTCGTACCAGGTGGCCACGCCGTGCGCCGCGGCCAGAGCGGCCAGCTCGCCGTTCATCAGGGTCATGGACCCATCCAACCGGTCTTGCCGGGATGGGTCACGATGGGTGGCATGTCTGCAATGGTGAAGTGGTGGTCGCGGGCGGCCGCGGCGGTGACCGGCGCGACGCTGACGCTGGTCGTGCCGGTGCACGCGTGGGCGGCCAGTAACGGTGTCGCCGACGTGGCGATCGAGGCGGCGCGGTACCGGCGCCGGCGCAGTGGGTTCGGCCTGATCGGGCTGCTCGGCGGTTTGTGCTGTCTGTTCGTGATCGCGGCGATCGTGCTCGTCATTGTGCTGTCGTCCCGTCGGCGTCGCGGCAAGGACGATTACCGAAAGGGATAGCTCTCACGTTTGGCGGCGATCATGAAACTGCCGACCTAGCTTGGGGGAATGCGGAGCGTTAGATCGATCATTCTCGGCACCGGTGTCGGCGCGGCGCTGAGCGTTCCGCTGGCCGTTTCGGTCGCCGCGAGCGCGGACAGCTCCGTGATCATTTCACGCAACAAGCCGGCCGCCGCGTCGTCGGTGCTGGCGCCGAACGCCGCCGCCCGGGCCGACGATCTGTCCGATTCCACCCGCTGGGCGAGCGCCGCCGGGCCGGGCACCCAGTGGCTGCGGATCGACCTCGGCTCGGTGCGCTCGATCGCCCGGGTGCAGTTGCGCTGGGCGGGCGCGTATGCGAAGGCGTACCGCGTGCAGACCTCGACCGACGGCGCGAACTGGAAGAACCTCTACGCGACCGCGTCGGGCAACGGCGGCGTCGACGACCTCTCGAAGCTCAGTGGCAGCGGCCGGTACGTCCGGGTGCTGGCCACCCAGCGTGGCCAGGCCGAGGGTGGGTATTCGCTGGCCGACGTCAAGGCGTACGGGCCGGCGTCGACGACCCCGCTGGCCGCGGTAGCGGCGCCCGCCGGATCCGCGGCCTCCGGGCTCGAGGACGGCCGCAAGAAGGAGTACGCGCTGGAGCTGGTGTCCAGCGCCGAGAACTCCACGAAGTCGTGGCGCGGCGAGTTCGGCTACATCGAGGACATCGGCGACGGTCGCGGCTACACCGGCGGGATAGCGGGCTTCTGCTCCGGCACCTCGGACATGCTGGCGGTCGTCAACGCGTACACGAAAGCCAAGAAGAGCAACGTGCTCGCCCGCTACCTGCCCGCCCTGCGGACCGTCGACGGCTCGGACTCGCACGCCGGCCTGGACCCGGGCTTCCCGCTCGCGTGGCGGACCGCGGCCAAGGACCCGGTCTTTCAGAAGGTGCAGGAGAACGCCCGCGACAGCATGTACTTCACCCCGGCCGTGAAACTCGCCAAGGGCGACAAGCTGCGCGCGCTCGGCCAGTTCGCGTACTTCGACGCGGCGGTCATGCACGGCGTCTCCGGCCTGCAGGGCATCCGGGCGGCGGCGATGAAGGTGGCCAGGACCCCGGCACAGGGCGGCGACGAACTGACCTACCTCAACGCCTTCCTGAACGCCCGGGAGGCGGCGATGCGCACCGAGAGCGCACACCTCGACACCACCCGGGTCGACACGGCTCAGCGGGTGTTCCTGCGGAACAGCAACCTCGATCTGAGCGCGCCGCTGAGCTGGAAGGTCTACGGCGACTCGTACAAGATCGCGCAGTGATCAGGCCTTCGACCACTTCTGGTTCGAGCCGCCGCCACAATCCCAGAGCTGCAGCTGAGCGCCGTTGGCGGTGTTGCGGTCCTTGACGTCGACGCACCGGTTCGCCGAGACGTTGACCAGGTCACCGGCCGCCGACAGGGTGAAGCGTTGCACCGGGTTGCCGTTGCAGGTGACCAGTTGGATCGGCGTGCCGTTGGCCAGCGCGCCGCCGGCCGGGTCCATGCACTTGCCCATCGCGCGCAGCGTGCCGTCGCCGTTGAAGGTCCACTGCTGGGCGGCCGAGCCGTTGCAGTCGTAGGTCTGCAGCCGCGCCCCGTCCACCGGGTTGGCCGCCGGGATGTCGATGCACCGCCCGCTCAACGCGCTGCGCAGCATGCTTCCGCCACCCGGCGGCGGCGGGGTGGTGCCACCGTTCCAGGCCGAGACCCGTACCCAGTCGACCAGCATCGTCTGCGGGAAGACCGTGCTCGCGTCCGGGTTGCCCGGCCAGTAGCCGCCGACCGCCACGTTCATGATCATGAAGAACGGGTGGTCGTAGACCCACTGCCGGCCGCCGAGGCTGGCCGGGGTGACGCGGAAGTACTCCTGGTTGTCCAGGTACCAGACGATGAGGTTGGGCGACCACTCCACCGCGTACTGGTGGAAGGCGTCGCCGAGCGCGGATCCGATGCTCCGGTTGCCGCCGATGCCGCCGGCACCGGAATAGCCGGGACCGTGGATCGTCCCGTACACGGTATTGGGTGTACTACCGACGTTCTCCATGATGTCGATCTCGCCGGTGGCCGGCCAGTTGCTGCCGCCGAGCATCCAAAATGCGGGCCAGATGCCTTGCCCCTTGGGGATCTTGATGCTGGCCTCGAACCGGCCGTACGTCTGGCTGAACTTGTCCGCGGTGAGCACCCGGCCCGAGGTGTACTGGCAGGTGCCGTAGTGGCATTGCAGGTTGGACGGGTTCTCCTTGCGGGCGGTGATCGCCAGATGGCCCTGACCGTCTTGCACGACGTTGCGGGTCGAGTTGGTGTAGTACTCCAGCTCGTTGTTGCCCCAGCCGCTGCCGCCGGTGTCGAACTTCCACTTCGAGCCGTCGATCGGCGTGCCGGACGCGCCGTTGAACTCGTCGGACCAGGTCACCGGCCCGGCGGCGGCGCTGGCCACGTCGTGCTGGGAGAGGCCGGTCAGGGACGCCGCGACGACGGCCGCGGCGAGGAGCATTCGCGTGATGCACATGGGGAGTACCTCCGGGGGAGACCTTTTAACAATCCTTAGAGATAGATGACTATCAGTCAATAAGGATGCGTTCCGGAACATGTGGAATCGTCTATCCCATGCCCGGCTTCCAGGCCCCGCTGTGGCGCGCCATCGCCGTCTACCGCATCGCCGCGCTGCTCTACATCACGATCCTCGTGATCCGCAACGTGGGTGACTATCAGCGGCCCCTGCTGGCCTGGCCGTTTCTCGCACTGGCTGCCTCCTGGACGGCATACACCACCTTCGCGTACGCCGATCCGGCCCGCCGCCGCACGCCACTGCTCGTGGCCGACCTGGTCGTCACGATGGTGGTGATGGCGGCCAGTGTCCCCGTCGTCGGCCGTACCGGGCTGCGCGACGGCCTGCCCACCCTCACCGTGGCCTGGCACGCCGCGCCCGTCCTGGCCTGGGCGGTCGCGCGCGGGCGCCGCGCCGGGATCGCGGCAGCGCTCGTCGTGGGCGCGACCGACCTGGCCGTCCGGGCCCGCTACGACCAGGGCGCCTGGACCGGCGCGGTGCTGTTGCTGCTGGCCGCGATCGCGGTCGGCTACATGGTGCGGCTCGCCGAGGTCGCCCAGGAGCGGCTCGAGCGGGCGGTCGAGGTGGAGGCCGCGACCCGGGAGCGGGAACGGCTGGCCCGCGACATCCACGACTCGGTGCTGCAGGTGCTGGCGCTGGTCCGGCGTCGCGGCGCCGGGCTGGACGGCGAGGCCGGCGAGCTGGCCCGGCTGGCCGGCGAGCAGGAGGCCGCGCTCCGCACGCTGGTCGCCGGTCTCCGGTCGGCCGAGGTGCCGGGCCACGACGCCGATCTCATGCGATTGCTTCTCCCGTACGCCTCCCCGGCGGTCAGCGTGTCCGGCCCGGCCGGCGCCGTCGTGCTGGACGCGCGGGTGGCCCGGGAGCTGGGCGCGGCGGTGGCCGCCGCGCTGGACAACGTCGAACGGCACTGCCCACCCGGCACGAAGGTCTACATCCTGGTCGAGGACGAACCGGACGCCGTGGTGGTGACCGTGCGCGACGACGGTCCCGGCTTCGAGGCGGACCGCCTCAGCGTGGCCCGCGAGCGCGGCCGGCTGGGGGTGGCCCAGTCGATCCGCGGCCGCGTCGAGGACCTGCACGGCCGCGTGACGATCGTGTCCGCGCCCGGCGTCGGCACGGAGGTGGAGATGACCGTGCCACGCGCGCCGATATCGTGATCCCGTGAGTGAGCCGATCCGGGTCATGGTGGTCGACGATCACCCGATGTGGCGCGAGGGCGTGAGCCGCGACCTTGCCGCGGCCGGGTACGAGGTGGTCGCCACGACCGGGGAGGGTCTGCAGGCGGTGCGCATCGCGGCGGCGGCCCGGCCCGACGTGGTGGTGCTCGACCTGCAACTGCCCGACGTTTCCGGCGTCGAGGTCATCACCGGGCTGTTGGACGGTCTTCCGGGCGTACGGGTGCTGATGCTCTCGGCCAGCGGAGAGCAACAGGACGTCCTGGACGCGATGAAGGCGGGCGCGACCGGATATCTGCTGAAATCGGCCGGGCTGCCGGAGTTCCTGGCGGCGGTGAGCCGCACCGCGGCCGGCGACACGGTCTTCACGCCGGGGCTGGCCGGGCTGGTGCTCGGTGAGTTCCGGCGGCTCGCGGCCGACCCCGCCGGAGCGGAGCCGGGCGCGCCGAAGCTCACCGAGCGCGAGACCGAGGTGCTGCGCCTGGTGGCGAAGGGGCTGTCGTACCGCCAGATCGCCGAGCGGCTCGTGCTGAGCCATCGCACGGTGCAGAACCACGTGCAGAACACGCTCGGCAAGCTCCAGCTGCACAACCGGGTGGAACTGACCCGTTACGCCATCGAGCAGGGCCTTGATTAAGGTCTAGTCGTAGTCGGGGGCGTTGGTCTCGTGGATGGCCAGCTCCTCGGCGCTCGCGCCGCCGCCGGCCGCGCCCGCGTCGTACGCGATGGCGTCGGTCTCGTCGTCGAAGCCGTAGCCCTCGTCCGGCGCCACCAGGCGACCGACCGTCTCCGGGTCGTCGTCGTCGAGCTGGCCGTCGTCGTAGAGCGACACCTGCGACTTCGGGTCCGACGTCGGGCTCGCGCCCCACACGTCCGCGTCGAAGTTGCGCTGCTCGGAGCTGTCCACCGTCTCGTCGAAGGGGTCCCGGTCGGCCGGGATCGGATCCTCCCAGCCGGTGTCCGGCTCCTCCTGGCGCAGGTGGTAATCGAGGGACTCGCCCTGCAACGCCTCATCGGGGGTGTCACCGAAGCGGTTCGAACCGCCCGGGCCCACCCCGGCCAGCGCCGCCGGGTCCTGCCCGTCAGCCCAACGGCTGCTCTCCACCGAGTCGTACGCGGTGGAATCGTCGTCCGCGGTGTCCGGCAGACCGGAAGCCTCCGGGTCCGACACCTCAGCGGGGTAGTCGTCGTCTCGCATCGTTGCAATCTACCCGCGGGCCGGGTCGGGCATGCCCGCAGCGTCATGGCTATCACTGTGCGGCGGCTCCGGCTCGTGGTCCGCCTGCAGCAGCGCCCACACCACCTTGCCGTCCAGCAGCACCAGACTGCCCCACCGGCTCGCCACCGAATCGATGAGCAGCATGCCGCGGCCGCCGAACGCGGTCGGCGCGACCGGGCCGCCGTCATACGACGGCAGCACCGCCGAGTTGTCCCGCACCGCCACGCTCATCCCGTCGTCGTGGGCGGCCAGCAGCACGGTCATCGGCGTCCGCGCGTGCGCGACCACGTTGTTCACCATCTCGGTCACCACGATGCACGCGGGACCGACCAGATCGGGGCGATCCCACCGCGCGCACGCCTCGGTGATCAGGTCGCGGGCCATCCGGGCGGCGCCGACCTGCGGTTCCAGCTCGGCGCTGAGCCGGGTCCGGCGGTCGGGCTCGCCCAGCTCGGCGAAGGCGTCGCCGGGCTCCGGCCAGACCGGCCATCCGGTGGCCCGCCACCCGGCGGCGTCCTTCGGGCAGCACAGGCAGAGGTGAGCGGCCGGCCAGTCGGCCGTCTCCCGGCGCAGATCACTGAGCATGGCGACCGCGGCCGGGGCGACCGGTTCCAGCCCGGCGACGTCGACCACGAGGGCCTCGGGTTGCCCGGCCAGCAGGTCCAGGAGGATCGAGCGCACCGGGGCGGCCGTGGTCGCGTCGAGCACCCCGGAAAACCGGACCAGCGGGTACGCCAGGCCGTGATCCACCAGGTGGTGCACCTCGCTCGACATGATCGCTCCATTGTGCATAACGCGTCCTCTTTTCGCATTTCCGCGGCGTGAGGACCGGTTGCTGGGCCCATAGCCCAACAGAGCGGGTCGATGGGGACATATACGCCCGGCTGGCTATGGTCAGCTTTTACCCCGATGCCCCATTCCCATGCGTAGGGGGTTGGAGCGGGCTGAGGTGAGCGGGGCGGGCGGGGTGGGCGGCGCCGAGCGGGTGCCCAGGCGCCCTGACGGTGAGCCGGGGTGGCGGGGACGGGCGGGTGCTTGGGTGCCCCGCGGTGAGTGGCTCGGGTGCTGAGGCGCGCTGCCCCGGGTGCTCCGGCGCTCTAGCGGTGGGCGGCGCGTAACGCGGTTGGCTTGGGGCGGGGCGGCCCGGCGGTGGCGTGGTGGTGCTGCGGCTCCGCGTACCGGGTCAGGCCGACCACGGCGACCAGCGTCGCCACGAAGCCGAGCGTGGCGAGCCAGCCGCGGCCCTCGTGGATGCGGTCGCCGAGCAGCAGCAGGCCGACGATCGCGGCGGGCACCGCGCCGGCCGCGTCCATGGCGGCCACCGCCGCGGTGGTCGAGCCGCGCTGCATCGCCAGGCCCAGCAGGAGTTGACCCACGAGCGAGTGGATCACCAGCAGGTAGAGCAGCGGGTTGCCGACGAAGCCGGAAAACGAATGTTCGTTCGCCAACGGCCGGGCGGCGATCGCGGCGGCCGAGAACCCGATCCCGGCCAGGGAACCGAGCACGACCGAGCCGAGGGCGCCGTGCAGGCGTACGGCAAAGAAACCGGCAGCGGCGATCACCAGGACCGTCACCGCCAGAGCGACCACGCCGGCCGTGCCCAGCCGGCGTGAATGTGCCGGTTCCGCCGACATCACCAGCGCCGTGATGCCCATGAGCAGCAGCGTGAGCAGGGCGACCTCGGCGATCGGAAGCGACCACTTCAGCAGCACCACGCCGAGGATCGCGGTCACCCCGAGACCGGCGGCGACGCTCGACTGCACCAGGAACAGCGGAAGGTCACGCCGAGCCAGGAACGCGAGCACGAACCCGAGGATCTGACAGCCGAGGCCGAGCAGGTATGTCCGCTGGCCGGCCAGCCGCACCAGCAGCCCCGGGTCGAAGCTGTGGTGCACGGTCGTGTTCGCGGCGGCTTTCGACTGGAGCAGGTTCGCCACCCCGTACGCCATGATCATGGCAGCGAGGAAGATCCAGCCCGAGGACACCACTGCTGCACGATAGACCAGGTTTCAGCGCCTTGGACCCGATACCCCACCGGTCGTGAGGGCCGTGAGCAGGGTTTCGTGAAGTGTGCCGTTCGAGGCGATGGAAGCCGTCTTGTCGGCCGGCGGCCGCCCGGTGAAGTCGGTGATCGTGCCGCCGGCCTCGTTGACGATCGGGATCAGCGCGGCCACGTCCCACAGCGAGAGCTCCGGCTCGACCATCGCGTCCACCGCGCCCTCGGCGAGCAGCATGTAGCCGTAGAAGTCGCCGTACGCGCGGCTCCGCCAGGCGGCCAGGCTCAGATCGATCACCGCGTCCAGCCGGCCGGTCTGCTGCCAGCCGTCCAGGCTGGCGTAGCAGAAGCTGGCGTCCGCCCACCGGCGGACACCCGAGACATTGATCCGGGTCGCGGCGTGCTGGTGTTTGCCCGCGTACGCGCCGTGCCCGCGCGCCGCCCACCAACGCCGCCCGAGCGCCGGCGCCGAAACGAGTCCCGCCACCGGCGTGTCGCCCTCGAGCAGCGCGATCAGCGTGCCCCAGATCGGGACGCCGCGCACAAAGTTCTTGGTGCCGTCGATCGGGTCGATCACCCAGCGCCGGCTCCCCGCACCGGCGGGCGCCGGCGACTGCCCGAACTCTTCACCCAGGACGCCGTCGCGCGGCCGGGCGCGCGTGAGCGTGGACCGGATCGCCTGTTCGACGGCCTTGTCGGCGTCCGACACCGGGGTGAGGTCGGGCTTGGACTCGACCACGAGATCGAGCGCCCGGAACCGGCTCATCGAGATCGAGTCAGCGGTGTCGGCGAGCAGATGGGCAAGCGCGAGATCATCGGCGTATCCGGCCATGGTCGAACGCTAGCCGATCGACCCCTGCAACCGCCGTCCGCGTAGTGCGCCGCCCCTCGCGCCGCTTCTCGCCGCCGCGGTGGTTGGCTTCGGTGGGTTACGTCATCTCCCCAATCGCCCGTACGCCTATTCGGAACTGTTCAGCTGGCTCCGTCGGCCGCGAGTCCCCCGTGCGAGGCGACACCGCTAGGCCCAGGCAGGTCCCAGCTCCCCACAGCGGCCGCCGCCCCACCCGGGTGTGGGGAGTCGCGACGCCCGAGAGGCGATGGTTCCCCACACCAACCCACGTCTGGGCAGTCGCGACGCTGGGGAGGTTGTGGTTGCCCACGCCGTGGCGGCCCCCGTCCGGGTGTGGGGAGTTGCGGCGCTGGGGAGGTTGTGGCTGCTCGCGCCGTGGCGGCCCCCGTCCGGGTGTGGGGAGTTGCGGCGCTGGGGAGGTTGTGGTTCCCCACACCGCGGCCACCCTCACCAGGTGTGGGCGCCCGCCACGGCCGGAACGTCCCAGCTCCGCACACGCCACGAAAGGCCAACTCATCGCAGGGTGAGCGGCGCGGGTAACAACTGAAAAGTTCCACTATTCGGTCTGGGATGACCACATCTTGAGCGCTGGTCTCATGTGGACGGTGGTTTTACCCAGATTTGTGGCTTTGGCCACCGAGGTTCGGAGCCTGATTTCGAGACCTTGGAGAGTTATGGCTCGTATTTGGGCGTAACTCTCCAAGGTCTCGAACATTCGGCCGCAAACACTGAAACGGCCAATGACGAACATAGTCAAAGGGTATGAAAAGCGCCCTTTGATCTTGCCGGGGAATCGACCTTGGTCGTTGCGGTGTGCGCGATTCACTCCGCGTCGCGGACGGTGGCGGTTGACAATGTGCTGGCGGTGCTGGCGGTGCTGGCGGTGCTGGCGGTGCTGGCGGTGCTGGCGGTGCTGGCGGTGCTGGCGGTGCTGGCGGTGCTGGCGGTGCTGGCGGTGCTGGCGGTGCTGGCGGCGGGCTGGCTCTGCGCCGGCGGCGGGCTGGCGGTGCTGGTTGTGTGCCGGTTGTGGGCTGGCTGTGTGCTCGCTGTGGGCTGGCTGCGCGCTGATGGCGCTGGTGGAGGCTGGCTGTGCGCGGCGGAGGCTGGTAGCCGCTGGCTGTGGTTGGCGGGCCTCGCCGTAGGTCGGCGGCAGCTGGCTGTGGCACCGCGGCAGCTCGCCGTGGCACCGCGGCAGATGGCTCTGGGTCAGTGGGGCTGTTTGTGGGTCGGTGGGCTCGCCGTGGGCCGGTGAGAGCTTGGACGTGGGCTGACAGACGCTGACGTCGGCTGACAGACGCTGGGGAATCGGGCCGGCCCATTTGTCGGCGGCTGCGGTCGTGCGGCTACGCCGGCAGGTCGTCCTCGGCGGGGGTGTCTCGGGCGTCGTGTTCGCCGGAGCGGGAGGCCAGCAGGCGGCGGTACGAGGCCAGGCGGCGCGGGTCGGCCTTGCCCTCGGCGACCCACGCGTCCAGGCGGCAGTCGATGTCGGCGGTGTGGCCGCAGTTCGGCTGGTCCTCCAGCGTGCCCTCGATCAGGTCGGGGAAGCCGTGCAGCAGGCTTTCCGCGCTGACGTGCGCCAGGCCGAAGCTGCGGATCCCGGGCGTGTCGATGATCCAGCCGGGGTCTTTGCGGGAACGGCCGACCACCGGCAGCCGCAATGCCACCGCGCTGGTCGACGTGTGCCGGCCCTTGCCGACCGCGCTCACCGCGCCGACCGCGCGTAACGCGTCCGGCACCAGGCGGTTGACCAAGGTGGACTTGCCCACCCCGGAGTGCCCGACCAGCACCGAGATCTGCCCGGCCAGACGCTGGCGCACGTCGTCGAGGTCGCTGTCCGGCTGGACCAGCACGTACGGCAGGTCGAGCTCGGTGTAGTAGTCCAGCACCGCCTCGGGGCCGGCCAGGTCGGCCTTCGTGAGGCAGAGCAGCGGCTCGATGTCCGCGTCGTAGGCCGCCACCAGGCAGCGGTCGATGAACCCGGTGCGCGGCGGCGGGTCGGCCAGCGCGCTGACGATCACCAGCTGGTCGGCGTTGGCGACCACGACCCGCTCCAGACGGCCCTCGGGCGTGGTGTCGTCGTCGTCCGCGGTGCGGCGCAGGGCGGACGTGCGCTCGCTGATCCGCACGATGCGGGCCAGCGCCCCGGCCGAGCCGGACACGTCTCCGACGACCGCGACCCGGTCACCGACCACGACCGACTTGCGGCCCAGTTCGCGCGCCCGCATCGCGGTGATCACCGGGCTGTCCGGCGCGTCGAGCGGCACGCACCCGTACCGCCCGCGATCGACGGCGATCACCAGTGCCTCGACCGCGTCGTCGTGTTTGGGCCGTGTCCGGGTACGCGGACGGGACGAGCGGCCCGGACGGATCCGGACGTCGTCCTCGTCGTACTCCCTTTTGCGCGGCGGCAGATTTAGCTCCTTGCCACGAGTCCCTGCCAGAGTTCCGGGAACTCGGGCAACGTTTTCGAGGTACACGCTACGTCGGTGAGCTCGATGCCCGGGACGCTGAGTCCGATAACGGCCGCGGCGTGCGCCATCCGGTGATCCGCGTACGTCTCGAAGGACGTCGCGTGCAGCGGCCGCGGCTCGATGCGCAACCCGTCCGGGAACTCGGTGACCCCGGCGCCCACCTTGGTCAGCTCGGCGGCGAGCGCGGCGATCCGGTCTGTCTCGTGCCCGCGGATGTGCGCGACGCCGCGCAACTCGGATGGCCCGTCGGCCAGCGCCGCCAGCGCCGCGATCACCGGGGTCAGCTCGCTGATGTCGGACAGGTCGGCGGTCACGCCGTGCAGCGAGCCGGTGCCGCGGACGGTCAGACCCGCGTCGGTCAGCTCGACCGTCGCACCCATCTCGGTGAGCAGATCGGCCACCGTGCGCACCGGCTGCCAGCTTTCGGCCGGCCAGCCCGCCAAGGTGACCTCGCCGCCGGTGACCATGGCGGCCGCGAAGAAGGGCGCCGCCCCGGACAGGTCGGGCTCGATCACCCAGGTGCGGCCGTGCAGCGCGCCGGGCTCGACCGCCCAGACGTCCGGGACGCTCTCGTCCACGCGCGCGCCGGCCGCCCGCAGCATGTGCGTGGTCATCCGCAGATGCGGCGCGGACGGCACCGGCGGACCCTCGTGCCGCAGCACCAGACCCTTGGCGAAACGCGGCGCGGACAGCAGCAGCCCGGACACGAACTGGCTGGAGCCGGACGCGTCGATCACCGCCTCGCCGCCGTCGACCTGCCCGGCGCCGCACACGGTCAGCGGCAACCCGCCGGCCGGCGACGCGTCGATCGACACGCCCAGCGAGCGCAGCGCCTCGACGATCGGGCGCAGCGGGCGGTTGCGCGCGTGCGGATCGCCGTCGAACTCGACAGTGCCCTGAGCGAGCCCGGCCACCGGCGGCAGGAACCGCATGATCGTGCCGGCCAGCCCGACGTCGACCCGGGCCGGACCGAGCAGCGGCGCGGGGGTGACCAGCCAGCGGTCGTCGGCCGCGGTGTCGACGCCCACGCCGAGCGCCTGCAGCCCGGCCGCCATCAGCCTCGTGTCCCGGGCGCGCAGCGGCCGCTCGATCTCGCCCGGCCCGTCGGCCAGCGCGGCCAGGACCAGCGCGCGGGCGGTCATCGACTTGGAGCCGGGCAGGCGCACCGAGGTGCTGACCGGGCCGGCGGCGGTCGGGGCGAGCCAGGGGCGGAGTTCTGCGTTCACGGTGCCATTCTGCCGCTCGGGTACGACAGTTCCGCGCCGGGCCACACGAGCCGCTCATGAAAACGAACGTTCGTTCGAGGATCTTCGGGGGTGGCGCCGAACGGGGGTGGCGCCGAACGGGGGTGGCGCCGAACGGGGGTGGCGCCGAACGGGGGTGGCGCCGAACGGGGGTGGCGCCGAACGGGGGTGGCGCCGAACGGGGGTGGCGGCGAAAGGAGGTGGCGCCGAACGGAGGTGGCGGCGAAGGGAGGTGGCGCCGAAAGCCCATCCGACAATCCGCCGGACCACGCCCACGCTCGGTGAGGCGTACCGTTTGCTGCCATGTGCGGGCGGTACGCGACGACGCGGAGCGAAGCGGATCTCAGCGACCTCTTCGACGCCGTCAACGTCACCGAGGGGCTCACGCCGAGCTGGAACGTCGCGCCCACCGACCCGGTCCCGCTGGTCCGGGTGTCGCAACGAAGGCAGGAGCGCGTGCTCGACGCCGCGCGCTGGGGCCTGGTGCCGCCGTGGGCCGACGACCTGCGCGCCGGCTCCCGGATGATCAATGCCCGCTCCGAGACGGTGGCCACCTCGCCGGCCTTCGCCCCGTCGTTCGCCAAGCGCCGCTGCCTGATCCCGGCCGACGGCTGGTTCGAGTGGCTGCGCGACGGCAAGCGCAAGCAGCCTTATTACATGACGCCGGAAGACGGCGGCGTGCTGGCGTTCGCGGGCCTGTGGTCGGCGTGGGGCCCGGAATCGGTGCTGACCTGTACGATCCTGACCGCGGCGGCGGACGGCGAGCTGCGTCGGGTGCACGACCGCATGCCGCTGGTCCTGTCCCGCGAGCACTGGGACGAGTGGCTGACCGCCCCGGACGCGACGGCTTTGCTGACGCCGGTGGTCCCGTCCGGGATCGAGCTGCGGCCGGTCGGCGCCGCTGTGGGAAATGTCCGTAATAACGGCCCCGAGTTGATCATCCCGGAGCAGACCGAAGCGACCCTGTTCTGACCGTCTACTTTGCGCGTATATAGACGTGTTTACCTTTAGCAACTTTGTTTCAAGATTGATAACACCCTTGTTCTGATCTCCTACCCTGCGGTACAAAACTGCGCCGGAGTGGTACCGGTTCCGTACGGTGCGGGCCGTCGCCACACGCAACACCGGTCCCACGGGGGAGGTGGGCTGATGACACGGGCTCGTATGCCGCGCCCGAACGAAGTGGCCATCGCACGACGCGATCCGCGACTGCTCGACGCCATCCGGGAACGCCGCACCGACGAGGCGTGGCGCACGCGCGGCGCCTGCCGCAGCGTCGACCCGGAGACGTTCTTCCCGGCACCGAACGAGCCGTCCGAGGGTGCCATCGCACTCTGCGGCACGTGCTCGGTGCAGGGCCCCTGCCTCGCTTGGGCGTTGCAGGTGGGCGACTGTCACGGGGTCTGGGGCGGCACCACGCCCCGGGAGCGCCGGGCCATGCTGGTCGCGTGGCGCGAACGTGTAACACCGAACGGCGACGCGGTCGAGGACGAACCGGACGAGGAAGACCGTCGCCTGCTCACCCTGGAACCGGTGAGCCACTGAATCGCCCATCATGGGAGCTGTGACCAGCTTCGAAATTGAGACGCCACGCGGGCCGGCCGGCCTCCGGATCACGGAGCCGACCGGCCCGCTCGTCAGCATGCTTGTTCTCGGGCACGGTGCCGGCGGCGGCGTCGACGTGCCCGACCTGACCGCGGTGCGCGAGGCGGTGGTCGACGCCGGCGTGCGGGTGGTGCTGGTGACCCAGCCGTACCGGATGGCGGGACGGAAGGCACCCGCACCGGTGAATCAGCTGGACGAGGCCTGGACGGCCGTCATCGAGCAGCTGCGCGAGCCGGGGCTTCCGATGATCTTCGGAGGGCGGTCCAGCGGAGCCCGGGTGGCCTGCCGGACGGCCGAGCCGCTGGGTGCCGCCGGGGTGCTGGCGCTGGCCTTTCCGCTGCATCCGCCGGGCAAGCCGGAGAAGAGCCGGGCCGGCGAACTGCCCACCCGCGTCCCGACCCTGGTGCTGAACGGGGACCGCGATCCGTTCGGCGTGCCGGAGGCCACTTCCAGCGTAGAAGTCCTGGTCAGGCCCGGTGCAACCCATGACCTGCGCCAAGGCGTACGGGAAACGGCCGAGCTGGCCCGCACCTGGCTGAAGCAACACAAATGGGCTGCCTGAGATCGGAATGTTGGTGGCCCTGTTGTGGTTACACAACCCGGGAGACGTACGTCGGAAGGGGTTGTGAGGTGCGAGCTGGAATCCAGCGCGACCCACGTGAGGTCGACCGGGTGCGGAACCTGTTGAGTTCCCCCGAGTGGCCTGTGAAGGAGCCCGAGCCCGCCATGCCATTGGTGAGTGTCAGCACACCACCGGTTTTCGAAGCCGGTAGTGGGGCAGTACCCGTATCCTCGGCGGGGCGGTCGAGGGGAGAGCAGAGGGTGGCCCAGACGGAACGCACTGAGGATCGGCGCGCTCGTTTCGAGCGGGACGCGCTGCCATTCGTGGACCAGCTGTACGCGGCCGGTCTGCGGATGACGCGCAACCCGGCCGACGCCGAGGATCTCGTACAGGAGACGTTCCTGAAGGCGTATTCGGCGTTCCATCAGTTCGAAGAGGGCACCAACCTGAAAGCGTGGTTGTACCGCATCCTCACGAACACCTATATCAACTCATATCGCCGCCGGCAGCGGCAGCCGGTGCAGGCTCCCACCGAGGAGATCACCGACTGGCAGCTCGCGTCGTCCGAGTCGCACACCTCCGGTGGTCTGCGCTCGGCCGAGACCGAGGCGCTCGACCGCCTTCCGGACAGCGACATCAAGGAAGCCCTACAGTCCCTGCCGGAGGACTTCCGCCTGGCCGTCTACCTCGCCGATGTCGAGGGTTTCTCGTACAAGGAGATCGCCGACATCATGGGAACGCCCATCGGCACCGTCATGTCGCGGCTGCACCGCGGCCGTCGCAACTTGCGTAAGCTGCTTGAGCAGTACGCCGCCGACCGCGGCATCACCCGGACCGCATCGGAACCGCAGGAGGCGTGACGGCGATGAGCGGCCTGAACGACGAACCCGAAGACGCCGACTGCGACGACGTGCTCGGCGAGGTCTACCTGTATCTGGATCTCGAATGCAGCGAGGATCGCCGCGTCCTGATCCAGAACCATCTGGACACCTGCACGGGTTGCCTGCGCGAGTTCGGCATCGAGCACGAGGTGAAGGCTCTGGTGGCTCGTTGCTGCGGCGACGAGACCGCGCCGCGCGAGCTGCGTGACCGGCTCCGCGTCAAGCTGGACCAGCTCGAGGTCCAGGTGGAGACCCGCGAATACCTCCCGTAAGGCAAGCGAAAGGCCCGGCGAAAGCCGGGCCTTTTTCTATGTTCCTCAGCTGTTGGGGCGCTTGCCGTGGTTGGCGCTGCTCTTCTTACGAGCCTTCTTCTTCCGGGACTTCTTTGCCATGGTTCGACTCCTCTACGTACGAATCCTCCGATCGTAGACGGCGCTTGCGGTGGCCCCCGACTGGGCCGTAACCGATCCATGGTTTGATGGCGCTGACCGTTAGCGAAATGTAGGAGGGTTTCCCCGATGGCGGACGAGATCCGGGCCGAGATGGTGGCCAACGTGTGGAAGGTCGTGGCCTCCGTCGGCGACGAGGTGGCCGAGGGGGACACCCTGGTGATCCTGGAATCCATGAAGATGGAGATCCCGGTGCTGTCCGAGTCGGACGGCACGGTGGCGCAGCTCGCCGTCAACGAGGGCGACGTCGTCCAGGAGGGCGACCTGATCGCCGTGATCGAGGACTAGAAGTCCCGCCTCCAGCGCAAGAGGAGGTGGCGGGTGCCCTTGCGCTGGCGCGGGATGACCGGCACGCGGGTCAGCGCGGTCGCCAGCTGGCGCGCACTCGCGTCCAGGTCGGGCGTCGCCAGCGCGAGCTCGGCCACCGACCGGGCGCCGGGCCGGGACGCGACCTCGGTGAGCCGGCCCGCCACGATCGACGCCACGTCGGCGCGGGCGTCCGGGTCGATCCACGCCGAGACGATCAGGCCGAACAGCGCGGCCTCGGTGACCCGGTCGAGCCCCCCGTCGAGCAGGTCCAGCAGCAGCCGCCGGCGGGCCGAGTCGAGCCACGGCTCCTCGGTGCCGTGGTGCAGCAGGCCCAGGCAGGCCCACACCTCGGCGGCGGCCACGTCGGCCGGCGGGTGCGCGAGCAGCCCGAGCAGATCGGGCACCGGCACCAGGATCAACGACACGGCGGCGTCGTACGCGGCGCTCGGGTGCGGCCAGGAGAGCGTGGCGACCTGACGTAGTCGCCGGACCGCCTCGGCGCCGGGTTCCGCGGCGGCGGGCACGTTCCCGCGGGGCAGCGGTGCCGCGGCCGGGGCGCCGCCGAGCCACGGGATGGTGTGGCAGCAGTCGGCGAGGTCGGTGTGCTCGTGCGTCTCGTCCGGGTGCTCGCGGATGAAGTCAGCGAGGCGTACGAGATGGGCCAGATCGCCGTCGGCGCGGTGCCGCAGCCGGTGGGCGGTGTGCACGGCGCAGTCGTAGTCGGGGTCGCGGGCCAGCGCGCGGTCGACCCACGCCAGCGCGTCGTCGAGGCGGCCGTTGTCGGCCAGGGTGCCGGCGATGTCGGCGTACACCGACAGGTCGTCCGGATCGTGCGTGACGGCCCGGCGGAGCGCGGCGAGCGCCTCGGGCAGCCGGCCGGCGCTGCGGTAGGCGTACCCGAGCCAGATCTCTCCCAGCTTGGACGGCCGCACCCGCGCACCCCGCGCCGCCCACTCGATGGCCAGCCCGCTCTCGCCGATCCGCCGCGCCAGCGCCGATCCGGCACCCAGCAGCAGCGCGTGCTCGGGATGCGCCGCGATCGCGTTGCGCACCACGGCCAGATAGGGCCGCACGGACGGCGGCGCCGGATCGCCCGCCGCGGTGCACAGCCGCATGAGGGTCTGCGCCAGAAGATCAGGTTCCATCCGTACGCCTAGAGTGGGCTCGCCGACCCACGGCACGTCCGCCCACTCGACGGCCGGCTGGCGCGCGCTGGCCAGGGCCAATAACGGGAGCGCCGCTTCGGGTAGGCCGGCCGCCGCGAGCAGGTGGGCGCGCGCGGCCAGGACACCGGCCGGAGCGTGCGGGCCCGCCGGGAAGAGTTCGAGCCCGCCGTCGCCGGATCGGGCCGCCAACTGGCTGAGCAGCTCGTGCACCTCGGGCAGGGCCGGCGCGTGGCCGAGCGCCCTCGCCACGTGTTCGGCGGCGGCCGACGAGTCGCCGTCCGCCATGGCTGATCTTGCCAGTTCCAGGGCGCGGGCGGCGGCGCGACGTGCTTCCACGAGGGAGAACAGTAGGGGAAGACGGGGCCGGATGTCAGTCCCCATCACATGCTCATTATTGCGCGAAAGATTGACCAACTAAGCTTTATCTTGCAAGACTGCGCAGCGATCGCGCTAATAACGCTCATCCGGGGAGGAACAAGTGGCGCAGCGAGGTCAGGGCATGGCGGCGGACATCGCGGAACAACCGGCAGGATTCGCGCGGTTGCTCGACGACGAGCACTCGTCCGCGATCGCCGGTGTGGCCGCCGAGATCGCCCGGCGCGCGCCGCGCAACGTGGTGTTCGTCGGCCGCGGCACGTCGGACCACGCCGCGCTCTACGGGGCGTACCTCACCGAGATCCGCCTCGGCCTGCCGGTGGCCAGTGCCTCACCCAGCGCCATCACCCTGTACGGCGCGCGGCCCGACTACACCGGCACGCTGGTGATCGGGGTCAGCCAGAGCGGCGGCTCACCCGACCTCACCGGCGTTCTCCGGGTGGCCCGCGAGACCGGCGCGCTCACGCTCGCGGTCACCAACAACCCGTCGTCGCCGCTGGCGCAGGCCGCCGAGCTGTCGGTCGACGTGGCCGCCGGGCACGAGCGCGCGGTGGCCGCCACCAAGACCTATACCGCCGAGCTGCTCGCTCTGCTGATGCTGGTCGAGGGCGTACGGGCGGGGGATGGCCGGCTGCCGGCCGAGGAGCGCACCGCGCTGGACAAGCTTCCGCAGCTCGCCGAGGACGCGCTCCGCGACACCGCCGCCGACGATTTGGCTCAGCGGTACCGTTTCGCTTCCCGCATGGTCACCACCGGCCGGGGGTACGCCTACCCGACCGCTCGCGAGACCGCGCTGAAACTGATGGAGACGTCGTACCTTCCGGCGCTCTCGTTCTCCGGTGCCGACCTGCTGCACGGTCCGCTCGCGATGACCGACCCGGACGTGCCGGTGCTGGCCGTGGTCGGCGACGGGCCGGGCGGCGCCTCGATGCGTGACGTGGTGACCCGGCTGGCCGAGCGCCGCGCCGACGTGGTGACGATCGGCGCGACCGACGTCGCCGGTGCGTCCGGGCGGCTCGCCGTGCCCGGCGTCGACGAGCGGCACGGCCCGTTGCTGGACATCCTGCCGCTGCAGCGGCTCGCGCTCGCGCTGGCGCTGGCCCGGGGCGAGGACCCGGACGCCCCGCGCGGGCTCAAGAAGGTGACCACGACCCTGTAGCGAGGGTCGCGCGTGGCACGCTTGGCGCGTGTCCACGTTGCGCGAACTGGTCGAAGAGCACACCAGCCTCGGCGAACCCGAGATCGACCACCTGCACCGGCTGGCCGGCGACTGGCAGCTGCTCTCCGACCTGTCCTTCGCCGACCTGCTGATGTGGGTGCCGGTGAAGCCGTCGCCGACGCGCCGCGGGCGAGAGTTCCTCTGCGTGGCCCAGGTGCGGCCGACCACCGCGCCGACCGCGTACCTGGACGACCAGGTCGGCAAGATCGTCGGTGGGCCGGAGGTCGCGCATCTCGACATCGCGTTCGCGCAGGAGCGGATCTGGCGCGAGGGCGACCCGGTCTGGTACGGCGACACCCCCGCCCGCCACGAGGCGATCCCGGTCCGGCTGCGCGACACCAAGGATCTCGAGGAGGGCTGGAGCGAGGTCATCTCGGTGATCGGCCGGGACACCAACCTCTCCACCGCCCGTACGCCCAGCCAGCTCGAACTGAACTACCTGACGACCGCCGACGACCTGGCGCAGATGGTCGCGGACGGCACCTTCCCGCCGCCGCATCACCCGGGGGAGACCACCTCGGCGCCGCGCGTCGGCGACGGGCTGATCCGGCTCGACGCGGCCGGCAAGGTCACCTACCCGAGCCCGAACGCCCAGTCCGCGTACCGCCGCCTGGGTTTCAACGCCCATCTCGTGGGCGAGGATCTCGCGCTGCTCACCAGCCGCCTGGCCGCCGACCCGCTGGAGGGCAACGACGCGGCCGAGCGGATCCTCGGCGCGCTCCGCGGCGAGTCGCCGGCCCGGCAGGAGATGGACGCGCGCGGCGCTACCGTGCTGATCCGGGCGCTGCCGCTGATGCCGGCCGGCGTGCCGATCGGCGCACTGGTGCTGGTCCGCGACATCACCGAGGTCCGCCGCCGGGACCGCGCGCTGATGACCAAAGACGCCACCATCCGGGAGATCCACCACCGGGTGAAGAACAACCTGCAGACCGTTGCCGCGCTGCTGCGCCTGCAGGCCCGCCGGGTGGACGCGCCGGAGGCCCGGATGGCGCTGCAGGAGTCGGTGCGGCGGGTCGCGTCGATCGCGCTGGTCCACGAGACGCTGTCCATGTCCAGCGACGAGGCGGTCGACTTCGACGGCATCGTGGACCGGGTCGCCAGCGCCGCCACCGAGGTCGCGGCCACCAACTTCACCGTGAAGATCCGCCGCGAGGGCACCTTCGGGGTGCTGCCCGCGGAGATCGCCACCTCGCTGGTCATGGTGCTCAACGAGCTGCTGATCAACGCGGTCGAGCACGGCTTCCCGGCCCCCGAGGAAGACCTCGAACTGGACGCGCCGCGCGCCGAGGTGGGCGAGGTCGTAGTCTCCGCGCACCGATTCCGCAAGCAGCTACACGTCACCGTCGCGGACAACGGGCAGGGCCTGCCGGACGACTTCCAGGCCGACGCGGCGGGCCGGCTCGGCCTCCAGATCGTGCGCGCGCTCGCCACCGGTGAGCTGCGCGGGAGCATCGAATTGCGGAACCGTGCGGTGGGCGGGACGGAGGCGGTGCTGGTGGTACCGCTGGGCAAGCGTTAGGGGCCGGTGTTACTTCCCACACTCCCGGATTGTGGACCGCCCTGGCTCAGAAGGTTGCTTCGTGAGAGGCTTACCGGCATGACTGCTGCAGTTGACCGCCGCTTCGTGGCTCGGCGCCACGTCGACTACGGCCGTGTCCGCAGCGCCATGTGTCCGGCTTACTGACGCCGCCCGAATGATGTGAGTTCGGGCGCGCACGACGCGCCGGCCCACTCCTGACACAGATGTCACGAGCCCCCAGGTGGCCGTGAGCGTCGCAGCGCGCTCACGAAAACCCGGAGGACCGCCGACATGGCGCCCAGCAGTACCCCCGCAGTCCCCACCGCCCGCCCCCGCAAGGCGCGCGGCGAGGGTCAATGGGCGCTCGGACACCGCGAGCCGTTGAACCCCAACGAGCGCAGCAAGAAGGACGACAACCCGCTCAACGTCCGGGCGCGCATCGAGAACATCTACGCACACGCCGGTTTCGCCTCGATCGACCCCGCCGACCTGCGCGGTCGCTTCCGCTGGTGGGGCCTCTACACGCAGCGCAAGGCCGGGATCGACGGCGGGCGCACCGCGGTGCTCGAGCCGGAAGAGCTCGAAGACGAGTACTTCATGCTCCGGGTCCGCATCGACGGTGGCGCCCTCGATCTCGCCCAGCTCCGGACCATCGCCGGGATCTCGCAGGAGTTCGCCCGCGACAGCGCCGACTTCACCGACCGGCAGAACATCCAGATGCACTGGATCCGCATCGAGGACATGCCGGAGATCTGGCGCCGCCTCGAGGCCGTCGGCCTGGAGACCACCGAGGCGTGCGGCGACTGCCCGCGCGTGGTGCTCGGCAGCCCGGTCGCCGGCGTCGCGGTGAACGAGCTGGTCGACCCGACGCCCGCGATCGACGAGATCACCGACCGGTTCGTCGGCGACCCGCGCTATTCCAATTTGCCGCGCAAGTTCAAGACGTCGATCTCCTGGCTGGTGGACACGCCGTACGAGGTCAACGACGTCTCCTTCATCGGCGTCGAGCACCCCGAGCACGGTCCGGGCTTCGACCTGTGGGTGGGCGGCGGCCTGTCCACCAATCCGCGTCTCGCCGAGCGCCTGGGCGTGTGGGTGCCGCTGAACGAGATCCCGGACGTCTGGGAGGGCGTGGTCGGGATCTTCCGCGACTACGGTTACCGCCGGCTGCGCAGCCGGGCCCGCCTGAAGTTCCTGCTCGCCGACTGGGGCGTCGCACGCTTCCGCGAGGTGCTGGAGAAGGAGTACCTCGGGCGCACGCTGCTCGACGGCCCGGCCCCGGAGCTGCCGGAGAAGCCGGTCGACCACATCGGCGTGCACAAGCAGTCGGACGGCCGGAACTACGTCGGTGCGGCGCCGATCGTCGGGCGGACCTCGGGCACCCAGCTCGCTCGTCTCGCGGACCTGGCGGAGCAGCACGGATCGGATCGGGTGCGGCTCACGCCGTACCAGAAGCTCCTGGTCCTTGATGTCGCGGACGATCGGGTCGAATCGCTGATCACCGGACTGCGCGGGATCGGGCTCGACGCGCGCCCCTCGGCGTGGCGGCGCGGCACGATGGCCTGCACCGGCATCGAGTTCTGCAAGCTCGCGATCGTCGAGACGAAGAAGCGCGGCGAGGAACTGGTGGCCCGGCTGGAGGAGCGGCTCGCCGACTTCGACGTCGACATCACCATCAACATCAACGGCTGCCCGAACGCGTGCGCGCGCACCCAGGTCGCGGACATCGGTCTCAAGGGCCAGCTCGTCATGAACGAGCACGGCGAGCAGGTCGAGGGATTCCAGGTGCACCTTGGCGGCGGTCTCGGCATGTCGAAGGGCGAGACGGCCGGGTTCGGGCGCAAGCTGCGTGGCCTCAAGGCGACCGCGACCGAGCTGCCCGAGTACGTCGAGAAGATCGCCCGCAACTACCTCGCCGGCCGGACGTCGTCCGCGGAGAGCTTCGCGCAGTGGGTGGTCCGAGCGGACGAGGAGCTCATCAAGTGAGCGACGCCCGGTCGGCCCCGCTGTACTGCCCCTATTGCGGGGAGGAGGACCTCTACCCCAACGAGGCCTCGCACGGAGCGTGGGAGTGCCACTCCTGCGCACGAGTTTTCACGGTCAAGTTCAACGGGTTGCTGTCCAAGGGAGTAAACCGATGACAGTCGTGGACCTGGTAGGTTTTTCGGCCCCCACCGAGCCCGGCCGTCGCACCCGCGACGAGCTGGAAGCCCTCGCCCGCGACGCCGCCGTCGCCCTGGAAGGCGCCTCCGCCGAAGAGATCGCCAAATGGGCGACCGACACGTTCGGCCCGCGTTTCTGCGTGACCAGCTCGATGGCCGACGCCGTGGTGGCGCACCTCTTCTCCCGGGTGGCCCCGGGCGTCGACGTGGTCTTCCTCGACACCGGCCTGCACTTCCCGGAGACGTTGAAGGTGCGCGACACCGTCGCCGCCACCATGAACGTCAACGTGCGCTCGATCCGGCCGCGGATGACGGTCGGGCAGCAGGACGGCGAGTATGGGCCGCGGCTGTTCGCCCGCAACCCGGACGAGTGCTGCTTCCTGCGCAAGGTGGAGCCGCTGGAGCGGACCCTGGTGGAGTACGACTCGTGGGCCACCGGACTGCGCCGTGACGAGTCCCCGACGCGTGCCAACACTCCGGTGGTCGCGTTCGACGCGAAGAAGGGCAAGGTCAAGGTCAACCCGATCGCGGCCTGGACCCAGGCGGACGTGGACCGCTACATCAGCCGCTGGAACATCCCGGTCAACGAGCTGTTCAAGAAGGGCTACGGGTCGATCGGTTGCTGGCCGTGCACCCGTCGCACGAAGGCCGGCGAGGACCCGCGCGCCGGGCGCTGGGCGATGTTCGAGAAGACCGAATGCGGTCTGCACGTCTGAGCGGGCTTTCCCGGCCTGCCGTGGTGCTGGTGGCACACGGCAGCCGGGACCCGCGCGCGGCGGCGTCGACGGAGGCGCTGGCCCGTGCGGTGCGGCGGGTCCGGCCCGGGTGGGACGTCCGGGCGGCCTATCTCGATCATGCGGGGCCGCGGCCGCTCGCGGTGCTCGCGTCGCTGCCCGCGGGTACCCGCGCGGTGATCGTGCCGCTGCTGCTGACGTCGGCCTACCACGGCCGGGTGGATGTGCCGGCGATTCTTTCGGCCGCGGCCGATCTGCCCATTGACGTACGCCTCGCGCCGGTGCTCGGTCCGGCTACGCGCGGCGGCGTTTCCCCGTTGCTGATCGACGGTCTCGTGCGTCGGTTGTCGGCGGCGGTGCCCGACGCTCCGCTCCACGGTGTCGTGCTGGCCGCCGCGGGAACGCGCGATCTTGCGGCGCGGGAGACGATCACGTGGGCGGCGGACGCCCTGAGCGCTCGCCTGAGCCTCCCGTGTGCCGTCGCGTATGCCTCGGGTGCCCCGCCCCTGCCCGGTGCGGCTGTGGCTTCGCTGAGGGCTTCGGTGGGTGCCGAGCGAATCGCTATAGCGACTTATTTCCTGGCGCCGGGGTATTTGTACGACTTGGCCGTCGAGTCGGCTCTGTCGGCGGGGGCGGTGGCCGCCGCGGCCCCGCTGGGCGACACGCCCGAGCTGGCCGAGCTGGTCGCCACCCGCGTAGACGCCGTGGCCGCGCCCGCGCTGCCCACCGCCGCCTGATCCACGCTGTGCGGCCTTGCGCCCGTCGTTGCCGGCCGTGGCGGCGGGTGGTTGCGGAGCGTCACTGGCCGGTGGCGGCGACTTCCCCTCCCGAACGGGTGTTTGGGTGTCCACAGCGGAGGGTGAGGGAATGCGGACTAATCGTTTGTGCGCCGGAAGCGCCGCGCTATTTAGAGATCAATTCGCGAAGTAGCGGAAACACAACGTGATCGTATTAGCGCTCTGCGGATGCTCCCGGATAGTTCGCGCGTGTCGTACCGGATCGGCGCGCTCCGTAATCGCCCCGAAACAGCAAGACGCCCCGGTGCCGATCGGCCCGGGGCGTAAATGCTGTGGGGGTTGGTTCAGGCGGTGGGAGCGCCGACCCGGAGGCCGCCGCGGCGCTTGACGGCACGCCGCTCATCTTCGCTCATCCCGCCCCATACGCCGGCGTCCTGACCGGACTCGAGTGCCCACGAGAGGCATTCCTCGGTCACGGGGCACCGCCGGCACACGGCCTTGGCCTGCTCGACCTGCAGCAGGGCGGGGCCGGACGTCCCGATCGGGAAGAACAGCTCCGGGTCCTCGTCGCGGCAGATCGCATCGTGGCGCCAGTCCATGGCGGCAACACTCCTTGTTTCGGATGGGGTAATGAATTCGGTGCTGGTTTTACCTATGCGTGCGCGGTGGCGCTGAGCGGGGGCGACCCGTCCACACGCCGGTGCGGCAGCAAGCTTTATTGGTGTGCTGGATGTCGTTCGGCGCTTCCGGATTAGGAACGCGCACAAGCGGCAACCGGTTACTTCTTATCGCTTGTGAATGCTTTCACGAACTCGTGCGATGTCAAGGGTAGCGGCGGAAGTTTCTCCCCGAGGGTGAGCTGGGTCACGACCGCTTTGTCCGGTTCTGACGCGCATGTCAGGGCCGGTTGACCAACGCTCCCATCAATGTAGTACGGTCCAGCCCGCTGTGCCGACCTTTTCGCCGGGTTTCTGTGACTGATCGTGACAGCGTTACCCGTGTGTGAACGGATGACACCTGATCGTCAACAGATCACACGGAGCGCATGAGGAATCGACACAAAGTGCACCTTCTGCCGCTCGCCCAGGTAGTCGCCGTCGAGCTGGAACGGCTGCGGGCGGTTCGAGATGACCGTGAACTCGGCTTGGTCGTGCAGATGCAGCACCTGCTTGCCGTGCGGCTCGCCCTTGCGCCCGGCCAGTTGCGCCGCGGTGCGCGTGGTGCTGGCGACCGCCAGCCGGCGCAGGGCCATGACGTCCAGGCCGCGGTCGAAGGACGCGGACGGGTTCGGATTGATCGGGCGGTCGCCCAGATAGGTCCACGGCGCGGTGTTCTGCACGATCACGGTGCTCATCTCGGACTCGGTCGGCTCGCCGGGCCGCTCGATGGACAGCGGCGGCGACTTGCGATCGTCGCCGGTGAGGAACTGGCCGAGGATCGAGCGGAAGTACAGCGCGGGCGTCGACGTGCGGCCGCGCAGCCGGGCCTGCTCCACCCGGCGCACCACCGCGGCGTCCAGTCCGAGGCCGGCGGCGAAGGTGAAGTATCGGTCGTCGGCGCGGCCGAGCCCGATCACGCGATGCCGTCCGTCGCGCAGGCCGTCCAGGATGACGCTCACCCCGTCCACCCAGTCGCGGGGGAGGCCGACCGCGCGGGCGAAGACGTTCGTCGATCCGCCGGGGACCACGGCGAGCGCCGGGAGGCGCTGCGCGATAGTTCCGGGCAGGCCGGAGAGGACGGCCGGCGTCTTCATGAGGCCGTTGACCGCCTCATTGACCGTGCCGTCGCCGCCCAGGGTGACCACCACATCGACGCCGCTCTCGGCGGCGGCGCGGGCAAGCGTCGCCGCGTGCCCGCGGCGGGTTGTGTATTCCACAGTCAGATCGACCGCGCTGCGCAGGGCCCGAACCAGTACGTCGCGGCTGCGCTCGCTGGTGGTGGTGGCTTTTGGATTTACCACCAGTAACGCTCGCATGGGCGGCACTGTACCCGGTGAGCGGCCAAAACACTGTCGGTATGGTGCTCAGGTGACCGGTGAGAAGACCGACAGCCCCGCGACTCTGGCGTGGGCCGTCCGCCTGTTGTATCTCGAGACGTTGGGCCTGGTCGCGCTTACCGTGGTGTTGATCGTCGACGCGATCCGCAATCGATCCTCGGTGGGCGCCGGTCTGGCCGTGATGGCGTTGATCGCCGCCGCGGTGGTGTTTTTCACGGCCCGGGGGCTCGGCCGGCAACAGCGCGGCGCGCGCGGGCCGGGCATCGTGATCCAGTTGTTCGTGATCGCGTCGGGCGGCTTCCTCATCCAGGTGCACCCGGTGTGGCTGGGCGTCCTGATGATCGTTCTGGGCGCGGCGGTGGGCGCGCTGCTCGTCGTGCCGCCCACCACGAAGGCTCTGGGGCTGAGTTGACAAGACGCACATCGAATTACGGCTCTCTTTCGACGAGCCAGGGCCTACCCTGATTGAGTGACCGGATCTACGGTGCGACCGCCCGCCTATCAGGTGCTGGCGGACGAGTTGCGGGCCGACATCACTTCGGGACGACTTCAGCCGGGCGAACGCCTGCCACCCGAGCCTGAGCTGTGCGTCAAGACCGGTGTCAGTCGCAGTACGGTGCGCGAGGCGTTACGCCTGCTCGCCAGCCAGCATCTGATCGTGACGACGCGGGGCGTGACCGGGGGCAGCTTCGTCGCGCACCCCGACGCCGAGCAACTGGCCGACGGTCTGGCGACCGGCTTCACGTTGCTGACAAACTCGGCGGATGTGGGCCTCGCCGACATGCTCGAGTTACGGCGCGCCCTGGAGATCCCGGCCGCCGGGCTGGCCGCGCAACGGCGCGACGAGGAGCACCTGGCCGAGATGCGCGCGGCGCTTTTCAACCCGGCCGTCGACGATCTCGACTCGATGATGGCGGCGCACTCGGTGTTCCACTCGGCGGTGGCCAAGGCGACCGGCAACCCGCTGTTCGAGCTGGTGGTGCGTCCGCTCTACCAAGCCTCGTACGGCGAGGACGTCACCGGCAACCTGCCGCCGGCGTACTGGGAGCGCATCGACGCCGACCATCGCCAGCTGATCGAGTGCGTGGCGGCGCGGGACGTCGCGGCGGCCACCCGCGTTGCGGCCGAACACCTCGATTACGTGGCCGAGTCGACCAAGTTCTAGATCTCGGTGCGCCGGGTGAGCAGGCGGATCGTCGCGTGCTGCCCGGTCGCCTCGGCGGAGGCTGAGGTGGTCAGCGCGGTCAGCACCTTCCACGCGAAGGAGGACTCGGCCGGCAGTCGCGCGCCGCGCACGGTCGCGACGGTGACCTCGACGGTCAACGCGTCCTCGGTGACCGCGAACCGGCACTCCAGCTCGGCGCCGCGGGTCGCGATGGCGAGCAGCATGGCGCACGCCTCGTCGACCGCGATCCGAAGGTCTTCGATCTCGTCCAGCGCGAAGTGCAGACGCGCGGCGAGCCCGGCGGTCGCGGTGCGCAGCACGCCCAGGTATCCGCCGTCGGCGGGCACCGTCAGCATGACGACGTCGTCGCCGATCGCCGGATCCGGGTGTGCGTCTGTCAACTGAGTCACCGTAGCCATCCTCCCACCGCCGGCAGACTCTAGTCGACGGTGGGTAAGCATCGCGGCGACGGCCGGTGGGACCGCCGCCGCGACGGGGCCGTGACTCAGGCCTTCTTGGTCTCCCAGAAGATCGTGGAGATCTCCTCGATCTTGTCGAGGAGCTGCTGTCCCACGGCCGGGTCCAGGGAACCCTTGGCACCGGCGGCGCCGGCCAGCTTGGTGGCCTCGTTGAACAGCTGGTGCAGGTTCGGGTACTTCTCGAAGTGCGGCGCCTTGAAGTAGTCGGTCCAGAGCACCCAGAGGTGGTGCTTCACGAGCTCGGCGCGCTGCTCCTTGATGATGATGGCGCGAGTGCGGAACTCCGGGTCGGTGTTCGCCTGGTACTTCTCCTGAATGGCCTTGACCGACTCGGCCTCGATCCGGGCCTGTGCCGGGTCGTAGACGCCACACGGTAGATCGCAGTGCGCGCTGACCACGGTGCGCGGCATGAGGAAACGCGGAAGTCGCATCAGGACTCCTCCATACGAGTTTGCGATGATCCGCGCTTGAATCTACCCCTAACGAGCTGGGCATAACGCGACGGAGGCTGGATGCTGTGAGATGGCGACTACCTTTGCTGACCGCCCTGGTCCAGGGCCCGTCCATGGTTCCCACGCTGCATTCCGGCGACGCCTTGGTGGTGCGCCGCGGCGGCCGGGTCAAGGCGGGGGACGTGGTGATCGCGCGCTTCCGGTCGCGGCCCGATCTGCTCGTGGTCAAGCGCGCCGTGCGTCCCGAGGACGGCGGATGGTGGATCCAGGGGGACAACGAGCTCGTCGAGGACGATTCCCGGGCGTACGGGGTAGCGGATGTCATCGGGCGGGTTTTGTTCCGTTATTACCCGCGGCCGGGCCGGCTGGGTTAGAGTTCTTCATCCCGGGTGATCCCCGGCATCACACCGTGGTCCGCGCATACTCGCGCCCTCGACCGGCCGGTGTTCACGATCAAACCTGATGCCGTGTGGAGTCTCCTGTGTCTTTCTTCAGTTTCGAGCTCGATCCCGCCCTGGCCGCCGATCCCGTCTTCGACCTGCATCAACGCGGCAAGATGGCGATCAGTCCGACCGTTCCGCTGGCGAGCCGCGACCACCTCTCGCTCGCGTACACGCCCGGGGTCGCCCGGGTCTGCGAGGCCATCGCCGAGGAGCCGGCGCTCTTCCACGACTACACGTGGACGGCGAACACGGTCGCGGTCGTCACCGACGGTTCCGCGGTGCTGGGCCTCGGTAACATCGGTCCCCGCGCCGCGATGCCGGTCATGGAGGGCAAGGCCATCCTGTTCAAGCAGTTCGGCGGCGTCGACTCGATCCCGATCTGCCTGGACACCCAGGACGTCGACGGCATCATCGCGGCGGTCAAGGCGATGGCGCCCTCGTTCGGCGGCATCAACCTGGAGGACATCAGCGCGCCCCGATGCTTCGAGATCGAGCGCCGGCTGGACGCCGAGCTCGACATCCCGGTCTTCCACGACGACCAGCACGGTACGGCGGTGGTCACGCTGGCCGCGCTGCGGAACGCGACGACGCTGCTCGGGCGCCGCTTCGCCGACCTGCGCGTGGTGATCAGCGGGGCCGGCGCGGCCGGGGTGGCGATCACCCAGACGCTGATCGCCGCGGGCGTGGACGGCGCCAACGTGATCATCTGTGACTCCCGGGGGATCATCCACGCCGAGCGGCCGGACCTTACCCCGACGAAGGCCGAGCTGGCCGCGACGACCAACTTCTCCGGGCGTACGGGAGGAATCGCGGAAGCCTTGATCGGCGCCGATGTGCTGATCGGGGTTTCCGGGGGCGCCATCGACGAAGCGGCGCTGGCCGGCATGGCGCCCGGCGCGATCATCTTCGCGCTGGCCAACCCGACGCCCGAGGTGCCGCCGGCGGTCGCCCACAAGTACGCGGCGATCGTCGCGACCGGCCGCAGCGACTTCCCCAACCAGATCAACAACGTGCTGGCGTTCCCCGGCATCTTCCGGGGCGCGCTCGACGTGCGGGCCAGCACGATCACGCCGGGTATGAAGGTGGCCGCGGCCGCCGCGATCGCCGACGTCGTCTCGGACGAGCTGCGGGCCGACGCGATCGTGCCGTCGCCGCTGGATCCGCGGGTCGCCCCGGCCGTGGCGAAAGCGGTCGCGGAAGCCGCGGTGATCGATGGAGTCGCCCGGCGTCCGGCTCGCTCCGAGGAACGCGCGCTTATCCCCGGAGGCAACTAGGGTTCTGGGGTATGCGCGCCGCCTACGCCAGCACCACCAACCCCGAATCCCCCCTTGATGAACTCACGGTCGCCGATGTCCCGGAGCCGACTCCGCCGGACGGCTGGGCCGTCGTCGAGGTGCGGGCCGCCTCGCTCAACCGCCATGATCTGTGGTCGCTGCGCGGGGTCGGCCTGCCCGCCGACCGCCTGCCGATGATCCTCGGCTGCGACGCCGCCGGGGTGGACGCCGACGGCAACGAGGTCGTCGTCTACCCGGTGGTCGAGGACAAGGCCGACCCGCGAGGCTATTCGCTGTTGTCCGAGCGCTTCCCGGGCACGTTCGCCGAGCGGGTGGCCGTGCCCCGGGAAAACCTGGTGGCCAAGCCGGCCGGGGTGTCGTTCCTCGACGCGGCGTGCCTGCCGACGGCCTGGCTGACCGCGTACAGCATGCTGACCGGCCGCGGCCGGGTCGATCAAGCCGCCTCGGTGCTGGTCCAGGGCGCCGGCGGCGGGGTGGCCACGGCCGCTGTCGCACTCGCCGCGGCGATGGGCAAGCGGGTGTACGCCACCAGCCGCGACCCGGGTAAGCGGGAGCGCATCGCCGCTCTGGGCGCCACCGCGGTGGAACCAGGCGCGCGACTACCCGAGCGGGTCGACGTCGTGATCGAGTCGGTCGGCGCGCCCACGTTCGACCACTCGATGAAGTGCAGCGCGCCCGGCGCCCGGATCGTGGTCTGCGGCGCGACCGCCGGCAACCAGGCGACGATCGACCTGCGCCGGGTGTTCGCCATGCAGCTGGAGATCCTCGGCAGCACCATGGGCACCCGGGCCGACCTGGAGGGCCTGCTGGAGTTCCTGGCCGCGAACGAGCTGCGCCCGGTGATCGACTCGACGTACGGCTTCACCGCGATCGCGGACGCCTTCGCCCACCTCGAGTCGGGCACCGTGTTCGGCAAGGTGGCCGTCGACTACCTGCACTGAGGGCGGCTCAGAAACCCTTCAAGGTCTCGTTCAGGAACCGCAGCACGGCCGGGTCCATCAGGCGGTAACCGAGTTGGCCGGGCCGCAGATAGTTGGCGTGCGAGACGCCCTGCAGCACTACGTAGCTCTTGGGCCACGGGACACGGGCGTACGCGGCTCGGCTCTTCGCCATCGGCACCACCGGGTCCGCCGTGCCCTGCAGGAAGAGCATGCGGGCCGGTGGGCCGGCGAAGGCGCCGGGCGCGCGCCAGCCGGAGAGGATGACGCCGGAACGCAGCCGCGGGTCGTGGCCCTTCACGAAGAGCCCGCTCGTCGTGTATCCGCCCGCCGAGTGGCCCACCGCCCCGATGTGGTTGATGTCGATGTGCCCGGCGAGCGGGTCGTCCGGGGTCGCGGCGAGCCGGAGCATCCGCTTGATCACGTAACGCGCGTCGTCCGGTTGGTTCACGATGTCCCAGCGCCGGTAGTCGCGCGTGAACTCATGCGTGTACGGATAGCTGGGCGCGGCCACGACGTATCCGGCGGCCGCCCACCCGGCGAGTGTGGCCGCCACCCGTTGGGGTGATCCGCTGAGCCCGTGGCTGTAGAGCACGAGCGGGAAGCGACCGAGCGCCGGCGGCAACCCGGTCGTCGGTCCGAGCCCGACCGCCAGCATCGACATCGCCGGGTAGAAGACCATGGTGGGCAGCGGACGGTGCTGGCCCCGCTGCAGCCGCAGCACGCGTAACCCGACCGGGTAATTCTCCGGCGGCCGCGCCGCCGCCGCGACCGGCATCGGTGGCCGCGCGGCCACCGGCAGTGCGACCGGCCGCCCGGAGCATGAGGCAAAACCCAAGAGGGTGAAGACCGCCAGAAACATCCCGCCGACCCGCCGCGTTCCCATGATCCGACGTTACGGCCGGACACTCCCACTTAGGGGTGAATTCCCCAGACCGAGTGTGTTCGTCCTGCTAAAGGCGGGTGCGGGCTATGCGGGCGAGCGCGGCTTCGCTATGGTCGTCGCCATGTCTGACAACCGAGTCGATCCGAGCGGCAACACCGAGGCCTTCCGGGCGTTCAAGGCGGAGCCGTCCACCGAGCCGGCCGCGGCTTCCAAGACTCCGCTGATCGTGGGCGGCATCGTCGTCGCCGTGGTGCTGATCGCGCTGATCGTGTGGCTGGTTTCCTAGCTCTTTCATTGGCCGGCGTTTATTGGCCCAGCGCCCCTCGCGCCTGGTCGGCGATCTCCAGCTCCTCGTCGGTCGGGACCACACACACCGCGATCCGCGAGTCGTCCGACGAGATGCGCTCCTCGTTCGCCGCGTTGAGGGCCGGGTCAAGCACGATGCCCAGCGACTCCAGGCCGCCGAGCGACGCCGCCCGCACGGCCGGAGCGTTTTCGCCGACGCCCGCGGTGAAGGTGATCGCGTCGACCCGGCCCAGCACCGCCAGGTAGGCGCCCACGTACTCGCGGATCCGCCGGCAATACACGTCGAAGGCGAGCGTCGCGGCCGGGTCGCCGGCCGCGCGCCGGTGCAGCACCGCCCGCAGATCGTTCTCACCGGTCAGCCCGAGCAAACCGGCATGACGGGTCAGCGAATTCTCGATCTCGTCGATCGGCAGACCCGCCACCCGGTGCAGATGGAAGACCACGGTAGGGTCGACGTCGCCGCTGCGCGTCCCCATCACCAGGCCGCCCTGCGGAGACAATCCCATCGTCGTCGCCACGCTGCGGCCGCCCGCCACGGCACAGGCGCTCGCGCCGTTGCCCAGATGCAGCGTGATCACGTTGGTGTCGTCGACCGGCCGGCCGAGCAACGCGGCGGTCCGCCGCGACACGTACGCGTGCGACGTCCCGTGGAACCCGTACCGCCGAATCTGCCACCGCTGGGCGAGGCTCGCGTCGATCGCCCAGGTCACGCCCTCCGGCGGGATCGTCGCGTGGAACGCCGTGTCGAACACCGCCACCTGCGGCACCGACGGCAGCAGCTTGCGGGCCACCGCGATCCCGCTGAGCGCGGCCGGATTGTGCAGCGGCGCGAGCGGCACCACCGCCTCGATCTGCGCCACCACGTCGTCGTCGATCAGCGTGGCGGTGGTGAACGCGGGGCCGCCGTGCACCACCCGATGCCCGACCGCGGCCAGGTCGTCCAGGTCGAGCTCGTCCATGATCCGCTGCAGCGCGGCGCGGTGGTCGGGGGCGTCGCCGCCCTGCTCGCCGATCCGCTCGATCAGGCCCTTGGCCACCGTCGACGCGCCGTCGAACAAGCGGTACTTCACCGAGGAGGAACCGCTGTTGAGCACCAGCACCCGGCTCATCGCGCCGCCGCCTGGATCGCCGTGATCGCCACCGTGTTCACGATGTCCTTTACCGTCGCGCCGCGGGACAGGTCGTTGACCGGCCGCCGCAGCCCCTGCATGACCGGCCCGACCGCGACCGCCCCGGCCGAGCGCTGCACCGCCTTGTACGTGTTGTTGCCGGTGTTCAGATCGGGGAACACGAACACCGTCGCCTTGCCGGCCACCTCGCTCGACGGCAGCTTCGTCGCCGCCACCGCCGGATCGATGGCCGCGTCGTACTGGATCGGGCCCTCGACCGGCAGATCGGGTCGTCGCTCGCGGACCAGGGCGGTGGCCGCCGCGACCTTTTCCACGTCGGCGCCCGCGCCGGAACTGCCGGTGGAGTAGGACAGCATCGCGACCCTCGGCTCGATGCCGAAGGCCGCGGCAGTGTCCGCCGAGGACAGTGCGATGTCGGCCAGCTGCTCGGCGTCCGGGTCGGGGTTGACCGCGCAGTCCCCGTAGACCAGGACGCGGTCGGCCAGCAGCATGAAGAACACACTGGACGCGACCGACACCCCCGGCACCGTCTTGATGATCTCGAAGGCCGGCCGGATCGTCGCCGCCGTCGTGTGGTTCGCCCCGGAGACCATGCCGTCGGCCAGCCCGGCGGACACCATCATGGTGCCGAAGTAATTCACGTCGCGGACCACGTCGTACGCCAGATCGAGTGTCACACCACGGTGTTTGCGCAGCTCCGCATACCGCGGGGCGAAGTCGTCGCGCCACGGGCTGGTCTCCGGATCGACCACCCGGGCGCCCTCGATGGACACCCCGATCTCGCGCGCCCGGCGCTCGATCACGGCCGGGTCGCCGAGCAGCGTGAGGTCGGCGACGCCGCGCCGCAGCAGCGTCTCGGTGGCGCGCAGGATGCGCTCCTCGGAGCCCTCAGGCAGCACCAGGTGACGACGGTCGGCGCGGGCCTTGTCGATCAAATCGTTCTCGAACATCAGCGGGGTGACCCGCGAGGACCGGGCCACGTCCAGCAGCCGGGCCAGCTCGGCAGTGTCCACACTCTCCTCGAACGCGCCGAGCGCGGCCTGCACCTTGCGCGGCGTGCCGGTGCCGAGCCGGGACCGGATGCGCGCGGCGGACGCGATCGTGTGATAGCTGTCCGAGGGCACCACGAGCATCGCCAGCCCCGTATTCAGCCGCTCGATCACCTTGAGCGCGCGCGGATCGGGGAACTCGCCCAGCGTCAGCACGAGACCGGCGAGCGTCACGTTACCCGCCGCGTGCGCGGCACTCGCGGCGACGAGCAGGTCGGCCCGGTCGCCCGGGGTGATCAGCAACGCGCCGTCGGTCAGGTGGTCGAGCACGGCCGGGACGTGCGCGGCGCCGACCACGTAGTCGAGCACGTCGCGGTCGAGGGCCCCGCCGAGCACCGTGGCGTCCAGCTCGGCGGCCACCTCGGCCACGGTCGGCGAGCCCACGGCCGGCACCTCGGGGATCGCCCAGCACGGCACCGGGAGGCCGGGATCGACGAAATCGCCGTTCACCCTGTTGGCGATCAGCGCGACCACCGTCGCGTTCAGGTCGGTGAACGAGTGGACCGCGCTGCGGGCGGCCGCCGCGAGCGACTCGGCCGAACGCCCCTCACCGCTGATCACCGGCAGCACCACGCTGCCGAACTCGGTCGCCAGCCGCGCGTTGAAGCCCAGCTCGCGGGGCATCTTGTCGTCGCCGTCGGTGTCCCAGCCGGAGAAGTCGCTGCCGATCACCACGACCGTCGCGGACCGGCGCTCGACCTCGTTGTAACGCTCGACGATGCGGGAGATCAGCTCCTCCCACTTGCCGTCGGCGACCAGCGCGCTCGCCTCGGCGGCGGTGACGCCGAACGAATCCGCATAGGGCGCGACCACCGGATAACGCTCGGTCAGCAGGGTGAGCAGGGCGTCGTCGCGAGCCGAGAGGAGCGGGCGGAACACGCCGATGCGGGCGACCCGCCGGGACAGCAACTCCACCAGACCGAGGGCGACGGTTCCCTTCCCGACGCTTGGTTCGAGACCCGCCACGTAGATGCTTTGTGCCACGTCCTCAACCTACCGCCGTCGCTAGTCGCGCGAATTGGCCTGTGGATAACCCAGAACCGACCGCAGGAACGTGTCCGGAGAGTCCAGGAAACGCCGCCAATTGCCGACGATGTCGAGCTCTTCCCAGGTGGCCTTGCGGATCCCGTGCGAACCCAGCTCGAGGATCGTCGCGCCGGGCAGCGCGGTCAGCAGCGGGGAGTGGGTGGCGACGACCACCTGGGCGCCCTCGGCGCGAAGACCGTCGAGGCGGCCCAGCATGCCCAGCGTCGAGACGAACGAGAGCGGCGCCTCCGGCTCGTCCATCAGGTAGAAGCCCGGCCCGCCGAACTTACGGCCCAGCACGTCCAGAAAGCCCTCGCCATGACTCTTCTGATGCAGCTCGGCGTCGAGATTCGGCCCGCGCATCGGCGGGTTCTGTTCCAGATAGGTGTAGAGGCCGTGCATGGTCTCGGCGCGCAGGAAGTAGGCGTGGCCGCCGCCGCCCGCACCGCGGATCACCCGCAACGCGCCGGCCAGCGGCGACTCACTCGCCCGCGTCTGGTGCCGGGCACCCCGCGAGCCACCCTCCGCATTCAGCCCGTACGCCCCGGCCAAGCCCTCGATCAACGTGGACTTGCCGGACCCGTTCTCGCCGACCAGGAAGGTCACCCCGGCCGGGACGTTCAGCCCGTGCTCGAGGACCGCGGCCACCGCCGGGATCGACGCCCACCAGGCCTTCCGGTCCACGGTCGCGGCCGGATCCCGCTCGACGCGCCGCACCGGGCGGGAACTATCCCTCATCGTCCTCGTCGTCGCGGGCCAGCCACGTCGCCAGCCGCTCGATCGGCGTCTCGAACTCGGGGTTGAGGTCGACGAACGTGCGCAGTTGCTCGCTCAGCCACTCGAACGTCACGGTCTCCTCGCCGCGCCGCTCGGCCAGCTCCTCGATGCCTCGATCGGTGAAGTACACGATTCCTCCAGCGTGCCGAAGGGGCGCCCGAGGGCGCCCCTTCGTATAACGGAATTACGGGCGCGGCAGCGCGGCCTCGATCATGGCCGTCTGCTCGGCGTCATGCATCTTGGCAGACCCGACGGCGGGCGCCGCGGCGGACGGACGGGAGATCCGGCGCAGCCGCACCCCCTCGAGGTGCTCCAGCAGGTTGAGCGCCACGAACGACCAGGCGCCCTGGTTGGCCGGCTCCTCCTGGACCCACACGTGGTCCTCGGCGTTCGGGTACTGCGCCAGGACCGCCTTGAGCTCGTCCACCGGCTGCGGGTAGATCTGCTCCATCCGGATGATCGCGGTGTCGGTGATGCCGCGAGCGGCCCGCGCCTGGAACAGGTCGTAGTAGATCTTGCCGGAGCACAGCAGCACCCGCTTGACTGCCGCCGGGTCCAGCGGGGTCCCGTTGACCCCGGCGTCCCCGATCACCGGCTGGAAGGTGCCGTGGGTGAAGTCGGCGACCGCGGACACCGCCAGCTTGTGCCGCAGCAGCGACTTCGGTGAGAACACCACCAGCGGCTTGTGCTTGGTGGACAGCGCCTGGCGACGCAGCAGGTGGAAGTAGTTGGCCGGGGTGGTCGGGTTGGCCACCCGCATGTTGTCCTGCGCGCAGAGCTGCAGGAACCGCTCGGGACGCGCGGACGAGTGGTCCGGGCCCTGGCCCTCCATGCCGTGCGGGAGCAGCAGCACCACCGACGACTGCTGGCCCCACTTCACCTCGCCGGCCGAGATGAACTCGTCGACGATCGACTGCGCGCCGTTGGCGAAGTCGCCGAACTGGGCCTCCCACACCACGAGCGCTTCCGGGTTCTCGACCGAGTAGCCGTACTCGAAACCCATCGCCGCGAACTCACTGAGCAGCGAGTCGTGCACGAAGAAGCGGGCGTTGCCGGTGGCCAGCGTGGACAGTGGCAGGAAGTCCTTGCCGGTCTTCGCGTCGACGACCGAGGCGTGCCGGGAGACGAACGTGCCGCGGCGCGAGTCCTGCCCGGCGAGCCGGACCGTGACGCCCTGGCTGAGCAGCGTGCCGATCGCGACCAGCTCGCCGAAGCCCCAGTCGATGTTGCCCTCGGCGGACATCTTGGCGCGGCGTTCCAGCAGCTGCTGGACCCGTTTGTGCGGGGTGAAGCCCTCCGGCAGGTCGATGTGCGCCTGGCCGACCGCGCGCACCGCCGCCGAGTCGACCGCCGTGTCCACCTCGGGCTCCGGCTCCTCGGCGATCACCCGGGGGCGCGGCGGCGTGCCGGCCGCGTCGCGGGTGGCCTTGAAGACCTGCTCGAGCTGGGACTGGTAGTCGCGCAGCTGCTCTTGGGCGCCGTCCAGGGTGATGTCGCCGCGGCCGATGAGGTCCTCGGTGTAGAGCTTGCGCACCGAACGCTTGGTGTCGATGATCTCGTACATCCGGGGGTTGGTCATCGACGGGTCGTCGCCCTCGTTGTGCCCGCGGCGGCGGTAGCAGACCAGGTCGATCACGACGTCCTTGTTGAACGCCTGGCGGTACTCGAAGGCGAGCTTCGCGACCCGGACCACGGCCTCGGGGTCGTCGCCGTTCACGTGGAAGATCGGCGCCTGGATCATCCGGGCCACGTCGGTCGAATACAGCGAACTGCGGCTGTACTCCGGTGCGGTGGTGAAGCCGACCTGGTTGTTGACGACCACGTGCACCGAGCCGCCGGTGCGGTAACCGCGCAGCTGGGAGAGGTTCAGCGTCTCTGCGACCACGCCCTGGCCGGCGAACGCGGCGTCGCCGTGCACCAGCAGCGGCAGCACCGTGTAACCGTGCAGGCCGAGGTCGAGACGGTCCTGCTTGGCGCGGACGATGCCCTCGAGCACCGGGTCGACCGCCTCCAGGTGCGACGGGTTGGCGACGACGCTGACCGTCGTCGCGTTCTCGCCGTCCGGCGTCGTGTATTTGCCGGTCTGGCCCAGGTGGTACTTCACGTCGCCGGAGCCGTGCGCCGACTTCGGGTCCATCTGACCCTCGAACTCGTTGAAGATCTTCTCGTACGGCTTGCCGACGATGTTCGCCAGGACGTTGAGCCGGCCGCGGTGCGCCATGCCGATGACCACCTCGTCCAGGCCGGCCTCGGCGGACGACTCCAGAATCGCGTCCAGCAGCGGGATCAGCGACTCGCCACCCTCCAGCGAGAACCGCTTCTGCCCGACGTACTTGGTCTGCAGGAAGGTCTCGAAGGCCTCGGCCGCGTTCAGCCGGTTGAGGATGTGCTTCTGCTCCTCCTGGTCCGGCTTCGTGTACTTGATCTCGACCCGGTCCTGGATCCAGCGCCGCTCCTCGGGGCCCTGGATGTGCATGTACTCGATGCCGACGCGGCGGCAGTAGGTGTCGCGCAGGACGCCCAGCACCTCGCGCAGCTTCATCTTCTGCTTGCCGGCGAAGCCGCCGACCGGGAAGTGGCGGTCGAGGTCCCACAGGGTCAGGCCGTGCTGCAGCACGTCCAGGTCGGGGTGCCGGCGGATCTTGAACTCGAGCGGGTCGGTGTCGGCCATCAGGTGGCCGCGGACCCGGTACGCGTGGATGAGCTCGACGACCCGCGCCGCCTTGTCGATCTGGCCCTCGGACGTGCGCGCGACGTCGCGCACCCAGCGCACCGGCTCGTACGGGATCCGCAGTGACGTGAAGATGTCGTCGTAGAAGCCGTGGTCGCCGAGCAGGAACTCGTGAATGGACTTGAGGAACTCGCCGGACTGCGCGCCCTGGATGACCCGGTGGTCGTACGTGCTGGTCAGCGTCGTCACCTTGCTGACGCCGTGGTCGGCCAGGGTCTCGTCGCTCATGCCCGCGTAGGGAGCGGGATATTCCATCGCGCCGACCCCGATGATCGCGCTCTGGCCGGTCATCAACCGCGGGATCGAGTGCACCGTGCCGATGCCGCCGGGGTTGGTCAGCGAGATCGTGGTGCCCGCGTAGTCGTCCATGGTCAGTTCGTTGCGGCGGGCGCGGCGGACCACGTCCTCGTACGCCTGCCAGAACTTGCGGAAGTCCATCGTCTCGCAGTTCTTGATGGACGGGACGACCAGCGCGCGGGAGCCGTCCTTCTTCTGCAGGTCGATCGCGATACCCAGGTTGACGTGCTCGGGCTGGACCAGCGCCGGCTTGCCGTCGACCTCGGCGTACGAGTAGTTCATCTCGGGGTGCGCGATGACCGCGCGGACCATGGCCCAGCCGATGAGGTGGGTGAAACTGACCTTCCCGCCGCGCCCGCGGGCGAGGTGGTTGTTGACCACGATGCGGTTGTCGACCATGAGCTTCGCGGGCACCGCGCGCACCGAGGTGGCGGTCGGCACCTCGAGCGAGGCGTCCATGTTCTGCACGATCTTGGCGGCGACGCCGCGGATGGTGGTGACCTTGGCACCCTCGGGCGCCTTGCCGTTGACGGCGGGCTTCGCAGCGGGGGCCGGCTTGGCCGCCGGAGCCTTGGCCGGCTCGGCCGGAACGGCCGGCTTGACCGGCGCGACCGTCGCGGCTGCGGGGGCGTCGGTGCCCGCCCGGGCCGCGGTGGCTGTCGCGGTCGCGGCCTTAGCCTCGTCCGGAGAAACGATCGAACCCGTGGCCATCGCCGGCTTGTAGTCCGCGAAGAAATCGTGCCAGGCCGGGTCGACACTCGTGGGGTCGGCCAGGTATCTCTGGTACATCTCGTCGACGATCCACTCGTTGGGACCGAAGTCCGCGAGTGGGTTGTCTTGCGAAGTCTGCTGGGTCGACACTTCCGTGTTCGCCTCTTTCACCGTGTTTGTCAGCACGCGACTGTTTCGTCACATGGGACGGGAAGGATTCGGGAACCAGGCTACGCCGTGGGACCCGATCTTCCGATCGCACGTCCGGTGTTGATCAGCTGATGTCGCGGCGCTTGGTAAGGACCGTACCGACGACACCACCGAGCACCGCGTACGCCACGAGGACCAATGCGCCGACGAACCGAGGCGGGTTCCCGGGCAGGTCAGTTCCGCTGATCATGAGCTGGGAGGCGGAGGTCGGGATCAATACCTGGAGGTTCTCGATCCAGCGGGCCACGTTCTCGGTGAGGAGGAAGAAGATCAATCCGACCGCGGACGTGCCGACCGTGTACGTGATGGCCAGGATCAATGTCGCGGCGAGCTGGTTCTTGATCAGTACGCCCGCGCCCACGCCCAGTACGCCCCACAGGATGAAGGCGAGCGCGTTCAACGCGATCGCGCGCCACACCGCCGGTTCGCCGAGCTGGTTACTCAGATCGAGCTGATTCATGATCAACGGTACGAAGATCAGATTCAGGATCGTGGTGAACGCCCAGACGATCAGGCTGATCACCACGGCGGCCGCGAACTTCGCCAGGATGACCGATTCCCGCTTCGGGGTGACCAGGAAGGTGGCGGTCGCGGTCAGGTAGAAGAACTCGCTGGTCACCATGATCGCGGCGAGCAGCAGCACGATGAGCACGCCGAAGAACTGACCGCTGGTGTACAGGTTGGTCGCCACGTTGATGGGGTTCAGCGCCGCCTCGATCTGCTGTCGCTGGGTGTCGCTCACCCCGCCGTCCGGCACCGTGGCGTTCGCCTGCGCCCAGTTGGCGAGCAGGCTCGCCGCGTACAGGGGAACCAGGATGATCCCCATGATCCACCAGAGCGAGGTGGTGCGGACCTTGAACAACTCGGCGCGGATGAGGTTGTTCAACGGATGCCCGCCTTTCCGGCCGTGAGCTGCAGGAAGACCTGTTCGAGGTCGCCACGTTCGCCGGTCAGCTCGTGCAGCTCGACCGCGGCGGTGAAGGCCGCGTGCCCGATCTGGGCCGGGTCGGCACCGCTGACCAGAAGCGAGCCGTCCGGCTGCGGGGACACCGTCGCGTTGAGCGGGTCGAGCGCGGCGGCCAGCTCCTGCGGCTGCGGGGTGCGCACCCGCACCTGGGCCGAGCCCATCGAGCCGAGCACCTCATCGACCGGGCCCTGGCGGATCAGCTGGCCGGCCGCCACGATCACCACGTCGTCGGCGAGCAGCTGCATCTCGGCCAGCAGGTGACTGGAGACCAGGATCGTGCGGCCCTCGGCGGCCAGCGCCTTGAGCAGGTCACGCATCCAGCGGATGCCCTCCGGGTCCAGGCCGTTGGCCGGCTCGTCGAGGATCAGCACCCGCGGGTCGCCGAGCATCGCGGCGGCGATGCCCATCCGCTGCTTCATGCCCAGCGAGTAGCCCTTGAACTTGCGGTTCGCGGCCGGGGTCAGCCCGACCAGCGCCAGCGCCTCGTCCGCCCGCTGCTGGGGGAGGCCCGCGGCCAGGCAGATCATCCGCAGGTGGTTGCGCCCGGTGCGGCCGCGGTGCGCGCTGGACGCCTCCAGCACGGCGCCCACCCGGCGGGTCGGGTCGGCGAGATCCACGTAGCGCCGGCCGCCGATGGTGGCCGTGCCGGCCGTCGGTGTCACCAGGCCGAGCAGCATCCGCAGCGTGGTCGTCTTGCCGGCGCCGTTGGGCCCGAGGAACCCGGTGACCCGGCCCGGGCGGACCCGGAAGGAAAGGTCGTCCACCGCGCGCAGCTTTTTGTACTGCTTGCTCAGACGCTCGACGACGATCTCGTCGGTGACCGGGCTACCCATCGACGAGGCTCCCTCCGCAGCGGTTCGCACCAAGGTACTAGGTCGTGGCGATCCAGGTGGCCCGTGCGGTGGCGATGCGGTGGCCGCCGGGGGCGTACAGGGTGGAATTGACCTTGGCCTTGCGGCCCTCGATCTCGGTGGCCTCGCCGACCACGACACACGCCTCACCGGGCGAGGGCAGTTCGTCGACGGACGCGGCGATCCGGCCGAGCACGTACGTCCGGCCGTTCTGGATGGCGGTCCAGCCGCCGGGGCAGTCGAGCGCGGCCCACACCGTGGTCAGCTCGACCTCGTCCGGCACGATCCAAGGCGCTGCCGTACGCCCGTCACCCAGCGGCCCGGGAAAGATCCGCAACCCGTCGGACCGTTGCGGGCCGCACACGTAGCAGGTGGGAAACGGGTGCCGGGTGAACCCCGCGTAGTGGCGCGACGCCTCGGCGGCGGTTCCCGCGTCGACGGCCTCGACCGGGATCAACTCGCCGTCGGCCGCGGTCATCTCGGCGACCAGCGCCGCCCCGTGGCGAACCGAGCCGCCGGCCACCGTGAGCTCGGTGTCCAGCGGCGGCGGCATCCGCAGGGTCACCTCGATCGCGGGCCCACCGGGACGGGCCCCGGCGGCGATCGCGAAGGTGCCGGCCGACCAGCCGCCGTTGCCGGTGCCGGGCGGCCCGTTGAACCGTGCCGGAATCTCCGTCCAACCGCCCCGCCCGCCACCCTGAACCTGACTGAAGGCATCCATCCTGGAAGGCTCGCACAACACGTTCACGTTTCCGACATCAATCCCCACCAGACGCGACATTCCATCGGCAGTTGTTGTCGTTACACAGATCACATGGCCGTTCTTCTGACCGCCCCCGCCCCCACCGGCACCACCGGCTATTCACTGCTGATCGCCGACGACGAGAGTCTGGTCGCCGCCGCACAACGGCTGCGCCACGACATCTACGCCGGGGAACTCGGCGCCCGCCTGTCCACCGTGATCGACGGACGGGACGTCGACGATTTCGACCAGTACTGCGACCACCTGATCGTGCGCGACGACGCGACCGGCGACGTGGTCGGGACCTACCGGATGCTTCCCCCCAAGGCAGCCGAACGGGCCGGGCGCCGCTACAGCGACGCCGAGTTCGACCTGAGCGCGCTGAGCCCGATGCGCGACCAACTGGTCGAGACCGGACGCTCCTGCGTGCACCCGGACCACCGCAACGGCTCGGTGATCAACCTGATGTGGGCCGGCATCGCCCGGTACATGCACCTGAACAACCTGCGCTGGCTCGGCGGCTGCGCCTCGGTGCCGCTGGACGACGGCGGCGCACTGGCCGCCGGCGTGTGGGCCCGGGTGCAGGGCAAGCACATGTCGCCGCCCGCTTTACGGGTCACCCCACGCCGGAACTGGCTGGCCGAGACGGACCTGGTCGGCGACCCCAAGGTGCAGCCGCCCGCGCTGCTCAAGGGCTACCTGCGGCTGGGCAGCTGGGTGTGCGGCGAGCCGGCCTACGACCCGGACTTCAACTGCGTCGACTTCTACGTCCTGTTCTCGATGGACCGGCTCGACCCGCGGTACCGCCGGCACTTCCTGGGAGCGGAACGATGATGTGGCAACCCGTCTCCGGCTGCGGGGACCAGTGCCGCGACGGCGCCGACCGGGTGGCGTCGCCGATCCGGCAGGCCGCCCGCCTGGTGGCCGCGGCGGTCGTCCTGCTCAGCGGCTTCGTGCTGGTGCCGCTCTTCCGCGGCGCCGGTCTCCGGCTCGTCTCGCGGGCCATGCTCGCGGCGTTCGGCGTCCGGGTGGAGCGACGTGGTCCGGCGCTGCGGCCCGGCAGCCTGGTCGTCGCCAACCACGTCTCGTGGCTGGACATCGTGGTGCTGCTGGCGACGTCGCCGGCCAGCCTGGTGGCCAAGGGTGAGGTCGGCGCGTGGCCGGGCATCGGCGTGCTGACCAAGCTGTCCGGGGCGATCTTCATCGACCGGTCGCGGCCCAAGGCGCTGCCCGGCACGGTGGCCGAGGTGGCCGCCGCGCTCCGGGCCGGGCGCACGGTCGCCGCCTTCCCGGAGGGCACTACCTACTGCGGCACGAGCCATGGGCGGTTCCGGCCGGCGCTGTTCCAGGCCGCCATCGACGCGGGCGCCCCGGTGGTGCCGGCCTCGATCCTCTACGACACCACCGCGGCGGCGTTCATCGGTGACGACACGCTGTGGGCTTCCCTGCGCCGGGTGTCCGCGCTACGGTCGCTGACGGTGACCTTGGTTACCGCGCCGGCGCTGCGCCCGGTCCCGGACGCCAGCCGCAAGATTCTCGCCCGCGCGGCCCAGTCGTCGATGCGAGTGTCCGGTTATCGCCTCGCCGCGTAGGTCGTTCTCAGAAAACTTTCAGCCAGTGTGCAGCGGAGCTGCAGTGCACTGTTAAACAATTGGCCGTATGGCCGTTCAGACCCAGCCCAAGCAGAGTGAGGCAAAGCTGCTCGTCGTCGAGGACGACGCGAACATCCTCGAGCTGCTGTCCGCCAGCCTGCGCTTCGCCGGGTTCGACGTCAGCACCGCCACCACCGGTAGTGCGGCCGTCAGCGCGGCGAAGAATTCCACTCCTGACCTCGTCGTTCTCGACGTGATGCTGCCCGACCTCGACGGTTTCGAGGTCATCCGGCTCATGCGCGAGGGCGGCCAGCGCACGCCGGTGGTCTTCCTGACCGCACGCGACGCGACCGACGACAAGATCCGTGGTCTCACCCTCGGCGGCGACGACTACGTCACCAAGCCGTTCAGTCTCGAGGAGCTCACCGCCCGGATCCGGGCGGTGCTGCGCCGCACGACGCAGGGTGAGGACGAACCGTCCCGGCTCGTCTTCGCCGACCTCGAGCTCGACGAGGAGACCCACGAGGTCTATCGCGCCGGTCAGCGCGTCCAGCTGTCGCCGACCGAGTTCAAGCTCCTGCGCTACCTGATGCTCAACGCGAACCGGGTGCTCTCCAAGGCGCAGATCCTCGACCACGTGTGGAAGTACGACTTCCGCGGCGACGACAACATCGTCGAGTCGTACATCTCGTATCTGCGGCGCAAGGTGGACAACGTCCAGCCGCGCCTGATCCACACGCTGCGCGGGGTCGGCTATGTGCTGCGCAAACCGGCCGTCTGAGTTCAGGTGACCCTCACCGAGCGGGTCCGTCGATCGATACCGGCGCAGCCCAATCTGCGCCGAGTGTCGCTCCGGACCAAACTAGTCGCGTCCGTGCTGGTCCTGGTGTTTGCCGCGCTCACCCTGATCAGTTCGGCGAGCACGTATGCCCTGCACAACTATCTGCTGGGGCGCCTCGATGAGTCCATCAAGATCTACGCGCAGACGTTGGCCGGCACGCAAAGCGCCAAACTCACGATTCCCAGCGACTACTACGTCTCGCTGAGCACGATCGACGGGGTCGGCGGCAGCAAGGCCGGCGACAGCAAGCTCAGCCCGACGGACGTGCCCCCGCTCGTCACCGGCCTCAACAACGTGTATCAGGTGATGGACAACCCATACACGGTGCGTTCGTCGAGCGGGCGTGTCTACTGGCGGGTCGTGGTCACCGTCAGCCCCAACGGCACGGTCATCCAGGTCGCTGAGAAGCTCTCCGTCATCGAGAAGGCGATCACCTGGCTCGTCTGGGTGGACGTGCTGGTCGGCGTCGGCGTGCTGATCGCGCTGGCCTCGGTCGGCGCGGCGATCGTCCGGCAGAGCCTGATCCCGCTCGGCCAGATAGAACGCACCGCGGCGGCGATCGGGGCGGGCGACCTGACCCAGCGTGTCCCCGATCCGGAGGAGCACGACGGCGAACCGACCACCGAGCTGGGCCGGCTGTCGCGCGCGCTGAACGCGATGCTGGCCCAGATCGAGGCGGCCTTCATCGCGCGCGCCCAGTCCGAGACGGCGGCGCGGGCGGCTGAGGTGGTGGCCCGGGACGCCGCCGAGTCGGCGCAGGCCTCGGAGTCGCGGGCGGTGCGCTCGGAGGCGAAGATGCGGCAGTTCGTCGCGGACGCCTCGCACGAGCTGCGGACGCCGCTGACCACCATCCGCGGCTTCGCCGAGCTGTACCGCCAGGGTGCCGTCACCCGCAACGAGGACGTGGCCGGCCTGGTCCGGCGCATCGAGGACGAGGCCGCGCGGATGGGCCTGCTGGTCGAGGACCTGTTGCTGCTGGCCCGCCTGGACCGGGAACGCCCGCTGACGCTGGCCCCGGTGGAGCTGCCGGTGCTGGCGCTGGACGCGGTCGAGGCCGCCCAGGCGACGGCGCCGGAACGCACCATCAAGCTCGAGGTGCGCGACAGCCCGGAGCAGCTCGTGGCGTACGGCGACGACGCCCGGCTGCGGCAGGTGATCGGCAACCTGATGACGAACGCGCTGGTCCACACGCCGCCGGCCGCGGACGTGACGCTGCGGCTGTACGCCGAGCCGGGCAACCGCGCGGTGGTCGAAGTGTCCGACACCGGCCCCGGTTTGTCCGACGAGCAGAGGGCGCGGGTGTTCGAGCGCTTCTACCGCGCCGACGAGGCCCGCACCCGGCACACCGACCGCGCCGCCACCGGCACGGGTCTGGGGCTGGCGATCGTGGCCGCAATCGTTCGTTCACATCACGGGTCGGTCGAGGTGATCAGCGAGCCTGGGCAGGGCGCCACCTTCAAGGTCACGTTGCCCACGCTCAACGAGCAGGGCCTTTAGTCCGCTCCGGGGTGGTGGGCGGGGTGGTTGGACGGGGGTTCACAGAAAACATCCAGGGCTAACACAGGCCGGTACGAGAACGACGGGGCAATGTTGTGGACATGAACGAGAACGAGACCGACCCGCAGCGCGAGGACGCCGCCGTCCCGGGCCCCCGCCCGGAGGCGCAGTCGTCCGAGGAGCCGCCCGCCCCGGAGGACCCGACCGTCCCGGTGGAGCCGACTACCGCGCCGCCGGCGCAGTCTCAGTCCGGCGCCCCGCAGTGGGCCTCGCCCGCGACCGGTGAGTGGGCCACTCCCGCCTCCGGTGAGTGGGCCTCTCCCGCGACCGGTGAGTGGGCCGCCCCGGCGGCCGGCGCGCAGATGCCGCCGGCCAGCGCCCAGCCCGCGACCGGCCCGCAGCCGCCGGCCAGCCCGTGGCAGCAGCAGCCGCAGACGCCGTGGCACCCGGGCTATCCGCAGCCCACCCAGGCTTACCAGCAGTATCCGCAGGCCACCCCGCAATACCCGCAGTCCGCTTACGCGAACTGGCAGCACGCGGCGCAGCACGCCGCCGGCGGCGGCCAGACCCCACCGCCCCCGGCCGGCCCGGACGGCACCACCGCCACCTGGCCCAGCAGCGACGCGCAGCCGGTCTGGGCCGCCCCGGTCGGCGCCGCCGTGCAGGCGCCGCCGCGCTCGGATCGCCGCCGCAAGGTCTTACTCGGCGCCGCCGCGGCCGTGGTGATCGCGTTAGGCGCGGGGGGTGTCGGTGCCGCGACGGCGATGGCCTTCGACGACAACGGTTCGGTTCCCGCGGTGCAGACCGGTAACTCGTCGGTCACCCGCGTGGTGGACCGCTCCTCGCTGGCGCAGATCGCTTCGGCGGTGCAGGACAGCGTCGTCTCGATCACGACGCAGAACGGTGAGGGCTCCGGCGTGGTGCTCACCGCCGACGGGTTCATCGTGACCAACAATCACGTGGTCGCGACCGCCGAGGGCAGCACCGTGACGGTCATCTTCGCCGACGGCAAGAAGTCCACCGCCCGGATCGTGGGCACCGACCCGCGGACCGACCTCGCGGTGGTCCAGGTGAACGGCGCGTCCGGCCTGCAGGCCGCGAAGTTCGGCAGCAGCGCGAAGATGCAGGTGGGCGACACGGTCCTGGCGATCGGCAGCCCGCTCGGCCTGGAGGGCTCGGTCACCGCGGGCATCGTCAGCGCGAAGGACCGCACGATCCAGTCGCAGAGCGAGGACGACCAGCAGGGCCAGGATCAGGGCCAGCCCTTCGGCGGTGGCCAGCAGCAACAGCAGCAGGGCACCTCGACCACGATGTCCGGCCTGCTGCAGACCGACGCCCCGATCAACCCGGGTAACTCCGGTGGCGCGCTCGTCAACACGAACGGCGAGGTCATCGGCATCAACTCGGCGATCGCCACCCAGGGCCAGGGCTCCGGCAACATCGGCCTCGGCTTCGCGATCCCCAGTGACAAGGCGCGGCAGGTCGCCGACGCGCTGATGGCCGGCAAGAAGGTCAGCCACCCGGCGCTCGGGGTCAGCGTCGCCGCCGCGGAGAACGGCGGCGCCCTGGTCAGCAGCGTCACGCCGAACAGCGCGGCGTCCAAGGCCGGCCTCCAGCAGGGCGACGTGATCACCAAGGTCGACGGCAAGACGGTGTCCGATTCGGACGATCTGGTCGGCTTGGTGCAGTCCGGCACGGTCGGGCAGAAGATGACCATCACCTTCACCCGGGACGGCGCCGAGAAGCAGGTGACGGTGACTCTCGCCGAGTCCCAGTAAGACTTCTCCTCCCGGTACGGCGGGTGCGTGGCAAGGGGGTTGCCACTCACCCGCCGTACGCTTTTTGTCCATTCGCGCCAGGGGGACTCGCTTTCCCGGCGGCGGACCGCCTACTCTCCATTTCGCCGCCGGCGGTGGTCGCCCGCGGTGGGCAGCGCCTTCGTGCGGTCCGGCGCGTTGCGGGAGAGGCATCCTCAGTTGACGTACGTCGATACCGGGATGAATGTCTGGGAGGCTTTGGCCGGGCGTGCGCCGGCCGAGCCGTCCGGTCCGGTGGACCCCGGGCTGTGGGGTGCGGTCGTCGATCGGCTCAACCCGGCGCGGGCGCGTCCGGTGCTGCGGGCCGGGATCGAGGCGGTGCGGCTCACCGGCGCGCGCGGCAACGACTACATCATGCTGCGCTCGCCCGACGACGGTGCCCGCGCCGGCTATCTGCGGCTCACCCCCGAGGAGTGGCAGATCGCGCTGCTGATGGACGGCGGGTTCACGGTGACCCTGCTGGTGGCCGAGTTCGCCCGCATCGCCGGGCGGCTCGCACCCGACCAGGTGCACCGGGTGGTCGCCGATCTGGCCGGCAACCGGATGCTCGCCGACCTGCCGCGCGACGCCTTCCGCCCGCTGCGCGAGCCGTACCGCAAACCGCTGCCGCCGCGCCCCGCCCGCGGCTTCGTCGTCCGGGCCGACCGGATCATCACGGCGCTTTATCGGGCGGGCGGCGCGGCCTTCTTCAACCGCACGGGCGCCGTGCTGACCGCGGTGCTGGCGGTGCTCGGCCTCGCGTTGTTCACCACGACGTGGTCGCGCGGCAGTCGATCGCTGTTCCTGGCCGGCGGCGGGTCCTACCTGGCCGGCGCGATCCTGCTGGTCGTGCTGAACGTCGGCGTGCTGGCCGTGTATCACCTGGCCCGCGCGCTGGCCGTCAAACACGGGCGCCGTGAGGTGCCCGCGGCCGGACTGCTGTTCTCGTTCGGCGTTCCGTCGCTTTTCGTGGACACCAGCGACGTCTGGATGGCCGGCCGCCGCGCCCGCCTGCTCGTCTCCGCGGCCGGTCCGCTCGGCGCCGTCCTGTTCGCCGGTCTCGCCCAGCTCGTCGGCCTGGCCCTGCCGTTCCTCGCCGGGCTCACCTTCAAGATTGCTTTCCTCTTCTACCTGAACGCGTTCTTCCGGCTCAGCCCGCTGCTGCCACTCGACGGGCACTATCTGCTGACCGACTGGCTGGAGATCCCGCAGCTGCGCGCGCGTGCTCTCGCCTGGGTGAGTGGCCGGCTGCGCGGCCGCGGACCCCGGTGGTCGTCGCTCGACCGCGAGGGCCGCCTCATTTCCCTGTACGGATATCTCACCGTCGCGTGGCTGGCCTTCGCCGTGGCATTGACCGTCCTGGTGTGGTCCGACCGCATCTCCGGCCTGGCCACGGGTCTGTGGCACGACGGCGTCTTCGGCGCGCTGCTGTTCCTGCTGATCGTGCTGGGCGTCGCCGCCCCCGCGGCCGGTTTCCTGCTCGCCCGCCTGAGCCGCTGGTGGTCCGGCCGTTCCCGGCGTGATGACGAGTCGCTGCGGCTGGCCGCGCTGCGCTCGTCCGACCTCGGTGGACTTCCCGAGGCCGCGCTGCGTGACCTGGCCGCCCGGGCGCGCTGGGAGCATCCGCCGACCGGCCGGCAGATCGTGCGCGCCGGTGCCGCTCAGGCCGCCGTCTACGTGGTGGTCGAGGGCGCGATGGCGGCCCGCCGGCCGGGAGACACGCCCGGCACGATCCGGCACCGCGCCGGCCCGGGCGGGGTGGTCGGGCTCGCCGACGCGCTGACCGGCCGGGCGGCGCAGCTCGACTGGCACACCTCCGGCACCAGCCTGCTCGCGATTCCGGCGGCGACCGTGGCGACCGTGGTCGGACCGCTGCCCGGCCCGCCGTTTCCGGACCGGGCCGAGGCGGAAATGCTGTTCGCGGACACGCCCGCGCTCGCCGATCTGTCGGTCGACCAGCGGCTCGCGCTGGTCGCGTCGGCCCATCCAGCCGACCTGGAGGCGGGCGCGCCGGTCGTTTTGCACGGTCCCACGCACGCGGTGGTCGTCGAGTCCGGGGTGATCGCCCTGGACGGCGGTGTCGAGCTGCGGCGCGGCACGCTGGTCGGCCCGGTCGGCGAGGGCCATCCCGGCATGGTCGCGCAAACCCGCACTCCGGTACGCCTGTGGATGCTGCCCGACGCGTCCGACCTGCCGCCGCTCGTCGGGGCCCGTCCGCCCGGCTCGCCGATGCCGGTGACCTCGAATCGCGCGCTGCGTCCGGGCGCCCCCGGCGGGGGGATGTATCCGCCGCTGGCGGTGCCGGCCGAGCCTCCGTTGGAGCCGGCCGACCCGGGCCGGGACGCCGCGTTCGAGAAGCGCCTGTGGTGGGCGACCGCGGCGTTACTGATCCTGGCGCTGGTGCTGACCGGCATGTCCTTCCGGGCCGGGCCGGCGTGGGCCGAGATGCCGACCGACCAGGTGCGGCTCAGTGTCGACACCGGACGGATCACGGTACTGATCGGTGGTGAGCAGGTGTCGCTGTCCGCCGGCGCCACGCGTTATCTGCGGACGTCGGACCAGGTCGTGGTCGGCGGGGACGCGCTGGCCCGGCTGACGTTCAAGGGCGGGGCGGTCGCGCGGCTCTGTTCCGGCTCGCGCGTCGAGATCGGCGCGCTGGCCACCGGCGCCGGGCGGCATCAGACGCCGTCGGGCACGGTCAAGGTGGACGGCGGGCGCCTGGTGGCGGACACGTCCAGCACCAGTGGGGCGTACGAACCGTTGAAGTTGACCGTCTCCCGCGCGAAGGGTGCGGTGGTCAATTCGGGCCCCGCCGTGTTCGCGGTGGAGCCGGAGACCGCGACGTCGGCGCGCGGGACGGTGACCGCCGTCGGTGCCGCGGTGCCCCACGGCGGCACGGTGACCGCCGATGGTGAAAAGGTGCCCCACGCCGGCACGGTGACCGCCGGTGGTGCCGCGGTGCCCCACGCCGGCACGGTGAGCTGCGGAGACGCGGTGCCGGAGTCTTCGCCCGCGCAGGCGGGCATCGAGGCGCCGTTCCCGGCCGATTCGGGCGTGCCGTCGACGGACGTGACAGTCGAGCCGAGCCTCCCGCCCTCGCCGGATGCCACAGTGGACGCACCGTCGGTGACGCTCGAGCCGACCGCTCCCGGCGACCCCACCTCGACGCGGACCGAGTCGACGGTGCGACCGACGCGCACGCCGACGAGGCGGCCGCCGACGTCAAACCCGACGACCCCGCGTCAGCCTCCGGCCACGACGCCGCAGACGACGCCGCCGGACACCGAGGAGCCCACCACCGAGCCGCCGACGACCGAGCCGACGCCGCCGGAGACCGATGGAGCGCAGGCTCCCTAATTCGCGTCCATCTATTTACATTTACAGTTAACAGTCCTAATAATTGGCCATGCGCCGATCGATGATCTTCGCCATGGCTACGGTGCTCGCGGCTGCCGGCACCACCTCCTACCTCGCTACCTCCGCCAGTGCCGCGGCCGCGTGCGCGCCGGCGTGGAGCGCGAGCGCCGTCTACACGCAGGGCGGCGTCGCCTCGCAGAGCGGCCACAACTACACCGCCAAGTGGTGGACCCAGAACGAGGCGCCCTCGACACATTCGGGGCAGTGGGATGTCTGGGCCGACGGCGGCACATGCGGCGGCGGCACAAATCCGACAAATCCCCCGACGGCTCCGCCGACCACGCCGCCTACAACGCCTCCGACCACGCCGCCTACAACGCCTCCGAGCACGCCGCCCACGACGCCACCGACGCCGCCGCCCACCCAGCCGCCCGTCGGTGGGCTGCCCAAGCACGCGCTGATCGGTTACCTGCACGCCAGCTTCGCTAACGGGTCCGGCTATCTGCGAATGGCCGACGTGCCGGCCAACTGGGACATCATCAACCTGGCCTTCGGCGAGCCGACCAGCGCCACGTCGGGTGACATCCGCTTCACCCTGTGCCCCGCCTCGGAATGCGCGGGCGTCGAGTCCGAGGCCGATTTCATCGCGGCGATCCGGGCGAAACGGGCGGCCGGCAAGAAGGTCCTGCTCTCGATCGGCGGCGCGAACGGGCAGGTGCAGCTCACCACCACCGCGGCGCGGGACAAGTTCGTCAGCTCGGTGAGCGCCATCATCGACAGGTACGGCTTGGACGGCATCGACATCGACTTCGAGGGTCACTCGCTGTCGCTGAACACCGGCGACACCGACTTCAAGAACCCGACCACGCCGGTCATCGTCAACCTGATCGCGGCGATCCGCTCACTCAAGTCGCGGTACGGCGCCGGCTTCGTGCTGACCATGGCGCCGGAGACGTTCTTCGTCCAGCTCGGCTACCAGTTCTACGGCTCCGGTCCGTGGGGCGGCCAGGATCCGCGGGCCGGCTCGTACCTTCCGGTGATCTACGCGCTGCGCAACGACCTCACCGTCCTGCACGTCCAGGACTACAACTCCGGCTCGATCATGGGACTGGACAACCAGTACCACTCGATGGGCGGCGCCGACTTCCATATCGCGATGACCGACATGCTGCTGGCCGGCTTCCCGGTCGCCGGCAACACCGCGAACCTCTTCCCGGCACTGCGCGAGGACCAGGTGGCGTTCGGCGCGCCCAGCTCGGTCAGCGCCGGCAACGGCTATGTGGCGCCGGCCGCGGTGCAGCAGGCGGTGAACTGCCTGGTCCGCGCCACGAACTGCGGTTCCTACGCGCCGCGCAGCGGCACCAACCCGAATTTCCGCGGCCTGATGACGTGGTCGATCAACTGGGACAAGTTCTACGGCTGGGAGTTCCAGAACCAGAACGGCGCCTACGTGAAGAACCTCCCCTAGACGAGTAAGTCCTAACCGTGGTGGTAGGCGGCGAGTGATCTGGTCCCGGTGTCCCGGTGTCCCGGTGTCCCGGTGTCCCGGTGTCCCGGTGCTGCGGTGCTGCGGGGCTGCGGGGCTGCGGGGCTGCGGTGCCGCGGTGGTACCAGGGGCTGAGGCGCTGTGCCGATCCGTTCGCGGTTCGCGGCTCGGGGTCCCGCTATGTGGACACCGCGGTCACATCGTGGATTTTTGTGAACCTTGGAGAGTTGCGCCCACATACGAGCCACAACTCTCCAAGGTTCACATTCGACCGGAAAAAGCTGCCGGGCGAAAGCCGCGTTATAGGACAAAAGTATTCTCTACAATGGACGCGGGTCTCACATTGCGGACGGTCGGTCCATGATGCGGGCGCGGGTCTCAGCAGGCGGTCACCCGTCTCACGGAATGGAAGCGCCGCGCGGCTGCGCGCCGGGCCCGCCCGTCCAACGGCCCAGCCGAACCAAGAAATATCCGGAAATATCGGATATGCGAGACGGGTGGCGGGCGCTGGCGGTTGGACGGTGATCAGATCGCTGACGCGCCTGCGGCCATTGACGCGCCTGGCGGCCACTGACGCGCCTGCGGCCATTGACGCGCCTGGCGGCCATTGACGCGCCTGCGGCCACTGACTCGGCTTAGGACTTACTCGTCTAGAACGCCTCCACCAGGCCGTTCTTCTGCCCGTCGTGCGGGCAGCGGATGCAGTCGCCCGCGTCGTCGGCGGTGACACGCAACGTGTCGACCGCGGCCAGCGCGGCGCGGGCGCTGTCCAGCGTGGCGTGGCCGGCCTGGGTCAGCGCGACGTGGTGGGTGCTGCGGTCGAAGAGCTGCCGGCCGAGGTCGCGTTCCAGGTCGCGGATCGTCCGGGAGACCGCCGACTGGGCGATTCGTAACCGGTCGGCGGCCCGGGAGAAGCTGCCCTCCTCGGCCACCGCGACGAAGGTGCTGAGATGCCGCAGGTCGATCACGTTCGCGAGCGTACGCCGAAGCGGATATCTCCATCCGGCATAACCGGTTCGGTTCCCGGCTCGTACGGTCGAGTCAGGCTTCGAATGGAGGAACACATGGCGTCCGTATTAATCGTTTTGTCGTCCGCACGCGTCTGGACCTGGCTCGACGGCACCCAGCACCCGACCGGCTTCTGGGCCGAGGAGTTCGTCACGCCGTACCGCATGCTGGCGGAGGCCGGCGCGGATATCACCGTGGCCACACCGGGCGGCCGGGTGCCGGTGGCGGACCAGAAGAGCGTCGACACCGACGAGATCCGCGGCTACCTGGACGGGCTCGCCGGCGTGCTGGAGAAGCCGGCCCGGCTTGAGGACGTGGACCCGGCCGCTTTCGACGTGGTGCTGATCCCCGGCGGGCACGGACCGATGCAGGATCTGGCGGTCAACCCGGACATCGCCCGGGTGCTGGAGGCCATGCTGCCCGACCAGACCAAGACCGTCGTCGCGCTGTGCCACGGGTTGGCCGCGTTCCTGCCGGCCGGGGCACCGGACGGCAGCTGGTTGTTCCGCGGCCGGCGGATGACGTCGTTCATCGACGAGGAGGAGCGGCAGGCCCAGCTGGCCGACCAGGCGCCGTGGCTGCTGGAGACGAGGCTGCGCCAGGCCGGCGCCACGTTCGAGGGCGGGGCGGCCTGGTCCTCGCACGTCGTGGTCGACGGCAACCTCATCACCGGGCAGAACCCGGCCTCCGCCGAAGCGGTCGGTGAGGCGTTGCTGAAGCGCCTCGCGTGACGCTTCGTGCAACATCGGACGTGCCCGGCATATCAAGTTTCGTGCTGATCACGCCCTGGTAGGGCATCGCTACCGTCCGGAGTGGACATCCCGCACTGATCGGGGGCACTCATGAACGGGCGACGGCTGGCGATAGCGGGTTTCGTATCCGCCGGGATGATTCTGCTGGCCTTCGGGGCGCAGGTTTCGCAGCGCCCCTCCGAGGATCTTCAGGTCGCCGCGGCTCATCTCGGCGGTACGCCCCTGCGAGTCCGGATGACGACGCTGGCCGGCGTCGGCATCGACGGCGCCATGGACATCGCGCATCACCGGATCAACGTCAGCCTGGTGGCCGGCGAGGCGGCCAGCCTGTCGGTGCGCCAGATCGACATGGACTGCTACGTCATGGCGAACGGCGCATTCGCCCCAAGTGGTCAGGCCCCGGACGGCCGATGGATGCACCTCGACCTCGCGAGCTTGCCGGCGCGCACCCGCCTCCAGCTCACCGGCGCCGGCCCGGGCCAGCTCGGCACGATGTTCACCACCGCCGCCAACGTGACCAAGGTGGGGCCGCGCGAATACACCGGAAGCCTCGACTTCACCAGGGCCTCGATGTACCGGATGTCGTTCGGCCCGATCTCGTTGGCCCTGGTGGCACCGCCCGACGAGGTGGCGGCCGACCTGCACCGGAACGCGGTGTCGGTCCCGTTCACCGCGACCACCGACGACCATCACCGGCTGACGGGTGTCGTCATCGACGTCGGCGCGGTTGCCGACGGACTGGACAAGGTGACGCTGCGATACAGCGACATCGGCGTCCCGGTCGATGTGCAACGGCCACCGGCGTCGATGGTGGTCCCGATGCCCGCGGCGTTCCAGCATCAGATCGGGCTCTGACCCCACCGGTCCGGGGCGCCGGGGACGCGGCGTGCCACGATGAACCCATGGTCAACGGTCCGGTTGCGTTTGTGCTCGGTGGGGGTGGCGTACTCGGGGCTGTCGAGGTGGGCATGCTCCGTGCGCTGTTCCGGGCCGGTTTCCGACCGGACATGGTGATCGGCACGTCGATCGGCGCGGTGAACGGCGCCCTGGTCGCGGCCGACCCCAGCGAATCGGTCACCGACCGTCTTGTGCGGCTCTGGACGTCGCCGGAAGCGGCCGCGGTCTACGGCGACTCGGTGGGCCGGCAGCTGCGACGGTTCGCGGCGCGGACCCACCTGCACTCGCCGATGCCGTTGCGCCGGCTGCTGGAGAGCGAGATCGGCGAGCACACCACGTTCGGCGAGCTGAAGATTCCGTTCCGGTGCTGCGCGGCGAGCATCGAGCGGGCCGCCGAGCACTGGTTCGACAGCGGGCCGCTGGTGGACGCGGTGCTGGCCAGCTCGGCCGTGCCGGGGCTGCTGCCGCCGATGGAGATCTCCGGAGAGCACTTCGTGGACGGTGGGATCGTCAACTCGATCCCGATCGGGGAGGCGGTCCGGGTGGGCGCCAAGCTGATCTTCGTGCTGCAGGTGGGCCGGATCGAGCGGCCGCTGACCGTGCCGAAGCGGCCGTGGGAGGTCGCGCAGGTGGCGTTCGAGATCGCGCGCCGGCATCGGTTCGCCCGCGAGCTCGCTTCCCTGCCCGACGATGTACGCGTGCACGTCCTCCCGAGCGGCGGCAGTGAGAAGCGCGACGACACCCCGTGGGCGTACCGGGACATGGCGGCCGTGGGCCGGCGCATCAGCCGCGCGTACGTGGCCTCCCGCCGATACCTGGCGATGAACGTGAACCCGCTGCCCGGCCCGAACGGCAGCTGATGGTCCTGCCCACGCGTATCCGCCGGTTGGTGGTCGCCCCGGTGGTGGTGCTGCTCGCGCTCGCGCTGCTCGCCACGCTGCCGGTCTGGCTGCTGCTGGCGCTCGCCGCGTCGCCGCTGGTCCCGGGTCATCTGCGGGTGCCGCGCCTGATGTTCCTGGCGATCGTCTACCTGGTGTGGGACGCCGTCGCCCTGATCGTGCTGGCCGGGTTGTGGGTCGCCTCCGGCTTCGGCTGGAAGATCCGCACGCCCGCGTTCCAGCGCGCCCACTACGTCGTAACCGGCCGGTTCCTGAGCATGTTGTTCTGGCTGGCCCGCTGGTCGCTGCACCTGACCGTGGACGTGGTCGGCACCGACCCGGACACGGCGATCCCGGGCCGGCCGGAGATCGTGGTGAGCCGGCACGCCGGGCCCGGCGACTCGTTTATCCTCATCAACGGGCTGGTCAACTGGTTCGACCGGGAGCCGCGCATCGTCCTCAAGGCGACGCTGCAGTGGGATCCGGCGGTCGACGTGATGCTCAACCGGCTGCCCAACCGGTTCATCTCGCCGGGCCGGACCGGCACGACGACGTTGGAGCAGCAGATCTCGGAGCTGGCCACCGGCTTGGACGAGAACGACGCTTTCGTGATTTTTCCGGAAGGGGGTAATTTCACCCCTCGCCGCCGTACGAATGCCATCGCCAAGCTTCGATCCATGGGAATGACCGGATTGGCGCGGAAAGCCGAGCAACTGAAAAATGTTCTCCCGCCGAAACCTACCGGTCTGTTCGCCGCGATCGACGCCGCCCCGGACGCCGGCGTGATCTTCGTCGCGCACACCGGGCTGGACCGGATGATGACGGTCGCCGACGTCTGGCAGGAGCTGCCGATGGACAAGCGGCTGGTCATGCGCTTCTGGAGCGTCCCGCCCGAGGAGGTGCCGACCGGCGAGGAGGAGCGGGTGGCCTGGCTCTACGACTGGTGGGCCCGGATCGACTCGTGGATCGAGGAGAACCGCCCGGCCTTCCGTCCGCTGAGCACGGACTGGACGGCCAGGCGGTCCGAGAACGTCTGACGGCTACTTGCCGCCGAACGAGCTGTAGAGGCTGTCCGGCGCCTCGGTGATCTCGGACGCCGCCGGTCGCGACGCCGTCACCGGCGAACCGTAGTCCGAGTAGCGCACCTCGATCGGCGCGGTCGACGCCGGCGTGATGGTCATCGTGGACAGCCGGCCCTGGTCGTCCAGGTTCACCGTGAACGGCACGTTCTGCGGCTGCGTCGTCGACACGCCCAGCCCGGCCGCCTTGCTCAGATCAAGCGTCCCGGCGTACGCGTCGGGGCCGGTGGAGTGCACGTCGGTGGCGCTGCTGAGCAGGTTCGCCGTGTCCACCGGATCGACCTGGCCCGGGCGCAGTCCCACGTTCGCACCCGCGGGCAACCGCGAGACGTCCAGGTGGGTCCACGTGCCGGCCTTCGTCACCCCGGGCACCTGGACGTACAGGTCCTGGCCGATCAGCAGGGTCTTGACGTTGAGCGACGCGTTCGGGCCGGTGGCGGTGAGATCGACGGTGCCGACGCCCTGGGCGGGATCGACCGCGCCGTTCAGCGTGAAGTCCGACCCGGACGTCGCGCTGACCTTGAAGCTGGTCTCGCCCAGTTTGGCGGCGGCCGCGGAGAGCGCCTGGACGGCGGCCGGTTCGGCGGCGCTGGCCGACGGGGAAGCCGACGACGCCGGGGCCGATGACGAAGAGGCGCTGGTGTCGCAGCCGGCGACCGTCATGGCCGCGGCCGCGAGGGTCGCGAGCCCCAGCCCGGCGAGCCGTGGTGTCCGCATGTCCGTCCCTCCTGTCGTGCCGGCGGTCGGGGGCGCCACCGGCTCGACCAAGAACGTGCCCCATGCCCGATGGGGGCAAACGGAGCATGCCCGAGCATGGGGCATGATTGCCAGGACCAAAACTTGCCGCTCTCCCGGGAGGATCCGTGAGGTTCGAGGTCAGCAAGGTCCTCGACGCCATCGAGGCCCGGCTCAGCACCGATCCGGCGCTGGCCCGCGCGGTGGTCGACATGTCCGAGATCGTGCGTTATGCCGATCTGGACGGTGGCCGCCCGGCCAGCTCTGTCCGGCTCGGACTCGTCATCGACGCGCTGGGCAAACGCTTCGCCGAGGAGAACGTCCCGGTCTACGTGGTGGCGCCGCGCGGCCTGCTCTCCGACACCGATCTCACCTCGAACGAGCGCATGGTCATCCGCCGCTGGGCCGACGACGGCAAGGTCGAGGTCGTGCCCCAGGTGGACGATCGGGTGTACGAGGTCGCCGAGCTGCTCGGCCTTCCGGTGATCACCCGCGGCCGTGGTGACCAGGTGCGCGGTCGTCGCCCGTGGGTGGACGAGCCGGGCCGCCTGCTGGCCGCGGTGGCCGGCGAGGGCGGCGCCCCGGTGCTGGTGGCCCGGGTCGGCCGCGACCAGCAGCCGAAGCCGGCCGAGCGGTCGCCGATGGGTCAGCGGATGCTGGCGCGCATCTGGCGCTGCCCCGAGTCGAACTGCACGAGCTTCGGCACCGGCGGCGACCCGGACAGCCCGTTCGCCGACATGCGCACGTTCACCAGCCCGGTGTCACAGCCGCCGCCGGCCCTGCGCGGCGGCGCGCCGGCCTGCCCCCGGCACGGTGCGAAGCTGCGCGACATCGGTGCTCGACCGGCGGTCGAGGTGATGTCCGTCCGCATCGACGGCGTGATCCGCAAACGTTTCGTCGTGTCCACCGAGCAGGCCGTGGTGGTCGGGCGCGCGCCCGAGGGCGGCAGCGGCGTGATGCTCGGCCAGTGGCTCACCGAGGACGCGCGCAAGTGGATCAGCCGTGGTCACGTGCAGTTCGAGCTGCGCCCGGACGGCGGCCTCACCGTCCAGGACGTCAGCACGAACGGTTCCGGGATCCGTCCCGGCGGGTCATCGAACGACGACGACCGCATCACGCTGGGCCGCCACGAGACCCGGCAGCTCGCCCCGGCCGACGTGGTCGAGCTCTACGGCGGGGTCAACGTGGGCCGGTCGAAGATCTGGGCCACCGGCGGCGTCGTGCAGCCCACCTCGGTGATGGCCGAGGCGCCGACGATGGCCATGCGCAAATTCCAGGGTTAGTCAGAGGATCGCGGCCAGCTGGGCCACCCCGTGGTCCAGCTCGTCGGCCGTGATGACCAGCGGCGGCGCCAGCCGGATCGTCGAGCCGTGCGTGTCCTTGGCGAGCACGCCACGCTCGGCGAGCCGCTCGCACGCCTCGCGCCCGGTCATCAGCGCCGGGTCGAAGTCGACGCCGGCCCACAGCCCGCGCCCGCGAACCGCGGTGACGCCCTTGCCGACCAGCGCGTTGAGGCCGTCGTGCAGGCGAACGCCCAGCTCGGCCGAGCGGCGCTGGAACTCGCCGGTGGCCAGCAACCGCACCACCTCGACGCCGACCGCGCAGGCCAGCGGGTTGCCGCCGAAGGTCGATCCGTGCTCGCCGGGCTTCAGGACACCGAGCACGTCGGTGTTCGCCGCCACGGCGGAGACCGGCACGATGCCGCCGCCGAGCGCCTTCCCCAGCACGTACATGTCGGGAATGACGCCTTCGTGGTCGAGCGCGAAGGTCGCTCCGGTACGGCCGAGGCCGGACTGCACCTCGTCGGCGATCATCAGCACGTTGTTCGCGTCGCACAGCTCTCGCACGCCCGCGAAGAACCCGGGCGGCGGCACCAGCACGCCGGACTCGCCCTGAATCGGCTCCATCAGCACGGCGACGGTGTTCGGTGTGATCGCATCCTGGACGGCGGCGAGATCCCCGTACGGGACAATCTTGAAGCCCGGGGTGTACGGCCCGAAGTCGGCCCGGGCCTCCGGGTCGGTGGAGAAACTGACGATCGTGGTCGTACGCCCGTGGAAGTTGTCGGCCGCGACGATGATCTCCGCCTGCTGGTCGGCGACGCCCTTGACCTGGTAGCCCCATTTGCGCGCGACCTTGATCGCGGTCTCCACGGCCTCGGCGCCGGTGTTCATCGGCAGCACCATGTCCTTGCCGCAGAGCTCGGCCAGCTCCTGACAGAACGCCGCGAACTGGTCGTGCACGAACGCCCGGCTGGTCAGCGTGAGCCGGTCGAGCTGGGCGTGCGCGGCGGCGATCAGCGCCGGATGCCGGTGCCCGAAGTTCAGCGCCGAGTAACCGGCGAGGAAGTCCAGGTAGCGGCGGCCGTCGACGTCGGTGACCCAGGCGCCCTCGCCCTCGGTGATCACCACCGGCAGCGGGTGGTAGTTGTGCGCGGTATGCGCCTCGGCCCGCGCCAAAGCGGTGGGCGTCAGCATGTCAACGCTGGTCACGAGCGAACCTCCAAGGTGCAGCACTTGGGGCCGCCGCCGGCTTTACGCAGCTCGGAGACGTCGACCCCGACGGTCTGGTAGCCGGCCGCGCGCAGCTCGGCGGCCAGGTGGGTGGCCTGCTCCGGCAGCACCACGGTACGGCCGTCGCTGACCGCGTTCAGGCCGAGCACCGCGGCGTCCTCCGCATTGGCGATCACCGCGTGCGGGAAGAGCTGCTTCAGCACCGCCTGCGAGCCGGGCGAGAAGGCCGACGGAAGATACGCGATGTTCGAGTCGTCCAGCACGCACAGGGCCGTGTCCAGGTGGTAATAGGCCGGGTCGACGAGCTGCAGCGTGATCACCGGACGGCGCAGCGCCTCCTGCGTCTCGGCATGCGAGGCGTGCGACGTCCGGAAGCCGGTGCCGGCGAGCAGCACCTCCCCGGCGAGCAGGATGTCGCCCTCGCCCTCGTTGGTGTGCTTGGGCTCGACGACCGTGAACCCGCGGTCGCGGAACCAGGCCGCGTACGCCGGGGCCTCGTCGGCCCGCTCGGCGTCGCGGAACTGGACCGCCAGCACCCGGCCGTCGACGACGGTCGCGCCGTTCGCGGCGAACACCATGTCCGGCAGGCCGGGCAGCGGGTCGATCAGGTCGACCGTGTGGCCGAGATCCAGGAAGGTCTGCCGCAGCGTCTCCCACTGGCGGACGGCGAGCGCGTTGTCGTACGGGGCCGTGGGATCCATCCACGGGTTGATCCGGTACGTGACCGCGAAGTAGGTGGGCCGGCACATGAGGTACCTGCGCGGCGAAGCCGTGGTCGTCATGGCTGCAACGCTAGGTCCGCGACCTGTAGAAACGCTTTGGTTCAACATTGCGCGACGCGGCTGTTCGTTGCGTGATCGGCAAAGCGCGCGGCGATTCGTTAACCACGCGCGGAGGGCCGGCCCGAACCGGGCCGGCCCTCCGCGTGCAAACTTCTCATTCCCGTCAGAACCGGTCGACAAACTGTGTGTCGAGCCACTCGCGGAGATTGCTCACCGGCTGCATGTCGGTGCCCAGCCAGCTGAGTGAGCCGGTCAGGGCCAGCACGCCGATCACGATCGCGGCCAGCGAGAACACCATGCCGAGCAGCGCATCCGATTTACCGGCTACGTGCCGTTTGCCGGTAGCGCGCACGCCCAGCAGCGAGAGCACCAGCGCCAGGCCGGCCACGCCGATGCCGTAGCCGAGCAGCGGCCCGGACAGCACCAGCAGCATGGACGCGACGCCCAGGATCAGGCCGAGGGTGGCGAGCAGGCTGGCTCTCGGTTTCGGGCCGGCGCCCGTGACAACGGGAGCGGCCGGACTGGTCGGTCTGGTCACCAGCGTCTCCGGCTTGGCCGTGGGCGGCAGACCGGTGCGGCCCGCGGCCTTCGGCCCCGGCGGGAGGTCACCCGCGGTCCTCGGCGGCGGCGGGTCGCCCGCGTGTTTCGGGACCGGCGGCAGATCGGTGGTCGTGGCGGCGTCGGCCCGCGGGCGTACGGGAGCGGTGGCCGGGCGCTCGTCGGTGGCGGTGGCGTCGGTTTCGGTCTGGCGGGAGAACGTCGGGAGCCTCACGTCAGCACCTCCTTGGCGAACTCTGGGGGTATGGCCTGGGTCATACCCGAAACGCTCGCCAAGCATGCAAAGGGCACGCGACCAGGGCCGCGTGCCCTTTTTTCGACTCAGACCAGCGACGGGGAGGCGACGACGTCGCTCGCCTTGCTGATCACGTGATCGACGATGCCGTACTCCTGGGCCTGCTTGGCGGTGAACCAGCGGTCCCGGTCGGAGTCGCGCTCGATCTCCTCCGGCGTGTGGCCGGTGTGGAAGGCGATCCGCTCGTTCATCGTCCTCTTGATCGAGATCATGCTCTCGGCCTGGATGGCGATGTCGGCAGCGGTGCCGCCGATGCCGCCGGACAGCTGGTGCATCATCACCCGGGCGTGCGGCAACGCGTACCGCTTGCCGGGGGCGCCGGCGCACAGCAGGAACTGACCCATCGACGCCGCCATGCCCAGCGCGATCGTCGCGACGTCGTTCTTGATGTAGTTCATCGTGTCGTACACCGCCATGCCGGCGCTGATCGAGCCGCCCGGCGAGTTGATGTAGAGCGCGATGTCCCGCTCGCTGTCGGCCGAGGCGAGCAGCAGCATCTGGGCGCAGATGCGGTTGGTCACCTCGTCGTTGACCTCGCTGCCGAGGAAGATGATGCGCTCCCGCAGGAGCCGCTCGAAGACCTGGTCGTCGAAGGATGCGCCGCCCCGCATCGTCAACTCGTCAACACTCATGACCCCAACCCTCTCGCATCGGTTCGACGACCCCCAGAATTACTCGCCGGTGGCCTCGCGTCCCAGCGATTCCCCTGTAGGCGAATCCGCTCACGGCATAACAGCATGCCAAGCGACGCCGGCCGGGTTCGCGGCCCCCACCTGAGTGATCACCGTCGCTGCGGCGAACTCGGCGCGCTCGCAACCGTTGACGGGCGCGTGGGGCGTGCTTGAGATGACCGACATCGACAATGACACCCTGGTCACCGTGCGTGGCGGCAAGCTACGCGGGGTGCGGGTGGACGGGCTGACGATCCTGCGCGGAGTCCGGTACGCGACGGCCGCACGGTTCGCGGCGCCGGTGCCCGAGCCGCCCTGGCCAGAGGTGCGCGACGCGACCGAGCACGGCGCGGTCAGCCCGCAGCCCTCGCACGACTCGGCGGTGGGCGCGTGCGAGCAGGTCGCGGAGTCCGAGGACTGCCTGAACCTCACGATCGTGACGCCGGCGGCCGACGACGCGCGCCGGCCGGTGCTGGTCTGGTTGCACGGCGGGTCGTACCGCAACGGTGCCGGCTCATGGGAGCGCTACCGGACGGACCGGCTCGCCCGCGAGGGTGACGTGGTCGTGGTGAGCGCCAACTACCGGCTGGGCGCGCTCGGCTACCTGCGGGCACCGGGCGTCTCGGACGGCAACCTCGGCCTGCTGGACCAGATCGAGGCGCTGCGCTGGGTCCGGGACAACGCGGCCGCGCTCGGCGGCGACCCGTCCAACATCACCGTCGTCGGGCAGTCGTCCGGTGCCCACTCGATCGCCTGCATGCTCGGCATTCCGTCGGCTCGGGCACTGTTCGACCGGGCGGTGCTGCAGAGTCCGCCGCTGGGTCTGGGCCTGGGCTCTCCGGCACGTGCGGAGCGGGCCGGAGCGCGCTTTCTCACGCGACTGGGCAAGGACCCGCACGCGGCGTCGGTTGCCGAGGTGGTGGCCGCGCAGTCGGCCGCGGAGAAGGACGTGACCAGCGGCTTCGCTCCGGTCTGGGGGCCGGTGGCCGGGACGGGACCGATGCCGGACCCGGCGGGGTGGCGGGCCGCCTGTCAGGCCGGCGCGGAGGGCCTGGAGGTCATCCTCGGCACCACGCGGCGGGAGATCGCGTATTTCGTGGCCGGCCGTGCGATGGCCCGGCGCCCGATCGTCGCGGCGGCGACGTGGCTGGTGTTCGCCCGGCCCACCCGCCGGATGGGCAAGCGGCTGGCCGAGGCGGGCGCGCGGGTGTCCGCCTACCGCCTGGACGGCCCGCCGTCGCGGTCGCCGTTCCGGGCGGCCCACTGCACCGACCTGCCGTTGCTGTTCGGCGACGAGCATGCGTGGGCGGACGCGCCGATGCTGGCCGGGCGGACGTGGGCCGAGCTGACCGAGACGGGAAAGCCGATGCGCGCGGCGTGGTTGTCGTTCGTCGCCCGGGGTGCCGATGCGCTGGCCGAGTCGGGGTGGGCGCCGTACGCGGGCAGACGCCGGGCGATTCACCGTTTCGGCTGACGCCGACGGTCCGATTCGGCGCGACGCGCATCGCCGAGGCGTACGGGCTCCAAGCAGTAGCCTGAGCCGTATGAAGCTGGTCGTCATCGGCGGTGACGCGGGCGGCATGTCGGCCGCCTCGCAAGCCCGCAAGCGCCAACCCCGCGAGAAACTCAGCATCGTGGCGTTCGAACGCGGCCACTTCACTTCCTACTCGGCCTGCGGAATCCCGTACTGGATCGGGGGCGCGGTGACCGAGCGTGACAAGCTCATCGCCCGCACGCCGGGAGCGTTCCGGGATGCGGGCATCGACGTCCGGCTGCGGCATGAGGTGGTCGGCATCGATCTGGACCGCCGGCAGGTGGTGGCGCACGACCTCGAGGGCGGCGGCGAGGTGCGGGAGAGCTTCGACCAGCTTGTGTACGCCACCGGAGCGTCCCCGGTCACCCCGGACTGGGCCCGGGTCCGCGGCGAGGGCGTCTTCGGCGTGCAGACGCTCGACGACGGCGCGGCCATCCACGCGTGGCTGGACGCGGATCCCGCACCGAGCCGGGCGGTGGTGATCGGCGGCGGGTACATCGGGGTCGAGATGGCCGAGGCGATGGTCCTGCGGGGCCTGGAGGTCACGCTGCTGGAGAAGTCGGCGCAGCCGATGGCGAAGACGGTCGATCCGGACATGGGTGCGCTCGTCCACAACGCGATGCGGGACCTGGGCATCAAGGTGGTCACCGAGACACACATCGAGGGCATCGACATGTCCGGCGGGCGGGTGCGGGCGGTGGTCACGCCGGACGGCGAGATTCCGGCGGACATCGTGGTGCTGGGATTGGGCGTACGGGCAAATGGGGATCTTGCCCGCGATGCCGGGCTCGCGGTGGGGGCGACCGGTGGCGTGCGGACCGACGTGCGCATGCGGGTCGAGGGAGCGGACGGCGTGTGGGCCGCCGGGGACTGTGTCGAGACGCGGCACCTGATCACCGGGCATGCGGTGCACGTGCCGCTCGGGACGCACGCGAACAAGCAGGGACGCGTCGCCGGCATCAACATCGGCGGCGGCTACGCGACGTTCCCCGGCGTCATCGGCACGGCGGTCACCAAAGTGTGCGATTTGGAGGTCGCGCGGACCGGGCTCACCGAGAAAGAGGCGGACAAGGCCGGGTACGCCTTCGTGAGCGCGACGGTCGAGTCGTCGAACCGGGCCGGCTACTACCCGGGCGCGGAATCGATGACGGTGAAGTTGATCGCGGAGCGGCGCACCGGGACGCTGCTGGGCGCGCAGATCGTCGGCCGCAAGGAGGCGGCGAAGCGCATCGACGCGCTCGCGATTGCCGCGTGGAACCGGATGACCGTGGAAGAGATGACGTCGCTGGACCTCAGTTATGCGCCGCCGTTCGCGCCGGTGTGGGACCCGGTGCTGATCGCCGCGCGTAAGGCCACCGACGCGGTGCATTCCACTTTGTAAGCCATTGTGATCCATTAGTCACTCAACGCCACCTGGGATTACTACGACCGGTAACGCGGAGATCACCTATCCGGTATTCCCCCAGATCAGCCGAGACGGTAGGCATGCTGCATGCCGCCGCAATCGTCCCGTTATCCCTCGCCTGCGGCCGACGATATCGCCGCGGGCGGTGGCCGTCATCGGCGGCCGGAGTCGCTTGCGGACGTTTCTGCCGTCGCCGCCGACGCGGACGTTTCTGCCGCCGCCGACGCGGACGTTTCTGCCGTCGCCGCGGACGTCAACGTGGACCCGGGCGTCGCCGCCGCGCCGGACATCGCTGCCGGCCCGGCCAAGCCGGACGTCTTCGTGCCGCGATCGCGCCGCCCCCGGAACCGGACGACGGCCCCGCAACGCTCCCGGCATCAGCGCAACACCGGCCCCCGGCACGCCGCCGCCCCGACCCACCCGCCGGCCACCGGAACCCATCGCGCTCCCGGCACCCTGCCCATCGAGTCCTGGCTCCTGGTCGGCAAGAAGCGGCAGCAGATCCTGCTGGCCTCCTTGGTCGCGATCGCGTTGTTCCTGATCGCCGTCCCCGCGCAGCAGCGGCGCAGCGGGGTAGAAGCGGTGAACGCGGCGGCGCAGCGTGCCGTCGGGGTGACGAGTCCGTCGAAGAAGAAGGCCCCGGTCGAAGGCGCCGCCGGTGCGGTCGTGAACGCCCCCTCCGGCCACTCCGACGAGGCCAAGCCCGCGCCGTCCACTTCGGAGACCCCGACGAAGGCGCCCGCCATCCCCGCCGCCAAGAAGAAACCCGCGGTCAACGACCTCGGGCCGGGCAAGTCGCTGCGCACCACGGGCTCGTCGGCGATCGCGTTGACCTTCGACGACGGCCCGGACCCGGTGCAGACCCCGAAGATCCTGGCGCTGCTCGCGAAATACCAGATCAAGGCCACCTTCTGCCTGGTCGGCGATCAGGTCGCGAAGCATCCCGAGGTGGTACGCCAAATCGTCGCCGCCGGGCACACGTTGTGCAATCACACGACGCATCACAGCCTGACGATCGGCAAGGAGACACCGGAGCAGATCCGCGCCGATCTCGAGAACACGAACGCGGCCATCCGCCAGGCCGTCCCGGACGCGAAGATCCCGTTCTTCCGCGCGCCCGGCGGCAACTTCACCGAGCGCCTCGTCGGGGTGGCCGACCAGCTGGGGATGACGTCGCTCTACTGGGCGGTGGACCCGCGCGACTGGGACCACCCGAAGGGCGAGACCGACCCGGCACACGTCGCCCGGGTGATCGCCGAGGTGCAGAAGCACGTCAAGCCCGGATCGATCATCCTGTCGCACGACTTCAACCAGCCGGACACCATCGAGGCGTACGAGAAACTGATCCCGTACCTCCAAGAGCACTTCACCATCGGCCTGCCCGGCGGCGCGTCACCGACCGTGACCGTCACGCCGAGCGCGACACCGTCAGCGACGGTTCAGCCCTGACATTTGGGGCACCAGTAGAGGTTGCGTCCGGCGAGCGGCCCGCGCGCGATCCCGGTTCCGCACACGAGACACGGCTGCCCCGGCCGGCGGTAGACGTAGACCTCGCCGCCGTGCCGATCGACGCGCGGCGCTCGCTGCATCGCCTCGGGCGTGTGCTCGGTGTGCACGGTGTCGATGCGGCCGCGCGCCACGCCCTCCTTCATCAGTGCCCGTAGGTCGGTCCAGATCTGCTCCCACAGCTCCGCCCCGATCGACCGGCCGGGCGTGGTCGGCGGGAGCCCCGCCCGGAACAGCACCTCGTTCGCATAGATCAACCCACACCCCGCGACCACGGTCTGGTCCAGCAACAGGGCAAAGATCGGCTTGGTGCTGCCACGCACTTTCCCGTACGCCCGGAGTGGCTCCGCATCGTCGCGCAGCGGATCGGCGCCGAGCCGGTCGCGCAGCTGCTGAACCTGCGCCGGGTCGAGCACTTCGCAGGCGGCCGGCCCGCGCAGATCAAGCCAGTGCCGCTCGCCGTCGACCCGCATCCGCACCTGCCCGACGGGCTCCGGCAGCGGCGGTTCGCCATCCGTGAACTTCCCGTACAGTCCCAGGTGAATGTGCACGCTGAGGTCACCGTCGTAGTGATGAAACAAATGCTTCCCGTACGCCTCGGTATCGCGCAGCACGCGCCCGTCAACCTTGGCGGCACCGCCCTCGAACCGCCCTTGCGGACTGGAGACGGCAAGCGACTGCCCCACGAACAGCTCCCGGTGGCGAGCGGCAAGGCGATGGATGGTGTGTCCCTCTGGCACGGTCAGCAACGGTACCCAAGTGCCCCGTTTCCCCGCCATCTGAGCTGGCGAGACCATCACCGTGACCTTTCCTAGGGTGGCTGTCTAGTGCCTACTGGGCATGAGGCTAGAGTGTTCGCATGGTTGAGAAGCTGTCTCTCATGGGCGCGCACGAGATCAGGGTCCGTCTCGGCGGCATGAGCCGGCAGCGCGTCTACCAGATCACGAGCCATCAGAACTTTCCCGCGCCCGTGGCCGAGCTGGAGATGGGCAAGGTGTGGGACGGCGACGACGTCGAGGCCTGGATCGACCGGTACCGGCCGGAGCTGAGCAAGGACCGAACCGACCGGCCCTGAAGGAAGCGCGGCCGTTCGCCTGGGTGTCCTGCTGCGCTTCTCGAGCGCATCCCGCTCCTGAGTGGTGACGTGGCGTGCCTCTCCGATTACCGGCTGCCGCCTTGTCGCGGCCTTGGGCGAGATGCTGCGGCGGCCGCCGGGTCAGCTTCGATCTGGGGTCCATGATGTGGAAGCGGCGTCCGCTGTCTGAGACGCGAGACCACATCGTGGCGTCGAGTCCGCGATGTGGGACGCACGTCCACTGTGGAATCCCTTTCATCCCGCCTTGTGGCTTTTGTTCGGGCGCTTTCCACGCTTGGGAGTGAACCTTGGAGAGTTGTGGTGCAAATATGGGCGCAACTCTCCAAGGTCGCGGGAAAGCCCACGAAGTGGTCGTGATTTACCACAGGATGGGATGACGGCGACCGCGCGGCCGCTTCGACAAGACGTCAGAGTGCGCCGCGGCACGGCGCTGCCGGCCCCGGCACGGCGCTGCCGGCCCCGGCACGGCGCTGCCCGCCCCGGCACGGCGCTGCCCGCCCCGGCACGGCGCTGCCCGCCCCGGCACGGCGCTGTGCGGGGCGCTACGCCTCGCTTCGGGTCGTGTCGGCGAGCCAGTCGACTACCTCGGACACTGAGCCGTTTCGGGCCAGGACCGCGCGCTGGCGGGCCGCGCCGGTGCCGCTGGCGCGCAACCGGTCCATCAGGACGGTCGCCGTCTCCAGGTCGCCGTGGCGGTCGAGCTCCGCGCGTACGTAGTCGAAAAGCTGTCGCAGCAAGCGCCACGCCGGGCGCGGTTCCCGGGTCGCCATGTCGATGTTCACGCCCTGCAGGCCGTCGTGGGCTGCCCGCCAATGGGCCGCCATCAGCAACGGATGCGGCACGTTCGGTGCCGGCACCCCCGCCCGTACGTCTCGCAGCAGTGTCGCCACCAGCGCACGAGCCAAGGCCGCGAGCAGTATCGCGTCGTCGACGGACGGGGTGACGTCGCCCATCCGGATCTCCACCGTCGGATAGGTGGCGGACAATCGGGCGTACCAGTAAAGCATTCCCTCGTCGAGCATCGCGCCGCTCGCGACCAGGTCGCTGACCAACGTCTCGTAGTGCTCGTGGGATTCCAGGTACGGCGCCGGGCCGACGGTGGGCCAGCGTTCCCAGAGCATCGAGCGCCAACTGGCGTACCCGGTGTCGTGGCCGTTGAACAGGGGTGAGTTGACCGTGGCGGCCTGGAAGATCGGCAGCCAGGGGCGCAGGTGGTTGAGCACCTGCACGCCGGTCTCGGGGTCGGGGATGCTGACGTGCACGTGCATGCCGCACATGCCGGGGCCGGGGGAGAGGTCGCCGAAGAAGTCGCGCATCCGGTGGTAGCGCGGGTTGTCGGCGATCCGGGGCAGCGGGCCGGAAGCGGGGCCGGTGCCGGCCGCGATCAGCCGCACCCCGGCCCGGTCGGCGGCGCCCGCCACGCCGGATCGGAGGCGGTGCAGCGCGACGCGCAGGCTGCCGAGGTCGAGCTGCGGCGGGCTGGCCACCTCGATCTGGCTGCGCATGTACTCGTGTTGCACCGATTCGCGCAGCTCGTCGGGGACCTGCGCGAAGACGTCCTCGACCGCCTCCACGGCCCGTGGCTCGGTGCCGTCGACCAGCAAGTATTCTTCCTCGACGCCGAGCGTGAGGAGGTCGTGCGACTCGGCCTCCTCGGCCAGTTCGGGGGAGACGGTGGTCCCGCCGGAAGCCGTGTCCATGGGTCCCTCTTACCCGGATGATCACCGGGCAAAAACGTTGTGTGCCTCGCATAAGCTCTAGGCCATGCTGCTGTGGGGTGCGGTCGTTGCGCTCGGCAACACCGCCCTGCTGGACCCGACGCCCGGCCACCTGATGGTCGGGCTGGCCGTGGTGGTCGCGGCCCTGCTGGTCGCGGCGGCGACGGCGATCCCGGTGGCGCCCGGTGCGTGGGCGCCGAGCGGCCGCCTGGGCACGCGCCGATCGCGTGCGATCGCGCTGCCGAGGTTCGTGGATCCGAATGCCGCGGGCCGGCCCAGGCCGAGAGCCCCGTCGGGCGGCCCGGCGACCGCGTAGGCCGCCTGGCGTGGGGATCCGTGCCGCCAGCAGCGGCGTAGTTCCCCGCAAGGCGTGCTGTGGGGATCCCGGCTGCTGACAGCGCCGCGCCTCCCCACGCCCGTGCGCGCAACCAGCGCCACGCCCGCCTACGCGCTCGCCTTCTGCGTCAATCCATCCCTTTGTGGACCGCAGAGGTGCCCGAAATGCCCTTTACCGCCATAGTCAACGCTGCCCATTCCGCCATCGAAAACCTCGACACCCTCCTCACCCCAGCCGCCGGCACTCTCGCCCCGGCGCTCGCGATCGTCCTGTTCACCGTCCTCGTCCGCCTGGCGATCAGCCCGCTCGGCTACCTCCAGGCCCGCGCCGCCCGCCGCCAGCAAGCCCTGGCCCCGGAACTGGCGCAACTCCGTGCGAAGCACCGCGACGACCCGATGACCCTCGCCACCGAGACGCTCGCCCTGCAGCGGGCGAACGGCGCCGGCTTCGCGCGCTCGCTCCTGCCCGGACTCGCGCAAGCGCCGTTCTTCATGGTCATGTACCACGTCGCCCGCCAAGCCCCGGCCGGCGTTCTCCTGGGCGTACCCCTGGGTGCTCATCTCGCCGCCGGCCTGCCGGTGTTCGCCCTGCTGATCGCGATCAGCGCCGCCGTCGCCTGGTGGTCGTCGCGCCGCTTCACCGGCTGGATGCGATTTATGCCCTATTTGTCCGTCATTGGCGTCGCCTGGCTGCCCCTCGCCGGCGCCCTGTACCTGGTGACGACAACGACGTGGACACAGCTCGAGTACCTCGTGTTCCGTCGCGGCGGTAACAACGGGCAATAGATGTCGATCCATGTTGACACTCCGTGCGGGGCAAGCGTGGAATTCGCCTGAGAGCGCTCTCACACCCCCCTACGAAAGGCGTTCCCATGAGAAAGGCACTGCTCGCGGCCGTGGCCGCGACGGCCACGGTGATGGCGTCGACGCTGTTCGCGATCAACGCCGACGCCGCCGTCCCGGCCCCGCCATCGGGCATGACCACGGTGTTCAGCGACGACTTCACCGGCTCGTCCGGCACCGGCCTCAACCGGTCCAACTGGCTGTACGACATCGGCACCAGCTATCCCGGCGGCGCGGCCAACTGGGGCACCGGCGAGGTCGAGACGATGACCGACTCCACGCAGAACGTCTACCAGGACGGCAACGGCAACCTGGTGATCAAGCCGATCCGCGACTCGTCCGGCCGCTGGACGTCCGGGCGGGTGGAGACGCAACGCACCGATTTCGCCGCGCCCACCGGCGGCAAGGTGCGCATCGAGGCACGCCTGCAGCAGCCGAACGTCAGCGGTGCTGCCGCGGCCGGTTACTGGCCCGCGTTCTGGGCGCTCGGTGCGGCGGCCCGGCCGGTCGGCGCGACCAACTGGCCCAGCATCGGCGAGTGGGACATCATGGAGGACATCAACGGCCGGAGCTCGGTCTTCTCCACCCTCCACTGTGGCAGCAGCCCGGGCGGCCCGTGCAACGAGACCACCGGTCTCGGCAGCGGTGAGCGGGCCTGTTCCGGCTGTCAGACCGGATTCCACACGTACGCCGTGGAGTACGACCGTGGCACGTCACCCGAGCAGATGCGGTGGTATCTGGACGGCAACAACTACTTCACGCTCAACTCCTCGCAGGTCGACTCGACCACCTGGAACAACGCGACGCACCACGGCATGTTCGTGATCCTCAACGTGGCGATGGGCGGCGGGTTCCCGGCCGCGTTCGGCGGCGGCCCGACCTCGGCCACCCAGTCCGGCGTCCCGATGCTGGTCGACTACGTCGCCGTCTACCAGTCCTCGGGCGGCACCACGACGCCGCCGACCACCACGCCGCCGACCGGAAGCCGGGACGCGTTCAGCCGGATCGAAGCGGAGTCGTTCAACGCCTCCGGAGGCGTACAGGTGGAGGCCTGTTCGGAGGGTGGTCAGGACGTCGGCTACATCGCCAACGGCGACTGGCTGCAGTTCAACAACGTCAATTTCGGTACGGGCGGGGTGCGCGACTTCGTGGCACGGGTGGCCTCGGGCGCCGGCTCCGGCGTGAGTGGTCTCGTGCAGGTACGCCTGGACAACCGCACCAACGCGCCGATCGGTAGCTTCGCGCTGGGCAGCACGGGCGGCTGGCAGACGTGGCAGTCCATCCCGGGCAACGTCTCCGGGGTGACCGGCAGCCACACCGTGTACCTCACGTTCAGCAGCGGCCAGTCCGCCGACTTCGTCAACGTCAACTGGATCCAGTTCCGCAGGTAAGCACCGACGTCAATGGATCGAGGGCCTTCACCTGGGCCTTCGATCCATTCACATTTAAGGAACTTTAAGGTCCCGCCCTCTGGACTTTTACTGTTAACAGTCCTAAAGATTGATGTACGTCAACGTGAGAGGGCGGACGATGCGAATCAGATCGGCAATCCTGGCCACCGTCATGGCGCTCGCCGCCGGTGGAGCGGCGACCTACTTCTCCGGCTCGGCCGAGGCCGCCGCGGCCTGTGTCCCGGCGTGGAGCGCGAGCGCGGTCTATGTCGGCGGCGGCCAGTCCTCGCAGAACGGTCACAACTACACGGCCAAGTGGTGGACCCAGAACGAATCGCCGGCCACCCACTCGGGCCAGTGGGACGTGTGGGCCGACAACGGGGTGTGCGGCAGTGGCCCGACAGATCCGACAAGTCCACCCACGACACCGCCGACGACCCCGCCCACTCAGCCGCCCGGTAACGGCACGCTGCCGAAGCACTTCCTCACCGGTTACTGGCAGAACTTCTACAACGGCGCCGCCGCCCTCAAGCTGGCCGCCGTCCCGGCCAACTACGACCTGATCGCGGTCGCCTTCGCCAACGCCACCGCGACCCAGGGCGCGGTGTCCTTCACCCTCGACTCCGGCCTGTCCGCGCAGGTCGGCGGCTACACCGACGCGCAGTTCAAGGCCGACGTCGCCACCCTGCACCAGCGCGGTAAGAAGGTCATCATCTCGGTCGGCGGCGAGACCGGCACGGTCAGCGTCGCGAACTCGACGGCGGCCACCAACTTCGCCAACTCGGTCTACTCACTGATGACCACGTACGGGTTCGACGGGGTCGACATCGATCTGGAGAACGGGCTCAACGCCACCTACATGGGGCAGGCACTTCGCGCGCTGCGAGCCAAGGCGGGCGCCAACCTGATCATCACGATGGCGCCGCAGACCATCGACATGCAGAGCACCGGGTCGTCGTACTTCGCCCTCGCCCTGTCCATCAAGGACATTCTCACCGTCGTCCACACGCAGTACTACAACTCCGGGTCGATGCTCGGCTGCGACAACAACGCCGCGTACTCGCAAGGCACCGAGAACTTCCTGACCGCGCTCGCCTGCATCCAGACGCAGGGCGGCCTGCGCCCCGACCAGGTGGCCCTGGGTCTACCCGCGAGCAGTCGAGCGGCCGGCGGCGGTTACCAGAACCCGTCGGTCGTCAACGCCGCGCTGGACTGCCTCGCCCGGGGCACCAACTGCGGCACCTTCAAGCCGCCGGCGACGTACCCGGGGATCCGCGGGGCCATGACCTGGTCCATCAACTGGGACGTCGCCAACGGAAACGGCTTCGCCAACACGGTCAAGCCGCACCTCGCCACCCTCCCCTAACCCCATCCCCATCCCCCGCATCCCCATCCCCCGAAGGAGAATCCCCGTGAAACTCCGCAGAAAACTGCTGGTCGTCGCGGCCGTCGCGATCGCCGGCTCGGCCGCGGCCCTGGTGCCGATGACCGCTTCCAGCGCGGCCGCGGCCTGCGCCCCGGCGTGGAGCGCGAGCGCGGTCTACGTCGGCGGTAACCAGGCCTCGCAGAGCGGCCACAACTACACCGCCAAGTGGTGGACCCAGAACGAGTCGCCGGCCACCCACTCCGGCCAGTGGGACGTCTGGGCCGACAACGGCACCTGCGGCGGTGGCACCACGCCGCCGCCGACCGACCCGCCGCCGACCAGCGGCACGAAGATGGCGTCCGCGCCGTACATCTATCCCGGCTGGGGCAACCCGCCGGCACCGTCCACGGTGGTCAACGCGACCGGCATCCGGTCCTTCACGATGGCGTTCGTGCTGGCCTCCAACGGGTGCAACCCGGCCTGGGACGGCGAGGGCGGCCTGACCGGTGGCGTGCACGCGAGCACGATCTCGGCGATCCGGGCGGCCGGCGCCGACGTCATCCCGTCGATCAGCGGGTGGCAGGGCAACAAGCTCGGACCGAACTGTGCCACGGCGGACGCGCTCGCCGGGGCGTACCAGAAAGTCATTGACGCCTTTGGTCTGCGGGCCATCGACGTCGACATCGAGAACACCGACGAGTTCGAGAACACCGCGGTGCAGGACCGCATCCTGAACGCATTGAAGATCGTCAAGCAGCGGAACTCCTCGGTGAAGACCATTCTCACCTTCGGGACGACGCCGAGCGGTCCCAGCTACTACGGCACCCGGCTGGTGCAGCAGGCCAAGGCGCTGGGCGCGAACATCGACATCTTCACGCAGATGCCGTTCGACTTCGGCGGCGGTTCTGACATGTACGGCTCGACCGTCGGGGCATCCGAAGGACTGAAGAACCTGCTCAAGTCGACCTTCGGCTACAACGACGCGCAGGCGTACTCGCACATGGGCATCTCCGGCATGAACGGCCTGTCCGACCAGCAGGAACTGACCACGACCGACACCTGGACGAGGATCCGCGACTACGCCCGTAACAACGGGTTCGCGCGCTTCACCTTCTGGGCGGTCAACCGCGACCGTGGCTGCGCCGGCGGCGGCGTGGTGTCGAACTGCTCCGGCATCGCCCAGTCCGACTGGGCTTTCACCAAGATCAGCGCAGGTTTCTGATCGCTTCGGCGAGGCGACGCGCGGCCGCTGTTTCCGGCGGCCGCGCGTTGGCGTATATACCGTAGTCGGGTATATGCTTCCGGCGTGACCGAGCAGACCTTCCTGATTCTCACCGCGCTGGCCGGTGAGTCCTTGCACGGCTATGCCGTGATCGAGGATGTCGCCCGCCAGACGGCCGGGCGGGTGAAATTGCGGGCCGGCACGCTGTACGCGGTGCTCGATCGGCTGCGCGGCGCGGGCCTGATCGAGGTCGACCGGGAAGAGGTCGTCCAGTCCCGGCTCCGGCGCTATTACCGCCTGACCGCGGCCGGCGCCGAGTCGCTGACCGCCGAGGCCGCCCGCCTGCGGGAGCGAGCCACCCTCGCGGAGGGACGCCTGCGGGCTCGCCGCGCCGACTTCGGGGGAGCGACCGCGTGACCACGCCCGAGATCCGCTATCGCCGTCTCCTCGCGCTCTATCCGAGCGACTTCCGCCGGGAGTATGAGGAGGAGATGCTGGCGGTCCTCATGGCCGACCCGCGTCCGGGTGCGGCGCAGATCGCCGACGTGCTGCGCGCGGCGCTCGCGGCCCGGCTGCGTCAGACCTGGTCCGGCGCCGGTGCGTGGGGCCGCGCGGCTCGGGTGTTCCAGCTCTTCGGGGTCATCGCGATGCTCGCGATCTCGCTGCGTCGCGTGGCCGCCGCCGTGGCGGGTGCGACGTGGCCGGGGAGGGCATTCCATCTCGACAGCGTCGACGGTCTGCGCGCGGCCGGGTGGGCCGTGGCGCTCGCCGGGGCGCTCTACGGTTTGCGGGCGCTCGGCGCGGCCGGGGCGGCAGCAGGGTTGACCGGGGAGATCATCTTTACGGCACGCATCTATCCGGACACCCCCGCCGTAGTGATCGACCGCTACTGGCAGTTGGTCGCCGCGGTCCTGCTCCTGGCCGCCGGGCTGGTGGCCGAGCGGGGGCCGGTGCGGCCGCGCGGCTGGGCATGGATCGCGCTTGCCGGTGCCGCGCTGGTGGCGCACGGCGCGGTGCTGCGCTACGGGCTGTGGCAGGCCTACGCGGCACTGCCCTGGGTGTCCGTCGTGCTCGCGGGGGTCGGCGTGGCCCGTCAGGAGCCGGAGACGCGCCGGCGGATGATCGCCCTGGCCGTCCCGGTGCTGGCGACCTTTCCGGTGGAACGGGCGGGCTTCGCCGGATTCGTCGAGCACAACATGCGACATCCCGAGGCGCTGCGCGTGCTCGGGCCGGGGCAGTGGATCGCGCTCGTCCTGATCCCGGTCGCCGCCTTCGTCGTGGTGGCCGACATCAATCGGCGACTGGAACGCGGCCGAGCCGAACGGCGGTGAGGGGCGGTCTGGAGCACGCGCTCGCTCGTCGATCGATCGGTGCGGCCGACCACGCACGCCTATGACACGCGGTCGGCGTTCTCGGCCGCCGCGCGCCGCCGCTTGCGCATCTTCTTGACCACCCAGCCGCCGACCGCGATCACGAAGACCGCCGCGATCGCGTAGTCGAACCAGTGGCTGTACTTCTCGACCTGCTGCCAGCGCTCGCCGAGCAGATAGCCGCCGCCGATGAACAGGGCGTTCCACACCCCGCTGCCCAGCGCGGTGAACACCAGGAATTGACCCATCGGCATGCGGTTGGCGCCGGCCGGGATGGACACCAGGCTGCGTACGACCGGAGCGCAGCGGCCGAACAGCACGGCGGAGCGTTCGTGCCGCTCGAACCAGGCGTCGGCCTTGTCGAGATCGTCCGCGTCGACCAGCGGAATCCGGTCGAGCCAGCGCCGCAGCCGTTCCTCGCCGGCCTTGTACCCCAGCCAGTAGAGCGCGACCGCGCCGGCGACCGACCCGGCGGTGGCCGTGATCAGCACCATGACCAGGTTGACCCGGCCCTCGCCGGCCAGGTAACCGGCGAGCGCGAGCACGATCTCGCTCGGGATCGGCGGCACCAGATTCTCCAGCGCGACCAGCAGGCCGACGCCGACCTCGCCGAGCGACTCGATGACCGACGCCACCCACCCGGTCAGCCCGGTCAATCCTCCGAGATCCGCCTCCGCCATCTCGAAGTTGTACCCGCCGAGCCTGTGACGAACCTGACCGCGGAGTTATGCGAAGAGTGCGCTGATCGTCACAGATCGCACCGGAGCTTGTGTGCCGCCGTGCTGACCAACCGTGAGTTCCACAAAAAAAGCCTGGTGAGCGGCAAGGTGCGCGCCGCCACATTTGCACCGCAGCGAACTATTGCGGTGAACCAAACCAGACCAGATCCGTTTGTGAAATTACCGGGCCGCTCGGGGGGCGACCGGCCCGGTGCCGTGCGCTGTCGCGAAATTTCGCCTGGGACGACAGCGCGCGGCCGACCGGTAGGAGTTCGACATGACACTGACGACGGCAGCGCCGACCACGGCGCACCAGCCCGCGGAACTGGCCTGGACACTTGCCCAGGTGCAGGGGGCAGTTCAGACCGGCATCACGCACGCTCTGCGGCGCTACGGCCTGAGCCACGCGATGCTGCAGGCCATGATCCGGCTGCGTCAGGCGCCGAAGCGGCGGCTGCGGATGACCGATCTGGCCGACGACATGGCGTACAGCCGCAGCGGCATCACCCGGCTGATCGACCGGCTGGTCGATTTCGGTCTCGTGGTCCGCGAGCACTGCACGGACGATCGGCGCTCGCTGGAGGCGGCGCTGACTCCGGAAGGCGAGCGCACGCTGGCGCTGGCCCTGCCCAACTACCTCGCCGCTCTCGACTCGCTGCTGACCTCGCGGCTGAGCCCGGAGCAGCTGGACATCGCGATGGGCAGCCTGACCGCCCTGCACGACGCGGTCGCCGGTTTCGCGCCGGCGGAAGGCGGACAAATAAAGGCTGCATGAGCGACCGGTGGTACCAGAAGGCAGTTGTCTACTGCTTGGACATCGACACTTACGCGGACTCGAACGGCGACGGCTGCGGAGACATCCGCGGGTTGATCGGGCGACTGAACTACCTGGCCAGGTTGGGGGTCACCTGCCTGTGGCTCAACCCGATCCACCCGTCGCCGGACCGCGACGACGGTTACGACGTCGAGGACTTCTACAACGTCGACCCGCGCTTCGGCACGCTGGGCGATTTCGCCGAACTGCTGCACCAGGCGTCCAACCTGGGCATCAAGGTGATCATCGACCTGGTCGTGAACCACACCTCGGACCAGCACCCGTGGTTCCAATCGGCACGGTCGTCACCCGACTCGCCGTACCGGGACTGGTATGTCTGGTCCGAGAAGGCGCCGGCGGACCGGCACCAAGGCATGGTCTTCCCCGGCGAACAGGGTGAGACGTGGTCCTACGACCGCACCGCGAAGCTCTGGTACTACCACCGGTTCTACAAGTTCCAGCCGGATCTCAACATTCGCAACCCCGAGGTCCGGCGCGAGATCAAGAAGATCTGCTCGTTCTGGCTTCAGCTCGGCGTGGCCGGGTTCCGGATGGACGCCGCGCCGTTCATCATCGAGGAGACCGAGCCCGGCAATCCGAGTTCGCCGCTGGATTACGAGTTCCTGACCGATCTCCGCCAGCACATCCAATGGCTCAAGGGCGACGCGGTTCTGCTCGCCGAGGCCAATGTGGAGCCCAGCCAGCTGCCCGTCTTCTTCGGCGATCGGGGCGGTTCGAGCAACCGTATCCACATGCTGTTCGACTTCATGTTGAACACCAAGCTGATGCTCGCGCTGGCCCGGCGCAACCCGGAGCCGATCATCGAGGCGCTGCGCGAGACGCCGAAGCTGCCGCGCGGCGGGCAGTGGGCCACCTTCCTGCGTAACCACGACGAGGTCGACCTCTCCCGGCTCACCGCCGACCAGCGCGAACAGGTCTTCGCCGAGTTCGGCCCGGATCCCCGGATGCAGCTGTACGGGCGGGGTATCCGCCGGCGGCTGGCCCCGATGCTCGGCAACGACCGTCGCCGCATCGAGCTCGCCTATTCGCTGCAGTTCACGCTGCGTGGCACCCCGGTCCTGCGCTACGGCGAGGAGATCGGCATGGGCGAGGACCTCGCGTTGCACGGCCGCGATTCCATCCGTACGCCCATGCAGTGGTCGCTGCTCAGCAACGGCGGGTTCACCACGTCGTCGAAGCCGCTGCGCCCGGTGATCTCCGGCGGCAACTGGGGCTACGAGAAGGTCAACGTCACCCTTCAGCGTCAGGACCCGCGCTCGTTGCTGTCCTGGTTCGAACGCATGATCCGTACGCTTCGGGAGGCACCCGAGGTCGGCGCCGGCACCTGCACGCACATCGACGTCTCCACACCCGGCGGCGTTCTCGCGCACCGCGCCGACGACGTCACCGGGACGATGGTCTTCGTGCACAACCTCGGCACCGAGGACGCGAGCATCGACCTGGGACTTCTCGCCGGCGAGGCGGAATCGGCGAACGACGTGCTGGCGGATCAGCACTATCCGGCGCTGGGCAAGTTCGATTCCGTCGATATCGCGGGTTACGGATATCGGTGGATCCGGCTGCGCCGATCGGTGTGATGCACGTTAAAGTCGGCCATCGGTGTCGAGATCACCCCCGGAGGCCGCAATGTCGCAGTCCGTATCCAAGGTCGCCATCGTCACGGGAGCCGCCCGCGGCATCGGTGAGGCGACCGCCCGAAAGCTTGCCGGGGACGGACTGGCGGTGGCGGTCGTCGACCTCGACGAGGGTGCCTGCGCGAACGTGGTGACCGCCATCCACGACGCCGGCGGCTCGGCGCTCGCGGTCGGCGCCGACGTCTCCGACCAGAAGCAGGTCACCGCCGCGGTCGAGCGGGTGGTCGCCGACCTCGGCGCGCCCACCGTGCTGGTCAACAACGCCGGCGTGCTGCGCGACAACCTGCTGTTCAAGATGAGCGAGGACGACTGGGAGACCGTGATGGCGGTCCACTTACGCGGCGCGTTCCTGTTCAGCCGCGAGGTGCAGAAGCACATGGTCGACGCGAACTGGGGCCGAATCGTCAACTTATCCAGCACGTCCGCGCTCGGTAACCGCGGCCAGGCGAACTACGCCGCCGCGAAGGCCGGCCTGCAGGGCTTCACCAAGACCCTCGCGATCGAGCTCGGGCGCTTCGGTGTCACGGTGAACGCGGTCGCGCCGGGCTTCATCGTGACCGACATGACAGCCGCCACCGCCGCCCGGATCGGGGTGGATTTCGCCGATTTTTCCAAGGCTGCGGTGGCGCAGATCCCGGTTGGTCGCGCGGGACGCCCCGAAGACGTCGCGCACGCCGTATCCTTCCTGGTCAGCGAGGGCGCGAGCTTCGTCTCGGGTCAGGTTGTCTACGTGGCCGGAGGCCCGCGCGCCTGATCGATCATGTTGACCGAAGGCGATACAAAGAGATGATGAATCGACGCATGAGCTCCCGCAGCGTCTCGCTGACCAGCACATTCCTGTTGCTGGCGGCGGGCGGCGCGGCGGCCTGCGACAGGGGCAGCGAAACCCAGCAGCAAGGGTTCTACTGCGCCGATGCGAACGGTGTGGTCGTCGACGAGGACAACTGCGACGACAACCGGCACTACGGCGCGGGCGCGATCCTGCCGTTCATCTGGTATTCGTCGCTGTATCGCCCCGGCTACGCGGTCGGCCAGCGACTGCCGACCGGCGGCCAGAGATTCGCCTACAACGACCGGGCCGCGCGGCAGAAATTCGGGCTGCCCGCCACCGGCAAGATCGGAAACGGCACCATCAAGACCAGCGTGATCGGCAAGGGCGGCGGCGGGGCGAAGAACTCCGGCTCGAAGAAGTCGGGCGGCTGAGCGTGCGCCGAGTTCCCTACGGTCCGGTCCGCGACGGCTGGAAGCTCACCAACTACAGCCTCGGGCTCACCTACAACGACACCGAACTGCCCGACGGCTCGATGATCTCGTACTGGCAAGAAGGTCCTTACTACGACTTCACCGCCGAGGAGATCGAGGAGCTCGAGGCCGCGACCACCACGATCCACGCGATGTGCCTGGAGGCCGGCGACTGGATGGTCGGGCAGTGCCCGCGGCGCACCGTGCAGGGCCGTCGCGAGGGTTACTTCGCATCGGTCTGCAACCCGTCGACCTGCTTCCTCGCGCGTATCGGCATCCCCGAGTTCGCCCACGAGCAGATCATCCGGACGTGGTTCGACGGCGACGCCGAGACGTGGACGCACTACGACAAAGACCCGGACATGCGCCTGCCGATGGAGACCCCGGACTACTCGCCGAGCGTCTACGGCCGCTTCGACCTGTGGTACGACGGCGGCGGCAGTACGCCCAAGCTGCTCGAATTCAACGCGCAGACGCCGACGTCGCTGGTCGAGAGCTCGGTCATCCAGTGGCACTGGGTCGACCAGACCGGCGTGACGCAGCACCCGTGGCGCCAGTGGAACTCGATCCACGACCGCCTGGTCGGCTGGGAGGCGGCCGACGGCGAGCCGGCCAACCCCGGAGCGTGGCGCCGCAACATCGCCAAGCTGCGCGAGGCCCGCACGTGGCTCCCGGAGAAACCCAAGATCTTTTTCGCGTACGAGACGTCGGAGCCCACCGGCGAGGACCGGATGAACGTGGCCTACCTGATGGCGACCGCCGAGGAGGCCGGCTTCCCGGTCGAGCTGATCGCGATGAGCCAGATCGGCTGGGACGTGGCCGGCGACCGCGTCGTTTTCGTGCCCGCCCCCGGCCAGGAGCACAAGGCCGAGCCGATCGACATCATCTTCATGCTGTACCCGTGGGAGTGGTTCTGGAACGAGGAGGGCGGCAAGGCCTTCTTCCGTAACATGGCCGACCCGACCAAGCACGGGACGGTCTGGATCGAACCGCCGTACAAGGCGGCGCTGCTCGGCAACAAGGCGCTGCTCCCGGTGCTGTGGAAACTGTTCGGCGACGACCCGGAGCGCGGCAAATACCTGCTACCGGCCCATTTCGCCGAGTCCACGGCCGCGAAGGCGATGACCAGCTACGCGAAGAAACCGGTGTGGGGGCGCGAGGGCGGTTCGGTCACGCTGGTGCGCGACGGCGTCACGATCACCGACAACCCTTCCGAGTACGGCTCGGACGGGCGTTACGTGGTCCAGGAGTTGTGCGAGCTGCCGTCGTTCGACGGTCTGGAGGGCACGGTGCACCCGGTGATCGGCTCGTGGCTGATCGACGGCGAGCCGGCCGGCATGGGCATCCGCGAGGGCCTGGGCGTCGACGGCCTGGTCACGAAGGACGAGTGCTACTTCGTCCCCCACACGGTCGAAGCGTCGGCCTAGTCTTTGCTCGGCCGGTGGTGCCAGAGCCACCACAGGCCGAAGAACGGGAGCACCAGCGGGACGTAGCCGTAGCCGCTGCCGTAGCGCGACCAGACCGTGTCGTCCGGGAACGCGCCCACGTCGGCGATGCTCAGCGTGCCGACGACCAGCACGCCGATCAGCTCGACCGAGCAGCTGGTCAGGGCGATCCGCCGGCCCTTGGCGCCGCCGATCGCGAGGCCCACGGTCGCCGCGATGTAGACCAGGCCGGCCACGCCCGACAGCAGGTACGCCAGCGGCGCCTCGGAGAAGTGCGTGATGATCTGCACCAGGGCGCGTGCGCTGGCGGCGAGGGCGAAAATCCCGTACACGAAAAGCAACAGGCGGCCGAAACCGGTGCGCAGAGCGGCGTCGGCCGGGCGGTCGGCGGCGGGAGCGGGCGAGTCAGACACCGGTCGTCACCGACGCAATCTGCTGCAGACGCAGCACGAGAACGGGAATCACCAGGCAGGCGACGCCGAGAATCAGGCTGCCCCAGCGGGTCGGCTCCAGACGGGCCAGATAGATCGCGACCGGCGCGAACGCCACCGTGGTGATCAGGTAGCCGACGAAGGTGCCGGTCTCGGCGGGGCGGGAGCCGTCGAAGAGGCCGACCACGGCGACCACGACCAGCACGATGACGAGCACGCCGAGGGCGGCGGTCGCGGCCAGGTCGAAGCGGCTGGGCGGCCGGTTGCGGGACGAGCGCAGCAGGCACCACAGCGCCAGCACGAGCGCCGCGATGATCGTCGCGACGGACAAGGGACCGTTCACCCGGCATAGGGTACTGATCCTCGCTCGCCTGATAGCTTGCGGTCCGACTGCTAGAGAGGCGGGCGAGCGGAAATGCGCTTCGGACTTTTCGGAACCGGACCGTGGGCACACATGGCACACGCGCCGGCGTTGACGGCACACAAGGACGTCGAATTCGTGGGGGTGTGGGGACGGAACCCCGCGAAGGCCGCCGAGCTGGCCACGGAGCACGGGGTCGAGGCGTACGGGGAAATCGATGCCTTGATCGCCGACGTGGACGCGATCGCCGTGGCGTTACCCCCGGATGTGCAGGCGCCGATCGCGTTACGCGCGGCCCTCGCCGGGAAGCATCTGCTGCTCGACAAGCCGGTGGCGTTCACCTCGCGGGAGGCGGACGAGATCGTCGCCGCCGTCGAAGAGCGCGACCTGGCCTCGGTGGTGTTCTTCACGCGGCGGCTGCTGCCGGAGATCGCCGACTTCTACCGTGACGTCGTGGCGACCGGCGGGTGGACTGAGGGCCGCATCGAGCACGTCGGCACGATCAATCAAGAGGGCAATCCGTTCGGCGCTTCGCCGTGGCGGCACGAGGCCGGCGGCCTGTGGGACGTCGGGCCGCACGCGCTCGCCGGCGCCCTGGCCGTGTTCGGCCCGGTGACCGAGGTGACCGGAATGACCGGTCCGCGCGACAACACGCACGTGCTGGCCAAGCACGCCTCCGGCGCGATCAGCTCGCTGACGATGTCGGTGGACGCGCCGCCCGCGGCCGGTCGCGAGGACTACGCGTTCCTCGGCGAGGCCGGGCTGCGCGCGGTCCCGCACGTGTCGTTCGAGGCGGTGACCGCGCTGCAACTGGCGATCGATCACCTGCTCGAGGCGGCGGCCGGCGGTCCGAAGTCCCCGCTGGATGTCCGGTTCGGGGCCCAGGTCACCCGGATCCTGGAAGCCGCGGCCGAATCAATCGACTCGGGTCGAAAAATCTCCCTCATCTGACACCCATCCGTCTCCCCGCCGGCGCCGAATCCGGGTTTGAATGGCGCGAACGAGAGGCGGGGAACCATGGTGGAGGAGCGCAGCGCCAAAAGACGCCTGACGGCGGTGCCGTCCGCCGCCCCGCCCGACGTGGGTGACCTGCTCGGCTCGGTCGCGCGGGGCGACGAGGACGCGTTCGGCAAGCTGTACGACCTGGTCGCGCCCCGGGTGTTCGGCCTGGTCCGGCGGGTGCTGCGCGATCCGGCGCAGGCCGAGGAGGTCGCGCAGGAGGTCCTGGTCGAGGTGTGGCGGATGGCGGCGCGCTTCGACCCGGCCCGCGGCTCGGCGTCCTCGTGGATCCTCACCATCGCGCACCGCCGGGCCGTCGACCGGGTGCGGTCCGAGCAGGCGGCGACCTCGCGCAGCATCGTCGTCGGGGTGGCCGCCGTCGAGACGCCGTACGACGCGGTGGCCGACGAGGTGCAGGGCCGGCTCGAACGCCAGCAGGTGCGCCGCTGCCTCGAAGACCTCACCGAGCTGCAGAAACAGGCGGTGACTCTGGCGTATTACCAGGGCCACTCCTATCCCCGGGTGGCCGAGCTGCTCGGCGCGCCGCTCCCGACGATCAAGACGCGCATGCGGGACGGGTTGATCCGGTTACGCGACTGCCTCACCACGGAGGTGACCGCATGACCGACATCCATACCTTGGCCGGGGCGTACGTCCTGGACGCGGTCGACGACATCGAGCGGGCCTCGTTCGACCGCCACCTGCGCGAGTGCGCCGCGTGCCGGACCGAGGTGGACGAGCTGCAGGAGACGGCGGCCCGGCTGGCGGACGCCACGTGGTCGGTTCCGCCGCCGAGGCTGCGGGAGAACGTGCTGGCCGAGGTGGCGCGCACGCGTCAGCTGCCGCCGGTGGCCGCCCCGCCGGTGGCGTCGCCGCGTCGCCGAGCTCCGCGACGGTGGCTTCTGAGTGCCGCGGCCTCCGTCGTGGTGGCTGCGGCTGCCGCGGGCACGGCCGTTTACGTGGTTCAGGACCAGCGCGTACGCGACGAGCGCGCGATCGCCGAGGCGGCCCGTTCCAGCGAGGCCCGGGTCCGGGAGATCCTGGCGGCCCCGGACGTGCAGGTGCGTGAGGCGGCGGTGACGGGCGGCGGCCGGGTGACGGTCGCGTCGTCGCGCCTGCATGATGCCGGCGTCGTGGTGATGGCCGCCGATTCCGCCCCGGGAGGTGGTCAGGTGTATCAGCTGTGGACCATCCGGGCTGGTAGTGATCCGAAGTCGGAGGGTGCTCTGCGGGTCGGGCAGACGGCGACGTTGTCGGTGGTCGAGGGGTTGCCGGGCGCCTCGGATGTGGCGGTGACGGTGGAGCCGGCGGGGGGTTCTCTCCAGCCGACGACGACGCCGGTTGCGCAGGTGCCGCTCTGATCTGGGCGTGCTACTTCGGCCCGGGCGCGGGGCCCGGGCCGGGCTCTCGGTGACGTGGTCGGCGCGGCGTCCGGCTTTGGCCCGCGGCGCGCTCTCAGATCAGGGGACCGTGCGCTCGATGGCGGCCGGGCCGTCCTCCTCGAGCTCTTCGCGGGCGCGCTCGATGTTCGCCGGCGTCGGGTCGCGGCCTTCGGCCTCGGCCAGGTCTTCCGGGTCCCACGGCTGGTCCGCGCCGGTACGCCATTCCGGCTCCTCGCCCGGCTGAAGGAAGTCGGGATTGTCCCGATCCTTGCCCCCGCCGGTGATGAATGCGTCCACCGCGACGTCGTCGTCGATGGCGTCGGCCACTTCCTCCGACTCTTCAAGCGGCGGGCGGTTGTCGTCGGTCATGGTTCCTCCAAGGCTGCTGGTCTCCTCCCGTGATACTCCGTCCGCGCGATCATGACCATCCCTGCGCGGCCTTGCGCCCTCCGCGTTTGGGCCGCCGGAGTTCGGGGCAGGTGCGGAAAGGGACGATCATGTTGTACGAGGGTCAAACTGAGCGCTAACTGGACAGGACCTGCGCGTTACGGATGGACGCATAGTAGTGGGCCGAATACATTTCGGCTGGACGCACGTATCGGACAGCCGGCGAGGCCCGGGGTGGTGTCCGACGTGCGGTAAGGGGGAAGGAATGAGCGAGCCCAGGGGAGGGCAGGCGTGACCGGCCTGTCCGACGCCGAACGGGACGCGAATGACGTGATGCGGGCGCTCGAGGGCCTGGCCGCCCTGGCGCGCCGACCGGCGGCCGGCCCTGGCTCGGCTGCCGCGCTGGACGATGACACGCGCCGCCTGCTACTCGGGATCGCCGAGGACGCCGGCGAGGCCGCGGCCCGCGTGCTGTCCTATTTGCGCGACCAGCGAGGCTGCGGCGACGGCGACCTGGCCGCGGTCCCGCCGCGTCTGGGCCAGTGGCGGGAGTGGGTCCCGGCGCGTGGCCACCTCTTTGGAGTGAAATCGGCCGTCGCCCGCGGCGCCGACGAGGTCCCGCAGCCCCGCCGCTCGGACCCCGGCGAATAGCCCACCGGTCACCCTGCGTAGTCGAACGGGCTCGTCTCCCCCTGCGAACCGCCAATATTTCTCACTCGACCGGGGTCGTCCGCGTGGCGCCGCGCCGTTGTCCGGGGTGGCGGGCTCAACCGATTGAGCGGAGCGTTTCGGAGGGCGATTCGCCGAACCGGACGCGGTAGGCCGACGCGAAGCGGCCCAGGTGGGCGAAGCCCCAGCGGTGGGCGACCGCCGCGACCGTCACCCGCATCGGGTCGGAGATGCGCAGGTCGTCGTGCGCGCGGCCGAGGCGTACCTGCTGAAGGTATGTCATCGGGGCGCAACCCAGGTGGCGGCGGAAGCCCTCCTGCAGCGAGCGCACGCTCATCCCGGCGATCCTGGCCAGGTCGGTGACCGTGACCGCGCGTTCCGGCTCGTCCTGGATGGCGTCGACCACCCGGCGGATCGCGCGCGGCGGACCCGCGGTGGCGGGCGTGGTGAGCTCCCGGTAGTAGCGGTGCGGCACGCTGAGCAGCAGCCCGCTGAGCACCGTGCTGCGCAGATGCTCGGCGATCAGCGGCTGAAAGATCAGGCTTTCCTCGAACGCGAGCTCGTCGCGCAGCAGCCGCACCAGCCGGATCCAGCTATCCACCGGTCCGCTCGACAAATCGATGGCGGGTGGCAGGTCGATGGGTCCCTCGATCGGGCGACCCAGCAGACCGGACAACTCCTCCTCGAGGGCCTTGCGCTCGATCTTCACGGCGAGTTCCGCCGAGTTTTCCTCATGCCGCGTGAAAACCGGGTTGCCAGGTCCGAAAACGACCGCCGTGGAGGGGGTGCCGACGACCTCGCGGCCGGCGTGGCGTGCGTGCAGACGGCCCGTGGTCGGGATGCTCACGTGGTATGCGTCCAGCTCAGGCACCCGGAACGTCACCGGCCCGGCATAACTGAGCTGGCCGACGGTGAGCGGTCCGAGCTGGATCACCTCAGCACCCAGCCCGAAATCGGCCGACCCCTTCGGCACCCCGACCGCCACCGGATAGTAAAAACGATTTAGCACAGACCGGGCCTGCTCGATGTCCGCGCTGCTGAAGTGCACGATGTCCGGGACTTCGGTGTACGCGTGGGCGGCCCTCGGTAGTAACTCAGACATGCCGACGTGGGCTCCATCGCATACCGTGAGTATTCGGTGCCGATGAGTGGAACGTCAATGTTGCCAACTTGCTCTGACCGTTCCAGCACATTCAGGCCATATGAACTACTCTGGCGTTCCGCGCCTACGTGGCGTAACTTGCAGACCAGCGGACTGTTGTTGGAACGCGGTTGGAGAGAGGCGCCCCGGGGGCGAGGCGTCCGACGCCCACCACGCTTGGTGATCACCCCAGGCGGGCGCGCGTCCTCCCCGCGGAGGGCAGGTGTCGGCCCCCGCTCGACGCCAGGAAGAGGGCAAGCCGTGTATCTGCCGGTCACCACGCGACAGCTGGCCGATGGCACCGTCGAGATCGCCCCGAGTGGCGAGATCGACCTGGACAACGCCCACGTGATGCGGGACGCCGTCAACGACGTGCTGACGACCTCCACGCCCGGCAAGATCTGCCTCGACCTCCAGCGGGTGATGCTGATCGACAGTATCGGCATCGGCATCCTGGTCGCCTGCTTCCACACCGCCGCGGCAAGCGGCGTCAAGCTCGTGGTCAGCCACCCGAGCCCCACGGTCTACCGCCAGCTCTGGGTCTCCGGCTTGGTGGGCTTGCTGGGCTGCGCCGAGCCCCCGTCCCCGCGCACGTCTGTGGGCCTGCGCCCGTCCTGACAGCGGCGCGCCATCAAGCGCGGCCACGCGGTGGCGCGTGCGGGGCGCAACGGCCAGGACCCGGCAGGGACCTGGCCGTTCCCGAGGCGGGACTTTTCGAAATCCCGTACCAAATGTTGATCAGTGATTTGCCCCGGCGGCCGCGGATTCCTCCTGGGCCCGCCGCTCGTCGCCGCTCAGGGTGGACAGCGGCTTCTCCTTGATGAACAGGACGACCAGCACCGTGATCGCGGCGATCGGCGCGCCCACCAGGAAGAGGTCGGACGTCGCGGTGCCGTAGATGTCCCGCACGACGGCGAGCACCTCCGGCGGCAGCGTGTGGATGTCCGGCACCTTGCCCTCGCCGGCGCCCGCGGCCGCAGCCCCGAACTTCTCCGAGAACAGGCTGGCGATGCGGCTCGCGAGGACCGCGCCGAGTGCGCTGACGCCGACCGCGCCGCCCATGCTCCGGAAGAACGTCACCGTCGACGTCGCGACTCCCAGCTCCGCGGCGGGGACGTCGTTCTGCGCGGCGAGCACGAGGTTCTGCATCAGCATGCCGACGCCGACGCCCAGGACCAGCATGAAGATCGACAGCATGAGGACGCTGGTTTTCGCGTCGATCGTGGACAGCAGGAGCATGCCGCCGAGCATGATGACCGAGCCCGCGACCAGGTACATCTTCCATTTGCCGTACTTCGTGATGAGCTGGCCCGCGACGGTCGAGGAGACCAGCAGACCGAAAATCATCGGCAGGCTCATGAGGCCGGCGACCGTCGGGGTCTTACCGAGAGCGACCTGGAAGTACTGCGAAAGGAACACGGTCCCGCCGAACAGCGCGACGCCGACCAGCATGCTGGCGATGATCGTGAGCGACACCGTGCGGCTGCGGAAGATGCGCAGCGGGATGATCGGCTCGGCCGCCCTGGACTCGACCCACACCGCGAGCGCCAGCAGGATGACGCCGCCGGCCACGAAGGCGAAGCTGTCCGCCGAAGCCCAGGCGAAGTGCTGTCCGGCCAGCGTCGACCAGATCAGCAGGGTGCAGACGCCGCCGATGATCAGCAAGGCACCCAGCCAGTCGATCTTCACGGCGCGCTTGGCCGACGGCGGCAGATGCAGGGTCTTCTGCAGCAGAGCGATCGCGGCGAGCGAGAACGGCACCCCGATGAAGAAGCACCAGCGCCAGCCGAGCCAGCTGGTGTCCACGAGGACGCCGCCGATCAGCGGCCCGGCGATGGTGGCGACGCCGAAGACGGCACCGAACAGGCCGGAGTAGCGGCCCAGCTCACGAGGCGGGATCATCGCCGCCATCACGATCAGCGCGAGTGCGCTCATGCCGCCCGCGCCGACGCCCTGCGCGACCCGGCTGACGATCAGTACGCCCACATTCGGGGTGAAGCCGGCGATCAGCGAGCCGACGACGAACAGGCTCAGCGACAGCTGGATCAGCAGCTTCTTGCTGTAGAGGTCGGCGAGCTTGCCCCAGAGCGGCACGGTGGCCGTCATCGAAAGCAGCTCGGTCGTGACGATCCAGGTGTAGATGGACTGGCTGCCGCCGAGCTGGGCGATGATCGTGGGCAGCGCGTTGGAGACGATGGTCGAGGCGAGGATGGCCACGAACATGCCGAGCATGAGGCCCGACAACGCCTGAACGATCTCCCGGCGGGACATCCGCCCGGAATCCTCGGTGCCGGCGAGCTCGGTGCCGGCTAACTCGGTGCCGGCTAACGCCGCGTTGACCGCCTCGCTGGGGATCGGTTCGCCGGCGATGGCAACGGCGTCCTCCGCGACCGTCGCTTCCACCTCGTCGAGGGCACCCTGCTCCGGCTGGTCCGGCGGGTGACTGGTGACTGTCATCTGGGGGCTTTCTGGTGAGAGGGGGTGGGTTCGGCGAGGCCGGTGGCGAGGATGCCGAAGGCTTCGCGCACGAAGTCGGACAGGGGGCTGTGTCCCTCGGTGCCGGCCCAGCGCATCATCGCCGTGCGGATCGCGGCACCGGTCAGCGTGGCGGCGAGCTGGGGAAAGAGGTCGTCTCGTGACAGCCCCGTGCGGGCCGCGATCGCCGTGATCAAGTCCTCTTCGGCTTGTGTGCCGTGGGCGACGAGGGCGGGGAGAAGTTGCGCGTTGTTCTTGAGCACGCGCATCCGAAGGAGCCACAGATCGCGCTCGGCCTGGATCTCCTCGATCGACGGTGTGAGTGCCTCGAGCAGCGCGGCCACCAGCGGCCGGTCGCCGGGCAGTGCGAGGAGCCGGTCGCGCAGGGACGCGGCGTCGTGGACCGGGTCGCCGATGAGGGCGTCGTCCTTGGTCGCGAAGTAGTTGAAGAACGTGCGGGGCGAGACGTCCGCAGCCTCACTGATCTCGTCGACCGTCACCCGGTCGAGACCGCGCTCGTCCACCAGGCGCAGCGCGGCCATCATCAACGCCGCACGTGTCTGTTGCTTCTTACGGTCCCGGCGGCCGGTGACCGGTGCTGTGTCAGCGGCCGTCTCCACGTGGCGCCACGCTACGGCCGATCTTGCAGGACCTGCAAACTTTTATTGGCTGCAAGTGACGAGGGTTACGTCCGTGATCGACACCACCGCGGCCGGATCGCGATGTGTCATCGTGAGGCTTGCGATTTGGGGGAGGGGCCCAGCTTGCGCCGTTCGTTTGTGGCACTGCTGTTATTCGTCTACGGCATGGCCGTCGTCGCCGTGACGATCTTTCCGATTCATCCCCATCCATCGTCCTACTGGGCCGATTCGCCATGGTGGACGATGATCCACTACATCCCGCTGGTGGTGGACGCGCCCAGCTTCGTCCTGAACATCGTCATGTTCGTTCCCTTCGGACTGCTGACGCCGATCCTGTGGCCCCGGCTCGACTCGGTGCGCCGGCTGGCCGCCTACGCCGCGGCGGCCAGCTCGGCCATCGAGCTGACCCAGCTCGTTCTGGGTCTCACCGTGGGCAGCCGCCGGACCGTCGACATCAACGACCTGATCGCCAACACCGCCGGCGCGCTGGCCGGTCTGCTCGTGTTGCGGGCCGCCGTGCCGGATCGGCGGCACCGGGCGTTGATCGCCACGCGGAACGCGGATGCTGCTCTCGGGATCACGCGGGCGGACACGTAAATGGCCTTGATCATTCCTCGGATTCACGCTGTGTAATTTTGATCAGCAGGCCGTCGGGCGTACGGACCTGTAGCTGCTCGCCGAAGGTCTGGTCGGTGGTCACCTCGGCGGCCCGGAAACCGGCCTGGTGCAGTCGGCGTTCCAGTTCATCCAGAGCCATCGCGGCGCTGAACGTCAGCTCCACCGCGCCCTCGTCGCGGCAGGCGTCCGGGGCGTGGGCGATCAGGCCGATCTGTACAGCCCCCAGCTGCATCAGCACCCAATCGGTATCCGGGCCGCCGTGGATGATCTCGGCGCCGAGCCGCTGATAGAACGCGATCGCCGTGGCCATGTCGGCGACGTGCACCATCGGCCGCAGGTGCAGTCCCGGATCGGAACCAGTTGTCGTCATGTCGTCGCCTCCAGCCTTGTCCGGGCTGTTCAACGACGTTTGCGTCGGTAGGTCGTCTGAATCTCCTCTCTGTTGCCGTTCCGGTGCCGAGCCGGCGCTCCCGTCGTCGAGCGGGGCCCGTCAGTCGTTGAGCTGGGCGCGCTCGATCTCGGCCAACGCCGCGGTGAACCACGGCTCGACCGGACGTGTGCCAAGCAGGTCGGCCAGCAGAAGTGCGGTGTGCAAGGCCATCACCTCCGGCTTCGCCGGCTCGGTCTGGTCTTCGTCGAGGACGCCGAGCGCGCCCGCCAGCAGTTGAAGAACGACATGGGGATCGACCTCGGGCTGCCACTCCGCTGCCGTGCGGACGCATCTCTGCAGCACCTCGCGCACGGCGTCGCCGTCCAGGCCGTCGGGATGGGCGTCCTCGAGGAGGAGGCGCACCGTGGTGCCTAGGATGAGGCCGGTCTGAGCCGGATCGAGCGCGGCGAGATCGCTGACCGCCGCGTCGAGGCCGTCGCGGTCGCGGGCCTGCACCGCACCGACCGCGACGGTCGCCGCTGCCGCGATCGGCCTTGCCGGAGCCGGTAGCTGTCGCCATTTCTGATGCGGGTCCTGATGCATGCGAGGACCCTAGCCGCGCCGTCCGACAGTTTCGGAGTTATCCACAGCGGCCGGGTTGTCCACAGGCCGCGAGCTCTCCCGGGAAATTGTCGGTCGGTCCTGGCAGGCTGTCCGCATGACCGACGAACAGCCCCGACCTGTGACTCAACGCGAGGCCATCGCCGCCCGCGTCGAGCGCGGTGACATCCCCGGCGCCGTCTCCGTGGTCGCCCGTGGTGAGGACGTGACCGTCGACGCCATCGGCATGACGGCGTTCGACGATGGCCTGCCGATGCGGCGCGACACCCCGTTCCGGATCACCTCGATGACCAAGCCGGTCATGGCTGCCGCGACGATGCTTCTCGAGGAGGATAACCGGCTCGACCTGGAGGAGCCGGTCGTCACCTTCCTCCCCGAGCTGGCCGGCCAGCGGGTGCTGGTCCGCCCGGACGCGCCGCTCGACGAGACCGTTCCACTGGATCGCCCGGTCACCGTGGAAGATCTGCTGACGTTCACGTTCGGTTTCGGCTTCGTCCTGTCCGGCGACCGGATCGACCCGCCGTTTCCGATCGTCCAGGCCTGGCAAGACCTTGAACTGGCCCTGGCCGAGCCCGATCCGCGCACGCCGCATGAGCCGGACGAGTGGATCCGCCGTTTCGGGTCTCTGCCGCTGATTCATCAGCCCGGCGAGACATGGATGTACAACTCGGGCACCCTGGTCTTGGGCGTGCTGCTCGCCCGGGCCGCGGGCCGGCCGCTGGAGCAGTTTCTACGGGACCGTCTGTTCGACCCGCTGGGCATGACCGAGACGGGGTTCTGGCTGCCGCGCGAACGGGCTGCCGCTCTCCCCAAGCGCTACATGACCGACTTCGCCACCGGCGAGATGGTCGAGCGGCCAGACTCGCCGGCCGACGAGTGGAGCCGCCCGCCGGCCTTCCCGTCCGGGTCGGGCGGCTTGGTGTCCACCGCCGACGAGTTTCTGGCCTTCGCCAGGATGCTGCTCAACGGCGGCGTGCACGGCGGCACCCGGCTGCTCTCGGAGAAGTCGGTGGCGTCGATGACGACCAACCACCTCACACCGGCCCAGATCGAGGGCGGCGGCTTCATGCTCGGCGGCAGCGGGTGGGGCTACGGCATGGCGGTGACGGTCACCGCCGACGAGGTGTCCGCCCCGGGGCGGTACGGATGGTCCGGTGGCTACGGCACGACCTGGTTCAACGATCCGCGGGAGGGGCTGATCGCGATCGTCCTGACGCAGGTCGCCGACGTGCTGTGGAACGGGGCGCTCACCGAGTTCAACAAAGCGGCGTACGCGACGCCGCAGACCTGAAGGAGGGGTGATGACCGATCTCGATGCGGTTACCGCGTGGGTGACCGGCTACCGCAAGGCCTGGGAGAGCAATGAACGGGACGACATCGCGGCCCTCTTCGCCGAGGACGCGTCGTATTTTCCGGAACCGTTCGCGACGCCGTGGGTCGGTCGCGAAAAGATCGTCGAGGAGTGGCTGAAAATAAAGGACGATCCGGGCACCACGACATTTGCGTGGCACCCGGTGACCGTCACCCCCGATTTGGCGATCATCGAGGGGACGACGAGGTATCCCGACAAGATCTACAGCAATCTGTGGTTCCTGCAGCTCGACAATTCGGGCCGGGCGCGGCAATTCACCGAGTGGTGGATGGAGCAGAAATGAATTGAGGCGATCCGGTCTCAATGAGGCGCGGCGACCGGCAGGACGAGCCGCGAGCCGGCGCAGTGGATGGTGTGGACGCAGGAGCGCAGCGTGCGGCCCTCGGCGGGCGTGCCGGGGGTGCCGAGATTGCGGGCGAAGCGTGGGAAGGCGCCGCCCGAGACCTGAAGGCGCAGGCGGTGGCCGGCCGGCAGGCGATGGAAGCACGGGTCGAGTGCGAGGGAAAGGCGCTGTGCCTCGCCGGGCTCGATTGACGGATCGAGGCGGCACAACGCGTCGGCGAAGTTGCGGGAGTGGCCGCGTTCGTCGACGTCGCAGAGGCGTACGAAGACGTCGGCGTGTGGTTGGTCGACGGATATTGACAATTCCACAGTGGGTGAGCCGATGACATCGACCGCGGTGGGCAGCGCGTCGGTGGTGAAGGTGACGACGTCGGGGCGGGATTCGAGCGTGCGGTTGTCCTTGACGCCAGGGTCGCCGGTCAAGGTGCGGCCACCGACCGCGGGCGTCGGGTCCGCCGGGTTGTAAATGAAGCTGACCGTCCCGTTCGTGGCCGGGACGGAGCCGAGCGTCAGGGTGCGGTCGGGGTGGAGCTGGAACACCTCGGGCACGGACGGTGGCGGCCAAGCCGCGAGCTCGTGCCATTTGCTTTCGCCGGTGCGGTAGACCCGAACGGGTGAAGTTCGGGCCGCGGGTCCGTTCGCCATGTGTTGTTCCAGCCACGGGAGGGTCTCGCGCGTGAGGGTCGCCGCGCCGCGCGTGCCGAGCTGGAAATGGGTCCAGGGGCCCACGGTGAGGGCGACGTCGACACCACGGGCACGAAGCGCCTCGTACTGCTGGAGCGACTGGTCCACGAACAGGTCCTGCCAGCCGCTGATCAGCAGCACCGGGACGTCGACCCGGGCCAGCGCGGAGCCGGCGCGATAAGGCTGCCACCAGGGGTCCGTGCCGTCCGGGTGGGAGATCCACTCGCGGTACCACGGGGCCCGGCCATTGAGGATCAGGTCGGAGCCCTCGGATAACGGAAGTGCCCCCAGCGCGGGGCGTAAGCGCCGTGGCGCGGTGAGCATGGAGACGACGCGACGCAGGTTTCCGTCCTCCTGGTGGACGATCTGGTCGCTCCAGCCGAGGAAGTCGTTGAGGGTGAACGCACCCGTGCCGAAGACGGCCTCACGGAAGTCGTGCGGACCCACGAGAATGACGGCCGTGCGCAGCTCAGGGGGCGGATCCTGGAGGAGCGTCCACTGGGTCCAGCCGAGATAGGAAGCGCCGAGGGTGGCGAGGCGGCCGTCGAACCACGGCTGCTCTCGTAGCCAGGCGACGGTGTCGGCGCCGTCGTCGGTCTCCTGGGCCATCGCCCGGAACGTGCCGCCCGAGCCGAACGTCCCGCGCACGCTCTGGAGCAGCACGTGGTAGCCGCGAGCCGCGTAGAACCGGCCGTTCAGGGCGGATGTCGGAAAGCCGCGGCCGTACGGCGTGCGGATCAGGATCGTGCCCTTGGGTGCCGCGACGTCGGGTGCGAAGTGGTCGCCGAGGAGGGTCACGCCGTCGCGCATGGGGGTTCGCGCGGGGAAGACCTGGTAGCCGTTCAGCGCCTTCGTCTGGCGAAGCATGCCGCTCAGGGTGGCGTCCATCAGGCGCTGCCGCATAGAAATCGCCATGCCACTCCTTGATCAATTCCGAGGCCCGACGAAACGATAAGTCGATCAGATGGGAAAAGGAAAGTGAACGCCATTCGGGTGTCACCGGTGTGCGATTTTGCGGTCGGGCAGGCACACTGCCACGGTGGAGGTTCGGCAGGTACTCGGTGGCCGCTACAAATTGCTGAACGAGCTCGGCAGTGGCGGCATGGCGGTGGTGTGGCGTGCCCGTGACGAGGTGCTCGGACGGCACGTCGCGGTCAAGGTGCTGGCCGCGCGATATGCCGGTGATCCGCAATCACGGGAGCGGATCCGGGATGAGGCGCGCGCGGCGGCGAATCTGTCGCATCCCAACATCGCGCAGGTGTACGACTACGGCGAGGCGGCCGAGGGCGGCAGTCCGTTGCCGTTCGTCGTCATGGAACTGATCGACGGGCTTACCTTGCAGCAGCGGGTCGCGTCCGGGCCGCTGCCGCCACGCAAGGTGTTCCGGATCTGTGGCGAGGTGGCCGCGGCGCTGGCCGTCGCGCACGCCGAGGACCTGGTTCATCGTGACATCAAGATGGCCAACATCATGGTCACACCGGGCGGTGCGAAGGTGGTGGACTTCGGCATCGCGGCCGCGGTCGGGCCGGCGCCGGAGGACATGCTCGTCGGGACCCCGGCCTACCTGGCACCGGAGAGGTTGACCGGGGACGCGGTGGTGCCGGCCTCGGACGTGTACGCGCTGGGTGTGCTGCTGTACCGGCTGCTCGCGGGTGAGGCGCCGTGGAGTGTCGAGACGACGACGCAGATGCTTCAGGCGCACGTGTACGTCAACCCGGCGCCGCTGCCGGAACTCGCGGGCGTGCCGTCGGCGGTGTCCAAACTGGTCGGTCGCTGCCTGCGCAAGGATCCTGCGGAGCGGCCCACGGCGAGCGAGGTGTCGTCGACGCTGGCCGATGCTGCCGAGGCTTCCGTGAGTCCTGCCGGCGCATCTCGGGGGACGTCGGGCGGATTCGCTGCGGCCGGCGAGCCGCGTGGGGCGCAAAACCGCATCGCCACGGATCTCGCGGCCGCCAAGCCGAGCCCGGTCGTGCCGCGGCCGGCGCGCAACACCGCGAACCGCGGTGCTCAGACACTGGTTCTGCCGCCCGGCGGGGCTGGAGCCGCCGCCAGGCAAGGCGCCGCCAGGCAAGGCGCCGCCAGGCAAGGCGCCGCCGGGAAAGCCGCTGCGGGGCAGGCCGCTGCTCGTAGTGACGCGCCCGGCGTTCTCCTCCTGCCACCCGGGGTGCTGCGGCCGTCCGGGCGCGGGGCTCGGCGCGTACCGCTGAGCAAGCGGAAGTCCCTCCTGGCCGGCGGGGGTGTCGTGGCCGTGACCGTCGCCGCGCTGCTGCTCTGGTTTGTTCCGGGCGGCGACGGCGAAAACGAGAAGCGGTCGCCCGCCGGCGGATCCACCGCGTCGGTCGCGCCGGTGCGTGGTCTCGGCGTTGCGCCTACGGTGAGTGACGGTGCAGCGGCGCCTGCCACGGCCGTGCCCCCGGGGCGGCCCCCGCACAGCGGCGGTAACCCGGCGGCGTCCGCCGCGCCGGCCGGAACAGCCCGCCCCAGCGCCGGGGCGCCCGCGGGCACGTCCGGGCCGAGTGACGCGCCGGAAATCTCGCCCACCGCGTCGCCGACCCCCGGCGCGGGCGGAAAGCGGCTCAGCTCGCCCGGCGGGTCCGTGCTGGCGACCTGCGCGGACGGCAAGGCCACGCTGACGGACTGGCAGCCGGCCGCCGGCTACGAGGTCGAGAGGGTCGACCCCGGGCCGGCACTGACCGCGCTGATCATTTTCAAAGGGCCGACGCAGCGTTACCGGATGCGCGTCTCGTGCGTCGCCGGGGAACCTACGCCGTTCGTGCTACCGCTGTAGTGGGCAGCGGCCGTCACTCCGCGTAACGCGTGGGCGGGAACGGGTTGTCCTTGCTGAGCGGCCTGGTCTCGCCCTCGGCCTCCTGGCGGGCGGTGACGCTCTCGATGTCCTGTTCGTCGGTGTCGAAGTCCGGGTCGAACGGGACCGGGTCGTCGGTCGCGGCCGGGACGTCGTCCGGGTCGTAGTCGTCGACGCCCGCGTCCGCCCGCTCCTCCGCGGTGCGGCGGGCCAGTTCGTCGTCGTCGAGGTGGGCGGGCGAACCGCCGTGGAACCGGCGATCGCGCTCCCCTTCCGCCGCCTCGGTGTTGAAGTCGTCGGTAGCCATGTCGATGTCCTTTCCGCGGGGCGGGAGAACCGGAGTTTTACCCGGCTTCCCACGGCGCAACCCAGAAGGTACCCCCGGATTATCGCTCTCCGCCGACCGAAGATCCGACCAGGCGTACGGCTCAAATGCCCAGCTGAGCCATCCGGCGGACCTCGCTGCCCTGTTCCACGGCCATCTCGTTGGCCATCTCGCGCAGCAGCTCGTCCTGGCCCCCGGTGATCACGTCGCCGGCCATCTGCTGAGCGCCGCGATGATGATCGGTCATCATCGCCACGAACTTGCGGTCGAACTCCGCACCGGTCGCGGCCCTCAGCGCGGCCATGTCGGCGGGCGTCTGCATGCCGGGCATCGTGCTGTGGTCGTGCGACGGGTCGGTCTCGGGCAGTTTGCGGGCCCGCAGCCACGTCCGCAGATAGGTCACCTCGGGGGCCTGGGCGGCACCGATGCGGTCGGCCAGCGCGCGCAGCTCGACGTTCGAGGCGCGCCGGCCGGCCAGACCGGCCATCTCGATCGCCTGTCCATGATGGACGATCATCATCTGGACGAACGTCGTGTCGATCCCGTTGTAGGTGACACCGTCCGGGGCCTTCACCCGGTCGGACAACGTCACCTCCGCCGACTCGCCCGGCCGGCCCGGGACCACGACGCGGTGCGGCGCCTCGGAAACCGCGCTGGGCAACGGCACCGCCGCACTCGAGTCCGAACTCGACCGGGTTGCCACGATAAGCCCGACCGCGCCCGCGACGGCCACACCCGCAGCGAGCAGCATCGATGCCCTCTGACGGTTCACCCTATCTCCTTGCTGCCTGAATAGATGTTCCTCAAAACACTGTGGACCATTACTGTAGCGACAGGATTGAATACGCGCTGTCGTGACCCATCTTGCATCGACGGTGCATGAATCGGAAGGAGCATCGTGAGACCACTCGCCCCACGAGGGCGGAGGCTCATGCGCCTTGCCGCGTTAACCGCGGCCGCGGTCGTCGTCGGACTTATGACGGCACCTTCGAGCGGCGCTGCCCAAGCCCCCGCCCCGTCCGGGATTCCCGGCGTCGACGAGATCGTCAGCTCCGCAAACCTCAAGCAGGTCGCACATCTGCCGAAGACCGGGCCGTTCGCCGAGTCCTTCAACACGGACTGGGCGTTCCAGGGCCGCTACGCATACGGCGGTAACTACAACGGGTTCTCCGTCTACGACCTTCGCAACCCCAAGGCGCCCAAGCTCGCCGCGCAGGTGCTCTGCCCGGGTTCGCAGAACGACGTCTCGGTCAGCGGAAACCTGCTCTTCCTGGGTACCGACTCGCAGCGCACCAACGACTCGTGCGTGAACGAGGGGTCCACCACCGCCGTCCCGGGCGACCGCTGGGAAGGCATCAAGATCTTCGACATCCGCGACCCGCTGACGCCGAAGTACATCAAGTCGATCAAGACGGACTGCGGTTCGCACACGCAGACGATGGTGCCGGGCAAGAAGCACGACCCCAACGTCTACCTGTACATCTCGTCGTACAACCTGTCGACGGCGGACCAGCCGAACTGCGCCCAGCCGCACGACAAGATCTCGATCATCAAGGTGCCGAAGTACAACCCGAAGGCCGCCACGGTGGTCGCGGCGCCGATCGTGTTCCCGGACGGTGGGTATCCGGGAACGCCCGGCCACACCGCCACCAGCGGCTGCCACGACATCACGGTCTACGCGGAGAAGGACATCGCCGCGGGTGCGTGCATGGGCGACGGCGTGCTGTTCGACATCTCGAAGCGTACGGCTCCGAAGGTCATCACCACCGTGCGTGACACCGTGAACTTCGCGTTCTGGCACTCCGCGACGTTCAACAACAACGGCACCAAGGTCGTCTTCACCGACGAGCTGGGTGGCGGCGGCGCGGCGACCTGTAACCCGGAGATCGGCCCGAACCGTGGCGCCGACGCGATCTACGACGTCGTGGGTCATGGCAAGCGGGCGAAGTTCGAGTTCCGCAGCTACTTCAAGATCCCGCGGACGAACACGGCCACCGAGAACTGCGTCGCCCACAACGGCTCGCTGATCCCGGTTCCGGGCCGCGACATCATGGTGCAGGCGTGGTATCAGGGTGGCGTCGCCGTCTGGGACTTCAGCGACTCGCGCCGGCCCAAGGAGATCGCGTTCTGGGAGCGCGGCCCGATCTCGGACACCACCCTGGTGCTCGGCGGATCGTGGTCCGCCTATTGGTACAACGGCTACATCTACTCGAACGACATCGACAAGGGCATCGATGTCCTCGAATTGAAGGACTACCGCACGAACATCGCGAAGTTCTTCCGCACCGACACGTTCAACGCGCAGACCCAGGAGAATTTCCTGAGGTGGTAACGATTTGAAGGGGTGGGCCCGGGCATCGACCGGGCCCACCTCGTCGACGCCTCAGAGGTCCGTGCTGGTGCCCACCGAACGCCAGGCGTCCAGGTCGGCCCGCTGACTTTCCAGTACGCCTTCGAAATTCTGCACGGCGTCCGAACCGAGAACCAGAAGCTGCGGCGCCCGCCCCGATTCGAGAACGGTGATGAGGGCCTGCGCCAGCTTCTTCGGATCGCCCGGCTGGGTGCCGTGGCTCTGGTCGGTCCCTTTGCGCCGCGGCCCCACGGTCGGTTCGTAGTCGGCAATCACCGTCTTCGCCCCGGTCAGCGACCGGCCCGCGAAATCGGTGCGGAAATTGCCCGGCTCGACGGCCATGACGGTGATCCCGAGCGGCTCGACCTCACGCCGCAACGAGCCGGACATGCCCTCTAACGCCGCCTTGCTCGCCGAATAGTGCGCCGACCCGGGCAGGGTGATCCGCGCCCCGATCGAGGAGACGTTGACGATCGCGCCCCGGCGGCGTTCCCGCATTCCGGGAAGCACCTTCTGGATCAGCGTCACCGGGCCGAAGAAGTTCGTCGCGAAGAGCCGCCGCACATCCTCGTCATCGGCTTCCTCGACGGCTCCGCGATATCCGTACCCGGCATTGTTGACCAGCACGTCAACGCCACCGAATCGCGCCTCCGCCTCCCGTACCACGCGCTCGATCTGCGTCTGATCGGTCACGTCGAGCGCCAGCGCGAGAGCCTTTTCCGGGTACGCCTTCGCCAGATCCTCGACCGTGCTGACGTCCCGCGCGGTGACCACCGCATCGTCCCCGCGCTCGAGCACGGCCTCGGCAAGCGCCCGCCCGAAACCGGTCGAAGTGCCGGTGATTAACCAGGTAGACATGCCATTTCTCCTAAGCTTTCCCACGTACGCCGGTGAACAGCCCCGTGTTTCCCGAGCCTCCACGGCCGGCCACCACCCCGCAAACCCCCGCCGCGAGAAGAGACCCGATTCATGGTGCAAACAAACGGCGTACGTCAGTTGGCGGGTGTCTGCGGAGAAGACGACGGTCCCGTGATCGATGGCATAGCGCCACCGGAGCGGGTCGGTTGTACGGTTCACTCGAACATGGTGTCCGAGTCATGCGCTCGGGCAGTGCTTGTGACCAAGGAGTGAGCATGGCATTTCCCCTTGACCCCGAGTGGGTCGCGGCGCGGAAGCGGATGTTCGGTGCCGACGCGCCGCCCCCGCCGGTGATTCCGGTCGGTGACGTCAAGGCCGTGCGCACGGGGATCGACACCGTTCACGCCATGATCGATGTCGCGCAACCGGTGCCGGACGATGTGACGACCACCGATTTCGAGGTGACCTCGGCCGACGGCGCGACGATTCTGGCGCGGTGGTACGTCAAGGACGGCTCCCGGCCCGGATCCGCGGTGCTGCACTTCCACGGCGGCGGCGTGATCGCGAGCAGCGTCGACCTGTACCACGGCAGGGTCGCCCGTTACGTGTCCGACAGCGGCGTCCCGTTCCTGTCGGTGGGCTACCGGCTCGCGCCCGAGTTCCCGCATCCCAAGCCGGTCGAAGACGCGTACGCCGCGCTGACCTGGCTGGCCGCGCACGCGAGCGAGCTGGGCGTCGACCCCGGACGGATCGCGGTGATGGGCGACAGTGGCGGCGGAAACCTGGCGGCCGCCGTGGCACTGTGGTCCCGGGACCGGAACGGGCCGGCGATCGCCCGCCAGATACTGCTGTATCCGATGCTCGACGACCGCACCTCGACCCCGGTGCCCGGCATGGAGGACCGCATCGGCGACTACAACATCATCGTCACCGCGTGGCAGGCGCTGCTCGGCGACGCGTACGGCACGGCGGACGTGTCGCCCTACGCGGCGCCGGCGCGAATGACGGACGCGACCGGGATGCCGCCGCTCTTCATGGAGGCGGTGGAGATCGACCCGGTACGCGACGAGGACATCGAGTACGCCCGCCGCACGCAACTGGCCGGAGTGAGTACCGAGCTGCACGTCCATCCCGCGGTCCCGCACGGATTCGAGCCCATCGCGTACGACTCCGCGGTCGCGCGCCGCATGATGGCCGACCGCCTGCGAGTGATCGGCGCGCTCTGAGAATTGCAGAGAAACCGGGCGACGCGCGTCACAACTATTGCGGGACCGGTCTAATTCGTAAAGCTTGGGGGGACAGCAAGGAGGCTCGAATGGGGACTATTGCAACGTCCTTCATGGTGGAATCCTTACACTCCGTTGCGCCACGTTTCTGATGCGAGAGTTCGCTGCGAATCCCGCACTGCACGTCATTTCCCGAGATTGGATGCGAGTTGGTGTCTGCACCGACTGATCCCAGACCCAAGGTGACCCGCCAGCAGTCGATCAAGCGACGCGTCGTCCGGCTGGTGCTCATCCCCGGCCTCGTCGCCGTGCTGCTGTGGTTGGTCGCTTCCGCGTACCTGGTCTTCCAGGGTTACCACAGCCGTTCGACCGGCAACGCGATCCGCCAGGTCTCGGCCGAGTCGGCGGCCGCGGTCATTTCGATCGAGTACGAACGCCGGCTCAGCGTGGCGTTCCTCGCCCGCCCCTCGCAGGACAAGTCCCAGCTGCTCGACACCCGTCGGCAGACCGATGCACAGGTGGCCACCATCCGCGCGGCCGGCGAGAAGCTGGGCCACGTCCCGGACTCGGTCAAGACCAGTTTGAACACCCTCATCGCGACGCTCGACCAGCTTCCAGCCATTCGTAAGGCCGTCGACGCCGAGTCGATCAGCTCGGGTGGTGCGCTGGACATGTACAACCGGCTCTTCGAATCATTGGATCAACTCTTCGACGCGCAGGCGCGTGCGGTTCCCGACGTCAAGGGAACCCAGGGTGAGATCACTTCGGTCGAAATGGGGCGCGGCAGTGACCTGCAGAACCGTGCCGCTTCCGTGATCGATGCCGCGCTCATCTCCGGCGGGCTCAGCCGGGCCGACTACCTGGAGTTCGTCAAGGACGCCGGGGCGTACCACTACATGCTGGACTACGCGAGCCAGTTCATGGACGCCACCAACCGCCAGCAGTACGCGGCAGTGCAGCAAAGTCCCGCCTGGAAGCAGCTCGTCGCCACCGAGGACGCGATCACCGCGGCCGGGCCCTGGCACGACGGCCAGCCGAGCACGGTGCCGATCAACCGGGCCCAGTGGGCGACGCTGACCACCCAGGTCTCCAACGCCCTCCTCGGCGTGATCGTCGGCAACGAAACCCTGGTGTCGGCGCAGTCGGTGCACGCCGGCAACCAGAAGCTGCTCATTCCATCGCTCGGTAGCCTGCTGGCCCTGCTCATCGCGGTCGGCGCGATCCTGTGGGCGGTCCGGCAATCCAGCGTGCTGGTCGACCGCGCCCTGTCCGTACGTCTGGCCAAACTCGGCAGGGACGCGGACACGCTGGTCGACGAGCGGCTGCCCGCGGTCATGAACCGGCTGCGCCGACGCGAACAGGTCGATCTGAACACCGAGTTCGTCGGCCAGGACTACGGCGGCGACGAGATCGGCCAGGTCGCCAACGTGATCAACCGATCGCTGCGGGCGGCCGCCGGGGCCGCGACCGACGAGGCGAAGGCCCGCGCGGCCGGGACCGCGATCGTGATGGGTGTGGCCCGCCGGCCGCAGCGCCCGCTGCAGCGCGGGCTCAAGGTGGTCGAGGATCTGCAGAGCCAGATCGGCGACGAGAAGCTGCTGACGAACCTGTTCGACATCCACCACCAGCTCAACCAGACCCGGCGCTTCCTGGAGAACCTGGTCATCCTCGCCGGCGGGCAGAGCGGCCGCCGGTTCCAGAACCCGGTGCCGTTGCGCCGGGTGCTGCTGGCCGCGTTCGCCGAGACCCGTGACTACCAGCGGATCAGCCTGCGCGTCGCGCCCGACGTGGCGCTGGTCGGGCACGCGGTGGCCGGGGTCCTGCACATCGTGGCCGAGCTGCTGGACAACGCGCTCGCGTTCTCGCCGCCCGGATCCACCGTGTGGGTCAGCGCGAGCATGGTCAACGCGGGCGTCGCGGTCGAGATCGAAGACGCCGGCGTGGGCATGCCCAACGAAATGGTGGACCAGTCGAACCGGCTGCTCGCGACCGCGACCACCCCGGACGTCACCGAGCTCAAGGACGGCGCCCAGGTCGGCCTGCACGTGGTGGCGGAGCTGGCCAAGCGCGAGGGCGTGCAGGTCAGTCTGCGCCGGTCCGCGTACGGGGGACTGCTCGTCATCGTGCTGCTGCCGGGCCGGCTGCTCACCAGCGGGGCCGAAGGCCGGGACCCGGACGGGACACCCGTCTCGCCGGCCACGCCGGCGTCCCCGGCCCCGTCGCCCCGGCACAACCGGGTCGACTCGCTGGACGTCCCGACGGTCGCCGCCGTGGCCGTCATGAAACCGGAGAACGTCGAGTCTCTGCCGCCCCGGCGGCCTGAGACGCTCGCGCCGCGGCAGCCAGAGACGCTGCCGCGACGGCAGCCCGAGACGCAGCAGCCCCAGCCGCAGCAGCCCATGTCGCCGCAGCCGCTGTCGCCGCAGCCCTCGTCTCTGCCGAGGCGGCACAAGGAAAGCAGCAAACCACCGCTGCCGCATCGGCGGCCGCAGGAACACCTCGCCCCTGGCTTGCGCGACGAGCCAGAAATGGGGGCCGGCCCGACGCGGTCGCCCGAAGAGGCCCAGGCCCGGTTCGCGCGCTACCAGCAAGGTCGCAATGCGGGCCGCGCGGCCACGGGTGATGGAACAGTTACCGACGCTGAGCGAGGCATGCACCAGTGATCAATCCGACCCCTCCCAAGCTCCCCTGGATGCTCGACGATCTCGTCGAGGTGCCCAACGTCGTCTCCGTGGTGGTCCTGTCCGCCGACGGTCTGATCATGCAAAAGTCCGCATCCATCCCGCAGGAGCTCGCGGAGATCCTCGCCGCCGGCGCCTCCTCGATGTACAGCGTGGCCGAGGGCACCGGACGCCGCTTCGCCAGCGGCGCGGTGCAACAGGTGATCATCGAGTTCCACGAGCAGACCCTGTTCCTCGCGGCCGCCGGCCAGAACGCGCGCCTCGCCGTCCTCTGCGACCAGAACGTCGACATGGGCATGGTCGCGTACGAGATGAGCCGTTTGGTTACTCGAATCGGCAACTACCTGGGTACCAGCGCGAGATCAGGCGTGCTGGCCGATGGCATCTGACGCTCCGGGCGGCCGGGACGAGGCAGTCGCGGGCCGGTTTGTTCCGTTGTATGTGCTGGTCAACGGGCGCACCAGCCCGCAGGACTCGAACCTGGATCTGGCGACGCAGGTCATCGCGCTGCCGGCCGACCGCCGTCGTCTGGAGTCGGAGTACCTCAACGTCCTCGACCGGTGCGGCAACTGGATCTCGGTCGCGGAGCTCGGGGCGTACCTGCATCTGCCCTTGACCGTGACCAAGGTGATGGTGGGCGTCCTGGCCGAACAGGGCTATCTGGGGATGGGCGCGGCCGCCCAGCAGATCGTCATCGACCTGCGACTGCTTGGTTCGGTTCTCGCGGGCCTCGAGCGGCTCTGAAGCTGAGGGGTACACAGTGGATCGGACATCGGTCAAGATCGTCGTCGCCGGCGGATTCGGCACCGGCAAGACCACCCTGGTGGGCTCGGTCAGCGAGATCGCGCCCCTGACCACGGAAGAGATCCTGACCCAGGAAAGCGTCGGGGTGGACGACACGATCGGTGTCGAAGGCAAAGTGCAAACCACGGTGGCGCTGGACTTCGGCCGGATCACGATAAGCCAGGACGTCGTGCTCTATCTGTACGGTACGCCCGGGCAGGACCGCTATTGGTTTATGTGGGATGCCCTGGCTCAGGGGGCGGTGGGCGCGATCGTGCTGGTCGACACGCGACGGCTGGAGACCAGCTTCGCCGCGGTGGACTACTTCGAGCGGCGGGGAATCCCGTTCGTGGCGGCGGTCAACCAATTCTTCGGCAAACGCGACTATTCGGAGCGGGAGATCCGGGAGGCACTGGAATTGGACGCGGACGTGCCGCTGGTGTGGTGTGACGCGCGCGACCGGGAGTCGAGCAAGCTGGGATTGATCGCGTTGGTGCGGTACGCGATGTCGCTGCTGGACGGCCGCCGTCTGAGCCACAATTCCGCCCCGTACTAAGAAGGCGGCGGCTGGGTCTCAAAGATGGGCCAGCCGATTTCGGTGCGCCACCGTGATCGGTCGGCGGTGTGGTGCCGGTTCACGGGGTAGAACTCGTGGATCGGGCCGTCGACCGCGAGGGCGTGCCGGCTGACATAGGTGGCGAGTGCTCCGTAGGAGCGGTCGATGCCGTCGTCGGGGCCGTCATGCGCGATCACGGCCAGCTCGGCCGCGGGCAGCTCGGTGAGGTGGACGCGGCCCGCGGGGCGCAGGGCCGAGGTGATCGGGAGGTAGAGGGTGGCCTGCCCGTGTTCGTCGGTGAACAGCTCGTCGGCGTAGATGCCGGCCGCGGTGCCCGGATCGTCGATCTGCTGGCTGTCGAGCACCGCGTAGAGCTCGCCGAGGGCCCCCTGATACCAGGCGCCGATGTCGGCGATCTCGACGTGCCCGGAGATGGCCGCCACCCGTCGTTCGGGTATGCGCCGGTGCTCGATGGGGGTCTGCACCCGGGGATGCTCCAGCAGGTCTCGCAGCGAGGCCACGGCGCTCTGGGTGGTGGCGAGCTCGCGCTCCAGACGGCGCAGGTGCCGGGCGATGAGCTCGTTGCGGGCGGCGAGGTCGTCGGTGTGCAGCACGTCGCGGATGTCGTCCAGGGGCATGCCGAGGCCGCGGAAGCGGTGAATGATCTGGGCTATCGAGATCTGCTCGAGGCGGTAGCGCCGGTACCCCGAGGCCGCGTCGATCTGGGCCGGCTCCAGGAGCCCCTGGTCGTGATAGTGGCGCAGCGCCTTGACGCTCAGGTGGGTGGCGCGGGCGAAGTCACCGATCGACAGCAGCTCGGACATGGCCTCAGTCTTGACCCTCCCACAGGGGGAGAGTCCAGCGATTATGACGGCTTGACTCTCCCCCTGAGGGAGCGGGCAGCGTTGTCGTCGTCGCCCGGGAACGGCCCTGGCGAGAGACACGAGGAGCTGTCATGACTACCACCGAGATTTCCCTGGACGGCGTCGTCGCCGAGCATCTGCGCGCGGTCAACGCCTTCGACACCGACGCCGTGATGGCGACCTTCGCCCCGGACGCCTACGTCAACGACAACCGGCGGGAGATCCGGGGCGCGCAGGCGGTGCGCCGCTGGGTGGAGAAGGAGCTGGTCGGTGACCACGTGACCGTCGATCCGGTGACGGTGCTCGACCATTACGGCGACATCATCGTGCGGGGCCGCTACGACGGCGACTACGACAAGTCGAACCTGCCCGGCGAGCTGATCATGAGCAGCTACTTCTCGATCCGGGCCGGCAAGATCGTGTCGCTGACCGTGATCCGCAACCAGCCCTCCGAGTACGACCAGGCCACGGCGTAGGGCCGGGCTGCCGGGGTGAGAATTCGTAGCCCGAGCCCGCCGACCCGGGCTACACCCTCGATTCCACTCTCACCAGAGTGGGAAATCGACCTCTCGCTCGGATTCCGGGCGCGGTCCGAAAAAGCGGCGCTCCGATTCGTCGATGCGGCGGTCGTTGATGGAGGCCTCGCGCCGCCTGTTCAGGCCGTCCTCGGAGTACTCCCACAGCTCGTTGCCATAGCTGCGCCACCACTGCCCGTCCGCGTCGCGGCACTCGTACTGGAATCGCACGGCGATGTGGTTGCCGTCGAACGCCCAAAGGCCCTTGCGCAGCGCGTAATCCTGTTCGCGCTTCCATTTGCCGCTCAGGAATTCGATGATCGCGGGGCGTCCGACGACGTGGACGTGGCGGTTGCGCCAGTCCGAATCGACCGTGTACGCCATGGCGACCCGTTCGGGGTCTCGTGTGTTCCAGAGATCCTCCGCGGCCTGGACCTTCTGCAAGGCACTCTGCAGATCGAAAGGTGGTAGCGGCGGGCGGGATTCAGTCATCGGAATTGTCCCCTCTCATTGCGGTGGCTTGCCTGGGCACGCGGGGGAAGGGGACCGAAACGAAGGTTACCCAGGCTGCTGAAGCTGCTCGCAAGCCCCAGTTTGGGTGAGCTAAATAACACCAATTCCCGTGAATAAACAGCCGTGACCGAACGCACGTCTCGCACCGGATGACCTGCCGGAATGCCCGGTGGTTCTCTGGGACGTATATGCGCCGAACGATCTGGGGGGTAAGGCGTGAACGACAAGATGCCAGCCGTACTGAATGAACCGATACGCAATCGGGGCGTGGCCTTCACCGACGCCGAGCGGGCCGCTCTCGGTCTCACCGGGCGATTGCCGGCGGCGACGCTGACCTTGGAACAGCAGGCGTTACGCGCGTACGGCCAGCTCCACCGGCAGGGCAGCGACCTCGCCAAGAACGTGTATCTGGAACAGTTGCACGACCGGAACGAGGTCCTCTATTACAAGCTGCTCGGTGATCATTTGGCCGAGCTTTTGCCGATCGTCTACGACCCGGTGGTGGGTGACGCCATCGAGCGTTACTCGCACGAGTTCCGCCGGCCGAGAGGAATCTTTCTGTCGATCGATCGTCCGGACGACATGGCGAAAGCGTTCGGCACCTTGCAACTCGGCCCGGACGACGTCGACCTGATCGTGTGCAGTGACGCCGAGGAGATCCTGGGCATCGGCGACTGGGGTGTGGGCGGCATCGAGATCGCGGTCGGCAAGCTCGCGGTCTACACGGCCGCCGCCGGAATCGATCCGCGCCGGGTGATCCCGGTGTCGCTGGACGTCGGCACCGACAACGAGGAACTGCTCAACGACAACCTGTATCTGGGCAATCGGCACGCCCGGGTCCGCGGCGCCGCCTACGACGCGTTCATCGCCAGATATCTGGAGACCGTGTCGTCGCTGTTCCCCAAGGCCCTGTTGCATTTCGAGGACTTCGGGCCGGGAAACGCTCGCCGGATCCTGCAGACCTACGGCGACAGGTACCGCATCTTCAACGACGACATGCAGGGCACCGGCGCGATCACCCTGGCCGCGACATTGTCCGCGATAAAAGTGAGCGGGGTGCCGATGCGTGAGCAGAGGCTGCTGGTCTTCGGCGCCGGGACCGCCGGGGTCGGCATCGCCGACCAGATCCACGACGCCATGGTCCGCGACGGCGCGTCCACCGAGCAGGCCCGCTCGCAGATCTGGCTGGTGGACAAACAGGGCCTGCTCACCAGCGACATGTCAAACCTGCGAGATTTCCAGCAGCCGTACGCCCGTGACCCCGCCGAACTCCGCGGCCGGACAACCCTGCTGGACACCGTCCGCCGGGTCAAGCCGACGATTCTGCTCGGCACCTCGACCTCGCACGGCGCGTTCACCCGGGATGTCGTCGAGGCGATGAGCGCGGGGGTGGACCGGCCAATCATCTTCCCCATCTCCAACCCGACGTCGCGGATCGAGGCCATGCCCGCCGACGTGATCACCTGGTCGCGGGGGAAGGCGCTGGTCGCGGTCGGCATCCCGGTGGCCCCGGTGGCGTACCAGGGCGTGAGTTATCAGATCGGGCAGGCCAACAACGCGCTGCTCTACCCCGGGCTGGGCCTCGGCACCATCGTCGCCGGTGCCTCGAAGGTGACGCCGGGCATGCTGCTGGCCGCGGCCGAAGCGGTGGCCGGGCAGGTCGACGTCGGCGCTGCCGGGGCCGCGCTGGTGCCGCCGGTAGACAACCTGCGCGCGTCCTCGGCGACCACGGCAGTGGCGGTTGTGCACGCCGCGGTCGCCGACGGCGTGGCCACCGTGAAGCACGAGAACGTCGTCCAGGCGGTCCAGGACGCCATGTGGCAACCCGTCTACGCGCACTGAGGTGTCTGAAGCTCGGCCTTGACGGGTGCCGAGAATCACGCTTGCAAGAGGTCTGCAGAGGAACTCAAGTACCGCCGTATTCCGGTGCATAGCATCGCTCCAGTTCGGACGCGATAACGGCGATGCGGAGTACGTCTGTGACTGATCAACTGTCGAAAACTGAAGCGCCTTCGGGAGGCGTACAGGAAACCGGTGTTGCTTTTGCCGTGGTGGTGCTTGTCGGCATTTTCATGGCTGGACTGGACATATTCATCGTGAATGTCGCGTTGCCGTCGATCAGCGGTGACCTGGGTGCCGGGCCGTCGGAGCTGGAATGGATCGTCGCGGGCTACGCACTGCCCTACGGCGTGGCGTTGGTGACCGGCGCGCGGCTGGGTGACCTGTTCGGCCGGCGTGCTCTGTTCCTGTGGGGCATCGGAGGGTTCACGCTCGCGTCCGCGGCCTGCGGTTTCGCGCCGTCGCCGGGTGTGCTGATCGCGGCCCGGGTGGTGCAGGGGCTGGCCGCGGCGGCAGCGTCTCCCCAGGTCATCGCGTCGCTCACCGCCGCCTACTCGGGGCGTGCCCGGGCCCGGGTCGTCGACGCGTACGCATTCACGCTCGGGATCGCCGCCGTACTCGGACAACTGATCGGCGGGGTGCTGCTGCGCCTCGATATCGCGCACAGCGGCTGGCGCGCCTGCTTTCTGGTCAACATTCCGGTGGGCATTGCCGTGATCCTGGCCGGCCGGCGGTATTTCGTGAAGGTTCCGACGCACCCCGCTCGGTTCGATCCGGCCGGTACCGGGCTGCTCGGTGCCGGGTTGCTACTGCTCGTGCTGCCGTTGGTCGAGGGGCACGCGCAGGGCTGGCCGGTCTGGATCTGGGTGTGCCTGGCAGCGTCCGCGGTCGTGCTGACAGTCTTTGCCGGTTACGAACGACGTTTCGCAAGCAGAGGCGGGGCGCCGCTGGTGAACATGGCGCTGTTCGGGGAACGTGCCTTCAGCGCGGGTATGGGACTGCAACTGGTCTTTTGGATGGGCCAGGGCGCGTTCTTCTTCGTCCTCGCGCTGTACTGCCAGGACGGCCTTCGGCTCGCACCCGTCAAAGCCGGGCTGGTGTTCCTGCCGATGGGCCTCGGCTACATGATCACGTCGATGACGGCGCGGCACATCGCGGCCCGGTTCGGCCGGCAGGTGCTCGCCGCCGGCGCCCTCCTGATGGTCATCGCGGAGGTCGGCCTGATCCTGCTCGAGTCGCACGTCTCACCGGCCCAGCCATGGCTGCTCGACGTGCCGTTGTTCGTCGACGGTCTGGGGATGGGCCTGGTCGTCGGCCCGCTCGCGAGCACCATCATGGCGGGCGTCGAGCCGAAGCACATCGGCGCGGCGTCCGGCGTCTTCAACGCCGGGCTGCAGGTAGCAACCGCCGCCGGGGTCGCGCTGGGGGGCATCGTCTTCTACAGCAAGGTGAGCGGAAACCCGGCCGGCGACCGGAACGCGTTCGTCGACGTCCTGCCCTACCTGATCGGCGTGGGCGTGGTCGCGGCGTTGCTCGCACAGTTGCTGCCTCAGCGTAGAAACTCGCGCTGACCAGCGGGGTACCGTCGATCACGTGCAGCAGGACTGGCATTGGGACCTGGCTCTCATCCCACCGTCCGATCGGGTCGAGCAGTGGTTCGAGATCTTGTCGACCACCTATCTGGCGTTCGGAATCGCCATGGTGCCCGGCCGGCCGCAGGACTTCGACGCGAAGGTGCGCAAGCACGCGATGGGCGCGATGTCGCTGATTCGCACCTCGGCGCTCCCGCATCGGGGCCGCCGGACACGACATCACGTCGTCACCAGCACCCGCGACGTGATCGGGCTGAACTTCGTCGAGTCGGGCCGCCTGGGTCTGGATCTGAACGGTGAACGCGTCGTTCTGGGGCCCGGCGACGTCATGATCTGGGACGGCAACGCGACCGGCTACTTCGAGGTCCTGGAACCGGTGGTCAAGACCACCCTGATCGTGCCGCGCTCGTTGGCCGCCACCGCGCTGCCGAGCTACCGCGAGTCGTACATCCAGCTGCTGCCACCGGGTCATCAGCCGACGCGATCGCTGAGCCAGGTGCTGTTCACCCTGAACGAGCAGCTGCCCGCGATGGCGACCGGCGCCCGCCAGGCGTCCGCCCAGCTGGTGACCGAGTTGCTGAAACCGCTCGACCGGCTGCGTGGCGGCGATGTCGCGAAACCCGACCGCTGGCCCGCGTATCAGCTGCGCGAGCGGGCACTCGGGTACATCGACACCAACCTGCACGACGCGAAGCTCAGCCCGGTCACCATCGCCGCCGCCCACCAGGTCTCGGTGCGTACGCTGTACGCCGCCGTCGACGGGCTCGGGATGACGCTCGGTGCGTACATCCGGCATCGGCGGCTCGCCCGTAGCTACGACGATCTGCTCTTCGGTTCCGACCCGGTCGCCGTGATCGCGTCGCGCTGCGGGTTCGGCAGCCCGGCACATTTCAGCCGCCTCTTCCGGGACCGTTACGGCCTGACCCCGACCACGGTCCGCCGGCAACGGGCTTGACGGGTACCTGCCGCTGACGAGGTGATGATCTGTGATGTGGGGCTTCGCCTGCGCGCCTGCCGGCACGGTTGGCTACCCTCCCGACACGAGCCATTCGCGGTTATCCTGCCGCCGACTGGGGTGGCAACGCCGGTTACCTGACCGGCGTTGATCATCCCTGGTACGCGACGGGTTTCTGTCGTCGGGTTCGGCAAACCTGATCCTCGCCGTCTGTCCGATCACGACCGTCGCGCTGTCGACCTCCGTGCCGATAAGAGCGGCCGGACCTGTAGTGAAAGCTGAAACCGCTGCGAAGGCGGAACGAGTAGCCCAGCGGAGGCCGGCAGGTCGAGACGCAGCGCGTGGGGATCGGGACTCGGCCTCTGGGAGTCACGGCGCGTTGTGGCTAGCCGCTTGGTGCGCGCTCGCGGCACGAGGCGGCTGTCCCGGTCCGAGGCAGGCGGCCCTCAGGAGCCTGGACGAGGCTCGTGGAGTCAGAGCGCCCGGGCACCAGACAGAAATGTCGTACCGGCTGTGTAGCGTGCGAACTCATCGATGAATGCGTGTCTTGTAGGTGGCTGAGTTGATACCGATTTATCACTTCACTCACAGGGCTAACCTCCCGAAGATCCTCGAGGCGGGCCTGTTGCTGTGTGATCGACTATGCCGTGAGTCCGACCTGACTGTTAGAGACATCGCGTACAGCGGGCTCAAACAGAAACGTGCCGTCACCGAGGTGGAGGTGCCGCCGGGCGGGACGCTCGCGGACTACGTGCCGTTTTACTTCGGCACTCGTTCCCCGATGATGTACGCCTACAAGAAAGGTAAGGTAACGGGCAAACCGGAAAATCTTGATAATCTGGTTTATTTCGCGACCGACGTCGAGGATGTTGCCGACACCGGGCGGCAATTCGCATTCACTGATGGGCATCCAATTCGGGAACCGAAGGCATTTTACAATGACCTGGCGGACCTCAGTTTCGTGGACTTCCCGCTGATGAAGGAAAGGATGTGGATTGACACAGATGATGACCCGGATAGGAGGCGCCGGCGACAGGCCGAGTTCTTGGTGCATCAGAGGATTGAGTTGAACTTGTTCCGGGTAGTCGGTACGAGGACTGCGCGCATGAAGAATGAAGTGATGCAATTACTAGAGGAACATCGCATTGCATTGCCGTGCGATGTTAAATCCAACTGGTACTATGACTAGGTGCGGGAGGTGACGAAGTGATTAAGGAAGTGAGTGGCAATCTGCTCGATTCGCAGGCAGAGGCCATAGTTAACACTGTGAACACAGTCGGCGTGGCGGGTAAGGGAATTGCCCTCCAATTCCGGCAGGCGTACCCAGGTAACTTCCGCGCGTACGAACGCGCAGCCAAGAGGGGTGACGTCGTTCCGGGACGGATGTTCGTTTGGTCAACGGGCCAGCTCCAACCTCCGCATTACATCGTTAACTTCCCCACCAAGCGCCACTGGCGTGGGAATAGCCGCATAGCCGATATTGCGGCCGGACTCGAGGACTTGATCAAAGTCATCGAGGAGTACGGAATCAGCTCGATTGCTGTTCCGCCATTGGGATGCGGCAATGGCGGCCTGAAGTGGTCGGATGTGCGCCCGTTGATTGTAGAGGCGCTTGGGGGTCTGAATGCTGAGGTCCTTCTGTTCCCCCCGAACGGCGCACCTGAAGCCGATCAGATGCCCATCCGTACGGAGCGGCCCAAAATGACGCTCGGTCGCGCGGCCCTGCTGCTTCTCCTCAAGCAATATCGGGAGCTGGACTCGTATCGTCTCTCAGCTCTAGAGGTTCAGAAGCTAGCCTATTTCTTGCAGGAGAGCGGCGAGATTCTGCGGCTGAGGTACGAACGGGCACCCTACGGTCCGTACGCCGAGAACCTTAACCACGTCCTGATCATGATGGAGGGTCACTACACGCTTGGCTACGGGGACAGGAGCCGGGAGCCTCACATCGGGCTGGTCGAGGGTGCCGATCGCTTTGCCTCGGAGTTCCTTCACGATCATCCTGAGACCATGCGAAGGCTGGCTCGCGTATCGCAACTGGTGCACGATTGGGAGACTCCCTATGGGCTGGAGCTCCTGGCGACGGTGCACTGGGCGTTAACCCATGCTGGGCTGGGCCTAAGCGGACGGTCAGCCGTCTACGACTACGTCGCGTCATGGACTCCTCGGAAGGCGCATCTCTTCAAGCCGAGCCAAATCGATCGGGCGATGGACCAGCTGGTGAGGCATGAGTTCGCGTCAGGTGTGGTGCATTAGGTAAGCGCCGTTCGGTAGAGGCCGCTCGTTTGCGCGACTAGCTAGCCGAGCCTCGGTGATCGCGGCGAACGCAGTGGGCGGGCCCGCCCGGCATAGCCACGCCCGTCGGACACGGGGATGCCGGTCCGATTGGGCGTGGCCCAGGCTGCCGGACGACGCGGTGCCCAGCGGGTGAGGGCCACTGCGAGGCGTGAGAATCAACTCGGTGATTGCCGCTGGTGACAGTTCCGCTCCATTGGATCGCGCAACCCGGCACCAGCATGTGCCGGGAGGACCACCTACCGCGAGGCGCAGCTCAGGTATGCGCTCTGACCTCGACCCCATCAGTGGCCGGTTGCGCTCGAGCCAGAACGGTCTCCGCAGTTACGGAGGTTACAGGCATGCCCGGTCTTGATCTAACCACCATAACGGAGCCTTACCTGTGGCGAGTGACCAGGTGGAGCCGCTCGCTCGGCCGCCCCAATGGTGACGTCGGGCTTCTCGCCCGCAGCGTGACGTTGTGGTTCCGACGTGAGTGGAACGGACAGTCGCAGCCTCACCCCGCGGGGATGACGTGGCGCCAAGGGCGTCGGCGTAACTTCGCTTCGGCCTTTGCTGTCTTGAGCGGAAAGCCAGGGGGAGGAGTCTTCCGTCGTGCTGGACGGTGGCGACGTCGCGGATCGGCCGAATGTGGGGCGTTGGGCGACGCCGCCGCGGATAGGATCTGGCCTGGCCCGGCAGATCCGTGCCGCCGTCGTGGACCTGCCCTGGTACGTCGTGACACCGCTGCTGCGCACCTGGCACCTGACCTGGGGCGCCACCCCGCAGGAAGCGACCGCGGCGATGGCCGGCGACGACCTTCTACCCCAGGCCCAGTACCGCACCACCCGAGCGGTCACGATCGACGCCAGCCCGGCCGAGGTGTGGCCGTGGCTGGTCCAGGTCGGCTATCGGCGGGCCGGCTGGTACGCGGGAGACCTGCTCGACAACTTCGCCCGTCCCAGCGTGCGGCGCATCGTGCCGGAGTTGCAGGACATCCACGTGGGCCAGTGGCTTTCGATGGTTCCGAAGCCCTCCGAGCGAACGGCGTTCGTGGTGGACAGCTACGTCGAGCCCGCATGGCTGCTGTGGCGTACCCCGAACCGCAGCTGGGCCTGGCACCTGACCCCGTTGTCCGGGGAGCGGACTCGATTGGTCACCCGGCTGAAGACGGTCTACGAGTGGCAACGGCCGCTGGTTCTCGTGACGGTCGTGCTGATGGAGTGCGCCGACTTCGCGATGATGCGACGGATGCTGCGCGGCATCCGGGACCGCGCCGAGGCCGAACATTGACGAGTTCTGGTAGGGCCCGCGACTGCGGATCGAATCCCCTGGCCGGCTCCGCATACGACGAGTACCGCCGTAGCGTCCCGAGCGGACCAGGGTGCCCGCCAGCTCGACCTTGCCCATGGCCGACTCTGCCCGCGGGTCGGGAAAACCTTTGCGGTGCCCCGGGTCAGTAGAGACCAGCCTGTGCGAGGCGCGTGCCGGGTAGCTCGGCCAGCAGGCGCAGAGCGAGGTCGCGGTCCTGCTCCCGTGCCGCGGCGAGCTGCCGCTCTTCGGCGTCGAGATCGCCGAGGAAGGCGTAATGGGTATTGACGGCCTTGGCTAGCTCGGCCTCGGTGGGAATGGGAACGGCGAGCGCCCCGATGTCCTGGCGGTCGAACTCGCGGGCGGTTCGTTCCCGTAGCCACGTGGCGGGCTCGAATTCGCGTGGCTCGTGCCCCGGCTTCCAGGCGGCGTCCGTACCTCGTAGGCCTCGCGCGTCCACCCAGATCTTCAAGACCGCGAGCCGGCGTACGAGGCCGAAATCCAGGCCACCGAGCTTTCGCTTGTGCTTGGCCACCCACGCGAGGTCGTACATGTCGCGGGCCGTCGTGGTGCGGTTGAGGCGGGAGATCTTTTCGGCGAGGTTCTCCTCCAAGCGAATGACCTGCAGCGCCGGCAGTGGTCGGCCACCGTAGGTGCCGTGGACCGGCATGGGAACCCAGCCACGCCGCGCCGGGTCGAGCCACACCGGAGGGGAGACGTCGAGCTTGCTCGACAGCGTGGTGTCTCCGTCGTTGTACGGGCTGGTGACGGTCAGGGACCACTTCCCCCGCCGTTCACTGACGCCGTACACGAACGGACCGATGGTGATGCCGTCGATGGCGCTGACCAGGTCGAGCACGACGGTTTCGGGGTCCGCTGGAACGGACAAGCTGAAATCCAGGTCGAGGGAGAATCTGCCCTCGTTGCCGGCGAACAGCTTACGCAGGGCGGTGCCGCCTTTGAATACGAGCGGGTCCAGGACGGCGGATTCGTGCAGTTCGCGCAGCAGTAGATCCTGCGCGATGTCGAGGACTGCCGCCTCCCGGCCGCCTGTGCCGGCACCCTTGGGAGTGTGGCGCGCGACCCAGCCGACCGTCAGCGTGATGCGGCCAGGCGCGCTCACGACACCGGCTCCAGCGTGCGCGGGTCGAACGGCAGGATCGTGTCGGCGATCTGCCACTTGTTGTCATGCCGGAGCAGTTTGCCCCGCCGGCCGAACCACGTCTTCGTCTCGGGTGTGGCGATCAGGCTGGCGATGTCGGGACGCAGCCCCTGCAGGAGGTATCCCATCCGGACGCTCACCGTTGCCGGGCGCCCGTCCAACTCGGCGACCACGTCGTCGGCGGTTGCCTCGGCTGCGATCTCGGGCAACCACTCGAGGGCGCTCGCCCACGACCGCACTCGCGTCGGAGTCGCCGCCATGTGCGCCAGCACGCTCGGAGGCTGCAACACCGGCACGCCCTTCGCGAAGACATAGGGGAGTCGCGGCATGAACACCGACACATCCAACGAGGCGGGAAGCCGCGCGGCCGCTCGCTCGTCCATCGCGGCCACCTCGACGGTCGCTGGTGCACGATCCGCCAAGTTCACCGCCCAGGCCGCTGCTTGGAAGGTCAAGCCGCAGGAAATCTCTGCATGGGCCAGCACCGCTCGCAGCAGTCTGGTCGGACCGCCCCGGCTGTGAGGCCCCGCAACCGCGGCGGGCGCAAACTCCCACACCCCTCGCTGGCCGGTGGCAAGCAACCACCCGCGCTCCCGCAGCCGCGTAGCCACAGTCCGTGTCGCGGTGCCGATCTCAGCCGCACGCACGAGCTCATCAAGGTGGGCCATGGTAACGAGGTCCGCCTGCTCAAGCTCCAGTTGCTCAAGCACGGGAGCCAACGAAGCCGAGATAGTGCGTGTCATTCTCCACCCCCTAGCATCAAAACCCGATGCTACTCCACAGGAAGTGACACCAGCCAGCGACGCGGCAAGCAAGCGAGGTGTCAAAAACACTAGGTTTGCATCAGATTCAGATCCAAACCAGCAACATCGGACACCATCGGCCAGCGGCGGATCCACACACGACGAGCACCGACCCAAGCGTCGCAAGTGGACCGCAGCCACAAGAAACACGCAAGGGCGCAAAAGAAAAAGAGCAGACCCATCCACTGAACACGAAATGTGTTGGGGGTCCGGGGGTCACCCCCGGCGTGGGTCTGGGGGCTCGGCCCCCAGGAATAACGCGCGAGCGATAAGGTTTGCGCTTTCCGCAAACAGACCCCACCCTCGGTCGTGCCCCCGGCAGGGTACACCCCAAAACTGCTCCCCACGCGGACGCCTGGCCATAGCCGCTGAGCTGTCCATTTAGTAGGACGGGGTCGCCGGCGGCGATCTGATGCGCGGTAGTGATCTATGCCCTTTGGGTCTCGTCTGCGCCAAGCGGCGCGGGCGGGGCCCTGCCCGCTTCCCGGGACGTAGCTCCTCGATTGCGGTGCGGGCCACGATCCGGGTCACGTCATGAGAGGTGCCCAGAGTTGAGTGCGTGGCCCGAGGTGGGTCAGGTTCATCCGCGTTGAAGGTGTGATCTGAGCTACATGGTGCTTCGAGATTGATCTCTGCACGCAGGTAGATGGTTCACATGGTTGTCGATGCTTGCTATCGGTGAAGTGCCGCTTACCTTCAGGATTGTTTACAGCGTGCATGCGGCCGCTTACGTTCTCAGATGTCGATCTATCCCTGTAAGGGAAGGCATCCATGTTGCGTGTCCGTAGATGGGCCTCGCGCGCCCTTTTTCGGTCCACTGTGTCCGGTTTAGCAGCGTCGGGCGTCGCGGTGGCGGCGGTTTTGGTGGTTGCGAGTGGTTCACCGGCGGAGGCCGCGTGCGCCACGAAGTCTCGTCCGGACGCCGCGTCCGCGCTGAGTTTGGCTGAGTCGTGCAAGACGGCGATTGCCGTGTCAGGGGCTACGACGGAGACGTCGACGTTGCGGGCGAACGGGGATGGTTCATTCACGGTCGTTGAGTCGGCGGTGCCGGAGCGGGTGCGCCGCGCGGATGGCAGCTGGGTGCCGGTCGACACGACGTTGCAGGCCAATCGGGATGGGTCTGTTTCGCCGGTGGCGTCTCCGACGGCGGTCGTGCTGTCGGGCGGTGGTTCGGGTCCGTTGGCGCGGACGGCTAGTCAGGGTCAGGAGCTGGTGTGGACCTGGACGGGTGTGGCATTGCCGAAGCCAACGTTGTCCGGTGCCGTCGCGACCTATGCCTCGGTGCTGCCCGATGTGGACCTGAAGGTGCGTGTCGATGAGTGGGGTTTTTCCGAGACTCTGGTGGTGAAGACCGCGGATGCCGCGGCGAATCCGGCGCTTTCGGCTCTGCGGTTCGCGTTGTCGGGCAGCGGGCTGAGTGCGGTGGGGGCGGCCGGGCAGGCTACCTCGCCGGATGATGCGGTCACCGACGTCTTCCACATTGGGGCGGCGGCGATGTGGGATTCCACTGGTCCGGCGTCTCCGCCCTCGGCGTCGATGCCGGCCGAGGACGTGCAGTCTGAATTGGTGTCCACGTCCGACGGGCCGGGTTCCGGTGCGAAGGTTGTTGAGGCCCCGACCACGATGGACGGCACCACCTTGGTCGTGACGCCGTCGCGGAGCCTGCTGAGCGATCCTGCGTCGACCTTCCCGATCTTCATCGATCCGACGTCATCGGCGCCGCTTCGGACTTATTGGGCGATGATCAATAAGGGTGTTCCCGCCCAGGAGTATTGGGATTTCGACCGGGCCGACCACGCGAAGGTCGGCAATGCAGGCACTGGTGTCGACATGTATCGGTCGTTGTTTCAGTTCTCGACCTCGGCGTGGAAGGGCAAGCACGTCACCTCGGCCACGTTCTCCGATGACCTGGTGCACTCATGGAGTTGCAGTAACACCCAGACGGAGCTGCATCATGTGACGCAGGCGTTGGGCAAGAACACCACCTGGAACTTGAATGCCCCGGCGTGGGGAGGGTCATCGCTGGTCAACGTGTCGAACCAGAACTGCCACGACGCGGCGGGGGTGCACTCCGAGTGGAGCAGCACCGCGCTCGCGTCGGAGGTCAATTCCGCTACGGGCAACGCGACGATCACGTTCGGACTGCGGGCGGCCAGTGAGGCGGTGTCGTTCGACGGCTCGAACGGGTGGAAGAAGTTCGACGAGACGGGGGGAGCGGGTGGTGCCAAGCTGTCGGTGACCTACAACACCGCGCCGGCAATCAGCAACCTGCATACCGATGCGGCTGCCTGCGCGAGCAGCGCGGCGGCCGCTCCGCCGTTGTCGACCGTGGGTAGCCCGGCTCACAGCCCTGTTCCGCAGGTCACGGTGAAGGATGCGGAGGCAGACAAGTCGACGGTCAGCTTCACCTATCCCAAGCCTGGTGGCGGCACACTCACCACCTCGTACGCGAACGTGGCTAGTGGAGCGAGCCAGAAACTGGTCACCGGTATCCCGGCGGCAGCGATACTGTCCGGGGGAACCTATACGTGGAGTGTTAGCGTTTCGGACGGCACCGATTCGTCGACCGCGACCTGTTACTTCAAGATTGATAACACGGTTCCGCAGCCACCGACGATCGTGTCGGCCGACGGGGCCTATCCCGACGACGACTCTCTGCACGGTGGGGTGGGCAAGCCCGGGTCGTTCACGATCCGGGCGGCAGGCGATGCCGCGACTGTGGCCGCGGTCGTCAAGTACGCCTGGGGGCCGTCGGCCGGGGGCCCGTTGCAAACGGTGACGACCAGTGCCGGGGCGCCGGTAACCGTCTCCTACACACCGCCGGTCGAGGGCGACAACACGCTGCAGGCATACGCCTACACCGCCACCGGCGTCGTGTCCGCGATGGGCAGCGCCGACTTCCTAGTCGACAACGCCGATCAGCCGGTCGGGCTATGGGCTCTCGACGGTGACGGCACCGACACCGGCACCGGCGACCACGCGGCGACCGCGGCGAATGTCACGTGGACGGGCAACGGCCGGCAGATCGGCCACAGCGTGGCACATTTCAACGGCACCTCGGCCGCGCTGACCGCGACACCGCCGATTCACACCAACACCTCGTTCGCCGTTGCGGCGTGGGTACGCCCGACAGGAACCTCGTGCACGGGCAATGCGGTGAGTCAGGACGGTGTGCACACCTCCGGCTTCTATCTGGGCTGTTTCCAGGGCAAGTTCGACTTCGACATGATCGCCTCCGACAGCAGCAGCGTGGCCTCCACGCGGCTGCTCTCCACGGCAACAGCTAATACGGGTGTGTGGACCAGCATTGCCGGGGTCTACGACCGATCCGCAGGAAAGATCAGCCTGTACGTCAACGGTGTCCTGCAGTCGAGCGCGACGCTGAGCGGGCAGCAGTGGGACGCGGCCGGGCCGTTCGCGATCGGCCGCGACCGCTACACCGATATCTCGGGCGACTGGTGGGCCGGCGACATCTCCGATGTGCGGGTGTGGGACCGCGTCGGCTACGCCTCCGATATTGCCGGGCTGAGCGCGTCGAGCTGGGCCGACCAGTATCCCCTCGGCTTCGACCCGACCCAGAACAAAATGGACCCGATCGCGAATCCGCTGACCTGGACGGGTGGCCCGCAGCCCGGCTTCGACGACATGAATCCACCCGACAGCGGTGGCACGCCGGCGACCGTGCTCAACTCGGCTGATCCCGACTACGGCCTCTCGGCCCGTCCCGCGGTACGCACCGACGGCTCGTTCAGCGTCTCCGCGTGGGTCAACCCCGCGACCCTGACCGGAGCGTTCGCCAGCGCCGTGTCGCAGAACGGCACGGTCACGTCGAACTTCGGCCTTGGGGTAAGCGCGGCCAACCACTACACCTTCTGGATCCACAACACCGACACCACCAGCACCCCGGCGGCCATCGTTCAGTCGACGGCACTCGCGGTAGCGGGCCAGTGGGTCAACCTGATCGGTACCTTCGACGCCACCACCAAACAGATAACACTCTATGTCAACGGGGTGTCGCAAGGCGCCACCGCGTTGCCCGTCACGCCCTGGCACGCGACAGGTCCGGTCGCCGTCGGCAGCGGCCTGTGGCAGGCACAACTCGGCTACGTCTGGAACGGCGGCATCGACAACGCCGGGCTTTTCAACGGCGTGCTCAACGCCACCGAGATCAGCAACCTCTACACCTTCAACGACCCCTACTACGTGTCGGCCGACGCCCAATGAGCTCCTCCCGTCCCATCCCGCAGTTGGAGGTCGCCGTGCCCCATTCACGAACGCGTCGCCAGACCGGACGCGTCCTATTCACCGCCGTCCTGACGACCGCGTTGACGCTCGGGGTCGTAGGCACCCAGCCCGCGTTCGCCGACAAGACGCGGCCCGCCAAACTCGCCGCCCCCGAGGCACGCAGCGTCGCGCCCGGACGAAACCCTCTTCCTGCAAAGCGTCCTGCAGACCCAGTGGCCAGTGCGACACTCAAGCGAGCTCCCGGATTCACCTGGCCCGTAGCCTCATCGACCGCCGTGTCCATGGGTGCGGCTCTTTCGGCGACGGGCCGACATGCGGTCGTCGTGGCGAACACGCCCCTCAGCGTCGATGCACCGGTCGCCCCAGAACGCCATACGGCGACGTTATCGGCTGCCGAGCGGGCAGCCACTCCCTCGTCGGTGCGGGTGGAGGTCCTCTCGCATGACACCGCAGTGCGTGCTCACCAAGACATGGTGATCAAGGTCAGCCGCACCGATTCCCAGGCGAATGCGGGCAAAATCGACCTCACCGTCGACTATCGGACGTTCCGCAGGGCGTACGGCGCCGACTGGTCCAGTCGGTTGCGCATGGTTACGGTCCCCGACTGCGCCACGACTACCATGCAGGCAACACAATGCCAGCCAACCGTGCTGCCAGTTCGCAACGACGCCCCAGCATCGACGATCACCGCGACGGTCGATCTCGCCCCATCAGGCGCGGCAGCAACCACCGTGGCACTAGTGTCCGGACCGTCCGGTGACGCTGGGGACTTCACCGCGACACCGCTCAAGGCCTCCTCTACCTGGACCGGCGGCAACCAGTCCGGCGACTTCACCTGGTCGTACCCCATGCGGGTGCCCCCAGCCCAAGGCGGACCTGAGCCGGTAGTCGGGTTGGACTACTCGTCGGCATCGGTCGACGGCGAGATGGCCGCGTCCAACAACCAGCCTGGCTGGATCGGCGAGGGCTTTAGCTATCAGCCCGGCGCGATTGTCCGCAGCTACAAATCCTGCTCAGACGACATGGGTGGCACTGCCAACAACAAGACGAAGACCGGCGATTTGTGTTGGGGCACGAACAACGCCACCCTGTCCATGCCGGGACATTCTGGCGAGCTCATCCGTGACGACGATGACGGACACTGGTCGCTCAAAGACGATGACGGCTCAAAGGTACAGCTCCTGACCGGCGCGACCAACGGCGACAACGACGGCGAATACTGGAAGGTCACTACCAGCGATGGGACGCAATATTTCTTCGGCTTGAACCATATCGCTGGCTGGGCTACCAACGATCCGACAACCAACTCCGTCTACACCGTTCCGGTCTTCGGGAACAACCCAGCCGCTGGTAGCACCCCCGCAGACCCCTGCTACAACGCGACCTTCGCGTCTGCGTCATGTAACCAGGCATGGGAGTGGAACCTCGACTACGTCGTCGACGCCCATGGCACCACGATGTCGATGTGGTACACGCCGGAGACGAACAAATACGCCCGCAACCTGACCAGCAGCTCGATCTCCACATATGTCCGCGGCGGCGACCTCACGCGTATCGACTACGGCACGGACCAACACACCGGCGGCAAAGACAGCGACCTGACCGCGAAGGCGCCATACAAGGTTGATTTCACCACCGCTAACAGGTGTGTGACCGGTGGCTCCGCCTGTACATCATCAACTCCGGCGAACTGGCCAGACGTGCCGTGGGATCAGTCCTGCACCTCTACGACCTCGTGCACGGATTACTCGCCCACCTTCTTTACCCAGAAGCGTCTCGACACAGTGCAGACCTCGGTGTGGGATGCCTCGACGAGTGCGTATACGCCGGTGGAGAAGTGGACCCTGCACCAAACCTATCCGGATCCCGGCGATAGTACCCGCGCTGGCCTGTGGCTATCGTCGATTTCGCACAGTGGTCTATACGGCGGCACAGCAATTCTCCCTGACATCAAGTTCACCGGCATCCAATTGGCCAACCGGGTCGACACGGGTGCCGACCAGACGGCGAAGATGAATTGGTGGCGTATCGCCTCTATCACCACGGAGACCGGTGACCTGATCGGCGTCACGTACTCCGACCGCGAATGCGTCGCCGGATCAACCCCCGCGCCCGAAGCGAACACATCGAGCTGCTACCCAATTTTCTGGACTAGGCCTGGTGAGACGAACCCGCGCATTGACTGGTTCAACAAGTACCGGGTCATCGCCGTCTCCGAGAACGACCTCACTGGCGGCGCGCCGCGCACCTATACCACCTACGCCTATGGAAAGCCAGCCTGGCATTACGACGAGGACAACGGCCTCGTGCCGGCGTCGCGCAAAACATGGGCCGTTTTTCGCGGCTATGACACCGTTACCACGACCGTTGGCGACAACGGTGACCCGAAGACCAGCACCACGGTCCGGTACTTCCAAGGCATGAACGGCGACAAGACCCCCTCCGGAACGAGGAGCGTGCAGGTCACGGACTCGACCGGAGCCAAGGTTGACGACGACGATGCGTACGCAGGCATGGTGCGCGAGACCATCACGAACAACGGTCCGGACGGCGCGGAGGTCAGCGGTGAGATCGACGACCCGTGGAAATCGGACGCGATCGCAACCCGCACAGTCAACGGCTACACCCTCTCGGCGTACCGGACCGGGGTGACCGCCACGCACGAGCGAACTGACCTTGACGGCGGCCGCGCACCCCGGCGCAGCGAAATCGACACTACCCTGGACGACTTCGGCATGCCGACGAGGGTTTGGGACAAGGGCGATCTCAGTGAGGCCGGTGACGATACCTGCACGATTTCTGCCTACAACCGCAATACAAGCGCGAACATCCTCGAGACTGTCGGCCGCACCCAGGACTATGCCAAGCCCTGCGGCACGGCCCCCACATCGCAGAACGACGTGATTTCGGACGTCGAGAACAGCTTCGACGGCCTCGCGTACGGGATCGCTCCGACCAAGGGCGACATCACTAAAGTACAGACAGCTAAGGCGTGGACGGCCTCAAGCATTACCTGGCTGACAACAGCCACGAGCGTCTACGACGCTTTCGGACGCGTCACAGACGCCACCGACGTCCGGGGTAACCACACCCTCACCGTCTACACCCCGGCGACCGGCGGGCCGGTCACCTCCAAGAAAACGACTAAGAACCCGCTCGGCTGGAACACGACCGAGGAGATCTCCCCCGGCTACGGGCTCACTACCGGATTAATTGACGAGAACAACAAGCGCACCGACACCGCCTACGACCCGTTCGGCCGGCAGACGGCGGTGTGGAAGCCGACACGGTCGAAGGCATCCGGGGTAACGGCGAACGCCACGTTCAGCTACCAGGTCAGCCAAACCGCCCCGTCGGTGGTCACGACGAACGAACTCGACGCACTCGCCACCTACGTGCCCAGCTACACATTTTACGACGGTCTGCTACGTGCCCGTCAGACGCAAGCGCTTGCTATCGGGGGCGGACGCACCGTCACGGACACGTTCTACAACTCACTCGGCGAAAAGGTGAAGGACAGCGGCCCGTACTACAACTCCGACGAGCCGAGCACGACGCTGTTCCCCGCGCCGATTGACCAAAATGTTCCCTCCCAGACAATCACCTCGTTCGACGGCGCCGGACGCCAGATCCGCTCAGCTTTCGTGTCCAACGGTTTCACCCAATGGCACACGACCACGACGTACGGCGGTGATCGTACCGATGTTACCCCGGTAGCCGACGCCGCAGCGCCATCGGCCGGCACCGCGACCTCTACCTACAGCGACGCCCTCGGCCGCGCGGTCGAGCTGCGACGATACTCAAGCGGCTCGTTCGAGTCGACCAAATACACGTATAACGAGAAGGGACAGCAGACTCTCGTCACCGACAACGCCGGAAACCAGTGGCGATACGGATACGACCTGCTCGGACGAACGATCAGCACCACCAATCCAGACTCCGGTGCGACCACCACGACGTACAACGACGCCGGGGACATCACCAGCACTACGAACGCGCTGAACCGGACGCTGTCCTACGACTACACGTTGCCCGCAGGTTACAACGATCCGCTCGGCCGAAAGACAGCAGAGTGGCTAGGACCCGTCGGAACGGGCACCAAGATGGCGACCTGGTCGTACGACACCCTGTCCAAAGGGCGTTTGACGTCGTCAAGCCGGTTCGACAGTGGCAATGAGTACAAGACCACCGTGATCGGCTACAACAACCTCTACCAGCCGGCCGGAACGATCACGACCATTCCCTCTGCCGAAGGGGCGCTAGCCGGCACTTACGCCTTCTCCAGCACCTACAACCTTGACGGCACAATAAACAGCCAATCGATCCCGACCACCGGCGATCTGCCGGCCGAGACACTCAACTACAGCTACGACTCGGCCACCGGACACCCGTACAGCCTCAAGACGGACTTTGGCGGCGCAGTCAAGCAAATCGTGCTCTCGACCCAGTACAGCCGCTTCGGCGAGCCAGCCGTAACCACATTTGCCGACAGCAACACCGCCGAATTCGCCCAACAGGCCCTGACCTACGACGAAGGCACCCACCGGCTCACCGAAGCCAAGATACTCAAATCCACCGGGTCGAATATTGTCGCCGACGTCCACTACACGTACGACGCCTACGGCAACATCGTCAAAGCCGATGACACGCCGTCCGGCGGCACGGCCGAAACCCAATGCTTTGGCTTTGACGAATTGCAGCACTTGACCAGCGCGTGGACTCCGGCCGACCGCGACTGCGCCGCGGCACCCACAACGGCGAACCTCGGCGGAGCAGCGCCGTACTGGAAGTCGTGGACATTTGATAGCACCACGGGCAACCGTCTGACCGAGGTCACACACACCGCAGACTCGACCACCACGGTGACCTCCGTGTACCAGCAGGCCGATCACCCGCACGGTGTGAGCAACACGACCACTACAGAGGGCGCGGCCGCGTCGTATACCTACGACGCGGTCGGCAACACAATCAGCCGGCCCGGCGCCCATGGCCAGCAAACCCTAGTATGGGACGCCGAGAACCATCTCACCTCGGTGACCGACGGAGCGGACCACTACACCTACGTCTACGACGCCGATGGCAACCGCCTAATCGCACACGAACCCGACGGCACCACCCTGCACGTCGGCAACGTGGAACTTCGAATGTCCACCAGCAGTGTCAAGACGGCCGAGCGGTACTACAGCTACAACGGACAGACCGTCGCGCAGCGCACTACCTCTGGTCTGCAGTTCCTTAGCGGCGACCCCAACGGCACCAGCACGATCGCCATCGATGATACGGCGACACAGAAGACCACCAAGCGCTACCAAGACCCGTACGGCAACGCTGTCGGCCCGGCCGTCTCATGGACCGGCACAAAATCCTTCGTCGGCGGCGATCAAGATGCCTCCGGCCTCATCCACGAGGGCGCCCGCGAATATGACGCGACGCTCGGAGCCTTCATCAGCCGAGACCCGATCGTCGACCCCAACGACCCAGCACAGCTCAACGGCTACGCGTATGCCGGAAGCAACCCGGTAACCCACGCCGACCCAAGCGGTCTACGCACCGACTACGACGCCGATGTTCACGGCAATACCCCGGCGAAGAAGCCCACCTGCGGTAGCGCGAACGCATGCGAGCATCACAACAACAGCGGCAGCATCTCCAGCACTACCTATGTGCCAGTATCGAAGCACGTCGTTGTGCAGGTCGGTGACAAGCACTACGGACGCATGAATGTCGCCTACGCCAAGGCGACGAAGAACATCCACACCAAGGACATCCAGCCCGCACAGGAACTTGCCATTTGGCACCAAATCTGCGTTCAAGGCCTGTACGGCGCGCACGTCTGCCCGGATGGCTTCACCGAGAAGCTCACGGAACTCATCGATGCGCCGGGGGCGTCATACCCGGTAGCGGAGAGCCGAGCGATCGATGCCGGCGCGGTATTCGCCGTTGGCGCGTCGTTCGCGGCGACCGGCGGCATGGGCGAGCTGATCTCGGTAAATGGCACAAGCGAGGGGTCTGGGCCGCAGCGAACGCTCTACCACTACACAACCGAGAAGAACATGAACGGCATCGTCCAAAGCGAGGAGATGTATCCATCAACATTGGCGAACAACCCGAAGGATGCCAAGCTAGGAGATGGCCAGTACTTCAGCGACATTGTCCCCGGCACCAAGACGACTGGCCAACTGTCCCGTGAATTCTACGGAGTTCCCTGGGCGGGACGCAAAGTAACGCACTATGTACAGATCGATGTCGACGGACTTGAGGTTTACTCCGAGCCCGGACGCCCGGGAGTCTTTGTGATCCGCAACTCCGGAAACCTTAACGTCAGTGGGCGTATCGTCTCCTACGGTGCAAATGCCGGTGGCGAAGCCGAGGGGGGCGGTGGCGGTGGTGAGTGACGCCGAAGAGATGCGGTATTGGAAGGTGCGCTGGCTGCACGACTTTCCCGACGAGCCCGTCGAGCTCTACAGCGAGATCGGCGAGGACGACTTCGAGCAGCGCAAGGTCGAGGTCTACCGGGACGGACATCGAGACTACGCCAGCGCGTCCACCACAACCGGCACGACGATGCTTAGCGACATCCCAGTCGGGACTTTCGACGACATCGCCGCGCAGGCTGATTTCGAACCAAGGAGAATTAGCGCCGACGATTTCGAAAGGATCTGGCGCGCAGCAACAGAAGCCTAAAATGCGTGCGGCGGGCTTGTAGAACGACTGCTGGCGGTGCTTAGAGAGCTTTAGCCCGTCAGCAGTCAGCCGTTTCGCGCACCGACGTGCTGGTCCGCGGCGACGGGGTGCAAATCGGCTTCGAGCCGCAGCTCTCGCCGATCACCGCAGCGACGGTGCGGCGCCGGTCGAAGCTGGCGACCGACGACGGGATTACCCCTGCGTGGATGACGAACAGTGCGGCGTCGAAGGTGATTGACCAGGCGCCGTGGGCGCGGATCGATCGGAAGGTGTGGCATGAGTATCTGTCCGACACGGAGCTCCCGGTCCGTGGGGGCGTCCGCGGCCTGGTGACCGAGGAGTGCTCGCGGATGGGCACGGTGTGCCCCGACAAGAGGGCCGGCCGGCCGTGCTCGGGCTGGCACGCGTCCTGGTCGGACGCGCGCGCTCTGGAGCGGTTCGATGACTTGGTGATCAAGGCTGCGGCCCGCGAGTTGGTCGCGGTGAACGTGCAGCGGACGGCGACCCGGTCGGTGTGGTTCTGGGTGCCGACGTCCGACCTGGAGAAGGTTGTTCCAGCGACGGTTCGCCGAAGATGGTATCGATACAGGTTTCGCTGCCGCCGATGTAGCTGCTGTCGAGGTCGATGTCGGTGGCGATGCACCAGGTCCGGTCGGCGGGCCACCACAGGTTGGGGCTTTGCTCGATTGGGGCGATGTCATCGAACCGTTGCGGTGTCGGCCAGTGGTCCTCGTAGAGCACCATGGTGCGTGTGAGGGGCAGTTGCATGGTGGCGACCCCGTCGGTGGGGACCGCGAGAGCACTGAAGCCGTCCCATACCGCGTAGTAGCAGTCATCGGCGGTGGTGGTGAATTGCTCCAGTACGGTGGCGAGGTGTTGGGCCTGTCTCGCTGGCAGGGATCCTTGTTCAGGCGGCTGGTCCCAGATTCGCGGCTGCGTGCCGTCGTAGTAAGCTACGCGCGGCTGTTCCACCCACACACCTGCACCAAGATGACGATTCGCCGGAGGACGCGGTCACCGCCGCCTTCGACATCGGCCCGGCGGCGATGTGGGATTCCACCGCGCCTGCGACTCCCGTGTCGGCGTCGATGCCGGCCGAGGACGTCCAGTCCGAGACCGTGTCCACCTTCGACGGCCCGGGCTCGGGCGCAACGCTGCTCCCGCTTACGCCCACGATGGACGGAACGACGCTGGTCGTGACTCCCGAGCAGAGCATGCTTTCCGATCCGGCGACGACGTTCCCGGTCTACATCGACCCGAAGTCGTCGTCGCCGCTACGCAGCTCGTGGACGATGATCAACGAAGGTCACCCGGCCCAGGAGTATTGGGACTTCGACCGCTCGGATCACGCGAAGGTGGGCAACGCCGGCACCGGGGTGGACATGTACCGGTCGCTGTTTCAGTTCTCCACCTCGGCGTGGAAGGGCAAGCACGTCACCTCGTCCACGTTCTCCGATGACCTGCTGCACTCGTGGAGTTGCAGCGACACCCAGACTGAGCTGCATCATGTGACGCAGACACTGGGCACGAACACCACCTGGAACTTGAACGCCCCGGCGTGGGGTGGCTCATCGCTGGTCAATGTGTCGAACCAGAACTGCCACGACGCGCCTGGCGTGCACTCCGAGTGGAGCAGCACCGCGCTCGCGTCGGAGGTGAACTCCGCCACCGGCAACGCGACGATCACCTTCGGTCTCCGGGCCGCGAGCGAGGCGATATCTGGCGACGGGTCGAACGGGTGGAAGAAGTTCGACGAGTCCTCAGGTTCGGGCGGCGCGCATCTGTCGGTCACCTACAACACGGCACCAGTGTTGAGTAACCTGCACACCGACGCCGCTACCTGCGCCAGCAGCGCGTCAGCGGCACCGGCACTGGCCACGATCGGCGACCCGGCACACAATCCGGTGCCGCAGGTGACGGTGACCGACGCCGAAGCCGACAAGTCGACGGTCTCGTTCACCTATCCCAAGGCCGGCGGTGGGACGCTGACAACCTCGTTTACCAATGTGGCCAGCGGGGCGAGCCAAAAACTGACCAGTGGCATTCCGGCCTCGGCGATCCCCTCCGGGGGAACCTATTCGTGGAGTGTGAAGGTTTCCGACGGCACGGACACGTCGGCGACCGTGACGTGCTTCTTCAAGGTGGATAACACCGTTCCCGAGGCCCCGTCGATCGTGTCGGCTGACGGTGTCTACCCCGACGATGACGCGCTGCACGGCGGGGTCGGCAGACCTGGTTCGTTCACGATCCAGGCGGCCGGCGACGCAGCGACGGTGGCGAAGGTCGTCAAATACACGTGGGGCCCGTCGTCGGGTGGCCCGCTGCAAACGGCGGCTACCACGGGTGGCGCCCCGGTGACGGTCTCGTACACGCCGCCGGTGGAGGGCGACAACACCCTGCAAGCGTTCGCGTTCACCGCAACAGGGGTGGTGTCGGCGATGGGCAGCGCGGATTTCCTGGTAAACACCGCGGATCAGTCGGCGGGGGAGTGGACACTCGACGGTGACGGCACCGACACCAGCAGCGGCGGGCACGACGGGGACGCCACCGATGTGACGTGGACGGCGGACGGCCGGCAGATCGGTCACAAGGTCGCCCATTTCAACGGCACCACCTCGACGATCACCGCCACCCCGGCGATTCACACCGACACCTCGTTCGCGGTCGCGGCCTGGGTCCGCCCGACCGGCACCGCGGCGTGCGGTAACGCGGTGGGCCAGGACGGTGTGCACACCTCCGGCTTTTATCTGGGCTGTTTCCAGGGCAAGTTCACCTTTGACGTGATCGCCTCGGATAGCAGCACGGTCGCCTCGACCCGGACCGTGTCGACTGCGAACGCGCCGACTGGGGTGTGGAGCAGCATCGCCGGCGTCTACGACCGCTCGGCGGGGCAGATCAGCCTGTACGTCAACGGCGTGCTGCAACAGACTGCGACGCTGGCCGCCCCGTTGTGGGACGCCGCCGGGCCGTTGGTGATCGGCCGCGCCCGTTACAACGACACCGCGCAGGGCTTCTGGACCGGTGACATCTCCGACGTGCGCGTGTGGGACCGGGTCGCTTACGCCCCTGACATCGCGGCGTTGAGCGCGTCGAGTTGGGCGTCGCAGTTCCCGCTGGGCATCGATCCGAGCGAGGATCACAAAGATGTCGTGGCTAACCCGCTGACCTGGACGGGAAGCCCGCAGCTCGGGATCGACGACATGAACCCGCCGAACACCGGCGGCACCCTCGCGAGTGTGCTGAATTCGGCTGATCCCGACTATGGGATCTCCGCGCATCCTTCGGTGCGCACGGACGGCTCCTTCAGCGTCTCGGCCTGGATCAACCCGGCCACGCTGCCCAGCGGCTTCGTCAACGCGGTATCGCAGAGTGGCAACCTCTCAGCGAACTTCGGACTGGGGCTCGGCGTCGACCACCACTACGACTTCTGGATGCACGTCTCAGACGCGACGGCACCCGCCGCCACGGTCGCCGAATCGCCGACGGTCGCGGTCGTCGGGCAGTGGGTCAACCTGATCGCCACGTTCGACGCCACGACCCGGCAACTCACCCTCTACCTCAACGGTGTCGCACAAGCCACGCAAACCCTTTCTGGAACGCCATGGCAGGCCAGCGGCCCGGTCGTGGTCGGCGGTGGCCTCTTGCAGGGCGCACAGGGCTACCTGTGGAACGGCGGCATCGACAACCTCGGCCTGTTCAACGGCGTCCTCAACCCGACCGAGATCAGCAACCTCTACACCTTCAACGACCCCTACGTCGTCGACGCCGACGCCGAGTGACCTTCCCCTTGCCCCCAGCACCGCTGATGGAGGTTGCTGTGCCCCTTGCACGATCGCGCCGCCGATGGACCGGCCGCGCACTACTCACCGCAGTACTCACGGCCGCACTGTCGGTCGGGGTCGTGGGCGCCCAGCCCGCATTCGCCGACAAATCACGGCCGGCCAAACTCACCGCACCCAAGGCACGCAGCGTCGCACCCGGCCCGAAACGCGCTACTGCGAAACGACGGCCCGACCCGGCAGCCGCCGCAGCACTCAAGGCGGCGCCCGCTGTCACCTGGCCGAAAGCCTCGTCTAACACGGTGTCAACGAGCGCCGCGCTTGCCGTGTCGGGTCGGCACGCGGTCGCGGTGACCGGCACGACGGTCACCGTGGACGCTCCGGTTACGCCGGGGCGTGCGGTGGCCACGGTGTCGGCCAGCGAGCGGGCCGCGACCCCGTCGTCGGTGCGCGTTGATGTTCTCGGCCATGACGCGGCCGTGAAGGCTCACCAGGACATGCTGATCAAGGTCAGTCGTGCCGTCACAGACAAAGACCGGCAAGATCAACCTTGCGGTGAACTACAAAACGTTCCGGGCCGCCTATGGTGCGGACTGGTCGAGCAGGTTGCGTCTGGTCCAGCTCCCAGATTGCGCGGCTACCAGTCCAGGTGCTGCTTCGTGTCAGCCGATCTCATTGCCGTTCCACAACGACTCGGCGGCTTCGACGATTACCGCGACGGTCGGCCTGGCGGCGACCGGCGCGACCACGCTGGCCTTGACGTCCGGCCCGTCGGGTGATGCGGGCGATTTCACCGCGACGCCGCTGAAAGCTTCGTCGACCTGGTCCGGCGGTGACCAGTCCGGGGAGTTCAGCTGGTCGTATCCGATGCGGGTGCCGCCCGCGCAGGGCGGCCCGGAGCCGGATGTTGCGCTGAACTACTCGTCGACCTCGGTCGACGGGGAGATGGCCGCGTCGAACAATCAGCCGGGCTGGGTTGGTGAGGGGTTCAGCTATCAGCCTGGGTCGATTGAGCGGAATTTCAAATCGTGTTCCGACGATGTGGGCGGTACAGCTACGAACACGAAGAAGACCGGGGATCTGTGCTGGGGCACGAACAACGCGACGCTGTCGATGCCCGGGCATGCCGGCGAGCTGATCCGCGACGACGGCGACGGGCATTGGTCGCTCAAGGACGACGACGGCTCCAAGGTCGAGCTGCTGACCGGGGCCAGCAACGGCGACAACGACGGCGAGTACTGGAAGGTCACCACCAGCGACGGCACCCAGTACTTCTTCGGGCTCAACCACATCGCCGGGTGGGCCACCGGTAACCCGACCACCAACTCGGCCTATACGGTTCCGGTGTTCGGCAACAACCCGGGCGAACCATGCTATAACGCGACGTTTGCCTCCGCGTCATGCATGCAGGCGTGGGAGTGGAACCTCGACTACGTGGTCGACACGCACGGCGTGACGATGTCGATGTGGTACACGCCGGAGACCAACAAGTACGCCCGGAACCTGACCAACAGCTCGATCTCCACCTACACCCGCGGCGGCACGCTGACCCGTATCGACTACGGCACCGACCAACACACCGGCGGCAAGGACAGCGACCTGAGCGTCAAGGCCCCGTACAAGGTCGACTTCACCACCGCGGACCGGTGTGTGACCGCCGGGTCGACCTGCGTGTCGAGTACCCCGTCGAACTGGCCGGACACGCCGTGGGACCAGTCCTGCACCTCGACCACCTCCTGCTCCGATTTCTCGCCGACGTTCTTCTCCCAGAAGCGGCTCGACACCGTGCAAACCTCGGTGTGGAATGCCTCGACCAGCGCGTACGTGCCGGTGGAGAAGTGGACGCTGCACCAGACATATCCAGACCCGGGTGACAGCACCCGCGCCGGACTGTGGTTGTCGTCGATCTCGCACACCGGTCTGTACGGCGGCACCGCGACTCTGCCGGACGTGCAGTTCACCGGGATCCAGATGGCCAACCGTGTCGACACCGGCACCGACCAGACCGCGCCGATGAACTGGTGGCGCATCGCGTCCGTCCTGACCGAGACCGGTGATCTGATCGGGGTCACCTATTCCGGGCGGGAGTGTGTGGCCGGGTCGACACCGGCGCCCGATGCAAACACTTCGAGCTGTTATCCAGTCCTCTGGACTCGGCCGGGAGAGACCAGTCCACGCATCGACTGGTTCAACAAATACCGGGTCACCGTGGTCTCGGAAAACGACCAGACCGGCGGCGCACCCCGGGTCTTGACGACGTACAGCTATGGCAAGCCGGCCTGGCACTATGACGAGGACAACGGCCTCGTGCCGGTGTCCCGCAAGACGTGGGGCCAGTTCCGTGGCTACGACACCGTGACCACCACCGTCGGTGACACTGGTGACACGAAGACCAGCACCACGGTGCACTACTTCCAGGGCATGAACGGCGATAAAACCTCCTCCGGTACCCGCAGTGTGCAGGTCACCGACTCCACCGGCGCCAAGGTGGATGACGACAATGCGTACGCGGGCATGAAGCGCGAGACGATCACCTTCAACGGGCCCGGCGGCGCCGAGGTCAGCGGCGAGATCGACGACCCGTGGAAGTCCGCCGCGGTCGCGACTCGCACCACCAACGGTGTCACCGTCTCCGCCTACCGCACTGCGATCGCCGCCACCCACTCGCGTACGGACCTCGACGGCGGACGGGCGCCGCAACGCACCGAAACCGACACCACCCTGGACGCGTTCGGTATGCCCACTCAGGTGTGGGACAAGGGCGACATCACCAAGCCAGCCGACGACACCTGCACCATCACCACCTACAACCGCAACACCGGCGCCAACATCCTCGACACCGTCGGCCGCACCCAGAAATACGCCAAACCGTGCGGCACGACACCGGCATCGCAAGATGACGTGATCTCCGACGTCGAGAACAGCTTCGACGGCCAGGCCTACGGCACCGCACCGACCAAGGGCGACATCACCACAGAACAGACCGCCAAAGCCTGGACATCCTCGAGCATCACGTGGCTGACTACCGCCACCAGCGTCTACGACGCTTACGGCCGGGTCACCGACGCCACCGACGTACGGGGCGACCACACCCTGACCGCCTACACGCCTGCTACTGGCGGTCCGGTCACCTCGCAGAAGACCACGAAGAATCCCCTCGGGTGGACCACGACCGAGGAGATCGCTCCTGGCTACGGGCTGACCACCGGTGAGGTGGACGAGAACAATAAACGCACTGATACCACCTACGATCCGCTCGGCCGGCAGACCGCCATCTGGACACCGACCCGATCCAAAGCCGCTGGCGTGACCGCGAACGCCACGTTTAGCTACCAGATCGGCCAGAGCGCCCCGTCGGTCGTCACCACCAACGAACTCGACGCCCTGTCCACCTACGTGCCGACCTACGCCCTCTACGACGGGCTGCTGCGGCAACGCCAGACCCAGAAACTCGCACCGGGCGGTGGCCGCACCATCACCGACACCTTCTACAACTCGCTCGGCGACACGGTCAAAGAAAGCGGCCCCTACTACAACTCCGACAATCCCGGGACCACGCTGTTCCCGGCGCCGATCGACCAGAACATCCCGGCCCAGACCCTCACCACCTACGACGGCGCGGGACGGGCGATTCGCTCGGCGTTCGTGTCCAACGGCTTCACCCAGTGGCACACCACCACCGCCTACGGCGGCGATCACACCGACGTGACCCCGGCCGCCGACGCGACCGCGCCATCGGCAGGCACGCCCACCTCGACCATCACCGACGCGCTCGGCCGCACGATCGAACTGCGCCGCTACCCGGGCACGAGCATCACCGGCAGCTCCTACGAGTCAACGAAGTACGCGTTCAACGAGAAGGGCGAACAGAGCAGCGTCACCGACGCGGCCGGAAACACCTGGAGCTATCGCTACGACCTGCTTGGACGAAAGATCTCCAGTACCGACCCGGACACCGGCACCACCAGTACCAGCTACAACGATGCCGGTGATGTCACCAGCACCACCGATGCCAGGAACCAGACGCTGTCCTACGACTACACCCTGCCCGCCGGCTACGCCGACCCGCTCGGCCGTAAGACCGCGGAATGGCAAGGCGCCGTTGGCACCGGCACCAAACTGGCGACCTGGACCTACGACACCCTCGCCAAGGGACAACCGACGTCGTCTAGCCGCTTCGTCGGCACCAACGAGTACAAAAGCACAGTGCTTGGCTACAACAACCTCTACCAGGCCGCTGCGACGACCACGACGATTCCCGCGTCGGAGGGTGCTCTGGCGGGCAGCTACACGTTCGCCACGACCTACAACCTCGACGGCACGATGAACCAGCAGTCCATCCCCGCCACCGGTGATCTGGCCGCGGAGACTCTGAACTACAGCTACGACAGCTCGACCGCGCTTCCGTTCAGTCTCAAAACGGACTTCGGTGGCACCGTCAAACAGATCGTGCTCTCGACGCAGTACACCCGGTTCGGCGAACCGGCGGTCACCACATTCGCGGACAGCAACACCTCGGCGTTCGCGCAGCAGTCGCTCACCTACGACGACGGCACGCACCGGCTCACCGAGGCCAAAGTGCTCAAATCCACGCCGTCGAACATCGTCGCCGACACCCACTACACCTACGACGCCGACGGCAACATCCTCAAGGCCGCCGACACCCCCACCGACGGTACCGCCGAAACCCAGTGCTACAGTTACGACGGCCTGCAACGGCTCACCAACGCCTGGACCCCGACCGACGGCGACTGCAACGCCGGCCCCTCCACGGCGAATCTGGGTGGCGCGGCACCGTACTGGAAGTCGTGGACCTTCGACGGCGGCAACGGCGTCACCGGCACTACGAACAGCCGGCTGACCGAAACCACCCACACCACAGCAGGCGACACCACCGTCACCTCCGCCTACCAGCAGGCCGGACACCCGCACGGCGTCAGCAACACCACGAGCAGCGACGGCACAACGGCGAGCTACAGCTATGATGCCGCCGGCAACACCAGCAGCCGCCCGGGTAGCGACGGGCAGCAAGCCCTGACCTGGGACGCCGAGAACCATCTCAGCACCCTGACCGAGGGCACTAACCATTACAGCTACGTCTACGACGCTGACGGTAACCGGCTGATCGCCCACGACCCGACCGGCACCACACTCTACATCGGCAACGTGGAACTTCGGCTGTCTACCAGCGGCGTCAAGACCGCCCAGCGCTACTACACCTTCAACAACCAGACGGTAGCGCAACGTACTGCGGCTGGCCTGCAGTTCCTGACGTCCGACCCGAACGGCACCAGCACCATCGCGATCGACGACACTACCGCTCAAGACACCACCAAGCGTTACCAAGACCCGTACGGCAACACCATTGGGCCAGCGGTGACCTGGGCCGGCGCCAAGTCTTTCGTCGGCGGCGACCAAGACCCCACCGGCCTAATCCACGAAGGAGCCCGCGAGTACGACAAGGCGCTCGGCGCCTTCATCAGCCGAGACTCCGTCGTAGACCCCAAAGATCCACCGCAGATGAACGGCTACGCCTACGCCGGCAACAATCCGGTCGTGCACTCCGATCCGACCGGCCTGCGTACCGACCCTTTCGCCGACGTAAACGGCAACACTGCGCCGATTCCCAGCTACAACGTGCCCGCGCCGGGACACAGCACGTATCACGATCCGTCACGAACCGACCCGCATCGTACCTACAACTTTCCGGTGCCTCCTCGGCGTAAGCACAATCACCCAGGCGCGTACGATTTCATGCTCGACTGGATGACCGCCGAGATCAACCGCAACAGCAGGAGCCGCGACGTACACGGTATCGTACGAGAGAACTGGTTTGCCCACAATACTGGCCTGCCTCAGTTCAAGGAGGAGGCACTTTTCCAATGGGCGGCTCTGGTCGGCGCAGGGAAAAAGTGGGACCACAAGAGCAAGATCATCGCCATGTTGGGAATGGACCCAGATGACAAGCACGACCGGTACACGGAGGTCCCCGGCACCGGCGAGCGGGTATACTTCGACATTTGGTCCAATATCCACTATGGTTATGTTGGCAGGAAAATTGGATTCACTGCAGCGGAATTGCAGGCTGGTGCATCAGGTGGCGCAACCGTGCCCGGCGTTGGAAAGCTTGCGAAGTACGTCCACTCTTCCAGCACGGGGCTGACCGACAGCGGGGACATCCAGACCGTCCAAATGGGTATAGCCTTGGCGGACGAAACCATTGGATCCGGCGGCCGGTCGCTAACTAGGGACGATCTGGATCAAATGATTCGCGGCAACATGGCTACGCTAAGTGCCCTGGACGATTACCACGTAACTCCTGTTGAATGAAGTTCTAGGCGTATCGTATCGGCCCGGGTGAGATCAAATGACGTTTAAGAAATCGATACTCACGGTATTTGCAGGCGTCGTGCTTGTAGGCGTCGGTGCAGGGGTATTTGTGCTCACCCGGGATGATGGCCAAAGCTCGCCACAAAACACGCAAGCGTCAACGTCGCTGCTTCTTGGGACGGACGATTGGGGTAGCTCCCTTGACGACGTGTTTGACGTCACAGTCGAGACTTCCAGAGTTACCGATCAAGTTTCGAAGGACCTGACAATTGTGCGTATATGGAGAGGCAAACTTGGGTTCCAACTAAAGCAGGGCGTTCAGACTCAGCCGACGGTCAAGAAGGCGGTCGATGCATTCAAATACAACGATCCCGGACCAAGCCTCCGTAAACATCTCGGTGGTGCCGACCCGATCAGTACGGCAATGGCCGCACACGCCGACGAGGGAATCGGTTACTGCGTTCCCGAAGGGGCGGGGTGTTACACAATCAGCTACACGCTTCGCTATGGCACCCACATCATCAATCTCAATCTCTACAAAGAGGCTGAGAATGAGCATTCCGCCGAAGTCTTCCTGCAAGAACTCGACAAAGCCGTTAACGAGCGGCTTTCGTAACGCCCTAAGCGATGTTTCGTAATTCGGTGTAGGTGTTGCCTGGCAACGGTCGCGGGTCAGCCGGCCAGAGCGATGTTGTGCAGATGCGCTATTCCGGAGGCGGTGACTGCCAGGGTGGATCCAGCGCGGCGCTAGTCGCGCGGGATTTTGTAGGTCTTCAGCCGGGCAAGGCGTGTTCGACACGAGCGGGGACTTTGCGGTGGCCTTTGTTGTACTCCTGTTTCCAGGCCGTCAGTTCGCTGCCGTCACGAGGTTTGCGGTACGGGATGTGATCACTTCGGGGTTGCTGCGGTAGCCGCCGTCGGCCATCACCTCACGTCCGGCCAGTAGGTGGTTGATGCCGCTGCTGCGATAGACGATGGTTTCGTTGCGGTTGCCCGGTTGCGGCTCACCCAACGCGATGACCAGGCGGGTGTTGGCGTCGATCGCGACTTGCAGGTTCGCCGAGTAGCGGTAGTTCTTGCTGGGTGCGGCCAGCCGGTGGGCGCGGGTCGGGATCAGCGTGCCGTCGACGATCGCGATCTGGCCGTTGGGCCGGCGGCGTACGGGCCGGGCGGTCGGCAGGTGATCGGCGAGCGCGGCAGGGTTGGGCCTTCAGAGTCGAGCTGCTGGTTTAGTCACCTTTGCTCGTACCGGAGGCCCTTCCTCATGTCATGGCGCCACGCCGCACGCAAGGGCGATCATCGATCTTCAACCAGCGCACGCATCGCTCCGCCAGTTATTTACCAGGGTCTCACGCCTGGCGCGGCGGCAGCGCGATCTTCGACGAGGGCAATCTCGTGTCACATGCGGGGTTGGTCCCGCTCTTTGGGCTGGCCGAACGCACGGGCCTTTCGGCTCTGCTGGACGAGCACGTGCGGTTCGCCGATGAGCGGATCAAGTCCGGGGCGGCGAACGCGAGCGCGAAGCTGACCGCGATCATCGCGGGAATGGCCGCCGGGGCCGACAGCATCGACGACCTGGAAGTCATCCGCGCCGGCGGAATGCGTAAGCTGTTCGACGGCGTGTATACGCCGGCCACGCTGGGCATTCTGCTACGCGAGGTCACCCACGGCCACACCCGGCAACTGTCCGCCGTGCTGCGCCGGCACCTGGCCGCTCTCGCCGAAGCGACCCCGGTCCTGCGTAACGGGCTCGCGCTGTCCCTGTCGGCGCTGTGGATGCAGGTCGGTGGGGAACTGGAGAAGCTGGTGTACTCCGACTTTTCACCGGTGATCGGGCGGGCGAAGGTGCGGCCCGCAAATCGAGGGGAGCTGGCATGGACGTGGAGCCGATGACCCTCATGCAGGAAATCCTTGACCGGTTCACCACAACCGCGAACCGTCACAAGGTCCCTGACGATCTGATCACGACCTACCAGGACCGGTTCGTCCGCAACGGACGGCAATACCAGGACGGCTTCGTAGCGGCGGCATTGAGCCAGGCCGTGCTGCGGCTAGCCGACGAGCACACGCAGATATGTGCCGGCGGTAGTTGCGCGGCGTGCGAGGACCTGCGCCACGCGCTGGCGGCCACGGTGGTGCGGCTGCGGCTCATGCAGACCAAGGAGTTGGAACGGCGGGCGGGCAGGGGGTTCCTTCGCCGGTGGCTGGGGCGCTAGCCGCAATGCCGGGCCGACGAGCAGCGCCTCAATGCACGCCGATCCTTATGGCGAGTTCCCGCAGTGCTGCTGGGGTGGCGGTGGGCGCGATGATCAGAGCGGCGACGAGCTCGCGGACGGAGGATCGGTTGACCTCTTCTGGGGCGTGGCTATCGGCGGCGAGTAGAGCGTGGGCGGCCTTGTCGGGTCGGCCGTGGCGGTTCCAGGCGCGGGCGGTGTCGACGAGGTAGCGGCCGTAGCGTTCGGCGGTGGGTAGTTGGTCAGGTTCGACGGCGGCGGCGTGGGTGAGGGCTCGTCCGGTGTCGCCGAGTGTGGTGTAGACGCCGATCTTGTAGATGTTCACGCCGGAGGCGCTGAATGGGATGACGCCTGGGGTGACGATGTTGCCGAGCCGGTCTGCGGTGCTGGTGGCCTCGGTGATATAGGTGTCGGCGTCGCCGGTGTTTCCTGCTTGGGCGCTGGTGTAGGCGGCGGTGCAGAGCAGGCTGCCGTATGCGCCGATCAGCTGAGGGGTGGCGTCGCTGCGGTCGGCACCGAGGTTTGCGGCGGTGCTGGTGAGCAGGTTCAGGGCTCCGGTGTGGTGGCCGTCGCGGCGCATGGTGATCGCGAGTACGTGGACGGCGGCGGTGATGGTGAGTCCGTCGCCGGATTCCCGGGCTGCTGTGAGGCCTCGGTCGGCCATCGTGAGGGCGATGGCGTCGTCGCCGTATTTGGTGGCCAGTGATGAGGCGATGCCGTACGCGCGGGCGAGCATGCCGGCGAGAGATTCTTGTGGGTGCCCGGTTGTGGCTGTGCGGGAGGCGTGCAGTCTGGCGAGTAGGCGAGGCAGAGCATGCGCCAGGTCGGCATATCGTGCGTCTTTGTAAGCGCGGGTCGCGGCGGCTAGGTCAGCGCTGGCCCGGCTGATAGGCAGCGGGTCTACGGGCATGCTCTGCGCGAGTAGGAGCTGCTCCAGGCATGCTTGAGCGGGTGCCGCCGTTGCCGGGTTGGCGCTGCTGAGACCTGCGATGGCCGCTGTCGCGGCTCCCGCGCTGGTGAGCAGGGTGCGTCGTTTCATCGGATCACCGCCTCCTGTGGGCACAGTAGCGGGCCGGGCGGGGTCGCGTGGTGAGCCATGGCCTGGGTGACGCTCGTGTCGCTGTGTCGGGGCAGTCAGTCCGAGGAATTCGTGGGGAATGCTCATGACTTGGGCGAGGTGACGGCGGACTTCGATCTGGTCGATGGGCGGACGACCGTTCTCGATTCTCGACATGGTCGATGTGGAGTAGCCGCACAGGTCGCCTGCCTGGCCCTGCGTCAGGTGGGCTGCTTGGCGGATCTGGCGGATGACCGAGCCCGGTTTTTGCTGCTCGACCGCTGTCTGGAACGACGGCGATGTCCACACCGGATGGGTGGCGTCGACGAGAGGGCGAACCGCGTCCATGGCCTGAAGGTAGCCGCTGGAGTGGATCGAGGCACGTCAGCGATTTTCAAAGACTGCAAACCGCGCCCAGTGCCTGCAACACCTCTGGGAAGACACCTATGCATAGGGCTTCATGGATTCATCCGAGGCTGGTTCGCGATTCCCGATGGCGCGGGCCGCCCATTCGAGCTACTGAAGGTAGGTCGCGATGGAATTCGTGGATCCGGTCCGAGTTGTCGTGCCGACCCGTCTCGCTCAGCTGCTGGCTCAGCGGTGCACGCTGCAGATGCAGGGATACCAGTGGGCTGCGGCGAACGTGGCCGCCGCCCGCAGTGTGCTGTCCGAGAACGCTGCGGGTTCTGTGGTCGCGGAGCTGGGGCGGCGGCTGGCCCGCTCGGCTGCCTCGACCCCGGGGTGGGCGATCGTGGCGCTGCCGGACCGGCTGGGCGACGAGGACCTGCAGCGCGCCGCGGCCGGCGTGCTGTCACTGCTGGGCCGGCCGTTTTATTCAATCAAGCAGGACGGCCGGTTGTGGATCGGCGGGGCGTCCTCGCCCGAGCGTGACGCGGCGTCGTTCGGCGGGCTCGGTGCCCAGGCGCTGCACGTGGATGCCCCGAATGTGCAGCGGGTGCCGGACTACACCAGCTTGTTGATTCTGCGTTCCGACCCGGCCGGCGGCGGCGCCTCGATCGTCGGTGACCTGCAGGCCGCGCTGGCTTCGCTCAGCGACGCGGATCGGGCAGTGCTGCGTCGGCCGGTGTTCTTCGAGGGGCAAGCCGACGGTTTGCTGGGTGTCGGTGATCCGCTGCTGCCGTTCCCGGTGCTGACCGACGCCGCCGATGGTGGACGGCCGTGGATCCGGTGGGCGGGCAAACTGCTCGGTGACTCCCGCAATTACGATCACCTGGCGGTGTTGCAGCGTTTCGCCGACGCATTGCAGCTAGAGGCCCGTAGTGTCGCTCTGGAGCGCGGGCAGCTGCTGATCGCCGACCAGCAGCGCATCGCGCACGGCCGCACAGCGCTCGGCCCGGTCTCGCCGGATGATGCCCCGCGGTGCTTGCTGCAGGCCAAGGTCAGCTACGAGCCGGACGCGCCCGCGCAGCAGGCGGCCTCGGTAGGTGCCGGTGACCGCGATGTCTGAGCGCTACGACGTGGCCGTGGTCGGCGCTGGGGTCATCGCGCTGGCCTGCGCCGAGGAACTGCTGACGCGCGGTCTGAGCGTTGGCATCGTCGGTGCCTACGCCGGCGATCACGCAGGGCAGGCCACCCGGGCCGCCGGGGCGATGCTGTCAACGTTTTCGGAGATCGAGCCCGGCCACGACAACCAGCGGATCGCCGTCGAAACCGCCGAGCGTCTCGCCGCCCACGCCGCCTATCCAGGCTGGCTGGAACGTCTTAGCCGCCATCACGCTCCTGCTCTGACCATGGTGCCCGGTACCTGGGTGCTGGCGCCTGCCGGCCGTCACGAGCACCTGGCACCGATCGCCGCCGCAGCCCGCGAGGCCGGACACCCCGCCGAGGAACACGACGCTCGGCAGATCCCGGGGCTGCAAGCGCCGGCGGACATCGCCGGAGCGTTGTGGCTGCCCACCGAGGCCCGCATCGACAGCGCCGCGCTCATGGACGCCCTGGCCCGGGTGGTCCGGCGTCATCCACGAGCCGAGTGGCACGACACCACCGCTGCGCAGGTCACCACCGGCCGGGTGCGCTGCGCCGACGGCAGCGAGGTCCGGGCCAAGCAGATCGTGGTAGCAGCGGGCTCCGCTACGTCGTCACTGCTGTCCGACGGCGGCCGGGCGGTCGGGCTGCCACCGGTGCTGGCCGGACGTGGGGCGAGCATGGTGCTGCACACGCCAGCCGTCCGTCTGCCGTATGTGGTCCGCACCTCGAATGCCGCATTCGCGTGCGGCGCGCACCTGGTGCCCCGCGCGGACGGCAGCCTCTACCTGGGGGCGACGAACCGGCTGACCACCGGCCACGACCACACGCGGACTGCGACGCTGGATGAGCTGAGCGTGCTGGTCCGCGAGGCGAGCATGCTGCTAGACGCCCGACTCGCTTCGGCTGAGCTGCGCGGCTACCGGAGCGGGAACCGGCCCTACACCCTCGATCATCTGCCGCTGCTCGGCCGTACCGCTGACCCGAGCCTGCTCGTGGCCACCGCGACCTACCGCTGCGGGATCATGCTGGCCCCCCGCATCGCGGCCTTGATCGCTGACGAGATCACCACGGCTGGGGCGCTCGATGATCACCCGTACCGGGCGTTGCGGCCCATGCCCACACCGCAGATCAGCAAGGTTCTGCACGGTGCGGGCGACGCGCTCCTCGAGCACCTGCTGCAAGGCGGCGCGAGCCTGCCGGCACCGATGGCCGAGCAACTCGCCGGATTCGTCGACCTCGCGTTGCGTGCGCTGCTGCACGACGACTGCGCATCCGGATCGGCGTTGCGCAGGCTCTGGCGCTCCGTACCGGTCATCGAAGCAGTGCCCGCCCTGTTCGCCTTACCCGCCCGGATGAAGGACACCACCGATGGACGCCACTGACGTGCCTGGCCTGCGCGAGACGGTTTTGACCGCCGTCCGGAACATCCGCCCACAGGCACACCCGATTGCCGACACCACCTCGTTCGGCGACCTCGGCATGGACTCCCTCGACCGGCTGGTGCTGGCCGAACGCGTCGAACGGGCAACGGGCCTGCCCGTCCCCGATACGATCCTGGCCGCCGCCACCAATATCGGCGACCTGCTCGCGCATCTCGGCGACGCCATGAACACCGCCGGCAGCGGCACACCCGACTCGGCTGAACGCCCGGCGTTGACCGCGCTCGGAATGCTCGACGACGGCGCCATCGTCGGAGCTGGCACCCGGCTCTGGCATCAGGCCCAGATCGCGGGCGGCGCCCAGGTCGGCGACGACTGCACCCTGGGCAAAGGCGCCTATGTCGGCACCGGAAGCACGATCGGCAACCGCGTCAAGATCGGCAACTACGCGTCCATCTTCGGGGCCACCGTCGCCGACAATGCCATGATCAGCCCGAACGCCGCACTCCTGGAAGATCCCGCACCGCGGGCCACCACCGCGGATGGGCGCCGCAAGCAGCACACCGACTACGAACGCCGGCCGGTCATCATTGGGGCGAGTGCCACCGTGGGAGCAGGTGCCCTGATCGCACCCGGCGTCACCATCGGCCACGACGCGCTCGTCGCCCTCGGCGCGGTCGTCGTCCGCGACGTCGCCCCGCACGCCCTGGTCGCCGGCAACCCCGCCCGGCAATGCGGCTGGGTCTGCGTCTGCGGGCACACCCTTACCGAGCGGCACACATGCCCCCACTGCCCACGCCGCTACACCCTGCACGGTGACGTGCTCACCCAAAACCCGCTCAGCGACAACGCTGGCTAGCACCTGCGCAAAAGGCTCACCCGTTCGGGCCATCCCGGGTGGCGGGGCTGCAGATGCGGCCAGCAGTGGTCTACGGTCGCGCGTCATGAGCCCAGCCCAGCTACCTCCGGCCGAGTACTACGCAAGCCTGCCGAAAAGCATCACCGGCGCCGGCGTCATCCTGCACGACGAACACGGCCGGTTCCTGCTCGTGCAGCCCTCATACCGCCACGACACCTGGGAGATACCCGGCGGAGGGCTCGAAGAAGGCGAATTCCCGTGGCAAGCCGCGTGCCGGGAAGTCAAAGAAGAACTCGGCATCGACATCAACCCCGGACGGCTGCTGGTCGTCGACTGGGTCCCGCCCCAACCCGACGGCCGCCCCGCACTCGCGAACTTCCTGTTCGACGGCGGCTCCATCAACCAGCACACCGCAGAGCAGCACGTCCGCCTGCAATCCGACGAACTCAATGCCTGGCGCCTGGCCGGCCCCGACGAGTGGGACCACCTGTTCGCCGAACACATGATCCGCCGACTGCACGCCTGCACCGAAGCACTGACCAGCGGCACCACCGCATACCTGCACCACGGCTGGCACCCCGTCCGCTGACCGCCCCGGCATGCTTCCTGCCGGGCGGTCAGCCCGGCAGGAAGGACAAACCGATGACCCCGATCGCCGTAGCGGCCCCCACGCTCGACGACACCGAGATCGCCGCCGCCGTACGCGTCCTGCGCTCTGGCGCCCTCGTGCAAGGCAGCGAAGTCGCCGCCTTCGAAGACGAATTCTCCGCACACGTCGACGGCCGGCACTGCATCGCCGTCAGCTCCGGCACCACGGCCCTGTGGCTATCCCTGCTCGGCCTCGGCATCGGCCCCGGCGACGAGGTCATCGTGCCGTCATTCACCTTCGCCGCGACCGCCGCCGCGGTCCGGCTCACCGGAGCCGACTGCGTCTTCGCCGACATCGACCCACACACCTACTGCCTCGACCCGGCCACCGCCGCCGCCGCGATCACCGCCCGCACCGCCGCGATCATCCCCGTCCACCTCTACGGCCAACCCGCCGACATGGACCGGCTCACCGCCCTGACAGCACGACACCGACTCGCGCTCATCGAGGACGCTGCCCAAGCACACAGCGCCGCCTACCACGAGCGTCCGGTCGGAACCATCGGCACCGCCGCAGCGTTCTCGTTCTACCCCACCAAAAACATGACAGCAGTGGAAGGCGGCATGATCACCACCGCCGACCCCGCCCTCGCCCACCGGCTGCGCATGCTGCGCAACGTCGGCATGGCAACCCGCTACCGATACGACATCGTCGGCACCAACGGCCGCCTCAGCGACGTCTTCGCCGCCATCGGCCGCGCCCAACTACGCAGACTGCCACAGTTCACCCGGATCCGTCAGGGACATGCCGCCCGGCTTACGAGCTGCCTGAGCGGGCTTCCAGGAATTACTACCCCTTGTGAGCAAGCAGGCGTCCGGCACGTCTTCCACCAGTACACCGTCCGCGTCCACGACGGCCTGCGCGACATGCTCGCCCAGCAACTCCAACGCGACGGAATCGAAACCGCCGTGCACTATCCAAATCCGCTGCACCGCAGCCCGGCATACCGCACAGCCATCCACCTACCCCACACCGACACCGCCGCCAACCAGGTCCTCTCCCTCCCCGTACACCCGGCGCTGCGCGATGACGACCTCGACAGGATCGCCTCCTCCGTCACCCGCCACGCTCGCCCCCGGCAGCTCGCGGCATGACCACCCCGACCCTGCGCGCCGGAATCGTCGGGCTCGGCCACATGGGACGCCACCACGCCCGCACAGTGCACCACCTCGACGATGTCCACCTCGTCGGCGCCCTCGACCCCGCCGGAGACCCCCACGGAGCCGCCCGAGGCTGTCCGGTCTTTACCGACCTCGAACAGCTGCTGCACCGCGGCGTCGACTACGTCGTACTGGCCTGCCCGACTGCCATACACGCCGAACTCGGACTGCAGCTCGCCACCGCCGGCATCCCCACCCTCATCGAGAAACCCCTCGCCACCAACGTCGACGCAGCGATTCACCTCACCCACGCCTACCACGCCGCTGGCGTACCCGCCGCCGTCGGCTACATCGAACGGTTCAACCCCGCAGTCACCCAGCTGCACCGAAAGCTCCAAGACGGTCTGCTCGGAGACATCTTCGATATCAGCACCCGCCGCACCAGCGCCCACCCCGGCCGGATCACCGACGTTGGCGTGGTGCACGACCTCGCCACCCACGACATTGACCTCACAACATGGATCACCGGCCACCAGTTCAGCTCCATCACCGCCCGAATCACCAACCGGACCGGGCGCCCACACGAAGACAGCCTCACCGCGCTCGCTCAACTCACCAACGGAACGATCACCCAACATCACGTCAGCTGGATAAGTCCCACCCCGCAGCGGCTGATCACAGTAAGCGGCGACAACGGCTGCCTCACCGCCGACACCGTCACGTCGAAACTGACCCTCGTCACAGGGTGCGCCGACCCAAACAATCCGCATCAATACACCGCAGGGTTAGACGGAGCCGCTCAACTCGACCTCGTACCGGCCGACCCGCTAATCAGCGAACACCGTGCCTTCCGCGAGAGACTGCGCGGCAGGCCGAGCATGATCGCCAGCCTGCAATCCGGGCTCGACGCCGTCCTCGTCGCATGTGCCGCCCTTCGATCCTCCCGAACAGGGGCAACCACAGCCATCGACCGGCGATTTGCCGCTCGCCAATGGTGACCCACACCGCACCGGCCACGGGGCCGAAACTCGTCCTTCGCGTTCTGGCTGTTCGAGCAGGGAAGCCCCATGTTTGATGGGGCTTCCCTGGGAGGACTACCCGGTTGGCTGCAACCTGCCGGCTCCATCGAGGAGGATAGCTGGTCTCCGAGATTGACTATCCAGATGCGCCGCTTGGCGAGGTCGTCCCGGCGGCTTGCGGAGTTGGACCGTGCGCGGCCAGCGAATAACGTCAAACAGACTCGCGAGATCGGGGAGGACGTGCGGATCCCTCACACGGGTGAAGCCGCTGTCCTGACGGCGGTTGGCGGTCGGCGTGTTGACGATCCTCGCGCCGTTGTCCTCTTTACTGCGACGCGGGCATTTCCTTCTTCGCTTTCGGCGCCCAGTCCCCCTGGGCGAGCACGCCTGGTCGCGACACGATGACGACGTCCGCGATGTCCGGTACGCGCCTGCCCGAGGTCCTTTATATCGTCACCGTCCTCACAGCGCCTCAGGATCCGCGCTGTGACTGGTGGACCCCCGCGGTCGGCCGAATATTTCGCATGCAGGCCGAGCCGTCCACACGACATAAGGCGGACCGGATGTGGCACAACCCGAACCGCATTTACGCAGCTCAGGGGCCGATCGTGACGATTTCAGCCGTACGACGACGCACGTCCTGACCGTACAACCGGGCCAATGGCCGCAGCGCCGCCAGGGTAACCGGTTGGGCGAGCAGCTTCGGCGCTGCGGGACAGGCACCCGACGACTGGTCAATCACTGCCGCCTAGGTGGGGTCGCGCCGTCACACGCGAGGGCCTGAAGTCAGGAGAGTGCCAAAACACTCAGTGGTCCTGAGCGCGTGCTCGGGCCCAGGTTGGTCGCATCGTTTGGTCCCACCCTTCGTTCGCCGGTTTTTGTGTGCGCACGTTTGGGTCCCACCCTGTCGGCGTATAGGATCCGGTGGCGGTCTGGCACACTGCCGCAGTGTCTCTGCGGCGCTATCTGAGCGGGTTCCACCCGCCGGTTGATGACTCTGTGCTCACTGATGCCAGTTCATGGATAGCGGACGAGCTGTTCTGGCCGGCGTTTCTGCTCTCCGTGGGTGGCTCTAAAACCGCGGCCGTCGCGTTCGAAGCCGATCCGGCTGATGTCGAGGCGTACGCGGAGGAACTGCACCACACGGACAGTTGGCCGTTCATTGTCTTGCGGCTCGCTTCCGGCCACCGGCTCTACGTGCTCTTTCGCAACTTCGAGGAAGACGCGGGCTGGGACTATCTTCTGCAACCAGCAGGCACTGACGCGGTTATCACGCTGGCAGCGCTCGAGGGACACTTCCGAGGGCCGGCGTATTCATGGGGGGACCTCGTACTCCTCGCGAATCAGCCAGATCCCACCCGAAGCGCGGCCGAACGCTTGCTCCTGCTACTGCCCGCGATGGGTGATGCCGATTTGCCGGCTGACGCCGGACAGGTGATCGCCGCAGCTTTCGTCGCAGTCGGCGGTCGCCAGCAATATCAGCGTGAGGTTTCACGCGAGCTGCTGGAAGCAAGTCGTCGCTTCTGGGGGGCTCGCGGTCCTGCCACACCGTCGGACCGGATGGCCTTGATGGCCGAGGCGTTTAGCTCGGGGATCTGACCTCGCGGAAGAACTTTGGATCTTCGGCCGCTGGGTGTCCGTTGACATCGGACCTGGTCCATCGGTACTGCTCTGACCAGGCCGGATCAGATTGGATGGCAGTTCGGCCAGCGCTCGCCGGCGTGGCCACGGCGCAAGCTCGCGGCGGACGAACTACCGTCCACGGAGCAACTTGACCAGCGGCGGTGCAACTTGGGCGGCAAGGACCGTGTGTGGAGCACCTTCGGCGGCACAAAGTTCAGGTGCTCTGGCAACGGACACTGGGCTCCGCGGCTCGGATAGGGGCTAGCCTGCGGTTTGTTCACCAGTTCGGGGCCCATCTCGATCGGGTGGATTCGATGTTCGCCAGTTTCGGCCCCACCTGAGCTGGTGGGAGCATCGGCGGGTCTGGACGGGAGCCCGCCGATGCCGCCGATATCGAGGGTTGATCTGTTCGCGGCGATCCGCCGGGATTCGCACGCGGGCATGTCGGTGCGGGCGATGGCCGGCAAATACCAGGTGAGCCGTCGAACGGTCCGCGCGGCTTTGCAGTCGGCGTGGCCGCAACCACGCAAGCCAATGCCGCCGCGGGCTTCGAAGCTGGACGAGTTCAAGTCGGTCATCGATGAGATCCTGCGCGCTGATCTGGACGCGCCGCGCAAGCAGCGACACACGGTGACCCGAATCTACGAACGGCTGATGGCTGAGCACGGCATGCGCGAGGTGTCGTATTCGGTGGTGCGCCGCTACGTCGCTGACCGCAAGCCGAAGATCCGGGCGGAGGCCGGCCGCGGGCCGGTCAACGTGTTCTTCCCGCAGACTCACCGCGCAGGTGAGGAAGCGGAGGTCGACTTCGGCGAGGTCACGATCTGGCTGCGCGGCGAGCCGGTGACCTGCATGTTGTTCGCGCTGCGGCTGTCATTCTCCGGCAAGGCCGTCCATCGGGTCTTGCTTCCGGTGGGACCGAGGCGTTCCTGGAGGGCCACGTCCACGCCTTCACCACGCTGGGAGGGGTCCCGACCGGCAAGATCCGCTATGACAACCTACGGGCCGCAGTCGCCCAGGTCCTTGGCTTCTCCCGGCAACGGGTCGAGACAGCGCGATGGACGGCGTTTCGTTCGCACTTCTAGTTGACTGAACTAACGAGCGAGTTTTCCCAGCTCAATAACCCTTTCTGCCTGATCTCGTTGGCATGGCCATGGACAAGATTGGGGACCGATCTGAGGGCCTCGCGGCGAGGGTCGTGCCAGCGGCCGGACGGCTGGTCGAGTCTGGCGATCCGTGGGAACCATATGAACTGCTCGATCCGTTTGGTGCGTCGGTCGAGGCGGTTGCTGCGTTCTTTCGGGAGTTGCAGGCTGCGGGACGGTCGGCGGCGACGGCGCGCTCGTATGGGATGGATCTGCTGCGATGGTTTAGGTTTTTGTGGGCCATCGATGTTGCCTGGAACCGGGCGACACGAGTCGAGGCCCGCGACTTCTGCCGATGGCTGCTGGTGGCAGGCAAGCCGGCCAGGGCGCACTGGCGTCGTCCTGGAGCGGAGGTCGCGCCGTGTTCTATGCCGAAGCCGTACGCGCCGTCGGTGCGGGCGCATTGCGAAACGGTGCTTCGCCGGTTCTACGACTTCCATCTCGACGTCGGCAGCGGCCCGCTGATCAATCCGTTTCCGCTGGACCGCAGCCGGCGCGGACGGCGAGCGCATGCCCATCACAATCCGATGGAGCCGTATCGCCGGGAGCGCACGGGGCTCTATCGGCCGACGGTGCCCAAACGACTCCCGCGCAGCGTTCCTGATGAGGAGTTCAACGAGATCTTTGCTCGGCTGCCCTCGCACCGGGACCGGGCGTTGGTGGCTTTCTACATCTCCACCGGAGCGCGCGCCGCGGAGTTGCTGTCGATCGCGCAGGGCGGCGCCGACCCGGGCCGGCAGCTGATTACGGTAGTACGCAAGGGCTGCCGAGCCGAGCAGCAGCTCCCGGCGTCCTCCGACGCGTTCGTCTGGCTACGGCTCTACCAGGTCGAGATGGACGGCTTGATTCCCCAGGGCCGCCGGCAGCCGTTGTGGTGGACGCTGCGGCGCCCGGCCCGGCCGTTGACCTACCATGCAGCGCACCGCATGTTCGAGCGGGCGGCAGCCGCAGCAGGCAGCACGGCGACGTTGCACGCCCTGCGCCACACGGCTGCCTATCGGATGGCAGAGGATCCCGCGCTGCCGTTGACCGATGTCCAGTCCGTACTTGGTCACGCCCTACTGACCACGACGCAGATCTACCTGACGCCCCGCAAGGAGGACGTGATCCGACGGGTTCTTTCCCACCACGCCGAGCGCACCCGCACGGCCGCGCAACGAGCGGCGATATCCCCGGCCCCGGGCTATCGGCCTGACACGATGGCTGTGCTATTCGGGACCCGGCCATGACGGTCACCGGCCTCGACGCAGAGACGAAGACCGTCGCGCCATCGGCGCGATCGCGCCCCGGCCGGGACGCCCGCTCACCGGGATCGACCTGGCCCGCGACCTGCGTCGACCGCGAAACGATTCAGACGCGGCTCACGGGTGCGCCCTTCACCACTCTGCGAGGCGGTCGGCCTCGCGGAGAGCACCAGTTCGGGGTCCGGCTGCTGCTGGACTGGCTGGAGCAGCTACCTGGCGATTCTTGGCAGGATCGGTGGCTGGCCAGCGGGGTGGAGGCCGCCGGCCGGGCCTGGCGAGACGTCCCCAAAAATTGGTTGAGCAAGCGCGGCATGGCGACCGACTTTCAGCGGGATGCGTTCTTCCGCGCGTTGTTGCTGGCGGTGGCCGCCGACGTGATCAGGCCGTCGGTCTCATTACTGGTCGTGGCAAACTGGCGCCGCGGCGCCCTGCCCAACGCCTTGGCCCAGTGCCGCGACACCGCAGCCTTTACGCGGCTTCGCGAGCTGTGTTCCGGTGATCCGGCCATCAGCCGGGCGGCCGCGACCCGGATCAGCTATCGCACGGCGATCATCGTCGCCGCTAAG
>NZ_JABBNC010000020.1 GCF_012933445.1 Actinoplanes sp. TBRC 11911
GAGCCGGGAGCCGGGAGCCGGGAGCCGGGAGCCGGGAGCCGGGAGCCGGGAGCCGGGAGTGTGCAGTGTTTCACGTGAAACAAAGGGTTGCTAACGGCCACGTCCGGCGGCAATTGCAGGACGCCGCCCGGTGGCGCCCAAGCGGCCGTCCCCGACGTCTTCTTCACTTCGAACCCAACGACGCCGTGCTCGGTCGAGGCCCGCCGAAAGACTTCTTACGGCGGTCTCTGACCTCAGGCTCTCGCGGCGTCGACGCGACGGTGCTGTTTCGTCCTGAGGGATTGGGCCTCTTGGGAGTGAATCCGCGGCAGCATCGCGGAAGCGTCGATGGGCGCCTGCCTTGAGTGCGACTAGGAACCCCGCGCCATCGCCTCATCCACGGCGACGTGGCCGACCACGGCGGCTCGGGAGTTCTGAAGGCGCGGCGCGACGTTTCGCGTGAAACGATCGCCGTTGGCGCATCGTGCGATTGATTCCACCGAGTACTGGCCGCGCCCGCCACATCCGCCATCGGCCCGCTGAGGGAACGCGAGCGTTGCGTCCCGCGCCATTCGGCGGTTCGGTTCCCTGGAGCTGATGAAGCGCGTCAAAGCGCGAGACGGGTGAGTCTCGGTCCGTGCGACTTTGGATCGCGCCCGTCTACCTTGTAGGTCGAGGCGGGTCGGGTTCGGGCGGGCGTCGAAGGACGAGGCGCTGTTTGCTGCTGCACGTCATCGTCTCCGCCGGCACCGCTCGAAGCGGTTGGTCTGCTTGCTGAGGCGGCGACGATTCGACGACCACCAAAGGATCCGACCGCCTGGTGGGCAGTGGCTACGAGGGCTGTGGAGGTCGAGAGCCAGGCTCCAAGTCGACCAAGAAGAGGCCGCACGTTATCGAGGTGGGCTCTGGGCAACGGTCGCCCGTCCTCGAATCGGCCCAGGCTTCCGTCACCCCGCTCTGTACTGCTCGGACGCGAGGGCGGGCGACCACTCCGCCCGGAAGCCGCTCGTCTCGCGGAACGCCCCTTGCTGCGGTGGCTCGGCCTCGCGATCTGGTCCTCCGCTTGCGCCAGGCAAGGCCGCTGCCTTTGTCCCGCCGGCTGCCTCGGGATCATCCTTGGTTGCCCTTTCCGGCCGTGGGTGTGCTACGTGGCTCAGTTCTCCGACGCCGTCGGTCGCGTCGACGAGTCGGGGCCTTCTCCACGTCGGTCATCCGGAGTTTCTGTCATAGTCCGTTACGCGTCGGGGCCCCACGCGTTCGCCTGCCATCCCAGAGGGCGATGCGGCCCGGGCCGGCCGACAAGGACGTGGCGGTCAGTATCAGCGGTTGCGATCCAACTCCAACGTGCAGACGCATCGGCGCCGTCAATGACGGGACGCCGGCGGAGTCGTTTGGACAACTCGAGCGGGCAAACCCGGATCTCCGTGGGGCGCCTGAGGCGCGGCCCCGAGAGATTGCAAGGCAGGACGATCCCCAAGATGTGCGGGAGAACTGCCCGCCTGCCGCCTCGCTTGTCAGATCCGCGGTGCCCCTCGCGTCTGCCGCGCTTCCGCACCCAGCCGAGCCCGCGCGCCTCTTGCTCGCTTCCGTGAGGCGCGGCCACCGCCGGTGCCGCTCGCCCGCCGCACCTGCCGCGCCTACTCGGCAGTGCCTGCACGGCGGCGTCCGCCCAGCCGAGCGGCGCTTGCCCGGCGGCGTCAGCTCGGCGGGACTTGCCCGGCGATGCTCGCTCCGCGACCGCCTGCCCAGCGACCGCCTGCCCAGCGGCGTTCGCCCAGCGGTGCTCGCTCGGCAGCGTCCGCCGGGCGATGCTCGCTCCGCGACCGCCTGCCCAGCGGTGCTCGCCCAGCGGTGCTCGCCCAGCGGTGCTCGCCCAGCGGTGCTCGCCCAGCGGTGCTCGCCCAGCGGTGCTCGCCCAGCAGCGTCCGCCGGGCGATGCGCGCCCCGCGACCGCCTGCCCAGCGGCGCTTGCCTGGCAGCGTCCGCCCGGCGATGCCCGCCCGGCGATGCCCGCCCGCGCCCGAGTGCACAGCAGCGCCCGGCGACGTCAGGCCAGCGGCGCCCATCCCCGCCGCCGGCCCAAGAGCAACACACCGCGACCGGCCCGACGGCGCTTACGCCGCCGACGGCCTGTCCCGCGCCTGCCATACCCATTCGGTAGCCACCCGACCGCGATGCAGCCCCATCACCCGCGCCTCAATCGACGTATTCGGATATCCACAGGCTTGGGCGCCCCTACCCGATAGCCACGACCCACGACCCGCTCAACCCGTATCGAGGAATTCTCATGAATAGCCCTGGCCGCTGGGCAACTTCGGTCACTGCATGGCCCAGGAAGGGCGTCGGCCGGCCTACAACCAAACCCTGCCCAGAGGCCCAGCGCCATCAGGCCACGCCACTATCCACACCCTGTGCGTAACCGCTGTGTGAAACGGGGCGTGCGCCGTTTCACGTGAAACGGTGCCGATGTTGGGGTGTGTCTCCAGGGTTGTATCCACAGGGGGCACAGGCCTCCGACGTCGTGTTTCACGTGAAACGGGGGAGCCTGTGGATAACTTCTGTGGATAACTTTTGGTGTGCTGAACTGCCCACGGACGGTGACCCGGGTCGGACGATCACGGGCCGTAAAACGGATGAACGATCGGCGCGAAAATGAGTGCGGACAGCACCTCCTGGGCTGGGCTAAGGTCACCCCGTGCCCGAGAACCCCACCCCGCTTCCCGACTTCACACGTTGGCCGTCGTTCCCCTTCGAGGGCGACATGCGGGTCAAGCAGCTGGCCGCTCCCGTCGAGGTTGAGCCGGCCCGCGCCGGCGAGGACGCCACCGACTGTGTCGCATGCAGCACGCCGGACGACGCGTACATCTGGGTGAGCGAACGTTGGCGCGTCCGCGCGATGGACCGTCCCACCGGGCTTCCGATGGTCCTCATCCTGGAGTGTCGATCACACCTCGACCTCGGTGATCTCCCCAACCTCCTGGCCGCCGAGCTCGGCGTGATGACGGTGCGGCTCGAGCGAGCCATTCGATCGCTGGACGGCGTGGCACGCGTACACGTGAATCGCTGGGGAGACGGCTCGGCGCATCTGCACCTGTGGTTTCTCGCCCGGCCGCAGGGCCGGCTTCAGCTGCGGGGCACGTTCCTCACGCTGTGGGACGACATCCTGCCGGTCATTCCCGAGCAGCAGTGGCGCGAAAATCTGGCTCTGGTCGCGGCCTGGCTCGCCGAGTTCGGTGGCAAGGCCATCGCCGAGCCGCCGCACATCGAGTGGGAGTCCCCGTCCACGATCACGTTCGCCTCGGACGGCGAGAATCCCGAAGAGGCCGCCCGCCCTGAGCAGCAGCCGCCCGAAGCACCCCGCCCCGACGCACCCCAGCCCGACCGGCCCCACGACCAGTCGGTGACGATCGCCGGCGAGAGCGGCGCGGCCGACACCCCACACTCCCAGACGGCAACCCACCCCTAAAGCCAAGATCCGGTACGCCCAATGCTCCGCTCCCAAACCCTCCATCCCGTACGCCGAAAGCCCCGCCCCAACCGCACAGGTTGTGTGCCAGCGTGCGGCCAAAGATGACATGGGTTGTGCTGCGCCGAGGGCTCTTCCGCTGAGCCGTCAGTGACTAAGCCGTTGGTTCGCGCACTTGATCTCGTGCGATGACCCGGGCTCGCGTGTCGTGCGAGTGTGGGTGCAGGGCCGCCGCGGGCTTGGCGGGCTTGGCGGGCTTGACGCGGTGAGCGCTACGTCTGACGAGAAAGACCTGTCGGTCCGAAACCGTCCCTCTGATCACGCTCTAAAGGTCATGCGCTCTGTGCAACGCCGACCCCACGGATCTCCGAGCCCGTCACGCGCGCTTGGGGGCCCAGCCCCGGGATCAGCCTCCGCCCACGGGCCGGCGCAGGCCGCCCACCACCCCGCAGGCGGCACCGCCCCCAAACCCACGAGCGCCACCCACCGACTAGATAAAGCCAAAGACACGACCCTCACGGCCGCGCCCGGGACACCGCCCTCTCGACCAGCGTCGCCATGAGGTCGCCCAGATCCATCCCCGCGGCCTGGAGCGCCAACGGCATCAACGACGTCTCCGTCATCCCGGGTGACACGTTGATGCCCAGCACATGCGGCGACCCGTCCTCGCCCACGATCAGATCGACGCGGGAAAGGTCTCGAAGGCCGAGCGCCTTGTGTGTCGCGATGGCCGTTTCCGCGACGCGGGCCGCGACCTTGTCGTCCAGCCGGGCCGGCACGTGCCACGTGGTCAAGCCGGCCGTGTAGCGGGCCGCGTAGTCGTACACCCCGTCGCGCGGGACGATCTCGACCGGTGGCAGTGCCTGCGGGCCGTCGCCCAGGTCGACGATCGAGACGGCCACGTCCATGCCGGGGACGAACTTTTCCACGAGCGCCGTCGAGTCGTACGCGAAGCAGCCGACCATCGCGGCCGGCATGTCGGCCTCCTCGCGGACCACCGCCGCGCCCAGCCCGGAACCGCCCTGCGCCGGCTTCACCATCAGCGGCAGACCCAGCCGGTTCACGATCCGGTCCAGCACCGCCACCGCGCCCAGCTCGGAGAACCGGTCGTGCGGCAGCGCCACCCAATCGGGCGTCGGAATGCCGGCCTCGCGCAGCATCGCCTTCGCCGACGGCTTGTCCCACGCGAGGCGGGAGGCGCGCGCGTCGCAACCCACGTACGGCACGCCGCACAGGTCGAGCACGCCGCGCAGCGAACCGTCCTCACCGGTGGCGCCGTGCAGGGCGAGCACGATCGCGTCCGGCGGATCCTCGGTCAGGGCCGGGAGCAGCGACACGTCGGCGTCGCGCATCTCGGTCTGCAAACCCACCGCGCGGAGCGCGTCCAGCACCCGGCGACCAGACTTCAGCGACACGTCCCTCTCGTAGGACAGACCGCCCGCCAGAACCATCACGCGCACATCGTCACCCGTACCCATGGAAGTGATCATGCCAAGTCGGGACCGGGCACATCGGCGGCGGCCGGGCCACGGCGGTGATGCGGTGTGGTCGCGGAGGCTCCGAAGACCGCACGCATCTCGAGTTCCTGCTCCATCACTCCGGCGAGGCGGCGCACACCCTCGCGGAGGCGTTCCGGAGAGGCGTACGAGAAATTGAGTCTCATGTTGCTCGTGCCGGTGCCGTCGGCGTAGAAACCGGTTCCCGGCACGTACGCCACGCGGGCCGCGATCGCCCGCGGCATCATCGCCTTCGAGTCGAGTCCCTCGGGGATCGTCGCCCAGACAAACAGGCCACCGGTCGGGTTTGTCCACGTTGTACCGACGGGCATCAGATCATCGAGCGCGCTGAGCAACGCGTCCCGGCGTTCGCGGTAGATCTCGCGGTACGACTTGATCTGCTCGCGCCACGGCATCGTCGACAGGTACTGCACGATCGCCCCTTGCGCGAACGCACTGGGACACAACACGTTCGCCTCGGTCATCATCACCAGCTTTTCCCGTACGGCGTGCGGGGCCAGAATCCAGCCGACGCGCAACCCGGGAGCGAACGTCTTCGAGAACGTGCTCACGTAGAACACACCGTCACGGCGCCGAGCCCGAAGCGGCAGCGGCGCGTCACCCTCGAACGACAACATCCCGTACGGGTCGTCCTCCACCACCAGTAAGCCGGCCCGCTCGCAGATGTCGAGGACCTGCTCGCGGCGTTCCTCGGAGAGCGTCACGCCGGCCGGGTTCTGAAACGTCGGGATCGTGTAGAGGAACTTCGCCTTGCGACCCGATCGCTCGGTCGCCCGGATGGCCTCCTCGAGCGCGGCCGGGATCAGCCCGTCGTCGTCCATCGGCACGTGATGGACGTGCGCCTGCGCGGCCTGGAAGACGCCGAGCGCGCCCACGTAGCTCGGGCCCTCGGCGAGCACCACGTCGCCCGGGTCCAGAAACAGCCGGGCCAGCAGGTCGAGTGCCTGCTGGCCGCCGACGGTCACCACCACGTCGTCGGGAGACGCGCCGTGGATGCCGGACAGCGTCATCACCTCGCAGATGCGCTCGCGCAGCTCGATCGTCCCCTGGCCGATTCCGTACTGGAGGCTGGACGCGCCATGCTCGGAGGCGAGCCGGCCGAGCATCTCACCGACCGCGTCGAGCGGCAGGGCCTGGATGTAGGGCGAGCCACCGGCGAGCGACACGACCTCGGGACGACTAGCGACGGAGAAAAGTGCGCGGATCTCGGAGGTGGTCATGCCACGCACCCGCCGCGCGTAACGATCCGTGTAGTCGTCCTGGGTTGTGCCGGTCATGCGGCTGTCTCCTCACCGGGGAAGGGCGTCTCGCGTCCGGAAGCACCGATATTAGTCGGACGTTGCCCGGCGGGTCGCACTGTTAAATTCGACCAGGTCCCGTTCATGGAGTTCACAGCGTAGGATCCGACCGGGGGCGCGGACTAGGCATGTGACATGGCCGTGCTTGAGGAACAGGGGGATTGCAGTGTCGCGACGCCTGGTCAACTTGACCCTGGACACGCTCGAAGACCTCCCCCGGCCGTGCCGGGAGTGTGTGTTCTGGGAGCTTGATCCGGTCTCCGCCGAGCGGGCGTGCGCGTCCGGCGATCCCGGCCTGGAGAAGGAGGCGTGGGTTTCGCAGACCCTGCTCGAGTGGGGTTCCTGCGGCAAACTCGCGTACGTCGACGGCATGCCCGCCGGCTTCGTGATGTATGCGCCGCCCGCCTACGTGCCGCGCTCGATGGCCTTCCCGACCTCGCCGGTCAGCGCCGACGCCGCACTGTTGATGACCGCGCACGTGGTGGCCGCCTTCGCGGGTGGTGGGCTGGGCCGGATGCTGGTCCAGGGCGTCGCCCGTGATCTCACCAAGCGCGGCGTGAAGGCGATCGAGGCGTTCGGCGACGCGAAATTCGGCGAGGCCGACGACGAGCGCCAGCAGAACTCGTGCGTCGCGCCGGTCGACTTCTTCCTGTCGGTGGGCTTCAAGACGGTACGCCCGCACCCGCGCTACCCGAGGCTGCGGCTGGAGCTGCGCACCGCCCTGTCGTGGAAGTCCGACGTCGAGTACGCGTTGGAGAAGCTGCTCGGCTCGATGAGCCCGGAAACCCTGCTTCGCCCCGTACGCCCCGCCACCGCCACCCGTTCGGTGGAGAACTAGCTAGACCCCTACTTGTTGGCCAGCGCCATCCGCAGCTGGCGCACGTCGATCGAGCCGGTGGGCACGTCCGCCTCGACGGGGTAATACATGCGCTGCACCGCGGCCAGGACCGCCTCGACGATCTGCTCGCGGAACAACGGGTTGACCAGACGATCGCGGTCGGTCGGCGACGTCAGGTAACCGAGGTCGACGCGGACGGCCGGCATCCGGGTCAGGCGCAGCAGCTCCCACGTCTTCGCGTGGATGTGACAGTCCCGCAGACCGGTACGCACCACGATCTCGCGCTGCACCAGGTTTGCCAGTCTCTCGCCCACGGTCGAGCTGAGTCCGCTGCCGGTGCCGTAGTGGTACGTCGCCACCCCGTCGGCCATCTCGTTGTCGTGACCGTCCAAATGCAGCGAAATCAGCAGATCAGCACCCAAGCTGTTCGCCAGCGTGGCGCGCGCGGCGCCGCTCAACGGCTCGGCCGGTTTCGGTCCGCGCGTCAGGTGCACCCGCATGCCGGCCGCCGCGAGCCGGCCCTCCAGGCGGGCGGCCACGTCGAACATCAGGTCGGCCTCGGTCCACCGCAGCGGGCCCTCGGGGACCACGACACCGGTATCGTCGCCGCCGCCGTGGCCCGGGTCGATCACGATCGTCTTGCCCACCAGGTTGGTGCCGGCGCGGCGGAACGCCTCGGCCTCACGCAGCCACTGGGGACGACCGCCGACCACCTTGCGGCCGAGCCGGCGCAACGCCTTCATCGTCTGCGGGCCGCACGAACCGTCCGGCGTCAGGCCCACCTCGCGCTGGAACTGGGACACCGCGCGGGCCGTCCGCTGTCCGTAGATCGAATCGGCCCGACCGGCGTCGTAACCCATTTCGAGGAGGCGCTCCTGCAGTGCGCGCACGTCCTCGCCGACCAACGCGTCCGGAATCGAGTGGAACAGCGTGCGTGCGCCGAGCCGCCAGCGCGCCGCGTCCAGCGCGCCCCACGTCTCGTCGCCGACGAGGCCGTCGACGCCGATGCCGCGGCTCTGCTGAAACGCGCGTACGGCTTGATCGGTTTCCTCGTCGAACATGTCGGATGCCGCCTCGAGCAGTTCCAGCCCGACCAGGATCGATCGGATTTCGGCAACGGCCGGGCCGTTGTCTCCACGTCGGATGGAACGCACGCGCGACTCCCTAGAAAGAAGAACGACTTGGTGAGCGTACTCCTGGCATGCCCGGCGATCGGCGGGGCGAACCCTGTGGAAGTACGACGATGCCCCGCCGCCCACCGGGCGTCGGGGCATCGAATACGCGCTGCTTAGATGGCCGACTCGAGGAAACTCTTCAAGGCGCTCTTGGGCTTGGCGCCGATGACCGAGTTGAACGGCTCGCCACCTTTGAAGATCGTCAGCGTCGGCACCGACATGATCTGGTAGGCCCGGGTGGTCTCGGGATTCTCGTCGATGTTGATGGAGACGATCTCGACCTGACCGGCGAGGTCCGGGTCGTTGGCGAGCTCGTTGAGGAGCGGGTCCACCTTTTTGCAAGGTGCGCACCACTCGGCCCAGAAGTCCACCAATACCGGCTTGTCCGACTGCAACACGTCACTGACGAACGATGCGTCGGTGACGGGCTTGCCTGCTCCCACTAGGACCTCCTGGTCTTACGGCTGTTACAGCTCGACGAAAGAAGCGATGAAGCGCTCGGCGTCCAGGGCGGCGGCACATCCCGTACCGGCCGCGGTGATCGCCTGACGGTAGGTGTGGTCGACCAGATCGCCGGCCGCGAAGACACCCACCTGGTTGGTGCGCGTGGTCGGCGCCTCGACCTTCACGTAGCCGTCGTCGTCCAGCTCGACCTGACCCTTGAACAGCTCGCTGCGCGGGTCGTGGCCGATCGCGACGAAGACGCCGGTGACGTCGAGGTGCTTGGTCTCGCCGGTCTGCACGTTCCGCAGCCGCGCACCGTTGACCTTGCCGTCCTCGCCGAGGATCTCCTCGACGACCGAGTTCCACTCGACCTTGATCTTCGGGTTGTTCAGCGCGCGCTGCTGCATGACCTTGCTGGCCCGGAAGGAGTCGCGCCGGTGCACGATCGTCACGGTCTCGGCGAAGCGGGTGAGGAAGGTGGCCTCCTCCATCGCGGAGTCACCGCCGCCGACCACGATGATGTGCTGGTTGCGGAAGAAGAAGCCGTCACAGGTCGCACACGACGAGACGCCGTGACCGAGCAACTCCTGCTCGCCGGGCACGCCCAGCGGCCGCCACGCGGAACCGGTGGCGAGAATCACAGCCCGCGCCCAGTACTCCTTCTCGCCGACCCAGACGGTCTTGAGACCCTCGGTGCCGGCCTCGGTCGGGCGGTCGCCCAGCTCGACCCGCGTGGCGTCGTCGATGATGAACTCGGCGCCGAACTTCTCCGCCTGCGCGCGCATGTTGTCCATCAGATCCGGGCCCATGACGCCGTCCCGGAAGCCCGGGAAGTTTTCCACCTCGGTGGTGGTCATCAGAGCGCCACCAGACTGGGCGCCCTCGATCACAAGCGGGTTGAGGTTTGCCCGGGCCGCGTACAGCGCGGCGGTATACCCGGCCGGTCCCGAACCGACGATGATCAGATTGCGGACCTCGTCCACTGCCGACTCCTGTCATTTCGATTGCCGCGGGCACTGCCCGGCGACACTGCACGCTAGAACGTCATGCTGGCACGCGCCATTCCCGCGCCGGTCGGCGGTGGCCGGCCTCACGGAAGACAACCGTTGAGACGTCAATCAGCGTACCGGCACCTTGCCGAGAGTGGCGGGGCCACTTCCTGGCGTGCCGCACTCCGGACCGCTCGCCCAGGCCCATGCGCCGTTCGCGGCGGTGAACCGGACGATCAGCGCGGGGGATCCGTCGAACTTCGCATAGTCGACCGATTGCACCGAAATCATGCCACCGGCGTTCGCCCGCTGGATGGCGTCGAGGCAGGCCTGCAGACCCTGGCCCGGGTCGAGCCGGCCGAGCGGAACCGATGCTGACGCGCCGGATCGATCCTTCGGTGCGGCGGGTGCGTTCAGATCGGGTGCCGTGAGCGTCTGCGCCGCCGCGCCGCCCAGCGTCGCCTGCGTGTAGTTGGTGCCGGTGGAGAGGATCTGGGGGCTCGCCGCCGACTCCGCGGAGCCGGCCGCGGCGCTGGTCGCCGTGTCCTGCGAGCGGGAGTCGCGGCCGGCGAGGTAATCCACGCCGAACCCGACGAAAGCGACTAAACCGGCAGCCACGGCGATCGGTGCGGCCCAGCGCAGCCGGCGACGGGCGCGCCTGGCCGGTACGCGGGGAGTGGTGTCGCCACCGTCGATCACGGTCATCGCGGGCGGCGGGTTGCGGAACATCGCATCCAGGCTCGCGGCCAGCTCGTCCGGCATCGGCTCCGGCCCGAGGCGGCCCAACTCGGCACTCACCAGGTCGATGCCGCCGGTCAGTGACTCGTACGCCGTACGCCAATCGGGGTCCTCGGCGATGCGGGTGGCCACGGCGGTCTCGTCCGGCGTGCCCGCCAGCGCACCCCCGATGTAGTCGGCCAGCAGGTCGATGTCGACCCCGCCGAACTCGGCCCCGCTCACCCGCGGTCCCTCCGATCCTGTGCTCCCGGCAGCGGTGTGGCCGAAGCCGGTTCCGATGAGACGCTTCCGGGCGCCTCCGGGTTCCCGCCGGGCGGTGGGGACTCACGCAGGTAGCCCAAGGTCAGCGCCATCCGGGCACGACCGCGGGCGCACCGGCTCTTGATCGTGCCCTCGGCGACGCCCAGGATCTCGGCGGCCTCGGCCACCGCGTAGCCCTGCACGTCGACCAGCACGATCGCGGCTCGCTGGTCGGGCGGCAGCTTGGCGAGCGCCTCCCGGACGACCAGGGCGGTGTCATGATCGCTGGCTGGTGCCGCCGGTTCCACGCCCGCCGGCCGGTCGTCGGTGCGGCTGCCGTCCGGGAGCGGCACCGTCGGGTGCGCCTGCCGGCGGCGGATGCGGTCGAGGCAGGCGTTCACCACGATGCGGTGCAGCCAGGTCGTGACGGCCGAGTCGCCCCGGAAGCGCGCCGCGTTGCGATGCGCCGACAGCAGCGCATCCTGTACCGCGTCGGCGGCCTCCTCGCGGTCACCGATCGTCCGCAGCGCCACCGCCCACAGCCGGTCGCGGTGACGCCGGACGAGTTCGGCGAACGCCTCGCGGTCGCCGTCGACGTGGGCACGCAACAGCTCGGCGTCGCTCGGTGCGTCGGCGGACCTCACGCGAGCAATTTAGCGGACCCCTCAGAACCCGGTCAGCTCGATCTTGTTGACGCTCACCTGGTAGCGGTCGCCGTCCTCGGCGCGCGGCAGCTCGGTCAGGAACACGAGCACGTACTGGTACTTCTGGTTCGGGTCGAAGACCGAGAACACCTGACGGGTGCCGTCCGTCTTCTCGGTGTCGCCGTCGCCGAGCTTCTTGTACGTGTCGACGATCTTCTTGTCGCCGCTCGAGTTGTCGCCGTAGTCGGCCGGACCGGTGCGGATGTCCATGGCCACGCCCGGTGAGGACGTCTCCACCGTGATCTCGGCGAGGCGTCGAGGCGTACCCAGGTTGATCAGGACGCCCATGCCCTTCTTCAGATTTCCGAAGTCGGCGGTGTTGAAGCGCTGCGTCTGCCACACCGTGTTCGGGTCGTTGTCGACCGTGTACTTGGCCTGGGCGCTGTCCTGCCGTTCGCCCTTCGGCGGGTCGACCATGCGGACCATCGAGGCGCTGAGCGGGATCGTCTTGGGCTGCGCGACGGGCGTCTCGCTCGGGTCGTCGGTCTTGCCCGTGGTGGCGGTGGTGCCGGCGCCCGCCTGGTTCGTGGCCTTCGGCCCGGGATCGCTCGAACTGGTGATCGCGCGGATGCCGAAGACAAGACCGACGATCGCGATCACGGCGAGCGCCGCGACCCCGACCACGATCTTCGGAGTGCTGCGGGCCGGTTCGGTCGTCGTGTTCTGCGCGAAGCGGAGCGGACCGGCGTCCTCGTAGTCGTCCTCGGCGGCGGCGTCCAGCCGGGCCAGCTCGGCGGCGAGCGCGTCCGCCTCGGGGGCGGCGACCCGCTTGTCGAGCAGGTCCATCGTCAGGTCGTCGAGGTACGCCGGGACGCCGGCGCGGATCTGCCGGGGCGTCGCCGGGTTTCCGCTGCCGTCCCGGTTCGCGTCCGGCAGGGCGGACGCACCGACCTCGGCGTGCGGCCAGTGACCGGTCAGGGAGTAATAGAGAATGGCGCCGACCGCGCGAACGTCGGTCTCATGATCGTCGGCCGAGTCGGCGCGCGCGTCGGCCAGGACCACCCGGCCGTCGTCGGCGATCAGCGTCGTCCCGGGGTGCACGTTGCCGTGCACCATGCCGGTGGCGTGCACCGCGGTCAGCGCGTCGGCCAGCGCGTGGGCGATCGTCGTGGCCCGGGCCGGGTCGAGCGGGCCCTCGTGGGTCACCAGATCGCGCAGCGACTCGCCGTCGACCCACTCGCGCACCACATACGCCCGGGCGCCCTCGTCGATGGCGTCGTAGACGCCGACCAGATTGGGGTGGATCACCCGGCTGGCGTCGACCGCGGCCTGCAGCATCTCGGCGGCGGGGTCGCCACCGGGCCGGCGCAGCACCACCGCGACCGGGCGGCGCAGAATGACGTCGACGCCGCGCCAGACCTGACGGCCCGCGCTGTCGTCGTTGACGTGCTCTTCAAGCTGGTACCGCTCGGCCAGGATCTCACCGACGGTGGGTGCACCGAAGGTCATGACCGGTCCGTCCGCATCGGCCGCGGTCTCGTGGCCTTCGCCGACCTGGGTCACCCGTCCTCCTCGATGCTCCGCCACACGCGTCGTGTGCTGGCGCAACTACTGTTTCTGGACCGTACGACTATGCGCCGGAGCACACGCCGACACCGACCATACCCGCCCGGGGCCAGCCTTCGGGAGGTCGTCCCCCTGGCGCGGCTGGCTGCACATTTCCGCCGATCAGCTGGTGTGTCGTAGGTTACTCGGGCGAATTTCCTGGTCAGATGGGGTGATCGAGATCACCTTGAACGATCATCGCCCGATTTTCCGGCGAACCATCCCGACCACCTGGCTGACCTCCTGGACCCGCAGGGCGAAGGCAGCGCCCAGGTACGCGACGAGAATGATGGCCCCGCCGACGACGAGCTGGACGAACGCCTGACCGCGACCGGACGGCGCGCCGGCGCCCGGCAGCATGTGCACCACCACAAGGCCGAGCACGGCTGCGATGGCGGCGGCGATCAGGACCCGCGCCAGAGCTCCGGCGACCGAGCCGAGGTTGAGCCGGCCGATCCGGCGACGCAGCACCGCCAGCGAGATCGCCGCGGACACCACGTACGAGATCGCGTTGCCGGCCGTCATGCCCGCCGCCGAGAGCGACTTGCTCAGCACCGCGGCGAGGACCACGTACGCGCCGATCCGGACCGCCACCACGGGCAGATTGATCAGCGCGGCGGTCTTGTTGCCCTGCAGAGAATAAAAGGCGTACGTGCAGAGGTATTGAATCGACAGCGGCATGACCGCGAACGCCGCGACCACCAGCACCGTGCCGGTGTCGAGGGCGGCCTGGTTGGTGAACGCGCCACCCTGGAAGAGCATCACCGAGAGGGGTGCGCCGAGCACGCCGTAGACGACCGCGATCGGCGCGAGCGCCGCCGCCACCAGCTTGATCCCTCGGGTGAGGTCGGCACTCACCTCGGAGAAGCGGCCCTCGGAGGCCGCCGCGCTCATCTTCGGCAGCAGCGCGGTCATCACCGAGACGCCGATGATGCCGTGCGCCATCATCGTCAGAAGGAAGACGTTGTTGAAGGCCAGCACGCTGGCGCTGTCCTTGCCCGCCACCCCGTTCAGGATGCGGACCACCGCGAAGATCGCGATCTGGTTGGCGGTGACGTAACAGAGCATCCACCCGGCCAGCCGCCCGATCTCGCCCATGCCCAGCGATCGCGGTGCCCAGCGGAACTTCCAGGTGAAGCCGACCTTGCGCAGCGCGGGCAGCAGGCCGAGCGCCTGAGCCACCATGCCGAGCAGCGTGCCGCCGCCGATCAGCAGGATCCGGCCCGGCGTCATGTCCTCCGGCTGCAGGCCCTTCGTGGTGCCGAAGACGCCGATGAAGATGCCGCAGGACGCGATCACCACGATGTTGTTCAGGATCGGCGCCCACATCGGCGCGGCGAAGTGACCCCGGACGTTCAGGACCGCGCCGATCAGCCCGGACAGACCGGTGAAGAAGATGATCGGCAGGATCAGGTACGCGAAGTGGGTGACCAGGCTGCGATAGGCGCCGTCGGTGTCGCTGCTCGACTGGATCGCGGTGATCGCCGGCGCCAGCAGCACCACCAGAACCGTCGCGACGCCGAGCGAGACGATCGCGAAGCTGAGCAGCCGACGGGTGAATTCGAGGCCGCCGTCCGGATCGGCCTTGCGCCGCCGCACCAGCAGCGGGATCAGCACGCTGGACAGGATGCCGCCGAGCAGCAGCTCGTAGATCTGGCTGGGCAGGAAATACGCACTGGTGTACGCGTCGCCGATGCCCGCGCCCAGCGTCATGCCGATCAAGGCGTTCCGCACGAAGCCGATCAGCCGGCTGACGATGCTGCCCAGCGCCATGATCGCGCTGTTGGCCGTGGCGCTGCGGCCCTCACCGGCCGAGACCGGCTCCGGTGGTAAGGCCTGATCGCCTCCCGGCCCGCTCTGCGGCAGCGGCGAGTCCACCGAGATCAGCGTGACGCCGTCCTGCCGGATGGGGAATTCACCATCCGGGGTCGCATGCGCACTGCGATACAGGCCGCCACTCACCGATTACTCCCGAGCTGTCCGAACACGGAATCACCATAAAGGGGTAGGTCACAGGTGGCGGCGCAGGAGGGTGCCAGGTTCGGCGCCGGCCAGGGTTTCGACCATCCAGCATGCCTCGGCGGGCACAAGCGGCTCACTCAAGGCATCCAGCACCGTGGGATGATCGCAGCCGGCCTCGGTTAGCGCACCCAGCAGGGCGGGAATGGGCCGAAGGTCACCCGTGTCGAGGATGTGCCGGGCCAGCGGTCGCGTCCGGGCGTACCACGATTGGCTCGGCATGCGCTCCAGGAGCGCGGTGCACCGGCGTACGAGATCGGCCAGCAACTCACGCGGGAAGCGTGACCCACCTCGGACCTCGAGAAACGTTCGCGCCGGGCGGGTCAGCTCCGCGATGGCGGCCTCGTCGAGCACCTGCGGTGACGTGGCCGGAGGCGCCGGCCACCAGTCGGCGCTCGCGAAGAGCGGAAGCGGAGCCTGCTCCGGACCGGTCGGCGCGGGCGGCTCGACGACGCGGCGCAGCGATCGGTACGCCGCCTCACGCATCGCCAGCACCGCGGGCTCGTCGTCGTCCGGGGTGGCCGGCGCGAACGGACCGAGCAACGCCACCACCAGGCCGGGATGCGGCAGCATCGGATCGTCGAGGGCGATCACCCGGGCGAACAGATCGAGCTCCCACCAGCGCAACGCGGCCGGAAACGGCCCGCCGGGCGGTGCCGACGCCAGCGGGATCGGCGCGCTCGACGCGGGACCGCGCAGGCCCAGCGTGCGCTCGCCACTTGCCGGATCGACATCGAGCAGCAGGGCGTAGCCGCCGAGAACGGGGAAGGTCGCGCGCGGCTCACCCGCGTCGGGGTCGGTGATCGCGCCGGCGCCCGTCCAGAACTCAGGGTCCTCGCTCAGGCGGCGTAGCGCCTCGGAAACGGGCACCGCCCCATCCTGCCCGCTGAACTCGGCGATCGCCACGCCGGTTAGGCTGGTCATCCCATGTCTGTGTTGAATGCCGCTCAGCAGAAAGCGGTCGCCGAACTGCTTCGTGTGTCCCCCGTCGCGGACGAGCTGGGGCGCCGGTTCGGCGTCGCCGGCCATGAGTTGCACCTGGTGGGCGGCTCGGTGCGGGACGCCTTGCTCGGTCGGCTCGGCGACGATCTCGACTTTTGCACGGACGCGCGGCCGGAGCAGACGCTCGCGGTGGTGTCGGGCTGGGCGGACGCGATCTGGGAGACCGGGCGCGAGTTCGGGACGATCGGGATCCAGAAAAACGGTCTGCGGATCGAGATCACGACATTCCGGGCGGAAGCGTACGACGGGGTGACCCGGAATCCGACCGTCTCCTATGGAAAGACGCTGCTCGAGGATCTCTCGCGGCGCGATTTCACGATCAACGCGATGGCCGTGTCGGTGCCCGGTCACGTCTTCACGGACCCGTTCGGCGGGCTTCAAGATCTTTCAGACCAATTGATCCGTACGCCTGCGGCACCGTCGTTGTCGTTCGGCGATGATCCACTTCGGATGTTGCGAGCCGCCCGATTTGCCGCGAAATTGCAGTTTAAAGTGGACGAATCGGTTGTTTCCGCCATGCGGGATATGGCCACTGATCTGGGCCGGATCACCGCGGAACGGATCCGGGACGAATTCACCAAGCTGCTGTCCGCCGTCGATCCGGTGACCGGGCTGCGATTGCTGGTCGACACCAGCTTGGCCGATCAGTTCATTCCCGAAATTTCCGGACTTAAGCTTGAGATCGACGAGCACGCGCAGCACAAGGACGTCTACGAGCACACGCTGATCGTCGTGCAGAACGCGATCCGGCTCGAGGGCGACTCCGGCCCCGACTTCGTGCTGCGGATGTCCGCGCTCATGCACGACGTCGGCAAGCCGGCCACGAAGGCGGTCGGTCGCGACGGCCGGGTCAGCTTCCACCACCACGAGGTCGTCGGCGCGCGGCTCACCAAGCAGCGCATGAAGGCGATGAAGTACCCCAAGGACGTCACCGCCGAGGTGGTCGAGCTGGTCGCTCTCCACCTGCGCTTTTACGGGTACGGGCGGGGCGAGTGGACGGATTCGGCGGTGCGGCGCTACGTCACCGACGCCGGGCCGCTGCTGCTGCGCCTGCACAAGCTCACCCGCTCCGACGTGACGACCCGCAACAAGCGCAAGGCCGCCCAGCTCGCCGCCGACTACGACGCGCTCGAGGACCGGATCGACCGGATCGCCGCCGAGGAGGATCTGGCACGGGTCCGGCCCGACCTGGACGGCAACGCGATCATGGAGCTGCTGGGCGTGGCGCCCGGACCGGTTGTCGGTGAGGCTTGGCGTTATCTGAAGGAGCTGCGGCTCGACCGGGGGCCGCTGAACCGCGACGAGGCCGAGGCCGAGCTCTTCAAATGGGCTCGGGACAACGGTCATTTGAGCTAGTGGACGGCCGCTTCGGGCCCTATTTCTCATGGGAGCCCTATGATGGCGACCCGGCGTGGCGGCCGCTGGCGGAACTGCTCGACGCGGAGGTCGCCGCCTCGCGGGTGGAGCTGGCGCGTCGCCGGCTGTCGGAGTTGAGCCGTTCCCAGGTGGGGTCGCGTGTCGCCGCGTCGATAACCTTCCTCGGTATCGCGTCGCGGCTGGTGTCGCCGATGCTCGGCGGCGCGGTCGTCGACGGCGTCATGCCGCTGCCGGACATTTCGCTTATGTGGTGGCGGCCGGTCGAGGGCGGGCCGTTGCCGATCGCGTGCCGCGACCTGGCGCGGGGTGCCGGGGTCGCGGCGATGACCGAGCTGGTCGAGCCGTTCCTTACGGTGTTCCGGCAGCGGTTCGGGCTATCCGACCATGTGCTCTGGGGCAACGTCGCCTCCGCGCTGGGCGGTGCCAACGGCATGATCGCCGACGCCGCGCCCTCGCTGGCGGCTCGCAGCGCCGGGATCGTCGAGGAAGCGCTTGCCGTGCCGCCGCTGCTCGGGATGGCCACGCTGGTGCGACCGTCGCCGGCCCGGGAGCGGTGGTTTTTGGTGCGCCGGAATTGCTGCCTGTACTACCGGATCCCGGGTGGCGGCATGTGCGGGGACTGCGTGCTGACGCCGGAGGACGTACGGCTGCGGCAGTGGCAGTCGGTTCTCGCCCGCTGAAAAGTTGTCGTACCCCCGGGGCAGAATCGAGGCATGTTCGTCATCGACTCGCCGATCGGTCCGCTGGGTGTCGTCGTCGAGGAAGACACGGTGGTCGGGGTGCGGTTCGCCGCCCGGCCCGGCCCGTCCGCCCGCCACCCCGCGGCGGTGCAGCTCGAGGCCTATTTCGCCGGCGAGCTGACCGACTTCACGGTGCCGTTCGAGCTGCGTGGGGGCTCCGAGTTCGAGCGGGCGGTCTGGGGCGAGATCGCCAAAATCCCGTATGGCGAAATGGTTACGTACGGCGCTATCGCCACCACGCTGGGCGACCCGGGGGCGGCGCGGGCGGTCGGCATGGCCTGCAACCACAACCCGGTCCCGGTGATCGTGCCGTGCCACCGGGTGGTCGGCGCGAACGGCAAGATGGTCGGCTTCGGCGGCGGCATCGACCGCAAACGCCGCCTCCTGGAGCTCGAAGCCAAGATTGCCTTCGCACGCGCCTGGGGTTGACTAGCGCCTATAGCTGCTAGGAGACTTGCGCTATGACAACGCAAGGGGTGCAACCGACGATGGACGAGCTTCAGGCCCGTGCCATCGCCCGGCTGCAATATGCACTCAGCTGCTCGTACGAAAGAGCCGCATCGATCATTACGAGGGATCTGGATCGGTGGAAGGAGATAGCCGAGTTCGTCCGCCGTGACCAGGAGGAGAACGCCGACTTCTATCGGGAACTCGGCGATCGATGACCTACCGGGTCGATGCCGAGGACCTCCTTCTGGTCCTCGGCGAATGCACCAGCGCACGCACCAAGGTGCAGGACGTCAGCATCCTCTACTCGGCGACCGCTCGACCCGAATCCATCGTTCTCGACCAGCGAACTTTTGTGACCGTGCCGGAGCGGGCGGCGGCGCTTCTCGACGCGATCATTCGCTGGGAGCCGTTGGACATGTGGAACGCCAGTCTCGGTTGGCGGGCTGCCGGACTCATCGCACAGCGCAGCGGGGGCACTCTGAAGATTTCCGCCCTCGAGCAGATGATTCTCACCAGCGACATCCTCGACCGCCGGGTGAGCGGCGTTCCGGAGATCGCCAAGCGGCTGGCGCCGTTCCTTCGTATGGAATGAGTTGACGAAAGGCCGGGCCCACACAGCGGCCCGGCCTTTCGTTTATTGCGCGGTCAGCGCTCGACGTCGCCGCGGATGAAGGCCTCGACGGCCTCCTTCGCGTCGTGGTCGTTGTACTGGACCGGCGGGGACTTCATGAAGTAGGACGACGCGGAGAGGATCGGGCCGCCGATGCCGCGGTCCTTGGCGATCTTCGCGGCGCGGACCGCGTCGATGATGACGCCGGCCGAGTTCGGGGAGTCCCAGACCTCGAGCTTGAGCTCGGCGTTCAGCGGGGTGTCGCCGAACGAGCGGCCCTCGAGCCGGATGTACGCCCACTTGCGGTCGTCGAGCCACGGCACGTGGTCCGACGGGCCGATGTGCACGTCCGACTTGATCATCTCGTGCGGGATCTGGCTGGTCACCGACTGGGTCTTCGAGATCTTCTTGGAGACCAGGCGGTTGCGCTCCAGCATGTTCATGAAGTCCATGTTGCCGCCGAAGTTGAGCTGGTAAGTACGCAGCAGCTCGACTCCGCGGTCCTCGAACAGCTTCGCCAGCGCGCGGTGCACGATCGTGGCACCGACCTGGCTCTTGATGTCGTCACCGATGATCGGCAGGCCGGCGTCGGTGAACTTCTGAGCCCACTCCGGGGTCGACGCGATGAAGACCGGCAGCGCGTTCACGAAGGCGCAGCCCGCGTCGATCGCGGCCTGGGCGTAGAACTTGTCGGCCTCCTCGGAGCCCACCGGGAGGTACGAGACGACCACGTCGACCTGCGCGTCGCGCAGCGCCTGGGCCACGTCGACCGGCTCGGCGGTCGACTCCTCGATGATCTCGCGGTAATACGTGCCCAGACCGTCGAAGGTCGGTCCACGCTGGACGGTGACGTCGGTCGGCGGCACGTCGGTCAGCTTGATCGTGTTGTTCTCGCTGGCCACGATCGCCTCGGCCAGGTCCATGCCAACCTTCTTGGCGTCCACATCGAACGCCGCGACAAACTTCACGTCCGAAACGTGGTAGTCGCCGAAGGTCACGTGCATGAGACCCGGGACGCGGTCGTTGGGGTCGGCGTTCTTGTAATACTCCACGCCCTGCACGAGGGACGAGGCGCAGTTACCCACACCGACGATGGCGACGCGGACGGAGCCCATCGCGTTTGCCTCCTTGTTCATCACGGCCGGTCCATATGCGGACGCGGGGGTTCGGGGGGTGCGTCCCCGGCCGGGTCGGCGGGGAGATGAAGCTCCCCGCTCGGTCCCGCCGGGGTTCGGCCGGAGCGCTCATTCGTGATGAGCTCCTCCAGCCAGCGGACCTCGCGCTCGGCGGCCTCCAGGCCGTGGCGCTGAAGTTCCTGGGTGTACGCGTCGAGGCGTCCGGTGGCGCGCGACAGAACCTCGCGCAGGCCTTCACGGCGTTCCTCGACGCGGCGGCGGCGGCCCTCCAGGATCCGGAGACGGGTCGCGCGGTCGGTCCGGGAGAAGAACGCGAAATGCACGCCGAAACCGGCATCGTCGTACGTTTCCGGGCCGGCCTGGGCCAGAAGATCGGCGAACCGTTCCTTGCCCTCCGCCGTGATCTTGTAGACAACCCGCCCCCGCTTGCTGGTCATCGGGGGGATCATCGCTGCATCCGCGCTGGACTCGGTGATCCAGCCGGCGTGGTGCAAACGCTTGAGCGTCGGGTACAGAGTGCCGTAGCTGATCGCCGCGCGGATCGTGCCGAGCTTGGTGGCGAGTTCCTTACGGAGCTCGTAGCCGTGCATCGGGGCTTCCTGAAGGAGGCCGAGAATCGCCAACTCCAGCACCGGCCACCTCCCTGGTTCATGTCTCGATGTATCGGCCCGATACATCGCAACGGTAGTTCCGGTTGCAAAAGCATGCAAGGTCTTCATGGCTACGCATTGAGCGCGCCACGCTGTGTGATGGCTGTCGCTCCTTCTTGAATCACCGCGTACTCTCTTCGCCATGCGCACGCAGCGGCAGATCGTCGACTACTCGCTACAGAAGCGAGCAGTGCTGCGTGACCTGCACAGTGGTCGCATCGGGACCCTTGAGGTCTGTGATGCCTCGCCATACCTGAAGAACGCTGCTCGTTTCCACGGCGAGCCGACCGACGAGCGTTGTCCGGTCTGCCGCAAGGAAAATCTGACGCTTGTGCATTACATCTACGGCGATGAACTTAAGCAGTCCGCCGGGCAAGCCCGTAAGCTTGCCGAGCTCCCGATCCTGGCGATGACGCTGCGTGAGTTCCAGGTCTTCGTCGTGGAGGTGTGCCGCTCCTGCGCGTGGAATCACCTGATCCAGCAGTACGTGCTCGGTCGGGACGCGCTCACCGTTGACGACGTTGATCGGGACGAGGCTGTCGCGGCTTCGTCCGCCGCGGGCCGCCACCGCGATTCCGGGTCACCGCATCGGCAGGAGGGCCGCTGAGAGATGTGGCTCGTTCTCGCTACCTTTGGCACGACCTTGACCGACTCGCGCATCCAGCGACGCAATCGGTCAGCTATGACAACCGACAGGGCGGCTGCCGGTACGCAGCCCAAATCGTCCGCTCGTGGCGTCGTCGGCGAGACCTCCCCCAGGGCTCTCGCTGTACGTGCCCGCGCGACCGAGGTGTGACCGCATGAACCCGTACGGCGAACCGCAGTCCTCGCGTGCCCGGGCACGAGTGCCCGGGTCCGGTGGCGCGCCTGACGACGGTCGATATTCGGCCTCCGCGCGCCCCCCAGATCCGAATAGACGCGCGGCCGGTGGCCGTGCGTCAGTCGGTGGTGCGTCCGGGTCGGTTTCGCCCGGCCGCGCCTCGGTTGGCGGCGCCTCCGGCAGCGCGTCGGTGGGCGGTGCGTCCGGCAGCGCGTCCGTGGGTAGCGCGCGCCCGGGTGGCCGCGCCACGGTGGGCAGCGCGTCGGTGGGCAGCGCCGCCGTGGGCTCGGCGACCCCGGGACGCGCGGGTGTGGCCCGTGCCGCCGTGCGGCCGGGCGGTGCCGGCGGTCCAGGGGCCGACACGCCGGGCCGCGGCCGCTCCGGTCGCGGCAAGGACAAGTCGAAGGCGGCCAAGCGCCGCCGCCGCACGAACATCCTGACCGCCGCCGCCGCCGTGCTGGTCATCCTGCTCGGTGCCGGTGTGGTCGGCGGCACGTACTTCTTCGACGACGTCGAGCTGCCGTCGCCGAAGACCGAGGACCAGTCGAATGTCATCTTGGATGCCAAGGGCACGACGCTGGCCAAGCTGGGCGACCAGAACCGCACGGTGGTCCCCGAGCAGAAGATCAATAAGGTCGTCGAGCACGCGGTCGCCGCGGCCGAGGACAAGAACTTCTACACGCACAACGGTATCGACATGAAGGGCATCGTCCGCGCCGCGTGGAACAACTTCAGCGGTGGTACCACTCAGGGTGCGTCGACGATCACGCAGCAGTACGCACGGCACGTGGCCGACCTGAAGGCCATCAGCATCAACCGCAAGCTGCGCGAGGCGGTGGTCGCCCGCAAGCTCGAGTCCAAGTACGACAAAGACCAGATCATGGGCATGTACTTGAACTACGTCGACCTGGGCGAAGGCAGGTACGGCATCGAGGCCGCGGCTCAGGGCTACTTCGGCAAGTCGGTGATGACCCCGGCCAACGACCCGAAGGCGGTCACCCCGTACGAGGCCGCGGTGCTGGCTTCGATCATCAAGCAGCCCTACCCGAACTCGGCACACAAGGGCTACGACCCGAACTACAACCTCACCGATGCCAAGGGCCGGTGGGAGTACACGATGAAGAACATGCTTGAGATGGGCTGGATCACTCAAGCGCAGTTCGACCAGCGGAAGTACCCCACCAATATCCGCAAGCCGAGCACGGCGTCCAAGAACAACGCGCTGAACAAGCCGGAAGGCATGATCATCCGGCATGTCAAGGCCGAGCTCGCCCAGATGGGTATCAGCCAGGAGCAGTTCGACAAGGGTGGTCTGACGATCACCACGACGATCAACCCGGCGGTGCAGAAGGCGGCTGAGGAGGCGGGTTCCCGGCTGAGCAAGGAATCCCCGATGCACAAGACGCCCAAGACGTACCAGGCGGCGGTGATCGGCATCGACCCCAATACCGGCGCTGTGCTGGGCTACTACGGCGGCGACAACCCGAACGGGACGGACTACGCCGGCGGTCTGTCCGGTGACGGCACACAGATCATCGGTGGCCAGTCGCCCGGCTCGACGTTCAAGATCTACACGCTGGCCGCGGGTCTGAAAGAGGACATCTCGTTCGATACGAGATGGGACGGCACGCAGCTCCGGACCAACGGCACCAAGATCAGTAACGCGGGCGCCGAGGACAACGCGACCTGTACCACCGGTGGCGGCATCAAGAACTGCCTGTTGGAGACCGCGACCATCAAGTCGTACAACTTCGCGTTCTACGACATCGCTCGCGCGATCGGACGCGAGAAGGTCATCGAGGCAGCCCGGGCCGCCGGCGTGAAGCACCTCTACACCGACGACAACAAGCTGGTCGACCTGACCAAGACGGACAAGAGCACCTGGCTGAAGGGAGGCTACTTCGACAACGAGGTCGCCTTCGGCCAATACCGTCTCGTTCCGTTGGAGCACGCGGAGGGCGTCGCCACGATCGTGAACGGCGGTGTGCACCATGCCGCGCACTTCGTTAAAACGGTGAAGCAGGTCGACGCCGACACCGGCGCGACCAAGATCCTCAACAGCCAGAAGACGACAGGTAACCGGGTCTTCGACGCCAACCAGATGTCCGATCTTCAAGGCGTGATGCAGAAGATCGTCGACGTGGACGGCCGTAGCCTCAAGGGCGGTCGGGAGTCGGTCGGCAAGACGGGCACCTGGGAGTTCAAGGAAGGCAGCGGTGACTGCTGGTTCGTGGGTGGCATCCCGCAGCTCGCGGCCACGGTCTGGGTCGGCGCCGCCGGCAACAAGGTGGAGCTGAAAGATCCGGAGACCGGCAAGGACATGTTCGGGGCCAACGTGCCGGGGAAGATCTGGAAAAAGTTCCTCGACGACTCCGCCGCCGCGATGGACCTCGACAAGAAGGACTTCCCGCCGCGGGTTCGCACCGGCGACCCGGACAGCAAGTACGCCAACGGACAGGCCCCACCCCCGCCGCCGGTTCAGCAGCCGCAGTGTGTGCTCGGCTTCGTCGGCAACTGTGACGACAAGGGCGGCAACAACGGCGGTGGAAACAACGGTGGCAACAACAACGGCGGCGGGAACAACAACGGCGGGGGGATCTTCCCCGGCCTCCCCGGCAACAACGGGGGAGGTAACGGTGGCGGCCCCAACCAGCAACAAGGGGTCACACCCGATCAAGACGACGGAGCGGACGGCAATTAGCCGCCTGATCTGATCTCGGCCGGCGTGCATCCGATCAGGGTGCACGCCGGCTTTTGCTTAGCGGTAGGCGATGACCGAGTGGAAGACCGGAGTACGGCATGATGCCTGACATGAGCGAGCAGCCGTCCCCGTCCCCGGACACCGACCGCCGCGACGAGCCGCCCGCGAAGGCGACCTCGGACGGTTTTGTGCGGGGCCTGTCCGAGGCGATCGGTGGACCACTCGGCTCACACGCGGTCCGGCCGGATGCCCGGCGCGGGCGCTTCTGGAGCGCGGCCCGGATCATCCTGGCGCTGACGTGTCTCACGCTCGCGCTGTCCTGGGTGCAGAAGTCGCCCTGCCAGGACGGCAACTGGCAGAACGACGTCCAGTACACGCGCTTCTGCTACACCGACGTGCTCGCTCTCTACTACGCCGAGGGGCTCAACGAGGGCAAGGTGCCGTATCGGGACCAGGCGGTCGAATATCCGGTGGTCACCGGGTATTTCATGGGCGCGCTCGGACTTCCGATTCACGCGTACGGCGAGAAGCACCCCGACATCAATCAGGGCACCTGGTTCTACGACGCGAACGCGCTCGTGCTCTCGGCGCTGGCCATCGCGACCGCTGCGATCATCCTGGCGCTGCGCCGTCGGCGACCCTGGGATGCGGCGATCTTCGCGCTGTCCCCGATCCTGTTCATCTCGGCCACCGTGAACTGGGATTTCCTGGCCATCGGGCTGGCCGCGATCGGGCTCTACCTGTGGTCGAAGAACAAGGCCGTGTGGGCCGGCGTCTTCCTCGGGCTGGGCGCCGCGGCGAAACTGTGGCCGCTGTTCATCCTGGGCCCGCTGCTGATCTTGGCGATGCGCTCGGGCACGGTGAAGAGATGGATCTGGGCGTTCGCCGGAGCGGCGGTCGCCTGGGCCGCTGTCAACTTCCCGGTGTGGCAGCTCTATCACGACAGCTGGCTCAAGTTCTTCCAGCTCAACTCCGAGCGGCCGATCGACTGGGGCACGTTCTGGTATGTCGGGCGTTACCTGGACGGGAAGTGGAACAGCGGCGGGCCGGGCGACGAGGGCCCGTTCCAGTGGCTGAGCAACCACGTTCCCACCCTCAATTGGCTCACGTACGGGCTTTTCGGGCTGGCCTGCGTCGCCATCGCGCTGCTGGCACTGCTCGCCCCGCGCCGCCCCCGGTTGTCGCAGCTCGCGTTCCTGGTGGTCGCGGCGTTCCTGTTGACGAGCAAGGTCTGGTCCCAGCAGTACGTGCTCTGGCTGCTCCCGTTGATCGTGCTCGCCCGGCCCCGCTGGGGAGCGATCGTCGCGTGGACGGTTGCCGAGATCGGATACTTCACCGCGTTCTACGCCGAGCTGATGGGCGCGGGCGGCAAACAGGTCATCCCGGAGGGGACGTTCGTGCTGGCCGCGACGCTGCGGCTGGTGACCGTGGCGGTGCTGTGCGGCCTGGTGATCCGCGAGATCGTGCGGCCGGAACTGGACGTGGTGCGCCAGACCTACCGCGACCATGATCCGGACGGCGGGCCGCTGAACAGGCCGGATGTCGCGTGGGTGGCGTCGTTGCGCAGCAGGTTCGGCGTGCGGAGCCCGGCTCCGGAGCCACCGTCCCCGGCCGAACCGATCAAGGTCTGAAGCGAAACGCGGTCAGCGTGAGGGCGGCAGCTCCGCCCGGCGGCCGGGTGAGGGCCTGACGGTGCTGCTGGCCGGTCCTGTCAAAGCACGGAACCTGGTGGTGCGGTTGGGGGTGGCCAGCCCGTACGGGAGGAAATGTCAGTTCAGCCGGAAGATGACCGCGTCGTCCAAGTCCTCGCGGGTGATGTTGAGGCCGTCGACCGGGAGATCGCCGGCGCGTTCCCACGGTGTGCCGGCGACGTCGGAGCGCAGCAGGAGGACCGTGGTGATGCGCTGGGAACGCAGGTAGTCGATGCTGGCGGCGTCGGGGAAGTTGGCGACGTTGCGGCGTAGCTCGGCCTGGCGGGCGGAGGCGAATCCGCCGGCGCCGTTGGCCATCGGCTGGAAGCGGGTCGTCGACCAGAGCATGGTTGTCTGGTCGGTGAGGTCGGCGGTGGGCAGGACCAGCATCGGGCCGCTCACGGTGCGCATCGTCTTGGGCTGAGCGGGGACGACCGGGTGCGCCGTCGTGTTCCAGCCCTCGACCAGCACGAGCATCAGCGGAACCAAGGTGGCCAGGCGCAGCCACGGGCCGGGCCAGGGCGGGATCCGTTGTTCGGACCAGTGTTCGACGCGGCGGACGAACTCGGTGACCGCGCCGGCGGCGAGTATCGCCAGGAGAATCGTCGTCCACAGCATCAGGCGGCCTGGAATGCGCAGGCCGAGTGAGGCGGGCAAGTGGCCGAAGAGCGGCAGGTAAGTCCAGCGGCCGTCGAAGAATGTGGTGCCTAGCGTCAGGATGATCGTGCCGGCCAGGGCGATCAGCAGGAGAAGGCGCTGACGCAGGGTCCAGATCGAGAACGCCAGGCCGGCCAGCGCGAGTGCATAAAGGACGAATCCCGGAAGCAGGCTCATTTCGGCCGGCCAGTTCAGTGATGATCGCGGGACCTCGTGCGGTGCGCCCCAGATGCGCGACTCGGCGGGGCCGATCAGCAGGCTGCGCAGCGGCGGCGAGAAGAAGTTGATCTCGGCCGTGCCGTCGCTGCCGTCGTGGACCTTGAAGTACGGCAGGGCGATCAGCGCGGACACGCCGGCCAGGATGACAACGCCGAGCCCGTCGGTGACCAGCAGTCGCCAGCCGAGCACCGGGCGTTTTGCGGGGCGGCGCCACCAGCGGAGCGGCACCGTGATCAGCGCGATCACCAGGATCAGGCCGAGGACATAGAGGAACGGCACGCCGAGCGAGAAACCGAGGCTGACCTGCCACGCGGCGACCACCCAGCCGGCCGCGGCCCAGCCGATGCTGCGGCGGTCGGAGCGCAGGCCGCGTCGTAGCGACCAGCCGTGGCCGCGGGCTAGCATCGCGAGGGCGAGCGGGATGCCGCCGGCCGAGACGATGTCGAGGTGGCCTTCCTGGGCGAGGCGCCAGGGTGCGTAGGTGATCGCGGCGGCGGCGACCGCGGCCCCGGTGCGGCCGGCGCCGAGCTGGCGGACCAGGGCGTACCCGCCGAGGGCGAGCAGCGCGTGGGCCAGCACGAAGATGATGTTGTAGCGCAGGGTGGCGGCCAGCGGGCCCTCGCCGAGCATGCCGGCCGGGGCGTACCCGAGCAGGCTGTCGCCGAACGCGAAGCTGTTCGGTTCCGGGAAGAAGGCGTTGGACTGCCACAGCTTCACCGGGTCGGTGATCAGGATGTGCCCGCCCCAGGCGATCTGCCAGGCCTGCCGCGACGGATCCCAGATGTCCTGCGGCAGCGTGTGCAGCGGATATCGCAACGCCGGCCAGGTCAGGGCGACGGCGAGGAGCAGGCTCGCGTAGGTGGCCAGCGCGTACTCATGGATCAGCGACCGGCCCAAGGTGCGGGTGGCGCGGCGGAGACGGCCCGGTGGGCGATCGGCCGTGGTGGCGAATCTGGTCCACGGGTCTTCGGGGGCGCCTGGTGGGCGTTCGGACGGGAGGGGTTCGGCGCGTTTCGCGGGTGGGATCGTCGGTTGTGGAGGATCGGCGGGTGCGGGTGCGGGTGCGGGTGCGGGTGCGGGTGCGGCTGCGGCTGCGGCTGCGGCTGCGGGTGCGGCTGCCGGTGCCGGTGCGGGCGGCGCGGTGTCGGGATCGGCCAGCGCGACGGCTGCTTTGGGGGATTTGTCCGAGGTGGCGGCCGTTGCGGAATGGGCTGCCGGTCTCCGGCGGCGGCGGAACATGCCGCGGCGGTGGGGCGTCGAATGCGCTGCCTCGTCCAGCTTGGTGGGCTGTGTAGCCGGTGCGGAAGGCTGGGTTGCGGATGTCGCGCCCGGCTGCTGCGCCGATGCCTCGGCGGGCTCTCCCGGCTGGGCGGGGGACTTCGGATCCTCCACAGACGAGCTTGGCGCCTCCGTGTGGATCGTGGCGGGCACCGCCGGCCGCAGGCCCTCGCCAGGCTGCGAGCCCGGCGGAGCGGACGGCTTCGGCTGCTCCGTGGTCATGACCCTCCCCAGTGCCGGCGCGTCAGCGCCCCGCCCGCTCCTTCAAAAGAGCGATGTCGGCGGTCTGTCCCTCGACGCCGCCCGGCGTCTCCACGACGGCCGGCGCTCCGGCGGCCCGGATCGCGGCCACCACCAACTCGGGGTCGATCTTGCCATTGCCGAGGTTGTCGTGTCGGTCTTGGCCCGAATCAAAGCCGCCCTTGGAGTCGTTGGCGTGGATCAGGTCGATGCGGCCGGTGATCGATTTCACGCGGTCGACGACGCCGGTGAGATCCTCGCCGCCGGCGAAGGCGTGGCAGGTGTCCAGGCAGAACCCAGCGCCGAACGACCCCACCGCCTCCCACAGGCGGGCCAGGTCGTCGAAGCGGCGGGCGCACGCGTTGTCGCCGCCGGCGGTGTTTTCGATCAACACCGGCAGCGGGAGCCCGCCGTCTTTCTCGGCATATTCGAAGGCTTTGCGCCAATTGTCGAAACCGACCGCGAGATCGGTGTCCTTGCCGACGTGGCCGCCGTGCACGATCAGGCCCTTCGCGCCCAGCTCGGCGGCGGCGCGGGCGTGTGCCATCAGCAGCTTGCGGCTGGGGATGCGGATGCGGTTGTTGGGCGAGGCGACATTAACGATGTATGGCGCGTGGATGTAGATGTCCACCTCGGACTCGCGCAGGGTCGCCGCGTCCTCGCGAGGTTTGGGCGTTTTGTAGCCCTGCGGGTCGGTCAGGAAGAACTGCACGGCGTCGGCTCCGCGGGCGGCCGCGGCCTCCAGCGGGTCGACGGGATCGACATGGGCTCCGATGCGCATGGGATGAGACTACGACGCGGGTACGACGGTTTTCCCGGCCGCGTCACCAGCCTCCGGCAGGGCTCGTTAGCTGCATAGATCACAACTGACGGCGCGAGCTGGGAGATAGTGCATGTCGCGGCAGTTCCGATACCGGATGACGGCTCTCGCCCTGGGCGGACTGATCTTCGGCATGCCGATGCTCGCGGCCGGGACGGCCAGTGCCGATCCGGTTCACGAGAACGGACAGCTGGTGATCTTCGACGGTGGCAGCATGCTGGACCTGTCCTGCGAGTCGCAGCCGAACGTCGAGTCGCTGACGGTGCCCGCGGAGAGCACGGTCATGGTGGTCAACAACACCGGGTACAGCGCGGATCTGCGGCTCGGCGGCGACACGAAGGGCACGCTCGCCGACCACGGGGCGACCGAGGTGGTCTTCCGGCGGGGCACCACCGCAGTCGTCATGGAGCCGAACTGCCCGTTCCCCGACGATGCGACTCCGCTGCTGGTCACGGCTGCCGCGTCGCCGGCCGCGACGATGCCGGACCCGACTCCGGCGCCGTCCGACGATCGTCCGGCGGTGGACACCGCGACGGAGACGAGTGCGCCGGCCGCGTCTGTCATGTCCGGTTCCGGGTCGACGGCGCAGCGCCCGTCCCGGCTGCAGCAGGCGCGTCCGCAGCAGCCGGATGCGTTGCGCGCCGCCGTCAACGCGATGCCGCCGGGTGGCGCGGCGCCACGGTCCAAGACAAAAGACAAGGTCAAGCCCGTTTCCCGTACGCCTGAAGGCCGTGCACACGCGTTCACCGGCATGCCACCTGGAGACGCGAAGACCGTGGTCACCGGCGTACCGCAAATGGATCTGGCGCCGATGATCGAGGAGCGTGAGGCGGTGGCACCGGCGCAACCCGGGATCGCCGCTGCGGAGCCGGTGGCGGCCATGGAGCCGATCTCGCACGGCGGGCCGACCGGGCTGCTGGGGGTGATCGCCGCGGTGTGCGTGCTGGGTGTCGGCGCAGCGGCAATTCGGGCAATCGTGTCGCAACGTGCGAATCGGTCAAAAGTGGCGTAGTCTTCACTCACAAGCTCCGCGGGGCGGCCGCGTCCAACCTCATCGGTGTGGTCGTTCCTCCCCAGGTCCCACCCAGCGAAAGCGGATCGGACGCCCCGCGGCTCCAGCAGGCAGGACCCCGTCATCCGGCGGGGTCCTTGGTTTTGGTACGGCGTCCCCGCCTGGGTATGCTGGCTCGGTTCATAGCGCCGTTATGGGTCATCGGCCCGCGCTGTGATCGACACAAGACCTCCTGCCACGGAAAGACCGTGGCCGCATAGCCCACAGGAGGTGAGAAAGTCTTGCGTCATTACGAACTCATGGTGATCCTCGACCCTTCACTCGAGGAGCGCACCGTGGCCCCGTCGCTCGATCAGTACCTGAATGTCATCCGGACCGCCGGTGGCTCGGTGGAGAAGCTCGACGTCTGGGGCCGTCGCCGGCTCAGCTTCGAGATCAACAAGAAGGCCGAGGGCATCTACGCCGTCGTCGACCTTCAGGCGACCCCGGAGGCCGTCGCTGAGCTGGACCGTCAGCTGCGGCTCAACGAGTCGATCCTCCGCACCAAGGTCATTCGGCCCGAGACCCGCTGACCGCTCGTTTTTTGTCAGGGGGTACTGAGAACCTCCTACGAACGAGAACAGCGGCGAGGAGTAGATCATGGCAGGAGAAACCACCATCACGGTCGTCGGTAACCTCACCGACGACCCCGAGCTGCGCTTCACCCCGTCGGGTGCGGCGGTTGCCAAATTCCGTATCGCGTCCACGCCGCGGACTCTGGACCGGCAGTCGGGCGAGTGGAAAGACGGCGAGCCACTCTTCCTCGCGTGCAACATCTGGCGTGACGCCGCCGAGCACGTCGCCGAGTCGCTGCAGCGTGGCGCTCGGGTGATCGTGCAGGGCCGGCTTCGCCAGCGGTCTTACGAGACCCGCGAGGGCGAGAAGCGCACCGTCTACGAGCTCGAGGTCGACGAGATCGGCCCGTCGCTGCGGTACGCCACGGCGAAGGTGCAGCGGGTGAGTCGCTCCGGCGGCGGCGGAGGCGGCGGTTTCGGTGCCTCCGGCGGTGGTGGTGGCAACCGGCAGCCCAGCGGTGGCGGCGGAGGTAACAACAACTTCGACGACCCGTGGGCGACGGCTGCTCCGGCTTCCGGTGCCCGCTCCGGCGGTTCCGGCGGCGGCGCCAGCAGCTCCTCGTTCGACGACGAGCCTCCCTTCTAAGCCCGAGCAGGGCTCCCGTGACATCAGGAGTAAGAGCAATGGCAAAGGCTGCGGCACTGCGCAAGCCGAAGAAGAAGGTGAACCCGCTCGACAAGGACGGGATCACCTACATCGACTACAAGGACACCGCCCTGCTGCGGAAGTTCATCTCCGACCGGGGCAAGATCCGTGCCCGCCGGGTCACCGGGGTGACCTCGCAGCAGCAGCGGCAGATCGCTCGTGCGGTCAAGAACGCCCGTGAGATGGCGCTCCTGCCGTACACGGCGACGGCGCGCTGAGGAGGATCGGCATGAGCATGAAGATCATCCTCACCCAGGAGGTGTCGGGTCTCGGCACCCCCGGCGACATCGTCGAGGTCAAGAACGGCTACGGCCGTAACTACCTGCTGCCGCAGGGTTTCGCGATCCAGTGGAACAAGGGCGCCGAGAAGCAGGTCGCGGTCATCAAGCGGGCCCGTGAGGCGCGCGAGATCCGTGACCTGGGCCAGGCCAACGAGGTCAAGGCCCAGCTCGCCGGCCTGAAGGTGACGCTGAGCGCGCGCTCCGGCAACGGTGGCCGTCTGTTCGGCTCGATCACGCCGGCCGAGATCGTGGACGCGGTCAAGGCCGCCGGCGGTCCGTCGCTGGACCGTCGTCGTCTCGAACTGCCGGGGCACATCAAGACCACCGGGGCGTACAACGTCCAGGTCAAGCTGCACCCCGAGGTGACCGCGACGTTCCCGGTGAACGTGGTGGCCGCTAAGTAGTTCGTCTTTTCGACGCGAACGGCGCGTCGGGCCTCGTGCCCGGCGCGCCGTTTTGTCTCACCCGCTAGCTCAGGCTGTTGCCGGTGATCGCGGAGAACAGCACCGTGGCCAGGCCGCCACCCACCACCGCGGCGGCGAGACCCACGCTGATCGCCTTCCACGAGTCGCTAACGCGGCGGATGCCGACCGCGATCAGGATGCTGAGCACCAGCGAGACGCCGAACTGCGGGGCGGCCTTGCCCAGGGTGGAGGTTGCTTGCGACTGCGAGCCCGTCACCAGCATGTACGCGAGGAACAGGACGACCGGGACGCCGTACCAGATGACCGTGTATCCGACTGCCGCTAGTAGACCGCCGGATTCAGGTTCACCCTCCTCGTCGTCCGGATCGAGCAGATTGCTCCTCCGGCTCATGGGGAAGCCGCCCGACATCGCGCGGCGCTCGTAGGAGCCGGAGAGCCCCTGGTAACCGTTGCTGGTCCGCGGCGGGCGGGCCTGGGCCTCGCGCTGCTCCCGCGGGACCGGGGAGTTCAGCGAGGTGCCGGTGGTGGATAAATTCCTCGGGGCCGCGGCTGAGCCGCTCGACCGAAAGGGCACGTAGTCCGAGGTGCCGTAGCGCCGGGATTCACCGTCGGCGAGGTTACTTCGGTCGGCGAGATCTCGTCGCCAGTCGTCCTCCTGGCCGGCGTCCCCGTAGCCGCGGGAGTCATCCTCGCGTTGCCAAGCCGGCTTTTGCTGCCAGCCGTTGGGGTCGGCGTTCCAGGGTTCGGTGGCGGCCGGGTCGGCGGCGGGCGGCGGTCCCGGGTCCAATTGGGCGCGCCAGTCGCCGGCGCGGCCGTTCTGGCGGCCCAGGTCGTTGTCCCAGCCGCCCCGGGTGGTGTCGTCGCCGCGGCGGCCGATGCCGGGGCGGTCGTCGCGTGACCAGGACGGAGTGTCGCCGCCCGGTGACCGGGAGGGCGGTTCGCTGCCTGATGACCAGGACGGCTGTTCGCCGCTTGACGACCAGGACGGCTGTTCGCCGCCGGACGACCAGGAGGGCGGTTGGCCGGCGCCGGTGGGCGGGCCTTGGCGGCGGGCCCGTCGGTCGTCGGTGGGCTCGGGGTCGCGGCGCCAGCTGTCGGTGGTGGGTGCGCGGCCGCCTGGTAGGTCATCGTTGTCGGTGGCGCGGCGGCGGCCGCCGGCGCGGTACGGGTCGTCCGAGCCGTACGGGGTCGCGCGTGCGCCGTTGGTGCCGGTGCCGGGGATGCCGCTGCGTGGGGCGGCGGTGCCGTAGCCGGGGGCGCTGCGGGGCGCGACCGAACCGTATCCGCCGCCGTAGGGGGTGGCGCTGCGCGGAGCCGTGGCCCCGCCTCCGTACGTGGTGTCGCCGCGGGATGGGTCTGGCTCGCGTCCGTAGGGCTGCGCGGAGCCGGGTTCGCCGCGGTAGGGCAGGGCGGAGCTGGGTTCGTTTCCGAAGGACCGGGCGGAACTTGGCTCGCGTCCGTAAGGCTGGGCGGAGCCGGGTCCGCTTCCGTAAGGCTGGGCCGAGCCCGGGTCGCCCGCACCCCCGTACGGCAGGGCGCTGCGCTGGGCCGGGCCCGGTTCGCCGCGGTACGGCAGGGCGCTGCGCTGAGCCGGGCCGGGTTCGCCGCGGTAGGGCAAGGCGCTGCGTGGTGCGGGACCGGGCGAGTCGGCGCCACGCGGTGTTTCGGCGTACGGCGCGCGTCCGCGGCTCTCCGGCAGGGCGCCGCGTCCATCGTCGTACGGGTTGACGCCGTTGCGTCGGCCACCGTCCGGTGGGGCGCTGCGGGGTGCTTGCGGGGGCTGCTCGCCGTAGGAGCCGCCGCGTCGGCCGCCGTCGGCGATCGCGCTGGTGGGAGCCGTGCCGAACCCGCTGTCGTACGGATTGCCGCGGTTGCTTCGATCGGGCATGGCGCTGCGCAGGGCCGGGCCGGGCGCGTCCGAATACGGGGCGCCGCGTCGGCCGTCCGGGATTCCGCCGCCCGTGTCGTAGGGGTTGCCGCCGCCGTTGTACGGCGCGTCGGCGGGCATGGCGCTGCGTGGCGCCGGCGCTTCGTAGTCGGGGGTCGCGCTGCGCGGGGCGCTCGGCAGGGCCCGCCGCGGCGTTGCCGGTGAGCCGCCGTACGGCATGGCGCTCGCCGGTGCGCTCCCGAAGGCCGCGCCGCCGCGCGTGCCGGCCGGGGCGCTGGACGGTGCCGCGGGCAGTTCAAGCCGTCCCTTGGACGGTTCGGCCATGGCCTCGCGGCGGGCCGCCTCGGCGCGCCACGCCAGGACACGGGGGTCGTCGTCGGAGCGGCTCCACTGGCCGGTGTCCGGGTCGCGCATCCAGTTGCTGGTGTCCGGCTCGGCCGCCCAGGAACCGGTGTGCTCGCGCCAGTCGTCCTGCACCTGGTTGTAGCGGGCGCGGCCCTTCGGCGGGCCCGGGTTCTCGGGGGCGGGGGCAGCGGGCGACTGCTGGGCGAACGCGCGGCGGTCGGTGGGCTCCGGCTGGGCGAATGCCCGGCGGTCGGTCGGCTCCTGCTCCGCCTCGGCTCGTCGCCGGCCACCGCGCTGCGGCATCGGCGCTGCGACCTCGGGGGCCGGAGTTTCCTCGGCGTAGCGGCCACGTCGGCCGGCCGGGTAGGCCGTCTGTGCGGCGCCCTGCATCTCATCGGCTCGACGGGGGCGCGGGGTCTCGGCGTACGGGGCCTGGGGTGGATCCTCACGCCGTCGACGGCGACCGGGCTCGGTGGGTTCCTCGTACGGTGCGGCGGGCAGGGCACGGCGGCCGATCGGCTCGGCCGGTGCGCTGACCGGATCGGCCGAATAGCGTCCGCCGCCCCAGGACGGGGCCTCGGCGGCCGGCTCCGGATAGAGCGAGATGTTGCCGGTGTCGGTGTAGCCCGCCCAGTCGGCGGCGTCCGAGCGTCCACTCCATCCCGTACCGCCGGCCGGGTTTTCCGGGGCCCGGCGGCGTCCGATGCGGGGTGAGCTGTCGCCCGGGTCCATCTCCGCGCCGCGACGCCAGGCCGCGCGATCGTCCTCGCGCACCAGATGGCGGGCGTCCTCGGGGCGTGGCGTCTGCCAGCTCGGCGTCTCGGTGGACTCGTCACGGCCCCAGCCGCGGTTCGTGGCGGGAGTGTCGTTCCAGGTCGCGGTGCCTTCGATGGCGTTGCTGCGCCAGCTGGGCGTGGTGCTGGAGGTGGGCTCGACGAGCTGCTGCCAGGAGGACGAGCTTTCGATCGGCGGACGCGGCGCGGGCTGCTGCCAGGACGCCGGTTCCTGCGTCTGCCAGGGCTGCGACTCCTGGGCGGACCAGGTGGGTGTCTCCTGCGACGATTGCCACGAATCGGCACGCCACGGCTCGCTCGACGTGTCGGTGAACTGCTGCCACGCCGGGCGGGAGTCCGCGGCGGGTTGGTTTGCCGACTCGGTCGGTGTCCACGGCGTACTGGAAATGGCTGGTTGTGACATCGGGGTCTCGGCCGCCGGAGGGTAGGAACGGTTTCCGCTGTTCTGCCACGCCTCCGTGGTGGAGCGCCAGCCGTGTGAACCGGTCGTGGAACGCCACTCGGTGGTCTGTTTCCAGCGTGCGCCGCCAGTAGCCCGCCACTCGGCGGTCTCGGTGCGCCAGCCCACGCCGTCCGAAGGGTAGGTCGGACGGCCGGTCGTGGCCGGGGTGTCGGACCAGCGACTCGCCGGCTCGACCGCCTGGTCCTGCGGGGACTCGGCCTGCGTCGCCCACGCGTCGGCCCGTTGCTGCCACGCGAGCGCCTCGTCGCTCGGTTGCAAACTCCCCGTATCGGTCAGACTCGACCACTTGGGATCGGGATCCGCGAAATCAGGAGACTCTGGACCCCGGGAAGCACGCGGCTCCGCAGCACGCCGCTCGCGCGGCATGCGGGCGCCGTAGTCCCACTCCCGTTGGTCCACCCAGAAAGGGTGACGTGCAAGCGTCGGAACCGCAACGCCTCGGGGCGACGGCTTGCTTACGCCGCGCGTCTTTTTCTTCCCCACAAGCTGTTGACGACGTATTACCTGCTCGACAAGGCAGTGAAGAAATCATCCCCAGAAGTTATGCACAGGCTGTGCACAGGGCTGCCCACAGGCCCAGGTGAGATGTCCACAGGTTGTCCCAAGACTCGTCCACCGGGGCAGTTGGGCAGGTGGACCCGGGGTTCGTAGAGTGGTGCCGCCGCACGCGCGATCTTGATCAGGAAAAAGCTTCTGATCATGGTGGGGAAGTCAGCCGAAAGTGTCATACCCGGGCTGTTAGATCGCATTTGCAAGGCCACGGCGAGCGGAGGGGGGTCCCGGGTGTCGATCACCGACGACACGCGACCGGAGGCACGGCCGCCCGCGCAGCCGCCGTCCGGAAACCAGTTCGGCGCGCAGCTCGACAAGGCGCCCCCGCAGGACGTCGCGGCCGAGCAGGGCGTGCTCGGCGGCATGCTGCTGTCCAAGGACGCCATCGCCGACGTCGTCGAGATCCTCAAAACCCCGGATTTCTATCGGCCGGTGCACGCCACGATCTTCGACGTCATTCTCGACCTGTACGGGCGGGGTGAACCGGCCGACGCGTTGACGGTCGCGGCCGCGCTCGCCGACTCGGGCGACCTGCAGCGCATCGGCGGTGTGCCCTATCTGCACACTCTGATCGAGAGCGTGCCGACGGCGGCCAACGCCTCTTACTACGCGCGCATCGTCTCCGAGCGGGCGATCCTGCGGCGCCTGGTCGAGGCCGGCACCAAGATCGTGCAGCTGGGCTACGGCACCGGCGGCAACGGCGGCCGCGACGTCGACGACATCGTCGACCTGGCGCAGCAGGCCATCTACGACGTCACCGAGAAGCGGGTGAGCGAAGACTTCGCGGCCCTCGGTGACATGCTGCAGCCGACGCTCGACGAGATCGAGGCGGTCGGTGCCCAGGGCGGCGTCATGACCGGCGTGCCGACCGGCTTCTCCGACCTGGACCGCCTGCTCAACGGCCTGCATCCCGGCCAGCTCATCATCGTGGCCGGCCGCCCCGGTCTCGGTAAGTCGACGGTCAGCATGGACTTCGCCCGCAACGCCGCGATCCGCAGCAACTGCGCCAGCGCCATCTTCTCCCTCGAAATGAGCAAGATCGAGATGGTCATGCGGTTGCTGTCCGCCGAGGCCCGCGTGCCGCTGCACGTGCTCCGATCCGGCCAGCTCACCGACGACGACTGGTCCAAGCTGGCCCGCCGGATGGGTGAGATCAGCGAGGCACCCATCTTCGTCGACGACACGCCGAGCATGAACCTCATGGAGATCCGAGCGAAGGCGCGTCGCCTCAAGCAGCGCCACGACCTGAAACTCCTGGTCGTCGACTATCTCCAGCTGATGACGTCACCGAAACGCACCGAAAGCCGCCAGCAGGAGGTCGCCGACCTGTCCCGTGGCCTCAAGCTCTTGGCGAAGGAGATCGAGTGCCCGGTCATCGCGGTCTCGCAGCTGAACCGTGGCCCCGAGCAGCGCACCGACAAGCGCCCCCAGCTGTCCGACCTGCGCGAGTCCGGCTCCATCGAGCAGGACGCCGACGTGGTGATCCTGCTCCACCGTGACGACTACTACGACAAGGAGTCACCGAGGGCGGGCGAGGCCGACTTCATCGTGGCCAAGCACCGAAACGGCCCCACCGACACGGTGACGGTGGCGGCGCAGTTGCACTTGTCCCGCTTCGTCGACATGGCCGTGGTCTAGCCCACTGGCGGGCCATACGTCATGCCCGAGCGCTCGCCATCCTCAATGATCTGGACGAGGACGTCCTCTGCGGGCAGGTCCGTATGTAGGTCGTCACGGGCTACCCGCTCGGCGGTTTGACGATCAATGTCGCGAAGCCGATCGAACTGCTCGTCGTTGTAAAGGATCCGCGCGGCCACGCTCGGTGCATAGATCCACGCATCGTGGCGCACGCTCCAGAGCACCGCCTGCAACGGTCGGTCGACAGCCTCGATGGAGGCGATCACGTTGCCCGCATGATCATCTTCTGCCGATCGCAGCACCTGGGTGTAGTCGAAGTGTTCTCGCGTCATGTCTCTTGCCCCTCAGATGGTCCGAAGACATCGTCACGGGTCAGACCGTGTCTGGCCAGCACGTCGTCCAGGGAAATGCCATCTGCCGCCAGCGCCGCCTCGTACCGCGTCCACACACGACGTTTCTTCTCAGTCCAGCGCGAGAATGTCGTGTCTGCCGTGTCGATTCTGGCATTCATCTCGAGAAGCACCTGAAGATCCGAAGGCTGATGTTCGGAAAGATGCCGTTCCTTGTTCAACGCGAAGATCTTCAAGAGAGCGTCAATGCGCTCCTTGGAGCTGAAGCGGCCGGTTCGAACGCGTTTGTACAGCGCGTGGGTATCCGCACCGATGCTGCTGGTCAGAGGCGTTGGAAACTGCAGCTCGAAGACCTTTCCCTCAGCGTCGGTCATCGTGACGTTCAAACCGTTGTGTCGACCTCGGGGGGCCCAGAAGCTGAGGAGCCGATGAACCTTATAGCCGCTCGCGGTCAACGTCTTGAGAATCTGAACCACTGAACGGCCGTATCCGACCTCGGACACCTCGATCGAGAATCGGACCAGGTCTTTCGCATCGGCGAGGAACTTGCCGAGCCCCGCTTGCCTGGCGGCGACGTCATCCAGGAAGGCTCGCGCGATGGAGTCAGGCTCCTTTGTGCGGTGGTTCTCGCCAGTCACCTTGGGCTGCGTCCCGTCCGGTGCGGGTGCCGCTGTCGCCGCGATCCGTTGCAGGTCAGGGAGGATGCGATTGGCGATTTTCGTCGAGCGTCGCTGCACGTCTTCAATCACGTCACGCTCGTCCGAAGACAGCGATTCGAGCGCCTGCCGTTCGACGACCGACTCAAGGTCCAATCCATCGGACGGTGAGGTCGGCGGCCTATTTTCGTCGGCGGCGCCGGTGGGGGCTGCGGAGCGCTGGCCTGGGCCGTGGTGTGGGAGGGGGGCCGGGGTGCCATTGGCGTCCACCACCAAGGCGTCCAAAGACGTGATGTTTGTGTTTGCACGGGTGCCCCGGTGGGCGTACGGCGAGGTGTTCTCGGCGATTCTGCCTATCTGCGGGTCCAGGAACAGGATGGTCCCGTGGTGGTTGGTGGCTGCCCAGGCGTGGCTGCCGCCGGCTTCGATGTCGGTGACTATGAAGGCGTAGGCGCCGTGGCCGGTGTTCAGCAGGTGGTTTCGCAAGTTGCGCAGCGCCAGGTCGATGGCGGGTTTTGCCGCTGCGGGGCTGGCACTTCCCATGTACGGGCAAAGGTTTTGGAAAGTGGTTCCGGTGGCGTCCTGGATTCGGCGGATGCCGTTTGTTTCGCCGCCTAAGGGGCGGTCGGGGTTGCCGTGGGCGTACGTGTCGAATGTGCGTGGGGCGGAAACGCGTGGGCGGCCGTGAATGTAAGTGTCGAAAAGGGCCAGTACGCCGTCGACGCAATTCAGGCCGCGGGTGGGGTCGAGTTCGGGGCCGCCGTCGTTGGCCAGGCGGAACCAGCGGCCCGTACGCGGATCGGGCAGTCGCTGAGGGCGGCCGTCGCCGGCTCGCGGGACGGCGTTCTCCAGGTCCGTTTGATGTACGGCCAAGGGGGCGCGCAAACCGCCGACGACGTTGTAGCGGCGGGTGCTGTCGATCGGGGGGCGGCCGAAACTGCCGGTCACCGCGGAGAGGTCGTCGGTGTGGACGCCGCCGGGGGCCAGGTTGCCCACGTCGGTGTTGATTCGTGCCCAGTCCCGCGGGCCTACCTCCACCTTGGCGGGGGCCAGGCGGCCGGTGCGTACATGGTCGATCTGGGTTTCGATCTCGTCGACGATCGCGCTGAACTCGGTGGCGCGGCGTCGGTGGTCCGCGCCGCGGAGGGTGAGGCCGGCTCGGAAAGCCAGGTCGGCGTCGTGGCCCAGGCCGAGGATCTTGGCGCGGCCCTGCTCGGCGATGCTGGTCAGGTAGTTGATGTACTCGTCGCGGCGGTTGAGTTCGTGGGTGCGGCGGACGTGCTGGGCATAGCCGAAATATCCGGCATCGTTGCGGATCGGGTCGGCGTAGGGGTTGGTGGGGACGCGGGACGACGGCTGACGAGGGATCGTCCTGCTACTGGCGGTTCTAGTTTCTGTGGGGCCCAAAGCGGCGGCGATGCGGTCCAGGTCGGACAACGGGCGGCGGACGGTCGAAGCGCCCGGCGTGACGACGGCCGGTGTCGGATTCGCGAAGAACTGGGCGGTCGGATCCGTTGACAGCGAAGGCGGGCCGGCCAAGGCCGTATTCAGAGGAGCGGTCGAGGTCGCGGGCGATGAAAGCGAAATGTCGGAAAGGCGTGGACTGGAGTCAGGTGAAGAGACATCGGCCGGTCCGGTGACCGAAACCGTGGCGGAAGTCCCGGCCGAGGTTGACGACCCGAGGCCCAACGACGCGTCGGTGGAATGCCCCGCCAAAGCCGATGGCCCGTCGGTCGATGACAAACCAGCAGGAGACGGCGTCGTAGCTGACCCGTCGGCTGATGCCGCAATCGCAGGAGCGCCGCTCGACGCCCCGCCGTTCGAGTCCGCGCCGTTCAAATGAGAGTCGCCGGAGGTCGTTCCGTTCAATCCAGCGTCGCCGGACGTCGTTCCGTTCAATCCAGCGTCGCCGGACGTCGTTCCGTTCAATCCAGCGTCGCCGGACGTCGCGCCGTTCAGCCCAGCGTCGCCGGAGGCCGCACCGTTCAACCCAGCGTCCCCCGACGTCGCACCGTTCAACCCAGCGTCCCCCGACGTCGCACCGTTCAAGCGGGCATCCCCCGAGGCCGCACCGTGCGAACCATTGCCCGATGCCGACCCATTCGCCCCCACACCATCCGTCGAATCAGCAGCAAACGACGATTCGGTAGAGGACGTCCCGGCAAACCCATCCGCAGACGACCCGATATCCCCAAAACTCGGCGAAGACCCCTCAAGATCCAGCTTCCCCAACGACGAAGCAGACGCGTCGACAGTGGACGCCACCCCGTGAATCGCGGACCCACTGGCCCCGGAAGCACCCGCTTTCGCCGCATTCTCCAGACCCGGCAAATCACCAAAAGCGGCCGCCGCCCCGAACTCCGCGAAGACCTCCCCGCCGGCCCCCCGCACCACCCCGCCGTGATGCCCGTGCGCCCCCACCTCGGACCCGACCGCAGCCGCCCCACCGGCAAACCCGCCGACCGCCGACAGCCCGAGATCGGTAAAGCTCAAGCCGTGCGACCGCCCGGTCGACTCCTGATAAAGCTGGATCCCCCCGTTGGTCGCGAACTCCTCGCGCGCCTCCTCCAGCCCCTCGTGCAGGGCTTTCCTGCCGATCTTGGTGAGCCCTTGCTTGGTGGTGAGCTCCTTGATCGCGTGCTGCGCCGTCGCCTTCAGCGCCTTCTTGCCGAGCTGCTCCACCAGCCGCTTGAAGATCTGCTGAATCGCCATCCGGGTCGTCATGATCAAGCCGCCGGCCGCGGGGGACGCCGCACCGAACGTCAGCGCGACCGTGATCGCCATCCCGATCAACTCGGTCAGGAAGATGCCGATCTCGATCCAGGCCTCGAGCTTCGCCCCCTCGAGATCACGTCCGCAGCCTTCGACGAGTTGGCCGAGCCCGTCCGCGATGTGCAACAACCCGTTCAGCGGGGCATCGTCGTCGCCGGCGAGCTGCTGAAAGGCGTTCCGGAAGCCGTCCGCCGTGATCCCCGCGCCGCCGTAACCGTCGAGCACGCGCGCGGCCGCGTCGAACGTCGCCTCCCGCGGCGAGGCCAGATCCGTCGCCAGCACGTACCAGCGGTCGGCGACATCCCAGGTCGAGACCTCGTTCCCGGCGGGCCAATCAAACCCGACGACCCATTCCAGCGCCTCGTACGCCCACCCGGGCACATCGAACGGCGAGAACTCCAGCGGGTGCGGGATCGGGCTGGGTAGAAGGCTCATATCCGGCTCCGGCGGAAGCGATGCCCGGCGTCGATGTCGGCGCCCACGTTGTCACGAACGGACAGTTCCGCCGCCTCGCCCAGCCCCGCCACATACTCCGCGAGCTGCGTCCAGGCCTCGAGAACCTGCTGTTCAACGGGCCGATACTGACGCTCGAACGACCTCCCGTAGTCGTCGGCCCCCCATGGCTGCGCCGTCGACGCCGAAGCCAGTTCGGCGCCGGGCCCCCGCCGCAGCGCACCGAGTTCCTCGCCGGCCTCGTGCAGTGCACGAGAGCCCGCGGTCGCCCGGTCGGCGTCGAGAAAGAGCCATTGGTTACTCATCGCCCATGAGGGAATCACGCTCCGTCAAGTTGGCGTCGGGCCGGCGCATCGCAGCCCCGAATGCGTTGTCGCGTAACGCGCGTAACGCGGACGATTCGGGCGGGAGATACTCGGCCATCAACTCTTCGACCTGATCGACGCTGCGCCGGGCGGCCTCCTGGACGGTCGCGAGGATCGCCCGGGCCAGTCGATCACTGTCCATCGTGGGCGCCCGGCGCCGATCAAGCTGAAGATCGACAAGTTGGCCCCGGGGTCCGACCGTGGCTCGTACCAGGCCGTTTGTCGATTCGACGGTCACCCGCAGCGAGGCCAGCCGCCGCTGCAACTCGTCCATGTCGGACCGCAGCCGGCCGTAGCGCCCGTAGACCTCCGCCAGCCGGTCCCGCAGATGCCGGTTCGCGTCCCGATCGGACTCCGCCATGGCGTCACCGTATCGAGTGACCTCGACTTTGCGTAGTCCGCTAACTTCATGGAGTACACGGAAAGGATTTATCGTGATCACTCGAGCGGTCGCCGAGGAAATCGCCGCACGATGGGCGCGCAGCGAGTCCGAGCAGCGTGGGTACGGGTGCGAGCCCGTCCTCGCCGAGTTCGAGCTCGGCTACGTGTTCTGGACGCGCGTGCGCACGGAGCCCGGTGACGGTGCCCGTACGGTCATCGATCGGGAGACGGGTGCGGTCTCCACCTGGCCGGCGCTGCCGCCCGAGGACATCGCCGCGCTCTACCGGGATCGCCGGCCGCGTCCGCCGGGCACGGTGGATCCGTCGGTCGCGCTGGTGCGGTTGACGCGCCGGCGGCCGAGCCCGACGACGGTGGCGCATCTGAGCGTGGGCGCGCGGACATTCCGGGCGCAGGGCGCCAAGGGCGATCAGGAGATCAACCACCATCCGCTGGTGGCGGCCTATCTGGCGACGGTCCCGCCGGACGCGCGGGTCCGCGGTGTCGAGCGGCACGCCGAGCTGATCGCGCTCTCCGACGCGCTGCACGAGGCGGGCCGGCGGATCACTGTGGACGACGCACGGTCCCTGCTGATCGAGGCCGATTTTCAGGCTTTCCTCGTACGCGAAAGCGGCGATCCGGTCGGCGGCCAGCAGGTTCGTCCGTGTGAGACGTGCATCGGCGCGCTCGTCGACTTCGCGCTGCTCCCCTGGTCCGACCTGGCCTACACGACGGAGTGGCGGCACGGCTCGGACCGCATCCCCGAGCCGGGCCGGTTCCCGCACGAGGTGGCCCGCACACTGGCCGGCGGCGGCTGGATGGACGTGGGTCCGTACGACGTCCTCGGCGCGGCGGCGATCGACGGGGCGGTCACGGCGAGCGGCAACCGGCTGACGCCGTTCCCCGCGGCACGCCGGGCGGTGGCCGACTTCCCGGGCGTACGCTGCGGGCGCCGCGGCCCAGGCGCACGCCGGGCGATCCGCCTGCTCACGTTGGACCCGGTCCCGGGGGCGTACCAGGCGGCGGTGCTGAACGAGTTCGCCGAGGTGATCGGCGAGCGCGTCTTCCCGATCGGCATCGAAGGCACCGACGCGCTCGTGGTCATCGACGAGCGCGAGCGCGTGTTCGTGCTCGACCAGGCGGGCGAGTGGTACGTGGGCCCGACGCTCGACGAGGCGCTCGTGGGCCTGCTCACCGGCGACGGCCCGGCCCACCGCCTGCACGATGACGGCACGTGGTGAGCGACCGCCAAACGGCATCGCGCGTGGTGCAAGCGTTGAAACAGCGACCCGCGTGGTGAGCGAGGCACTGCGAACGAGGGCGGCGCTTGGTGAGGGCACCGCAAACGACGACGGCGCCTGGTGAGGGCACCGCGGACGACGACGGCGCCTGGTGAGGGCACCGCGGACGACGACGGCGCCTGGTGAAAGCGCCCGGCGAACCGCCGGGCGCTTTCCGGTCGGGACCGGTCAGTCGAACAGGTCGTGCAGGAAGCCCTTGCGCTTCCGGTAGTGGCCGTGGTGGCCGCCCCGGTAGTGGCCGTGGTAGCCGCCGTGCGCGGCCGGCGGATAGCCGTGCGGAACGGGCTGGCCGTAACCGGGGGCCGGAGCCGCGTAACCACCGCCGTGCGGCGGGGGAGGCGGCGGAGCGTACCCACCGGGGGCCGGCGGAGCCTGGGCAGGACGGGGCGGGGCCTGGCGAGTGTTCCAGTTCGACTCGGCGTCGAAGAGCTTCTCGAGCTCGCCGCGGTCCAGGAAGATCCCGCGGCACTCGGTGCACTGATCGATCGTGACGCCGCTGCGCTCGTACACTCGCATCTCGCCGTGACACTTCGGACAGGTCATCTGCATCTCACTGACGGTACAAGGCCCTGTCATCTCCGGGGGCATTTGAAACTGTGTGGTTGCTGTGTAGCGGCTTTGCGGCCGGGGCCAGTGCGGCGGCCCAGACCAGGAACGCGATCGGGTACAGCAGGTAGCCGAACCGGGTGGTGGGCAGCAGCAGGATCGCGGCGAGCAGACCCAGGCCGGAGACCACGGCGGCCGCGGCGGCTGTTCTCGGGGGGCGGCGAATGATGCGTACGGCGATGAGGACCGCGACCGCAACCAGGAGGCCGAGCGCGATGATCCGGCCGCCCGGCAGATTCTGGGCGATCAGGTAACCCGGGAACGGCGACTCGGCCGGGCTCTTGACCAGGCCGTGGCCGGTCGGGAAGCGGACCACGTTCTCGGTGAAGGCGCCGGCGGCGACCAGGAACGGCGGGATCAGCACCACGATCGGCAGCCCGATCGCGAACGGCAGCAACGACCGACCGCGGCGAACCGCGAGCGCCAGCACCACCAGGACCGCGACCACCGGGAACGCGAACGGCTTGCACGCCGCGGCGGCACCCACCGCGACCCCCGCCCAGCCGTAGCGACCGGTCGCCACCAGCGCGAACGCGAGCAGGCACAGGGCGAGCACCGGGATGTCGTCGCCGCCGGTGGCCAGGGTGAGCGCACAGATCGGCAGCACGGTTGCCGCCTGGATTGCCCGGATCGTCCCAGGCTGCGTCGGGCCCAGCAATCGGACCGCCAAGGCCAGCGCGGCCACGGTGACCACGGCGAACCACACCCGCGCGTCGGTCCACCAGAAATCCCCGAAGACCGCTCGCGGCAGCCCGAAGACCGCCATGCCCGGCTGGTACGGGCTGTACGCCATCAGCCGCTCGTCCGCCGGAAGCGCGGCGATCGCGTCGCGGCCCAGGTAGGGCGTGCCGTGATGCAGGAGGCGCTCGCCCATCCGCTCGACGACCAGGACCTCCTCCTGCGCGCGGTCGGTGCGTCCGGCGGCGCGCTGCACCGCCTCGACGATCAGCGGAACGATCGCGGCGCCGGCCCAGACGAACCAGGCCAGGGCGGCACGCGCCGGGTTGCGGCGGTAGACGAAAAACTGGATCAAGGCCACGACAAAGCCGACGAGGTACGCCCAGACGGCGATCCAACCCCAGGCCCGGTGCGGTAACAGTGTCGACGTCAGCGCCGTTACCAGCGCGAACGCGGCCGAAACCGCGTACAGGGAAAGATCGACGACGAAGCCGCCGCCGGCCCGGTCGATGCGCGTCAGCAGTCGGCCGGTCCGGGTGGTCACGCAGGCAAGTGTGGCAGAGAGGACTTGCCGGAGCCGGACGACCTGCGACGCGGCATCCGCACCACGGCCCCGGCGTCGTGCAGCGCGGCGGCCAGCACGCCCGGCCGGCCACCGAAACCGCGCTGCAGCGTGCCCAGCAGCCGCGTCGACGGCATCGCCCGCGCGAAGAGGTGACCTTGACCGGCCACGCAGCCCATCTCGAACAGGGCGTGCCGCTGCGGTTCACTCTCCACGCCCTCGGCGATCACCGTGAGGTGCAGGCTGCGCGCGAGATCGACGGTGGACCGGATCACCGCCGCGGCCTCGGAGGACGTCTCCATCGAGCCGACGAACTCGCGGTCGATCTTGAGTTCGTGCACCGGGATGTGCGAGAGGACCGACAGCGGCGAGACGCCGGTGCCGAAGTCGTCCAGCGCCAGCCGGATGCCCGCCTCGCTCAGCTCGTTCAGCGCCCGGCCCACCACGTCGAGCTGGCTGATCGTGAGCGTCTCGGCCAGCTCAAGCACGACCTTCTCCGGCGGCACCCGGTGGTGACCGATGCGGGCCAGCACCATCTCCGGGAACCGTGGATCGAGCAGGCTGCGCGGCGACACGTTCACCGCGATCGGCAGATCGAAGCCGGCCTCGCGCCACCCGTCGGCGGCGGCCAGCGCCTGGTCGAGCACCGCGTCGGCGAACGCGGGCAGCTGTCCGGACCGCTCCACCGTCTCCAGGAACTGCATCGGCGTGAGGTAGCCGTGCTCGGGGTGGTGCCAGCGGGCCAGCGCCTCCACCGAGATCACCTCGCCGGTGCCCAGGTCGACGATCGGCTGGAAGTCGACCACGAACTCGTGCTCGGTCACCGCGCGCTGCAGTTCGCCGCCGAGGACGAGACGCTCGACGTCGGCCGTGTCCTGCGCGTGGGCGTACGAGGCGGTCTGCTGTCCGGCGCGCTTGGCCTGGTACATCGCGATGTCGGCGCGTCGCATCAGCTCGTTGATGCCGCCGGTGCCGGCCGCCAGGGCGATGCCGCCGGCCGCCTCGACGGTGATCTGCATGCCCTCGACCTCGAGGCTGCCCTCCAGCGCGCCCAGCATCTGCTCGGCCCGGTGCGTGGCCAGGGCCGGGGTGCGCAGATTAACTAGCAGGACGGCGAACTCGTCGCCGCCGAGCCGGGCCACCAGATCGCCGGGAGCCGCCGCCGCGCCGAGCCGCCGGGCCACCGCGCGCAGCACCTCGTCGCCGGCCGCGTGGCCGAGAGTGTCGTTGACCTCCTTGAAGTGGTTGAGGTCGATCAGCAGCAACGCGACCAGGCCGTCCCGGCTGCCGCCCTGGAAGTAGACCTCGGCGCGTTCGTACAGTTCGCGGCGGTTGGCCAGGCCGGTCAGCGGGTCATGGGCGGCGTCGAACGCGTTCTGCTCGTTCAGCCGCTGCAGTTCCGCGTACGCCGACGCGTTGCGGATCGCCGTGCACAGCGCGGACGCGTACGTCTTGAGCTTGTACTGGTCGAATTCGCTGAGCCGGGTCTTGCCGCGCAGGGTCAGCACCAGGACACCCGCGCGGTAGCTGCGGTCGCGGGTCTCCAACTCGGCCGTGATCGTGCCGGCAAACCTTCGAGGGCCGGGCCCGTCATAACTCACACCACGAGCACCCGCGCGCACGACGCGATCGAAACCGTCCGCGCTGAGATCGATCTCCACCTCGTCGGCGGAGAAGATCTGGGCCGCCTGCACCGCGGCCACGTGCAGCACCTGTTCCAGGTCGACCGAGCTCAGCTCGTCGGTCGTGTCGGCGAGCTGCCGCCAGGAGTTGCGTTCCTCGCGGGTGCGCAGCCGGCGCGAGTGCCACAGGTGAAGGCAGGTGACCACCAGCGGGACGAAGGCGAGAAGCGCGAGGTCGCCACCGTGGACCAGCACCTCGACCACGTAGATCACGGTGATCAGCCGGGCCGCGCTGGTGACGAGGCGCCCGCTCAGGTCATGCCGGACGAGCCGGAAGATGTTCGATCCGGAGGCGAGGGCGATCACCGGATAGAAGACGAGGTAGTCGCCGAACCAGAAGGCGACGAAAGCGAGCACCACCGCGAGCATGCTGACCTGCGGGTCGACCAGGCTCGGCTGGCTTCCCGCGAGGCTGAGGACGGCGCCGGCGGCGCTGACGATCAGTACTTCCTTGGCGACCGAGAACATCGCCTTCTGCAGCGTCGTGGTCTTGCGCCCCATGACCTTCACGGTGGCGACGGCACCCGCGACACAAAGGACAACCCACGGCGTGGGCAGCAACACCAAGCCGACCAAGCTGGGGATTTCGCCCCAGGTCTCACCGGTTTCGCCAGATCGCATCCGGACGTAGATCCGGAACCTATAGGCGATGACCGTGACTATGTAGAGCAGCGCGAGGGCCAGCGGATGCGGCGCCGGCAGGTGCGCGGCCGACCACGCGCTCAGGATCGCCGAGGTCAACGCCAGAACGACGACGAGACCGATGAGCAGCCCTAGCCGCCGATCGGTCGCGTCGTCGTTGGAGCGTTGAAATAGTCGCAACGGAGTCATCCTGTCACTGAGCGCAACGGAAGGCTACCCGGGCTCAAGCGTAAGTAAAGAACGTGACTCCGCGCACCGGGTCGTCAGTGCCAGTCGAGCGAGCGCATCTTTCTTCTCCTCACCCCATGAGAAGCCGATTCAAGATCGGTTCCTCTGTTTTGCACTCTCGTTGTCGCGACGGGGAGAACCTTATGCGAACAACAATATCGTTGGGGCTGGTTTGTGTCGGTATGCGCAGAACGCGATAATAGCTCGGCTCGCGATTACAATGCGTCCGGGAATAGAAACACTGAGCTACTTGAATAGTCGTTATGGCCGCACTGTCCACATAGCAGAGAGTGGTGTTCGGCTAACGCTCCGGATAGTTAATCTCGACGACCCGTTCCACGCGCTGTCGCGGGACCGGCCAGGGTCGTTGAGCAGGACATAGATCGCCACTTTTATATCCGAACAAGTCGCAGACGAATTGTGGCCCTAGTTGCGCCGTAAAGCGAACTGAAACCTCGCCGAACGTTCTATAAACTCCCGGTATGCCCGAGGAATCCCTGCTTTCTCACGTCGACGAGTCGGGCGCTGCCCGCATGGTTGACGTTTCGGCCAAGCCGGTCAACCCGCGCCTAGCGGTCGCTTCCGGGCGCGTGATCACGACTCCCGAAGTGATTGGTCTTCTCCGAGGCGAGGGTGTGCCCAAGGGCGACGCGCTGGCGGTCGCGCGCCTCGCCGGGATCATGGGGGCCAAGCGCACCCCCGACCTGATACCGCTTTGTCATCCGATCGGCCTCCATGGCGTGATCGTCGATCTGGATGTGACCGACACCACCATCGAGATCACCGCCACCACGAAGACGGCCGACCGCACCGGCGTCGAGATGGAGGCGTTGACCGCCGTCGCCACCGCCGGCCTCGCCATGATCGATATGATCAAGGCGGTGGATCCGGCCGCGAGCATCGAGGCGGTCCGGGTCCTGCGCAAGGAGGGCGGCAAGACCGGCTTGTGGGTCCGCCCCGAGGACCGGCCGTGACCAAGCATGCCGACATCATCACGGCCCGGGTGATCGTCGCCAGCAATCGCGCTGCCGCCGGTGTCTACGCCGACACCAGCGGCCCCCGCCTGGTCGCCGGCCTGCGCGAACTCGGCTGCGCGGTGGAGGAGACCCCGGTCGTCGTCCCGGACGGCGACCCGGTCGCCGAGGCCCTGCGACGCGCCGTCGCCGACCGCATCGACGTCGTCCTGACCAGCGGCGGCACCGGAGTCACCCCGACCGACCGCACCCCCGAGGCCACCCGTGGCCTGCTCGACTTCGAGATCCCGGGCATCGCCGAGGCGATCCGTGCGCACAGCCGGGACCGGGTGCCCGCCGCGGCTCTGTCGCGGGGGCTGGCCGGTGTCGCCGGTCACACCCTGATTGTCAATCTGCCCGGCTCGACCGGTGGCGCCAAGGACGGGCTGGCCGTGCTGGGCCCGCTGCTGCGGCACACCATCGACCAGATTCGTGGCGGCGATCATGGCAGCAACCATCCGGCTGGCTAGTCTCTAGTGGTGAGCGCTGTTATCTGGGCGGAGGCCCGCGACCTCGCCTACGCGGCGGGGCTGGCCGCTCCGGCCCCGGCCGAGCTGGTCGGGCTGCCGGACGCCGACGGCCGCACCCTGGCCGAGCCGCTGCGCGCGCTCACCGACCTGCCCGCCTTCCCCACCTCGAGCATCGACGGCTGGGCGGTGCGCGGTCCCGGCCCGTGGCGCCCGGTCGGCCGGGTGCTGGCCGGCGGCGTGTCCGCCCCGCTCGACGAGGACGGCACCTGCGTCGAGATCGCCACCGGCGCCATGGTCCCGTCCGGCGCCGACGCTGTCGTCCGCATCGAGGACTCAACCCGCGACGCGGCCGGCCTGGTTCTCGGCAAACCTCGCAACGGCGACGTGCCGGACATGCGCCGGCCCGGCGAGGAGGCGCACAAGGACGAGGAGCTGCTGCCGGCCGGCACGGCGATCGACCCGGCGGTCATCGGCGTCGCCGCCACCTGCGGATACGAGGCGCTGACCGTACGCCGTACACCGCGGGCCGGCCTGCTGGTCTTCGGCGACGAGCTCCTCACCTCGGGCACCCCCGGCGACGGCCGCGTCCGTGACTCGCTGGGCCCGCAGGTGCCGGGCTGGCTGCGGCGCTACGGCGCGGCGACCGGGCCGGTGGTCGGCCCGGTGCGGGACACGCTCGACGCCCATCTGGCCGCCCTGCGCGGTGCGCTGGCCGGCAACGACCTGGTCTGCACGACCGGCGGCACGATGCACGGCCCGGTGGATCATCTGCACCCGGCGCTGACCGAGCTCGGCGCCGAATACATCGTCAACACCGTCGCGGTGCGTCCCGGCTTCCCGATGCTGCTGGCCCGCGTGCCCGGCCCGGACGGCCGCCCTCGTTTCCTCGCCGGCCTGCCCGGCAACCCGCAGTCCGCCGTGATCGCGCTCATCACGCTGGTCGCTCCGCTGCTGGCCGGACTCCAGGGCCGGCCCGCGCCGACGCTGAGCACGGTGCGCGCGGCCGCCCCGGTGCGCGGCCGCGGTAACGACACGCACCTCGCGCTCGCCCGGCTCGGCCACGATGGACGGTCGGCCACGCTGGTCGGTCACGTCGGGTCGGCGATGCTGCGCGGCCTCTCCAACGCGCACGGCTTTGTCGTGGTTCGTCCCGGTCAGCAGGTCGCGGCCGGCGACGACGTCGAGTTTCTGTCCCTACCGCTCGTTCCAGGGGAGCGTCCATGAACGGAGTCGTCACCGTCGCCGAGGTGCAGGACACCCCGCTCGACCTGGCCGCGCACGAGAAGTCGGTGAACGACGTCCGGGCCGGTGCGGTGGTCAGCTTCCAAGGCGTGGTCCGCGATCACGACGGCGGCCGCGGCGTGACGCTGCTCGAGTACGAGGGCCACCCGACCGCCGCGAAGATCCTGCGCGAGGTCGCCGAGGAGATCGCTAACGACCCGGACATCTATGCCGTCGCCGTCTCGCATCGCATCGGCACCCTGGAGATCGGCGACGTCGCGCTGGTCGCGTCGGTCAGCTCGGCACACCGGGCGGCGGCGTTCGCGGCGTGCGCACGCCTGGTCGACGAGGTCAAGGCCCGGCTGCCGATCTGGAAGCGCCAGGTCTTCAGCGACGGCACCGACGAGTGGGTCAACCTGCCTTAGGGAGCCGGCGAGAAGCCTCGCGCTTGGCGGTCCGCACGGCCCGCTTGACCGTACGCTGCGAGCGATCCACCGCGTGGCTGGTGCGGTACCCCACGCCCGGGCGTCCCTCGGTGTCCACGGCCGCGAGCAGCAGCCCACCCAGCAGGCCCACGTTTTTCAGGTAGTCGCCGCCGTCGTTCTTCGGGTTCCGGACCAGCGTCGACGGCACCAGACCCGCCGCCAGCACGGCCGCGGCCGGACGGGTGACCCGGCCGGTGGCGAGCGCTGCACCGGCCAGCACGTCGGCGGCCGCCTTGATCCGCACCAGCGTCTTCGGGTCGGTCGGGATGCGCGGGTCGAGCCGCTCCAGCAGTGGAGTCAGCCGGTCGGTCACCGGACGCGCGGTCTCGACCTTGGCATCCGGGCGGATCAAGTCGCGGACCCCGTTGACCACGAAAATCGAGGCGAGCATGGCGCGGGCGGCGGAGCGTACGGGTTTCATGAAATTTGTTATACCCGCAGTACGGGCTTCATACCGGCTGGGTACGCAGGTAGCGGCCGAAATGCGGCACGGTGAACGCGACGGTGCCGCGTTCCCCCGAGTAGATCAGACCCTTTTTGATCAGCGCGTCGCGCGCCGGGGACAGGCTGGCCGGCTTGCGGCCCAGGGCGGTGGCGATCTCCGCGGTCGGCACCGCGGCGTCCATGTCGTTGTCCGGTTCGCCGGAGAGCGTGGCCATGGCCCGCATGTACTCCCGCTCGGCCGGAGTGGCCCGCTCGAACCGTGAGCCGAAGAAGCCCACCGCGAGCTCGGCCTCCGCCTCCGGCGCGGCCACCCGCACGTCCGCGTCGGTCACCGGCGACTGCGGCGCGTGATCCCAGGTCGCCTTCCCGTACGCCTGCACGAAGTACGGATACCCACCGGACTTCTCGTACAGCAGGTCGAGCGCCTTGGCCTCGTACTCCACGTCCTCGCGATCCGCCGGAGCGCACAGCGCGAGGTCGGCCGCCACCCGGTCGAGACGATCGATGCGCTGGTATCGGAAGAGCCGTTCCGAGTAGGACTTCGCCGCGGACAGCACGGCCGGCAGATGCGGCAGCCCGGCCCCGACCACGATCAGCGGCGCGCCCAGCTGGGACAGCTCGTGGCAGGCCGCGCACAGGGCCGACACGTCGTCCGGCCCGAGGTCCTGCATCTCGTCGATGAACAGGGCGATCCCGGTGCCGACGTCGGTGGCGAGTGAGGCCGCGTCGGTGAACAGCTCGACCAGATCGATCTCGATGTCGCCGGAGTCGGCACGGCCGCGCGCCGCCGGCACGTCGATCCCGGGCGCCCACTGATCGCGCAGCTTGGCATTACTGTCGTTGGCCCGCAACGCGAACGCCTTGAGCACGGCCAGCACCTCGTCGACCCGGTCCGGGTTGCGGTGGTGCGGCGCCAGCTCGCGGATCGCCATGTGCAGGGCCGCCGACACCGGGCGCCGCAGCGATTGGTCAGGCCGCGCCTCGATCTTGCCGGTGCCCCAGAGCCGGCCGATCGCCGCGGACCGCAGCGTATTGAGCAGGACGGTCTTGCCGACCCCGCGGAGTCCGGTCAGGACCAGGCTGCGCTCGGGTCGGCCACGCGCGACCCGTTCCAGCACGACGTCGAAGGCGTCCAGCTCGCGGCCGCGCCCGGCCAGCTCGGGTGGGCGCTGACCGGCGCCGGGAGCGTAGGGATTCCGGACCGGGTCCACGGCTTGCACAGTATCGGGCCGTCTAGCGAAAAGGCTAGAGTCTTGAGTCGACCTCACTCTACCGGTGTCTAGCTCTGATCCTAGAAAGCGCTAGAGCTACTTATGCTCCTGCAGGCACAGCACGAAGTCGAGGTCGTCCAGCGAGCTGTCGTAGAAGTACCACTTCGTGTAGCCCGGGACCTTGGCGCACTTGCCCTCCGCGTCCTTCTCCCCGGTGGTCTTGCCCTCGATGCGTTTGAGCACCTCGTACGTCCCCGACGTGCAGACCGTCTTACGCATCTCCGGGTCATCGTCGCTGCCCTCGTTGACCACACAGTCGCCCTGCTTGGCGCTGAACCGCGCGTCCTCGCTGCCCACCGGCGCGGCACCCGGCCCGGCGGTGGCCGAGTTCGTCGGCGCGGCGACCGCGGACGGCTGATCCCGCCGATCGTTCAGCAGCCATAACGCGGCGCCCAGCCCGGCCACCGCCAGCACGCTCAACGTGACGACCAGCGCCACCATCGGAGTGTTCCGCCGGGGCGTCTCGGGCGGCGGCGTCGCCCACGTCTGGTGGTACGGCAGCGGTTGCTGCGGGATCGGAGCCCACGGCTCCGGCGCGGCGTCGCCCCACGGGTCGGAGGGCTCCGAATAGTCCTCCTGCCCGCCGGACGACCAGGGTGGGCCGGGCGGGCCGGAAAATGGGCCGTTATGCGGCATCGGGACCCTCCGGAAGCGGATGTTCGCTGCCTGCCACCGTAGCGTGCGAGGACGACCGCACCATGCACGGAATCGCCGCAGGTGTCGGCAATGCGACGCGGAAAGCGACTTTGTGACCACTACGTTGCACGACCGTGTCACTACTTCTCGTGATCTTCGCGGCGCTGTACGGCGGCGCCACCGCCGCGTTCCTGCCCACCGTCGCGCATCGGCTCTCCGTCCGATTCGGAGAGCCGGCGCGATCTTCCTGCGCCGGCTGCGGCGACATCTATCCAGCTTGGGTACGCGTCGGCGCCGCATGCCGGTGCCACCCCGGCTCGCTGATGATCGTCCCGGTCGGCGCCGTCACCGCCGCGGTGCTGGCCGTCGCGATCGGACCGTCCGCGCTACTGCCGGTCTACCTGGTCGCCACCGTCCCGGCATTGCTCCTCGGGGTGATCGACCTGCGCTGCCGGCGACTGCCCGACCGTCTCGTCGGCACGCTCGCGGTTCTCGCCGCGGTGCCGTCCGCGATCCTTCGGCCGTCGATGATCGGCCCAGCGATCGCGGCCGGCGGGGTAGTCCTCACGGCGTACGCAATGATCGCCGTCTTGATGCCCGGCGGCCTCGGCCTGGGCGACGTGAAGCTCGCCGGTGTCCTGGCCCTGATCGTGGGTTTCGCCGGTTGGCCGGCGGTGATCGTCGGCGTGATCGCGCCCCACCTGATCAACGGCCCGATCGCGATCATCCAGTTGGGGCGCGGCCGACGGACACCGCTCGCGTTCGGACCGGCGCTGCTGGCCGGCGCGCTGATCGCGATTACAACAGCCTGAGCTGGCGATCCTTGGGACGGGACGGAACCGTGTCGCCGAGCCGCTCGAACAATCCGGAGTCGATCGCGTCCAGGAACGGCGTCGGCGACTGCTCCCGCTCGCTGCCGTGCCGGAACCGTCGCGCCGCGTGGCTCACGAAGAGACGGTCCTGCGCGCGGGTCAGGCCCACGAAGAACAGCCGGCGTTCCTCGGCGGTCTCCTCGTCGGTCGGTGCCCCGCCGGGCCAGCGCAGCGGCAGCAGGCCGTCCTCGCAACCGACCAGGAAGACGACCGGGAACTCCAGGCCCTTCGCGGCGTGCAGGGTGAGCAGGTTGACCGCCTCGGCGCGCCGGTCCAGCGCGTCCACCTCGGCGCCGGTCGCGATCTCCTGCAGGAACTGCGGCAGATCGTCACCGATCTTGTGAGCCAGCGGCATGAGCAGGTCGGCCGCGGTCCAGATGTCGTCGGGGGCAAGGTGCTCCGCGTCCAGCGTCGGGGCGGCGTACCGCTGGGCCAGCACCTGCGCCGTCGTCTTGACGCGTGCCGAGAGGGGATCGCGCCCGTTCGCGTGCCGCAGCTCGCGGGCGATTACCTGCACGCCGGCCCGATCGCGGAGCCGGTTGTGCGACCGCTTCTGCACCGGCACGCCGGCCCGGGACAGTGCCTCGAGGATCGGCCCGGACTGCGCGTCGGTGCGGTAGAGAACGGCGATGTCCGAGAACGACAAATTGCCCATCGCGGCCGTCCGGGAGTCGACGCGGCCCGAGTCGAGCGACCGGTGCGACAGACCGCCGACCAGCTCGTCGATGGTGCGGACCACGAAGTCGGCCTCGTCCGCGACGCTCGCCGCCCGGTAACGGCCGACCAGCGACGCCTCCGGATCCAGCCGCGCCGGGTCCAGCCGACGGCCGTTGACCAGCGTGGACGGGGCGATGGCCTGCACCGCGGCGGCGAGGATCGGCGCCGACGAGCGATAGTTGCGGGTCAGCCGCACCAGCCGCGCGTCCACGAAGTCCTCGTTGAAGCGCAGGAAGTATTTGACGTCGGCGCCGCGGAACGAATAGATCGCCTGGTCCGGGTCGCCGATCGCGCACAGGTTGCCGTCCGCGGGACTCAGCAGCCGCAGCAGCTCGTACTGGACCTCGTCGACGTCCTGGTACTCGTCCACGAAGATCCATTGCCAGCGGCGCCGGTACTTCTCGACCAGCGCCGGCTCGTCGCGCAGCAGTGCCACCGGCAACGTGATCAACTCGTCCAGGTCGACCAGGTCCTGCTGGCGCAGCAATTTCGCGTACGCCAGATCGTCGTCCCCGGCCTGCTCCCGCAGCTCGGTCCGTTCGTTCTCGTCGGCGATCCGCCATTTGGCGCCGAGCCCGGCGGCCTTCGCGTTCTCCTTCAGGATGGTCAGGCCGACCGAGTGGAACGTGCCGACCGTGATGTCGTCGGCGTCGGCCCCGAGCAGGGCGTCGAGACGTTCGCGCAGCTCGGCCGCGGCCCGCCGGGTGAAGGTGATCGCCAGGCAGCGTTCCGGGACGACGCCGAGCTCGGCGCAGAGGTAGGCGATCCGATGCGTGAGCGTGCGCGTCTTGCCGGTGCCCGGGCCCGCCACGATCAGGAGCGGGCCGCCCGGGGCCGAGGCCGCGACCCGCTGCATCGCGTCGAGCCGGTCGAGAAGGCCGGTGCCGACCTCTTCCATGCCGGCCAGCATCGGCTCGAACGGCTCGTGCGGGCTGGGCGGCGGAGTGAGCGGCGGCGGGCTGGCCACCGCCGGTTTTTTCGGCTCTTTGGCGGCTTTAGCGGGCTTTACTCGGGGCGCCGGCGGTTCCGGCTTGCGCTGCTGCGGAACGTCGAACAGGGTTTCCACCTGCGGCGCGCTCGCGCGATTACGCAGCTCACCCGGCTCGAAGAGGGTGATCACGCCGTACTCGCCGTCGTAGCCCGCGACCCGCCGGACCGCCCCGCGACGCAACCGCTCGATCGCCTCGCGCAGGTTGTCCCCACCGGCCTGCCCGATCGCGTCGACCGGAATCTTGCGCAGAATGTCCAATTCGGACCCGAGCGTCGCGACCAGGTGATTCAGCGTGGCCTCGACGGTCTTCGACTTCGGTCCCACGCCGTTGATCTCGCCGAGGATCTCGTGCAGCTGGATCAGGTGCTCGACGTGGATGTCTTTCTGATAGCCGTCCGGGCGATCGGCCAGATCCTCGACCCGGCTCAGCACGCCCACGGTCAGCGGCTTGCCGCACTCCGGGCAGCGGCCGCCGTTCTCCCTGGTGCGGGCCGGTTCCCAGGCGATGCCGCAGGCCCGGTGCCCGTCCGCGTGGTACTTGCCCTCCTCGGGGAAGAACTCCAGCGTGCCGGCGAGCCCCTTCCCGTCGCGTACGGCGAAATAGTCGGGTTCGCCGGTGAACAGCGTCGCCTCGCGGGCCAGCGCGGCCGGCGAATGCGCGTCCGAGTTCGAGACCAGCCGGTATCGGTCCAGGCTGGAGACTCGCCAGTTCATCTCCGGGTCGGAGGAGAGGCCGGTCTCCACGGCGGTCACGTGATCGGCGAGATCCGCGTAGCAGTCGGCGATCGCGTCGAAGCCGGACTTCGAACCCAGCGCCGAGAACCACGGCGTCCAGATGTGCGCGGGCACCAGGTAACCGCCGGACTCGAGCGCGATCTCCAGCAGGTCGCGCGAGTCCAGCCCGAGGATCGGCCGGCCGTCCGCGGTCAGGTTGCCGATGCGGCCCAGGGCCGTGTTGAACTTGGCCGCCGACGCGAAGTCGGGCATGTAGATCAGGTGGTGCACCTTGCGAGTGCGGTCGTCCCGCTTGTAGATCGTGGAGATCTCGACGCTGAGCATGAAACGCGCGCTCGGGCTTTTTTGGAGCGAGCCGGGCAGCCGCCTGGTCACATCGGACTCGTCGGCCAGCCGGTACAAACCGGGCCCGGCGTCGACCAGATTCTCCTTGAGATGGTCGAACCACGCGGGGTGGGTGAAGTCGCCGGTCCCCAGCAGCGCGATTCCCTTACGCCGCGCCCACCAGGCCAGATTCGGCAGTGTCAGATCACGGCTGCACGCGCGCGAATACTTCGAGTGGATGTGGAGGTCCGCGACGTATGTGTCCGCGGTGACCGAGGACCCTGCGTTATCCGAGGGCACGCGCTGCATCCTGTCACGCCCTCCGGTGCTCTCACGAATCGCCACGCTCTAGCAAACTCACCGATCTTGATCTTTAGTCCTTGATCTCTCAGCTCGTCCGTAACTCGATGACGGTGACCTGCGGGGGCGCACCCACCCGGACCGGCGGGCCCCAGAAGCCGGCGCCATTGGTCACGTACACCGGCATGCCATCGACGGTGCCGAGGCCGGACACAATGGGTTGTTGCAGCTTGACCAGCAGGTTGAAGGGTGCCATCTGGCCACCGTGCGTGTGCCCGGAAACCTGGAGATCGACCCCGAAGGGGGCCGCCTGCTCGGCCGCCGCCGGTTGATGCGCCATCAGCACGACCGGCCGGGTGCGATCTCGGTCACCCAGCGCCTTGGCGAAGTCCGGCGGATCGCCCACATCGGCCCCGCCCAGATCGTTCACCCCGGCGAGGTCCAGGCCGGCGATCTCGAGGCGCTCGTTCCGCAACGGCCGTACGCCGAGACGGGCCACCTCGTCGACCCACTCCCGGTAGCCCGAGTAGTACTCATGATTCCCGGTCACGAAATACGCCCCATGCCGCGACTCGATGTCGGCCAGCGGTGCCGCGAACCGCCCCAGTTCCGCCACGCTGCCGTCCACCAGATCACCGACGACGCACACGATGTCCGCCTGCACCGAATTGATCAGCGAGACGATGCGCCCCACGTGATGGCTGCCGGTGAGCGGTCCGAGATGGATGTCCGAGACGACGGCGAGCCGAGTGCCGTCCATGGCGCGCGGCAGCTTGGCCAGGGGCAGTTGAACGCGGTCGAGCTGCGGGGCTCCGAGTGCGGTCTTGACGCCGTAGCCGGTCACGCCCGCCGCGGTGAGTCCGGCGAAGATGGCCGCCCCGCGCGCGAGCAGGAGGCGCCGGTCAATCCCCTCGGCAGCCGCGCCCGGATCGGTCTGGTCGGTCGCCGGTGCCGCGCCAACTGACAGGTTTGCCGAGACCTTTTCCCCCGTACGCCTGGATGCCCGAACCCACGTCAGCCTCAGCACCAGGCGTGGGATCTCGAGCACGAGCAGCACCACGAGCAGGTAGAACATGACGGCCAGCCACAGATATCCGGGCCAGGCCAGCCAGGAAAGGTAACCGGCCCGGACCCCGATGAGGGTCACCGGCACGAGCAGGCCGAGAACCACCGCGACGACGTTCCCGATGCGTCGCGCGCGGCCCTTGGGCAACGGGTCCCGGACGAGCCGCTTCCATAAATAGGCGTGTATCAGGACGACAAGGAGCAAGGCCACCCCGACGAACCCCAGCAAGTCCACTCCTCATCGCGCCGCCCGAAGCGGTTCTCGGCCACGGGAATCCCGCACCCTAACCCGGCCACCCTGTCAACGTCCTGAGTGGCCCGGCCGATGCTCAACGACCGAGAGCCCACTCGCGCGGGAGGTTCGGGCGAGCGGGGCTTGGACCGCGGTGGGTCAGCCGCCGGCGAACGGGGGGAGCACGTCGACCGTCGCGTTCGCCGGGAGCGGAGCCTGGGGGTCGTGGCAGCTCACGCCGTCGACCAGGAAGCTGGCCGCCTTCAGTACCACGCCCAGGCGCTCGCCGTGGCGGCTCGTCAGCATCTGCTGCAGCTCGCTCAGCGACGCGGCCTCGGCCGGCTCGCTCGACTTTCCGCCGGCCGCGGCGCGGGCGCCGGCGAAGAAACGGACGGTCAGCACCGCGTCAGCCTCCGATCGCCGACATCGGGCGCGCCGGCTGCAAGAACGTGGGGTCGTCGATGTCGTGCCCGGCGCGCTTGCCGAGCGTGGCCGCCTGCCAGGCCATCGCGATCTCCCGATCGTCGGCGCCGCCGCGGAGCAGCTTGCGCAAATCGCTCTCCTCGGTTGCGAACAGGCAGTTGCGGACCTGGCCGTCGGCGGTCAGCCTGGTGCGGTCGCAATCGCCGCAGAACGGCCTGGTCACGCTGCCGATGACGCCGACCCGGGCGGGCTCGCCGGCCGCGTCGACGTAACCGGGGACGAGCCAGGTCTCGGCCGGCGCCGTTCCACGTGAAACCGAATCGGGCTGGAGCGAGAAGGGCGCGAGGCCGGCCAGGATCTCTTGCGCGGTCACCATCTCGTGACGATCCCACTGATGCTGGGCGTCCAGCGGCATCTGCTCGATGAAGCGCAGTTGATACCCATACTCCAAAGCGAACCGCAAGAGCGCGGGCGCCTCGTCCTCGTTGACCCCGCGCATCAGCACGGTGTTGATTTTGACCGGTGTCAGCCCGGCCTTGGCGGCGGCGCGCAGGCCGCGCAGAACGTCGGCGTGCCGGTCGCGACGGGTCAGTGCCAGGAAGCGGGCCGGGTCGAGCGTGTCGAGCGAGACGTTGATCCGGTCGAGGCCGGCGTCGCGCAACGAGCCGGCGAGGCGTTCGAGCCCGATCCCGTTCGTGGTCAGCATGATCTGCGGCCGCGGCGACAACCGGGCGACCGCCGCGATCATGCCGACGAGTCCGCGCCTGATCAGCGGCTCGCCCCCGGTGAAACGCACGTCTTTGATGCCCAGCAGCTCGACACCGATCCGGACGAGCCGGACCACCTCGTCGTCGGTGAGCTGCTCGTCACGCGGCATCCAGGCGAGACCCTCGGCCGGCATGCAATACGTGCAGCGGAGGTTGCAACGATCGGTCAGCGACACGCGCAGATCGGTCGCGACCCGGCCGAAACGGTCGGTGAGCGCGAGTCGCTGGTCTCTCATGAATCGAATCTAGCCGCTCCCGCCGCGAACTGCTGTGATCGATTTCGCCCCTGTGGATAACCGTTCTACCTGTGGTTTTACCGAATTGTCCGGCTCGCCGAACCCGCCGCCGCTCGAACCGCCTCCCGGTACGCGCCGCCGAACGCCGCGGTGTGCACGAGCAGCAGATGCAGCTGATGCAGCGCCACCCGGTCGCGCCAGCCGGACGCCAGCGGATACACCTCGTCGTACGCGTCGAGGACCCGATCCAGGTACGGCAGGCCGCCGAAAAGCCCCATTTCCGCCAGATCCGTCTCGCGGTGACCGCCCTGCGCCGCCGGATCGATCAGCCAGGCCCGGCCGTCGAGAGCCCAGTGCACGTTTCCGGGCCAGAGATCCCCGTGGGTGCGGCTGGGTGGCTCGCTCGACGCGTACGACGCAAGCCCGGAGATGACCCGGTCGACCAGCGTGACGTCGGCCGCCGAGAGTGCGCCGCGATCGGCCGAGATCTTGAGATAGGGCAGCAGCCGGCGCTCACCGAACCAGGCACCCCACGGAATGGCCGTCGGCGTGTTGTCCAGCGGCAGCGGACCTATATATCCGGGCCACGGCGCACCGAACGCCTCGGCGCCCGAACGATGCAGCGCCGCGAGGTCCCGCCCCAGCCGCTCGGCCGCCGCCGGGGTCGGATCACCGGGTTCGACCCATTCCATCGCGAGCAAATTCGGAAGATCGGCAATTACTTCCGGTACGGGTACCGCGCCGGCCGACCGCAACCAGGCGAGCCCGGCCGCCTCCGCTGCGAAAAAGCCCCGTGGCGGATCACCCGACGGCCACGTTTTCGTGAATATCGAGGTGCCGTCGTCCAAGGTCAGGCGGCTTGCGCTGGCCACACTGCCGCCGCCCACCGGTGTTTCGCGGATGCGCTGGTGGGTGAGAAATGTCGGGAGATGCTCGGGATGCGCGCGTAAATACGCCTGGTCCACGCGCTTATCTTGCACTTCGCCTTACGCGTGCCCGAAATCGGAGCCAAAATGCTGGCATGAGCCCTGTCACAGTGCGTTCGTACCGTCCGAGCGACCACGCCGCGAGCCGCCGCCTGTGGTCCGAGCTGACGAACGAGCACAACCAGATGTACGGCGAGCCGGTGGACGAGGGCGGTGAGGGCTTCGAGGAATACCTCACCCGCCTGGACCTGGGCGGCCTCTGGGTGGCCGAGCACGCCGATGACGGGGTGATCGGGCTGGTCGGGCTCGTGCTCAAGGGGCGGGCCGGCGAGGTGGAGCCGATCGTCGTCACCGTCACGCACCGGCACAAGGGGGTCGGCCGCAAGCTGCTGCGCCACGTGGCGAACGAGGCTCGCAAACGCAGCATGAACGCGCTGACCATCTCCCCGGACTCGCGGAACGTGGACGCGATCCGCAGCCTGCACGCCGCCGGGTACGACGTGGTGTCGTCGATCGAGCTGACTCTGGATCTTGAGCGCAACCCGCACGGCTGGCAGGAGGAGGGTTTGGAGCTCCACGAGCTGCCGTTCCGCTCCTGACCCTGTGGATGACTTGGCGTGTCGTCCACAGGCTGGATGATCGGCACGCCCCGCATGCCCTCGCCGGTCCACTCTCTCCGGCATGACCCCCGACTGCACGATCATCGTCCGTTCCCCCGCCGAGCTGCTCGCCGTCACCCCCTACCTGCTGGGCTTCCACCCCTCGGACAGCCTGGTGGTGGTCGGTTTGAGCCCCGGTCATCAGGTGGTCTTCTGCGGCCGTTTCGACCTAGACCCGCCGGTTTCTCCGGCCGATGCGGCGGACATGGCGGCGGTCGTCGGCCGGCAGCCGGCCGACGCCCTCGCGGTGGTCGGCTACGGCCCCGCCGGCCGGGTCACGCCCGCGGTTCTGCAGCTCACCAACGCTCTTCAGACCTTGGGCGTACGCCTCAACGACGCCATCCGGGTCACCGAGGGGCGCTGGTGGTCCTATCTGTGTGAGGGTGCGCAGTGCTGCCCGCCGGACGGCACGCCGTGTCCGCCGCCGGGTAACGCCGTCGCCACGCAGGCGATCTTCCAGGGCCAGGTCGCCCTGCCCGACCGCAAGGCGCTGGTGGCGCAGGTGGCCGCGGTGACCGGGACGGCACGCGAGCGCATGGCCGCCGCCACCGAGCAGGCCAAACAGAGACTGACCGACCTGTACGGCGAGGACGTGCGCGCCGAAGCGGCCGGCCGATCGATCCGGAAGGCCGGGCGCCAGGCGATCCGCGAGGCCGAACGACGACACCAGGCCGACCGCTCGCTCACCGACGGCGAGGTGGCATGGCTCGGGGCGCTGCTGGTCGACGCCGCGGTGTTCGACCATGCCATGGACCGCTCGACCGGCGACGAGTGGCGCATCCGGCTCTGGACCGACGTCCTGCGACGGGTCGACGCCCGGCATGTGCCGGCGCCCGGGTGCCTGCTCGCGCACGCCGCCTGGTGTGCCGGCCGCGGCCCGCTGGCCCGCGTGGCGCTGGACCGGACGCTGCAGGAGGCCCCGGGTCATCGGGTGGCCGGCACGCTCGACCGCGTGCTCAGTTCCGGGCTCGGGCCGCACGCGGTCGTCGCGTTCACGCCGCCCGACCAGCGGGCCACGCGCACCGGGCTGGGTGCGCTGCTGAGCCGGGGCGCTCCGAGCGCCCGGCGCGTCGCCCGGCGCAGGTCGCGGTGAGCGCGGTGCGGGTCGCTACGAGTGCGGCGCGGCGCGAGTTGACCGCTCGATCAGACGGTGACGCGCTCCGGCGAGGTGTAGACGTTCATGCTCGGGCCGCGCAGGAAGCCGATCAGCGTCATGCCGGCCTCGTCGGCCAGCTCGGCGGCGAGCGTGCTCGGGGCGGAGACGGCGGCGAGCACCGGGATGCCCGCCATCCACGCCTTCTGGGTGAGCTCGAAGCTGGCCCGGCCCGAGACGAGCAGCACGTGCCCGGTCAGCGGCAGCCGGCCCTCGCGCAGCGCCCACCCGATCACCTTGTCCACCGCGTTGTGCCGGCCCACGTCCTCGCGCAGCACGAGCAGCTCGCCCGCCGCGGTGAACAGGCCGGCGGCGTGCAGGCCGCCGGTGCGCTCGAAGGTGCGCTGGGCGGTGCGCAGCCGGTCCGGCAGCTCCGCGAGGGTGCGCGCCGCGACGGTCATCGGGTCGTCCCCGACGCGGTAGCGCGACCTGGTCCGCACCGCGTCGATGCTGGCCTTCCCGCAGACGCCGCACGAGCTGGTGGTGTAGAAGTTGCGGGTCGGGTCGGTCGCCGGCGGGGGCACGTCCGGGCCGAGCACCACGTCCACCACGTTGTAGGTGTTCGGGGTGTCGGTTCCGGCGCAGAGCTGCGCGGTCACCACGTCGTCGGCGGCGCTGATCACGCCCTCGGTGAGCAGGAAGCCCATCGCCAGATCGATGTCCTGGCCGGGGGTGCGCATCGTGACGGCGAGCGGCTCCTTACGGACGCGGATCTCCAGCGGCTCCTCGGCCGCCAGATCGTCGGGCCGCGGCCGAGGCTCGCTCGTCGCGTCGATATTGATCTTCACGACCGCTCGCCGGGTCATTGTCCGCGCCATCCCCCGAGCGTAGGCCCCATGAGCCGAGGTGGCGCGCCGGCAAAGCGCACGGGCCCGGAACGTGACGTATCGACGAAGAAGAGCGATCAGCCACAGCTGAGTGAGCGCCCGGTCACGCTGGACACGCGCTCGGGATACGGTACGTACGTGGGAGGGTTTGCGGCGGTGGTGCTGGCCGGTGGCGCGGCTCGGCGGATGGGTGGTGCGGACAAGCCGACCCTGACGGTGGCCGGCCAGCCCATGCTGTCCCGGGTGCTGGCCGCGGTGCACGACGCCGATCCCCGGATCGTCGTCGGCCGGGTGCCGCCCGACCTGCCCGTTCCCGTTCACTCCACGCGGGAGGATCCGCCCGGCGGGGGCCCGGTCGCCGCGGCCGCGGCCGGTCTGGCACTGGTTCCGGACGACGTCACGTTCACCGCTCTGCTCGCCGCCGACCTGCCGTTGCTGACCGGCGAGGCGATCGACGTGCTGCGGCTGACCGCCGAGTCCGCGCCGATGCAGGGCGCGGTCTACCGCGACGCGGAGGGCCGGCGGCAGATGCTGTGCGGTGTCTGGCGGACGGCGCCGCTGCGCGAGGCGGTCGGCAAACTAGCCGCGGATCGCGGCAGTCTGCACGGCGCCTCGGTCCGCGAGCTGATGGAGTATTTGCGGGTCGCCGAGGTCTCCTGGCGCCGGCCGGGGCCGCCGCCCTGGTTCGACTGCGACACCGACGACGACCTGCGGACTGCTGAGGAGTGGGCCAGTTGAGCGACCTCCAGGAATGGATCGCCGCCGCCGGTGCCGAGCTCGGGCTCGATCCTGCCGAGATCCCGGTCGGTGCGGTGCTGGACATGGCACGCGACGTCGCACACCAGGTGGTGCGTCCGGGTGCGCCGGTCACGGCGTACCTGATGGGCCTCGCCGTGGGTCGTGGCGCGGATCCGTCCGAGGTCGCGGCGCGGGTGAAAGCGCTGGCCGAGCGGTGGCCCGCGCCCAGCACCTGAGAGGGCGGCGAGCCGGCTCGCGCGTGTCGATAGGGTGACGGGAACGGAGGTGACGATCATGACGTCTGCGAGCCCCGGGGACGAAAATCCGTCCGAGGGTGTGCTGCTCGACGAGCCGACCACGGCCGATCTGCGAGCAAAGGTGACGGAGGCCTGGCGGGACTTCGCCGGCGCGCTGGCCGGAGTGCTGCACTCACTCAGTCCGGGTGGACACATCGACCTGACGCTCGACCCGACCGCGTCGGGCACCGGCATGGCGGTCTACTCCGTGAGCATCCGGGTGCGTGACGGCGGCGTCGTGGAGGCGCTCGCGGTCGGCAACGCCGGACTGCCCGAGGGTTATCGGATGGACCGCGCCTCGGTCGCCGATCTGGTGGCGCTCGGCTGGTCGCCGCCCGGCGTGCTGCCGGGTTCCGGTGACTCGTTCGGGCTGAGCTCCTCGCTGGAGCGCTCCACCCAGCTGGCGACCATCGTGTCCCGCACGTTGCGCGATGTGTACGGTGCGCCGCACCCCGCGTTCCTGGTCTACCTGGTGCACGACGACGAGGACCAGCCGATCGACGCGGGGCCGCTGGGCACCGCGCGGCACGAGCCGAGCCTCGACGAGCTCGCCAGCATCGACGACCTGGACGAGGACGGCACGCTCTCGGCCGCGCTCGCCGACGCCGCCGACGACGTGGTGCCGTTGGAGGAACGCGTACGCACGGTGGTCGCGACCATGTCGAAGACCACTGTCGACCAGCTCCAGGTGGACACCGACGGTGACATCGGCATCCGGGCCGGGTCGGCGATGGTCTTCGTCCGGGTGCGCGACAATCCGCCCCTGGTCGACGTCTTCTCGCCGATCCTCACCGAGGTCGAGCCGACCGAGCAGCTCTACGTGAAGCTGTCCGAGCTGACCAACCGGATGCCGATCGGCCGTCTGTACTGCGCGCAGGACACGGTGTGGGCGTCCATCCCGGTGTTCGGGCGCAACTTCCAGGCCACCCACCTCATGCTCGCGGTGCAGGTGATGACGGGTCTGGCCGACGAGCTCGACGACCGGCTGCACGGCGAGTTCGGCGGGAAGCGGTTCTTCGGCGAGGGCGACAAGCCGGTCCCGCCCAAGGAGGACAACGGCGACCACCGCCCGGGGATGTATCTGTAGTCAGACGGGGAGCCAGGCGAGCCGGTCCAAGGTGGACAGGCGGGACGCCAGCAACCCGGTGTCGGTGACCGTCCACAAGACATCGCCGACGACGAGCGTGCGGCGCGGCACGGCGTGCGCGGGCGGGACGAGTTGTCCCGCCTCGCGCAGGCCGTCCGCCGTGACGTGCAGGGCGAGTGCGCCGCCCACGAGCGGGACGACGAGCAGGTTCGTGGCCGGCCACCACAGCAGGGCGCGCGGGTCGTACTCGGCCTCCGACGACGCGCCGGCCACGAAATGTTGCGCCAGGCGCGCCGGGGCGGCCGGGTCGGTCACGTCGAACAGGGACACCTGCATGCCGGTCGCTCGGCCCTGCGTCGTCGCCTCCTGACCGATGCCGACCAGGCGGTTCTCGCCGACCGGCTGGAGATGCGCCGAGAAGCCGGTGATCTTCAGCTCGCCGGTCACGCGCGGACGGGACGGGTCGCTCAGGTCGAGGCTGTAGAGCGGGTCGGTCTGGCGGAAGGTCACCACGTACGCCCGTGGGCCGATGAAGCGTACGGAGTAGATCCTTTCGTTCTCGCCGAGACCGCCGACCTCGCCCACCTCGGTCAGCTTCGTGTCCTGTTGACGCAGCACGCGCACGGCCGAGCTCTGCTTCACCGAGTCGGTCGTCGCCACCCGCAGGTGACCGTCCCACTCGGACAACGCGTACTGGTTGAGCAGCGTGCCCGGGACCTTGCCGGACGCGGCCAGCACCGGTTTGCCGGCCGGGGGCAGGTCGAACTTGAAGATCTCGGCGTCCATCGGCTGCCGCGCGACACCCGCCGCGTTGAGCATCGTGTTGAGCCGCCAGCCCGGGTTGTTCGCCACGTACAGGCTGTTCGCCGTGCCGTACACGACATCGCCGTCGGCCAGCACGCCGACCGGGGCGCCGTCGTCGAGCCGCGGTGCCCTCAGATCGAACGTCAGCACCCGCATCAGCTGCGTCCCGGAGTACGGGGAACCGGTGGGCCGGCTCACCTGCTCGCAGCCGAGCCGGCCGTCGGTACGCGACGTGCCGGTGGTGACGTCCCAGGTCGGCAGCAGCGAGTCGATCTGCGGCGTGCTGCTCAGCACGACCCGGGCGACGTCGGCGTTCTGGCGTGCGTCGACCAGCCGGCCGTCGCCGCGATACCGGCTGATCAGGCGGGGTGCGCCGGTCAGGTCGACCAGCAGGATCTCGGTGCCGACACCGACCGGGCCGCCGATCCGCTCGTCCATGGCCAGCGAGACGGACGGCGACATCAGCACCAGCGCGCGGTCCCCGGCCAGCAACAACGTGCCCGGACCGCCGAGCTCCGGGCGCAGGGCGAGCGATCCGGTCTCGGTCCGCGACGCCGCGTCCACCACGCGCAGCACCCCGCCGGACACGGTCACGATGCGGCGGCCGTCCGTCTTCACCATGTCCGGTTCGTCCACGCCTTGCTCATGCACATTCGTTCCCGAGTACGCCTCGACGGAGGCCTGAGCGGGCGCGGCCTCCGCGGCAAGTGGCGCACGGGCCGTGTCCGGCAGCGGGCGCTTCTGATTGTCCTGGGCGGCCTTGCGCAGCTCCTTCTCGAGCTGGGCGCAGGAGTCGAACGCGACGAGGCTCATGACGGCGCGCTTGGGTGGCGGTGGCGACGTGGTGGTGCAGGCCGCCAACGGCAGTACGGCGAGGAGGGCGACGATCCCGGAACGGCGCATGTCGGCTTGGACGGGCCGGCGCGCGAATGCGTTCCGCGTCTCTACATGCTTGGCACCGGCGTGGGCGACTCGACCAGCCGGGACAGCACGATCATGCTGCGCGTCGAGGTCACGAACGGCTCCGCCCGCAGCCGCTCCAACGCCTGCTCCAGGTGCCCGATGTCGGCCGCCCGCAGGTGCACCAGGGCGTCCGCCTCACCGGACACGGTGTAGGCGCCGACCACCTCGGGATGCCGCCGGGTGGCCACGGTGATCTGCGCCGGGGTGGTGCGGCCGGTGCAGAAGAGCTCGACGAATGCCTCGGTGGTCCAGCCGACCGCGGCCGGGTCGATGACCGCGGTGAATCCCTTGATCACCCCGGCTGATCGAAGCCGATCGACGCGTCGTTTCACCGCCGGCGCGGACAGCGAGACCTTCGCCCCGATGTCGGCGTACGACGCGCGAGCATCCGCCACCAGCAGCGCAACGATTCGCTGGTCAACGGCGTCCATCTGCAACGATTCGCCTCCAACACACAAGAAAAGTCGCTGTTTCGTGCAATGAAGCCTACCTACGCTCTACCTCATGAACCACAGCGACCGCTTGCCGCGAAATAGGACATATCTCATGTGTTCGCCGGACCATTTCACGGTCGAGTACGCGATCAACCCCTGGATGGACACGACCGCGCCGGTCGACGCCACGCTGGCCTTCCGGCAGTGGGAGATGCTGCGCACCACGCTCGCCGATCTCGGCCACACGGTGCACGTCCTGAACGGGGTGCCCGGCCTGCCCGACATGGTGTACGCGGCCAACGGCGCGTTCTCGGTCGACGGCAAGGTCTACGGGGCACGGTTCAAGTTTCCGCAGCGCGCCGCCGAGGCCGACGCCCACCAGCTGTTCTACGCGAGCGGGGAGTGGAGTTTCGCCAGCCCAGGGCACGTCAACGAGGGGGAGGGCGACTTCGCTTACCTGCCGGAGGCGTACGGGGGAATGGTGTTGGCGGGTTATGGCTTCCGGACCGACCCGGCGGCGCACGCCGAGGCGCAGGAGGTGCTGGGCCGGCCGGTCATCTCGCTCAAACTGGTCGACCCGGCCTTCTACCACCTGGACACGGCGCTCGCGGCGCTCGACGACCGGCACATCGCCTACTACCCGGACGCCTTCTCGCCGGCCTCGCAGCGGGTGCTCGCCCAGCTCTTCCCGGACGCGGTGATCGCCGACCGGCACGACGCCGAGGCCTTCGGGCTCAACCTGGTCAGTGATGGTCGTCACGTCGTCCTCAACACCGAGGCGGTGGCGATGGGTGACAAGGTGCGCGCGGCCGGCTACCTGCCCGTGCACGTCGAGCTCACCGAGCTCAAACGCGGCGGCGGCAGCGTGAAGTGCGCGGTGGCCGAGTTGCGTCCGGGCGTATTGAAGGCTGGAGAGGCCCTTGGCGCTTGAGGTGCGTTCGTGCGGGAAGATGGTTCGCATGACCGACGACAAGCAGCCGCAGCCGGAAAACCAGGAAGACGGATCCGTCATCGTGGTCGGACCCGACGGGCGTCCGATGGGCACGGTCGAGGCGGACGGCTCGCTCACGCCCGAGGAACCGGGCAACCTGATCGAGCAGCCGGCCAAGGTCATGCGCATCGGCAGCATGATCAAGCAGCTGCTCGAAGAGGTGCGCGCGGCACCGCTCGACGAGGCCAGCCGCGGCCGCTTGCGCGAGATCCACCAGCGCTCGATCACCGAGCTCGAGGACGGCCTGGCCCCCGAGCTGCGCGAGGAACTGGAACGCTTGTCGTTGCCGTTCGAGGGCGAGTCACCGCCCAGCGAGTCCGAGCTGCGGATCGCGCAGGCCCAGCTGGTCGGCTGGCTGGAGGGCCTGTTCCACGGCATCCAGGCGGCGCTGGTGGCGCAGCAGATGGCCGCCCGCCTCCAGCTCGAGCAGATGCGTGGCGGCCGCCCGGCGTTGCCGATGAACCCGAACGGGATGATCCCGGGCATGCCCAGCCAGCCGGGCGGTGAGGTCCGCGAGGGCCGCACCGGGCAATACCTATAGGTCGAAGAGTTCGCGCAGGTAACGCGCCACCCCGTCCTCGTCGTTGGTCCTGGTGACCTCGTCGGCGACCGCCTTGACGGCGGGGTGCGCGTTGCCCATCGCCACCGACCGGCCCGCCCAGGTCAGCATCGGGATGTCGTTCGGCATGTCGCCGAAGGCGATCACCTCGGCCGCCTCGATGCCCTCGTGCTCACACAGCCACGCCAGCCCGGCCGCCTTGGTCACGCCGGACGCGGAGATCTCGACAAGCGCGCTGGACGACGAGCGGGTCGGCTCCGCGGCATCCCCGAGTGTGCCGCTGACCAGCTCGAAGAACTCGTCGGGAGCGTGGCTCGCCGAGCGGGCGAGCAGCTTCACGGCCGGTGCCGAGAGCAGCTCCTCCGGGCTGGTCAGCACCCGGGCCAGGTCGTGCTCGGGCTCCCAGCGCACCGGCCAGGCCGCCTCGTAGCGGAACGCGCGGCCGTCCTCGACCTCCACCGCCAGGCTGATGTCCGGCACCGCGTCGCGCAGCCGCTTGACCACGTCGCTGAGCAGGTCGACGTCGAGCGGGGCGGCGCGCAGGATCTCGTCGGTGTCCGGGTCGTAGACCACCGCACCGTTCGCGCAGACGGCCGGCACCGGCTCCGCCATCTGGTCGTAGAGCTGCGTCAGCCAGCGGACCGGGCGGCCGGTGACCACGACGAGCGGCACCGGGAGTTCGGCGATGACGTCGAGGGTGCGTTTGCTGAGCGTTCCGTCTTCGCGGATCAGCGTGCCGTCGATGTCGGTGGCGACCAGGCGGTAGGAGTCCATCAATTCGAGAGTAGCCGGTCCAGGTAGACGGCCACGCCGTCCTCGTCGTTGGACAAGGTGAGCTCGTCGGCCGCGTCGCGTAGCGCCGGGTGGGCGTTCGCGACCGCGACCCGCCCCCAGCCGGCCCAGGCGAACATCGGCAGGTCGTTCGGCATGTCGCCGAAGACCAGCACGTCGGCCGGGTCGACCCCGATCGACTGCGCCACGACCGCGAGGCCGGTGCCCTTGTCCACGTGCGGCGGGCAGATCTCCAGGTAGTTCAGCCCGGCCTGGGTCACCGTGGCGACCTCGGGCGGCACGACCCGGCGGGCCACCGCGAGCAGCTCGTCCACGTCGTGCGTGAAGGACCGCGCGAACCCCTTGATCACGTCACCGGTGAGGCAGGCGTTGCGGGTCCGGGTCTCGAAGGCGACCGGGTACCGCCAGGTCGGGTCGTAGTCGCCCCAGAGCGGGGCGTCGTCATGCTCCAGCGCCTCGACCATCACCGAAAGCGGACCGACCTCGGCCTCCAGATCGGCCAGCACGCGGGCCAGGGCCGGCCCGGACAACCGGGACCGCAGAATGTATTCCGACTCGGCCTGGTCGAGCACCCAGCCGCCCTGGGCCATCACCAGGTAGTCGGCGGCGCGGATGTCGCCGCGGGTGAGCGAGGCGAGCCGCGGGCCACGCCCGGTGGCACCGACCACCCGGATACCGGCGGCCCGGACGCGATCGAGGACCTCATGGGTGTACGCGGACACGGTGTCGTCGCTGCGCACGAGGGTGCCGTCGAGATCGGTAGCGATCAGCTTGGGGAGTCCAGGCCGTGCCATTGATACCTCCGAGGGTGGGGCAACCCCCGCGGAGGGCGGAAGGAAAACGGTACACCCACGCAACTACCAGCGGCTATGACTTTTGGTAGCCGGTGGGTGTATTAAGCGTTAGCGACGGGGTTCAAGTACGTCACGGCCGCCAAGGTACGGCTGAAGGGCCTTCGGCACCCGCACCGAACCGTCCGGCTGCTGGTGGTTCTCCAGGATCGGAATCAGCCAGCGGGTGGTGGCGAGCGTGCCGTTCAGCGTGGCCGCGGTCTGCGTCTTGCCGTCCTCGTCGCGGTACCGGATGTTCAGCCGCCGCGCCTGGAACGTGGTGCAGTTCGACGTCGAGGTCACCTCGCGGTACCGCCCCTGCGACGGCACCCAGGCCTCGCAGTCGAACTTGCGGGCCGCGCTCGAGCCCAGGTCACCGCCGGCCACGTCGATCACCCGGTACGGGATTTCGACCTTGGCCAGCATCTCCTCCTCCATCGCGAGGAGCCGCTGGTGCTCGTCGGTCGCCTCCTCGGGCCGCACGAAGGAGAACATCTCGACCTTGTCGAACTGGTGCACGCGCAGGATGCCGCGCACGTCCTTGCCGTACGACCCGGCCTCCCGGCGGTAACACGTCGACCAGCCGGCGAAGCGCTCCGATCCGCCCTCGAGGTTCAAGATCTCGTTCGAGTGGTACGCCGCGAGCGCCACCTCCGACGTGCCCACCAGGTAGAGGTCGTCGGCCTCCAGGCGGTAGACCTCGCTGGCGTGCGCGCCGAGGAAGCCGGTGCCCTCCATCGACTCGGGCTTGACCAGGGTCGGCGTGATCGACGGGGTGAACCCGTGCTCGACGGCCTGGGCGATCGCCATCTGCAACAGGCCGAGCTGCAGCAGCGCGCCCACCCCGGTCAGGAAGTAGAACCGCGAGCCGGACACCTTCGCCCCACGCTCGGTGTCGATGGCGCCGAGCGCCTCGCCGAGCTCCAGGTGGTCCTTCGGGTTCTCGATGCGCGGGATGTCGCCGACCTCGCGCAGCACCACGAAGTCGTCCTCGCCGCCCGGCGGGACGCCGTCCTGCACCACATTGGGCACCGCGAGGTGGGCCGCGCGCAGCGTCTCGTCGGCCTGCGTGCTCGCCGCCTCGGCCGCCTTGACCTCGCCGGCCAGCTCCTTCGTGCGGGCCAGCAGGGCGGTGCGCTCGTCGCCGGACGCCTTCGGCACCTGCTTGCTCAGCGAGCGTTGCTCGGCCCGCAGGGACTCGAACCGCTGGGTGGCGGCTCGGCGCTCCTCGTCGGCGCGCAGCAGCGCGTCCACCACGTCGGTGGACTCGCCGCGCAGTCGCTGGCTGGCGCGGATCCGTTCGGGGTCGTCGCGAAGCAGACGCAGGTCAATCACGCGCCGAGCCTACCGGCGAGCCGCCCGGATCATCATCCGGATATGCCGTGCGAGCCGTTGGGGTGATCGCGGTCGCCCGGCGCCGGGGTGAACGGCTGTGCCGGCATCACGGTCAGGCCGAGCGGCTCGTCCGGGCGCTGGTCCCCGTTCGGGGCCGGCGGCCGCCGCCACGACCACACGGCGGCGGGCTCGTCGACGTGCTCGACGGTGTCGCCCGCGGCGCCCGTCTCGCCGGCGGCCGGGGACACGTGCCGGCCCGCCAGATACAGCGCGATCAGGGCGAGGATGGCGCCGGCGACCGCACACCACACCCCCCGGCCGTACGCGATCTGGACGTCATTGCGGTCGACCTCGATGAAGGTGCGAGGGACCGTCCGGCTGTCGCTGCCCAGCACGAAGGTGATCGCGAACAGCAGGCCGAGCAGCGTGCCGCCCGCGCTCAGGCCCATCAGCCGCGCGTAGTGCCGGCCGGCCGGCGGCCCGAACATCGTGAGCACGATGGTCACCGCCAGCAGGAACACGCCGATCATGAAGCCGGTGCCGAGCGCACCCAGGTCGGCCACCCCGGTGGGCAGCGCGACGCGTCCCACCCCGGACAGCGAGAACTGCTGGTCGACGGTGGTGATCTGCCACTCCGAGATGATCGCCGCGAAGAAGGCCGCCGCGGCCAGCACCGCGGTCAGCGGAACGGCCCGCCGGTCGGCCGCGAGGCTGCGCAGCGTCGTGCTGTTCCACCTGGCGCGCGACGGCGGCGCGGGGCCGAACTCGACGACCTCCTCGGGCCCGGTGATGTCGATCGGCTGCTGCTGCGGGGAGGCCATGAGACCCATGATGTCCTCCTGCCCGGTCGAGCGGCCACCGGCGATCGGATGGACTAGCGTTTCCGCTATGCCTATTCGCACTGCTTCGGCTCAATGGCAGGGGAACCTCACCGAGGGTTCCGGCACTATGAAGACCGGTAAGGGTGGTATTCAGGGGAACTACTCCTTCAAGTCCCGTTTCGAAGAGGGTGAGGGAACTAACCCGGAGGAGCTGATCGGCGCCGCGCACGCCGGCTGCTTCTCGATGGCCCTATCGGCCGAGCTCGCCAACGCGGGCTTCACCGGCACATCCGTCCAGACCACCGCCAAGGTGCACCTCGACAAGGGCGACGCCGGATTCGGCGTCACCCGCATCGACCTCGAGACCGAGGGCACCGTCCCGGGCGCCGACGAGGCGACCTTCGTGAAGCTGGCTGAGCAGGCGAAGGCGAACTGCCCGATCTCGCGCCTGCTCTCCCCGGGCGCCCAGATCTCGCTCAGCGCCAAGCTCGCCTGACCTGACGACCACTCCCAGAGGCCGATGCGGCCGGCTCGACCGCATCGGCCTTCAGCTTTTCAGCGCACAATGAACGCCGTGCCGGTCGACATGAGTCGTGAACGCTTCGAGGAACTGGTCGGCGAGGCCCTCGACGAGGTGCCCCAAGAGCTGATGTCGGTGATGAACAACGTGGTGTTCATGGTCGAGGACTCGCCGCCGGGCGGCGGTGACGGTCTCCTCGGCCTGTACGAGGGCACGGCGCTCACCGACCGCGGCTGGAACTACGCCGGTGTGCTGCCCGACCGCATCACCATCTACCGGCTGCCCACGTTGCAGATCTGCGACACCGAGGACGACGTCATCGACGAGGTCGCGATCACCGTGGTGCACGAGATCGCCCACCATTTCGGCATCGACGAACACCGCCTGCACGAGTTGGGATGGGGCTGAACCGGCCTCTCGCCTCGACGCCGCCTCCTACCCTGACGGAGACATCCAACAGGAGGGACGTTCATGCGTAGCGAGCTTTTCTCGGCGGACAACCTCGAGAAGGAGTCGGCCCAGCCCGGCCTCCGGCTGCAGAACTCGAAGCTGCTCAAGGCCGAGCTGAACGGTGAGTTCATGGCTCGCGTCGGCTCGATGGTGGCGTACCAGGGTGAGGTGCGCTTCGAGGCGCTCGGCTCGGGCGGCATCGGCAAGTTCCTCAAGCAGAAGCTCACCGGCGAGGGCGTGCCGCTGATGCGGGTGCGCGGCCGGGGTGACGTCTTCCTCGCCGAGAACGCGTCCGACGTCCACCTCATCGACCTGGACGGTGGCGACGCGCTCTCCATCAACGGCGCGAATGTGCTCGCCTTCGACTCGACCCTGAAGTACGACATCAAGATGGTCGGCGGCGCCGGCATGATGTCCAACTCCGGCCTGTTCAACTGCGTGTTCAGCGGCCAGGGCCGGATCGCGGTGACGACCAAGGGCACCCCGGTGGTGCTGACCGTCGACCAGCCGACCTACGTCGACCCGCAGGCCGCGATCTGCTGGTCGGCGGGCCTGCAGACCGGTTACCACCGGGCCGATCAGATGGGTTTGGGTACGCTGCTGGGCCGCACCACGGGCGAGCGTTTCACGATGAGCTTCGCGGGTCAGGGCTTCGTCGTCGTCCAGCCTTCGGAGGAGCCCCCGGGCGGCCTCGCCGGGGCCGCGGGCGGCCAGCAGCAGAGCAGCGGCGGCATCCTCGGCGGCATCTTCGATTAGAAGCCGCAGGCCAGGACCCGGATGCCGGGTGGGGCCTCGGTCTGGACGCGGTCGATGCAGACGTCCGAGCCGGCCGTGACGAGCGTGAGAGCGCTGCCGCTGCCGGTGCTGATCACCAGCAGCGGGTCGGTCTCGTCCGCGTTCTCGCCGGTGACCTCGACCCTCGTGAACGACCAGGTGCCCGAGCAGAACGGGCCGTCGAACACCCGTAACGGCTCGGTCGGGATGCCCGGCTTGCCCTTGATCAACGTCAGGATCTGGGCTCCGGTGGGCGCGGTGGCGCACTTGGCCGCGTGCGAGGGCGTCGGCGTGGGTGACTTCGTCGTCGGCGGCGTCGTGGGCGCGACCGTGGTGGTCGGGTAGGCGTACGGGGGAATGGTCGTGGGGAAGCCGGTGAAGGTCGGCACCGCGGTCGGCAGGGTGGCCGCGGGGTAGGCCGGTCCGGACGCGACGGGCGCGGTGCTCGGCGCGGTGAACGCCGGCGACGTCGGTAGCGGCTGCGGCGGCACACCGCAGGCCGCGAGCAGGCCGATCACGGCGCCGGCCAAGGGGATCACGCGTGTGCGGGGGAACACGCCGACATGGTAGGCCGGTGCGCGGTCACGACGAGATGCGATGACCGGCCTTCGTGAGCGTGTCCACCGCTTCGGTCAGGCGCACGGTCGGCACCAGCAGATAATCCGTCGTATATGTGGAAAAGGTCACGATGTTCACGCGGGCGTCGGCGAGCGGGCCGATCAGCGACGCCAGCACCCCGGTGAGCGCGAGATCGAACGGACCCACCACGCGCAGGCAACGCCACGCGGTGTCGGCGATCGCGTCCGGCGGCACCCGGTCCGCCGGGCAGATGATGGAGAGCTCCTCCGACGTCCAGCTCAGCGAGATGACGGTCTTGTCGTCCGGACCGTTGCCCAGCGAGGCAGGCATCGGCGAACCGGCCGGCAGCCGGCACACCGCGTACTCCTCCGGTAACAGGTCTAGATCGAGCATGAACGCAGACTACGTTCAGCCGATCAACCTTGCCCAGTGCGGCGATCGCCACACCCCGGCGATCTAGTAACGCACCGCCGAGAAGAACGTCAATGAACCGGCCACCCGCTCGCCCTCCAGCAGCGGCGTGGCGATCGCGTCGACGGTCAACGGGGTCTCGCCGGGACCCGGCACCACCCGCAGCAACCCGCGCGCGAGACGCTCGCTGCGGATCGCCAGCAGGGGCGGGATCTTCTCGGCGTCCGACTCCTCGAGCGCGCCCGCGCCCGCGGTGAAGTCCAGCAGGCGCAGCACCGCACCCAGCGGCTGGCCGATGGCCTCCGGCGGTTTGCCCAGGCCGAGCAGCTCGCCGGCCGAAACCGACACGGCCAGGATCGCGGTGGAAGTGTCGATGATCATGCACGGTTCGGTGGCCGCTGCCACCGTGGCCGTCCATCGCTCGACACCCGGGACGAACTCGGCCTCGGCCGGCGTGCGCGCCTGTGGCACGAACGCTCCCGAGAGTGAGAGCTCGACGTGGGCCACCCGGTCCTCCTCGCTCCTCCGCTTCGATGGGGGAGCCGTGGCCGCGACCGTTTCCGATCGCTCGCCACGGCGCCTATCCCGTCGACGACACTGGGAGGAACGTTACCGGCGTACTGGTCGCTTGTCAGCGGCCGTTTGTCCGTCGCGGTACCAGCGATAGTCGCCGGCCGGACGGTAGGGCGCGTTTGCCCAGGTGGCGGGGTGCTCCGCGACGGCTGAGAGCTTGCTCGCGGTGGCCGGCGAGATCCGGGCGCCGCCGGCGATGAGCAGCCGGTCGAGCTCCTTGTCGGTCGCGACCAGGACCTCCTTGGGCAGGCCGTGCACGCTGATCACGCCGGAACCGACAAAAGTGAGCACCGGGGTGACCGGGACACTCAGGCCGACGGCGGCGGACAGGGCCTTGCTGGCGCGGCGGGCCTCACGACGGGCCTCGGCCACGTACTGCGGGCGCTTCCCGTTGATCTGCACCACGTCACCGGCGATCAGGACGCGGGCGCGGCCGTGGTCGGCCACCGTGACGGCGTACACGCCGCCGGGGCCGATGGCCAGGAAGCCGGCGCGGTCGTCGGCCAGGTCGGGCTCGTAATAGCCCTGCGCGTCGGTGCGCGGCCAGTCGACGATGTGCCAGTTCGGTCCGAGGCGGTCGAGACGGGTGAGCGCCCGGGCGCCCGCGGCTTCGAGACGGCGAGCTTCCTTCTCGGCACGACGGCGACGGGCCCACTCGACAGGTGACTGACGCGGCGGCGCATCCAGGGCGGTGGACGGCTGGGCCAGCGGGTTGAGAGTCTTGGGCGATACGGGCAGAGCAGGGCGGGCTGGGAAGACAGTCACTGCGACCTCCGGCAAAAGGTCCTTCGGGCTCTCTTTCACATCACCGTACGTGCTTGGCCCCCTACGGAGGCAAGACGGTGAAGAGGAAAGAAAGGGGAGTGAGTGGGGATGAATGCCGCATTCATGCACCAGAACTTCTTGCGGATAGTGCATCTCACGGTCTGTTCTCCCGTTCGGCCAGTTCGAGAACCAAGTTAGCCTCACCTTCGCATTCGCGCACCGATGTCCCATGATCTAGTACGGAACGTGGTCGGACGAACGCACTGAGTACCGGAGGATCCCCAGGTGGTGCACTACGTTGACAGTGAAGTCGCCCCGCTCCGCACGGTCCTGCTGCACCGGCCGGGCGCCGAGCTCGCGCGGTTGACCCCCAGAAATAACGATTCGCTCCTTTTCGACGGAATTCCCTGGGTGACGCGCGCCCAGGAGGAGCACGACGCGTTCGCCGAGGCCCTGCGCTCGCGCGGCGTCGAGGTCCTGCACCTCGGCACCCTGCTCGCCGAGACGCTGGCCGTCCCGCAGGCCCGCGCGGAATTGTCCGAGAGCGTCCTGGCCGACCAGCGGCTGGGTGACGCCCTGCGGGAGCGGATCCGGCAGTACCTGGACGACCAGGACGCCCAGCGCCTTGCCGACGTTCTCATGGCCGGTCTCGCCCATGAAGAGCTGAAGCCCGGCCCCGGCGGTCTGGTCTACGAGATGATGGACCGCCTCGACTTCGTCATCGACCCGCTGCCGAACCTGTTGTTCACGCGGGACTCTTCGCTGTGGGTGCACGATCGGGCGGCGGTCACCAGCCTGGCCATGCCGGCCCGCGGCCGCGAGACGACGCTGACCCGGGCCATCTACCGGTACCACCCGCGCTTCGCGGGCACCGACCTGCTGTACGACCCGAGCCTGGAGAACCTCGAGGGCGGCGACGTGCTGCTGCTGGCCCCGCGGGTGGTGGCGATCGGGGTCGGCGAGCGCACCACGCCGGCCGGTGCCGAGCGGCTCGCCCGCCGGGTGTTCGCCGCCGGGCTGGCCGACACGATCCTGGCGGTGCCGATCGCCCAGGAGCGGGCCACGATGCACCTGGACACGGTCTGCACGATGGTCGACGTGGACGCGGTGGTGATGTATCCGAACATCGCCGACACGCTGCAGGCGTTCACCGTGACGGCCGGGCCGGACGGGGAGCCGCGGGCGCGGGGGCCGCGCCCGTTCCTGCAGGCCGCCGCCGAGGCGATGGGCATCGAGCGGTTGCGCACCATCGACACCGGCCTGGACCCCGTCACCGCCGAGCGCGAGCAATGGGACGACGGCAACAACACGCTGGCCATCGCCCCGCGCGTCTGCGTCGCCTACGAGCGAAACGTCGAGACCAACGCGCAGTTGGAGCGCGCCGGCATCGAGGTGGTCCGCATCCGCGGCTCGGAACTGGGCAGCGGCCGGGGCGGCCCCCGCTGCATGAGCTGCCCAGTTCAGCGCGAGGCTCTCCAGGCCTAGCGCAGCGTCAGCTGCCGGCCGATCAGGCCCTGTTTAGCTCGGCGGGCGTCGGCCTCCAGGGCGCCCGTCTCGCCGAGCGTGTCCGCGTACCGCTTGGCGAAGTCGGCCAGCGGGGCCTCCCAGTCGATCGCCTCCGGCTCGCCCGGCAGGTCCCAGACCGGGACCAGCAGGCCGTGCGCCCGGAACATGCCGGCGAACTTCGTGTTCTCGCCGAGCAGCAGGTCGTTGCTCGCGGAGAGCCGGGCCAGCGCGTCCAGCGCCTGATCCTCCGGCTCGGGGAGCACCCAGCGCACGTGCCCCTTCTCGGGCGCGACGCGGCACCAGTACGCGGCGTGCGCCGCGCTCATCCGCACGGTCGGGTAGATCGAGGCGTTCGCCCGTTCGAGGGACGCCTTCACGTTCGGGTCCTCGGCCTGGCTGGCGTCGAGCCAGTACTCGAAGCTGTCGTGCATGGTGATCTCGAGCGGGCCGTCGACCAGCACGTCCTGCAGGCGCAGGCCCTCGCCGGGCAGCGCCGGGACGGACACCGTGGCGCCCGGCTCGGTGCGCAGCGCGCTGAGGATCGCCACCGCCAGGTCGCGGGACACGTCACCGGACTGCACATGCCGCTGCAGACCGATGAACACCCGGCCGTCCGTACGCGTCATCGCCGGCCACGCCATCGGCAGCACCGTGGAGAGCACCACGGGCCGGTCCCCGTACTCCTCGATGATCTCCGGCTTGAGGGTGAGCGGCGCGGACGCGGCCGGCACCAGCTCGCGCAGGGCGATCCACTCCGGCTCGTCCGTCAGGCCCTCGAAGGGACGGGCGACGAAGATGTCCCGCACCTTCTCGCGCTTGGGTGCGTTCTGGCGTTGGTTCCGGCGCTTGCTCACGGCGTCAGAGCCTAAGCGGTGAATGCCGGAAAAGGACACTCGGTTAGTCCGTGTCCCCCCGGAAAAGCCCCTTACGCGCGCGGAAGCCGGACTTCCGCGGTCGTCCCGCCGCCCTCGCGGGGCCGCAACGAGACCCAGCCCTGCTGTCGCTCGACCAACCGGCGTACGAGATAAAGCCCCAGCCCGGCACCCGGATGATGCCGATCGCCGGAGTCGCCCTGCCAATATCGCTCGAACGCCCGCTCGACGTGCTCCGGGCGGATGCCCACCCCCCGGTCGGAGACGCGGAACCGCAGCGTCTCCTCGTCCACGCCGGCACAGAGCTCGACCATCGTGTCCGGCGCCGAATACTTCTCCGCGTTCGTGGCCAGCTCGGTCAGGATCGTGGCGATGGTGTCCCGCTCGCCGTACGCCTTGGGCAGGTCGTCCGGCAGATTGTTGAGGATCATCCGGTTGCGCAGGTCGGCGGGGAGTTCCCCGACCGCGTGCCGGAGCGCCTCGGACAGGTCGAACGGGCCGGCCGGCGCCGCACCGATCTCGCCGTCCTCGCTGGTCGCGGACAGTAACCGGTCGACCAGGCGGGCCAGCTCGCCGGCCCGGGTCCCGATGATCCGCACGGCCTCCTGCCGGCCGGTCTCGCCGAGCGAGTCCCAGTGGTTGGTCAGCGTGTCCGCGTACCCCTTGATCACGGTGACCGGTGTGCGCAGCTCGTGGCTGGTCACGGCCACCCAGAGATCGCGGTTGTCCGGCCGCCGCGCGTCGCCGTGCACCGGCAGGCCCGGCTGCCTCTCGTAGAGCCGGCCGATCCAGCTCGCCAGCAGCTCCAGGACCGCGTGGTCCTCGTGGCCGGGGTCGCCCTGGTCGTCGCCGAAGTAGACGTGCAGCGAGCCGACCGTCTGCTCGCCGGTCTCGCAGCGGGCGCCGAGCATGCGGTGCACGTCGCCGCCCTCGATCTGCTTGGCGAACTCGTCGTTCACCGAGTCGAGCGGGATCAGCAGGCTGCGCCCGCCGCTGAGCCGGGCGTCGTCACGGCTCACCTTGCGGCCGAGCGCGGGCGCACACGCGCCGGTGGCGGCGACGATCCGGCCGTGGCCGGTCGCGTATTCGGCATACCCGGCGCCGCGGCCGCCGAGCACCTCCTGCGCGAGGCAGACGATCTGCTGGAGCACGGGCAGGCCGGCCTCGCCCGCATTGATCCGGTCGAGGACCGCGATCTGACCACGAATCAGGGCGGGGTAGTCGGGACGCTCCGGCATGACTGCGAGTTTGCCTCGCTTCCCGGGTTTTCGGCAGAGGCCGTCCCGAGGATCGGGGCCCTATTCACCAGACAGTGTCGGACGTCACATATGACTCAGATGATCGAGGACGAAACGGGGGCGGTCGGTGATCACGCCATCGACCTGATACCCCAGAAGAAGCTTCAGGTCCGCCTCGTCGTTCACGGTCCACACGTACGCCCGATGCCCCGCCGCCTTGATCGCCGGAAGCAGCCCGGGCCGCGACCGCACGAGGCTGATGCCCGGCCCGGCGATCCGCGCGCCGAACGGCAGCCGCCCCCGACCGGCCCCGGGCGGCAGGATCTCCAGCAGGTAGACCGTCGGGATCGCGGGAGCCAAGGCGCGGATCCGGCGCAGCGCCAGCGCGGCGAACGACATCACCGTGACATGCACCGGATCGTCCGGTTTCGGGTCGGCGAGACAGTGCCGGTGCAGCGTCTCGACCAGCTTGCGCTCGACCTCCGCGCCGTAGCGTGACGGGTGTTTGGTCTCGATGAGTAATCGCACGTCCCGCCCGTGACCACGGACGGTCTCCAGCAGCCGATCCAGCGTGAGCAGCCGGGTCAGGTCCGGCAGCGGCTCCTCGTCGGCCGGGTAGCCGGGATGCCAGGAGCCGAAGTCCAGAGTGTCGAGCTCCGCCAGGGTCTTCGTACTGACCCGGCCACGGCCGTTGCTGGTGCGGTCCAGCTTGCTGTCGTGCACGCACACCAGGTGGCCGTCGCGGGTCAGCCGCACATCGCACTCGAGGCCGTCCGCGCCCTCGTCGAGCGCGCGGAGGTAGGCCCCGAGCGTGTGCTCCGGCAGGGCGTCGCCCCCGCCGCGGTGGGCGAAGACCAATGGGCGGTAGTCGCTCACAACACCTGGGCCGGTCGACCGTTCTCGCTGACCATCTCGCGGCCGGCGGCATTCCAGGACCGCATGCCGCCGTCCAGGTTGCGTACGTTGTCGTAGCCGTTGCCGAGCAGGTAACCCACGACCTGGCTGGAGCGGCCGCCGGAACGACAGACCACCACCACCTCGGTATCGGTGGGCACCTCGCTCACGCGGGCGGGAATCTCCATCATGGGCACGTGGTGCGCGCCGGGGGCGTGCCCCGCCTCCCACTCGTCGGGCTCGCGCACGTCGAGCAGGTAGACGTCGGGCTTGACCTGGTCAGCGGAAACGCTGGGAACTTGTGGTCCGAACACGTCACCAAGCGTACGGCGTCTCAGTTGGATCCGGCCTTGGGCTTCACGTTCGCCGCCATCCAGGCGCTCATCTTGTCGTCGCGTGCCGCGTTGAACAGCGCCAGCGCCTTCTCCCGGTCGGACACCACCACGGACTGGCCGTTGATGGTCTCGCTGCCCTTGTTGGGCGTGGTGATGAAGGTGAGGTCGTTGCCCCGGATGCTCTTGAGGTCGAGCGCGGTGTCGGTCAGCGAGAACTTCTCGTCGACCGTGACGGCGGCCGTGGTCGCCTTGAGGAAGGCGTTGAGCTTGCCCGGGTTGGTGATGGTGCCGCTGCTCGCCGCCTTGTCCATCAGCGCCTTCAGGAACTCCTGCTGGTGCTTGATGCGGTCGAAGTCGCCGCGCGGGAACTGATAGCGCTGCCGCACGTAGTCCAGGGCCTGGTCACCGTTCATGTGCATGGTGCCCTTGGTGAACGTCCGGTACGGCTTGTGGATCGACTTGATGGTCTTCTCCACGTACAGGTCGACGCCGCCGAGCGCGTCGGTGACCTCCTTGAAGCCGCCGAAGTCGATGGCCACCACGTGGTCGATGTGCACGTCGGTGAGGCACTCGACGGTGTGCACCGCGCGCGGCAGCCCACCGAACGCGAAGGACGCGTTGATCTTGGCGCGGCTCCCGTCTGAGCAGGCCGCGCTGTTGCTCTTCGGGATGGTGACCCAGAAGTCGCGGGGGATCGAGATGAGCTGCGCGCTCTTGTGGTCCTTCGGGACGTGCATCAGCATCAGCGTGTCCGCCCGCCAGGCGTTGGCCTTGCCGTCGTTGGTGTCCGGGTCGCGCGAGTCGCTGCCGACCAGCAGGATGTTCATCGCGCCCTCGACGGCGGTCTGCGGCCGGTCACCGGTCAGCGTGGAGAACGCGTCGGTCCGCTTCAGGTTCTTGTCCAGGCCGTTCGCGTAGCCGTACAGCGAGATGCCGGCGATCACCGCGATGATCAGGACGGCCAGGCCGGCGAGGAGCGCGATGCGGCCCCAGCGGGGCTTGCGGCGTCCCTTGTACGGCCGTCCGCCCGGCCCCGGAGGCGGGACCTGAGGGGGGAGTCCGCCCCTGCCCGGTCCGGGCGCGTACTCGTCGCGGCGGACCGAGGCCCGGCCGCCGGCCGGCGGAACGGAGGCTCGTCCGGACCCAGAGGTGGTAGCTGACATGGTGACCAGGTTACGGACCGGATGCACGTACGCCCTGGTATCGACGCCGGGTCGGCACGAATGTGGGAGATGGGCCGGTGGCGTTCACCACCGGCCCCACCCGTGTTGACTGTCGGTCAGTGCGCGCCGTATCCGGTGAGCGACCGGACTTCGAGCTCCGCGTACTTCGCGGTGTCGTCTTCCTTCGAGAGGACCGTGCCTAGCCAGCCGAAGAAGAAGCCGGCCGGGATCGAGATGATGCCCGGGTTCGACAGCGGGAACCAATGCCAGTCGTGACCTGGGAACATGGCCGTCGCCGAACCGGACACCACCGGCGAGAAGAAGACCAGCAGTACCGCGACGGACAAACCGCCATAGATGGACCACAGCGCGCCGGAGGTGTTGAACCGCTTCCAGAAGAGGCTGTAGAGCACCGTGGGCAGGTTCGCCGAGGCGGCCACCGCGAACGCGAGCGCCACCAGGAACGCCACGTTGAGACTCTGCGCGAAAATTGACAGAGTGATCGCGATCGCACCGATGACGAAGGCGGCGACCCGGGCGACCCCGACCTCCTGGCGTTCGGAGGCCTGACCGCGGCGCATCACGTTGGCGTAGAAGTCGTGCGCCACGCTCGACGACGACGCCAGGGTAAGACCCGCGACCACCGCGAGGATCGTGGCGAAAGCGACCGCCGCGATCACCGCCAGCAGGATCGATCCGCCGGTATCCCCGCCGAGATAGTCGATGCCGAGCCGCTGGGCGAGCTGCGGTGCCGCGGTGTTGCCGGCCTTGTCCTGCGCGGTGATCGCCTTCCCGCCCACCAGGGCCGCCGCGCCGAAGCCGAGGGCCAGGGTGAACAGGTAGAAGACGCCGATGATGCCGATTGCCCAGAGCACGCTCTTACGGGCGATCCGGGCCGTCGGCACCGTGTAGAACCGGGTCAGGATGTGCGGCAGGCCGGCCGTGCCGAGCACCAGCGCGATACCCAGCGAGATCAGGTCCATCTTGCTGTAGAAGGTGGTGGAGGCGCTGGCGCTCTCCACCCCGTACCGCAAGCCGGGTTCCAGGAAGGCGTCGCCCTTGCCGGACTGCGCCGCGGCATCGCCGAGCAGCGACGACAGGTTGAACTTGTAGTGCACCAGCACCAAGATCGTCATCACCAGGGCGCCGGTCATCAGCATGAAGGCCTTGACGATCTGGACGTAGGTGGTGCCCTTCATGCCACCGACCGTCACGTAGATGATCATCAGCGCGCCCACCAGGATGATCGTGGCCACCTTGGCGGTGTCCGCGTCCATGCCCAGGAACGTCGCGCCCGGCTTGATGCCCAGCAGCAGCGACACGAGTGCGCCCGCGCCGACCATCTGGGCGATCAGGTAGAAGATCGACACGACGACGGTGGAGACGCTCGCCGCGGTCCGCACCGGGCGCTGCCGCATCCGGAACGCCAGCACGTCGGCCATCGTGTACCGGCCCGAGTTCCGCAGATACTCGGCGACCAGCAACAGCGCGACCAGCCACGCGACCAGGAAGCCGATCGAGTAGAGGAAGCCGTCGTAGCCGAACAGGGCGATCAGGCCGGCGATGCCCAGGAACGATGCGGCGGACATGTAGTCGCCGCCGATCGCCATGCCGTTCTGGAAGCCGGAGAACTGGCGGCCACCGGCGTAGAAGTCGGTGGCCGTCTTGGTCTGCCGGCTGGCCCAGATCGTGATGGCGAGGGTGATCGCCACGAAGATCAGGAACAGCGTGATGGTGAGGCCACGCGAGCCGGAGGCGTCGGCCTCCGCGGCGAACAGATGCGGTTCCATCAGGCCTCGCCTCCGCCGTCGCGGGTCAGGTCACTCTTGATCTTGTCGGCCTGCGGGTCGATCTTCTGGGCCGCGTAGCGCGAGTAGTACCAGGCGATCAGGAACGTCGAGACGAACTGCAACAGGCCGAATACGAGGGCCACGTTGATGTTGCCGACGATCTTGGTGCTCATGAAACCGCGGGCATATGCGGAGAGGATGACGTAGAGCACGTACCAGAGGAAGAACGCGACCGTCATCGGGAAGACGAAGCTACGGATCGTATGACGGAGCCGGCCGAATTCCTCGGATTGCTGAACCTCGAGATATTTCTCGGTCGAGGACGAGGGAACTTCGGTAGTCACCAGGTTTCACCACCTTCGGCGGGGCGGGGCGGACTTTCCGGCAACGTACGAAGTCCGGCGGCACCCGGGATGGACCCGGTCAACCGCTGCGCCGAGTGGTGGTCTGACTGCGCCGAGTGGATCCTAGAGCTCGTTGTATCGACCGCGATAGTGGATGAGCGGGGCCGGCGACGCACCGGTGTGGACGGTCTCGATGACGGCCTCGACCAGCAGTGCCCAGCCGTACGGGCGGTTCGCGTCCAGCCGGCAGCCGGCCCAGGTGTCGGCCCCGGCGGGGATCGGGCCCCACTCGGTATCGGTCCACTCGCTCGCGGCGAACAAACCGCCCGGAGCGGGCATCAGTCCGGCGAACCGGTCGGCCAGCTGACGGTCGGCCGGGGTCAGCGGGATCACCGCGAATCGGCCCGCCGTCTCGGCCGCGTCCCAGAAGTCGCTCTCCTCGTCGATCAGGCCCAGCACCCGGCCCGGATCGCCGTCGGCGACCAGCATCGAGGAGACGGTAAGGCCGGAGGGGCCGGGCGTGGTCCACAGCGTAACCGGCGCGGCGAGCCGCCCGCGCAGGCGCCGGACCGCCGATTTGTCCTGATCCGGGATGGCGAAGGGATCTGTCGAATGAATCCGCCCGCCGGGCGCGTCAGGTGTCACCACGACATTCTGTCGCTGCTCACGAATCGTGCACGACCCTATCCAGTGGCATTGATCAAGAATTATGTTCGGCGTGGTGACGGAGGCGCTGATTCCGCAACCCGGCGACGTGGTGCACGTCGGCGGGGAGGCCAGCGTGCAGTTCCAAGGCGAACGAGCATTCGTTTTCCGGGTGATCCGCGTCGACGCGCGCAGCACGTACGAGGGCTGGATCTGGCTCGAGGGCTACGTGCTGGGCCCGGCCGGCGCCGCTCTGCAGCGCCGCCGGATCTTCGTGCGCCGCGACGGCTTGGTGCGCCGCGACTGACGTCGCCTCGATCAGCGGCCGCTCACCGCGGCCAGGACCTCCGGCATCCGCCGGTCCAGCAGGTCGCCGGCGATCCCCGAGCCGATCAGGTACGCCGCCGCCCCGTATGCCACCCCGGCGGGCAACCCGATCCACGGCCACACGCCGCCCAGCGTCCAGGCGAGGATCTGCAAGGGCAGCGCCACGATCACCGTGCCGAGCATGACGCCGGCGGTCAGCAGGCCCTTCGCCGCGCCGCCGCCCGACGAGATCGCGAACGGGCTGGTCGAGGCGGGCAGGGCGTAGGCCGCGCGGACCGACAGCGGCAGCACCATGCCGAGCCCGACGCCGTAGGTCGCGACGAGCAGACCGAACCGCGCCGGGATCGACGCCGCGTCGCCGGACACCACGCCGACCACGATGGCGATCACCACCATCACCGGCACCACGAAGATCGCGTGAGCGGTGGCCCGGGAGTGCACCTCGAGCCGGCCGGGCACCCCGGCGATCACATTCGCCGCGTACGCGCTGCCGTCGTACGCGAACTGGTTGGCCAGCGCGACCGCCCCGATCGCCCCGATCAGCAGCACGGTCGGCCCGGCGTTCCCGCCACTCATCGCGAGCGGGATCGGCAGGAACAGCCCCGCCACCGTGAACGTGATCAACGCCGCCCGCCGGCGGGTCTCGCGCGACCAGTACCGCAGCTCCCGGGAGACCAGAGCGCCGAACGCCGTACGCGGGAGCCAGCGCACCAGCAGCAGATCGACGGGAGCACCGGATGCCCCCGCCGCGCGCCCGCCCGCCGCGGCGACCCCGCCGAGCATCGCGTTCTCCACCGTCGCCGCCCACCAGCGCAGCAGCAGGACGATCGTCACCAGCACGATCAGCAGTTTCACCGGCACCGCCCAGGCACGGTCGGCGACCACGTCCAGGCCGAGCGTGAAGGGGGCACCGAGCGGCGTCCAGCCGACCACCCGCGCGACGGTCGCGATCGCGTCCCACTCGGCGCGCTGTGCCGCCGCCACCGCCGCGAGCTGGATCGGCCCGAGCATCGAGGCCAGCACGGCCAGCAGCACCACGGCCAGCTCACGCGACCGGCGCGACCGCAATCCGGTGGCGAACGCGCTGGTCACGGCCCGGCTCAGGGTCACGCAGAGGATCAGGCCGCAGAGGATGCCGGCGAGCTCGGCGACCAGCGCGCCGATCCCGCCCAGCCGGGCCGCCGTGTCGACCATCCCACCGGTGGCCACCAGCGTGGACACCGCGGGCAGCCCGGCCATCGAGGCCACGAACAGTCCGGTGATCAGCGTGCGGCGGGGCAGCGGCAGCAGCGCGAACCGGGCCGGATCCAGCGACTCGTCGACGCCGAAGAACACGATCGGCAGGAACAACCAGCCCAGGACCAGCGCGGCGCCGCCGAGCGGGAGCAGGATGCCGGCCGCCCGCGCGCTGTCCGCGACGCCGGGAACGGCGAAGATCGCGTACCCGCCGATCGCGAGCAGGGCGGCCACCACCACGCCGGTGAGGAACAGGACGATCCGGACCGGACGGCCGCGCAGGTTGTTGCCGATCAGCCGCAGCTTGAGCCGCACGAACGGCCACGGTGACACGGCCGCGACGGCCGGGGTGGCGGTCACAGCCAGGCCAGCTCGGAGCCGGTGGCGACGCGGCCACCGACCACCCGCACGAACACGTCCTCGAGGGAGGATTCGCCGCGCACCTGCTCGAGCGTGCCGGCCATGCGCAGCACGCCGTCCGACATGATCGCGACGTGGTCGCAGAGCCGCTCGACCACCTCCAGCACGTGGCTGGAGAAAACCACCGTCCCGCCGCCGGCCACGTACCGCTGGAGGATGTCGCGGATCAGCGCCGCCGACACCGGGTCGACCGCCTCGAACGGCTCGTCCAGCACGAGCAGCCGGGGCGCGTGCAGCAGCGCGCAGGCCAGGCCGATCTTCTTCTTCATGCCGGCCGAGTAGTCGACCACCAGGGTGCGGTTGCCGCTGCCGAGTTCGAGCACGTCGAGCAGTTCGCGGGCGCGCTGGTCGACGGTCGCCGGGTCCATGCCGCGCAGCAGACCCTGGTATGCCAGCAGTTCCGGACCGGTGAGCCGGTCGAAGAGGCGGGCCCCGTCCGGGAGCACGCCGAGCCGCGCCTTCGCTGCGGCTGGGTCGGCCCAGACCTCGTACCCCAGCAGGAAAGCCTGACCGGCGTCGGGCCGCAACAGACCGACGGCCATGGAGAGGGTGGTGGTCTTGCCGGCGCCGTTGGGGCCGAGGAGGCCGAAGAAGGAGCCGGCCGGCACGTCCAGGCTGACGCCGGAGACCGCCAGCTTGGCGTCGAAGGTCTTCACGAGGCCGCGCAGCGCCATGGCCGGAAATTGATCATGTACGCGTTGTGCCGGCACCGTCATTCCCCGACACTACGGGCGCGCCCCGGCCCGGACCACCCCTGATCATGACGGCGGCCCGGGCCCGATCGGGCGAGTCCCCCTCAGCCCACCCGCTCGATCACGGCGCGTCGGATCAGGAACTTTCCCGGCTCGCGGACCTGTTCAAACGCCGCGTTGTTGAGGAGTACGCAACTTCCGGAGGGGGTGGCCACCCGGACGGTGATGCTCTTGTTGTTGTCCAGGTTTGTCACCTTGAGGCGCGTTCCGATCGGGAATGTGCCGCTGGAGGCGAAGGGTTCGCCGGCTTCACCGGAGAGGGTGACGGTCGAGCCCTTGCAGACAACCTCACCGGCGGGCGTTTTGTCCCCAACCGGAGGCTTTGCGGAGGCGGGAGGCTTCGCGGCCGGCGGTTTGGCCCCCGGCACCCCCGCGGCAACGTCCGCTGTGCATCCGGCCACCTGCCGCCGCTGGTTGATCAGGTCCACCACGTCCTGCCGATTCGCGATCCGCGCATCCGAGAGCGCATCCGGATTGGCCCGCTGCCCCGCGATGAACTCGAGGTTGTTGCGCAACGCCTGATCAAGCCCGCCGCAGTCCTCACGCGGCGCGCCGGCCGCGGTGTTCTCGCCCGCGCTGCTCACCCCGGTGCTGACCGCGAAGGCCCCGCCCACGAGCGCCACCGCCGCCAACCCGATCAGCAGTTTGCGGGTCCGGTTCGGGTTCCGCCGGTATCGCCTCATGTCGCGCCTCCCAAAGTTCGCCATGTGCCACCGGTGACTACGGCCGCCGGCGAGACCCGGGATGAGCGTTGAGGTTTAAAGATCCTTAAATCCGAAGCGATTCCGGCGCGTGCAACCGCAGCATCGTGGCGCCCACATCGGACGGCACCCGACGGCTGGTCAGCAGCGATCCCGTCACCATCACCAGGAACGCGAGCGGGACGGTCCAGGCCGCCGGCTGCTCGATGAACTCGGCGACCCACCCGTGCAACGGCGGCCCCAGCACGGTGATCAGCACGGCCGCCATCGCCGCACCCCCGCCGGCCAGCACCCCGGCGATCGCGCCCAGGTCGGTGAGACGCCGCCACCAGATGCCGAGCACCAGCAACGGGCAGAAACTGGACGCCGCCACCGCGAACGCGAGCCCCACCACCCGCGAGACGTCCATCGTGGAGACATAGAGCGAGAGCGTCACCGGCACGATCGCGGCGAGCAGCGTCGCCACCCGGAAGTCGCGCACCGAGCCGTGCCGCCCGGCCTTGAGCACGTCCGTGAAGACCACCCCGGCAACGCTGGTGAGCAGCCCGGACGAGGTGGACAGGAAGGCGGCCAGCGCACCCGCGGTCACCAGCGCACCGAGCAGCCGGCCCAGCTCGCCGCCGCCGAGCGCCGCCTCGGGCAGCAGCAGTACGACGGCGTCGGTGCGGCCGGTCATCAGCAACTGGGGCGTATAGACGCGGCCCAACACCCCGTACAAGGTGGGCAAAAGATAGAAAAGACCAACCAGAGCGAGGACCACCAGCGTCGTACGCCTCGCCGCCGCCCCATCCGGATTCGTGTAGAAGCGGACCAGCACATGTGGCAGCCCCATGGTGCCCAGAAAGGTCGCCAGGATCAGCGAATACGTCGCGAACAGGCTGCCGTCGCCGCCGGGCAGCAGCCAGTCCGCGCCGAAGTGGGCGTCCACCGTGCTCACCGGCGGCACCGGATCGCCCGCCTGATAGCTCAGCCGCTGACCCGCCTGCACCGGCACCCCGCCGACCAGCGCGTCCTGCTGGATCTCGACGGTGGTGGCGACCCGGAACGTCGCACCGCCCGGCGGGGTGACCTGCGGCCGGCCGTCCGACTGCCACTGCAGGATCAGGAAGATCACCGGAACGGCCAGCGCGGTCAGCTTCAGCCAGTACTGGAAGGCCTGCACGAAGGTGATCGCGCGCATCCCGCCGAGGGCCACGTTCGCGGTCACCACGGCACCGACGAGCAGCGCGCCCCACTCGTACGATCCGCCGGTCACCGTGGTGAAGGTCAGACCCGCGCCCTGCAACTGCGGCACCAGGTAGAGACAGCCGATGAAGACGACGAAGACGCTGGCCAGCCGGCGCAGCCGGAACGAACCCAGCCGCACCTGGCAGAAGTCGGGCAGCGTGAACGCGCCGGAGCGGCGCAACGGTGCCGCCACGAAGAGCAGCAGCGCGAGATAGCCCGCCGCGAAGCCGACCGGGTACCAGAGCACGTCCACGCCGTACCGCAGGATCAGCCCCGCGACGCCCAGGAAGGACGCCGCGGACAGGTATTCACCGCTGATCGCGGCCGCGTTCCAGGACGGGCTCACCGACCGCGACGCCACCAGGAAATCCGAGGTGGTGCGCGCGAACCGCAGGCCGTACGCGCCGATGCCGACCGTCACCAGAACGACCAGGACCAGGCCGGGTACGACGTACGGGTTCACTGCTCGGGCCTGCGGATGACGGCGATGAAGTCCTGCTCGTTGCGTTCGGCCCAGCGCACGTACGCCCACCCGACCCCCACCAGGAACGGGAAGGCCAGCACCCCGAGCAGCATCCACGGCAGGTTGACACCGAGCACCTTGACCTCGCCGACCCGGGGCGCGACCGCGAACAGCAGCGGCAGCGCTCCCAACCCGGTGACCACCACCAGTGCCAGCCGCAGCGCGAGCGCCAGCTGGGCCCGCACCAGTCCCTTGACCAGCGCTTCCCCGACCGAGGTCTGCTCGGCCAGGTCGGCGTGGGCACGGTCGGCCGGCAGCCGCCGCGTCGCCGCCTCACCCAGGACGACGCGGGTGCGTGGCGGGGCCGGGCGGGGCGTCTCGTCGTCGGCGGCCATGCCCGGAGTCTGGCGGCCGGCGACAGGATGTCAAGAGCAACGCCAGGTCGGACCGTCGACGTGTTGCTCGGCGAGCACGCGCCGCGCCCGTTCGCGGCCCAGGTTCCAGCCGCGCCAGCCGTCTTCCTGGCGGCTGCTCAGGTGCATGCTCATCCGGCCCAGCACGCACTCGCGGTCGGCCGGGTTCAGCGCGGTCAACGCGGGTGCCGCGTCCGGCGACAGCCCACCGAGGTAGAGCAGGTCGGCGCTGCGGTTCTGCTGGATGTTGTAGCTGGCGATCATGCCGTCCGGGTTCGCCACCGCCAGGCCGAGCAGCGCGGCCACCCCGGCGGCGATGGCCACCCGGGGCAGCCAGGCCGCCAGGATCCGCAGGCCGGCGACGAGAACCAGCAGCAGCACGAACCCGAACCACAGCTCACACGCGGCGACCAGCAGGCGCAGCCGGGTCAGCCCGTACGTCTGCGCGTAAAGGTTCATCCGCAGCAGCGCCGACGCGACGATCACCAGGGTCAGCCCGGCCAGCGCGCCGAGGATCGCGCGGATCAGCACCCGGTCGATCGGGCTCCGCCGTGGCGCCCACCGAGCGGCACCGGCCAGCACGAACAAGGTCAGCACGGTTACGAAGGAGAGCTGCCAGAACCCGCCGCGGGCGTAGTTCGCGTAGGTGAGCCCGTCGGTGGCCAGCACGTGCCGATCGCCTCCGAAGAGGACGGTGAGCTGCACGATCACGAAACCGGCGAAGAGCACGACCAGCAGGCCGAGGGGAACGGCCCACTCGATGCGGTTGACCTTGCGGCCCTCGGTGCCGTCCAATCCGGACAGATCCGGTGGGTTGGCCCGCAGGAACGCGGCCCCGCCGACGATCATGCAGGTCAGGCCGGCCAGCAGGACCCACCGGAACAGCGTGAGCGCGGAGAAGTTCGGGACGATGGCGGCGAGCACGTCCGCGAACGCCGGGTCGGCGGAGGCGAACAGAGCACCGAAGACGACCAGCAGCAGGGCGGACACGCCGACCGTCCAGACGATCCGGACGTTGCGTCCCGGCCCGTGCCCGATCCGCCGCCCGCCCGCGGCCAGCCAGGGCAGTGCCCGGAACGCCGCGAACACCTGCATCCAGTATCCCGTCGTGATGCTGCGCATCGAGCGTCCGCCGGTGATCGCGAGCGCGCCGGTGAGCGTCGCGGTGAGCAGGCAGAGCACGAAGAGCCAGCCGGCCGAGCGGAACAGGCCGACCGCGATCAGGGCGACCGTCGCCGCGGTCCAGCCGTAGCGTTCCGGCCCCACCCGCGGCGCGTCGCGCACGACCAGCGGCAGCGGGGCGCCCGGCGCCGGCGAGTCCGGGAACAGCCGGGGGATCTTGAGGGCGGTGGCCCCGGCCAGGGCGGTGACGAGCCAGCCCGCACCGGTCCGGTCGAGCGGGACGGCGAGCGCGGCCACCACGCCGGCCGTCAGCACGGCGATGACCGTGGCGGCAACGGGCGGGCGTCCGGTGACCGGCCATCGCCGGCGCCACGGGTCGGTCGCCTGCCAGGGACCGTGCAGCGGTGGTGGCGCGACAACCGGTGTCTGGACAACCGGAACGGTGGACATGGCAGCCTCCGATTTTGAGCAGGGTGAACCGCCCCGATGTCCCGTTCGCCGGGCTTATCGGGTGCGAGATGAATGCGAGTTCAGGCGGTCAGCGGCAAGGTCACGTGGATGTGGCAGCCGCGCAGATCCGCGTCCGGATCGGCCACGGCGATGGTGCCGTTGTGCAGCTGGACCACCCAGTGGGCGATCGCGAGACCGAGCCCGGTCCCGCCGCCCTCCGCGCGCTCGCCGCGGGTGAAGCGTTCGAAGACACGATTGCGCTCGGCCGGCGGAATCCCGGCGCCCTCGTCGGCGACGGCCACCAGCACGTGGTCGTCGTGGCGTTCGGCGCGGACCAGCACGGTTCCGCCGGGCGGGCTGTGCCGGGCCGCGTTGTCCAGCAGGTTGGCGAACACCTGGTGCAGCCGCTCCCGGTCGCCGGGCACCACGACGCTGGGCGTGGACACCTCGAACCGCACCAGACGGCCGGCGCCCGCGGCGTTCACCCGGGCCTCGGCCACCACATCGTCCAGGAAGGCGGGCACGTTGATCGGCGTGCGGGTCATCGGGACCACGCCGGCGTCCAGACGGGACAGGTCGAGCAGCTCGGTGACCAGGCGTCCGAGCCGTTCGGTCTGGGTCAGGGCGGTCTGCATCATCGCCGGTTCGGCCGCGGCCACGCCGTCGACGATGTTCTCCAGCAGACCCTGCAACGCCGTGATCGGCGTCCGCAACTCGTGCGAGACGTTCGCGATCAGCTCGCGCCGCTGCCGGTCGGCGGCCGCCAGGTCGGCGGCCATCTGGTTGAACGCGGCCGCCAGCTCGCCCACCTCGTCCTGCGAGGTGGCCCGGACCCGGCGGGTGTAGTCACCCTGCGCCATCGCCCGGGCCGCGGCGGTCATCTCGCGCAGCGGCGAGGTCATGCCGTGCGCCAGGAACTGCACGATCGTCACCCCGACGATCGCCGAGGTGAACGCCACCCAGAACGGGAACCAGCCCAGCCAGAGCGTGAACCAGGTCATGCCGCCGCCGCCCGCCGCCGCCAGCACCATGATGATCTTCATTTTGATCGAGCGCACCGGATCGAGCGGGCGGGGCAGCCAGGTGACGGCGGGCAGTCTCATCGTTCGACCTCCAGGGCATAACCCACCCCGTGCACCGTACGGATGAGGTCCGGCCCGAGCTTGCGGCGCAGACCTTTGATGTGACTGTCCACGGTGCGCGTCCCGGAGGCGTCGGCCCAGCCCCAGACGTCGGCGAGCAGCCGCTCCCGGGGCAGCACGGTGCGCGGGTGCGCGGCCAGGTGGGTCAGCAGGTCGAACTCGGTCGGCGTCAGGTGCGCCTCGATCCCGGCGCGCAGCACCCGCCGCTCGGCCTGATTGATCTCCAGATCGCCGAACCGCAGCGTGGGCGACGCCTCCGGAGCCGGCGCCGACTTCGCGGCCCGGCGCAGCAGCGCGTGCACGCGGGCGGCCAGCTCGCGCATCGAGAACGGCTTGGACATGTAGTCGTCGGCGCCGACCGCGAGGCCGACCAGCAGGTCGCTCTCGTCGTCGCGGGCGGTGAGCATGAGGACCGGGACCGGGCGCTCGGCCTGGATCCGCCGGCAGACCTCGAGGCCGTCGAAGCCGGGCAGCATCACGTCGAGCACGACCACGTCGGGCTGGTGCCGGCGCGCGGCGGCGACCGCGGCCGGGCCGTCGCCGGCGATCTCCACCGTGAAGCCCTCGGCGCGCAGGCGAGCCGCCACCGACTCCGCGATGGTCCGCTCGTCCTCCACCACGAGAACCCGGCGCTCGAACGTTGTGTCCACGTCTCCACCTCCCGGCCGTCGCGCCCATCAAACACAGGTGCGGCAAGCCCGGCCGATGCCCCCCGTGGCCATCGGCCAGGCTCTGGCGGGGAGCTTATTGATCATCCGTGCAGACGCGGCGCGGGGATTGTGAACAACCTGTGGAGGTCGGGCCGTCTGGCTGTGGATAACCCTGTGGAGAACGGCGTCAGGTTGTGGACAACCGTGTGGATTCAGCGGGTCCAGTCGTGTTTGGCGGCCCGGATCAGCTTGTCCTTGAGCTCGCGCGTGTGCCGCCGGCTGACCGGCAGCTCCACCTCGTCCACCGTCACGACATAGCCCGAGGTGGTCAGCCGCAGCTCCGCGACCAGGCGCAACTGCACCAGGTACGACCGGTGGATACGGACGAACCCGGCCTCCGCCCAGCGCTCGGCGAGCGTCGCCAGCGACACCCGCACCAGGTGCGAGGCGTCGGCGGTGTGCAGCCGGGCGTAGTCGCCCTGCGCCTCCACCCAGCGCACCGAGGAGCGCGGCAGCATCCGGGTCGTGCCGGCCAGCTCCACCGGGATGGCCGGTTCGTCGGCGGGCACCGCCTGCATCGGCACCGTGACCGAGCGCAGCCCGCTGACCCGGCGGATCGACTCGCCCAGCCGCTCGGCCCGCACCGGCTTGCGGACGTAGTCGGTCACGCCCAGGTCGAAGGCGTCCACCGCGCCGTCGTCGTAGGCGGTGACGAAGACGATCGCCGGGGGCCGCGCGAAGCGGCGCAGGATCCGGGCCAGCTCCATGCCGTCCAGGCCGGGCATGCGGATGTCCAGGAAGACCGCGTCGACCTCGGTGTCGCGCAGCACCCGGAGCGCCTCGGTGGCGTCGCCGGCGCGATGCACATGCGCCACCCGCCCGTCCGCGTTCAGCAGATAGGCCAGTTCGTCCAGCGCCGGCGGTTCGTCGTCGACGGCCAACACGACAAGACTCACCGGCGAGCCCGTACGTCCGGGTGGAACTTCGGCACTCGCATGCTCACCTTCGTACCCGCGCCGGGCGCTGTCTCCACCACCAAACCGAAATGATCACCAAAGACCGAGCGCAGGCGCTCGTCCACGTTCGCCAGACCGGTGTGCTGGCCGTCGTCGAGGTCGGCCCGCCCCGGCGCGAAGACCGCCGGATCCATCCCAACCCCGTCGTCCTCGACCGTGATGTGGCATTCGGCACCGGCGTCCCGTGCTTCGATGCTCACCATACCGACGCCCGGTTTGCGGGAAAGCCCGTGCCGCACCGCGTTCTCCACGAGCGGCTGCAGGCAGAGGAACGGAAGCCCGACCGGCAGCACCTCGGGGGCGATCTGGAGGCGTACCTGCAAACGATCGCCGAACCGCGCCCGTTCGATGGTCAGATAGCGGTCGATGGAGCGAAGCTCCTCGGCGAGCGTGGTGAAATCGCCGTGCGCGCGAAACGAGTACCGGGTGAACTCGGCGAACTCCAGGATCAGCTCGCGCGCCCGTTCCTGGTCGGTGCGCACGAACGAGGCGATCGCGGTGAGCGCGTTGTAGATGAAATGCGGGCTGATCTGCGCGCGTAACGCCCGCACCTCGGCCCGGGCGAGCCGTTCCCGGGAGGAGTCCAACTCGGCCAGCGCGAGCTGCTGCCCGGCCCAGCGCGCCGCCTCCTGAGTGGCCTGCACCAGGCCCGGAGCGGGATGCGCGTCCGCGATCGCGACCAGCGCGGCGGCGGCCCGGCCGTCCGGGCCGGCCAGCGGCACCACGACGGCACCGCGCACCACGCAGTCCACCCGGTCGCAGGGCAGATCGCCGGCCGAGAGCACGACCGAGCGGTGCGACTCCAGCGCCTTGCGGGCGGCCGTGGTGAACTGCTCGCTGTGGTGGCCGCCCGGACCGTCGAAGGCCAGGCAGCGCTCGCCGTCCGCGATGGTCACCCCGGCGCCGCCGACCAGCGTGCGCAGATGACGGGCGGCCTTACCGGCGTTGGCCGGGGTGAGCCCGGCCCGCAGCGGCTCGGCGGCGAGCGCGGCCGTGTGCAGCACCTCGTAGGTGGCCCGCTGCATGGCGGTCGCGATGCCCCGGCGAGCGCGCAACCGCACCACGGCGGTCACCGCCCCGGCCAGGCCGGCGAGCACAACGAGGACCGCCAGCGCCGTTCCGACCTGTCCTGCCACACGCGGATATTGACCCATCGCGGGCCCGCGCGTCCAGGATCTAGTACGCGCCCTTGCGCCGCAGGACCACCCAGATGGTGCGCCACAGGATGCTGAGGTCGTACGTCAGCGACCAGTTGTCCACGTAGTAGAGGTCGAGCCGGACCGCCTCGTCCCAGGAGAGATCGGAGCGTCCGGAGACCTGCCACAGGCCGGTGATGCCCGGCCGGACCAGCAGCCGGCGGCGGACGTCGCCCAGGTAGTCGCCGTCGTCGGCGGGCAGCGGGCGCGGCCCGACCAGCGACATCTCGCCCTTCAACACATTGATCAACTGTGGCAGCTCGTCCAGCGAGGTGGCCCGCAGCTTCTGCCCGAATGAGAAGATCCGCGGGTCCTGCTTCATCTTGAACATCATGCCGTCGGACTCGTTGAGCTCCTCCAGCGTGGCCTTGCGCTCTTCCGCGTCCACGTACATGGTGCGGAACTTCCAGACCCGGAAGGTGCGGCCCTCGTGGCCGACGCGCGGCTGGCGGAAGAACACCGGACCGGGATCGGAGAACCGGATGCCGATCGCGATGAGAAGCAGAATGGGGCTGAGGATGAGCAGGCCGATCGCCGCGGCGACCCGGTCGAGCAGGTTTTTGACGAGCCAGCCCGGACCGGAGAGCGTCGGCTCCTCGACGTGCAGCAGCGGCAGGCCCTCGATCGGGCGGATGTGCACCCGGGGGCCGGCGATGTCGGTGAGCTGCGGAGCCACCACCAGGTCGACGCCGGTGCCCTCGAGCGCCCAGGCCAGCCGGCGCAGCTCACCGGGCTCCGCGCTGGCCGAGCCGCAGACCGCGATGGTGTCCGCCCCGACCTCCCGGACCAGGGACAGGACGTCGCGCGCCGCGTACACGGGAACCGGGGTTTCGATGCCGCGCGCCGCCGCGTAACCGTCGGTTATGTGGATGGCGACCGGTATCAGACCGGCGGCCGGGCTGCGGGTGACCGCGGTGTAGACCTCGAGGGCCTCGGGCAGCGTGCCGAACAGGATCATCCGGTGCGCGCCGTGACCGGTGCGCCGCCGCGCGAGATGCAGCACCTGCCGGGCCACCACGCGATCGAGCAGCAGGAAGAGCAGCGCGCTCAGCGAGACGAGCGCGACCGTGCCACGGGACAGACCGGTCTTGGTCGCGAAGGCGAGCAGCGATACGAGGGCCACCACGGTGACCGACGTGCGCACGATCCGTTTGAACTCCTCGCTGCCCAGGCCCAGGTAGCGGCGGTCGTACGTGCCGTTGGCCCAGAGCAGGATCAGCCAGCCGACCGGCAGCACCACGTAGGCGAAGAAGTAGAACAGCTCGGCGTCGTGCAGGAAGCCCCAGCTGCGGCCGATGAAGCCGGACTTCGCTTTCTCCAGCTGGGTCGCGGCCAGGTAGCTCGCGAAGATCGTGGAGATCAGGTCGAGGATGACGAGGATCAGCGTGTACGGCCGGTGCCAGCGCGACAGCCGCTTGTGTTGCCGGTTCCACGCGGATCGGGGAACGCCGTTGCTCGGCGGCGGCTCTTGCTGCCACTCGAAGCTGTCGTACGACACGGGCTTGCTCCGGCTGCTGTCGGTAACCGGGCGATGCAGGCTAGCGGTCACCTCGCCTACGTCCTCCCGCATCCGGAAAAGATTACGCACCGCCACGGGGCCCGGGGTTTTGCGGTTCGCCGTTCCACCCTGAGAGCCACGACGGATACGTGGGACCGGGCCACTATACCGATGGATCGCACGGTTGGGACCGGACGTCGTGTCGCGTTCAGCAGATCTGACGCAGCGTGACTGTAAGGGTGCTAACGGATCAACTTGGACAGGCGTCTGTCGGCGAGGGGCTTACCGCCGGTCTGACAGGTCGGGCAATACTGAAGGCTTTTGTCGGCGAACGACACCTCGCGAACGGTGTCCCCGCAAACCGGGCATGGCAGCCCCGTCCGCCCGTGAACCTGCATGCCGGAGCGCTTCTCGCCCTTGAGCTCGGCCGCTTTCTGACCGACCGAGCGGGCGACCGCGTCGGTCTCGACCTCGCGCATCTTCTCGTACAGCGTGGTGATCTGCTCGTCGGTGAGTTTCCCGGTCAGCGCGAACGGCGACATCTTCGCCACATGCAAGATCTCGTCCGAGTACGCGTTGCCGATGCCGGCGAGCACCTCCTGGTCGGTGAGGACGCCCTTGATCTGGCCGTTGCGCCCGCGGATCCGCTCGGCGAACTCGTCCCGCGAGACGGCCAGTGCGTCCGGCCCGAGCCGCGACACGCCGGGCACCTCGGCCGGATCGCGGACGAGGTACGCCGCCAGCGACTTCTGGGTGCCGGCCTCGGTCAGGTCGAAGCCCTCGCCGTCGTCCAGGCGGACCCGGATCGCGATCGGCCCGCTGCCCGGTTTGAGCGGCGCGGGCGACTTGAACGCGTCGCGGTAGTGCAGCCAGCCGGCGCGCGCGAGATGCACGACCAGGTGCAGGTCGTCACCGATGCCGATGTCGAGGAATTTGCCGTGCCGGCCGGCGTCGGTTATGGGCCGGCCCACCACGGCGGACGGGGGTGGATCGTAGGTTTTCAGAGCGCTGAACGAGGACACCTCGAAGCGCTGAATCTTGTGGCCGACCGCGCGCTCGCGCAGGTAGGCCGCGAGCGCCTCGACCTCAGGGAGTTCGGGCACGCCCTCAACGGTAGCGTTTCTCACCGTGAAGGTCGTCGTTGCGCACAATCGGTATCGGGAAGCAATCCCGTCCGGCGAGAACGTCATCGTGGACACGGAGATCGCCCAGCTCACCGCGGCGGGGGTCGAGGTGGTGCCGTTCCAGCGCAGCTCCGACTCGATCGCCGTGATGCCGGCCGTCGAGAAGGCGCTTCTCCCGCTCTCCCCGATCTATGGCCGGGCCGCCCAGCGCGACCTGTCAAAGTTGCTCGCCGCCGAGCGTCCGGACGTGCTGCACCTGCACAACCCGTACCCGCTGCTGTCGCCCTGGGTGGTCCGGACGGCACATCAGCACGGCGTCCCGGTGATCCAGACCGTGCATAACTACCGGCAGGTGTGCTCGTCCGGGCTCTACTTCCGGGACGGGCACAACTGCCAGGACTGCCGCGGCAAGCTGCTGGGCTGGCCGGCCGTGCAGCATCGCTGCTATCGGGGCTCGGCCGCGCAGAGCGCGCTGATGGCCACCACCCTGGCGGTGCATCGGCCCACCTGGCGTTCGGTCGAGCGGTTCATCGCGCTCACCGACCAGATCGCCGCTCATCTGCGCGACTACGGCATTCCGGACGAGCACCTCGTGGTGAAGCCGAACGGCCTGCCGGACCCCGGCGAGCCGACCCCGATCGGTGAGGGTTTCCTGTACGGCGCGCGGCTCTCCCCGGAAAAGGGCCTCGGCCTGTTGCTCGACGCCTGGCAGCGGCACCCGGACGGCGCGCTGGGCACGCTGCGCATCGCCGGTGACGGTGAGCTCCGCCCGCTGGCCGAGCAGGCCGCCGCCCAGCGCCAGGATGTGCGCTACCTGGGCATCCTCGACCAGGCCGGGATGCGGGCGGCGCGGCACGAGTCGGCCGTGGTGATCGCGCCGCCGACCTGGAACGACGTCCTGCCCACGGTGGTGCTGGAATCGATGGCCGCGGGCCGTCCGGTGCTCGGCACGGCGGTCGGCGGCATCCCGTACATGGTCGGCACCGGCCCCGACGCCGGCGGCTGGCTGGTCGAACCGACCCCGTCGGCGTTGGCCGAGGCATTGCCGATCGCCCGCGACCGGGCGGCCGCGGTGGCCCCGGCGGCCCGTGACCGATACCTCAAGCACTTTCATCCGGACGTCTTGACACCGCGCTTGATCGACATATATGCCGAGGTCAAGCTCACAGCGAACTTTGATCGTCCGGTGAGGTAGATCTTTACTAGATCGGGGCATTGTGGCAGCCGTGAAGGACTCCCCCCGCGTCTCTCGTAGGAATTTGCTCATCGGCGTGGGTAGCGCCGCCGTAACCGGTGTGGCAGGCGGTGGTATCGGCTACGCGATCGCTCACGACGGCTCGGACGGCACGCCCGCGACCCCAGCGGCCGACGCCGGCCCGCCGAAATACCGATCTCGTCCCGATTTGCGAACGCTGCCGGATATCACCATCACGACGCCACCCAACGGAACGTCGGGCGGATACGTCTTCCTGACGCCGGCCTCCGGCGCCGGATTGTGGGGGCCGTTGATCGTGGACGAGACCGGCTCACCGGTCTGGTTCCGCAAGGTGCCTGACCCGGCCACCGTGGCGATCGACTTCAAGGTCCAGCAGTATCAGAACAAACCCGTCCTGACATGGTGGGAAGGCACCATCGGCGGCACCGGCGGGCAGGGCGTCGGACAGGGCGAGTTCGTGCTCTCCGACACGTCGTACCGGGAGATCGCCCGGGTGCGCGCGGCCGGCACCGAGCAGGCCGACCAGCACGACTTCGTGATCACGCCACGGAACACGGCGCTGTTCTGGGTCTACGACCCGATCCCGTACGACCTGAGCCCCGTCGGCGGGCCGAAGAACGGTGTGCTGCACGACGGCGTGATCCAGGAGCTCGACATCGCCACCGGGCGCAAGCTGTTCGAGTGGCGGGCCAGCCAGCACGTCGGGCTCGACGAGTCGTACGCGCCGTTACCGGTCGGCGACTCGGCTCACCTGCCGTACGACTACTTCCACGCGAACTCGATCGGCCTGGCCGCCGACGGCAACATCATCATCTCGTCGCGGCACACCTGGACGACGTTCAAGCTGGACCACACGACCGGCGCCGTGATGTGGCGCCTGGGCGGCAAGAAGAACGACTTCCAGCAGGACGATCGCAGCAAGTTCGCCTGGCAGCACGACTTCCGCCAGCGCCGCGACGGCACCTACAGCGTCTTCGACAACGGCGCCGGCGTGACCAAGGTCCACCCGTACTCGCGCGGCCTGATCATGAAGATGGACGAGGCGGCCCGCCGGGTGACCTTCGTGGCCGAGTTCGTCCACCCCGACAAGATCTCCGCGCCGACGCAGGGTTGCTTCCGCGAGCTGGCCGACGGCGGTTCCTTCATCGGGTGGGGCCAGGACCCGTACTTCACCGAACACAACCCCGACGGCTCCGTACGCTTCGCCGGGCACCTGCCGCTCGACAACCAGTCGTACCGCGCGTACAAGGCCGACTGGACCGGCACGCCGATGGACCAGCCGGCGCTGGGCCTGCACACCGACGGCGGCAACGTCATCGTCAGCGCCTCCTGGAACGGCGCCACCAAAATCGCCAAGTGGCGCGCCCGCTCCGGCGAGCAGCCGGGCGCCTTGTCCGCCGCCCTCGAGGGCACCCGCACCGGCTTCGAGACGACCCTGACCGTCGCGGGCATGCCGGAATACGTGGTGGCCGAGGCCTTGGACGCCTCCGGCAAGCTCCTGGGCGCCTCCTCAGCAATCCCCGTCCGCGTCTGACCGTGATTTGGCGCGAGGAGACGACCCGTGCCTGTTATCGACGCACCCAAGTGCATCGAAACAGGCACGGGTGACGCTATCGATCGAAGTCGGCCGATGAGTCGTCGAACAACTCCAGGCCTTCGACGGGCGCTGGGAGGCCCAGCTGCGCATTGGCCTGCGCAACGGAAGTGGTTTCGAACAGGATCTCTGCGTTGTAGAGCCACGCTTGATTGCCGTCGCGTTCCAGATTCCCGCTGATAGCCAGGATCAAATCTTGATCGAGCGCTCGAGTGGCTCGGTGATACTCCAAAGCGTTCCGAAGCCGGACCTGCACCTTGCGAACCGGGCCTTCGGAGACCTCCAAGCCGAAAACACCGGGGTCACCAGGTCGCTTCTTGCTTGCGACGTGAACGCGTCCGATCACGACCTCATGTGTCGCGGGCGTCGGGTCATCGGCAAGGTAGCGAGCCGCTCTGCCAAGGATGTTGGCGTCCTGACGTGTGAATGCGTAGGTGCTGATGGGCGACGCCAGCTCTGGTGGCTGAAGAAGATCGACGCCCGAATCCCAGACGATGCGGATATCGCTCTCATCTGCTCGGGAGGCGAACTCTTCCAACCAATACGAGAGCTCGTGTGAGATACCATTTTCAATCCCAGCGTCGAACCCGGCGAGCGAATTAGTGCGATGATAGTGATCAATCGCCTCGACCGTCGCCTCGAGAGCACGAGATACAGACTGCGTCACGTCTCGGCCGCGGGCCACCGAATCGCCAGGTGAAATATTACCCATCGAGCGATTGACGGGGATTTCGCTATCGGTCGGGGCGTACGCTGTGACGATGTAACTTCCGACCGCCGTTTGTCCCATATAGATAGTCTCGAGGAAGCGATTCGAGAATTGACCGAGTCGGTTGCTGAATCGTCGCTTCTTCTCGATGTAAGACTTGGCGCCGGCGGCCAAAGTTCCACGAACCGACTTAATCATGTACTCGCCCTGATCCCACGGAATCAATCCAGCCGGGGCTTCGGTCTGCCTCCTGAACTGGAACTGATCGGCGGCCCGAGCGACTATCCGCGGCAGTATCTGGCGATGCCAGACCTCGCCGTCCTCGGTGCCCTGCACTTCGTGGATAGCTGCTCGGATCAGCTCACTGTAGTCAGGTGCCTGTCGGTCCAGGGGAATGAGGATGCTGCTCCGAACGCCGTCCGGTGTGTCGGCAAGCGAGGGTGGCGCTAGGCGGTTATATAGGCCGCGCCGGCCGCCGATGAGGCGCCAGCCCGCTTGCTCCAGCAGCGCGGTGAACCTCATGGGGTCGATCTGATCAATCGGAGGAAGGGTGTCGGGATCCATCAGAGGTCCTCCCCTCGCTCAAGCCTTCCCATTATATCGATCAATGCGTCGGCGTCAAATATATTGGCCGTCGGTATTTTTACCGACGGCTTCTGCACGCCGTCGGTAATGGAATAACCCTCTAGGTTTAGCCAATAACAGCAGTGCGAAATTCGAAGCGCTTCATGCGTTGACTTGGTCCAGCTCCTCTGCTGAGGAGAGGTTACCATGATGAGCGGTATAACCTTGATAATGGAACGGCGAAGTGTAAGCGCCTCAAGAGAGCGTCGCTTCGAAAACTGGTACGAGAAGTATTCCTTCGCCGGATCGGGACGAACTTGCGTCGTACATTTGAGCTGAACGCCAAGCGTGATCTCTTCCTCGGCCCCGATACTCTTGGCCGGGCGGATGATGTGCGCATCGACGCCGTTCACGTCGCCGCCTACCCTCTGTACGAAGCATCCGGCGGTCGCCGCGACGGCCGCGACGTAGCCCTCCTGGAGTTGTTCAAGCATGGCCGTGACCGTCCGGTCGTCCACGGCATCGACGCGCTGACTCGGCACCGAGGCATCGTTCCCGCTCGCGTCGTGGTCACCCGAACGTCGAGGAGATGGGAATGCTTCGGTGCGTCGCAAACCTCTTCACCCTCCGTGAAACGCAGGTAACGCCACCGTCCAGATTAGACGACGCTGTCGAAAGGATTCGCGGAGGGTGTCCGTCTGGCCGACAGGGAGTAGATCTTCGCGGAGTACCCGGGATGGCTGCCGGGGATCAGCGTCGCGGCGCGCGGCGAGTGAGTATTCCGGCCACCACCACGGCTGGGAGGGCGTCGGCCACGGCGACGGCTGCGCCTGCCGTCTGCAGGACCCCGGAGAGGGCTGCGAAGCCGAGGGTCAGGGCCAGCACCGGCAGGGCGATGATGACGCAGGGGAGTCGCAACCAGGCCAGGGCCGACGCCAGCCGCGCCAAGGTGTGGCCGGCGGTGCCGCGGGCGAGGGCCAGCAGGGCCAGCACCAGGATCAGGACGCCCAGCGCGGCCGACGCGCCGACCAGGAGGAACGTCGCGGCCTCCACGGTGGTCAGATGGCCCTGGCGGCGGGCGTTGGCCACCACCAAGCCGATCCCGGCCAGCGCGCCGTCGGTCAACGCCAGGATGCCGGTGAGCAACGCCAAGGGCAGCGGGTCAGGCTGGGGCGGGCTCGGCATTCATCACGACCTTCGCGGCGGCTGTCGAGACTTTCTCAAGCATCGATGTCGCCGCGCAACCTCAGTCGTCCGGTGGGTTGAGGATCATCTGCGGGCCCTGGCCGCGGGCGGCCAGCCGATCCGACGGGTTGATCAGCTGGCAGCGTTGCATCGACAGGCAGCCGCAGCCGATGCAGCCGGCTAACTGGTCGCGCAGGCGTTCCATCAGCGTGATCCGCTCGTCGAGCTTGTGCCGCCAGCGCCCGGACAGGCGCGCCCAGTCCGCCTTGGTCGGGGTGCGGTTCTCCGGAAGCTCGGCCAGCGCCTCGCGTATCTCGTCGAGCGACACACCCACCTGCTGGGCGATCCGGATGAAGGCGACCCGGCGCAGCTCCGATCGACGGTACCGGCGCTGGTTGCCGGACGTGCGCGTGGAGCGGATCAGACCCTCGCGCTCGTAGTACCGCAGCGCCGACGCGGCGACCCCGCTGCGGGCCGCGAAATCACCGATCGCGAGTGTTTCCATCGATCCAACCCTTGAGTTGAAGTGAACTTCAAGTTGCAGCCTATCCCCATGACTGTTGCTTACGCTCACCCGCTGGAACACCTGATCAAGCGATTGACCGGCGACGAGAAACACGCGCCCAGCGCCCACTCGACGCTCGATGTCCTCTGGGTCCTGTACGACAAGATTCTGCGCATCTCGCCCGAGACGGTAGACGCCCCGGACCGCGACCGCTTCCTGTTATCCAAGGGCCACGGGCCCGCCGCGTACTACGCCGTCCTGGCCGCCAAGGGCTTCATCCCGGAGTCCTGGCTCGACGACCTGGGCAGTTGGGACAGTCCGCTCGGCCACCACCCGGACCGGGTGCGCATTCCGGGCGTCGAAATAGGCACCGGTTCGCTCGGGCACGGCCTGGGCATCGGCGTCGGCGTCGCGCTCGGCCTGCGCGCGCAAGGCTTCCCGGACGCGCGCACATTCGTCCTGCTGGGTGACGCTGAACTGGATGAAGGATCAAACCACGAGGCCATCGCGTACGCCTCGGCGATCCGGCTGCCGCTGACCGCCATCGTGATCGACAACCAGTCCGCGACGCACGGGTGGCCGGGCGGGATCGCGGCACGCTTCCCGGGCTGGGCCAGTGCGGTGGTGGACGGCCGGGACCGCGTACGGCTGCAGCAAGCTCTTGACCGTCGGGAAGCGCCCGGCCTGGTCGTGGCGCGCGTCGAGCCGAAGCGGGGTGGAGGGCGATGATGCGGGACACGTTCGTCAAGACGACCACCGAACTGCTCGATGACGATCCGCGTACGGCGTTGGTGCTCGCCGACATCTCGGCCGATGCGTTCGGGCCGGCCATGCGACGGCACCCCGACCGGGTGCTCAACGTGGGCATCCGGGAACAGCTGATGATCGGCGTCGCGGGCGGGCTCGCGCTGACCGGCATGCGGCCGTACGTGCATTCGTACGCCCCGTTCGTGGTGGACCGCGCGTACGAGCAGATCAAGCTGGACCTCGGTCACCAGGACGCGGGGGCGGTGCTGGTGAGCATCGGCGCGTCCTACGACGGGTCGGCCGAGGGGTACACCCATCAGTCGCCGGGTGATGTGGCGCTGCTGGACACATTGGAGTGCTGGACCGTGCACGTTCCCGGGCACCGTGACGAGGTCGGGCCGATGCTGCGCGACGCCGCCCGGCACGACGACCGCGTCTACATTCGACTGACGGTGCAGGAGAACGAGATTCCGCACATCGGGGGACCCACGTTGCAGGTCATCCGGCGCGGTGGGCCGCTCGTGGTGGCGGTGGGGCCGATGCTGGATCCGGTCGTCGAGGCGACGCGCGGCATGGACGTCACCGTGGCGTACACGAACGCGCCCCGGCCGTTGGACGCGGAAGGCCTGCGCCTGCTCGCCGGCGGTGAGGTGGTCATGGTGGAGCCCTACCTCGCCGGGACGTCGGCCCGGCAGGTCAGCGAGGCGCTGTCAGGCGTGCCGCATCGCGCGCTGCACCTGGGCGTCGGCCATCACGAGATCCGCCGGTACGGCAGTTGGCAGGACCACGCGAAGGCGCACGGCCTGGACGCAGCAGGCATAAAAGCAAAAATCCAGAAATTTCTGGATTAGATCGTGGCGGTGCGCGAGCGGAACACCTGCGACAGGAGCTGGTCGAGATGCCCCACGGCCTCCGGCTCGCCCAGTCGCAGGCGGAAGCGCTCGCGCACCCCGTCGACCGCGGTCGCCGCGACCTCCATGGCGGAGCGGCCCAGCTCGGCGTTCCACGTGACGTTGCTCAGATGTCGCAGGTTGGCGTTGAGATGCAGCCGCAACCGATGCAGCACCCGGGTCTCCTGCGTGACCACGAGCCGCCGGTAGGTCAGCACCATCATGAACTCGCCGGACATCGGAGCGTCCGGCCGCAGGCAACGACGGACCAGCACGGTCGTGTCGTCCGGCTCGACGCAGCGGCGGAATATCGGCATGTGCCGGCTCACCGTCGGGATCGCGACCCCGGCCTCGGCGGCGGCGGGAAGGAACGTACGGGAGAACACGTCCATACGGCGTTCAACGGCGAGACGTCCAGGAGGTTACAGGAGCTCGACAATCGTGGCATTGGCCATCCCGCCGCCCTCGCACATGGTCTGCAGGCCATAACGGATGCCGTGCTGTCGCATGTGGTGCAGCATCGTCGTCATGATCCGCGCGCCGGATGCCCCGAGCGGGTGACCCAGCGCGATCGCCCCGCCGCGCGGGTTCAGCCGGTCGGGGTCGGCGCCGGTTTCGGCGAGCCAGGCCAGCGGCACCGGCGCGAACGCCTCGTTCACCTCGTACACCCCGATGTCGTCGAGGGTGAGACCCGACTTGGCCAGCGCCTTCGCGGTGGCCGGCAGCGGCGCGGTCAGCATGATCACCGGGTCGTCGGCCGCGACCACCGCGGTGTGCACCCGGGCCAGCGGACGTAACCCGTGCTCGGCCGCCCACGCCGAGGTGGTCACCGCGAGCGCGGCGGCGCCGTCCGAGATCTGCGACGCCGAGCCGGCCGTGACCACCCCGTCCGCGCGGAACGGCGTCTTCAGACCGCCCAATTTTTCCAACGACGTGTCCCGCCGTACGCCCTCGTCAAGCTTCACGCCGTCCAACGGCTCGATCTCCGCGTCGAACTCGCCGGCGTCCTGAGCCCGGGCCGCGGCCGCGTGGCTGCCCAGTGCGTACTCGTCGAGCCGCGCGCGGGAGAAGCCCCACCGCTCGGCGACCATCTCCGCGCCGACACCCTGGTTGAACCCGTCCACGCCGTACCGCGCACGCACCGCCGGGCCGTACGGGTCGGCGCCCGCCGCGCTCGACCCCATCGGCACCCGGGTCATCGACTCGACCCCACCGGCCACCACGAGATCGGCCTGCCCGGAGATCACCGTCGCCGCCGCGAAATGCAGCGCCTGCTGGCTCGATCCGCACTGGCGGTCCAGCGTCGTGCCGGGCACCGTGTCCGGCCAGCCGGCCGCGAGGACCGCGTTGCGCCCGGCGTTCCACGACTGCTCGGCGACCTGCGAGACGCAGCCCCAGACCACGTCCTCCACGTCGGCCGGATCGAAACCGGTGCGCTCGGCCAGGGCGCGCAGCACGTGCGCGGAGAGATCGACCGGATGCACGCCGGCGAGACCGCCACCGCGACGCCCGACCGGAGTACGAACCGCGCCGACGATCACCGCATCACGCATATGTCGACCGTAACGTGCGCTGCCATAGTGAAGGAATGCAGTGGCGTATCAGACCGGCCCTGCCGGTCGGCAAGCTTGTCGGTGCCGTCGCGGTTCTCGCGCTGGCGGTCGCGTTCGCCGGTGACGACCCGGTCCGCTGGGTGATCGCCGGGGCGGTGGCGGTCGTGCTCGCGATCTGGGCGGCGCGCGACCTGATCGCTCCGGTCCGGCTGGCCGCCGACACCGACGGCGTCACCGTGCTCACCGGCTTCCTGGGCCGGCGCCGGCTGACCTGGTCCGAGATCGAGCGGGTACGCGTCGACCGGCGCTCCCATCGCGGCCTGCGCAGCGAGATATTGGAGCTGGACGCGGGCGAGGCGCTCTATCTGTTCACCGCGAACGATCTGGGCGGCGCGCCCCCGGAGGACGTGGCCGCCACGCTGGCCGACCTGCGGGTCACCCGCTAGGAGAGCAGCTGCTGGGTGCGCACGATTGCGATGATCACGAGCACGACCAGGACGGCGGCGGCCCCACCCCACTGGATCACGTTGCGGTTCTGCCGGGGGGCGTACGCCATCAGGGCCGCGACGATGCCGCCCACCAGGAGCCCGCCGATGTGACCGGGGATCGAGATGCCCCGGACGGTGAACGTGAACAGCAGGTTCACCACGATCAGCGGGATCAGCGTGCTGGTGTCCAGCCGCAGCTTCCGGTTCACCACGAACACCGCGAGGATCAGCCCGAACACCGCTGTCGAGGCGCCGGCCGTCGACTGGTTCTGCGGCGAGAAGACGTACGCCGCGACGTTGCCGCCGAGGCCCGCGAGCAGGTAGATGGCGAGGAACCGCAGCGGGCCCAGCTTGTCCTCGAGGTATCGGCCGAGCTGCCACAGCAAGATCATGTTGAGCAGCAGGTGCAGCGCGCCGTAGTGCAGGAACATGGCGGTGACCAGGCGGTACCACTCGCCGGCCGCGACGCCGTGGGCCGGGCCGCCGGGCACGTACGACGCGTAGCCCAGCACCGAACCCCACTGGGTGAGCGGGGTCGACGAGCCCATCAGGCCGCCGAAGCCGCCGCCGCCCGCGATGGCCCGGCTGCCGCCGGTGATCACCGAGATGACCAGGAACAGCACATTGATCCCGATCAGGGCGCGCGTCGCGTACCCGGCGCGGCCGACTAACGTGCCGCCGAAGGCGGTGCGGGCCTGCCGCACGGTGCGCCGGCCCTCGGAGACGCACTCCGGGCATTGATGGCCGACGGACGCCACGTGCATGCAGTCCGTGCAGATCGGCCGGTCACATCGGGTGCACCGGACGGAGGTCTCCCGCGACGGATGGCGATAGCAGACCGGAGCCGTCGAGGGAGCCTCACTCATACCTAATACGGTACGTCAGTCGTTCACGCGGTCGATTTCCACGCGCTCGATCACGACGTCCTCGCGCGGCCGGTCGCCGGGGCCGGTCGCCGTGTTGGCGATCGAGTCGACAACCTTCGCCGACTCCTCGTCCGCGACCTGACCGAAGATCGTGTGGCGACGGTTCAGGTGCGGGGTCGGGGCGACCGTGATGAAGAACTGCGAGCCGTTCGTGCCCGGCCCGGCGTTCGCCATGGCCAGCAGGTACGGCCGGTCGAACTGCAGCTGCGGGTGGAACTCGTCGGCGAACTGGAAGCCCGGTCCGCCCCGGCCGGTGCCGGTCGGGTCACCCAGCTGAATCATGAAACCGGCGATGACCCGGTGCGAGATCGTGCCGTCGTAGTACGGCCCGCTGCCCTTCTGCCCGGTGCGCGGGTCGGTGTACTCCTTCGTGCCCTCCGCAAGCTCCACGAAGTTGCGCACGGTCGCCGGGGCGTGGTCCGGGAACAGCTGCAGCCGGATCGGGCCGTGGTTGGTGTGCAGGGTGGCGTAAAGCTTCTCGGCCACGGGTACTCCTTCGGTGTCGTGGTCGCCGGCCGGGTACGACTCGGCCGACGATTGGACAGTTCTTTGCAATTCGGATCCTCCCCCATGTGCCAGATCCGGCAGCGCGGGGGTACCAGTTGAGGGCACGATGATGGTGGAGAGACCACAGGAGGTGGGCACTGGTGTTCGCAACGATGCGTCGCAAGAGCCGTAACCGGCGAATGAAGAACGAGTTCGGGCAGAGCATGGACCACTTCAAGCGCGCGGCGTCGCTCGCGGCGCAGGAGACAGGCGCGACAGTCGGGCCCAAGCTGAACGCTGCCAAGGACCGTGTGCAACCGGCCGCGACGGCCGCCAAGGGGGCCGCTTCGAGCGGTTGGGACAGCGCTGTCGCCACACTCACACCGCTGGTCGCCGCGGCCACCGAGCAGGTGAAGCAGACCGGCAGCAAGGTGTCCGGCACGCAGTCGCGCAAGACCACCAAGGAGAACAAGAAGAGCGCCCGCAAGCTGGAAAAACGGGCTAACAAGGCGCTCAACCGCAAGTCGGGCCGCAGCAAATCCAAGCTTTTCGGGTACGCCCTGCTGGGTACCGCGATCGGCGTCGGCGCGGCATATGCGGCGAAGCGCCGTAAGGCCGCTCAATGGGACGAGTACGACCCCGCCGCGCCGATCTCCACGGCACCGGCCGGGGCGGACGACGCCGCCTTCGAGCCGGACGGGACGTCGCCCAACGGCACCACGTCGGACCCGGCCAAGCAGTCCCCCCGATAGCGTTTCCGTGGTCGTACGGGCGGTCCCAGGCGGGCCCGCCCGTACGGCTATTGGGGGTTCGTCTGTCGTGCCCGCGCCGGGTCCAGCGCCGGGCCGAGCGGCAGCAGCGAGATCAGCGGCGCCGGGATCTGCCGGGGCCGCACGTCGCCGTATCCCAGCTTCGTCAGCAAAGCGCGGCTGGCCAGCGGATACTGCAGGCCGGTGTCGGTGACCAGGCTGACCGTCCCGCTCCCGGCCGGGGTGCTCGGTGAGGCGGCCACGACCGCCAGCGCCCCCCGGCCGCGCGCCACGTGCACCTGATCGGCCAGCACCGCCCCGGGCGCCGCGTCCGCCCCGGTCACGCCGACGCCGGCCGGCACGGCCGGGTCGATCCGGATGCCGTCACCGTTCCTCGGGTCCACCGGCAGGGTGAGGCAGGCCCGCACCGGGGTCCGGTCGAGCAGCGGCGGCACCGTGGCGGGCAGCGCGTCCGGCCGGCCCTTGTCGCTGATCACCGTGCGGGATTGCCGCAGCCGCAGGAAGTCCGCGCCGATGTCGAGCGGCCGCGCCGCGCCCGGTACCGCCTGCATCAGCAGCGCCTGCACGTCGGTGAGCGCGGCCGCGCCGTCGGCGAGGATCACCGCGACCTGCCGGCCGTCGGTGACCAGCTGACCGACCTCGAAGTCGCCCAGCGCCGAGCGGCCGCCGCTCGCCGGCAGGTCGGGCGCGGCGAGATCGGGGCCGGGCGGCACCGCGTTGATCCACGCCAGCGACACCGGCCACGGCTGTTGATCGGCCCACCGCAGCACGCGCAGCGTGGCGATCAGGCGGGACCCCGGGATCGCGAAGCGCCGGTTGTCGAAGACGAGATAGACCTGCTGCTCGGGGTCGCGGACCAGGAACCCGCGGCCGGCCCGGGACAGCACCGTGCCGTCGGCGAGGCGGTCACCGACCAGCAGCGTGCTGCGCGGGTTCTCGCCCTGGTTGTCGTTGCAGACCGACCAGCGGTCGACGATCAGCGAGCCGGGCCGGGGCAGCGAGTCGGGCGCGTCCGGGATGCCGACCGGGTCGCCGAGCGGCACCGCCGCCAGCTTCTCCGGCGAGACGCTCTTGAGCTTCGGCGACTGGGCCGCGGCGAGCAGCAGGCCGGATGCGTAGTTCAGCACCGGGTGCAACTTCTGGTCCGAGTCGAGGTAGACGAACCGGGCGCCGGTGCCCTTCTCCTGGAACACCACGTTGGGGTCGCGGGGTTCGACGTTGCCGTTGCCGGTGATCAGCCCGTAGACCGCCGCGGCGCCCACCGCGAGGCTCGCGATCAGCAGGCTGACCAGGGCGGTCATGCCCGCTCGGCGCAGCGGCGAGCGGGCCGGGTCGGGGTCGTGCGTGACCAGCGCGGCCACTACCCGCTGAAGCGAGTACTGGTACGAATGCAGCTGGTCCTGACGCGACGGCATTCCGTCACGATAGGGGCCACTGTCGATGTCGCTAGAGCCAGCCGTTGCGCCGGAACGCGCGGTAGAGCAGCACCGTCACCAGCAGGATGATCGTCCACCACGCCGGATAGCTGTAGAGCCAGTCGAGCTCCGGCATGTGCTTGAAGTTCATGCCCTCGATGCCGGCGCCGGCCGCCCACACGGTCGCGATGCCGGCCCACGCGGCGATCTTGCGCATGTCGTTGTTCTGATCGACGGTGACCTGGGCCAGCCGTGCCTGCAGGATCGAGTTCAGCAGATCGTCGTAGGAGGCGACCTGCTCGACCGTACGGGTGAGGTGGTCCTGGACGTCCCGGAAGTACCGGCCGATCTTCTTCGGCGTGATCGCGACGATGGTGGCGATCGGCCGCTGCAGCGGGCCCACCGCCCGGCGGAACTCCACCAGCTCCCGCTTCATCTGGTAGACCGCCTGGATCGGGCTCGCGTTCTTGCCGTTGCTGAAGACGCCCTCCTCGATCACCTCGAGATCGGCCTCGACCTGCTCGGCCACCGCGAGGTAGTGGTCCACCACCCGGTCGGTCACCGCGTACGCCACCGCCCAGGGACCCTGTTCGAGCAGGTTGGCCCGCTCGGTCTCCAGATTCGCCCGGACCGAACCGAGCTCGGAAGCGTCCCCGTGCCGCACCGTGATGACGAACTGCTCGCCCACGAAGATCATCATCTGGCCGGTCTCGACCACCTGGGACGTCTCCGTCAGCTCCCGGTGCGGCACGTACCGAGCGGTACGCATGACCAGGAAGTTCACCGACCCGAACTGCTCCAGCTTGGGTCGCTGCTCGGCCTTGACCGCGTCCTCCACGGCCAGCTCGTGCAGCCCGTAGATCTTGGCGACCTCGAACATCTCCTCCTCCGACGGCTCGAACAGGCCGAGCCAGACGAAGGCGTTCTCCTGCTCCGGCGAACAGGCGATCTGCAGCGCCTGGTCGGGGGTGAACGTGCCGGGCAGCCGCTGCCCGTTCGCGTACACGCCGCAGTCGACCACGGCGCTGCCGCCGACCGCCGGACGCACCGAGCCGTCCGGATTGACGCCGGGTGCACCCAGGAAGCGGTTCATCGCCCGCACGGGCGCGGAGAAGGCCCGTGACAAGGGCTTATGCCGGTTCCCGTTACCCGTTTCACGTTCGCTCATTGCAACCTCCCCACACCGGACGACGCGCCCGGTCGAGGCTACTTCACCGAGTGACGGGCCCCGGGTCGGCCGCGGAATCAGCCGCCCGGCGCCGGTCGGACGGTGCTCAGCCGCGAACGTCCGCGATCGCGTCCGCCAGGCGGCGGACACCCTCGTCGATCTGATCGTTGGTGACCGCCGAGTAGGCGAGGCGTACCGAGTGCTTGCCGCCGTCGAGCAGGAAGTCGCTGCCCTTGACGATCGCTACGCCCTTCTTCATCGCGGCCGGGAACAGCTTGTCCACATCCACGTCCGAGGGCAGGTCGACCCAGAGGAAGTACCCGCCGCTCGGCTCGGTGAACGTCGCGCCGGGGATGTGCTTGCGGAGCGACTCGGCGAGCAGCCTGACGCGTTCGGCCAGCGCGGTGCGGACCGTGGCGATCGAGCGGTCGATGTCGCCGGAGACGCAGAACTGGTGCACGATCGCCTCGGAGACCATGCCGGGCGAGATGTACAGGTTGGTGGCCTTTTTCGCGATCGCGTCGATCAGTGCGGCCGGGCCGACCAGGTAGCCCACGCGCACGCCGGGGCACACCGTCTTGGTGAAGCTGGAGGCGTGCACCACCACGTTGTCGGTGTCCATCGAGAGCATCGACGGCAGCGCCTCGCCGCTGAACCGGATGTCCGCGTACGGGTCGTCCTCGAAGATCACGAACTCGTGCTGAACGGCGAGCTCGAGCAGCGCGCGACGCTTCTCCAGCGACAGCCGGGTGCCGGCCGGGTTCTGGTAGTTCGGGATGATGTGCGCCAGCTTGGGGCGAATCCCCGACTCGAGCAGCGCGCGCAGCTCGTCGACGTCGATACCGTCCTCGCGCAGCGTGACCTGGTGCACCTTCGCACCGAGATTCTGCAGGCTCAGCAGCGTACGGTCGTACGTCGGCTTCTCCACGACCACGTCGTCGCCCGGCTTGACCAGGTGGTTGAACAGGAACGCATCCGCCTGGAGCGAGCCGTTGGTGACGATGACCTGGTCGGCGGAGACTTCGTGCTTGTCGGCGATCCACTTGCGCAGCGGGAGGTAGCCGACGGAGGTGCCGTATGCCGTCACGCCGGCGGGGTCGGCGTCGAACGCGCGCGCGGCGGCGGCCTTGAGGCCCTCGACGTCGATGATGTCGAGCGAGGGGGCGCCACGTGCGAAGGAGATGAGCTGCTCAGCGGTCATGCTCATCAGCTTACGAGCCGTCTCTATAGAATCTTCCGACGCCTCGGGTCGTCCGGCCTGTGGGACACACTCCGTTATGCTCGCCGGATCGATCCCCGACGTGCCCCTCGAACAGGAGATCTCTCCATGATCGGTTTGGTCCTCGCCGCCGGTGCCGGCCGTCGGCTGCGCCCCTACACGGACACGCTGCCCAAGGCCCTGGTCCCGGTGGACGGCGAGACCACGATCATGGATATCTCTATTCGTAACTTGGCGGCCGCCGGACTCACGGACGTCACCATCGTCGTGGGTTATTGCGCGAACGCTGTCGAGGAGCGCAAGGCGGCGTTCGAGGACAAGTACGGCGTCAAGATCAGCCTCGTCCATAACGACAAAGCCGAGGAGTGGAACAACGCCTACTCCCTCTGGCTCGCCCGTGACCACTTCGCTCAAGGAGCGTTGATGGTCAATGGCGACACCGTGCACCCGGTGAGCGTCGAGCAGACCCTCCTTGCCGATCGTGGTCCGAGCATTTTGTTGGCCATCGACAATCTGAAGAAGCTTGGTGACGAGGAGATGAAGACCGTCTTCAACGGAGATGGACAACTCACCAAGATTACGAAGCTGATGGAGCCGGCGGACGCCACCGGCGAGTACATCGGCGCCAACATCATCGAGGCCGCGGCCGCGTCCGCGCTGGCTGACGCGTTGAAGGCGACCTGGGAGCGCGATCCCTCCCGCTACTACGAGGACGGCTTCCAGGAGTACGCGAACCGCGGCGGCGAGGTGCGCCCCGCGATGATCGGCCAGGTCGATTGGGTCGAGGTCGACAACCACGAGGACTTGGCCAAGGCGCGGGAGATCGCATGCCGCTACTAGCCCGCACGGTCCAGGCGCCGCTGCACATCCTGGTGCGCCGCGGTGCCATCGCCGACCTCGGCCGCATCCTCGCCGACGGCCGCATCTCGGCCGGCGGTGACGTGGCGGTGGTGGTCGGCCCCGGGCTCGGCGAGCGGGTCGCCCGGCTGATCGGGCCGTCACTGGGCGCGGCCGACCTCTACACGACCAGCGGCGGCACCCTGGACGCCGCGATGGAGCTGGCCGGCAAGCTGCGCGCCCGCCCGTACGACGCGGTGGTCGGCATCGGCGGCGGCACCACTGTGGACACCGCCAAGTACGCGGCCGACCGCTGGGGCCTGCCGATGATCTCGGTGGCCACCAGCCTCGCGAACGACGGCATCGCCTCCCCGGTGGCCAGCCTGATCAACGACGGCATCAAGGGCTCGTACGGCGTGCACATCCCGTTCGGCGTGATCGTCGACCTGGACTTCGTCGAGATCGGGCCGGAACGCGTCAACCGCGGCGGCATCGGCGACGCGATCAGCAACATCAGCGCGCTCGCCGACTGGGAGCTGGCCCGCATGGTGCGCGACGAGCCGTTCGACGGACTCGCCGCGTCGCTGGCCCGGATGGGCGCCGAAGCGGTCCTCACGATGCCCGGTGACCTGAGCGACGACGCCTTCGCGACGGTGCTCGCCGAGGCGTTGATCTCCAGCGGCCTGGCGATGGCGGTGTGCGGCAGCAGCCGGCCGGCCAGCGGCGGCTGCCACGAGATCATGCACGCGATCGACTCGCTGTTCCCCGGCACCGCCTCGCACGGCGAGCTGGCCGGGCTCGGCGCGCTGTTCTGCACGTTCCTGCGCGGCGACGAGCGCCGTTTCGCCCAGATGGGCGAGTGCCTGCTGCGGCACCAGCTGCCCCGGCTGCCGGAGGACGTGGGACTGGACGCCGCGCAGTTCGTGGAGGCCGTCGGTTTCGCGCCGCGGACGCGTCCGGACCGGTACACGATCCTGGAGCACCTCGCGATGTCCCCGGACGACATCCACCGAAAGCTGGACGAGTATGCCGAAGCCCTCGCGAACCTCTGAACCCGATCCCGGTACCGGGTCCGTCTACGCGACCGGGCCGAGCCCGACGGCCGCCGAGTTCTACGCGGTCAACCGGGGTGGCGGGCTCTTCAGCGAGGCGATCAGCCAGCGCATCGGCGCCCGGATCGCGGTCGGCGCGCACAAGCGCCGGCTCGCGCCGTCCGTGCTGACGGTGTTCAACCTCGGTCTCGGCTGCCTGGTCTCGTGCGTGGTCATCGCGGCCGCCGGTCCGGTCGCCGAGGGCCGGGTGTGGGCCTGGCCGATCGGTTTGCTCGCGCTGATCGGGTGGCAGTTGGCGTACGCCTTCGACTGCTCGGATGGTCAGCTGGCGCGCGTCACCCGGCGGGCCAGCGCCGCGGGCGGGCGTCTGGACGTGCTCTGCGACGTGGCCGTGCAGATCTCTCTCGTGGCGGCGCTGGCGGCGACCGCGGCGGCGCAGGTGCCGGACACCCCGGCGTGGTTGCTGGCCGCGTTCGCGGGGACGTGGATGGTCAACCTGGTCACCTCGGTGATGCAGTCCGGCGACCAGGCGTCCAGCATGGTCAAGAGCCGGTCGACGCCGGTGCGGATGGTGAAGCTCGTCCGCGACTACGGTGCGGTGATCGCGCTCGCCGGGGTGGTGCTCACCATCGCGCCACAGTGGACGATCTGGTACATCGGTCTGTTCACTTTGGTCAACGCGGGTTTCCTGGCGGCCAGCGTGATGTTCTCCGCGCGCGAGGCGTTGCGTTAGCCGCCGGTGCGGCGCAGCCCCCGGTCGGCGAACGCGACCAGCCAGGCGAAGCTCTCCTCGGCGTCGTCGTCCCACTGGAAGCCGTTGGCCGCCTGCAGAGTGGCGAAGCCGTGCAGCAGGCTACGTAGCGTACGCAAGGCGTGGTTGAGGTCTTGGGGCGCGATGTCGTAGCCGTGCAGCACCGCGGCCATCGACGTGATCACCCGGGCGCCGGCGACGTCCAGCGGGTCGGCCTGGTCGCCGCCCGGCATGCCGACGGTCGCCGCGTACCGGCCCGGATGCTTGACCACGAAGTCGCGGATCGCCCGGGCCATAGCGCCCAGAGCGTCCGAACCCGACCGGCCCCCGATCGCGTCCCGGACCGCGTCGCCCAGCTCGTTGAGCGCCAGCACGGCGATCCGGCGGTTCAGGTCGGCGAGCCCGTCCACGTGCTTGTAGAGCGACGGGGTGCGGACGCCGAGCCGCTCGGCCACCAGGCCCATGCTCAGCTCGGCGAAGCCCACCTCGTCGGCCACCGCGGCGGCACAGGCCACCACGCTCGCGGCGTCCAGACCCGCCCTAGGCACGCTTGGCCTCCGCGGTCCGGCTCAGGAACGCCAGGATGAGCGCGGACGTCTCGTCCGGGTACTGCGTGTGCGGGTAGTGGCCGGCGCCCTCGATCAGCTCGAGCGTGGCGTCCGGCATCGCGGCGACGATCGCCTCGCCCTCGGCGCGCGGGTCGCCCCAGTCCGGGTCCTGCGAACCCTCGATGATCAAAGCCGGGCAGCGTACGCCGGTGAGATGCGCTCCCGCGTCGGCGGCCGAGGAGGTGCCCATCTTCTGCATGGCCTTCATCTTGGCGGGCTCGCTCATCTCGCGCCGGATGCGGTCCATCTGGGCGTCCCAGTCGGCCGGGCGGCGCCCCGGGTAGGCCACCTCCAGGTAGCTGAGCCAGGCCTTCACGCTGCCCAGCAGGCCGGTGATCAGCAGGCGGGTCATGCCCGCCCGGTAGCGCTTGACGCGCAGGTCGCTCAGCTTGATCGCCTGGTTCCGGGTGAAGGGCGCCAGTTCGACGATGCCGTTGACCAGCTCCGGCTCGGTCGCCGCGACGATAGTGGCGGCGCCACCGGAGATCGACTGCCCGACCAGCACGGCCGGCCCGCCGAGGTGGCGGATCACGGCGGCCAGGTCGCCGGCGATCGCGGTGCGGCTGTACGCCGGCCAGCCGGTGCTGGACTCGCCGCAGCCTCGCAGGTCGACGTTGGCGACCCGGTAGCCGGCCGTGACCAGCTGCGGGACCACGAAGCGGTACGACGCGCGGCTGTCACCCATGCCGTGCGCGAGCACCACGAGCGGCCCCTCGCCGGTCACCTCGTAGGCGATGGTGCCGCCGTCGACGCTCAGGAACTCGGTCATCTCTGCCTCCGTTAGCTAATCGCGTTAGCCAAAAGCTAATCCGATTAGCCAGCCGTGTCAACCGTGAGGCCGCGCCCGCTGGTGTGGCGGGGTGAGGGTGTGGGGAGTGCGGGTGCTCCGGGGGATGGAGGTCCCCACAGCTGGGGTGGCGGAGTCAGGGTGTGGGGAGTGCGGGCGCTTTGGGGGGTGGGGGTCCCCACAGCTGGGGTGGCGGAGTCAGGGTGTGGGGAGTGCGGGCGCTTTGGGGGGTGGGGGTCCCCACAGCTGGGGTGGCGGAGTCAGGGTGTGGGGAGTGCGGGCGCCCCGGGGGGTGGAGGTCCCCACAGCTGGGGTGGCGGAGTCAGGGTGTGGGGAGTGCGGGCGCTCCGGGGGGTGAAGATCCCCACGGCTCGGGTGGCGCGTGGCCGGTGTGGGGAGGGTGGGCGCTCTGGGCGTCGCGGGTTCCCACGGCTTGGGTGGCGGGGTGTGGGTGTGGGAAGCTGCGCCGTGTAGTGAGTGGGCGGGATCACCAGAGAATCGACGGAGCACAGTGGACGCTTGGAAAACGGGGTCGTTACGGCCTTTCGCGCACGAACGTGCCCCGGCCGTTTACCGCCACCACCAGGCCGCGGTCTTTTAGGACACCCAGCGCCTTTCGGGCCGTTCCCCGGGCCACACCGAACGCCGCGGCCAGCTCGTGTTCCGACGGGACGGGCCGGTTGGGGGCCAATTCACCCGAGCTGATCCGGGCCGCGATGAGATCCGCCACCTGGAGGTACAGCGGCGTCATTCCCTCGCGATCGATCACATTGGAAGGTTCCCACTTCGCCCGCCGCGCCACGGTCTCAGGTTGAGGTGTGGTGATGTGTATACAGGCGTGGTGAGGTTCGGTAGCGTGGCCCCTCGCAATGCGGTGACGTGCTGAGCGGCACGGTGCGTTGCTGAAGGGGCAGTTTCGGCCTGGGGCCCCGCGCGCTTCGGGCCGATTCTCCTGCTTACCGCTTGATCATCAAGGCCCGGACGGCAAACCCCCGGTGACTCGGAGATGAAGTCCCGGTGAGGTGCATCACCCGAGCGTGACGGCGTGAGTGTGCGGAGGGCGTGGGATTCGAACCCACGAAGAGTTTCCCCTTACCGGTTTTCAAGACCGGCGCCATCGGCCACTAGGCGAGCCCTCCCGATGTTGCCGTCCCAGTCTGCCAGACGCGCTCCCGGCCCACGCGCATGCCGGTGCGACGTCGGAATCCTCACTTCAGCAAACCGGCGGTTGCGCGTGCAAACTTGTGTCATGCACGCAATCGTTGTCGAAGACGAGAAGCTGGTCTGGCGGGATGTGCCGGACCCGACCGCCGGCCCGGGTGAAGTGGTCATCGAGGTCACCGCCGCCGCGGTCAACCGGGCCGACGTCAGCCAGCGGAAGGGCACGTACGCGCCGCCGCCCGGCGCACCGGAGTATCCGGGGCTGGAGTGCGCAGGCGTGATCAGCGCGGTCGGGGCCGGGGTCGCCGGGCACCACGTCGGCGAGCGGGTGTGCGCGCTGCTGGCCGGCGGCGGCTACGCGGAGCGCGTCGCGGTGCCGGCCGGGCAGCTGCTGCCGGTGCCCACCGGACTCTCCCTGGAGGAGTCGGCCGCGCTGCCCGAGGTCGCGTGCACGGTCTGGTCGAACGTCGTCGACAACGGCCGGCTCCGCAAGGGCGAGACGCTGCTGGTGCACGGCGGTGGCAGCGGCATCGGCACGTTCGCGATCCAGTACGGCAAGGCGCTCGGCGCCACCGTGGTCGCGACCGCTCGCAAGGAGAAGCACGACCGGCTGCACGAGCTCGGCGCGGACCTCGTCATCGATTACGCCACCGAGGATTTCGTCACGGCCACAAAGGACCACACCGGCGACGCCGGGGCGGATGTGGTGCTCGACATCATCGGCGCCAAGTACATGGCACGCAACGTCGACGTCCTCGCCCCGAACGGCCGGATCATGTCGATCGGCACGCTGGGCGGCCGGCATGCCGAGATCGATCTCGTACGCCTCCGGGACAAGCAGGGAGCGCTCTTCTCGACGTCGCTGCGGACGCGCCCGGACGCGGCCAAGGCGCGGATCGTCGAGGGCGTGCGCCGCGACGTGTGGCCGCTCGTGGCGGCCGGTGCGATCAAGCCGATCATCGACACCCGGATGCCCATGTCCGAGGCCGGCGAGGCACATCGGCTGATGGAGTCGAGCCGGCACCTGGGCAAGATCCTGCTGCTGCCCTAGCGCAAGGCCCTAGCAAGGCCGTAGCAAGGCGCTAGCAAGGCCTCAGCAAGCCGTAGCGACGCCGTAACAAGCCCCGGCGACCCGGGTGCCGTGCCGAACGTAGCACCATCGGGTGACACCCCGCCGGGTTTGCGCGAGATCGGTCCGGGGAAGACATTTCCCGGGCCGGGAAAGGCTCCCACCTGGTCATCCACCAACCAATTACGGAAATAGAAATACGCGGATCGACACCTCAAACTCGATTCTTTTCCACGATTGGTCATGGGTGAATGTCTGAAATCGCCCGCGGAACATTCCGGAAGTGTGTTGGCATGGTCGACGGAAATAACGAGTTGTCCGGGTTCCCATTGCCGCGCATTCTCTGGCGGTAGGGCGCGGCCTGCGGTTATGGGCCACGTCGGCGGGATTCGCGCGAGTGCCCCGGGCCGATATCGGAGGCAACACTGCATCGTCCGTCCCCGAGCCGGGCGCTCACCGCCGGTGCTATCGCGCTGGCCGCCATCGCGCCGGCGTTCGACGCTACCGAGCACGCCCAGGCCGTCCCGGCTCCCGATCCCGCCGAAAGAGGCACCAAGGCATCGGCGCTGCAAGCGCCGGCGCTTAGGAAAATCGACCAGAATGTCGCTTTCGGTGACCGCGCCACCATGGCGCAACGCGCCTCCCGGGCCTCCGCCCGGCGCGGCAACCATCTCCGGCGGGCGAGCGAGCTGCGCACCGCCGAGCGCAAGGCCGTACGAAGGGCGGCCCGCGAGGCGACCCGCGCCAGAGCCCGTGAGGCACGCTGGGCCCGCGAGGCCCGCGCCGCGCACCGCGGGGCCACCACCCCACGGCGGGCCACGCGGCACATCATCCGACGGACCCACGTCGTCCGCTCGGTCGTCACCAGACACGCCGTGGTCAAACGGGGCCATCAGGTGGTCCGTGTGGCCAACGGCATGACGGCCGTGATCGCGTACGCGAAATCGCAGGTCGGCCGGCGCTATGTGAGCGGCGGCGAGGGCCGGGGCGGTTTCGACTGCTCGGGTCTGACCAAGCGTGCCTACGCCCAGGCCGGGGTGCGGCTGCCGCATTCGTCACGCGCCCAGGCCGCCCGCGCACGGGTCATCTCGCGGTCCAAAGCACGGCCCGGCGACCTGGTCGTCGGCAGCGGCCACGTGGGCATTTACATGGGCCGCGGCATGATGATCGACGCGGGTAACCACCGGACCGGGGTGGTCTATCGCAAGCTCTACTCGGGGCTGCGAGTGGCGCGTTTCTAGGCCGTGAATGCGAAATCAGCGAACGGAACGGAACACGGCCCACCACGATCAGCAGCGCGGCAGGGTGAGCCGGACGGTCGTCCCCACGTCCGGCTCACTCGACACGTGGATGCTGCCGTGGTGCGCCTCGATGATCGACTTGACGATCGACAGGCCCAGTCCGGGGCCGGGCACCGCCATCACGTCGGCGGCGGCACAGCGGTAGAAGCGGTCGAAGACGTGCGGCAGGTCGTCCGAGTCGATGCCGACCCCGGTGTCCGAGATGATCAGCTCGGCTTCCGGCCCGGTGTCCGAGTCGACGGTGATCTCGCCGCCCGGCTGGGTGAACTTGATCGCGTTGACCACCAGGTGGTTCAGGGCCTGGGCCAGGCGTTTCGCGTCGCCGCGGGCGGGTGCCGGGCGGGCGGTACGGTCCCACAGCGCGACCTTTTTGTGCTCGGCCAGCGGCCGGCACGCCGCGATCACCTGATGGGTCAGGTCCGCGAGGTCCAGCTCGCCCAGGTCAAGCCGCACCACGTCGTCGTTCTGGCGGGCCACCTGGAGCAATTCCTCGATGAGCCGCAGCAGCCGCTCCGAATTGCGGTCCATCACCGACAGGAACCGCCGCGAGGTGTCGCCGTCGAACTCGCCCTCCAGCAGGATCTCCAGATAGCCGCGGATGGTGGACAGCGGCGTGCGCAATTCGTGGCTGACGTTCGCCAGGAACGAGTCCTTCATCCGGTCGAGCTGCCGCAGCCGGTCGGCGATCTCCCCGGCGTGCCGGGCGTAGCGGCGTAGTTCGAGCTGGACCGCCGCGTGCCGGGCCAGGCTGCGCAGCGAACGCCGTTGCGCGCCGCTCAGCTCCCGCGGCACATGATCGACCACGCAGACCGTGCCGACCGAGTGGGTGCCGTCCAGCACGACCGGAGCGCCCGCGTAGAACCGGATCCCGCCGTTCTCGGCGGTCACCACCGGGTTGTCCGCGAATCGGGCGTCCCGCGACGCATCCGGCACCTCGAGCAGGTCGTGGCCATGGATCGCGTACGCGCAGAACGAGAGGTCCCGGGAGGTCTGCGCGATGTCCAGCCCGACCCTTGCCTTGAACCACTGGCGGTCCTCCGCGACCAGGCTGACCAGGCCCATCGGCGTACCGCAGATCTCCGACGCCAGCAGCGCGATGTCGTCGAAATCCTCTTCCGGCGGGGTGTCCAGCACCTGTGTGTCGTGCAGTGCCGCCAGCCTGGCCGGCTCATCGACCGGCAGCGGGGCTCTCATGCCAAGATTTTCGCACCGGCTCCGGTGCCGCGAGGTGGTGTTCCGGGATTCACAGCAGTCGGCACCCGCTCCAAACGGGTGCCGACTTGCTGGGTGATCGCCACCAGGCACGGGGATCTCTGCCGCACGCACCCGGTCGGATGTCAGACAGAAGCATCGCCCCCGGCGGCCGGCCCGCTACGGACGTCATGTGCGTCGCCCCGATCGGGTGAGGCGGGCTCAACAGTTAGGCTCGCGTCGATGGGGGAATCCTCGCAACGTCGCGGAGGACACGATGAGTCTTGACCGTCCCGTAGCCCCGGATCCTTACGATCTTCTCCCGCCGGTTCCGGCCTTCAGCGTGGCCAGCACCGATGTGACCGACGGGCAGCCGCTCGACGATCTGCACGCGCATCCCAGCGTCGGCGGCAAGAATCTCTCGCCGCAGCTTTCCTGGTCGGGTTTCCCGGCGGAGACCCGCGGTTTCACGGTGACCTGCTACGACCCGGACGCTCCGACCGGCAGCGGCTTCTGGCACTGGGTCGTGGTGAACCTGCCGGTCGCCGTCACCGAGCTGGCGCGCGGCGCCGACCCGCTGCCTCTCGACGCGTTCACCGTGCGCACCGACTACGGCGAGCGTGGCTACGGCGGTTCGGCGCCACCGCCCGGCGATCGCCCGCATCGGTACTTCTTCGCGGTGCACGCGATCGACGTGGACCGGCTCGACGTGAGCCCGGAGGCGACTCCCGCCTACGTCGGGTTCAACCTCGCGTTCCACACGCTCGCCCGGGCGGTGATCACCCCGACCTACCAGGTCAGGGCCTGACGGGAAAAGGCCGCCGGGTGCGAACCTGGCGGCCTTTCGCGTACGCCTGTGCTCAGCGGGGCGTGCGAGCCACGACGAACACCGACTGACCGAACGGCGGCTTCACCATGCGCTCGGCGGCCTTGGTCACCGGCAGCACGAGCGAGTCGTACACCTTGACCATCGGGCCTTCCTTCGGCGTGAGCTTGAAGACGCTCGTCGCGCCGTAGTAGCCGATCAGGCCCAGCGCGTTGGCGTAGTGCAGCTTCTCCACGGTGAGGCCGGCCTCGGCCATCGCGGTGCGCATGGACTTCTTCGTGTAGCGCCGGATGTGGCCGGTGGCGATGTCGACCTGGCTCATCGCGAACATGAACGCCGGCACGATCAGGATGATCCGGCCGCCCGGCACGACCAGGTCGGCCATGCTGCGCAGGGCGCCGACGTGGTCCTCGATGTGCTCGAGCACGTTGTAGGAGACGACCGCGCTGAACTCGCCCTGCGCGTCGGCCGCGGGCAGCAGCATCTGACGCACGTCGATGTTCGGATGATCGGCCATGCGCTCCTTGAGCTGCACGAGCCGGTCAGGGTCGGCTTCCGTCGCCGTGAACCGCGGAAGGTGCTCAGCCCACTCGATCGCGTAGTCCCCGAGACCGCTTCCGATCTCGATCGGGTTCTTCCCCAGGTACGGGAGCGCGAGCTCGACGAACCAACGGCGATGGTTCACCGCGGTCGCCAAACCCTCGAGCACTTCGGACTGGATCCGCTGGTCTCCAGTGATGTCTGCCATAAGTAAGGTTCCCTCGTCTTGCCGATCCGAGCTGACAGCGGGACCGGACGAGCTAACCATCCGGGACGCCTAACCGAAAGTTGAGCCGTGGTCGGCCGCTCATTATTTGCCTGATTGAGACATTGGCTTGCTGGGTACACCACTTGGTTGGCCCCGCATGCCGACGCCCCCTAAAACGACGTAGATATCGGCTCGATCACGCATCGGCCGCTCGTCACAACAACGTTACCAACCTCGGTTAGGGTTGCCGCTGCTATGACGATTACGGGTATTGACTCGACTGGCAAGTCGACCGGCGGCAACGTTGTCCCGCCACGACCACAGAGCGACGCCGAAGACCTGGAAGCCCAGCTGCGGACGATCCGCGCGGACGCTGCGCCGAACACGGCCACCCCGGTCATACCCGAAGTCGAGGCGGCCCCTGAGCAGCAACGCGATACCCGGCGGTGGCTTCGCGCCCGGCGCCTGATCAGTTGGCGCGACCTGCTGGCGATCGCGACATTCGTCGCTGTGGCGATCTACATCACCGCACCGTTGTGGGCCAATCTTGATCACCAACTACGCGACGATCCGCAGGACCAAGCTTTCTTTGAGTGGATGTTGGCGCATGGTGCGCGGGTGCTCACGGATGGCGCATATCCGTTCTTCTCGGATCGCATGAATTACCCCGATGGGGTGAACATGATGGCCAACACCTCGGTGTTGGCCGTTTCACTGCCGTTGACGCCGGTGACTCTGCTCTTCGGTCCGCATGTGTCGTTCAACGTATTTCTTACTCTCGCGTTGGCGCTGACCGGCATCTCGTGGTATTTCGTGCTGTCTCGACAGTTCGTACGATCGCGCCTCGCGGCTTGGGTGGGCGCACTGTTCTGCGCGTTCGCGCCCAGCATGGTGGCGCACGCCGGCGGCCATCCGAACATCGTCTCGCAGTTCCTGATCCCCCTGATCATCTGGCGTACGCTGCGGCTTCGCGATGATCGGCGGCCGATGCGCAATGGGCTGATCCTGGCCGGCCTGCTGGTTTGGCAGGCATTCATCAACCTAGAGATCTTGTTCATGACCGCCGTTGGCCTCGGCGTCTTCTGCGTCGTCATGGGGTTGACCCGGCGCAAGCGCAACCCGGGCGAGATCCGAAACTTCCTGCGCGGCTTGGCGGTGGCCGCGGCGGCCGCGGTCACGTTGCTCGCATATCCGCTGTCGGTCCAGTTCTTCGGGCCGCAGTCGTATCACGGGCTGGCGCCGTTCGTGCGCAACTTCGGTGCCGATCTCGCATCGTTCACCGCCTATTCGAGTCGATCCATCGCGGGGAATTCCGTGGTGTCCGACCGGCTGGCGCAGAATCCCGCGGAACAGAACGCATTCTTCGGCTGGGGACTGGTGGTTCTGTTCTTCGGGCTGCTGGTGTGGATGCGGCGCCGGGTGGAGGTGCTGACCCTCGGCGGGGTGGCACTGCTGTTCGCGGCGATGTCGCTCGGACCGCGAATTTACGTCAATGGGATCAACACCGGGATTCCCGGCATCTGGGCCGTACTGCACAGCGTTCCGGTGCTGAACTCGGCGGTGCCGACCCGCTGGGCGATGGCGGTCACCCCGGTCGTCGGCATCCTGCTGGCGATGGGCTGCCAGCGCGCCCGGGAGGTCATGCGAACGTCGTCGTCGGCGCGCGGCCCGGTGCGGGTCGCCACGATCACGGCGGTGGCGATGGCTCTGGTGCCGCTCGTGCCGACCCAGCTCGAGACGTCGCGGATGATCCCGACGCCCGCGTTCGTCACCTTCGGCGACTGGAAGCAGTACGCGGCCGGCGATCACACGATCGTGCCGCTGCCGACGCCGGACTCCAGCTACCCGGACCCGCTGCGGTGGAGCGCGCAGACCGGACTGGACATGCGCATCGCCGGCGCGTACGCGCTGCTGCCGAACCAGAACCCGCTCGACCCGGACGACCGCACCGCCCAGTTCTCGCCGCCGTGGCGCCCGACCAGCGGTCTGATGGCCTCGATCCGGCAGGGCAACCCCACCCCCGAGATCAATAACGTACGGCGTGAGATGACGCTTGCCGACCTGCGCTACTGGCGGGCCGGGGCGATCATCCTGGCCCCGCAGATCCGGGACATCGAGATGATGCAGACGATGACCGAACTGCTCGGCTTCGCGCCGACGTGGAAGGGCGGCGTCTGGGTCTGGGACGTGCGGCACCTGGTCGACGACCCGAACGTGGTGCTGACCGGCCCGGACTACGACAACTGACGGTCGCCCTCGCGGCGCTCGGCCTTCTGCGGCGCCGGCTCGCTCGGCTGCGGCTCCGGCTCGCGGAGCCGGGGCTCGTTCTCCCGGATCGCCCGCCCGATTCGGCGGTCCGGGACGATCCAGAGGATCGCCAGCGCCGCGAAGAAGGCCAGGCCTAGGATCGACCCGAGGTGACCGTCGCGGTCGATCGTCAGCGCGCTGAGCAGCCCGGCGGCGAGGAGCACCACCGAGGCCTTCCCCTTGGCGTCCGAGCCGATGGCGTGCCGCAGCGGCGAATCCGGGCCCTCGCTCCAGATGATCACGCGCTGCAGGACGATGTACGCCACCGCGGCGCCGAGCAGGTTGATGCCGTAGACGGCGACCGGGGTCGGGGCGAGCTTCGACTCGTCCACCCACGCGGTCGTGAACGGGAACAGCGACAGGCTGAACAGCAGGGCGAGATTCGACCACAGGATGCCGCCGTTCACCCGGCGCACCAGGTGGAACAGGTGATGGTGGTTGCTCCAGTAGATGCCGACGTAGACGAAGCTGAGCAGATACGTCAGCAGCCCGACGCCGCTGGTGTGGATCAGCTCGGCGAACGCGTGGCCCGCCGGCACCCGCAGCTCCAGCACCATGATCGTGATGATGATCGCGAACACGCCGTCGCTGAATGCTTCCAGCCTGCTGGTCCTCATCGAACTCCCCTTCCGTCGCGGTCCTGGAGCTAAGGACCGGACGGGCGGGTGAGTTGTGACCGAAGTCTCCACACTGGACAGCCCGGCTGGCCGCGTGAGGAGAGTGAGTGGCGCCTGGCCGGGCGCCGGTGGACGGGACTTTTCGAAAATCCCGTACCGGATGATTATTTGATGCAGCAGCCCCGGCAGACCTTGGGCGTGGGCAGGGTGAAGGCCAGGCAGCAGGTCTTGCGCTGGACGTCGAGCTGGCCCTGGCGGTCGTGCACGAGCTCGGTGAGGTCCTCGACGCCCAGGGCGGCCTGCAGGTCGGCGATGGTCTCGGCGGACGGGCCGGGCAGCGTGTCGGCCGAGCGCAGGACGCCGTAGGCGATGGCGGAGGCGAGCGAGCCGAGCAACAGGCGCTTGCCCAGCCGGACCCGGTCGTGGATCGCGTCGAGCAGCGGGGTGACGGTCTCGTCGAGAAGCGTGCGCCGGAGCTCGTCGAGCAGTGCCGTCTCGTCGGCGACGACCCGGACCTGGGGCAGGCCGGCGATGGCGATCGGATCGCCGGGCAGGACCGCGACCGGGATGTCGTCGCGCAGGCCCAGCGTGAGCAGCGGGCGCGCGGTGCGGAAGTGGACCAGCACGTTCGACGGGCTGAGCAGCGGAACCCGGCGCGACGACGCGTAGGCCAGCACCGCGGGCAGCGCCAGCCAGTAAGTGAACGACTTCCAGGCGAGCGCGGCGGCGGCGTGCGGCTGCGCGTTCCAGCTGCGGCGGGCGGCGTCCAGCATGACGTCGAGATTGTCGGTCGCCAGCGTTGCCGCGGGGATCCAGCCGGTCGGGTCGGAGACCAGCAGATCGGGCGCGAGGCTCGGGATCTCGGTGGTGGTGCCGAACATCGCGCGCAAGGTCGCGATCACCGGGTCCAGAGGCTTGGCGGTCGTGTGCAGCCGGGGATGCTGGAGCGTAGTCACCGAGAGTTATCCCACCGTTGCGCGAGTCGAGTGGTGGATCACCGTGTTCACCTCGTCATACCTCGCCAGCGTCGGGGTCTCTCAAGACGACCCACCGTACAACGTTAAGGCTAGCCTAACCAATCCGGGTACTCGGACGGATACCCCAGGAGAGGGTTACCTAACCCACACCGGCGGCGTTGGGGCTTTCGTCAAGGTATCTGTCGGCTACGCGCTACTAGCACCTTGCGGACACCGGCGGCGGCGACACTTAAATTCTCGTCGCGAAGGGGACATCGATGATGACCACCTCGCCCGTCGAGCGGGCCGCTGACCAATTCGTGACCGCGTTGGCGCACTGGCGGGTCGAGCGCGGGATGAGCAAGAAGCAGCTCGCCGCGCGGATGGGATTCGATCCTTCCTACGTCAGCCACGTCGAAGGACGCCGGCACAAGCCCACCGAGGATTTCGCCCGCCGGGCCGAGGCGGTGCTGAGCGCGGGCGGGGCCATCTGGCAGCGCTTCCAGGAGTACGACGAGCTCCGCCACGCCCGCGGGACCAACGGCATGCACCGCGATCCGCCGGTCCCCGCCCAGTGGCTGCCGCCGGGCACCGGGCTGATCGTCGAGCGCGAGGTCGCCGAGCTGGTCTACGTCGACGGCCGGTACCGCTGTACGGTGCGCCGCTGGCTCTACAACGCGGGCGCCGAGCCGGTCACGCGGTACATGGCGAAGATCGCGGTGGACCGGTACCCGAACGACCCGTCCGGCTCGAATCGGCACCACCGCGAGCACCCGCTCACGTTCGAGGAGATGGACCTCTCGGCGCTGGCCGGCGACGGGGACGCGGTCGAGCGCATGCAATGGCGGGTGAAGCTGGACCGGGACGCCTCCAAGGAGGTGTGGCTGCTCTTCGCCAACGAGCGCGGGCAGTTCCCGCTGTACCCGGGGAAGCGGACCAAGATCGAGTACGCGTATACGGTCGGCGCGGAGAAGTGGGGCCAGTGGTTCCAGCGGGCCGTGCGGCTGCCCACCCGCACGCTGACCGTGCGGCTGAACTTCCCGGTCACCTTCGACCCGCAGGTCTGGGGGGTGGAGACGTCGCTGGCCGCCGAGGTGCCGGTGCGCACCCCACTGGAACGGCACGACGAGAACGACCGGGCGATCTTCGAGTGGACCACCGACGCGCCGCTGCTGAACGCCCGCTACCGCCTCGAGTGGCGGTTCCGCGGGCCGGGCGCGCCGTCGTACACGGAGTTCGCCCCGGTGGCGCGTCTCAACGGGCACGACCGGGCGTCGCGCCGGATGCGGGGCATCGGGATCGTGCAGCGCGGCTCGGATCTCCTGCGCCAGCGGGCGCGGCACTTCCAGCTCCCGCGCGAGGAGCTGGAGGCGCGGGACGCGGTGACGGCGCTGCTGACCTCGCTGGTGCGGTTGGAGGAGCTGCACGACTTCAGCAAGGGCGTGGGCCTGTCGGCCCCCCAGATCGGCCGGTCGGTCGCGGCCGCGGTGGTACGCCCCGCCGAGCGCGCCGCCGAGCCGTTGGTGCTGCTGAACCCCCGTGTCGTCGGGGAGTCCCTGGAACGCGACGAGCAGTACGAGGGGTGCTTGTCCTTCTTCGACTACCGCGGGATCGTGCTGCGGCCGTTGCGGATCGACGTGGAGCACGCCCGCTTCGACGGCACCCGGGTGATCACCTCGTTTGAGCGGGCGATGGCGCGGCTGGTCGGGCACGAGATCGATCACCTGGAGGGCCGGCTGTACGTGGACCGGATGAACGCCGAGTCGAACCTGGTGCCAGTGGCGGTTTACAACCAGACGGGACGGCCCTGGGACTACTGATCGAAGTCCGAAAACGAGTCATACTTTATGCGGATTGAGGGGACTTGGAGCTCGGCCAGCGTCTTAAGCGTGGCCTTGACCATCGGACCCGAACCCGAGACGAAGAAATCGTGCTCGTTCCACGGCCCGTAACGCGCCACCACGTCCGAGATCATGCCCTGCTCACCCGGATAGGTCGGGTCGTCGCTGCACGCGGTGACCACCGACAGCCAGGGATAGCGCGCCGCCAGCCGGTTCAGCTCGGCCAGGTCGTACAGGTCCTCGCGGTTCTTCGCCCCGAAAAAGACATGCACCCAGCGCGTCCGGTTGTAACGGGTCAGCTCCTCCAGCAGCGACTTGATCGGGGCCAGGCCGGTGCCGCCGGCGATGAAGACCGCGTCGCGCGTGGAACGGCGGTCCAGGTTCATGGTGCCCATCGGAGCGGCCAGCCGGATCATGTCGCCCACCTCCAACCGGCGTACCAGGGCGCCGGAGACGTAACCCGCTCCCACGGCGCGGACGTGGAACTCGAGCGTGTTGTCGCGGCGCGGGGCGTTGGCCACCGAATATGTGCGCCAGAGCCGTGGCTGGAACCGCGGGACTTCGAGGCTGAGGTACTGGCCCGCGCGGAACTCCAGCGGCTGCATCGGCTGCACGGTGAAGACCGCGAGGTCCTTGGCGCGGCGTTCGTGCGCCACCACCTCGGCATACCAGTACGGCGGGTTCGCGTCGGCCTCGGCGCCGGCGATCATGCGGGCGGCGATCACCGCGTACGCGTCCGCCCACGCCTGGTCGTACTCGACACTCCACTGCTCACCGGCGTGCGCCCGCATCGCCTCGATCAGCGCGCCGCCCACGACCTCGTAGTGTTCTGGTTCCACGTGGAACTTGCGGTGGTCGCGCCCGAGGCCCTTCAGGTACTCGTCGAACTTCTCCGGATCCTCGAGCGACTGGACCGCGGTGACGATGGCTCCGAGCAGCCGTGATCGCTGCACGTCCATGTGGACCGGGAAGAGATCGCGTAGATCCGGGTGGGACAGGAAGATACGCGCGTAGAAATAGCTGGCGACCTTGTCCTGCTGCTCCTCGACCAGGGTCCAGCTCTCCTTGAGCAAGCGTGCGAGGTCTCCCATGGGGTCAAGCCTTGTCACGGCGGTCGGATAGATGACGCACGAAACGTGCGACTCGTCTCATTCATGCCGTCACGTTTGCCGCTTTTCAACCGTTTACGATCAGCCCTTCGAGGGACTTCTACAGTGGTCGCGTGACACTTGATCGAGCGCCGGGCACCCGCCGGGTCCTCACCACAGAGATCGTCATCGTTCTGCTGTTATCGCTGGGCCAGAGCGCGATCTATGCGGTGGTCTCCCTGATCGCCAAGCTGACGGCCGGCAAACCCCTCTCGCAGCAGGCCGCCGTCCTGAACGCCTCGCAGTCGCCACGGCCGTACCTCGATCTGACCTACCAGCTGCTCGGCATCTTCTTCTCGCTGATCCCGGTGGCGCTGGCGCTCTATCTTCTGTCCCGCGACCGTCTCTCGCCGCGGCGAACACTCGGCCTGACGGCCACACGACCCGGCTTCGACTTGGGTTTCGGTGTGTTGCTGGCCGCCTGCATCGGGATTCCCGGGCTGGGGCTTGTGTACGTCGGGAGGTTGCTCGGCATCAGCGCGCAGATCGTGCCGTCCGCCCTGAATTCGCTGTGGTGGACGGTCCCGGTGCTGATCCTGTCGGCGATCGAGAACGCGATACTGGAAGAGGTGGTCGTCGTCGGCTACCTGATCACCCGGTTGCGGTCGATGAACGTGTCGCTGCCGTGGGTGATCGCGTGCTCGGCGGTGCTGCGCGGGTCCTACCACCTGTACCAGGGGTTCGGCGCGTTCGTGGGGAACGCCGTGCTGGGCGTGATCTTCGCGCTGTTCTTCCTCCGGTTCAAGCGGGTGATGCCGTTGATCGTGGCGCACAGCCTGATCGACACCGTCGCCTTTATCGGATATGACCTGCTAAAGGATCAGTCCTGGCTTTCTTTCCTGCGGTAGTAGGCGTCGGCGCGGGCCGCCGCGCTCGCGGCGGCGTTGGTGCCGGTCAGCAGGGCCGTCAGGAAGGCCGTGCCCGGGAACAGGCGGCCGGCGAGCTTGACCAGGGCCCAGCCGGCGGTCTGGGCGGCAGCGATCCGCACCAGGGTTGATTTGCTGCTGCCGTGCCCGGACCTGATGGCGTCGCGGGCCAGCTCGACCGTCGGGTGGACGCGCGCGATGACCAGGAGGTCGGCGGCCCGGTCCGGGTCGGTGGGGTCGAATCCGTACGCGGCCGCCACGTGCAGGGTCAGCTCGGCCTCGGTGATTCCGGCGCTCGCCAGGATAGCGGCGGGGGCGTAGGAGCCGGCCAGGGCGCTGATGGCGCTGCCGATCGTGCCGACGCGGGTGAATTGGCGTGCGGCCAGGTGAGACAGGGCTTGGTTGGTGGCGTTCGGGTAGGAAGCGCGGGTTTCGGTGGCCCAGTCGCTGGCTCGGTGGCCCAAGGTTTGGACCGCCGCCAGGGCCAGGAGTTCGGGCGCGCGGCCTGGGTTGGCGATGAGGCTCGCCCAGGGGTCGCTTGGGGTTTGTCCCTCGTGTGGGGTGATCTCGGCGAGGGTGGGGGTCAGGGCTTCCGATTTTTCGGTCGTGCGCTTGACGGGGATGTTTGCCTTCGCCGGCCGTTTCGGGGGCTCGGCCTTCTTGGCCGCTGTGGCTGTGTTTGGCGCGGCCTTCCTTGCGGGGGCGGCCTTCGCAGCCTTGGCTGGCGCCGTGGTTGCCGCTTTGGTCTTCCTGCCTACCGGGGTCGGCTGGTCGGCCGAGGTGTTGGCCGCGTTCGGTGCCGGGGTTGCCTTGTCCGCCGGGGTGGCCTTCCGCGCCGGGGTTGTCCCGTTGGCCGAGGCGGGCTGCTGCTTCGGGGCTGCCTTCTTGGCCGGGGGCTTGGTCGCCTTCGTGGCCGGGGGCTCGCTCGCGGTGGGCGCGGGTGCTGCGGTTGTGGGGCGCGGCCGACGCGTACGGGAAGGGGCCTTGGTCTCGTCGGGGTGATTTTCCGCACCCGGAGCCTGGAACGTCACCGCGGGAGCCACCTTCCGAGCCCGTCGGATGCCTCGCTCCGCGGGCTGGTCATCGGTACCAGCATCGGTGGGCGCACTGAACGCGGGCCGGGCAGTGCGCCGCCTTTCAGGCACGTTCTCGTCCATGCCGTGCGAGCCTAGCCGTTGTGGCGATATTTCACCTGTTGGAGCCCACTGCGCCACCTGCGCCGCGCGGCGGGTCGCAACCTCTTTGTGCGGCGCTCGGCAGGTCCGGTATCCTCAACCGTCGGTGGCCCGAGGTCACCGGGGAGACTTCGCCTAGTCTGGTCTATGGCGCCGCACTGCTAATGCGGTTGGGGTTTTAAAGCCCCTCCCGGGTTCGAATCCCGGAGTCTCCGCGTGTGAGGCCGGTGTGTATGCTGGCAAAGCACTGAGCGCCCGTAGCTCAATGGATAGAGCATCTGACTACGGATCAGAAGGTTAGGGGTTCGAGTCCCTTCGGGCGCACTGTAAGAAACCTGGATCCACCTGGAAAACCTGGAACCCGTGCCGACGGGGATCCAGGTTTTTTCGTATGTGGGTCATGTGTGGGTCACGTCTGTGACCCACACTCGGGGCTTCTTGCATCGGTGTTGACCTGGACTTATTGGGTTGATAGCGCCGGATTCGCAAACGGATGACGCGAATCCGGCCTTTTGTGTGCCCGAGTGCAGCCGTACGTCTGATGATCTTGCGTCGGCGTCGCTACTACGGTGTTGCGGTGTTTATGTCCACCATGGACGAATTTCATCGCGTTGGCCTGGCGCGCTGGCGGTCTCCTCGCCAATACACCGGAACGGGGCCACAGCTCCGGGCTTGTCGTAGCCGTCTCCGCCAGCAGGCCCCCGCCGGATGTGCTCGTTGGCAGAGGCATCTGGCTGGGCCATCGACGAGGGGTGCGGGGTACGCCGGCTGTGGGTAGGGCAAACGATGCCGGCCTGGTGTATCGGCGGTGTGCCTGCCGGGCTGAGCAGTCGAAACGCCAGCTCGGCGCGCGTTGCCCGCAGCTGGTAGATGAGCTCCACGGTCGGTGGTACTTCGCGCTCCAGATGCCAGGGCCGGACGAGCGTCGGGTTCGGGTTCGCCGTGGTGGCTTCTCCAGCCGTGCCGACGCGGAGCGTGCCTGCTGGGAGTTCCGGGAGACACCCGGGAACGAGGCGGCGGGGATGTGGACGGTCCGCCGCTGGCTGGAGTTCTGGCTCTCGGTGCAGAAGGATCGAGTGCGGCCCTCGACGATGGTCATGTACGGGGACGCCGTGCGTCTCTACTTGATCCCCGCGCTGGGGCATCACAAGATGCGTAGCCTTCGCCCCCGGGATGCCCAGCGGGCGATGGACAAGATCTCCCGTTCGTTCATCCGCGGCGGCAGGTTGATCTCTCCGGGGAGTCTGAACGGGATTCGAGCCGTGCTCCGCACGGCGCTGGCTGAGGCGCGTCGGCAGGGCGTGATCCATGCCAACCCGGCTCGAGGGTTGCGGCTGCCGTCCGGTGCCCAGCCGCTCGCTGTTGTCTGGGACGACGAGCGCGAGAAGGGGTGGAAGAACACCGGGGCTCGTCCTCGGGTCGCGGTGTGGGATCTCCACCACGTCGGGGGTTTTCTGAGCTCGGTCCAGACCGACCCGCTCTTCGCGTTGTGGTGGCTGGTCGCGTTGCGTGGCCCCCGCAGAGGCGAGGTCGTTGGGCTGCGGTGGGAGGACGTCGACCTCGCGGCGGGTGAGATCACGATCCGCGAGCAGGTCGTCCTCGTTCGTGGTGTGGAGATCGTGGGACCGCCGAAGTCGGCTGGCGGGGTCCGGGTGTTGACGCTCGACAGGTTCAGCGTGGCGCTGCTGTCGGCGTTGTGGCGCGAACAGAAACGACGGTTCGGCTGGGTCAGCCCGAAGGACAGGGTGTTCGTCCACGCGGACGGGCGCCGCCTGCGGCCTGACTGGGTGACGCGCCGGTTCACCAAACTGGTCGACGAACTCGGCCTACCACCGGTGCGGTTCCACGATCTACGGCACGGTGCTGCAGGCATTGGCTCGGCCGCCGGCATGGATCTCAAACAGATCCAGCAGGATCTGGGCCACTCCAACCCATGGACGACGGTCAAGACGTACGCGACCGTGTTCAAGCAGATCGCGACAGCGGCTGTGCAGAAGTCAGCCGATCTGCTTCTGAGCCACGTCAACCTGAGGGCGGATTTGGCGAGCGCCTACCAGGCGTGAATCTGCATGCGGTGGGTGACTATGCACACGGGGAAGCCGGCATGCTCGGTTCGCGTCGAGTCTCCAATAGCGTGATTGCGCGCGCGTCGTTTGGCCACACGGTCAGATGACCCTTCCCAGCCTCGCTCAACGATGCGGCTGCCTCGGTCACCATAAGTGACGACCCAAGGCTAGTGGCATCGCCCCGGACGACACGAATGCCCTTTTTATTGCGGCATGGCAAGTTCCTCCAGTGTCTTGGCGGTGTCGAGCCAAATGTCATTCGGGAGAATCCCGCCGCCGCTTGGCAGCCGGCTCCAACCAAGGTCCTCGCCCAGCCGGCCTCCAGCGACACTCACGGCTTCGACCGCGGCCTGGAGCGCGGTCGGGTCACGCGCTACCTTCGCGGCAATGAGAGGATGCGCGTCGGTCTCCGCTGCGATGTCCCTGGCCAAGCCTTCGGCCACAGGGCTTCGATGGAGTGGCATATGGTCGACGATAAGTATGTGCGGGCGACGAAGCCCGGCGATGTTGGCGAGGGAACCTAGAGCCCGTCCCTTGTCTTCTTCCGCCTCTCTCATTTCGTCGCGCTCCGCGGTGGTGTCGGCGCCGTTTTGCTCGGCCGCCTCGAACTTGGCCTGAGCGGCTGCAGATGCAGCGGTTGTTTCCTTGAGCCGACTCAGCCGGGCCTCGAATCCTGGATGACTGATTAGTGCCGATGCGAGGCGGAGGACCTCGAACGTTTGCCAGGCGTCCTCGATCGGTTCTTCGCCTAGGGCGAGCGCCTCGACGAGCAGGGGGCAAAGGAGTGTGTGGAGCCGGGCACTGCCAATTTCGCTTGTATACACTCTGTCAGCGTCCAACGCCTCGACCAAAGGTTCCTGCTCGTATCTGTAGCGATGAGGGCCTTGAGCTTTGAGTACTCGGGCGAGCAGGTCGTAGCGTTGCGCGGCGACCGCAGCGATTCCTGCTGCGTAGTACAGGAACGTGCCGGCTATTCGTTTGATCGACAGAAGGGCCGTGAGGCCGTTTCCTCGGACCGTTGTTGAAAAGCGTGTCAGCTCGTTGAGCCACCATTCGTCGGTGGTGGGGCTGCCCCAGTAGGCGAGCGTCGCAACAAGCGCGCTGCAGAGCTTGCTCGCCTCCTCGACTCGGCCGAGGATCGCCGCGTAGCCGCCGTACGCGGTGTCGCTCTGGTAGTCGGGTAGCCGGAAGTCGGGAAGGTCGTGCAGTCTGCTGAACTCTCGGTTGAGTCTGTCGTGGAGCCCGATCGCCACCTGCCGCCCCGCAAGCTCGCGCTTCGCCGTCTCGACCGCGACCGCGACAGTCATGGGATGGCGTGAATTGCGGGCCGTTAGGGCGTCGACCGCGTCCGCGAGCTCACCGAACGCCGTGTCGGCAGTCGCCGGCAGCAGCAGTCCACTCTTCCGTATGCGAAGCTCGGTAGCCTCCTGCGTCGGTTGACCCGGCTCGATCCATGTGAGGGTGAAGCGTGACGGGTAGTGTCTGGAGATCGCGTCACGCAGCGCCGGGTCGTACGTGGAGGACCAACCGGCGATGATGAGCCCGTAGTTCTCCAGGATGCGCTGAAGCAGCCGCTCGGTCTCCGGTTGGTAAGCGTTCAACTCGGCGGTCGTGTTCAGCATCGAGGTCGGATTCAGATAGTCCCCGTGCAGGTGAACGATGCAGCAGTCGAGCGTGTGCAACGGAGCCAAGCCTTCAACCTCCGCAGGCGTGGCTACGACCGTGGGCTCGATACCCTCCGCGCGTATCGCCGTTTCCATCAGACGGTCAAAGTTCATGGTCACGATGACCCTGACCGCACCCGTGCGCACCATCCGCGCGATCGCCAGATGCGCGGCTGTCGGGGCCTTTCTTCCCGCCTCGACATCCTCGCTCGTAGGCTCGAAATACGCGCGAAGGAGCCGTTGGCGCTCAAGCTGTGTCGGCGCGAGCCTTTCCAGCAGCGTCTCGTATCGCGGGGCCTGTTTGAATTGCTCCTCGTACCAGACGACCGGGTCGCTGGCATCCGCACCAGACAGTTCTGCGACACGTGAGGTCAGGTCGGTGAGCACGCCCCAGGCGGTGGGTATGCCACTGGGAGCGGAAACTCCCGCGCCGAGCAGGAGCGCGTAGGCCCCGGGCGTCGCCCGTAGCGAAAAGGCGAGAGTCAGAAGGGCATCCTCGTCGCGTATGGATTGTGTCACGACACCACGCTATCTGTGGATCACCTTGTGCCATGGTCGGGGTCGCATCGGAGGGAGGGCCGATAGACCGGCGAATACATTGCGTAATGTGCGATGTCTCCTTCGGCGGAGTCCCGGATCTTCCGCTGAGCGGGTATCCGATCAACGAGGTCTGCGGACCCGGCGAACGCCGACGTTGAGGGCGAGGAGCGGCGACTGGTTTCGCGGCAACACAGCGATCGGTCTCCTCGTCGAGGACCAGGTCAATTTGTGCCGGCGTCGCCGCGGAGGCGTTGCAACTCGCTCCACCCGATGACGCTCGTGTTGACCCATCGATCACGTCTGGCGCCGGTCGCGTGCTCCGCTCGAAGCAACGCGGCATTCTCGGCGTTGCCACTGACCTGTCCGACAGGCGCATCGCGCTCGCTTCGGACCGTGATCGGATCCGGCAACGGCCAATCAGGGTCCAAATCGGGATGCTCAGCAGATTGTGCGTCTGCGACTTCGACTTCGCCGGCGAGATCGGCCTCGTGGACCGAGACGACGATCCCTGACGCTGTATTTGGGTCGACTCTGACCCACCGGATCCGCCACCTCCCGCTTCTTTGCACTCGGCCCAAATACTGCTCGACGGGCGTCATCCAGGCCAAGGCCATCACCGCAGCGTCTGGACGGAGGTACCGCATCGAGCCAGTCTGAACGGCTGAGTTGCTAGCCACAACCGGCCCCTCGGTGTGCTGCTACCTACACTGGCCTGGTTCGACTCGACGACGCGTCTGTTCCAGTGGGATCGTTCCGCATCGTCCTCAATGGCGGCCGATGCGGCGCATGCGCTTCCGGGCAGCCCATTCGCCGGAGTGCGGCAGCGGGCCAGCTGAATGCCCCGTGGTTGGCCACCGTCGGGGTGGTTTCTGTTGTCGGCGTCGCGCCGCAGACTGTGAGCGGGAGGCGAAGCGATGTCAGGTGAGTACGACCCGCTGACTGCTGCTCTAAGCACGGCAGCCGACCAGGACCAGCTAACCGTTGAAATCGGCCTCGACGAGATCGCGAACCTAGTCGGGGTACTCCCGCCGTCCTGCTGGTCGCTGGCGACGTCCGCCGCCGTCATTATTGACGATCACGAACACCCGCCTGACCTGGCCACCAAGGCGGGTCGGCTGCTCGCCGAGAGCGCCGCCAATGTAGACGCCCGGATTAGCGGTGCCACGCGGATCGTGAATCTGGGATGAGCGACCCGATGATCCCGCAGCGGTTTGCGGCGCTGCTTGAGTCTCTCGACGCCTACCGGGTGGCGCGCCACGCGCTGCTGGCTGTTTTAGGTCTGCCGGCGTCGAACCGGGACCCGCTGGCCGAGCTGAGCGAGCACCTGGTGCACGCGCTGCTCGGCGGCGAGCTCGCAGTCAGCCGGGTGCAGGCACACTGGGACCTGACACTGCCTGATGGCGACACGGTGCAGGTGAAGTACCTCGCCAACCCGACCGGCATCTGGGTCAACGAGCACGCGATCCGACGGCATGCCAACGTCCAGCACTACGCGCTGGTGATATTCGAAGCGTTCGCCGTGGTTGGCGTTTTGGTTTTACCCACCGCCAGGCTGCCCGCCTTCCACGCCGCGCTGGGCAAACGACACCCGCGCGGAGAGGACGAACTCCAGTTTACCCAACGCAACTGGCAGACCGTTCGGGCCGATCCGGGTCGATTCCGGGCGCTTGGGATGACGGTCTGGCTGCCGTCACATTCTCCGTGAGCGCAATGCCGCATATGGTGCTAGAGGCCGGGGCGGCTCCTGATCGGCTCGGCGCGTAACGAGTGGACCAGTGGCGTCCGGGCGGCGGGTTCAAGGTCGTCGGCTGGCGTTGAGTACCAGCCGAGCGATTTTCTCGGCTGTTCGGCGTTGGGCAGCTGGCAGCACGTTTGTATAGATTTCGGCGGTGACCGCGATGTTGGCGTGGCCGAGAAGGTCCTGGATTGTCTTGAGGTCGGCGCCCGCGGTATGTGCGAGGCTGGCCGCGCCGTGGCGTAGGTCTTGGAGCCGGACTGGTGGTAGGCCGGTGCGGTCGATGAGCAGACGGAGCCGTTGGGTGTAGTAGCCCGGGTGGAACGGTGCTCCGTCGGGCCGGGTGAACACATAGCCACTGCAAAGGTATGGCTTGCCCGTGTTGTCACGCCGGACGTGGTGTCGCTGCTGGTGCCGCTGATGCTGGCGCAGCAATCGCACGGTGTGCATGTCGAGCGCGACGATTCGACGGCTGGTCGCCGATTTCGGTGGTCCTTCGTGGATGGTGTAGCCGGCGGTGGTGCGTTGCCGGGTGACGGCCAGTTGGGCGTTGTCGAGGTCGACGTCGGTCCACCGGAGTCCTGCGGCTTCACCGCGGCGCAGGCCGCGCAGGGCGAGGAGCCACCAGAAGGCGTAGAGCCCGTCGTGGCGTACGGCATGAAGGAACTCGGCGAGTTGTTCTGGGGTCCAGACCGCGACGACTGGGTGTTCGCCGGTGGCTCGCCATGCGGCGACGCGTGGTTCGGTCCAGACTTCGGCGTGGGGTCGTTCGCGGGCGGGTAGCTCGACTCGGGTGGCCGGGTTGGCCGCGATGACGCCTTCGCGGACGGCGGCGTTGAGTGCTGCTCGCAGTGTCGTGTGTACGTGTTGCAGGGTGCATACCGTGTGGGGCAGCCCGTACCGGTTGGTGGTGTTGCTGATCTCGGCGAACGCGGCGGTGAGCTGTCGGGCGTTGAGTTCCGTGAGGGTCAGGGCGCCGATTCTGGGGATCAGGAATCGTTCGATGTCGTGGGTGTAGTGCGCTTTGGTGGTGGGGCGTATTCGGGTGCGGGTGGATAGCCAGTACCGCAGCCATCGGGTGACGGTCCAGTTGCGCCCGGTGCTTTCCTCTCGTGACATCTCGAGTAGTTCGTCGCGGGCTTGCCGGGCGGCCTGCTCGGAGGTGAAACCACCACGGCGTACGCGTGCTGTCCTCCCCAGCAGGTCGCTGGTTGAGCAGGCGAAGTACCAGCTGCCGTGCCCGGACTCGCCAAGGCGCGGGCAGTGATCACCGGAGCGCCGTCTCGTCGTCTTGTCGATGCATCCGCATCGTTTGAAGATTCTTCCGGTGTCTGTCATGTCGTTTCCCCCGTGTCTGTCGTCCTTCCTCATACGGTTCGCGGCGCGATCGCGGTAGCGCAGGGGTCTAAAAGTGCTTCGCAGCGCGGCGATCGCTGTTTGCCGAGCATAACGCCAGTTCCGCATGCCTGTTCATGGTTCACCAGGGTTCCCCCTCAATCGTCATGGCTCTCCGGCCGGTGGGAGTGTCGGGTTGTGATCGACCATGACGGGCCGACCCCGCTGTACGTGCAGGTGGCAGCCGCCATCGAGGCACGCATCAAGGCGGGCGACCTTCAGCCGGACCGGCCGATCCCATCGGAGAACCAGCTCGTCCAGCAGTACGGAATAGCAAAGGGCACTGCCCGTAAAGTGATCCAACTGCTGCGTGATCGCGGACTCGTCGTGACTGTCGTCGGCCGTGGCACGTACGTCGTCAGTCCAGCTGACGGTCGTGCGCCTGCCGACTAGAGCGCAAGATGGGTCGCTGCCGTTCGCTGACTGTTCGCTGCGCTGGCAACGACGTGGTGATCTACCTGCTGACCGGCCGCCGCTTAACCGTTCGGCCATCGAATTCTGTCAGAGGGTGCCGGTACCCTCTGTCGCGTGGATGTCGCTGCAGGTGATGATTTTCCCGTTTTGGTAGGCGAGACCGGCGAATCGGGTGCGAGCCGACAGCTGGGAGCACCGGGCGCCGACGAAGGCCTTGGCCGTCGTCTCAAGGCGCTCGCCTGCACAGCGCCGCTACACGACCTCGATGGGCGCAAGTCACGTCTTGAGTGGGCAGACGCTGCGACCTATCAGATGGCCGAAGTCGGGTTGCAGGCCATCGATCAGGTGACCATCGCCATGGACTTTGATCACGGTGCGAGCCAGGATCAGGTCGTGCGGCGCCTGCTGCCGTTCATCAGCGCCCAAGCCCCTGGCCGTCAGCACGGAGAGTACGAACACGTGGCTCGCTGGGTCCTGGAGTGCCTGATCAATGTCGGCAGCCTCGACCGTGGATTTCGAGCCGTGTACGGCGTGTTCGGAGCCGACGGCAACTATTGGCGGCGGACGTTCGACTTCAAGCTGCTAATCGAGCTGGTATCACCTGAGGGAGAGGTGTACCTGCGGACTAGCGACGAAGCAATCAACGTACTGGTTGGCGCACTGGACACGGATGTGGAGTCGGCGCAAATCGCAGCGGAGGTGAAGCTGGAGAATCTGATCAAACGCGGCCGGTTGTCTGACGCGCAAGTCGCCGCAGAGCAGGCCCGCTACCGCACGGTGCAATACGCGGAGGTGCTTCGCCGCAAGCTGGAAGCGACCCGCCGAGACGTGCGGGCGGTCGACTGGCTCAACGAGGTGCCCGACTTGATCGCGGAGGCATTGGATCACATCGCGACCCGGTACAAGGCGGAGAACGCGATCCTGGCGACGATTACACAGACGCGTGACGAGGCGGAGGAGCCTGATCGCAAGCGCCGGGCGGCGCGCCTGGTGGAATTGGTCCGCGACTGCATCCGGCGCCATACCCAGCTGCAGGCTCGGTTGCAGACGGCGGGGCAGACATTCCGAGCCGAACAGGATCGCCAGCAGTTCGCCGGACCGCCGCAACGTGCCACCGTGGACCTGTTCGGGCAATTGCTGGTGCCCGTGCTGCGGCTCCCGGTCGCTTCGGCGGGCACTCCGACGGCGGTGTTCTTCCGCGCCGCGACGGGCACTGTCCAGCCCACCGCACCGCGGCTGACGAGCCTGGTCGACATGCTGCTCAGCCCTCCTCGCGAACGAGATCCGCTCGGTGAGCCAGTACCCGAGCCGGAACTGGCTCCGCCCGCCGATCCGGACCGTTTCAGCGGCGACCTGTGGGACCATGCCGATGAGCTGCTGGAGTTGATACGGGATGCCGCGCCGGTTGTCGGGTCTGCTGGCCGAAGCACGATCTATCGACCCCGACCTCCCGCACCTGGTCGCCTTGCGGTCGCTACATGCGGTCAGTCCCGAGATAGGGGTCGCTCTGCGGCAGGGAGATCCGGCCATACTGGTGGCGGTTGACGATGGCACCCCCCTGGATGACCCGAGCTTTGGGGGCGCTGATCTGCTGGTTGGCGTTGCCGCGCTATGCACTGCATCCCCACCAGAATCCATGCGTGAAACAAGTGGAGGATTCGACCACGCGGCACGAGCCGAGCCGGCATGAGCGAAACCATCCAAACCTCTGACGCGGGAGACGCCGCACGGTTGATCGCGCTGGGTCTACGGCCCAAGCAACGGCCTTCTCGTGACCTGATCTACGCCGATCTGGTGCGGCGCTACCGGCAGGATCCCGTTTTCGCCGATCTCGTGGAAGCGGTTGCTGCAGGGCTGGGGCTCGCTGTCCTCGCGGTGACCAACCAGAGCGGTGCGGTCCTGGCTGCGATGAGCGAGTCAGCGTTCGAGGTGAAAGTCGACGAGTATGCCCGGCGGGTCAGCCTGCGCGACCGAAATGTGGAGAAGGTTCTGCACGGCCTAATCCATCTTGCCGTCGCGGCCCTGTGTTTTCCGCGGCCGGACGACCTGGCAGATGACACATACGTTGGTCGCGTGTCGGTGGAGCAAGTCGATCAGGTGGTACGCGAGGCGTGTCGAATGCTTGACGAGGCCGCGGCCGCCACCGAGGAGAACGCTGATCCGCTGCACGAGGCACCTATGTTGGAGCAGGTGTGGCGGGTCTACGCGCGCCGCCCGTCGGCGGCCACGACCAAGGACGGCAGGCTGGCCTCGGACACAACCCGCGGCATGATCACCAAGGCACTGCGGTTCCTCGTCGACCAGGGTTTCCTGCAACCCGCAGGCGAGGAAGGCGGCGGCACCTTCCGCACCACGCCCCGCTACCAGGTCCAAGTCCGGGAACTCGCCGCCGAGCAGGCCTTCGACGAACTACTGGCATTGGGCGTTGTCGCCACCAGTAAGCCCACCGGATCCTTGCAACGTCGCGGACCGGAGGCCGCCGATGTATGAGTTGTCGCGCGTCCGACTGCACTCGATCGGCCCCAAGGGCGCCCGCTACCAAGACGTAACAATCGATCTGCGCGAGGTGGGCCCTGTGCTGGCACGCCCGGTCCAACAGGCCTTGTTTGACACAAGCGGTAGCGCGGGCGTTCTCCGGCGTCCCTCGCCGGCGAGCGTGCTGTTCCTAGAGAACGGCGGCGGCAAGACCGTTCTGATGAAGCTGATCTTCTCCGTCATGCTTCCTGGCCGGCGCAACGTGCTCGGCTCGACCAACACTCGTGTCCTCGAGGACTACGTCCTCGCCGCCGACCTTGCACAGGTCGCCTTGGAGTGGCAGCACACCCGCACTGGCGAAAGGGTTGTGACTGGTAAGGCTTCGGAATGGCGGGGACACACCGTCTCATCCGACCCAAACCGACTCACCGAGCTGTGGTACACGTTCCGTCCCAGCGCCTCGTTCAACCTCGACACCTTGCCGCTGACCGTCGACGGGCGGTTGGTCACCCTCGCCGGTTTCCGCGACCGACTGTCCCAGGCCGGCAAGGCCGAGCCCCGGCTCGGAGCCGCCTACGAGACCACTCAAGGCGAATGGGTCAAGAAGCTGAAAAACTTCGACTTGGACCCCGAGCTGTTCCGCTACCAGCGGGCGATGAACGCCGGGGAGGGCGAAGCCGCCGACGCGTTCACATTTAAGAGCGACGAGGCATTCGTCGACTTCCTGCTCCGGGCGGTCACCGACGAGGAAGACCCACGAGGCCTGGCCGACGTCCTCGCCGGGTATGCCACCAAACTGGCCCAACGCGGCAGCTTGATCGCCGAACGGGACTTCGTCGCAGGCGCCTTGGAACGCCTCACACCTTTGACGCGGGCTGCCGTGGACGCGCGTGCGGCGGCCGACTTGGCGCAAACCGCTCGCCGCGACGCCGAGGCGCTCGTGGCAACGCTGATCGGGCGCCAACGCAACGACGCGCATCACCTGGATCATGCCGGCGTGGAACTCGAGCAAATCAGCAAGACTGAGAACGCGGCGGACCAGGACGTACGCCGGCTCGGTGCGATCGCCCTGGAGCTGCGACGTCTGGTCGCCGGGCTGCGCCTGCAAGCCGCCGAACAAGTCAAAGCGGCACTCGAAGATGAACGTGATCGGATTAAAGATCTCCTGACGGCCTGGCAGGCTACCGGCGCTGCCACCACCTATCGGGAGGCGACGGCCGCCGCCGATACCATCCGCGACCTCGTGGAGGTCCGGCAGGAAGAGGCCCGCCCCGCATTGCGAGCTCGTGACCTCGCGGCTCGCGCATTGGCCAGGGCTTTGCTAGACGTGGCTGCAAACGCCGAGCAGAACCGCGTCGAAGACGAGAAACAAGCGACGACCATCGATGAGCAGGCCGCTGCCGCCGACCAGGCTGGCCAGGAGGCGGTCCGCAAGAACGAACAGGCCAATGCCCAACTGGCCGCCGCGCAGGAGCAGATTGACCAAGCACAGATTGCACTTCGAGCAGCCGCCGACAAAGGCCTATTGACCGCGATAGACCGAGTCGAGCAGGATGCCCGCACTGCACGGCGGCTTGCCGATGAAGCGCAAGCCATCCTTAGCCAGGGCTGGCAGCGGTTGCCGGAGCTGATCCGCGAACGCAAGAGCGCCGAGAAGGAGCTCAACAAGCTGCAGAACGCGCACCGCCACGCGGCCGCAGAGGCTGACCGTCGAGCCCAGAGAGTACAAGACGCGGTACAGCGGACCGATGAGTTGGCCGGCACGCCGCGCCTGGCCGACGTTCTCGGCGCCGACACCGTCGATCTAGACGCCGACGCCGCCACCGCGCTTGAACGGCTGACCGAAGCGATACAGATGACGGACGCTCAGCGGGCAGGTCTGCAGAACGAACAAGCCGCCGACGAACGCGTTCTGAGCGCGTTGGGGGACGGCGGGCTTCTGCCACCCAGCCAACCCGTGACAGCAGCCTTGGTGATTCTCGAAGCCGCCCGTATTACCGCCTGGGCCGGGTGGAGCTATTTGGCCCAGTTGCCCACCGCTGATCGGGACCACGTCCTGCACCGTTACCCGCATCTGATAGACGGGCTGGTCCTGAACAACTCCGACCACCTCGCCGAGGCCCAGCAGTTGCTGACAGAGGCGAGACTGCTGCCTGCCACGATCATCGCCGTCGGCACAACCGCCACGCTGCAACACAGCGATCTGCCGATGCCGACAGGGCTGGAATTCCTGGTGCCGCCTAACCCAGCGTTGTATGACGACGAGGCGGCGGCGCGTGAGCGCGAACATCTGACGACGGCGCACCGGGAACGAGCTGCGCGTATCAGCGAGTTGACGGCCCAGGCGGACGTCGACCGCCAACTGGCCCAACGAATAAGAACCTGGCGCCACGAATACCCAGAAGGCGAGCTGCGCAGACTGGCGCTCACCGATCAAGAGGCCGCCGCGGCGACGGATGCTGCCATGGCCGCGGTCGATACCGGTGAAAAGATCCGAGACATGGCGGCAGCTGCTGAAGAGGAGCTGCAGCAGCGCCTCCCAGCGCTCGACGCCGTAGCGAAGCAGGCTGCGGATGCCGCGGAACAGCTCGCCGACCTGGCGGAGCGGGCAGTGCGGATCCCCGGATGGAGCGACGAGGTTCGCGCCGCACGAGAAACCATGGCCTCGGCCGAGCGGGAACTCGGCGCGGCGACGAGGCAGGCGGGCGATCTGCGCCGCCAAGCCACGACCATTCGCGACCGTGCCGGCGACCACCGACGGATCCGCGACGCCAGCCGTGAGGAACTGGGCCGGCTGCCCGGCGCCGGATCCGTCGACGTCACCGACCCGTTACCGACCGAACTGGTGCCCGAGCTTCGAGAACGCCACCGAACCGCCACCGAGGCGTATCTCAGGGTTGAGGTCGGCGCTGACCTGCTCCGCGAGCTACGCGCCGTGGAGGATAAGGAGGCAGCCGCGCGCGCCGCATGGGAAGCCGTCCCGAGCAACGTACGCACCACCGCACTCGCCCTACTCGCCACGCCGGAGGGAACCGATACGGCCGCCCGCACGGCCGCGACAAGCCGAACCGACCGCGACCTTCAAGAAGTCGGAAGGCGGATCGACCAGGCCGCCACGCATGTCGGCAGTCTCCGCTCCGAGTACAGCAGCTTCATCCCCCAGGAGCGTTCGCTTGACCCGTACGGCAAACCTCACGACATCGAACATGGCGAGGACCTGATCAACCAGGCGAGCGCTGACTACACCGCAGCCCGGCGGACGTACGACAACATCAAAGGCAAACGCGAAGCCCTCGAGCAGAGGATCAACCAGACAAGGCAGGCCGTCGACGCCTTCTCCGCCGTTATCGAGTCCCTTTCCGACGTAGCGGCTCCAACCGTGTTCGACGAAGTGGCTGCCTTCGAGGGCGACGTCGACCTTGCCCGAACTCATCGCAACGAGGTGCGCCAGACCCTGACTGAGGCTGACGGGATGCTTGCGGAGGCCAGCCGGACCGTACGCATGGCAGCCGACGTCCTGGCACAGTACGCGGTCGACCCCGAGTTCGAACACGTAATCAGCCCAGTCCGACGGCAGATCATCGCCGTCGACCGGGAAACTCTGCCAAATCACTCAGCGGACTGGCAGACAGCCCTGGAACCCCGACTGCGTACCCTCGACGACGACCTCACCCAGATCAACGAACACCGTGCCGGCATCATCACCCGCCTGCACGGAATTGTCGACGCAGCGCTCCGCACGCTGCGCCTGGCTCAGCGGCTATCCAAACTGCCTTCCGGCATGGGGGACTGGTCCGGACAGGAGTTTCTACGGATCCGATTCACCGAACCAGACCCGAACGTCCTACGCGAATACCTCGGACACGTCGTCGACGACGCAGCCGACGCCAGCGCAGACAAACAGCGCCGATCCAAAGACGGACTGAGCCTGGTCTTGCAAGGAGTCCACGCGGCGATGCCAAAGGGCGTCGTCGTGGAGATGCTCAAACCCGACGCCGTGCTCCGCACGGAACGCGTCCGGGTCGCCAGCATCAGCGACGTCTTCTCCGGCGGACAACTACTCACCGCCGCGATCATCCTGTACTGCACGATGGCGGCCCTGCGCGCCAACGAACGAGGCGACACCAGCCGCCCCCACGCCGGAGTGCTGTTCCTCGATAACCCCATCGGCCGTGCCTCCGCCGGCTACCTGCTCGAACTGCAACTCGCCGTCGCCCAGACCCTCGGTGTGCAACTGATCTACACCACTGGGCTGTTCGACACCAACGCGTTGTCCGTCTTCCCGCTCGTCGTTCGCCTACGCAACGACGCCGACCTGCGCGCCGGGCTGAAGTACCTGTCCATCGACAGCGAGATGCGCCGACCACTCGAAGAGATCGGCGAACCCGACGGCTCAGGCCGTCTCACCGCAACCCGAGTCTTCCTGCGCCCGACCACGCCGACATGACCAGCGACCAGCGACCCGTCTTGTCCGACCGGGCGTCCCGCCTTCGAATGGCTCTTATCGAATGGCCACGGCGCCGCGTGCCACTCCAGGTCCTTTGGCAGATCCTCGACGGCATCGACCCTGCCACCCGAACCTTCCTGCACCGGCGCCAACTTCTCGCCGACACGCTGGCCGAACTGGCTGCTGCACACGCCATCGACCTACCTGCTCAGGCCTCCTACGACCGCACCGAACTCCCAGCGCTGCCCCGGTTCGTCACTCTCCCAGACCGCACAGCGCCGCTCCAGCAGCCGGCTGCTCCGATCGTCTGGCACCCCGCGCTGTCCTGGGCCGCTGACGCGGCAATCACGACAGCCCAACGGCGAACGCTCGAAAAGATCAACCGATGGCTGTTTACTAGCCGCGGCAATGTAGTGGCACCGCAACGAGAACGGTCGCTCGAGATTCTTGGTGACGAGAAGGCTCTCGACCGTCTCCAGACCACCGGGCTGTTCGGACCTGGTCGGCTCACGCTCGACCTTTTACGCGCTCGACGCGTCACCCCACCGCTCCATACCGCTCACACCGGCGATGGGCCTGTCCTTCTCGTCGTGGAAAACAGCGACACCTTCGACTCGCTACACCGTGTCCTGGACACCCAACCCACACGAGTCGGACTGGTTGCCTGGGGCGCGGGCGGCGCATTCGAGGCATCCGTCCTGTCGATCAGAACGCTCGGCCACTCCGTCAGCGAGATCGCCTACTTCGGCGACCTGGACTATAGAGGCCTTCAAATCCCCAGCAACGCCAATCGACTGTCCGCCGCATACGGTCAACCTTCAGTGCGTCCAGCAGTGGGCCTTTACTCGGCGCTCCAACGAGCCGGGACCTATCAGGACGGACAACCGCCGCTCACCGCCGCGATTGCAACCCAGCTATCGTCGTGGCTCGAACCCCAACACCGTGAATGGGCTGTCACCAGCCTTGTGGGTGGCACCCGAGTCGCGCAGGAGGCTGTAGGCCTGGCCTACATCACGGAAAACGACGACTGGCTGGTCGACCTGGTGTGAAGTGCCCACCGTAGGAACGGAAGATGATCCGGGTTGGCCCGCCCCGAACAGTTGACGTAGCTGTTCTCGGTGGTCGCGCGCGCCGACAGTGGTGAGCGGTTTAGGTGTATCAACCGTGATACGCCGTGCATGTTGAGGACGGGGCCGGCGGAGAGGTGCACTCTCGCCCGGATGACGGTTTAGCTTCGAGTCTGAACGTGCTCAACTGCGCCTGGAACGCGCCGGGCGCGGCAGGGAACGTGGCGGATCGGCGGAATCGATCAGTGCGATGGTTGGCTTGAAGCCCAGCCCGTCGACTCTCCTAGATTCAAGCACAAGGCTGATCCGCGAGAAGAGCGGAAGGCTGGTGATCGATCGACCGCGCCAGTCTCCCAAGAACCCGAATACCACCTCCACGCCGTTGCCGGCAAGCTTCGCGGTATGAACTTGGGCGATTTCAGCTGTCAGGCTGGATGACTCCGAGTTCTTACGCACCATCTCTTCCAGTACGCGTCGGGCAGCGACTGAGCGCCTCAGCAGCTCACAACTATTCGCCGCCTGCAGAAAAAGATGGCTTAAAGTGGAGGACTTGCCCTTCCTCTTCAGATGGATCAGTGCGCCCGACCGTGACACCAGGTCACTCGTTTCGATGCCGGCCTCGTTGTCGAGGCGAATCAGCTTCCTGTCGAGGATGACGAAGCGATCGCTGTCTTCGGACCGTATCTTTTCAATATATTCAGGTTCTGTCTCGCCGCGGTAGGCGGGAAACCTGATCGAAGACATTTCGAGTCGTGCCAACTCGCCGTCGATGCTTTGCACAAACGATTGGTTCACCCGATAGAAGTCACCGTCGTAGGCCAGGTACTGTTCGTCCCCGATGATCATGTCCGCACAGATACAGTCCACAAGCCGGACTCGACCCAATGACTCATGCGCGTCGTCCAGGAAGCGCAGTTCAGCGCTCAACAAGTCAGCCGCATCGTTGCTACGCCTGATCCGGTCAGAGATCATCTCAATCGTAAGATTGACGCGGCTGGCACTGCCCGCGTGCTCGCCCGGGAAGAGGATGAAGCGGATCGGCCGTTCATCCTCAACGTCGAGATCGTCGGGAAGAATGGCGTCCACGGAAGGAGGGACGGGCTGAGCTTGCAGTTGCCGGATCAAATGGTCTTTGACGATACCGGTCACGTCGTCGTTCTCGATGAGCTTGATGTTATCCACCCAAGGCAGCGACTCTACGTAGTCCGCCGCAGACGACAGGCCTAGGAGAGTCGCGGACAGATCGAGCAGCTCCGAGAGGCGGACCAAGTCGGCACCGAACCGGATGCTTCTGCCACCCGTTACGGAGCTCGTGAAGGACGGTGATGTGATGCGGCCCCCGATAGATGCGATCAGATCACTTCGGCGGTCTATGCGAAAACCGTCCAAAGGGATGTCGCGCGCCGCTCGATGTCCAGTCTGCTGAAACCATGGCGCTGTCGTACGATACCCAATATGCCGGAAATGGGGTGAGTCCTTGCCTCGACGCTGACGCGGGATAATCTGCTCCGGCGCCTTTGGTCCAGCGAGCATATTGAGAGCGATTGTCAAACCAAACCGTGGATCCTGCGCCGACCGTCGAATCATTCTGGAGCCGCTGCCGAAACACCACGCGAGCCAGCGCATTCCGTTCCCATTCGATTCATCCACGGTGCACAGCACGACAGCGCCGTAGCTCAAGGGCGGATCTTCGAACGCCAACGCCGTGACTTCTCGGGCCAGGAACTCCTGCCACCGAGGAGCAGATCTCCTGCGGGCAACCAGGACCACAAAAACGTCGCCTGCACGCGCGGCCGACATCACGTCCGCTTCTGCCCAGTTCAACGGGCACCACTCAGCGTCATCAAGGTAGGCGAGCGTTGGCTTCGGGTCTAGGTCAAGGTCGGTGAACGCATCCAGCGGCTCTATCGCACGCTTCAGCAAGAACGCATTGAGGGTCAGCAACGGCAAGCACCCCTAACTAACCGTTCCTCTGCGAGACAACCCAGATGAACGCTCACCGTAACCGCTCGAACACCCTGTGTCTGTCGGGGATTGGCGTTTGAGGCCGCCGACAAATGCTGCGTAAAGGCAGTACGGATGTTCGATGACAGGACTCTTTCCAGCTCGACGACCGGACTGGACGACCTCCCCGAAAGAACAGGATGACGACGGCGCGGCCCCTCAGGGAGTAGCGGCGCTGGCGGCCCGACGTGCGACGGCGAGGACTGTTCGTGCGTCCTCAAGCACCGTGCGGAACTTGTGCCGATCCCCCGTAGCGAGTGCGGTATAAATCTCGACACTTTCGGCTGCGGCGCGAGCCGCGCCGGCCGGGTGACCAACTGGCAGCAGTGCCACAGCAAGGGCGCGCAGTGCCTCAGCTAGGTCTCGTCGGTAGGCACCGGGTTCCTCACCGTCGAGCGCGCGAAGAACCGCGACCGCCTGCTGGGCTTGAGAGACCGCCGGCTCGAATCGGCTGGCCATCCGCAGCGACGCGGACAGGGTTCTCAGAGCAGACCCGAATTGCTGGCGGGCCAGCCGATCGCCGGTGGTTTCCTTCTGGCCGATCGCGACCGCGTTCGTGGCGGCGATGACCGTAGCGCCGTACTGCTGCGCGACGATGAACGTGGCGGCGAGCTTGGTCCCGGCCCGTACCACGAACGGCGCAGCGGCAGGGTCGAACCTGGCGATGAGGTTAAGCCGATATCCAACATGGACGTAGGTGCGCTGCGTCAGGACCGACGGTGCGCAGAGCCGTTTAGAGAGCAGCCCCGTAGTCGACGAGGGGCGGCCTCCGGGGCAAGTTGGAGCAAGCGCCGTGGGCCCAGGCCGGGTGTTGGCCATGAACGACGCTTTGGCCGGTTTCATGTTGCGGCAATGAACCCCTCGCCGCGCGTCAAGCGCTGAAGCGCGGGTACACGGCCTACACTCCCCCTCCGAGCGGCGGAACTGTTTCGCGTCACCTCGTGTCATGTCCCTCGTTGGTGAGGGTGTCCATGCGGCTGGCCGGCGCTGGATCGATGATGACTACCCGGTCCAGCGCTGGAGCACTGACCGGAGGGGGTCGGCATCTCCATCCTGGGAGATCTTGAGGCCGGTGTCGTCGAGCCGTTAATGGCCGTCGTGTATCGAGTAGTCGGTGTGCAGGTTCGGCGTCGTCCCGGCGCGTACTGGGAGCATCGGGCTGACCCTGACCTCGAGGCCGTTGTGACGCACGACTTCGTTGCCGCCCGCTGGCAACGGACCGTCGCAGCGGTCCTGGGGCAGGGCGGCGACGACGTGTCCGTTGAGCGCCTGCTGCACACAATTGTGGAGCGCTGGCTCATCGACAGATTCCGCGAGACCGAACGTGGATCAGTGAGCAGGACGCTGGTCAAGCACCTGAACGGCCACGACCAGTTCAGCAAGGTTCCCGCCGGTCACGCCGGCGCGGGCCGGTGGCGGCTGGCCGGCACGCAGCAGCCGCCCTGGGTCGGCAGCCTGGACGAGCTGGTGACCGCGGCATGGACGGTCCGCGCCGTAGCCGTGCGGTGGACGAGCGACACCCGCCGCGCGCCGATCGCCAGCGCCGCGAATCTGTCCGCGGTGTTGCGGGCGGTGATGGCGGCCGCCGCTGGCAGCGTAAGCGAGCAGCAGCTCGTCGAGGTCATCGTGCGGCGATTCCCCGCCACCTTGTCCACGCCGGTGTCTCCGCCGGGCGTGCTGGACGAGGCGACCGAGCAGGTCGCTGACTCTCAACCGTTGCCCGCCGACCTCTGGCAGGCACGGCAGGACGTTGCCGCGGCCGCGGAGGCTGCTGTCGCGGTGGTGCGGCAACTGACCGGGCATGATCGTCACGTGCTGCGGCTACTCGCGGATGTCGGGTCGGCGGAGGCGGTGCGGCAACTGCAGAAGGAGTTAGGCTGCGGCCGCAGCCGGGCTTACCAGCACCTGGAGCGGGTGCGCGGCCTCGTGCGAGAACTCGCCGGCGCGTTCGACGACGAAGAGCAGGTGGTGCTGGACGTGCTGGCTATGTGCCAGGCCGAGGGCGACGTGTCCGGGACGGTGGACGACGGCGGTGATGAGCCGTCGAATACCAGTGAGGGCCCGGCGAACGCGGAAGGGAGGACGTCGTGACGGACTTGCCTGAGTCTCTGCGGGTGCTGGCCGCTTCCTTGACTGTACCGCCGGCGCTGACTACCGACGGTCTCCGTCAGCGGTTCAGTGACCCGGACGCCCTCGACCCGGCGGCGGGGCAGGTGCGCCGCGCCCAGTGGGGGGAAATATCACTTCTGGTGTTGCTGCTCGGCACCGCGCAAGAGCGGTACTGGCAGGTCGTGCCAGTCTCGATCGACCCGACCGGAGAAGACGAGAGCAGTCTCGTGCTCGCAGCGCAGCGCACTACGTTCTCGGTGGAGGTGACGGTGTGGGCGGGGCTACCGACTCGTCTGCCGACTGGCGTGCTGGGCCGAGTGGTCGACGTCTGGGAAACCGACGTGACGACGTGGTGCGCCGACCCGGGACACTCGGCGCCGCCAGCTGCGCGGCGGGGCCGGTCCGCGATGCCGTACGGGCGCGACGCCGAAGTCCGCGCCGATCTGCAGGACATGCTCGAAACACTGGCCGAGGCTCCACTGGTCCCTGTCCGACGGGCGGCCCCGCTCGACGTGGCCGCCGCTGCGACCGGCGTTGGACTGAATGTGCTGGTCGAGGCGCTCGGGATGGCGGTACCAGCCGTGGTGAAGATCGTCAAAGGCAAGGCGGCGGTCACCGAGGACCAGGCGGAGATCCTGGCACGCCTGTTCGGTGCCGCCACCGGCGACGTGCTGGCGGCGGTGAACGGGCTGCCCGCTGAATTGGCCGTCGAGCTGGAACGGCCGCGGTGGCGGACCGTCTGGCAGACCTGGGCGGCGCAGCTACGCCGGGCGGAAGACACCGTCCGGTTGCAGGTCGGCGCCCGTGTGTTCGCACTCGGGTACCGGCAGACCGGCACGACCGGCTCCCCGGAGTGGGACAGCCGGATAGCGCATTGGCTCGCCGAGCACGACGTCAAGGACATCTCCGGTGGCGCGTAGCCGGTCGCCAGCTGTGGCCGTTCAGGTGCAGGCGATGCTTCGCGTCCTGGACCGGGAGCGCTCCGAGGTCCTTGAGCGGCTGCGCGTCGACGCGCTGACCGAGCTGTCAGGCTGGCCGGACGTCCAGGTCCGGCTCATCGACGAACAGGCTGGCAGCGGCGGTTGCTCGGTGGCGGGCAGCTACGACGACGAGGCACAACCACCGGCGCTGTGCGTGGCCCGGTCCGCATCGCTTCGGCGCCGGCAGTTCACGGCCCTGCACGAACTGGGCCACCATCTGCAGACCAACGACGTCGAATTGGCCACGAGGTTGCTCGGCCTCGACGACGACGGGGTGGACGCCGCCTGTGACGGCTTTGCCGCCCGAGTTCTGCTTCCGGATGACGTGGTGGACGACTGCTTCGCCGGCGGTTCCCCTTCGGCCGGCGATATCGTGCGGTTGTACGAAGCGTCGACTGCGTCGCGGGCAGCGTGCGTGGTACGGGCAGCCGAACACCTGCGCAGTTCAGGCGCGGTCGTGCTTTACGACGCGGCGGGGACCGTCTCGTTCGCGGCCGTCAACGGCGTTTACCCGCCTGCCCAGGGCAGCGACCAGGCGTACACGCCGCTCGTCGCCGCAGCCTTGCAGGACTCGGGGCGGCCCGACGGGGTGGCCGTTACCGTCGAGGCCACCACGATCCGGTACCGCACCCACGACAGCGGCCCGCTGTACGGGCAGGCCGCCTGGTGCGACGGGTACCTCGTCGCCGTGCTCGTCGAACACCACGCTCCGTGGCAGAAGTTCTCCCCGACCCGGACGGCGCGGACGACGAGGAGGCCGGCCTGGGCCGGCTGCGAACTATGCACCGACACGTTCGAAGTCACCGAGACCACCGAGGTCTGCCCGGCGTGCGGGCAACCGCGGTGCCCGGCGGGACATTGCCGGTGCACCCAGAACCGGGAGCGGCGCTGCGACCGTTGCCATCTCACTTGGGCGATCTCGCGGTTCCCCGGCGGCGGCACGACCTGCGCCGACTGTCTCTAACCACCTCGGTCACTGGCCGCGTGGACGATCTCGGCGATAGGACGTCAACCAGGAGTGGAGGATCACCGCGGTCCTCCGGGCACCCCCGGGTGCCGCGCCACCGCGCCGCAGAGCGCAAGGAAGAGGCCCTCCATGGGACACACCGATGATCAACTGGTGGCGGTTCGTGCGCAGATCGATGCCCACGACGCGCCGTTGAAGGAAGCCCGGTTCCGGCTGCAACTGGTCCGCGACATCGTCGAAGGCTTCACCGGAGCGTTGCGGACCTACCGCAGCGGCTCGCTGGCGCACCACACCATGAACCATCCGGTGACCGACGGCGACGGCGGCCTCGTCCTCGACCGCCGCTATTATCCCGGGCTCGGCCCGGAAGGCGGCGGCGAACCTCCGACCGAGGTCTGCGCGCAGCTGTGCGCGCTGCTGGGCCCGGAAGTGCGCCGGACCTACCCGCAGGCACGCTGCTCGACCTCTAAGCGCGGGCCAAAACTGACCTTCGGCGCTCCGATCGAGGACCAGGACCCGACCGTCGACATGGTCGTGGCACTCACCCGGCGCGACGGGGCCGGCCTCTGGATCCCGAACCTGCACACCGACCGGTGGGAAGCCTCGGACCCGGAGGGCCACGTCGAGCTGTTCAACGCCGGCCCCGCGTCGCTGCGCCAGACTCGGCGCAGCGTGATCCGCCTCGCGAAGGCGTGGAACAAGCAGTTCACCGAGCCCGGCATGGCGTCGTTCCACTTGTCCACGTTGGCGTTGGAGTTCGTGGAGCCCGGAGGGAGCGTGGCCCGCGCCCTGCATACCCTGTTCGAGCGTTCCGCTACCCGCCTCGAGCGCGGCCAGGCGACCCCCGACCCGGCCGGTGTGTCGGCCCCGCTGAAACTGCTGCTTGCTCGGGCCACGGTCGCCGCCCGGCTGCGCAAGGCCGCCGACGCCCTCGCCGACGCCCTCGCTCATGACGACGACCCGATTGCCGTCCAGGCGGCGCTGCACAGGGTCTTCTGGAAGTACGTCGAGGACCCGCACAACAACGGCCTGGCCCAGGCCGCCGCATTGCTGCGGTCCCGGCGGCCGGTGTCGACAGCAGCCCTCGGGATCGGCGGGCCGGCAGCAGTTGTCGCCACGACCCGCGCGTACGGCGGCCGGTGACCCGGCTGTCGTGGCGGGAGCCGGTCTGGTTCGCCCGGCCGGCTCACCGGCTGCCGTTCATCGCGGCGCTGACCGCCGCCGCGGTCGGGCCGCGGTGCGTCCGGGCGCCGCGCCCGTACCGCGGCGGCTTCGCGTTGCGATGCACGATCACGCCGCCGGGCATCGGCGCGTGCACCGTGACGATCGTCTTCGGCAAGGGCTCACCGGAGGTGCCCCGCGTGTTCGTCGACGGCCCCACCGACTCGCCGCACCGTTACGTCGACGGCTCGCTGTGCATGTGGTATCCGTACGACCCGCCCGAACGCCGGTGGCAGCGCTCTGACGGCCCCGTCGTGCTGCTCGGGCACATTGCGGCGCACCTAATCCGCGAACACTGGTGGCGCCGGACCGGCGAATGGGCAGGCGACGAAGCGGCGCACCGCACCCAAACGCCCCAGCAGGAGACCCGATGAGCATTCCCACGCCCACCTCGCCACCGATCCTGGAGCAGAGCCCCACTGCGGCGGCATCCGCCTCGACATCGCTGCCGTCGGGCAACGCGGCAACCTTCTCGACGACAGGGACGGCGACTCCACCGCCGGCGGCCGCAACGAGCACACCGCCCCCAGGGTGGCTGGGCCCGGTGCTGGCAGCGTTGGTCAGCGCCGCCGTAGCCCTCTGGCTCGCCGCCGCCACCGCCCGCCGCAAGAGCCGGGAGGACGAACGGTCCCGCCAGCGCGACCTGTTCACCGCTGCATTCCAGGCGTACGCCGACTACCGCGAGATGCCGTACGCCATCCGACGCCGCCGGAACGACGAAGCCGCTGCGGAACGGGTCCGCCTCTCCGAGATCCTCCGCGAGATCCAGGGCCGGCTCACCTACTACGAGACCTGGATCGCCGCCGAATCCGCCACGGTGGGGAGCGCGTACACAGCCCTAGTTTTGAAGGCGCGTGCAGTCGTTGGCGGCGCGATGCGCGAAGCGTGGAACACGCCAGCCATCGCCGAGGACAAGGCGATGAACATCCCCTCGGCCGTCGTGGACCTGTCCTCGCTGGCCGAGCTCCAAGGAGCGTACGTCACGGCTTTCCACGCTCGCCTTGAAATGCTGCTTCCCTGGTGGAAGCAACTCAGCACCCGGCTGATCACCAAGGTTCGGCAGACGTCGCCACCACCCAGCGACCCGGTCTCCGGTCCGCCGAAACCCTTATCTTCATGACCACCGATCGGTATTCCGCTTAGAGCTACCGGCCGCTGGTCAAGATCTGGGCGGGTCGTTGCCCCCGGGGTAGGGGCCGCAGGACCGGGATCTTCACCCGGCTCGAAGCCTACGGATCAGATGTTTTCGATCTTTGCGCCTACGGGCCAGGAGGTTAGGGGTTCGAGCGCCTATGGGCGCGCTTGATCATGAAGGGACCTGAGCTGTGGAACGCGGTTCATGCCTTGCCTATTGTCTGACCTATGTAGAGGCTGGGTGGCGGTCGCACCCGCGCAACGGCGCTGGGAGTGGGCAGCACGCTGGTATGGGGGTCGGCAGTGACCACGATGCTGGAGCACCTGAGCAGATCGTGAGGCATCTTCAGATCCGTGCCGGCGTCGTGGGCCAGGGAGGCGGTGCTGTGCTGGAGGTCGTGCAGCCGGACCGGCGGTAGGCGGCGCGGTTGGTGAGGATCCGGACGCGCCGGTTGCAGGAAATCAGTGGCCGCGCGCTGCGCAGGACTGCTGTAGTTGACGTCCTACCGGCGCAGCAGCACAGAACCCGGAGCTACCTTGCCTTCGCAGCCCCGTCCGATGTCAGCCAACCGCCGGGCAGCAATATCCGGCCAGGTGGCTGAACCCTACCTGGGATCATTGACGCCGCCCGGTGTGATGATCTCAGGTCACGGAGTACATCGTCTTCAAGACCCGACCGGCATTCGCGCGGCCGAGATAGAAGGTCGTCTCCGCGCCCAGATCGCCGACGCCCAGCAGCGGATTCCTGAGCTGCTGTCCGAGATAGCCGACATCACTGCGTCTGCGGATCCTCTCACGCTGTATTCCCAGAGCCAGGTTGTGGCCGATCTGATCAGGTCAGCCCATCCTGGTGCGGCTGGATTCGGTATTGAGGCGCTGACGGAGTTCTACGGCGGGTTGGTCACTGCCATGCCGGAACACGATGTCCTGGACCGGCTGGGTAGGGACTTCGCCCCCAAACTGCTGTACCTTGTCGCCGGTTTGCTGAGGGAGTACGGCACGGCCGAGCACCAGCTCCAGCAGAGCCGGATCATCATGGACCATCAAGAGGATTCGTTAACTCGCGCCCGGCGATTCCTCGAGTTCGAGCACCGGTTTGACCGAATGACAGGTTATCCGGTGCAGCTCCGGCAGATATTCAACGCCGTAGTCGGGTCGCTTGCCGGAAGGTCGATCAAGCAGCTGGGGTACGCGCTCAGCGATGCGCTGACCGCTGCTGACGCGTACCATGCTGTCCTCAAGCAACGAAGCGACGTGATCCGCAGCCAGCTTGGTGTCACCGGCGATGGACTGGTTCTTCCAGATAATCCTGGCGAACGGCTATTGACTCTGTTCGCCAGCCGGGCGCATGTCGCGGCTTCCGTCGCCGCCCCCTTGGAAGACGATCTGCCAGGCCTACTCGCGGAACGGACTGGTCTCCCGCGCGAACGTCTCACCGCGGTACTGAAAGCGTTGGCAACACCCCTAGGCAGCCAGCCCGAGCTACAAACACTCGGTGACACGAATGCGTTGCGGCGCCGCCCGGTCATCGGTCTACCCGATGGCCGATACCTGTGGCCGCGACCCGGAGACTTTTCGCAAGTCGCACTCGACTGGGCAGCGGACGTTTGCCAACTCGACGACGACTTG
>NZ_JABBNC010000021.1 GCF_012933445.1 Actinoplanes sp. TBRC 11911
GTCGCGAGAAGACCCAGAATGTGGTCGGAATCGCCCGCATAATGGGACGGGCGCTCGCCGCGATTTCGCCGCGATTCCCGAGCCAACGCCGCGTTGATATACAGCAAAAATCCGGATATTTGAGTGACGTCTTTCCTGACCGACCGCGTATCCGTGGAACCCTCGACGTCACGGACCGCGCCGCGTTCCTATCCCTGGCCGACCGCCACGACATCTGCGACATCGCGCACCTCGCCCGGCGAAGAAACTCGGGCGGTGAAAGCGGCGGCGGGGTGAAGGAGGGCGGTGAAAGCAGCGGCGGGGTGAAGGAGGGCGGTGAAAGCAGCGGCGGGGTGAAGGAGGGCGGTGAAAGCGGCGGCGGGTGAAGGAGGGCCCTGAAAGCGGGCGGCCGGCGAAGGAGGGCGGTGACAACGGGCGGCCGGAGCAGAATTCCGTCCGCCCGCGCCGTCACCGCGAAAACCTCAGGCGGCGGCGGCCCGCAACGCGTCCGCCATGGCGGCCACGAACGCGTCGATGCCCTCCCGGGTGACCCCGGGCATGCACACCAGGTGGCAGCCGCCGTTCCCGTCCCGGTAGACCGGCCAGTCGCGCAGGACCCGCGCGGGCGGCTCCGGGAACACCACCGTGAACGCGTGCGGATGCCGCCACGCCGGCACGCCGAGGCGTACGAGCTGGTCGCGTAGGTAGGCCGCGGTCTCGCGCGCCTCGTGGGCCCAGGCCCGCAGGCCGTTGTCGCCGAGGGTGGCCACGACGTACCACATGGCCAGCACCGGCAGGCCGTCGATCGAGCCGGCGGGGCTGTCGTCGATGGTGTCGATGTACGCGATGTGCTGCTCGCGCCGGTGGGCCAGGCGCCGGCCGACGACGAACCCGGTGGGCTGGCGGACGCCGAGGAACTTGTGCCCGCTGGCGGCGAGCGAGTGCAGCGGGCCGGTCTCGAGCAGGCCGTCCAGGGCCAGCGGGATGCCACTGAGCGCCGCGTCGCAGTGCAGGTGCCGGTCGGTGATGCCGGCGGCGTCGAGCACCGCGGACACCTTGCCGGGGTCGCTGACCGCCTCGGTGGTGGTGGTCCCGGCGGTGATGTTGACGATGGCCGGGGCGCCGGGCCGGAGCCGGTCGTACAGGTCGTCGTAGTCCATCTCGCCGTCGGGCCGGGACCGGACCGCGACGGCCGGGATGCTCAGCTCGTGCATCAGCTTCGGAATGCTGTAGTGATCGCTGTCGGTGTAGTAGCCGACGGCGGTCGCCGCGAACGTGTCGCGGCCGGCCAGCAGCCCGGCCCGGTTGCCGCCGGTGCCGCCGGTGGTCACGTTGCCCCACCAGTCTCCCTCGGTACGCAGCCCGAAGAACAGGTCCGCCGCCCAGGCCAGTACGGCACGCTCGGCCGGCTTGGTGTGGTTGCCGCCGGGCGGGTTGCCCAGGCGGTGGCCGATGTTGTTCCACGGCAGCGCGAAGAACCGGGCCAGCGCGCTGAAGTCGCCGGCCCTCGGCACCGGATAGAACAGGTGCCGGTCCCAGCGGGGCCGATCGTAGAGACGGGCCAGAACGGCATCGACGTCGACCGCCCGGCCGGTGATCAAGGACGCTGCGTCGTCGAGCGAGTCGTTGATCATCGGGCGGTCGCCGCCTGAAGGAGCCGGTGCAGACGCTGTAACCGGTCCCAGATCCGGGCGGTGCGCTCGTCGGCGTACCTGATCATGTCGTGTTGCCGGGTCCAGTGGCCGTACTGCGTCTCGATGGGCTGGTTCGCGGTGATCTGGTGCCGGCCGGTCTGCGGACCGGTCTGCGGCGCGCGGATCAGATGCACCGTGGTGTCGTCGTCGAGCAGCAGGTAGCCCTGGCCGCGCATCCGTAGCCCGCTGTACCGTTCGACGCCGCGCTTCATCTGCCGCCACGACTGCTCGGGAGTGTCCAGCGTGGACACACCGACGCCCATGTACACCATGTCGGAGGTCAGTTCCTCGGTGCGGCTGACCAGCCCGGTGAACGGGGTGCGCGGATCCCAGCGGCGGCCGAGCACGACCGGCTCGGCGACCTTCTGCTCGACCACCCGGGTCAGGTCGCCCAGCCAGTCCACGATGTCGGCGTTCTCGGTGTCGCTCAGCGACAGCCGCGTGGCGATGCTCGTCTCGTGGCTGCGGTCCACCGCCGGGTTCGCCGAGAACAGCACCAGGGCGTGCTCGCAGACGTCGTCCTTGGTCCGGATCAGGTCGGCGGCGTGTCCCGCGTGCGCGGCGTTCACCGAGACGAGCCGGTCGACGAAACGGCCGCGCAGGATGGTCGAGCGACTCGGCCGGGGCGGCGAACCCAAAGGCGAACCAACGGGCGAGCCAGCAGGTGGCGGCCCAAAAGAGCCAAAAGAGCCACTGGGAGGCGAAGGCCAAGAGGGCTGTCGCAACGTGTGACGGCCTTCGGGGTGCGTCATCGGGGTGCCTTTCACAACGGCAGGTGGGACAGGCGGACGTCGACAACGGAGGCGGCGACGGGCACACCGCGGCCGATCTCGCGGTAGATCTGCGGGTGCGCGCCCCGCAGGTACAGCCCCCAGATCAGGCCGATCACGGCCACGACCAGCACCACGATGGGGATCACCCAGTGGGTGGCTCCCTTGGAGCCGAGCAGGGCGTCCAGGTTGTAGATCATTTCTCCGAGGACGAACAGACCGCCGGCGAGGCCGAGCAGCGGGGCGACCACGCGGGCCAGCGGGCCCACCCGGTCCGGGCCCGAGCTCGGCAGCGTCAGGAACGCGGCCAGCGAGGTCAGGATCAGCAACGCCAGCAGCCCGAGTGCGCCCAGTGCGCTGAACCAGGCGAAAAGTGTCTGGACGGGGTCGGCGCCGCTGATCGCGAAGCCGAGGATGACCACCACCGAGATCGCGGTCTGCATCCACGACGCGGCCACCGGCGAGCTGCCGCGGCCGTCCTTGCCGGTGTGCGTGAGCCATTGCGGGAACACGCGTTCCCGGCTGATCGCGAGCACGTACCGGTTGCTGGTCGAGTGGAACGCCAGCATCGACGTGCAGATCGCCAGCAGCAGCGCGAAGTCGGCCCACGGTCCCATCTCCGGGCCGTAGTGCGCGTTCAGCAGCGTGTGCGGATCGGCGGCGGCCGCCTGGTCGGGACCGACCTCGGCGAGCAGCGCGTACGCGGTGATGGCGTAGGTGCCGACCAGCACGGCCAGCGCGATGAAGATCGCCCGGGTCGGCGCCTGCTCGGTCTGGCGTTCCTCGGTGAACGCGCCGGGCAGTTCAAAACCCATCAAGGAGGCGATCACGTACGCCACCCCGCCGCCGACAGCACCGGTCAGCCCGGACGCGCTCAGGCCCGCCGTGGTCAGCTGGCCACCGGCCGGGTCGGTCAGCGCGGCACTGTCGAACAGGACGACGATCAGCACGCCGACCCCGAAGACGATGGTGAGGAAGATCGTCGAGGCCGCGATGCCCCGCATGCCGAAGGCGGCGACGATCGCGGCCGCGCCCAGCGCCCACAGCCACCACGGCCCGGCCTTGAACAGGTTGTTCGCGGTGAACCCGAACAGGCCGTACTCGGAGATGAGAATGCCGTTGTACGCCAGCAGCGCGACCAGGCCGCCGGCCATGCCCACCGGGCGGCCCAGTCCGTGCGCGATCGCGGCGTAGTACACCGCCGGGTGCCGGACCCGCCGCGCCATCGCCGTGTATCCGACCGACAGCAGCGCGATCACCGCACCCACCAGCACGAACAAAAGGGGCAGCGCGATCACGCCGGTGGACGCGTACGTCGCGGGGATACTGCCGAGCAGCACCACCATCAGCGCGGAAGCGGCACAGGCGAACACCGTCAGCGCGGCGGTGCCCATCGTCTTACGTTCCAATACGGTCGGCGCCGTCATGGCCCGAACTCCTCCAGATCCGATACGCGGCCACAGGCTCGCGGTCACGTCGCTCCACTTCGGACTTCCTGTGGACCCGAGGATCGCCGTCGATAAAATCGGGTGTGGAGTAACCAACAATTTCCTAATGGGACGCTACGGGCCGAAACGTTTCACGCGCCACGTCGGACCGGGCGGCGCATCTCACATGAATGTCCGCCTCCGCTGTCACCGTTGTGACCGAATTTTGAAAGGACAGATCCCGTTCAAAAAGGGGGTTCCGTATCGTTGTCGATTGCTTGATCGGTGATGAGCTGCCGACCTTCGCACAGCGGGACGAGGTGCGTGTCCGGCAAGCTGAACTAGGCGTTACGCGGTGACTAGACTTCACTTTTGAGCGCTATGACGATTTCGGTGAGTGAGATCACCGTCGCCCAAGTGGCGGGAGACGACGATCACAACCGAGTCGATTGCTTGTCGTGCGTTGCTTAGGGGCGAAGGTGGACCGTCCGTCATGGACCACTTGGCGATTCGCCGGGATAAATAGAATGATCCGGGAAATGTCCCGGCGAAATTCATTCTATCTATCGCGAGTCTCCAATCACGATTGCGAACTGTGGCACCGCGATCCCGTTTGTTCCCGGTCAGGCCACGCACCGAACAGGTGCGGGCAAGAATGAAAGGGACGCGATGCTTAATCGACTCGCAGTGATCGGCGCCGGCGCGGTGTCGGCCGCGATGGTGGCGGCCGCACCCGGCATGGCCAGCGCTCATGGCCCCGAATCCGGCGGCCACGGCCCGCACGGGATCGTCCGCACCGATCTTGCGTCCGATCAGCCCGATGTCGGAAAGATCCACGACGACAAGCTCAAGAATTCGTGGGGAATCGCGCTCGGACCGACGACGCCGGTCTGGGTGGCGAACGCCGGCTCGGGATTCGCCACGCTCTTCAGTGGTGCCACGTCACACAAGGGGGTGTCCGAGCAGTCGCCGATCAAGATTCCGGCGGCCGATCCCGCCATGACCGGTCAGCCGACCGGGCAGGTGTTCAACACCACCAAGGGTTTTGTCATCCCGCATACCGGGAAGCCGGCGGCGTTCATCATCGCCGGGCGTGACGGCACCATCAACGCGTTCAACGGCGGCACCTCGGCGGTGCAGGTCAAGAAGGTCACCGGCGCCGTGTTCACCGGAATCGGGCTGATTCCGACGCGCCACGGCACCGTGCTCGCGGCCGCCGACGCCCGCAACGACCGGATCGACTTCTTCAACTCGAACTTCCAGCAGATCAGCCTGCACGGGGCGTTCGAGGACCACCGGCTGCCGGCCGACGCGAGCGTGTTCAACATTCAGGAGGTGGGCGGTCGCACCGTCGTGACGTACGAGGTAGGAAGTGCGTACGCGGACCCGACCTCGGACAAGATTCAGGGTTTCGTCGACGAGTTCTCGAATGACGGCCGGCTGCAGCACCGTCTCGTGAACCCCGGAGTGCTCCAGGAGCCGTGGGGGCTGACGATCGCACCGCGCGGGTTCGAGTACCCGGGCGACCTGCTGGTCGGCAACTTCCGCGACGGCAAGATCAACGTTTTCGACCCGCGCAACGGACACTTCATCGCGACGTTGCGTGACGACAAGGGCCACCCGATCGTGATCGACGGTCTGTGGGGCCTGGTTCCGGGCAACGGCGTCGCGGGCGACAAGGACGACGTCCTGTACGCCGCCGGTCCGAACCACCAGGCGAACGGCCTGTACGGCATTCTCAGCGCCAAGTAGATAGCGCCAAGTAGGCACGGCAGATCAGAACGCGGCTCCGGGAAACCGGGGCCGCGTTTCGCCTTGCCCGGGCCTGTGACAATCACCCCGGCGCGGGTCCGCAACACCGGGGAGAGAGCTTGTGACGGGTACGTCGGCGTTACTGCACGGCACGGTGCTGGCCTCGGTACTGGCCGGCCTTCCGCTCACGTGGCGGGCGCTGCGCTCCGACCCGGCCGAGCGCCCCGGTCCGGTGCGCTGGTGGTGCCGGCCCGGTTGGTGGCTGGCCCTGGTGGTCCTGGCACTGTTGGTCAATCAAGTGCTTTTCACCGTGTACGCCTTGCGGGTGCGTCACGGCGACATGTCGTACCTGGACGTCTACGTGCCCGGCGGCTGGTTCGAACTGGCCGACGGCCCGGTGATGCAGTGGCTGGCGAACCACACGCCCGCGCCGCAGGTGTTCGCGGTGTGCGTCCTGCGAGTGTCGTCGCTGCTGGAGCTGCCGTTCGGCATGCTCGCCTACCTGACCGTGCTGAACTGGCTGGACCCGCGCCTGTACCGGCGGATGACCGGCACCGCCGTCGTCGCGCTGACCGGCGCCTCGTACTCGATCACGTTCGGTTTGATCGAGTGGGCGCTGCACACCCCGTACACGATGCAGAACCTGGCGCTGCGTGCCGTCTCCGGCGTGGTCACGGTGTTCGCGCTGCGCCGGCTGGGTGCGTTGCCGTCGGCACCGCCCGGCGTCGGGGCGCCCCGAAGCGCGGCCGAACTGCTCGCGTTCGCGGCCTCGACCGTCGCGCTGGGTTATCTGGGGCTCGCCCTCTACGACAGCGTGCTGCTCTACAGCCTGGGCCGGGCCGGCGGCCACCTGCCCGGCGCGATGGTGGCCGGCCTGGTGCTCGCCGGCGCCCGGATCGCCGCGACCCGGCTGCGCCGGCGGCGCCGCGGCGCGGGCGAGGGCGCGGACCCGGACACGTGGCCACGCCGACGACGGCTCGGCGCAGGCGCCGGGCCCGGTCTGGACACGCTGACCACCGGCCTGTCCTGGTGGCTGGGGCTGTTCCTGATTCCGGCGCTGGCCATCCGGTACGAGCTCATCTTCGGCTCGGTGGCGTTCGGCGCCGCCGCGGGCCTGCTGGTCATCGGCGCGGCGACTTTCGCGGCGGTACGCGAGGTCTACGGCCGGCTGCCGCTCGACGGGCGCCGCGCGGCGGCGCGACGCTGGCTGCTCGGACTGGCCTTGGCGGCCGTGGTCGCCACCCTCGCCGCCGGTGCCGCGCTGGCCGCGCCCGCCCGGCACACCGAGAACCGGCTGCTCTGGGCCGCGTCGCTCTTCGTCCTCGCCGCGACCCTGGTGTGCGCGGCCTGGGACCGGCAGGCCGGTGCCCGGACGGCGGCTAACGCAGGGACGCGGGCATGAGGTCGCCGTGCGCCTCGAACAGCTCGTCGCACATCTGCCGGATCTGCGTGGTGGTGAGGGTCGCCGCGGTATTGGGGTCGAGCAACGCCGCCTGATGCACCAGGTTCCGGTCGCCGTCGAGCACCGCCCGGACGGTGAGCTCCACGACGTTGAGGAAGGTGCGGTTGAGCGCCGCGAGCTGCGGCGGCAGCGTCCCGACCGGCTGCGGGTGCAGGCCGTCGCGGTCGACCACCGCGGGCACCTCGACGCAGCACTCGGCCGGGAGGTTGTCGATCAGAGCGTCGTTGCGGACGTTGACGTAGATGTTCGCCGGCTGCCCGGTCTGGTGCGCGTGGATGAACTCCGAGGCCAGCTCCGAGGTGGGCGTCAGGTCCAGCGGCGCGTCGGAGTGCAGGGCGGCCAGGGTGGTGTCGAACTCGGCGATGTTCTCCTCGGAGCGCCGCAGATACTCCCCGACGGGCACCCGGAACCGCTCGATCTCCTCGTCGTGGTGCATGAACCACGGCACGTACTCGGCGCTGTGCTCGCTGGACTCGGTGGGGAAGTAGCCGAACTGCCGGAAGATCTCCACCCGTACGCGGCGCCGCAACTCGGGGTCGGCCTCGACCAGTTCGCGCAGCCGGGGATAGAGGTCGACGCCGTCGTGTGCGAGCCGCAGCACGAACGCCTGGTGGTTGAAGCCGGCGGTGACCAGCTCGAGCTCGTCGACCCGGTGGCCGAGCAGGCCGGCCAGGAAACGGTGCGTGTCGCGGACCGAATGGCACAATCCGACGACGTTGCGGAACGGGCTGCCGGCGTACACGGCCCAGGGAAGCATGGCCATCGGGTTGCTGTAGTTGAGCAGCACCGAGTCCGGGGCCACCTTCGCCAGGTCCTCGCCGATGCCGATCAGCACCGGGATGGTGCGCAGGCCGCGGAAGACGCCGCCGATCCCGATCGTGTCGGCGATCGTCTGGCGCAGCCCGTAGCGGGCCGGGATGTCGAAGTCCGCCCGGGTGGCCCGGTAGCCGCCGACCTGGATCTCGTTGACGACGTAGTCGCAGCCCTCGATCGCTGTCCGCCGGTCGACGCTCGCGGTAACCGTGGCACCGGCGCCCAGCTGCGTGCTGATGCGCCGGGCCAGCGCCTCGGCGTAGCCCAGCCGCTCCGCGTCGATGTCGTGCAGCGACAGGTGCAGCTCGCCACGGAGCTCGGGGAATGAACAGAGGTCGGTGACGACGTTACGAGTGAACTCGACACTGCCGGCGCCGATGAAACCAATCCTGACCATGCGGCAAAGTCTGCACCGCGCACAATCTTCGAACAAGGGAAGGCGCTGAACGCTCAGTATTGCCGGGAAAGTGTGCGCGTTTCACTCACACCGTGAGCACCTGGCAGCCCTGGGCCCGGATGCTCGCGAGCGCGATCTCGCTCGCCCGGGAATCGGTCACCAGAACGTCGACATCGGACATCTTGCAGACCTGGGCGAGCGCTACCCGCCCGATCTTCGACGCGTCCGCGAGCACGACGCTGACCCGCGCCTGCTCGCGCAGCACGGCGTTGACCCGGGCGCCGACCGGGTCGTAGTTGGTGCAGCCGGCCGCGGCGTCCACCCCGTCGACGCCGATGAAGGCGACGTCGATGTTGTAGCCGGCCATGAAGCTCTCGGCGGTCGGCCCGACCGTCTCCTGGCTGCTGCTGCGCACCTCGCCACCGGCCGAGAACACGCGTAGCCGCGGGTTGGCGACCAGGAAGGTGGCCACGTTGAGGGCGTTGGTGACGATGGTGAGCCCGTCGCGATCCATCAGCAGGCGGGCGAACTCGGACACGGTGGTCCCGCCGGTGGTGCCGATGACCCGGGCGTCCGCGAGGAACTTCAGCGCCTCCCGCGCGATGTGCCGTTTCTCCAGCGTGTCCTGCTCGGTCTTGTAGCTCAGCGGCAGGTCGTTGAAGGACGCGTGGGTGGTCGCGCCGCCTCGGGTGCGGGTCACCAGCCGCTGCTTCTCCAGGACCTCCAGGTCGCGGCGGACGGTGGCGGCGGAGACCGAGAACAGTTTGGCGAGCGTCTCGACCTCGACGCCGCCCTGGCCCACGATCGCGGCGACCATCTGGCGCAGGCGCTCCTTGCGTTGCACATCGAGGACCTTAGCATCCGCGACGCGCAGTTCGACAGCCCAGTGCTGCGCCTTTGCACGCTTAACAAGCGCGAAACGCGCAACTTTGACCGGCAAAACTGCGCACAACTCGGCTTTTGCGCAATCAGGGATTGACCGGCTGTGCGCAGAGTGCAAATGTTGTTCACGTCTCGCCCGGCAGTTGCGCACAGCGCGCAAACCCCGGCCGGGGCTTCGGGGGCCGTTGTCAAGGACGAGAAGGGCTAGCCCAGATGACTTCGTTGCGACACACCAGAAACGTCCTGCTGGCCGGTGCCCTGACGCTGGTGAGCGTGGTCGCGGCCGGCTGCTCCGGCGGAGGCGGTGGCGGCAGCAGCAGCGCATCGGACAAGACCACCGGTGTGACGATCACGGTGGCGCTGCCCACCGCGCCCCCGCCGCAGGCGTCGCTGGACGCGTTCACCAAGAGCACCGGCATCACGGTCAAGTGGACGAACCTCGACTGGGACAGCCTGCAGACCAAGATCGCCGCGGCGGCCACCGCCAAGACCTACTTCGCTGACGCGACCGATGTGGACTGGTCCCGGGTCGGCCAGCTCAGCAAGCTGAACTGGTTCTACCCGATGGAGAAATACCTCGACACCACGGCGCTCGCCAGCCAGATGCCGCAGATCAGCTCGTTCTCCCCGGGCGGTCACGTCATCGGCATCCCGTACGACGCCTCGTTCCTGGTGACGACGGTCAACAAGAAACTCTTCGACCAGGCCGGGATCACCTCGATGCCGACCACCCTCGACCAGTACACGGCGGACCTGCGTCAGATCAAGTCCAAGGGCGTCGTGCAGTACCCGCTCAACATCCCGTTCGCCGCGGCCGAGGGGCTGTCGACGTACTGGTACCAGACCACCGCGGCGTTCGGCGGGACCATCCTCGACGCCAACGGCAAGCCGCAGTTCGCGACGCCCGACACCCCGGGCTACCAGGCGGCACAGTGGATGGTCGACGCGATCAAGCAGGGTCTGGTGCCGCCGGGCAACATCAACGTCCCGGACACCCAGGCGCAGCAGACCCTGATGGCCAAGGGGACCGTGGCCACCACCTTCGCCGATTACTCCGGCAACGTCGGCAGCCTCTACAACGTCCCGGCCTCGTCCAGCGTGGTCGGCCAGGTCCAGTACCTGTCGACGCCGGGTGTGAGCGGCGCCGGGCCGAACATGAGCAACCCGGACGGCATCGGCATCCCGGTGAAGGCGAAGTACCCGGCCGCGGCCGCCAAGTTCATCGAGTGGTTCACCTCGGCGTCGAACCAGGCCGACTTCGCCGGGGCGAACGGGCCGGACAAGGTCATGCCCGGCTACTTCCTGCCGTCGCAGCTGGCCGGCGTCACCGAGCTGACCGAGAAGGGCAAGCTGATCGGCGGGCAGCAGTTGTCCGACCTGCTCAAGAACAGCGCCAAGCCGATATTCGCGCAGGGCGCCCCGTCCTGGTATCCCGAGTTCTCCAAATCCGTCTACACGAACCTGCACGCCGCCGCGACGGGCTCGATGAGCGTCGCGGACGCGATCAAGGCGATCGCATCGACCGCGAACGAGCTGTCCAGCTGATGACGGTCAACCTCAGCACCGACACCCGGCCCAGCGCGGGGCCCGCCCCCGCTGCGGTCCGGCGTCGCCGGCGGCGTTTCGACGCGCTCCCGTACGCCCTGGTCACCCCGCTGGCGCTGTTCATCGTGGCGCTGGCGCTGATCCCGGCGGGCGTGACGATCGTCCAGTCGTTCTACCGGGTGCAGGAGCTAAACCCGCCCACCGTGTTCGCCGGGCTGGAGAACTTCCGCCGGCTCTTCGGCGACTCCACCATTCGCGCCAGCATGGAGAACACCGGCCTGTACGTGGTCATCGGGGTGATCCTGTCCACGGTGCTGGGCATCGTCATGGCGGTGACGCTGCAACGGCGCTTCCGCGGGCGGTCGCTGCTGATCGCGGTGCTGATCCTGCCGTGGGCGCTGCCCGGCGTGGTCGAGGGCATCGTGTGGACGGGCATCTGGGACAGCAACACCGGGCTGCTCAACAGCGTCCTGAACTCGCTGCACCTGATCTCGGACTACCACGTGTTCCTCGGCCAGAACCGGCTGCTGACCATCTTCGCCATCGAGCTGGTGCAGATCTGGCAGATGACGCCGCTGTCCACGCTGCTGATCCTGGCCTCACTGCAGAACATCCCGGACGAGCTGTACGAGGCGGCGTACCTGGACGGCAGCTCGACGTGGGCCGCGTTCCGGCGCATCACGTTGCCGCTGGCCCGCCCCGGCATCGCGATCGCCATGGTGCAGGCCCTGATCGCCACCCTCAACGTCTTCGACCAGCCGTACGTGCTCAACGGCGCGGCGCAGGCCGGCGCCTCGCTGACCGAACAGACCTACTACGTCAGCTTCCAGAACCTGGACTTCGGCGAGGGCTACGCGCTGTCGCTGCTCATCACGGTCGCCACCCTGGTCATCGCGCTCGGTGTGGTGAAGCTGGTCTATCGCCCGGTGGAGTACTGATGCCGCAACGCAGATCGTGGGGCCGTCGCCTCGGCGTGCTGTTCATCCTGCTCTGGTCGCTGGTGCCGTTGTACTGGGCGCTCAACACCAGCCTGCAGACCGATGCGCAGATCAGCTCGAAGCCGGCGCATTACGTGCCGCCGTCGCCGACCCTGCACAACTTCCACTCGCTGCTCGTCGGTTCCGGCGAGATCCCGTCCACCATCCGCCGGTCGACGATCAACATCTTCGTCGAGTGCACCGCCGCGACCATCATCACGGTGGTGCTGGCAACCCTTGCCGCGTACGCCTTCGCCCGCATGAAGTTCCGCGGCCGGACGTTGCTGTTCTACGCGGTGCTGGCGACCATGGCGTTCCCCGCCTACACGACGCTGATCCCGCTGTACCGGATCATGAGCATGTTCAGCCTCGTCAACACGTACACGGGAATTGTGCTGGTCTATGTGTCGGGTTTCCTGCCGCTGGCGACCTGGATCCTGCACAGCTACATGACCACGCTGCCGGTCGCGATCGAGGAGGCCGGCCAGGTCGACGGCGCGGGCCGCATGCAGGTGCTGTGGCGCATCGTGCTGCCGCTGGCCTGGCCGGGCGTCGTGTCCACGGCGATCATCACGTTCCTGTTCGCGTGGGCGCAGTTCCTGTTCCCGCTGGTCCTGTCCAGCGACGACTCGACCCAGCCGCTCACCGTCGCGATCGCCGCGCTGCAGGGCCGGCACACCGTGCCGTTCGGGCTGCTCAGCTCGGCCGGTGTGTTCGCCATCGCGGTGCCGGCCGTGATCGCCGTGCTGCTCAACCGCTACATCGTCAACGGCCTGCTCAGCGGGAGCGTCAAGTGACGACGGTGGCCGCGCTCGACGTCGGCGGCACGGCGATGAAGGGTGCCGTGGTGCGCGACGACGGCACCCCCGTGACGTACCACCGGTGGCCGACACCGCGCTCCGACGGCCCCGACGCCGTGGTCGCGGCGGCCCTCAAGGCGGTCGACGAGCTCGTCGCGCTCTCCGGCGACGCGGCGGCGGCCGGCCTCGTGGTCCCCGGGCTCGTCGACGACGACGCCGGCGTGGCGATCTACTCGGAGAACATCGAATGGCACGACGTCGCCTTCCGTGACCTGGTCCACCAGCGCACCGGGCTACCCGTCGGCTTCGGCCACGACGTACGCGCCGGCGGGCTCGCCGAACGCACGCTGGGCGCCGCGGGCGGCGTCGACGACGTGCTGTTCATGCCGATCGGCACCGGCATCGCCGGCGCGATGTTCGTGGGCGGCGTGCTGGTGCGCAACCGGTACGCCGGGGAGATCGGCCACATCGACGTCGGGGCCGACGTCGCCTGCGCGTGCGGTGCGCGCGGCTGCCTGGAAGCGGTCGCGTCCGGCGCGTCCATCGCCCGGCAGTACCACCGGGCCGGCGGCGAGCGGCTGCCCGGCGCCCGCGAGGTGCTGCAGCGGCGCGCGGCCGGCGACCCGATCGCCGCGCGGGTCTGGGACGAGGCGGTCGATGCGCTCGCCCGCGCGCTCACCACCTACATCTCGCTGCTCGCGCCGGAGCGGATCGTCGTCGGCGGCGGCCTGGCCGGCGCCGGCGAGGCCCTGTTCGCGCCGCTGCGCCACCGGTTAGCGGAGCTGCTCGTCTGGCAGCGCGAGCCCGCCGTCGTGGCCGCCGCGCTCGAGGACAACGCCGCCTGCCTCGGCGCCGCGTTGCTGGCCCGCGCGGCCCTCCAGTCGTAACCCCCATCAGTTCCGAGAGAAAGACGAATCATCGTGACCGACAGCGCCACCTCCGCCACCCTCGGGCGGATCACGTCCGCGGAGATCGCCAGCCAGCCCGAGACCTGGGCCCGGGCGAACGAGCAGGGCGAGAACCGCCCGGCCGGGTTGCCGGCGCCGGGCGAACGGGTCCTGGTACTCGGCTGCGGTACCTCCTACTACGTCGCGGCCGCCTACGCGTGGCTGCGCGAACAGGCCGGGCACGGCGTCACCGACGCGCTGATCGCCTCCGAGGTGCCCGGCGAGCTGCGCGACTACGACCGGGTGCTCGCGATCAGCCGGTCCGGCACCACCACCGAGGTCGTCCAGGCGCTGCGCGCGCTGCCCGGCGGGGTGCCGGTGACCGCGGTGCTCGGCGAGCTGGGCACCCCGGTCGGCGCGGCGGCCACCGACATCGTCGACCTGTCCTACGCCGACGAACGCAGCGTGGTGCAGACCCGGTTCCCGACCACGCTGCTCACGCTGCTGCGCACCCAGCTCGGCGGGTTCGACGCCGCCGCGCTCATCGAGCAGGCCCGGTCCGTGCTGGCCGATCCGGTGACCACGCCGGAGCCGCGTCAGCTCGTCGTGCTCGGTTCCGGCTGGGCGGCGGCGCTGGCCCAGGAGGCGGCGCTGAAGTGCCGCGAGTCGGCCGGGATGTGGGCCGAGGCGTACGCCACCGGGGAGTACCGGCACGGCCCGATCAGCGTGGCCGGCCCCGGCACGCTGGTGTGGTCGCTGACGCCGCTGACCCCGCTGCAGATCGAGGCCGTGGAGGCGACCGGCGCGACCGTGCGGCAGGGCACCCGCGACCCGCAGGTGGAACTGGTCGCCATCCAGCAGCACGCGGTGGCCTGGGCGGCGGCCGGGGGCCGCGACGCCGACGTGCCGGTGCACCTGTCCCGGTCCGTCGTGAAGCTGTGATCCTCGCGGTCTGCCTTAATCCCGCGGTCGACGTGACCTATTCGGTGGCGGCGCTGCGGTACGGCACGTCGCACCGGATCGCGGCGGTGCACCGCCGGGCCGGCGGCAAGGGCGTCAACGTCGCCCGGGTCCTGGCGCAGGTGGGCGAGCCGGTCGCGGTGTGCGGTTTCGCCGGTGGCGGCACCGGCCGATGGCTGCGCGACGAGCTGGCCGGCTCGGGCGTCGCCGACCGGCTGACCGGGATCGACGGCGAGACCCGGCAGTCGGTGGCGGTGGTCGACGAGGCCGACGCCACCGTGTTCAACGAGCCGGGCCCGCCGGTGCGCGACGCCGACTTTTCGGGGCTGGCGGACACGTTCGAACAGCAGCTCGCCGGGTGTGCTGCCGTCGTGATGTCGGGCAGTGTCCCGCCCGGTGCGCCGGTCGACGCGTACGCGCGGCTGGTGCTCCTCGCCCGGCGGCACGGGGTGCCGACCGTCGTGGACACCTCCGGCGCACAGCTACGGTCCGCGGCCGATGCCGGCGCCACCGTGCTCGCGCCCAACCGCGACGAGGTCGGCGTCGCGTCCGGTGACCCTGCCGCGCTGCTCGAGGCGGCGGCCGAGCTGAGCCGCCGCAGCGGCGGCACCGCGGTGGTGTCCGCGGGCCGTGACGGACTGGTCGCGGTCGACGGCGAGCACCACTGGCGGGCGCTGCCACCGCGGCAGGTCACCGGCAACCCGACCGGGGCCGGCGACGCGCTGAGCGCCGGCCTCGCCCGCGGCCTCGCGCACGGCTCCCCGTGGCCGCTCGTGCTCGCCGACTCCCTCGCCCTCGCCGCGGCCGCCGTCGCCGCGCCGGTGGCCGGCCAGGTGGAGCTGAGCCTCTACCGCGAGCTGGCCGCCGTGCCCACCGTGGAGGAAGTACCGTGCCCCTGATCCCCACCGCGGACCTGGTCCGCTCCACCGCCACCGCCGTCGCCGCGTTCAACGTCATCACCCTGGAACACGTCGAGGCGGTGGTGCGCGGCGCGGACGACGTCCCGGCGCCGGTGGTCATCCAGATCAGCGAGAACGCCGTCAAGTTCCACGCCGGTCAGCTCCTGCCGCTGGCCCGGGCCGCCGCCGCGATGGCGCGCACGGCGGGCGTCGGCGTGGCGCTGCACCTCGACCACGTCACCGACCTGGGACTGCTGCGTCAGGCCGTGGACGCGGGCTTCTCGTCGGCCATGTTCGACGCCGGCGACGCCGCCTACCCGGACAACCTGGCCCGTACCGCTTCGGCCGTCGAATGGGCGCACGTCAACGGGCTGTGGCTGGAGGCCGAGCTCGGGTACGTCGGCGGGAAACCGGACGCGCCGGCCAGCGCGCACGCGGCGGGGGTCCGCACCGATCCGGCCGAGGCACGGCAGTTCGTGCGCGACACCGGCGTCGACGCGCTCGCCGTGGCCGTGGGCAGCTCGCACGCGATGACCAGCCGCACGGCGACGCTGGACCACGGGCTCATCGCGGAGCTGGCCGCGGCGGTGCCGGTCCCGCTGGTGCTGCACGGCTCGTCCGGCGTGCCCGACGAGGAGCTGGCCCGGGCCGTCGACGCCGGCATGCGGAAAATCAACGTCGGCACCGCGCTGAACGTCGCGTACACCGGCCTCGTCCGGCAGGCCCTCGACCGCGACACCGCCGTGGTCGACCCCCGCAAGTACCTGGCCGGCGCCCGGACCGCGATGGCCGGCGAGGTGAGCCGGCTGCTGCGGATCGTCGGCGGTCAGCGGAACATGGCCTCGCCGAGGTAGGAGCCCTCCGGCGGGGCGGGCGGGGTGAAGAAGACGGCCGAGCCGATGTGCGAGATGTACTCGTTGAGCGCGTCCGACGCGCCGAGCTTGGACTGCAGGGTCTCGAAGTGGGCGGGATCGTTCTGGTAGCTGACGAACAGCAGCCCGGCGTCGAGTTGCCCGACCTGGTTGATGCCGTCGGTGTAGTTGTAGGAGCGGCGCAGGATCTTCAGGCCGCCGTTGTTCTCGTGGGCGGCCAGCGCGATGTGCGCGGTCGGGTCGATGACCGGGGTGCCGCCGGTGTCCTTGGCGGTGAAGTCCGGGGTGTCGAACTCGTGCGTGCCGGTCAGCGGCGCCCCGGACTCCTTGTGCCGGCCGAAGACGCTGTTCTGGTCGCCGACCCGGTCGGTGTCCCAGTTCTCGACATGCATCTGGATCTTGCGGACGACCTGGTAGCTGCCGTGCCGCTGCCACTGCGGACCGCCGGTGACCCAGACGAACCGCTGGAAGTCGGCGTCCTCGCGGATGTTGCGGGTGCCGTCCTTGAAGCCGAGGAGATTGCGCGGCGTGACCTGGCCGGGCCCGGCGGAGGCGCGGCCGAAGCCGAGGGCGGCCCAGCGGGTTTCGGCGGTGCCCTTCGCGAGCCGCGCGAGGTTCCGGATCGCGTGGTAGGCGACCTGGGGGTCGTCGGCGCACGCCTGCAGCGAGAGGTCGCCGCCGGTGATCGCCGGGTCGAGCGCGTCGGACGGCAGCGGCTTGAGGTCGCGTAACAGCGCCGGCTTCTGCGCCGCGAGGCCGTACGTGCCGGTGAACACCCTCGGCCCGAGCCCCACCGTGACGGTCAGCGACGCCGGGCCGAGCCCCAGAGCCTCGCCGGTGTCCGTGCCGGCGCTGTCCTCGCGGGACGGTTCCACCTGGCCGATGCTCTGCCCGGCCATCAGCTGAGCGATCGCGCCGGACCAGCGGGCCAGCAGGACCTGCAGATCCGAGCGCAACGGCGAGGTGAGATCGAAGGTCATGTAGACCGTGTAGAGCTGCGGCGGTGTCCTGATGCCGGCCTGCTCGGCACCTCCGTAGAACGGATAGGCCGGGTTCAGTTGTCGGGGCCGGCCGGCGAAGGCGGCGTTCGCGCCGAGTGCGCCGCCGGCGCCGGCCGCCACGCCGCCCGCCGCGACCGCTCCGAGGAGCAGGCCGCGCCGGGAGACGGCGGGTTTGTCGGGGCCGGTCATCAGCTTGCCGTCGCCACCTTCTCGGCGATGTGCGACAGCGGCTCCTGCAACGCCTGGATCGCCTTGCTCAGCTTCGCCGCGTCGGAGGCCTTCAACGCCGCGGTGTAGAGCTGGTAGCCGCCCGGAACGCTCGCGTCCCGGTAGGTGTCCAGCAGCTTGCCGACGCTGGTGAACTGGGCGTTGACCTGCTGGGCCAGGGCCGGGTCGATCTTCTGCATGCCCGGGTCGAGGAACGCGAACGCCTGCTGCGCGCCCTCCACGTTGCCCGTGAAGTCGACCAGGTCGTAGTGGCTGAACTGCTCCTCCTCGCCGGTGATCTTCGTGTTCTGGACCTCCTCGAGCAGGTCCGCCGCGCCGTTGGCGAGGTCCTCGGGCTGGTAGCTCAGCGTCTTGACGACCTTGTCGAGGGTGGCCACGTTTTTCGACAGCTCGGCCGCCTGCTGCTTGGTCTCGGCGCTGATCTTCCCGCTCTGGAACAGGTCACGCTCGATGGCGTGGAAGCCGTGCCAGCCCACCTTCGGGTCGAGGTTGGAGGCACGCATGTCGATGAGGTAGTCGAGGTTGCCGGCGTTGTCGGTGGCCTTGAACCCGGGCAGCACGAAGCCGTCGACGTCCGATTCGATCCGCTCGTAGAACGGCCGGGCCACCGGGTACTCGGCCTTGGCCTTGGCCAGGTCGCCGGCGTCGATGTCAGACTGCAGGGTGCCGGTCGCGGTGACCATGGCGTCCACCACCCCGTCGACGTAGGTGGCGTAGCCCTTGGTGCCGGCGGCCAGCACGGTCGTGGTGCTGCCGCTGGGCGGTGCGGCGGGCTGGCCGGTGACGGTGAAGTTCTGCGTCTCCGGAGCGGCGCCGGGGCAGAACACCTGGTAGTTCCCGCCGCCGAGGGTGACCGTGAAGCTGACCGGGGGCAGCCCGGGCGCGAGGTTCTCCTTCTCGCCGAGGATGCGGTTGGCGCTCTGCAACTCGACCTCGGTGATCGCGGTCGCGGTCTTGTTGGCGACCGTGAACGTGACCGGCCCGGCCTTGGCGGTCCGGTTGTCGAGGCTGCAGCTGTCGCCGGTCATCGTGACGGCGACCTGCGAAGCGCCGTTGCTGACCGGCGCGACACCGCCGGCATCGGCGGCGGCCGCCGGTGTGCGCGAACCGCTGTTGCTGGAACAGGCGGCGAGCGCCGTGGCGGCGACTGTTGCGGTGGCGGCGATGCGCCAAAAATGGTGCACGGTGTTTCACTCCTTATTACGCGGACAGCCGGCGCCCGGCGACGGCGGCCAGGAAGACGGCGGCGACGCCGAGGGCGATCGGCACGTCGACCCCCCACAGCGAGTGCTCGGTGGTGGCGTGCTGGATCGAGGTCAGCACGCTGTCGCGGTAGGCGGTGGAGACCTGCCAGGTGGCCGGGCGGGCCGCCGCCGCGGACAGGGTGCGCGCGGTCTGCAGGCCGCTGCCGGAGATGGTCAGGACCGACGCGGTCTGCTGGATCCCGTCCAGCAGCATGCCGTCGGCGACCCAGACCGTGATCGACCGATGGGTCGACCAGCGGGCGGTGAACGGGCCGGGGTGCTGCTGCGGGTTCAGGCCGACCGGAAGGTGACCGCCGGCCAGCGCCGTGAGCTGGGCGATGCTGATGGTGGACGGTGCCGGTACCGCGGTGGCGGTGGCGTCGACGGTCCACGTCGAGGAGTCGATGCCGTCGTGCAGGTCGGCGCGCGCCTGGGCGGGCGGCAGCGCGAGCGACTGCGTCGGCGAACCGGTGGCGCTGACCAGCAGGGTGCTGCCACCGGCGGACAGCCGTAAGGTGCCGGCGTCCGGCGCCGCCGCCGCGGCCGCGTCCGGCACCAGGGCGGCCACCTCGCCGGGCGCGTCCGGACGGCCGCCGGGCACGGCGATCGCCAGGACGATCGCGACGACCGCGAACGCGGCGCTCATGCCGAGCTGGAGGCGCACGGCGGCGCGGCCCTGCGGCCGGTACGCCCGGGGCCAGTAGACGAACGCCGCGACCGGGATCAGGTAGGCGAACCAGCCGAGCACCTCGATCAGCCGCGGGTCGGCCGGGATGCCGAGCACCCCGGTGATCAGGGCGGACTGCACGGTTCCGGGGGCGACCAGCCACGACAGGTTCACCGTGCTCTGCTGACCGGCGCTCAGCCAGCCGGCCTCGTGCGCGGTGCGCAGCGTGGTGATGGTCAGGCCGGCGGCCACCAGGATGAGGAACGCGCCGGTGAAGCGGAAGAACCGCGACAGGTTGATCTTCACGCCGCCGGCGTAGATGCCCCAGCCGATGCCGATCGCGACGAGCACGCCGATGACCGCTCCGGTCGCGGCCAGCGTCGCCGATTGGGCCGCTTCGAACGTCGCGAGCAGGAAGACGCTGGTCTCGAAGCCCTCCTTGAGGACCGCGAGGAAGGCCATCACCGCCAGCGCGTAGGCGCTGCCCTGGCCCAGTGCCTCGGCCGCCTCGGCCTCCAGCTCGCGTTTCATCCCGCGGGCGTGCTTGTTCATCCAGACGATCATCGTAGTGACGAAGAAGATCGCGACGGCGCCGATGACCGACTCCATCGCCTCCTGGTCGCGCTGCGGCAGCGACCGCTCGACCAGGTCGAGGCCGACCCCGACGGCGATCGACAACGCCACGGCCAGCAGCACGCCGGCCCACATCGGGCGCAGGCTCTTGCCGTTCTTACGCAGGAACGCCGCGATGATCCCCACGATCAGGGCGGCTTCCAGGCCTTCGCGTAAGCCGATGACCAGCGTCGCGAGCACGCCGCCTCCCAGCAGTTAGATTAGGCTCACCTAATCCACGGAGCGTAAGGGCGGTCCGCGTCACGATCCATCGGCGGTATCTCACACCTTTGGCCCGCAGGTGCCGCCACCTGCGGTGATGAGGGTCCTGTGACGCGGCTAACGTGCCGCCGGGGCTCAGTCCCCGATCGTGGGGCAGGTGCAGCGGTGTCGCTCCGCGGCGGCCAGCAGCTCCATCAGGTGGGCCCAGGGCTGGCGGACGTTCTCGCCGCGGCGATGGGCCATGAAAGCGCGGACCGGAGCCGCGATATTCGCCAGCGGGTGGTGCCAGGCGTCCATCACCACGGCCTTGTCCACCTGGCCCCGGGCGAGGTAACCCGCCATCGTGTCGTAAAGGGCCAGCGAGTAATTGATCTCATCCCATCCTGGATCACCCAGACGGGGGAAATTGTTCGCGGCGGCGGCCTGAAAGAGATGTCGCCGGCCCGCCGCGGCCTTGGAGTCCACCAGTAACTCGTGAATACGCTGATACGTGGCGGTGCGGGCCATCGCTGCGGCGTTGTCCGCGGCGTCCTCGGCGATCTTCCGCGTCGCCCGGATGTTCTGGCTGGTGGCGACGATGGAGAAGAGCAGCGCCGCGAGCGACACGATGAGTGCCAGGAGATCTTTGTTCGCGGTCCAGAAGCCCTCGGCAGCGACCACTGTGGAACTCCCGTTCTGGGCGAAGGCAAGGCCGGATCCGAAAGGAGAATAGTGAGAGCATTTATCCGCAACAATCCCCCGAAGGTCCATAGTCGAACCACCCGGACGTGCGTAGTCATAATGCCGACTCGCGGAGACGATTACCCGACGACCGGGACGGAGTACGGTCAGAGATCCTTTCCTTCGGGGTGCTTATTCCATGATTCGTACCGAGAGCGAAGCCGTCGGGACATCGCTGCCCGAGAAGCGGTGGACGACCCTCGTGGACAGCGTTCTGTCCGGCCACTGCACGCCCTTCCTGGGCGCCGGCATCGGCATCCCGCACCTGCCCAGCGGCCGGTCGCTCGCGATGAGCCTCGCCGGCGAATTCGAGTATCCGTTCGCCGACCCCGACAACCTTCCGCGGGTCGCCCAGTATGTCGCGACGACGTACGACGATCCGAATTTCGTCAAACGCAACGTCCAGCGCCGGATCCAGCAGGCCCAGCAGGAATGCCTCGAGGCGGCCGGCGGCGCGGCGCCGGAGAACTATCGCGTGCTGGCCAAGCTCGGCCTGCCGCTGTTCGTCACCACCAACTACGACGGCCTCATGGAGCAGGCCCTGCGCACCGGCGGCCTGGACCCGCGGATCGAGGTCTGCCGGTGGAACAACCAGCTCGCGCAGTCCCTCGGGCGCTACCGCACCGGCGACCTCTCCGCCGCGAAGCCGGGGGTGTTCCACATGCACGGGGCGCTGGAGAACGCGTCGTCGCTGCTGCTCACCGAGGACGACTACGTCGACTTCACGGTGAGCCTCGCGCTGGAACCGGTCACCAACGTGCTGTGGCACCACGTCCGCCGCCGGCTCGGCCCCGACTACAGCCTGCTGTTCCTCGGCTACAGCCTGGAGGACTGGAACTTCCGGGTGCTGATGAAATACCTGTTCCTGCAGCAGAAGGTGCACCGGTCCGGGCAGGCCTCCAGCCTCAGCATCCAGCTGTCCGACGCGGAACTGCCGGCGGACCGGCGGCAGAAGGCCGAGTCGTTCCTCACCCGCTACTTCGAGACCTCGGCGATCCGGGTGCACTGGACCGACGTGTCGGGTTTCCTCGCCGAGCTCGGCGAGAGGCTGAACGCGGCCCGGCGGTGACCTCGCCCCCGGCCGTCCTGGTGGAGACCGACGGCAACCCGTTCCCCGGTCCCCGGCCGTACCGCCGCGGCCAGCAACTGTTCTTCGGGCGCGCGACCGAGACCGAGGAACTCGCCTCCCTGGTCCTGTCCAGCCAGGCCGTCCTGCTCTCGGCGCCGTCCGGCTTCGGGAAGTCGTCGCTGGTGGAAGCCGGGCTGCTGCCCGAGCTGGAGCGCCTGGGCGTCCGCGTCTCCCCGACGGTCCGGCTGCTGCGCGCGGGCGGCGAGGCCGGCGGGAACCCGTTCATCCGGCTCGTCCGCGAGTCGTTGCGCGGCGGGTCGCACGCCGAGGACGCCGGCTCCGACGACGAGACGCTCGCCGAGGTCGTGAGCGAGCTGCGCGGCGATCTCGGCCGCCCGTACCTGCTGGTGCTGGACCAGTTCGAGGAGGTCTTCCTGGACGAGGCGCTCTGGCCCGAGCGCAGCGAGTTCCTCCGCCAGCTCCGCGAGGCGCTGCAACGCGACGACCAGTTCCGGCTGCTGATCGCGATGCGCAGCGACTACCTCGAAGAGCTCATCCAGTACGAGGGTGAGCTGCCCTCCCGCCTGCTCGTGCGCTACGTGCTCGAACGCGTGGACGCCGACGCCGCCCGCGAGATCGTCAAGGACGCGTTCCGCAGCACCGACGTGCGCATCCCGGACGCCGACGTCGAACGGCTCGTGGACGGCCTGCGCACCATCCGGATGGACCCGCCGGCGAAGGCCGTCCGCGGCCGGTTCGTCAACCTGATCCAGCTGCAGATCGTCTGCCGCCGGCTGTGGTCCGCGCGGGTGGCGGCCCAGTCCCAGGACGCGCCGGTCGCCGCGAACCTGGACCCGGTCGACGTCGACGCGTCGATGCGCAGCTTCGTCGACGAGGCCATCACCGCGGTGATCACCACGACCGGCACCGACGAGGGAGTCGTGCGCCGCTGGCTGCAGGATCGCCTGGTTCGCGGCCGCCGCCGGACGATCCACGTGCTCGACGGCGGCGGCGGCGACCTGCCGGCCGAGGTGATCGACTCGCTGGAACACGCGCGGCTCATCCAGATGGAGCGGCGGCACCGCTTCCGGTGGGCGGAACTGACGCACGACAGCATGGTGGCGGCCGTCCTCGACTCGAACGAGATCTGGTTCGCCCGGCACCGGCGACGCTCTCGCAAGGTCACGATCGTCGCGCTGCTGCTGCTGATCGGGCTGGTCGCGGGCTTCGTGTGGGTGCGGGAGCCGCTGCCGCCCGGAGTGCTCGCCGCGAAGACGGGAACGCTGACCCACGACGGCGAGACCCTGGAGTTCAGCGCCAAGCGAGACTTCCAGGTCGTCCTGGCCTCGATCACCGTCATGTCGGGCGACGGTGACGCGATCAAAGCGGCGATCGTCCCGATCGAGCCGGACGGCACGTTCGGCCCGGAGCTTCCGTACGCCACGACCGAGAACGGCGACGACTCCCTGGTCCTGACGGCCGCGGTGGAGGCGGGGCGCCGGTACGCGCTGACCCTGACACTCGACGACGGGCAGGACTACGTCGGCTATTCGGCCGAGGTGCACGGCCTGCGCAAGGCCGAGAAGCCCGCCGACAAGATCGGCGCGGGGAACCCGCTCGACGTCGACGACTCCGGGCTCGCCGTCGAGATCGCCACCGACGGTGTCTACGCGGTCCACACCGACCGGCCCTTCACGCTGACGGTGGACGGCGGCCGGGCCCTCTTCGAGGACGACGCACGCGGCTACACGACCGTGACCCGGGCCACCCGGGGCACGTATCTGGTGATCACCGCGGAGACCAGATCATCGGTGTGGATCAGCCGGATCGAGTCGAGCGGCTCGATCGGTATCGGCACGACCGCGACGATCACCGGAACCGGCGCGGGCCACCTCGCGGTGCCGGTCGATCCCGCACGCCTGCCGTTGCGGTTGACGACCCGCTGCAATCGTCCCACCCAGATCAACGTGGCCGACGACGTGCGGCACCAGACGTCGATCTATGTCGACACCGGGGTGGCCGGCCCGGAGAACCATTCGGTTGATCTGGTCAACGGTGCGGGCCGGTTGTTCGACCTCGTGGTGGTGGCCGACGAGCGGACCGGCAGCCTGAGTTGCACGGCCACCCTGGGCGAGACGCCCGGCAGCGCGATTCGCGAACCCGGTTCGCTGTCGATCGGCTTACCCAAGGACGATTCCTCCGCCGCGTACGGGATCCACCTCAAGCAGGATGCCGTTCTCATCCTTCCGGCGATGAAGGACGTCACCGCGAAGCTGACGTGTTCGGGCGACGACGAACAACGAGCCTACGGTGGCCGTCTGGTCAGCTACGTGTCCGGCAAGCAGGACTGTGTGCTGCTGCTGACCGGGGACCCCAGCGGCGAGAATCGTGCCGCCCGGCTCACCCTGCTGCCGGTGCCGGCGGGGGTCGGCCGATGATCCGCTTCTGGCGGCTGCTGGCACCGGGCCTGACGTTCTCCCTCGTCGGCACGATCTGGTTGGTGCTCTGGGGCCAGGGCTGGGTTCTTCTTCGCGGTGGCCTGGTCGCCGTGGCGCTCTGGGCTCTCGCCGTCCAGATCGTCGCCTCGGTGCTCGCCGTGTCGGCACTGGACGACCTGCGTAAGGGATCGCTGTGGCTGGGCCGGTTGGAACGGCCCCGGCGGGGCGGCATGGTCGACGTCAGCAGCCGGCCGACCCGTCTCGCCGCCGCCTTGCGCGACTTCTACCGGCTTCCCTTCCTTCCGGTGATGCTGCTGATGTTCGGCGCCGGGGTGACGTTGTCCGGCGTCGCCATGGGCGTGTTCGAGGGCGAGTCGACGCTGCGGACCCACATCGGAAAGGTCACCACGAGTCCCGCCGAGATCGCGGTCGGCGTGCTGTTCGCCGTCGGTGCCCTGGCATACCTGGTCGTCGGCGGCCGGGGCGCGTTTCTCGGCTTCGTCGTCGGTTTCGCGAGTGCGAACGTGGTCGGCCAGGCGGTTCTGGCCCCGGACAACGCCATCTACGCCACGCTGCCCGCGTGGGGCGGCATCGCCTTCGTCAGCGCTGTCGCCGGCCTCGTGGTGAAGACCGTCGTGCGGGCCGTGTCGCGGCGCCGGCTCGCGGGGAATGCCTAGTCCGTCGTTCAGGTCCGGGCCATCCGGGGGTCATCGCTCCCCTGCAGGGTGCAGTGCGTCTACTTCCCTATCTCAGAGATGGAGATGCACATGCGCATCCGTGCGCTGCTCGTCGCCGCCGCCGTGGGCGCCCTCGCCCTGGCCGGCGCGGCGAACCCCGCTCTCGCGAACCGCGGCGGGCCACCCCAGCACCTGCGCGAGCTCATCGGCGCGCTGCACGAGCACAGCGGCTACTCCGACGGATGGCCCGGCTCCACGCCCGCCACCTACTACGCGTCCGGACGGGACAAGCACCACCTGGACTTCATGGCCGGCAGCGAGCACACCTCCAACGTCAACTCCCCGTTCACCTTCAACGAGGAGTGCCTGGACCCGGTGGTCGCGCCGACCTGCCAGGTCGCCGACCCGGTCAACCCGCTCAACGCGCTGCACAAGTGGGACGCCGAGCTCGCGCAGGCCAAGGCCGCGACCGATCCGGCGAAGGACTTCACCGCGTTCCGCGGCTTCGAGTGGACCTCGGACCGGATGGGCCACATCAACGTCTACTTCCCGGGCGCGAACTCGCTGCCCGAGACCGACGGCGGAAACCTCGCGATCGACCGGTTCTACGACTGGCTGACCACCACCGGCTCCGACGGTCTGGCCACGTTCAACCACCCCGGCGAGAAGACCCTGTGCGGCCCGCTGAAGTGTGACGTGCACAGCGACCTCGGCTTCGGCTGGGAGGACTTCAAGTACGTCCCGAAGGCCGACGACCAGATGGCCGGCATCGAGGTCTTCAACGGCAACCGCGACTTCGGCACGTCGCTCGACCACAACGCGCCGGCCGAGGGCTGGTACTCCTACGCGCTCGACAAGGGCTGGCACGTGGGCGCGATCGGCGCCGAGGACAACGGGCACGAGCGCGTCGACGACTGGGGCGGTCCGCAGTACGCGAAGACCGTGATGCTGGCGAAGTCGAACACCGCGAAGGACCTCAAGCAGGCGATGGCCGACCGCCGCTTCTACGCGGTGCTCGACAACGCGCTGCGGCTGGACTTCACGATCGACGGGCACGGCATCGGCGAGCGGATCCGGTCGAACGGCAAGCTGACGATCGACGCGGACGTCCGCGGGTCGAGCACCCCGCTGCAGCTGGAGCTGGTCAGCAACGGCGGCAAGGTGGTCGCGAGCGCGACCGGCGACCGGCTCGGCACGAAGTTGACGGCCACCGACGACAGCTGGTACTTCCTGCGGGTGCTGCGCGACGGCAAGCCGGTCGCGTACTCCAGCCCGATCTGGGTCAACGACCGCAAGCAGCCGGCCGCGCCGGTAGCGCCGAAGGGCGACAGCCTGCGCACCAAGGACGGCACCTGGCTGGCCGGCGACCTGAACGTGCACACCTGCGACGACAGCGCCGTCTATTGCGCGCAGACCGACCCCAGGAGCCAGGCCGACCCGTTCCGCCAGGGCGTCGACGTCCGGGACCGCTTCGCCGAGGCCGGCGGCCGCGACCTCGACTACATCGCGATCACCGACGACAAGGCGCACCCGGTGAACGGCAGCCACGGCGTCCTCGCGATCCCCGGCTACCAGGACCACCTCAAGGGCGACGCCCAGGTGTTCGGCGTGAGCAAGCAGCTCAGCAACGGAGACGGGTCCGCGGCCGCGGTCAACGAGCTTGCCAACGCCGTACGGGCAAAGGGTGGGGTCTTTCAGATCGACCACCCCGGTGAGGGGATCACCAAGAAGTTCGCCGGCTGCGACGCCTCGACGCTCTCCTGGGGCTACAACTTCGACGTCAAGCCGGACACCGTCGAGGTCTGGAACCCGAACTCGAGCATCCGGGCCGCCGAGGACTACCTGGACTGCTGGCTGCAGCGCGGCGACCGCGTCGCGCTGACCGGTGGCAGCGACGCCCGCACGCTGGTCGCCCAGCCGCAGGGCGCGGGTTTCCCGACCACCTGGGTGCTCGCCAAGGACAAGTCGGCGAAGGGCGTCCTCGACGCGGTGCGCGCTGGTCGGACCAGCGTGTCGGTGCTGCCGCCGTCCGCCGGTGGCCGCCCGCTCGTGATCGAGGCGCAGCGCGGCGGACGGTACGTGCCGGTCCTCGGCGACGACGTCCGGCCGGGGGAGCGGCTGCGGGTGCGCTCGATGGACCCGCTCACCGACGGCTCGCTGCGCGTCATCGCCAACGACAAGACGCTGCTCGACCAGCACCTCACGCGGGACGGCTCGATCCAGTTCACCGCCCCGGCCGAGCCCGGCTGGCTGCGGGCCGAGCTGCGCCTCGGCAACGACCTGCTCGAGGCGAGCCCGCTGTGCGGTCCGGTCGACCTCGGCGCCAACCTGTGCCCGTACGACGCGGCGATGGTGGCGATGACCTCACCCGTCTACGTCCGCTGACGCGTTACCGGTTAGCCGGTAGCGGTGAGTGGTGCTAACCGGGAAGGCGAGATGGGTGCCTGCGGGATCGACCCGGGTATCGATTCCTAGCAACATGATTCAGCATGATGGCCCTGTTGGAGCACATCACCGTCGCCGAGAGCGACGTTGCCGAGGCGACCGCACCAGTCGCCGGCACGTCGCTTCCGGCGGGGGCGGCTTCCCCGGCCGGCGCGCCCGAGCCGGCCGCGGAAGCTCAGTCCGCTGACGCTCAGCCGGGGCGGCTGGTCGCCGGACGCTACCGGCTCGGCTCGCTGCTGGGGCGTGGCGGCATGGCCCGCGTCTTCCTGGCGTACGACGAACTGCTGCGGCGCCCGGTCGCGCTGAAACGGCCGATCGCCGAACCGGCCGGTCCGCCCGCCATCGGCATGCTCGACGAGGCCTGGGCCGCCACCCGCGTCAACCACCACGGGGCGGTCAAGGTCCTCGACGTGGTCCGCGACGACGGCCTCAACTGCATCGTGATGGAGGCGCTGCGCGGCCGCACCCTGGGCGAGACGATCGAGGCCGACGGCCGGTCGGCTCCCCGGATGGTCAAGCACCTGGCGCTGCGGCTGCTCGACGCCGTGCAAGCGGTGCATCGCGCGGGCTTCCTGCACCGCGACATCAAGCCGAGCAACGTGTTCCTGTGCGAGGACGGCCGGGTGGTGCTCATCGACTTCGGCATCGCCTGCCCGATCGCCGACCTCGACAACCGCCTGCCTACCGGGGCATTCATGGGCAGCCTCCCGTACGCCTCCCCGGAGGTCCTGAACGGCAACCGTCCCGGCCCGGCGAGCGACATGTTCTCGCTCGGCGCGACGCTGTACACCGCCGTGGAGGGCCGATCGCCCTTCGACCGGGGCGACCTCAACGCCACCATCTCCGCGGCGATCGAGGGCTTGCCCGCGCCGTTCGCGCACGCCGGCCCGCTGTGCCCGGTCATCGCCCGGCTGCTGGCCGTCGATCCGGGCCGCCGCCCGACGGTCGAGCAGGCCCGCGAGATCCTGTCCGACCTCGACGTCTAGCTGAGTAAGTCCTAAGCCGAGTCAGTGGCCGGAGGCGAGTCAGTGGCCGTCAGTGGCCGGAGGCGATCAGCGATCTGATCGGCGTCCGTCCACCAGCTCGCCGCGACGCCTCTCACATATCCGATATTTCCTGAGATTCTTCGGATCGGCTGGGCCACTGGACGGGCGGGCTCGCCGCGCAGCCACGCGGGCTCGCCGCGCAGCCACGCGGGCTCGCCGCGCAGCCACGCGGGCTCGCCGCGCAGCCACGCGGGCTCGCCGCGCGGCCGCGCGGCGCTTCCACTCCGTGAGACGGGCGACCACCAGCTGAGACCCGCGCCCGCATCATGGACTCACCGTCCGCGATGTGAGACCCGCGTCCATTGTAGAGAATACTTTTGTCACGTAACGAAGCTTTCGCCCGGCAGATTTTCCGGCCGAATGTGAACCTTGGAGAGTTAGGGCTCGTATGTGGGCGCAACTCTCCAAGGTTCACAAAAATCCACGATGTGACCGCGGTGTCCCACATGGTGGGACCGCCCGGCCGCGAACAGATCGCCACAGCGCCTCAGCCCTGGCACCACCGCACCACCGGAACTACACCGTGACCAGATCACTCGCCGCCTACCACCACGGTTAGGACGTACTCCTCCAGGCCGAAAGTTGCCGGTGCCTGGTCACCGGCCTGATCGGCGACCACGCGTACGCTGACCTGCGTGGATCAAGAAGAGCGGATCGCCCTGTTCCTGGACTACGAGAATCTGGCGATCGGTGCGCGTGATCACCTCGGCGGAATGACCTTCGATCTGCGGCCGGTCGCGGACGCGCTCGCCGAGCGCGGACGGGTTGTCGTGCGCCGCGCCTACGCCGACTGGTCGTACTTCGACGAGGACCGCCGGATGCTCACCCGCTCGCACGTGGAGCTGATCGACATTCCGCAGCGGATGGGCGCCTCCCGCAAGAACGCGGCCGACATCAAGATGGTCGTCGACGCGCTGGAGGTGGCGTTCGAGCGCGACTACATCTCGACGTTCGTGTTGTGCACCGGCGACAGCGACTTCACGCCGCTGGTCGACAAGCTGCGCGCGCTCAACAAGCGGGTGATCGGGGTCGGTGTCGAGAAGACCACCTCGGCGTTGCTGCCGCCGGCCTGCGACGAGTTCCTCTTCTACGACCGGCTGGAGGGCGTCGACGTCCCGCCGCCGCCGGTGCGGGCCAAGCGCAGCCGCCCGGCCGCCCCGATCGAGGCGGCGCCCCGGCTCGACGCCGAGGCGCCGGCCCGCGACGTCGACTCGCTCGCAGCGCTGGTCGCGCAGACCGTGGCCGGGCTGCAGAGCAGTTCCAGCGGCACGGTGACCGCCTCCACGCTGAAGCGCACCCTGCTCCGCAAGGATCCGACGTTCAGCGAGGCCGACTACGGATTCCGGGCCTTCGGCGAGTTGCTGCGCCACCTCGCCGGGCACAACGTGGTCGAGCTCAGCGGCGGCTCGGCCAAGGGCGACCCGGACGTGACGCTGCCCGAGCACGGTGACCGGGAGGCGGCGTTCGTGCTGCTGCGCTCGGTGGTCCGCGACGAGGCGGGCACCGACGGCGCGGTGGCGCTGTCCGGGCTCAAGAACAAGGTGCGCAAGGTGGAGCCCGGGTTCAGCGAGAAGAAGCTGGGTTACCGCAGCTTTCTGCAGTTCACCAAGGCCGCCGCGACCAGCGGGGCGGTCCGGTTGGAGTGGAGCGCGGACGCCGAGGACTACTTGCTCACGTCCCCGGCGGAGGGGTGAAACCGGCCGGGGCCCGGTCGAGGAAGCCGACGATCGCGGTGATGTGGCCGTCGTCGTTCAGCGCGAGCACGTCGGTGCCGGTCGCGAACGACGTGCCGTCGACGACGATCTCCCACTGCAGCCGGGCGTGGCCGTGGTGCGCCTGCGGCTCGGCGCGGGCCCGGAACTGATAGCCGGGCGAGTGCTCGGCGAACTTGTTCCGGAAGCCGATCAGCTCGTCGACGCCGTGCATGACGCCGACCGGGGCGTGGTTGCTGACGGTGCCGGAGAAGGTCGCGTCGGCGAGGCGTTGCCGTTCGTCCGCGTCCGCGGCGTTCCAGAACGCCACGTACCGGTCGACGACGCCTGACGGGTCGGTCATGGTCTCATCCCCTCTGCGGAACGGTGCTGGACGACCTCCACTGTGTGGGCGGCGCCGACCGGTCTCAATAACCTCCGAGGTCATTGCCGGGCGGCCGGGCCGACCGGCATCGTTGCCGACATGACTGCGGCGCTGGGCTCGGACGAGACGATCGGGATGCTGGTGAAGCGGTGGCGGGAACGGCGCCGGCGCTCCCAGCTGGACGTGTCGCTGGCCGCCGACCTGTCGGCGCGGCACCTCAGCTACATCGAGACCGGCCGGTCGAACCCCAGCCGGGACATGATCGAGCGGATCTGCGACGAGCTCGACGTGCCGTTGCGCGAGCGGAATCGGTTCTATCTGGCCGCCGGGTTCGCGCCGATGCACCCGGAGCGGCCGTTCACCGACCTCGGCGCCGCCCAGGACGCGGTGCGGGCGGTGCTCGCGGGCATGGAACCGAATCCGGCCGCCGCCGTCAACCTGCGCTGGGACCTGCTCGCCGCCAACCGGCCGATGCGGACCTTCCTGGCCGGCCTGCCCGAGGCGCTCGCCCGGCCGCCGGTCAACATGCTGCGCGTGACCCTGCACCCGGACGGTCTCGCGTCCCAGGTGCGCAACCTGCGGCAGTGGCGGGCCCACATGCTGCGCCGGGTGCGCCGCCAGATCGAACGCACCGCCGCCGTCGAACTGACCGAACTGCTTGCCGAGCTCGAGCGTTACGGCCCGCCCGACGCCGCCATGGCACCGGCCCGCCCGGCGGACCTGGTGGTGCCGCTGCGGATGAGCACCGCGTACGGCGAGCTGACCCTGCTCTACACGGCGACCGTGTTCGGCTCACCCCGCGACGTCACGCTCGACGAGATCGCGATCGAGACCTTCTTCCCGGCCGACGCCACCACCGCCGGGATTCTGCGGTCCCTCGGGTAGCCGGTCAGGCGTTGCCGAGGACCTGGATGTCGTGCAGCTCGCCGACCATCCAGCGCAGCCGCTGCGGCCGCACGTAGAGCCGCAGGAGCGGGAACTCGTCGGACTCCTCGCGGGCCATGTGCTCCACAAGGGTCCGGTGCAGGGCGGCGAACCGGCCGTCGAAGCCGGGGTCGGCGGTGCCGAGGGCGTCCAGCTCCTCCAGGGAGCGTGCGATGACGCCCTCCTCCCGCAGGCGGGCCGTGACGACCTCGTCACGGGCTGCCACGCCACGGATGGCCGGGTGGACGACCGCCTGCTCGCCGCTCTCGTGCCGGTGGACCGTGCGGCAGAGCTCGGCGAACAGCCGCTGCCGCTCCGCACCCTGGGATCGCTCGACCTGGGAGCAGAGCCGCCGGATCTCGTCGTGCTGCTCGCGCAGCACGTCGACGACGTCGAGGAAGTTCATCACGGCCTCCGGACCGTCACTCTACGCGCGATGGGAAATCGACCGGCGCTGACGCCTGCTGCGGCGCCCGGACATCCGGGACCGCCTTTTGTGACCATGCTCATCGTGGTCGTTCCGGCACCCATGGTAAGCAGGGGTTCAGTTCCCCCTGTTCGGGGAGGAGACCCGATGAGACTACCCGCGTTACTCCCGGTCGCGGCCGTGTTCGTCATCGTCGCCGCGGGCTGCGGCGGCTCGAACGACAACGCCACCCCGGCGGCCCCCGCCACCCCGGCGGCCCCCAGCGGATCCGCCGCCGCGGGCGGCGCGGCCGGCGCCGTGAACATCCACAACTTCGCGTTCACCCCCGCGACCATCACGGTCGCGCCGGGCAGCGCGGTCACCTGGACCTTCCAGGACTCGATCCAGCACACGGTGGTCGCCGACGACAACTCGTTCTCGTCGAAGGCGGAGGGCAACGGGCAGACGTTCGCCCACACCTTCCCGGCGGCCGGCAGCGTGCCGTACCACTGCTCGATCCACCCCTTCATGAAAGGAACCGTCACCGTCAAGTGACCCGCGCCTAAGCGTCGCGGGTTTCCGGCCGATCAGGGAAGGTGCGCGTTGGCAGGGGGAGCAGCCTGGCCCTGGTGGTCGCGGTCCTGCTGATCGGGGGGCTCGTCTCGGCCGTCGTCTATGACGCGCAGCGGCACAACGAGACCCACTACGCCGCCCAGCTGATGGACCGGCACGCCGACGTGGTGACCGAGGCGATCACCGACCGGGTCGACCACTACAGCGACACGCTCACCGACCTCGCGCTGGCCGTGGGCGCGGAGGCGGAACCGCGCGCCGATCTCTACGAGCGGCTGACCGCCGGGCTGGACGTGGCGCGACTGCCCGGCGCCTCCGGTGTCGCCTTCGTCGTCGCGGCGCGGACCGCGCAGGTCGGCTCGGTGCAGCGGACCTGGCGCACGCGCGGGTCCGCCGGGCTGCGGCTGACCCCGGCGCCCGGGCACGACGAACACCTGTTCGTCGTGTTCGACCGGGTGTTCGACAGCAGTCCCGGCGTACTCGGCCTGGACCTGGCCCAGAGTCCGCAGGCCGTCGAGGCGCTGCGCACCGCCCGGCAGAGCGGCGCCCTCGCGATCAGCCCGGCCTACCAACTCCTCCGCGACCGTGGCGTGGCCACGCCGCTGCGGCAGACCTCGGTGGCCTTCGCCGCGCCGGTGCACGCCGGGCTGAGCGTGGGCGGGGCGGACACGTTCGAGGGCTGGATCGTGATGGCGGTGCGCGGGCAGGACTTCCTGGCCCAGACACTGATCGACCGGGGTCAGGGCGCCATCCAGGTCAGCCTCGCCGACCCGGCCGCGGCCGGTGCGGTGATCGCCGCCGCCCGGCCGGGCCGCCGGCTGACCGACGACCGGCTGGACCGGGAACGCATCCTGATCGTGGGACAGCGGCGCTGGCAGGTCAGCATGTGGCCGACCCGCCGGCTGATGGCCATCACCGACCGCGGCATCAGCATGATCACCGGCGGCTCCGGGATCGCGTTGACGATCATGCTGGCGGTCGTCACCGGCGTGCTGGCCGGCAGCCGCAGCCGCGCCCTGCACCAGGTCGAGCAGGCCACCGCGGCGCTGCGCGGCGACATCGACCGCCGCGAGGCCGTGGAGGCGCGGCTGCGCGAACGCGAGCACGAGCTGCACCACCTGGCGTTCCACGATCCGCTCACCGGGCTGGCGAACCGGCAGCTGTTCTACGAGCGGCTCACCCACGCCCTGACGACGCGCGGCGAGCGGTTCATCGCCGTGCTGTTCATCGACCTCGACGGCTTCAAGGAGGTCAACGACGCGCGCGGGCACCACGCGGGCGACATCGTCCTGAAGACCGTGGCGGAACGCCTGCACGCCGGGGTGCGGATCAGCGACACCGCGGCCCGGTTCGGCGGGGACGAGTTCGCGGTGCTGCTCGAGTCGCTCACCGACGTCGGCGACGCGCACACCGCGGCTGCCCGGGCCGTCGCCGACGTTCAGCAGCCGATCGACATCACCGGGATCTCGGTGACCGTGTCGGCCAGCGTGGGTATCGCCGTCCACGTCCCCGGCGGCGCGGACAGCGCCGACGACCTGCTGCGCGGGGCCGACGCCGCCATGTACGCGGCCAAGGCGGCGGGCAAGAACCGTTACGTCCTCGCGGAGGCCGGCCGGTAGTGGCGGTGCACGCGGGGGCCGATACCGGGCCGCAGCCGTACGTGGGCGGATCCGGCTGGGGTGCCCATCCGGAACGACGCGCGACCGTGCTCGTCCACGACGATGTCCTCGGCCCGCACCGTCGCGGCCGGCCCGGTGCCGTAGAAGGTGACCGGCGCCGCCGACCTGGCGGCCATGCCGGCCACCCGCGGGTCGTCGGCGTTCAGCACCGCGTGCCCGGCGGCGGGCAGGGCCTCGACCAGCTCACCCTTGGCCGTGGTGGTGTTCGCCAGGCTGCCGAACTCGGACAGGTGTGACTCGCCGACCGTCGTCACCACGCCGACCCGCGGGCGGGTGAGCCGCGCCAGATACGCCACGTCGCCGACGTGGCGGGCGCCGAACTCGCACACCAGGAACCGGGTGTCCGGCACGACCAGCGAGACGTTGGTGGGGATGCCGATCTCGTTGTTGCGGTTGCCGGGCGGCGCCACCGTCGGGCCGAGCCGGGAGAGCACCTGGCCGAGCAGATCCTTGGTGGTGGTCTTGCCGACCGACCCGGTGACACCGATGACCGTCAATGCCGGTGCGCGTTCGATGACCGCGGCGGCGAGCCGGCCGAACGCCGCCTGGACGTCGTCCACCACCACCGCGGGCACGCCCACCGGGCGGGCGGCGAGCACGGCCGCCGCACCACCGGCCATCGCCGTGGCGGCGAAGTCGTGCCCGTCGACCCGTTCGCCCGGGAAGGCGACGAACAGGCCGCCGGGCTCGATCTCCCGCGAGTCGTAGCAGGCGGGGCCCGTCACCAGCAGGGCCGGATCGGCGTCGCGGACTGTCCCGCCGACAGCACCCGCGATTTCCGACAACGTCATGGAGATCACGGGTCAGGACCATAAGGAATGTTCCCCGGGCAACAACAAGGTCCCTATTTTGGAGATTCCCTTTCGGGGAGCTTCATCGACGTCCTCCTTATGGGTAACGCAATCTTTTTCCCCTGATGAACCGCCATGACGACGCGGCGACTGATTGCTTCGCGCGGAAATTTATCCGCCGGCGGTAACCGCCAGAATTTCGGCGACGACCCGGTCGGCGGCGTCCGGACGGCCGTGCCGGGCCGCTGCCGCGGCCATCGCCTGCCGCCGCTGCGGGTCGGCCAGCAACATCTCGATGCTGTGCCGGAGGTTCTCCGGCGTCGCCGTCTCCTGGTCCAGCATCACCGCGGCGCCGTCGGCCGCGAGGGTGCGCGCGGTGATCCGCTGTTCGTCGCCGGCCGACACCGGATACGGGATGAGGATGCAGGCCTTGCCCAGCGCGGTGAGCTCGGCGACGGTGCCGGCGCCGCTGCGGCCGACCACCACGTCGGCGGCCGCGAGCAGGTCGGGCAGCTCCTGGTGCAGGAAGTCGACCACCCGGTAGCGCGCGGCGAACTGGCCGGGCAGCCGCGCGGCGACCTCGCGCATCTCGTCGATGTCCATGCCGCCGCACTGATGCACCACCTGGCACCGGGACAGCACGTCGGGCAGCACCGCGGTCAGCATCCGGTTGATCTGCCGCGCGCCGCCCGCGCCGCCGGTCACCAGCACCAGCGGCACCGACGGGTCGAGACCGAAGAACGACAGGCCGGCCGCCGGATTCCCGGCCAGGATCTCGGCGCGGATCGGGTTGCCGGTCACCACCGCCTTGGCGCGCAGCCGCTCGGGCAGGTGCTGCAGCGACGACGGGTGGCTGAGCAGCACCCGGGTCGCGACCCGGGCCAGGATGCGGTTGGCCAGGCCGAGGCTGAGCGTCTGCTCGTGCAGCACGTACGGGACGCCGAAGAGCCGGGCGGCCAGACCGATCGGCACCGAGACGTATCCGCCGGTCGACAGCACCACCGACGGCCGGATGCGGGCGACCGTGGCCACCGCCTGCAGGATGCCGATCGGGATCCGGAACGCGTCGACGACGTTGCGGAGCAGCTCGCTCGGGTTCGGCGAGCGGCGGAGCTTACCGGTGACGACCGACTTGAACGGCACTCCCGACCGGGCGGCGACCTTCGCCTCCAGCCCGTCCCGGACGCCGACCCAGAGGATCTCCGGCGCCACCCCGGTGGGGGCGAGCTTGGTCTTCAACGTCTCGAGGGTCGTCAGGGCGGGGTAGGTGTGACCACCGGTGCCGCCGCCGGTGACGATCAGGCGGAGCCGGCGGAGATGTTCAGCGCTGTAAAGAGACATGCCACGCTCAGGTGAGAGGGATAGGGGGAGGGCGCCAGCCTAGCGGAGGGGTGCGGGTGCCCGGCCACGGCTCAGGTCAGCGTCCACTCGGCGGTCCGGGCGGCGACGCCGGGTTGCAGGGTGAGGCGCAGCCGGGTCAGCTCGGCGTCCCGTGGCACCTCGAAGACGATGGTCCGGGCGAATTCCCAGTCGGGTTCGACCAGGGCGTCCGGGAACGCGGCCATGGCGGTGGTCATGGTGGTGTCGCGCTGATACCAATGGTTTCGCTCGTCGCTGATCCATGCGTATTTCTGCAATTGTGCGATGAACGGGACGGTGCCGGTGTTGTGCGCGTTGACGGTGACCGACACCAATCGGTCGCCGGTGGCGGGCTTCAATTCCGGAAAACTCGACAGTTCCGGATCCTCGACCCGGACGATCGATATCAGCATTCGCTCGCCGTTGTCGCCTTGCATGGTGACCGAGCCGTTGCGCGGGACGACGCCGCCGGCCGGGACGGGTGCGGGGCTGGAGGGCCGCGGCGGCGGGGTCCAGCTCGCGCTCGCCGCCGCCGGGGCCGCCGCTGGATCCGAGACGTTGCCGCCGGGCTGGGTTACGCGCGCGGCGAGAGCTCCGACGCCGGCGGCGACGACGGCCACCGCGACGATGGCCACCCAGCGAGGGCGGCCGGGTCGAGCGGTCCGGCCGCCGGGGGTTTGCGCCGTGCCGCCGGGGGTTTGCGGGTCGTGATTGCGCTTGCGGCGGGTCGACACCATGGCGGCGATCAAACCGAGGGCTATCCAGCGGGAGGAGTGTCGTGGTGGCCGGGTCACGGGCGAGGCTATCGGCGGAGCACGCGCGATCCTGAGGACTTTCTCCTGCGTTCGGCCACTCGTCCGACGCGCGGGGGTGAGCGCGACGGGTCTCGTCGCCCGGCGGCTGGGTATGGCCCGGGGGGCGCGCCTGGCCGGGCGCGAACACCGGGGCGGTCTTGGTGCTCCTGGGCGCGAGGGCGCGGCGTACAGGGTAAGGATCTGCAGGTCAAGGCGTAGGCTCCGGGAAACGCATCCCGCATCGGGAGGGGTCATGCTGGACCACAGCGCAGTGGAAGCGAACATCCCGGCCGCCGATCTGGACCGGGCCCGGCAGTATTACGCCGATACGTTCGGCCTGATGCCGGTGGAGGAATTCGGTGGGGAGGCCCTGCGGTATCGCACGGCCGGTGGGACGTTCTTCAATGTCTATCGGACGGAATATGCCGGGCAGGCCGGGCACACCATCGCTCAGTGGCACGTCGACGACGTGGACCAGGAGGTCCGGGAGCTGACCGCCAAAGGGGTCGACTTCGAGATTTATCCGGATATGCCGGGCGTCGAGTGGAGTGGACCGGTCGCGACCATTCCGGGGCTCGGCAAGGCGGCGTGGTTCAAGGACAGCGAAGGCAACATCATGTGCGTCGACGACGGCATGCCCAAGGGCTGACCTGAGCGGTCAGCGTCACAGTCCACCCCTTGAACGGCCGCCCGAGGTGCCGAGTAGCTTCGTTGAAGCATCAAGGAAGGGGTGGCGGATGGAGAGGGACACCGGTCTACGCCGGACGGCACTGCTCACCGGCGCCCTGGTCGTGGCCAGCGTGGGCGGTGCGGTCGGCGTCGGATATGCGGCGTACGCGTCGAATCCACCAGATTCCGGGTCGGCTGCGTCATCGGGTTCGGCCACCTCGCAGGGCTTCCCGACGGTGTCCGGTACGGACGGTGACGCCCAGGCCACCTCCGCGGGGTCCTGAGATGCCGCTGGTCGAGACGCTGCCGGTGGGCGCGGACACGGCGCAGTGGACGGTCTGGGGCACCACGGCCCGGATCGTGCTGACCGACCCGGCCCTGGTGGCGCCCGCCGCCGCGCTGGTCCGGGCCGAACTCGACGCGGTCGACGCGGCGTGCAGCCGCTTCCGGGACGACTCCGAGCTGAGCCGGGCGTGCCGGGCGGGCCGGGCGCGGGTCAGCCCGCTGCTGGCGACGCTCCTCGAGGCCGCGCTCCGGGCGGCCGGGCAGACCGACGGCGACGTCAGCCCCACCGTGGGTAACGCGATGAGCGCACTCGGCTACGACCGCGACTTCGCCGCCGTCCGGGAGCGAAAGATACGGGTCTTCCCCAGCGCCGACTGGCGCGACGTGCACCTGGACGGCAACGAGCTGACCGTGCCCGACGGCGTCCGGCTGGATCTCGGCGCGACCGCCAAGGCCGTGGCCGCGGACCGGGCCGCGGCCCTCGTCGCGGACCGGCTCGGCACCGGCGTGCTGGTCGCGCTCGGCGGGGACATCGCCACCGCGGGCCCGGCCCCGGCCGGCGGGTGGCGGGTGCTGGTGCAGGACCGGCCCGGCGATCCGCGGTGCACGGTCGCGATTCCGGCCGGCGCCGCGCTCGCCACCTCCAGCACCGTCTCCCGCGCGTGGGGCGACCTGCACCACATCCTCGACCCGCGCACCGGGCACCCGGCGGCGACCGGGTGGCGGACCGTGTCCGTGGTCGCGCCCACCTGTTTGCTTGCCAACACATTGAGCACCGCCGCGATCGTGCGCGGCGAGGGCGCGACCCGGCTGCTCGCCGGGGTGCCGAGCCGTCTGGTGACCCGCGACCGCGCGGTCCTCAGGCTGGGCGGCTGGCCGGCATGACCTCCGACGCGCTCTGGTTCGTGGGTCGCGGCAGCGGCGTCATCTCGCTGGTGCTGCTGACCGTGGTGGTCGCGCTCGGCATCGGCGCACGCTCCGGCCGGACGCCGTTCGACCTGCCCCGCTTCGCGGTCAACCTGCTGCACCGCAACGCCGCGCTGACCGCGATCGTGTTCCTGGCCGCGCACATCATCAGCCTGCTCATCGACCCGCTGGCCCCGATCACGATCTTCGACGCCATCTTCCCGTTCTCCAGCACCTACCGCCCGTTCTGGCAGGGCCTCGGCACGCTCGGCATGGAACTGATGGCCGCGATCCTGCTGACCACCCTGTTCCGGCATCGGCTGGGCGCCCGCGGCTGGCGGGCCGTGCACTGGCTGGCCTACCTGTGCTGGCCGGTCGCGCTCGCGCACGGCCTGGGCACCGGCTCCGACAACAACACCTGGTGGCTGTGGGCCATCACGATGATCTGCCTGGCCGCCGTGGCCGCGGCCGTCTTCTGGCGCGTCAGCCCGCGTTTCGACCCACCGCGTCGCCGGGTAGCCGTGCGGCCGTTCGAGGAGGTCCGATGACCACCGTCGCGGAACCTCGCCTGCTCGGCGAGCCCGTCGAGGCGTACGTGCCCAAACTGGATCCGAAGCAGGTGATCGACCTGGCCCGCCAGGCCGGTCTGACCGGACGCGGCGGCGCCGGTTTCCCGGTGGGGCGCAAGCTGGCGGCGGTGGCCGCGACCGGACGGCCGGCCATGGTGATCGCGAACGGCGCCGAGGGCGAGCCGGGTAGCGAGAAGGACCGCTACCTGCTGACCCACCAGCCGCATCTAGTTCTCGACGGCCTCCAGCTGGTCGCCCGGGCATGCCACGCCTCGGCCCTTTTCCTGTACGCCCCGCCCGCCGCGCTCGAACCGGTGCGGCGGGCGCTGTGGGACCGTCGTCGCGAGGCCGTCTCGGTCCGGCTGGCGCCCGCGCCGTCGACTTTCGTCGCGGGGGAGGCGTCCGCGGCCGCGGCGGCCGTGGTGGGCGGCGGGGCGATCCCGGCCGACAAGATGGTGCGGCTGGCCAAGCGTGAGATGCCGACGCTGGTCCAGAACGTGGAGACGCTCGCGCACCTGGCCCTGGTCGCACGGCACGGCGCCGAGTGGTTCCGCACGCGCGGGACGCAGGACGAGCCGGGGACGTTCCTCGCCACCGTCGGTGGTGCGGTCGTCAACCCCCAGGTCGTCGAGGCCGGGTACGGGGTGCCGCTGGGGGAGCTGCTCGCGGCAGCCGGCGGACCGTCCGGACCGTTGTCGGCGGTGCTGGTCGGCGGCTACCACGGCGGCTGGGTGCCGGCCGATCCGGAGCTGCCGGTCAGCCGGGCCGGGCTGGACTCCTACGGTGCGACCCCGGGCGCGGGCGTCGTGACCGCGCTGCCGGCGTCGTCGTGCGGGCTGCGCGAGACCGCCCGGATCGTGGAGTACCTCGCCGGGCAGGTGTCCGGTCAGTGCGGGCCGTGTCTGAACGGGCTGCCGCGAATGGCGTCGGCGCTGTCCGACCTGGCCCATCACCGCATCTGGCTGGGCATGACGAGCGAGGTGGACAGGCTGCGCGGGCTCGTGACGGGCCGCGGCGCGTGCCATCATCCGGACGCGACAGCGCGGCTGATCGGCAGCGCGATGCGGATGTTCCACGAGGACGTGACCGCACACCTCAAGGGCGAATGCGTGGCGCGATGAGACTGCACATCGACCGGACCGCCTGCGACGGACGCGGCCTGTGCGCCGAACTGCTGCCCGAGCTGCTGGAGTCCGACGAGTGGGGCTTTCCGATGGCGCGCGGCTCGTCCGGCGTACCGGAGGAACTGACGCGCGCGGCCCGCCGCGCCGTCGACCGCTGCCCCAAGCTGGCGTTCCACCTGGCTCCCGGCTCATAGCCTGGCCGGACCCCTGGCCGGGGATTCGGCCAGGGGTCCGCGTGCCGATCAGCCCAGGTACTTCTCCCACGGGCCGGTGATCGCGAGGGTGATGCCGGGAACCTGGATGTTGACGAAGAGGATCTTGCCGTCCGGCGAGAACGTCGGGCCGGTGAACTCGGAGTAGGTCGGCGAGCCGTTCGACGTGCCGTTGCTGATCATGTTGCGGGCGATCGCGTACGTCGGTCCGCCCGGCACCGAGCTGAGCACGTGCGAGGCGCGCACCCCGTCCTCGGCGAGCACGAGCGTGCCCCACGGCGTGACGGTCACGTTGTCCGGGCCGTCGAAGGTGAGGTCGGCGTACTTCGGCGCGGCGCCCTCGCTCTCCGCGGCCGGGTTGTGCGGGAAGTAGGTGACCAGCGTGATCGTCTGGTCCGCGTAGTCGTAGAACCAGACCATGCCGTCGTGTTTGGTGGCGTCCGCGGGCAGGTCGCTGGCACCGAACGCGAAGCTGTTCACGATGTACGCGCCCTTGCTGGTGCTCCAGACGCCCTCGAACTTCTTGCCGCGGGTGACGGTGCCGTCGGCGAACTGGGCGCGGGTCGGCTGCGTCCGGGCGTCCCGGTCCGGCACCTCGATCCAGGTCACCTTGAACGGGCGGCCCAGCTGCGCCGAGGTCAGATACGCCACGTCCGGCAGGATGCTGCCGTCGTCCAGCCGGATCTGCATCGCCTCGAGCGTGCCGGCGGTGTCGCTCAGCGAGCTCGCCAGGCCCGGGCCCAGCCGCCGGCCGCTGGGGGCCGACCACCGGTAGAACAGGCCGTTCGGGCCGCTGGCGTCCTCGGAGAGGTACACGCGCTTGAGGTCCGGCTCCACCGCGAGCGCCTCGTGCTCGTACCGGCCGAACGCCTTGATCGGCTTGGGCACCTGACGCTTCGACTCGCTCCGCGTGACCTCGAAGACGTAGCCGTGGTCCTTCTGGTAGACGCCGGACTGCCCGCCGGCGGTCCAGGCGGTGCCCGCGTTGATGAAGGTTTCCTCGCAGGTGAGCCAGGTGCCCCACGGGGTGACGCCGCCCGCGCAGTTCCGCACGGTGCCGGAGATCCCGACCCATTCGCTCTTGGTCCGGCCGTTGCGGTCGGTGACGATCACCGTGCAGCCGCCGGCGTTCGGCGCACCCGGGTCGTAGACCGTGCCGGCGATGTGCGGGACGCCGAAGGCCGACATGTGCGGCGTCATCTCGTGGTTCTGGATGATGGTCAGCTTGTCGTGGTCGGCGTCCACCACGCCGGTGCCGTCGTGGAAGGCGGGCGTCTTGCCCTGACCGAACGACATGTCCGTCGAACCCTCACGGGTGACGATCCGGTACGAGAAACCGGCCGGTAACGCGAGGATGCCGTTCGGGTCGTCCCGTAACGGCGGAAACGGGCGGCTTTCCGACGACGAGTGTCCGTGGTGGCCGGACGAGGCGGCGGCCGGCTCGGCGAGGCTCGGCAGCACCCCCGCCACGGTGAGACCGACACCGGCCGCGGTCCCACCGGTGAGTACCTGGCGACGACTTACAGTCATGCGAGCACGCTCCCAGGAATTAGCTAGATCTAAATAGATGAGTCCCCAGGCAGCGTCGGAGCCTGCCACGACGGGTACGGAGACGTACGGTGAACATACCGTGGCAGGGAGGTTACGTTCGCTTTCGCCGTCCACTATTGACGGTTGGTGATGGCCGCCAGGAACGCGTCGGTTTCCGTGGCCGTTCCCGCGGTGACTCGCAGCCACGCGTCGAGGCCGACGTCGCGGATGAGTACGCCTCGGTCGAGCATCCGCTGCCACACCCGTTTCTGGTCGCCGCCGACCTCGAACAGCACGAAGTTGGCGTCGCTGTCGGCCACCTTGGTGCCGCGCTCACGAAGCGTGGCGACGATCCGGTCTCGCTGCTGTTTGATCGCGTCCACCGTGGCCAGCAACGCGGGAGCCTGCCCCAGGGCCGCGCGGGCGGCGGCCTGGGTGAGGCTGCTCAGGTGGTACGGCAGCCGGACGAGTTGCACGGCGCCGACCACGTCGGGATCGGCGGCGAAATAGCCCAGCCGGCCGCCGGCGAAACCGAACGCCTTGCTCATCGTGCGGGTCACCACGAGATTGCGGTGATGGGGCAGGAGCGTGAGCGCACTTTTCGTGCCGGACCGAGCGAACTCAAAATACGCCTCGTCGACGAGCACCATCCCTTTCGTCTCGCCCAGAACCGCGTCGATCACCGCCGGGTCGAGCGCGGTCCCGGTCGGATTGTTCGGCGAACACAGAAACACGACATCCGGGCGGTGTTCCTTGAGCTGCGCCACCGCCACGTCGGGGGTCAGGCCGAAATCGGGGTTGCGGTGGGCGCCGATCCAGCGGGTGCCGGTGCCCCGGGCCAGCAGCGGGTACATCGAATACGACGGACCGAACCCGAGTGCCGTACGCCCCGGCCCGCCAAACGTCTGCAGGAGTTGTTGCTGGATCTCGTTGGAGCCGTTGGCCGCCCACACGTTCGCCGCGGTCACGCCGTGACCGAGGTAGCGCGCCAGATCGGTGCGCAGGCCCACCGCGTCACGATCCGGGTAGCGGTTGAGGTCGCGCATCTCGGCCCGCACGGCTTCGGCGACGGCCTCGACGACCGCGTCCGGCAGGGCGTACGAGTTCTCGTTGGTGTTCAACCGCACCGGTACGTCGATCTGCGGGGCACCGTACGGGGATTGGCCTTTGAGGTCGTCGCGGATCGGGAGATCGTCAATCATCGCCATTCCTGATTCTCGTTCGTGCCGAGGCGGCTCCGTTATAGCTCGCGATCCGGAATGCCGGCCGACAGGTGCACGCGGGAATGACAGTTAATTGACATGGTCGACGATGTTGACGCAGTTGCGGCGGTGCAGCACGCCCACCGGATCACGCTCGGGCGTGACCGCGGAGTGCGCCCCTTGCCGCTCGGGACAGCCACGTTCTCACTATTTGGCCATGCCTATCCGCATCGTGAGCGACCATCCAAACAGGACGGTGTATTTGCCAAGATTGGCCTGCTTTGTGACGCCGGTTTCTTGCGCGTCTTCGAGACCTTGGAGAGTTACGCCCACATACGAGCCTTAACTCTCCAAGGTTACAAAAAGCGCCGGAAAGCGCCTCGGCGAGGAGGCGCCAAATGGGGTCAAGAGTGACGAACGGGGCGCTCTCAAGGGCGCGGCGCGTGGTTTGCGCGTGCCGGGCGGTGAGTGCTGGCCGCCGCGACGGGCGGCAGGCAAGCGTGACCAGACGCGCCGCCCGCATGGCTGCCAAGCGCGCCCATCCACGAAGCGCAACAGAAGGCAGGCACCCGGGAGCGGGCGGCGGGAGCGCGGCGCCCGCGCCGGCGCCCGCGCCGCCGAAATATTGCGAAATAGCGGCACGGACGGGATGACTGGGTGTGGCTCCCGACACGAATTCGACACCTTGCCGTCATTTTGCGTTTCCCGCCCGTAGCCTTTAATGCTGCCCCGGGCGGCTTCAGCGCCGCACGCCTGGCCGACCTTTGGAGATGGAGTACGCCCGGTGACCGCGACGACTGATCCGCGAATTATCGACCTGCCCGCGATCACCTTCGCACCCGAAGCCCCGGCGGCCCCAGGCGGCCCAGGCGGTTCGGGCGCCCCGGAAGCGCCGGACGCAGCGAACGCCACGGACGCCCCGGAAACCCCCGCGATCTTCCGCTCCCGCTCGGTCCCGATCCGCCGCACCCTGGTCGACGTCCTCGACGCCACGATCGAGGCCCACCCCACCGCGCACGCGATCGACACCGCCGGCACCCCCCTGACCTACCGCGACCTAGCCGACCGCATCGACGACCTCCGATCGACCCTCGCCGCCCACGGCATCGGCGTCGGCGACCGCGTCGGCATCCGCGTCTCCTCCGGCACCGCCGACCTCTACCTCGCGATCCTCGGCGTCCTAGCGGCCGGCGCCGCCTACGTCCCGGTCGACGCCGACGACCCGGAGGAACGCGCCGAGCTCGTCTTCGCCGAGGCCGCCGTCTGTGCCGTCCTCGGCGACAACCTCACCGTGTCGATGCGCCGTACCCCCGGGGGGCGCCCAGGACGGCCCGGACCCTCCGACGACGCCTGGATCATCTTCACCTCGGGTTCCACCGGCACCCCGAAGGGTGTCGCCGTCTCGCACGGTGCCGCCGCCGCCTTCGTCGACGCCGAGGCGCAGCTCTTCCTGGCCGACGACGAGGCGATCGGCCCGCACGACCGGGTCCTCGCGGGGCTGTCGGTGGCCTTCGACGCGTCCTGCGAGGAGATGTGGCTCGCCTGGCGCAACGGCGCCTGCCTGGTGCCCGCCGCGCGCTCCCTGGTCCGCAGCGGCGTCGACCTGGGCCCGTGGCTGGCCGAGCAGCGCATCACCGTCGTCTCCACCGTGCCCACGCTGGCCGCGTTGTGGCCGGTCGAGGCGCTCGAGGACGTCCGGCTGCTGATCTTCGGCGGCGAGGCGTGCCCGCCCGAGCTGGCCGAGCGGCTGGCCGTCGAGGGGCGCGAGGTCTGGAACACGTACGGCCCGACCGAGGCCACCGTCGTCGCCTGCGCCGCGCGGCTGACCGGCGAGGGACCGGTGCGCATCGGGCTGCCGCTGGCCGGTTGGGAGCTGGCCGTGGTCGATGCCGCCGGCGCGCCGGTTGCGATGGGCGAGACCGGTGAGCTGGTCATCGGCGGGGTCGGCCTGGCCCGCTACCTGGACGCCGCGAAGGACGCCGAGAAGTTCGCGCCGCTGCCCGCGCTGGACTGGCGGCGGGCGTACCGCAGCGGCGACATCGTGCGCGCCGAGCCGGCCGGACTGTTGTTCCTCGGCCGCGGTGACGAGCAGGTCAAGCTCGGCGGCCGCCGGATCGAACTGGGTGAGGTCGACGCCGCGCTGCAGGCGCTGCCCGGGGTGGCCGGTGCCGCCGCCGCGGTGAAACGGACCGTCGCGGGCAACCAGCTGCTGGTCGGTTACGTCGTGGCGCGCGACGGCTTCGACACCGCGGCCGCGTCGCTGCGGATCCGCGAGCAGCTCCCGGCCGCGCTCGTGCCGCTGCTGGCCGTGGTGGCGGAGCTGCCGACGCGTACCTCGGGAAAGGTTGATCGCGCGGCACTGCCCTGGCCGCTGGTCACCGCCGGCGTCGCGCAGGCCGAGCTGACCGCGGGGGAGGAATGGCTGGCCGGCGGCTGGGAGGAGATCCTCGGCGTACGCCCCGCCGAGCCGGGCGCCGACTTCTTCTCCAGCGGCGGCAGCAGCCTCAACGCGGCGCAGCTCGTCGCGTGGATCCGCCGGAGCTACCCCCGGGTGTCGGTCGCTGACGTCTATCAGAACCCGCGACTGTCGCAGATGGCCACCGTGGTCGAGGGGCTCGGCACCGAGGCGACGGTCCGCCGCGACGTGCGGCCCGTCCCGCGTCGTGCGGGGCTGATCCAGGCGCTGCTGATGCTGCCGATGCTCGTGCTCGTCGGACTGCGCTGGCTCACCGTCCTCGCGGCGCTCGGCAACCTTCTCGCCGTGCCGTCGGTGCCGCACGTCTCCTGGTGGTGGATCGCGGCGAGCTGGGTGCTGCTGTCCAGCCCGGCCGGCCGGATCGCCATCGCGGCCGGCGGCGCCCGGCTGCTGCTGCGCGGCGTACGCCCCGGCGACCACCCGCGTGGCGGCAGCGTGCACCTGCGGCTGTGGGCGGCCGAGCGGCTCGCCGAGCTGACCGGCGCGACCGGTGTCGCCGGGGCGGGCTGGATGATCACCTACGCCAAGGCGCTGGGCGCCCGGATCTCCCCGGACGTCGACCTGCACTCCGCGCCGCCGGTCACCGGCCTGCTCAAACTTGGTCGCGGCGCGGCGATCGAGCCCGAGGTCGACCTGTCCGGTTACTGGGTGGACGGGGATGTCGTGCGGATCGGCGCGGTGCGGGTCGGCGCCGGCGCGCGGGTCGGCGCCCGCAGCACGCTCATGCCCGGCGCCCGGGTCGGCAAGGGCGCGAAGATCTCGGCCGGCTCGACCGTGACCGGTGCGGTGCCGGCGAACCAGCGATGGGCCGGTTCCCCGGCCGTCCGCGTCGCCGGCAAGGACACCGCGGGCTGGCCGGTGGAACGTCCCACCCGCTCCCGGCTCTGGGTGGCCCTCTACAGCTTTACCGCGCAACTGCTCGGGCTGGTGCCGGTGCTGGCCGCGCTGCCGGCGATCGCTCTGCTCGCCCATCGCCTCTCCCTCGGTGCCGTGCTGTTCGCGGGGCCGGTGGCCTTTGTCTCGTACGCGCTCATGATTCTGCTGGCGGTCCGGGTGCTCAGCATCGGCCTGCGGGCAGGTTTCCACCCCGTCCGCGGGCGGATCGCGTGGCAGGTGTGGACTACCGAACGGCTGATGGCGATGGCCCGGGTCGCGTTGTTCCCGATGTACGCGAGCCTGTTCACGCCGGTCTGGCTGCGCCTGCTCGGCGCCAAGGTGGGACGCGGGGTGGAGGCGTCCACGGTGCTCGCGCTGCCGGCGATGACGACGGTGGACGACGGCGCGTTCCTGGCCGACGACACGATGGTCGCCACCTACGAGCTCAGTCACGGCTGGCTGCGGGTTGCTCCCGCGCGGATCGGCAAGCAGGCGTTCCTCGGCAACTCCGGGATGGCGGCGCCCGGCCGGTCGGTGCCCAAACGCGGCCTGGTCGGGGTGCTGTCGTCCGCGCCGCGCAAGGCGAAGAAGGGCTCGTCGTGGCTCGGCGCCCCGCCGATGCCGTTGCGCCGTACGGTCGAGGCGGCCGACACCAGCCGCACGTTCGCCCCGCCGCTGCGGCTGAAGCTGGCCCGCGCCGCGATCGAACTGTGCCGGGTCGTCCCGGTCGTCCTGGCCGGTGCGCTGGCGGTCCTGGTGCTCGTCGCGCTGGCGCTGATCTGGCGCACGGCCGGCGGCTGGGTGGCCGCGCTGGCCGCCGGTCCGGTGGTGCTGGCCGCCGCGATCGCCGCCGCGCTCACCGCCACAGCCGTGAAGTGGCTGCTGGTGGGCCGGTTCCGGGTCGCCGACCGGGCGCTGTGGACGTCGTTCGTCTGGCGCAACGAGCTCGCCGACACGTTCGTCGAGGTGCTCGCCGCGCCGTGGCTGCTCCGCTTCGCCACCGGCACGCCGTTGCTGACCGTGTGGCTGCGCACACTGGGCGCGAAGATCGGCCGGGGCGTGTGGCTGGAGACGTTCTGGCTCCCCGAGTACGATCTGGTGCGCCTGGGGACGGGCGCCACAGTCAACCGGGGGTGCGTGGTGCAGACCCACCTGTTCCATGATCGGATCATGAGCATGGACGAGGTGAGGTTGGGTCCGGGCGCCACGCTCGGCCCGCACGGGATCGTGCTGCCCGGCGCCAGCATCGGCGCGCGCACCACGGTCGGACCAGGTTCGCTGGTCACCCGCGGTGACGCCGTGCCCGACGACAGTCAATGGCTGGGCAATCCGATCGCGGCCTGGCGATGACCTCGGCCGGTAACGCGTTACCGGGTGCCGACCATTCGTCCGATTCGTACATTCCCGACCACGGTAACGGTGGCTATCGGGTGCTGCACTACGACCTGGACCTCGACGTCCGGGTCGAGTCGAACCGGCTCGCCGGCAAGGCCGTCATCACGGCGCGGGCACTCCAGCGGCTCTCCCGGTTCAGCCTCGACCTCGGCCGCTTCCGGATCGAGCAGGTGCGCGTCGACGGGCAGCCGGCGAAGTTCGACCACCGCTGGGGCAAGCTCCGGATCAAACCGGAGCGCTCGATCGGCTACGGCGCCACCTTCAAAATCGAGATCCGGTACGCCGGGAAGCCGGTGCCCATCTCCGGACGGTGGGGTGAGATCGGCTGGGACGAGCTGACCGACGGCGTGATCGTGGCGAGCCAGCCGAACGGGGCGCCGTCCTGGTTCCCGTGCAACGACCGGCCGGACGACAAGGCGACCTTCCTGGTGGCGGTCACCGCCGCGTCGCCGTACACCGTGCTGGTCACCGGCGACCTGGTCGCGCGCCGCCCGCGGGCGGGCACCAGCACCTGGGTGTACGAGCGGAACGAGCCGACCTCGCCGTACCTGATGAGCGTCCAGATCGGACGGTACGCGATGGTCGAGCTGGGCGCCGGTCAGCGAGCCGCGGTCCCGGCCCGGCTGCGGCAGACCCTGCGGCACGACTTCGGCCGGCACGACCAGATCATGACGGCCCTGCAGCGTCTGTTCGGGCCGTACCCGTTCCGCGAGTACGTCGTGGTGATCGCCGACGACGACCTGGACGACCCGGTCGAGGCGCAGGGCATGGCCGTCTTCGGGCGCAACCACCTGGACGGGCTGCGCACCCACGAGCGGCTGGTCGCGCACGAGCTCGCGCACCAGTGGTTCGGCAACAGCCTCACGGTCGCGGACTGGCGCCACATCTGGCTCAACGAGGGATTCGCCACGTACGCCGAATGGCTGTGGTCGGCCGTCTCCGGTGGCAAGTCGGCGGATACCCACGCGGCCGAATGGCATGCCTGGCTCCGGGACCAGCCGGCCTTCCTGGTCGTCGCGAACCCGGGCGTGGGCCGGATGTTCGACCCGGCGGTCTACAAACGCGGTGCGCTCACCCTGCACGCGTTGCGCGCCCGGATCGGCGAGGAGTCGTTCTTCGCCCTGCTCCGCTCGTGGGTCGCCGAGCACCGGTACCGGACGGTGACCACCGAGCAGTTCCGCGAGCACGCCCGCCGGTTCGCCGCGGAGCCGCTGGACGACCTGTTCACGGCGTGGCTGGACCACCCGGCGCTGCCCGCGCTGCCGCGTACGGGCTGGTGACTACCCGACCCCGGCCGCGAAGATGTGCATGGTCGTCGTCCCCTCCTGCACCGGCACGGCGCCGGCGGAGGGGAGGCGTACGGAGGCAACGGTTTTGCCCGCGGTGAGCGCGACCGAGACGCCGAAGACCGCGGCCGGCTGCTCGTAACGCCCGTCGCCGGACCGGTTCTGGTAGGGCGCGATGACCGCGACCGCCGCGTTCTCGGTGTCGTCCCAGTCGGGTGCCGAGAGCGTGTACGCCTGCGTGGTGCCGTCGGTGTAGGTGATCCGGCCGCTGCCCGCCGCCGCGCCGTAGGATGCCGCCACCAGGAAGGCCAGCCGCCGCCCCGAGCCCGGCACCCCGACCGTCTGACCGGCCGCGATGACGTTGTCCTTACGCCCGGTCCCGGCGCCGGCCGGCCACTTCAGTCCGACACCGCCGACCGTCACCGTGGTCCCGGGCGTCGCGCCGGCCGAGGCGAACGCCTGCGCCGAATAGGTCGCGCCGCCGCCGTCGAAGTTGCCCGCGGTGGTCTGCGAGTCGCTGGTGATCGCCACGTTGTTGAAGGCGGCGGCGAGGGTGTGCGTGGACGGTTTCACCACCGGGGGCGCCTTGGTCACCGGGGGCCGCGTCGTCGTGGTGGCGGCGGGGTTCGAAGCCGCCTGGCTGGGGGGACGGATGCTGGCCGGGGCGGACACCGACGGTTTGGCGCTGGGCGTCTGCCCGGCGACAGGGGATTTAACCGAATTTATCGCATTTTCCGGGGCGCTCGACAGCGCCTCCACCACGACCGTGTCCGGCGAGCCCTGACGAGTGACCACGACGGCCGCGGCGGCTATCGCGGCGATGACCGCGACACCGGCCGCCAGGAGCAGTGCCCGCTTACGTGAGCGCGACGCGGTCGATTCCGGGGGCCCGACGGTGTGCGGCCGGGCACCGGCGGGCGAGGGCTGGGCACCGGAAGCCACCCGGGGCCCCGGCTGCGTCACCCCGTCCGCCGCGTCCCGCAGCAGCTTCTCCGCCTCGTCGCCGCCGGCCCGCTCCTGCGGGTCCTTCGTCAGCAGCGCCCGCAGGGCCGGCGTCAGCACACCGGCGCGGCGCGGCACCGGCGCCGGATCCACCATCAGCGCGGCGAGCGTGGCCATCGGCGAGGATTTCGAGTACGGCGGGCGGCCCTCCACCACGGCGAACAGGGTCGCCCCCAGTGACCACAGGTCGGAGGCGGGCCCGGCAGGTTCGTCCTGGGCCAGTTCCGGGGCCAGATAGGACGGCGACCCGATCACCACGCCGGTGCTGGTCATCGTCGCGTCGCCGGCCAGCGCGGCCAGCCCGAAGTCGGTGAGCACGGCCCGCCCGTCGGCGGTGACCAGAACGTTCGCGGGTTTCACGTCGCGGTGCAGGATGCCCGCCTCGTGCGCGGCCCGCAGCCCGGCGAGCACCTGCAGGCCGAGCCCGGCGGCCCGCCGCGGATCGATCGGCCCTTCCTCGCTGACCACCGTGAACAACGACCGCGACCGGACCAGCTCCATCACGATCCACGGCACGTCGTCCTCGGTGACCACGTCGAAGACGCGCACCACGTTCGGGTGGCTGACCTGCGCGATCGCGCGGGCCTCCCGGATCGCCCGGCGCCGCAGGTCGCCGAGCACCACAGTGGTCAGGCCGTTGGGGGCGATCTCCTTGATCGCGACGGCGCGCCCGAGAAGCTCGTCCCGGGCCTCCCAGACGCGCCCCATGGCGCCTTCGCCGAGCGGACGTCCCAGCCGGTAGCGGCCCGCCAGGAGCTCCCGTGGTTTATCGGACATATCGCCACAGTACCGGACAAAAGCGGACGGGAGAACGCCGAGATCTAGCCATCTCTTGGTCAAACGCTCGCCACGGCCGGAAATTCACGACGAGCCGAAACTTCTTGTGATTCAGGTCGCCTGCCGCAGCCACTCCTCCACCCCGGCAATGTGGACGGTCGCCCACGACCGGGCCAGCTCCGGCGACCGCGCGACCAGAGCGTCGTGGATGGCCTGGTGCTGCTCGCGCGTCTTGGCCATCGCCCCCTCCTGGGTCAGCCCGCGCCAGATCCGGGCCCGGGTGGTCGGCGCGGACAACCCGTCGATCAGCGAGCAGAGCACCGCGTTGCCCGCCCCGGCCGCGATCCGGCGATGAAACTCCAGGTCGTTCGCCACCAGCGCGGACACCGACGGCGCCGTGCTCAGTTCGTCGAGCAGCACCTGCAGCTTCCCGATGTCGGCCACCGACATCCGCTCCGCCGCGAGCGCCGTGGCGGCCGGCTCGAGGATCCGCCGCACCTCGAAGAACTGCAGCACGGTGTCGTCGCGGTGGAAGTCGACCACGAAACTCAACGTGTCCAGCAGCAGCGCGGGATCCAGGCTGGTCACGTACGTGCCGTCGCCCTGCCGGACGTCCAGCACGTTGATCGTCGACAACGCGCGTACCGCCTCGCGCAGGGAGTTGCGCGAGAGGCCGAGCCGTTCCGCCAGGTCGGCCTCTCGCGGCAGGCGGTCACCGGGACCCATCTCACCGGAGGTGATCATCCGCTTTATCTTGTTGATCGCCTCGTCGGTGAGCGCCATCTAACCTCCCAGATCGAATTTCTCCCACGCCCCGATGGCCGCCCGGTTGGCGATCAGCGGTGCGGCCCCGGCGTTCTCCGCCGTCACGTACATATTGTTGGCCGCCGATCTTAGGCTCTCACTTCCGTCCGCGTTACGGATCAGCGCGAACGTCTCCCACGGCCCGACGGTTGCCCGGTTCGCGATCAGTGCCGCCGCCCCGGCGTTCTCGGCACAGACGTACATGCCGCTGGCCCGCGACCGCAGCGCCACATTGCCGCCGCCCAGGTCGACCACGTCGAACCGTTCGGTGGCACCCGCGGTCGCCTTGTTGGCGATCAGCGCCGTGGTCGTGTTCGGCGCCGACACGAACTGGTTGTTCACCAGCGCTTTCAGGGTCGAGCCGGTCGGCTGCGCCACGCCGGTGTCGAACGTGAAGGCGTCCACATCGAACAGGTTGCCCGCACCGCCCTTGAACACCAGATACAACTGGGTGGGACCGGATGGCACGTTCGTCAGCGCGGTGCTGACATCCACGTACGTCTCCCATCCGCCGGTGTTCGCGACGGTCGCCGTGCCGTGCAGCGGTCCGGTCGCCGACCCGCTGCGCACCTCGATCGTCCCGCCCGCGCCGGCCGACGCCACCCGCGCGGTGAACCGGGTCGCCGTGGACAGGTTGTACGGCCGGAACGAGATCCAGTCGCCGTTGTCGATGAACCCGGCCGTCGCGCCGCCCTCGGCGTTCGCGTGCGTCGCGACCTGCACGCCGCCCGACTGGGTGCCGAAGTGCTCACCCTGCCGGTGCCGCGGCTGCAGCGTCCGCTGGCTGGTGCCGGTCAGCCCGCCCTTGTCGGTGTACGAGGCCACGAACACCCCGAAGATGTTCGCCGCGCTGTCGTGCTCGCCGTCGGCCGGCACGGTCAACGTGCCGCTGCAGCCGGTCTTCGAGGTGATCTGGTGCGCGTGGCTGTCGTGCCCGAGCAGGTACGTCACGGTCACCTTAGTGCAGTCGATGGTGCCGTCCTCCGGGTCACTGACCGTCACCGTGAACGGGACCGTGTCGCCGAAGCTGAACAAAGTGCCGTCGGCCGGCGTCGTCAACGTGACGGTCGGCGCGGTGTTGCCGACCGTGATCGGGATGCTGGCCGTGCCGCTCAGCCCGGTCGGGTCGGTCACCCGCAGTGTCGCGGTGAAATTCCCATTGCTCCCGTACGTCTTGACGGGGTTGGCCGCCGTCGAGGAGGTCCCGTCACCGAACGTCCACAGGTAGCTCAGCGCCCCGCCTTCCGGGTCACTGCTCCCGGCCGACGAGAAGGTGACGGTAAGCGGACTCGGCCCGGACGTCTTGTTCGCCGTCGCCACCGCCACCGGGCTGCGGTTGCCACCCCCGATGTACTCGATCCGGTACAGCGCCTGATTGTTCGCCCCGGTCCCGTAGTCGAGCACGTACAACGCGCCGTCCGGCCCGAACGCCATGTCCATCACCTGCGTGCCGGACCACGGGAAGCCGCTGATCTCGCCGTACGTGCCGTTGCTGTTGACCTGGATCGCCTTGATCCAGCGGCGGCCGTACTCACCGGCGAAGTACCGGCCGTCCAGCGACTGCGGGAACTTGACCGCCGAGTTCAGCGCCGCGTCGTACCGGTAGACCGGGCCGCCCATCGGGGACTCCGATCCACCGCCGAACTCCGGGGGCGTCGAGTCGAAGCCGTACCGGATCCAGGCGGGCTTCGCGGCGGGCAGCGTCGGCAGGCCGGTGTTGCGGAACGAGTTGTTCGTCGGCCCGCCGGCACAGTTGTACTTGGCTGCGGACGGCCCGGACGGGAACGTGTACTCGTTGTAGGTCTCGGCGGTCGAGTTGCCGCCGGTGCAGTACGGCCAGCCGTAGAAGCCGGGCGCGGTGATCCGGTCGAACTCGACCTGCCCGCCGGGCCCGCGGTTCGCATCGGCGGCGCCCGCGTCCGGCCCGTAGTCGCCGAGGTAGACGATGCCGGTCGGCTTGTCCACGCTCATCCGGAACGGGTTACGGAAGCCCATCGCGTAGATCTCCGGGCGGGTGTTCGCGGTGCCCGGCGCGAACATGTTGCCGGCCGGGATCGTGTACGTGCCGTTCGCCTGCGGCTTGATCCGCAGCACCTTGCCGCGCAGGTCGTTCGTGTTCGCCGCGGAGCGCTGCGCGTCGAACTGCGGGTTGCGGTTGGTGCGCTCGTCGATCGGGGTGAACGCCTGCGACTCGAACGGGTTGGTGTCGTCGCCGGTGGTCAGATACAGGTTGCCGGCCGCGTCGAAGTCGAGGTCGCCGCCGACGTGGCAGCACTGGCCGCGGTCGTTGTCCACGGTCATCACGACGACTTGACTGGACATGTTGATGGTGTCGTCCGCGTTGAGCGTGAACCGGGACAGGTTGAGATGACCCTTCCACGCGTTGAAGTCGGCCGCCGTGCCGGTGGTCGGCGCGTCCCCGGCCGGGGTGCTCAGGGGTGGCGAGTAGTAGAGATAGATCCAGCGGTTGCTGGCGAAGTTAGGATCGACCGCGACACCTTGCAGCCCTTCCTCGTCGTGCGTGTAGACCGGGATGTTCGCGGCCACCTTGGTGTTGCCCGCCGCGTCGGTGACCCGCACGGTGCCGTTGCGCGCGGTGTGGATGACCGAGCGGTTCGGCAGCACCGCCAGCGACATGGCCTCACCGAGCTCGGCGCTGCCGCTGGCCAGCGACACTTGCTGGTAGTCCGCGGCGGGGATGTCCGCGGCTTCGGAAACGGTGGCCACGGCGACCGCGCCGGTGACGCCGAGGAGCAGCGCGGCCAGATACTTGGACAGACGCATGGTCATCCTCCGGTGACGAGGTCGAACTTCTCCCACGGGCCGATCGCGGTGCGGTTGGCGATGAGCGCGGACGCACCCGCGTTCTCCGCCGTGACGTAACGGTTGTTGACCGTCGCGCGGAAGCTGACCGTGCCGTCGCTGTTGGTGATCCGGGTGAACGTCTCCCAGGACCCGACGGCGGCGCGGTTGGCGATCAGCGGGTTGTTGCCGCTGTTCTCGGCACAGACGTACTGGCCGGTCGCCTTGGACCGCAGCGCGACGTTGCTCCCGGTCAGCGGCACGATGTCGAAGCGCTCGGCGGCCGTCGACGCCGTGGTCGCGCTGGCGATCAGGTTGCCGGCCGCGGTGCTGACGAACTTGTTGTTCGCCTTCGAGCGCAGCGCGGTGCCGGCCGGGACCGGGTTGGTGCGCGGCGTGCAGTCCGCGGTCACCGCGCCGCCGGCGAAGCGGATCCCGCCCAGGAGCAGCCGGGTGAAGTTCGCATCCGCGTACGACTCCTGGGTGTGCCCGAGCCCGGTGTAGAAGGCGCGGCCACCCTGGTAGTTCTGGCACCACGTGATCGGGTGGTCGCCGGCCATCGAGCCACCCGAGTACGTGCTTTCGTCGAGGCTGAGCAGCACGCGGACGTTCGCGCGGGGATTGGCGCGGTAGTTGTACCACTCGTCGGTGCGGACCCACGCCGCCGGCAGATGTGCCGTCGCCGGATTGGTGGCGTCCTCGACGCGTACCGTGGCCTGTTGAATTGCCGGATGTGAATTGAAGTAGGCGCCGACCAGCCCGCCGTACCAGGGCCAGTCGTATTCGGTGTCGGCCGCCGCGTGCACGCCGACGTAACCGCCGCCGGCCGCGATGTACGACTGGAACGCGGTCTGCTGCGTCGCGTTCAGCACGTCGCCGGTGGTGGAGAGCCAGACCACCGCCTGGTACTGCGCCAGATTGGCGGTGGTGAATTGGCCGGCGTCCTCGGTGGCCGTCACCGAGAAGCCGTTCTGGCTGCCGAGCGTCTGGATCGCGGCGATGCCGGCGGGGATGGCGTCGTGCCGGAAACCGGCGGTCTTCGAGAAGACCAGAACCTTGGTGACGGGTGCCGCCGCCGGCGCGGGGATCGCCGGCGCGGCGATGAGGAGGAGGACGAGGGCGGACAGGACGGTGGTGAGGCGTCGCAGCATGGGGGCTGACTCCTTACCCGTTGACGAGCGTAAATTTCTCCCAGGGACCGATGGCGTCCCTGTTCGCGATCAGCGCGGCGGCGCCACTGTTCTCGGCCACCACGTATTTGTTGTTGACCGTCGCCCGGAGGCTGATCGTGCCGTCGCTGTTGCTGATCCGGGCGAACGTCTCCCACGGGCCGACCGCGGTGCGGTTGGCGATGAGCGGGTTGGCGCCGGCGTTCTCGGCGCAGACATACATATTGTTGGCTCTCGATCGCAGTGCCACGTTGCCGCCGCCCAGGTCGACCAGGTCGAAGCGCTCGTTCGCGCCGATCGCCGTCGCGCTGGCAATGAGCGGGCTGTTGCTCGGCGCGCTGACATATTGGTTGTTGGCCTGGGCGAGCAGCGCGGTGCCACCACCGCCGCCGGTCGCGGTGCCGAGCCCGAGCGTGGACGCGGTGCCGCTCAGCGACTTGACGTTCTGGTTGGCGGTGCCGGTGAGCGTCGTCGAGGCGTACGAGGAAAGGGGTTTGGCGGTTCTCTCCACGACGTAATTGGTGCCGGCCGCGGTCGCGAAACTGACCTCACCGGTCGAAACCGTCGTGAGAATCGCGTTGTCGGAGGTGCGGCGCACCCGGATCTGCTGGGTGCCCCACGGGTTGACCACGCGGGCCTGCTTGCCGAACTGGCTACGGATCCCGACGTATTTGGTCTCGCCGGCCTCCCGTTCGGAGCTGACCACGAAGCCGTCCTTGGCGAGCAGGCTGAACTTGCCGACGAAATTGCTGTCGTTCGGGATGGCCGGGAACACCCGGATCTTGTCGTTGTAGGACTGCATCAGCGACTCGTTCATCGCGGCCAGGTGGATGCCGAGATACTCGAACACGCCGTTGGTGTTGTTCGTCATCCCGTTCGGATAATTCTGGTATTTCTGCAGCATGGTCCGCATTCCCTGGTACGCCTGTTCGCCGAGGCCGAGCCGTGCGGCGTGCACGTGGTCGTTCGCCCAGACGTTGCCGTACGGGAACGGGCGCACGTTCCAGGTATTGACCGCGGTCTGCGTGTCGGGATAACCGATGCCGGTCTGGTCGTACGGCCAGACGAGCTCCAGGGCCACGTTCTCGCCGTTACGGATCTGCGCCGTGGGCGGGTCGTGCGGCAGGTAGGCGCCGTTGCTGACCTGGTACGGCGCGAGGTTGTTCAGCACGTCCTGCCAACCGGCCCGGAGATTGTCGTCGACGCCGAGCTGGGTGGAGACCGCGATGGTGAGGGGGAACAACAGGCGGACGGCGGCCAGATCGGTCAGGGCGTTCTTGACATCCCAGTACGTCTCGTGCGCGTTCGAGCTCGCCATGTAGTACTGGGATCCGTTGCGCGACAGGCGGTTCTGATAGAAGCGAACCGAGTCCTTCATGTACGGATAGGCGACGTTCTGCAGATACGCGGTGTCATTCGTGTACCGGTAGTACTGGTACATGTTGTACGCGGCCTCGGTGCCGGTCGAGTAGATGTCGTTGACGAAATCGCTGCCGACAGTGCCGCGCGCGTTGCCGTCCCAGCCCATCGTCTCCGGCACCCAGAGCGAATCGGTGTTGTATCGCGTCTGGGTGTACGCCTTGAGCGCGTTCGTGTTCCGCGAGTAGAGGTTGTTGAACGTCTTCATCAGGTCGGCGTGGTTGGACGCGTAGAACGAGTTGTAGACGTCGCGCTGATTCCAGTACCAGTAGCCGTTGCTCCATTTGGAGTTGTCCTGGGTCGCCCGGAACACCCCGTTGATGAAATGCACCGGATAGTTCCCGTAACCACCCGCCGCGATCATGTAGGTCGCCAGGTAGTAGACGTTCTCCAGATAGTCGGATCCGCCGGCGTTGTACTGCACGAAGCTCTTGGCCCAGAAGCTGTGCCACCAGTTCTTGTAGCTGGTCAGCGTGCTCGCGTAGCCGGTCTGTTTGACCGCCGCGAGCTGGTTGCGCGCCTGCTGAACCGAGTTGCGGCTCGGCGCGTTGATCCGGCTCGCCGCCGTGAACCAGATGGTGTAGCTCGACGACGGCGTGATGGTCAGCCGCACGCGGGTGCCGTTCACGGCCTGCGCGGTGTAGGCGGCGCCTTCGACGGTCGCCGCGAATGTGTAGCCGAATCCGTTCGCGTCGGTCTGCCCGCGGCTGAGCCCGGCGCCGGTCGAGTCGGCGTACGTGCTGACCGTGCGCCACGTGTTCAGGTCGGGCACGTCGGCGATGTTCTGCACCGTGTTCATGTCCCACAGGCTCAGGTCGAGCGCGACGGTGCCGGTCGCGGCGCTCCCGTCCACGTGCACGCCCATCACCTCGGAGTTCGGGGCGCCCATCACGGTGACGGTGCGGTTGTTGTCGTACGTGGTGGTCAGCGTGCCGTCGTACAGGGAAAGCCGTTGCTGGGACGACGTGCCGGCCAGCGCGAGATTGAGGTTCCCGGCCGCGTACGTCGACTGCTCGGCCAGATCCACCCCGGACACCTGCATGGTCAGCCCGTTCTGGGCCCACGCCATCGCGCCGGTGCGGCCGTTGCCGACCGTCAGCCCGTACAGGGGATTGGTGTTGGGGCGGTTGTAGACGATGTCGTGCTTCGACAGGTAGCCGGCGTAGTCGACGTTCAGCGCGCCGGTGCTCGAGTTGAACGCCGCGTCGGTGGGGGCGGCGCTCGCGGGGGAGGGGTGGGCGACGAGGAGACCGGCGATCAGAAGGCCGGCCGCCGCCATGCGGAACGCTCTCATGACGGAAGGCTTAACATGGGATGTCTGCCGCAGTCAATTGTTGGGCATCGATGTCTCGCGGAGTGGGTAAAAGCGCTCGCATGCTGCTTGATTCGGCCGTGATCAAGTTTTTCTCGACCGCCCAGAGATCCGATGTTTGCTGGATTTACCTGGGGGCGACCCCAGACCCCACGTTGCGGTGCTGGCGCTCGGCGGCTCGGTCGCGGTGGATGCCCGGTGTCGGCGAGCTCACGGATGTATGACTGCGGACAGAAGTTGTCCTCAATTGCTTCTAGCGTGACTGTCATGAATGCGAACATCAGCCCGTACCGGATCGATATCCCCCAGGACCGCCTCGACGACCTGCACCGGCGGCTCGCCCAGACCCGCTGGCCCGACCCGGTGCCCGGCGCCGGTTGGGAGGCCGGGGTGCCGCCCGACTACCTGCGGGACCTGGCCGACCACTGGCGCACCAAGTACGACTGGCGGGCCCACGAGGCGCGCCTGAACGAGTTTCCCCAGTTCACCACCGTCCTCGACGGGCAGCCGGTGCATTTCCTGCACGTCCGCTCGCCCCGGCCGGACGCGTTGCCGCTGCTGCTCACGCACGGCTGGCCCGGCTCGATCGTGGAGTTCTTGAAGATCATCGGACCACTGACCGATCCCGCGCGGCACGGCGGCGACCCCGCGGACGCGTTCCACGTCGTCGCGCCGTCACTGCCCGGCTTCGGGTTCTCCAGCCCGCTCGCCGGTTCGGGGTGGAGCACGTCGCGGGTCGCGCGCGCGTGGGCTTCGCTGATGGACCGCCTCGGCTACGAGCGTTACGGCGCCCAGGGCGGCGACACCGGCGCGATCGTCTCCCCGCAGGTCGGCCGCGTCGACCCCGATCATGTCGTCGGAGTGCACGTCAACAACTTGATCGCGTTCCCGTCCGGCCCGCTCGCCGACCTCGACCCGGCCGACCAGGCCCGCCTCGACCTGATGACGAGGTGGGGTCAGGACATGTCCGGATATGCCATCATTCAGTCGACAAGACCCCAGACCATCGCGTACGCCCTGACGGACTCGCCGGTCGGCCAACTCGCCTGGATCGTCGAGAAATTCAAGGAGTGGACCGACCCCGCCGCCGAGATCCCCGAGGACGCCGTCGACCGCGACCTGATCCTCACCGACGTCTCGGTCTACTGGCTGACCGGCACCGCGGGCTCGGCCGCGCGCATCTACTACGAGGACGCCCGCAGCTGGGGCCAGACCGCGGAACGCTCCCCGGTGCCGACCGGCGTGGCGGTGTTCCCGAACGACGTCACGATCCGCCCGCTCGCCGAACGCGACCACGACGTCGTGCACTGGTCCGAGTTCAGCCGCGGCGGCCACTTCGCCGCCCTGGAGGCCCCGGACCTGCTGGTCGACGACGTGCGAACGTTCTTCCGCCAGGTCCGCTGAGGGCTGTGGTTACCTGGAGGCGAGCCCCCTGTGCGTATAGGCATGACGTGTCCGCGTGGCAGCTTCAACCGCCCGCCGGCCGAATGCGTAGACCGGCCCGACGGGCGGGACCGTCAAGCCGGTTCGGAGTGGCGTCACGCAGGTTTCATATGGTGAATGTGGATCTCCGCGGCGATCTGGCGCCCGGCGAAACTGTCGTACGGGTGTTCGATAATCGTCGGCGTGATGGCAGAACTGGAACAGCTCGGCGACGACGCGGCGAAACTCGCCGCCGCCGCACTGTGGCCGTTCTCCGACGACGAGCTCACCGACCTGCTCCGGGCAGCACACCGCCTGGAACAGAGCGCTCTGGTGTTGCAGGCCCGGCTGGTGCGGCAGGCCACCACCCGCGGCCTGCCCGCAGCGGCGGGCCACCGCTCCACGACCCGATGGCTACGCGCCCTGCTGATGCTCGATCCACAACCCGCCCGCGACCTCACCGAAGCCGCCACCGCCGCACAACACCCGGTCATCGAGCAGGCGATGCTCGACCGGCACACCGACACCCGTCAGGCCGCCGTGATCGCCGCCACCATCGAAGCCATCCCCGCCGACCTCGCCGACCACAACGACCTCCCCGCAGCCGACGTGTCCCGCATCGTGCACGACGCCGAGCACACGATGATCGAGATGGCGGCCCGGCTACCCGCCTATCAGCTACGCCGCATCGGCGAACGCATCCTCGCGCACGTCGCACCCGAGGTGGCCGACCGCGCCGACGAAGCCGCCCTCGCCCGCCAGGAAGCCCGCGCCCGACGCCGACGCGGCCTGACCCTGTCCCTGCCGCTCGACGGCCTCGTGCGGCTCTCCGGTGTGCTCGGCATCGAAGACGCCGCCACCGTCCAGGCCGCCCTGCACCCCCTGTGCCAGCCACTGCCCGAAGACGACCGCACCCCCGCGCAACGCCGCGCTGACGCCCTGGTCGAGATCTGCCGGCTGACCCTGCGCACCGGCCAGCTCCCCGACGACGGCGGCGAAGCACCCCAAGTCGCGGTCACCGTCGCCTACCAACCCTTGACCCGCACCCTGGGCACCGCCGTCACCGACACCGGCGAACGCCTGTCCGCCACGACCGTACGGCAGATGGCCTGCGACGCCCGCATCCTGCCCGTCGTACTCGGCAGCGCCGGCCAGATCCTCGACACCGGCCGCACCCGCCGGCTCGCGACCGCAGCGTTACGCCGCGCTCTGCACATCCGCGACGGCGGCTGCGCTTTCCCCGACTGCGACCGCCCACCCCGCTGGACCGACGCCCACCACATCACCGCCTGGACCGACGGCGGTCCCACCACCCTGGACAACATGGTTTTGCTCTGCCGCCACCACCACCGACTCATCCACCACCCCACCACAGGCTGGCACATCCGCCTCGGCCCCGACCGGCACCCCGACTTCATCCCACCGCCGAACATCGACCCCCACCAACGACCCCGCCGCAACCTCTACCACGCCCACCCGCCTATCCTCGACGACCAGCAGAGCGCAGGACCGTGAAGTAGCCGGACATCGACCTCGGCGCACAAGGTCGCGGCGCCGTCGGGCGTCTGGCTCACCACCATGTGTTTGGTGAGGGCATCCAGATACACCACGTTGACGGAGCGGCCGGCCAACCGGTCCGATGGCTTCGTGAAAGCCGTCGTCTACACCCGTTACGGCGGGCCGGACGTCCTGCACCTGGCGGACGTGCCGGCCCCGGTCCCCGGCGATCGGGACGTGCTGATCCGCGTACGGGCCGCCGAAGCGACCAAATCGGACTGCGAGTTCCGCAGCTTCCGGTACTCGGTGAAATGGATCTGGCTGCCCCTGCGGATCACGGTCGGCGTCTTCCGGCCGCGACGGCGGATCCTGGGCGGCTACTTCGCCGGCGAGGTGGTGTCGGTCGGCGAACGGGTCACCCGCTTCGCCCCGGGCCACCAAATCTACGGCGCGGCCGGCCTCCACCTGGGCGCCTACGGCGAGTACGTCGTCCTGCCCGCGAGCGCCGCCCTCGCGGCCAAGCCGAAGAACATGACGTTCGCCGAGGCCGCCGCCGTCCCGCTCGGCGGCCTCAACGCTCTGCACTTCATGCGACGGGCGACAATCAAAGCCGGCGAGCATGTGCTGATCATCGGGGCCGGCGGCAGCATCGGCGCCCACGCCGTGCAAATCGCCCGCTCGATGGGCGCCCGGATCACCGCGGTCGACCACGGCATCAAGGAGGAGTTCGTCCGCCGTCTCGGCGCCGACGACTTCGTCGACTACACGACGGCCGATGTCACCACCATGGGCGGCCGCTTCGACGTCATCTTCGACATGGTCCCGGCCAGCCCGTTCCGCCGTCTCCTCGGCATGCTCCAGCCGGGCGGCCGCTATCTCAACGGCAACCCGCGCCTGCCGGTGCTGCTCCGCTCGGCGACGACCCCGCGCGTCACCACCGCCTTCGCCCCCGAGACGACGGAGGACCTGACAACACTCACCGCCATGATCGAGGCCGGCCAGATCCGGCCGATCGTCGACCGCGTCTACCCGATGTCCGAGGCGGCCGCCGCCCACCGCCGCGTCGACACCGAGCAGCGCGTGGGCGCCGTCGTGCTCAGCATGGACTCGCTCGATTAGATCGGGAAGTGGCCGCGCCGCCAATACCAGTGACGCCCCGCCCGCAGGTGGTCCACGATCGCGCGCTGCAGCACGGTGCGCCGCGGCAACCGGTCGAGCGGCGTGCTCAAACTGCGAAACACGAAACGCCGCACCTCGACATCGGCGTTCAACCCCTCCGGTTCCTCGTACGCCTCCAGATCGAACCGTCGCTGAAACCGCACGATGTTCGCATCGTCGGGCAGGTACTCCAGCAGCTGCGGGTCGAGCAGCCACGAGCCGCAGGAGAACGCCGTGTACCGCTCGTCCGGAAAGTGCCGCGGAAAGAACGCGCGGGCCCGGTCGAGCGACGCCGTGACCGACTCCGGGCTCAGCGGCCCCGCGTCCGGAATGTGCAGGTCGATACTGGTGTCGCCGCGCTGGTGCTGCAACCGCCCCAGCTCGTAGAGGCTGCCCCGCGCGTGCAGCGTCAGCCAGCTCTGCATGATCGGCCAGCCCTCGCCGCGCATCCGCCGGTCGATCGCGAGGTTGCGCCCCAAATCGGCGAGGGTCACCCAGGACACGTCGTCGGAAATGCCATGCTTCCGGTGGTACGCCCGGACGACGTCGACAAGCGCAAGATACCCGTACACGTACAGATGCCGCCAAGCGAATCCGCGCTCACGCGGCAACTCGGGACCGGGCACCAGCCAGGCATGGCCAGCGAGGTCCGCGCGCACCAGCGCGATCGAGCGGTCGAGCAGCCAGCGCAGCTCAGGAGTCCACAGCGGAGACCCGGCATCGGGCCAGCCGGCCATGATCTCGGCGGCGTCATCGGGCCGCACCCCGAGCCGGTCAAGGAGAGCGGGAGCGTCTACTTTGTCCGGCAGCGGCGCCGACGGATGGTCACCGGCAAGCCGTCGTACGCGCTCGAGATCCTCGACCGGCACCCCGAGCCGCGACGCGGCGACATCCAGATCCACGTGCGCGACCCTACCGGCTGGTCCGACGCGGGGTGGACCGCCGCGAGACGGTCCACCCCCTGCTGCGAGCTCGTCAGTGCCGATCGCGGACGGCGAGCGGGAAGGTCCCCGCACCGACGTCCGAGAGCGTACGGGTGAACTGCCTCAGATATGTGTCGAGGAACGGTGACCGACCGCCCTGGGTCGGCACGTCGAACTTCGGGTTCTGCAGGTCGAGGCTCAGCTTCGCCCGGGAGACCTGGATCGTGTTGCCGCTCGGGGTGTCGCGCCAGCTGTTGCTGCCGATCGTGCCGATCTGAACGCCGAGCTGGTGGCCTACCTCGAAGGTCCAGTCGGTGGACTTCAGGTCGAACGTGACCTTGCCGGCCCGCGAGATCAGCGCGACGTTCTCGTCGAACATGACCGAGGTCCCGCCCGGTGCGACGTCCCACAACCGCACCATGACGTTGCCCGCGGCGCTCGCGTTCAACGAGATCCGCGGCGTGGCGGTGATCCGCACCCGAGACTTCGTGGGCGTGGACCATCCGTAGTAGCTGTGCGTGTCGGCCGCCGCCACCAGCGGGGCGAGGCTCTTCGCGGCCAGCGGTGCGGTGTCGGTCGCGTGCTCCATGTCCCACTGCTGGCCCTCGGCCGGGGCCGGTGCCGCTAGTGCCGAGGCGATGCCGTCGTCGACGTACTGCCCGTCCGGCAGGCTCGCCGTGGTGTCCGACGTCGGCGTCGGCCAGGTGGACTGCGCGCGCCAGACGGCGGTGCTGTCCTCGATGGCGAAGGCCGGGTCGTGGACCGGCGACTTGATGCCCTTCAGGTAGCGGTCGTAGAAGCGCATGACCTCGTCGAAGAACCCGGCGCGGCCCTGCAGCAGCTGCCCCGCCGCGTTGGTCTCGTTGCCGCGGACGTGCTCCCACTGGCCCATCCAGCCGCGCTCGACGCCGCGGTGGTTGTCGAGGTACTCCTCGGTGTCCTCGGGCTTGGTGTTGTTCTCGATGAAGCCCTGGGTGATGAACAGCGGAGTGTCCGTGCCCTTGGCCTTCGCCGCGAGGTTACGCGCCCGCCAGTACGATGAGTCCAGGTCCGGGTTGTTGTTGTTCGTCAGGTTGTCGCTGAGGCACTCGGGGTGGCTCACCTCGTAGTTCGCGTTCGCCTTGTAGTGGTCGCTGTCGTCGGCCAGCGGCGCCATCGTGGCGATACCGTTGTACGCGTTCGGGGTGCCGGTCACGTTGGGCCGGGGCACACCGTTGCTGAACAGGTAGTTGTACATGTTCCACACCGGCTCCTGCGCCACGACCGCCTTGAGGGCCCCTTGGCGCAGGTTGTTGCCGACCAGCCCGGTCACGGCGTCGTACGACTTGCCGTACATGCCCACCTTGCCGGTCGACCACGGCTGGCTCGCCGACCACTGGATGGCGGCCTTCACGTCGGCCTGCTCGCCGGGCCCGACCCAGTCGAGGCAGCCGGTGCTGCCACCGAAGCCGCGCAGGTCGACCATCACGTAGCTGTAGCCGCGGGCGAACAGGTTGGTGCCGCTGGTGAAGTCCTCGAACCGGTTCGAGGGCCCGGTCTGGGTCCACCCTTCCGGCCCGGTCTGACCGGCGTGGCCGAAGTAGGGCCCGACGGCGAGGATGACCGGAGTCTTGGCGTGGCGCGGCAGGTTCGCCGGCCGGAGGACGTCGGCGTGAAGCTGGACGCCACTGTGGTCGGCGGACGGGAAGTAAACTTCCGTCCACACCGCCCCTTCGGGTACGCGGGGGTTCTCCTCGTGGGTGATGCCCCCTTGGGTCGCTGCCGGTGTGTGCGACGGCGCCGCGGCGGCCGCCGTGCCACTGAGGGCGAGAGCCGCCACCGAGATCAGCGCGCCGACGGTCACCCGTCTGCGTATGGTCATCTGGCCTCCCCGAGCCATAGAGAAGTATCTCTGCGACCCTGACGCTAGCCGATCATCATCCTGTTTGGAGGCTCGCGAGGCGATTGGTTTGATCTCCAGGGGACGCTTCGGGGAGATAGACACGCATGGGTCGATTGCCGGGCTATCCGATCAATGCGACACGATCCCGTACGGCGTCCGAGCCGCCGATCCGGCGGACGCGTTCGGCCCTCGGTATGCGGCTCACCCTCGAGCCGTTGCCCGCCACTGCAACGCAGTACGAAACGGCTTGTCCAGGCAATTTTTTCAGGCAGCTATCGGGAACTGCGTTGACGTTCGCTCGGTACGGCGGTTCAGGCGGTAGCGCGCCGGGGACTGGCCGGTCACCCGCTTGAATGTGCGGATGAAGGAGTTCTCGGTGCCGAAGCCGAACTCCTTCGCCACCGAGCTGATCGTGCGATCGGTCGCCCGCAGCAACCGAGCCGCGGACTGCACCCGCCACCGGGCGAGATAGTCCAGCGGGGCCAGCCCGACCGTGTCCTTGAAGCGCTGCGCGAACGTGCTGCGGGACATGCCCGCCGCGGCGGCCAGCTTGGGCAGTGTCCACGGCTCGGCGGGGTGGCGATGCATCAGCGCCAGCGCCGGCCGCAGGCGCTCGTCACCCAAGGCCCGTAGCCAGCCCGTCGGCGTCCCGGCGCCGGTCAGCACGGCGCGCAGGGTCTGCACGAACAGGATGTGCGTCAGGTGGTCGCGCATCGCGCCGGTGCCCGGAATGTCCGTCGAAGTCTCCTGCGCCAGCATCTCCAGCACCGGGCGTAAGGCGGCGGCAGCGGGCGTCCCGGACCGGATCGCCGAGACCGCGGGCAGGTGCTCGACGAGCAGGGCCGCCGTCGTCTCGTCGAACGCCAGCGCGCCGCTGATCGCCGAGGTCTCACCGGGCACCCCCGGCGCCACGTTGTGGTAGACCGTGTCCGGCCAGGCCGCCTCGAAAACGGCCATGCCGTCGTCGGCCGGGCGATCCGGGTCCGACCCCACGGCGTACGCGTCGCCGCTCGTCAGCAGGTAGCAATCGCCGGCACGTAGCAGCAACGGCTCGGCCCCGCCGGTGTTCAGCCACATGTGGCCGCGCAGCACGGCGCCGACGCGGATGTGCCGGTACTCGGCGAAGCGTGAATCAGGGCGCTTTCGGTGTACGGCCGGGTGCGGACATCGTCCAGAATCGCCGCCGTGACAGCCCGGATCGGGGCCAGCAAACGCGCACCGTCCTCGGTGGATCCCAGAAAAGCGAATCGCACGTGCAACACAAACGCACCACGCAACGGTTCCGGCAGCTCGGGAATCGGGGGAAGTCGCTGCACGGCGACGGAGGTGGTGGCCTCTTCCGGAAGCGTAAGAGCCCACGTACGCCATACCCGCAGAACCGAAGCCATCCGCTCCCCGGGGAAATGCAGCCCGCCACCGTAGAACTCGCTGACCGGGAACAGGTCGAACTCGATCGCCGTCACCACCCCGAAATTGCCCTTGCCGCCACGCAAGGCCCAGAACAGATCGGGTTCGTCGGCCGCGGTCACCTGCCGCAGCTCACCGTCGGCGGTCACCAGTTCAATCTCCCGTACGTGGTCAGCCGCGTACCCTTGGGAGCGACCGAACACCGGGCTCTGCCCGCCGCCGAGCAGGTAGGCGACAACGCCGACGGAAAGAGTGGAGCCACTCATCGGCGCCAATCCGTACTCCGCCGCGGCGGCCGTCACCGCACTCCACCGGACTCCCGCTTCGACCCGCGCCGTCCGGGCGTCCGCGTCGATCCGTACGCCGTCCATCCGGGAGGTGTTGATCAGAATCGCGCCGCCCGCATGCTGGGCCACCTGATGCCCGGTGGTGCGCACCGCCACGGGCAGCCGCCGTGCCGCGGCGAGCCGAACCACGGCCCGCACGTCGGCGACACTCGTGACCCCGACCGCCACCGCCGGCTCCAGATAGTTGTTCAGGTTGTAGACCGCGACCTCGTCGGCGAATCCCGCGTCCCCCGGCAGCAGCACCGGCCCGGCCACGACCCCACGCAATTCTTCCGACACCGGATCATTCATTTCGCCCGTCCCCGCTAACGTCGACCGCCCTGAATAGGCCGTTTCGAAGCTAGGGTCCGAGCGGGCGGGCCCCCACAGCACGGAGTCCAGAAAACTGATCACATAGTCCAGAGTTAAACGGACAAACCGGCTCTCTTCGGTGAAGGTGCCGCGATCATGCGGGCCGGCCGCCGGTGAACAGCTTTCCGCGGACGATCACGGCGCGCGGCTTGTCGAGCTGGCCGAGGTCGGTGCGCGGGTCGGCGTCGAACACGACAGCGTCCGCCGGGGCGCCCTCTTGCAAGCCGGGCAGACCCAGGTACGACCGGGCCGTCCAGGAGGCGGCCGCGATCGCCTCATGCGGAGACACGCCGGCGGCCACCAGCGCCCGCACCTCCCGCGTAATCTGTCCGTGCGGTCGCGAATCCGTACCGGCCAGGACGGTCACCCCGGCCTCGACGGCGGCCGCGGTCAGTCGGCCGTGCGCGCTCGCCCCGGGCACGTACCAGCTCGTCCGCGCCCGCTCGGGATCGGCGTTGATCCGCCGCAGCGACTCGGTGATCCCGGACAGCGTGGGCGTCAGCGCGATGCCCCGCGCGGCCATCCGCGGCAGCAGCTCCGGGTCGAGGCCCATACCGTGCTCCAGCGAATCGACGCCGGCCTCGACCGCGACCCGGCCACCCGCCGCGTGCTGGGAGTGCACCGCGAGCCGCCCACCCACCGCGTGCACGCGCGCGACGGCCGCCCGCAGCACCGCAACCGGCATCACGTCGTCGTCGGCGAGCCAGTCGATCACAACCTTTGCCCATCCCGTACGGGCTGCCTGCTCGGCGGCGACAGCGGGCAGATCCGCCGTCGCCGGCCGGCGGCCCCAGCCGTCGAAGAACTGCCCCTGCTGCGCGATCCACGGTCCGGCGTGCAGCGCCCGCGGGCTGTCGTCGGAGCGCCCGAACCAGTCCGGCGGATCACCGGCGAGGCCGGGCGCGCGAATCAGCGTGACACCGGACGCGAGATGCGCGCGAAGGTCCTCCCGGAGGATGCCGGCATCCAGCGGCCGGCCCGGATCCGACGCGCCGGGGTGGGTGTGCGCGTCCACCAGTCCCGGCACGATCCAGCCCTCGGCGACCAGGTCGGCGCCGGCCACCGGATCCGACGTCCACCGGTCACCGTCGGCATAGAGGTCGACCGGCTCGCCCGAAGGAAGCGCGAAGCCCCGAACCCGCAACACAGCCATCGGCTCAGCGTGCCACCCCCTGTCGACCGGGTCGCGCTCTCCGGGCGGAGCCGGACCCGGCCCGGTCACCGCGAAGGCCTTCCCGGACGCGGTGATCACGATCCGTATGGCGCATGCCCGAATGTTCGCCCGGCACCTCCCGAAAATTGTCCGGATATACTCGCCGCGACGCCGGATAAAGGCCTCATAAACGCTTTCTGGGGAGGCTGTAGAATGACCGAATTCGTGTTGCTGCACGGCGCTTTTCATTCCGCCTGGCATTGGCGGAAACTGATTCCCGAGTTGCAGCGCCGGGGCCATCGCGTGCGAGCGGTCGATCTGCCCGGCGCCGATCCGGCGGCCACCACCGAGTCGTTCGTCGCGGCGATCGACGCTGCCGTGGGCGAGCCCGAGGACACCGTTCTCGTAGCGCACTCGGCCGCGGGTCTGTGGGCGCCGATTGTCGCGCAGTTCGCCGAGTTACTGACGTCAGGCCCTGCGGCTAACCCGCGAGTCGCTTCTCGCGCCGGCGGTTGCTCCACTTCACCACCGGCAGGAGCAGCGCGATCAGCTCGGCGCCGTCCTCGGTAACCGAGTAGAGGATCTGCACCGGCGTACTCGGGATGACCTCGCGCCGGAGGAGGCCCTGCGCCTCCAGGTCCTTGAGGCGATGGGCGAGGACCTTGTCGGAGATCCCCGCGACCATCCGGCGATATTCGGTGAAGCGGCGGGCGCCCTGCACGCCGGCCCAGAGGATGGCCGCCGCCCAGCGCTGCCCGACGAGGTCGGCGGCGTGCTGCACGGCGAAGCAGGTGCCCGGGCTCTCGGCCGACGGCAAGTCCAGAGTCGTCACTTTCCCAAGGTTAGCGACTATCCCCCGGTTTGCGAGCCCGGGGGTCGCGGTGCAGGGTGGCGGCGTGGAATTCGGACTCAACTCCTTCGGGGAGATCAGCTCGACCGGCGGCCGTGACCTGAGCGACGCCGAGAGCGTGCGGCTGCTGGTCGAGGAGGCGAAGCTCGCCGAGTCGGTCGGCCTGGACGTGTTCAGCGTCGGCGAGCACTACCGCGAGGGCTACAACGACTCGGCCACCCCGGTGCTGCTGGCCGCGATGGCCACGGCCACCGAGAAGATCCGGCTGGGCACGTCGGTCACGGTCCTGAGCACAAATGATCCGGTACGCCTGTACCAGCAGTTCTCCACCCTCGACGCGCTGTCGAACGGTCGCGCGCAGCTGATCCTCGGCCGGGCGTCCGCGATCGAGTCGTTTCCGCTGTTCGGCTACGACCTGACCGACTACGAGCAGCTGTTCGAGGACAAGCTGGAGCTGTTCCTGCGGCTGATGCGCGAGGAGGCGGTGACCTGGTCCGGCACCGTCCGCGCGCCGCTGAACGACGTGCTGCTGCACCCGAGGATGCGGCCCGGCGGCATTCCCACCTGGATCGGCGTCGGCGGCAGCCCGAACTCGGTGGTCCGCGCCGCCGCCAATGGCCTGCCCCTGATGCTGGCGATCATCGGCGGCAGCCCGCGGCGCTTCGCCGGCCACGTCGACCTCTACGTCCGGGCGCTGGAGCACTTCGACCGGCCGCCGCTTCCGGTGGGCGTCCATTCGATCGGCCTGATCGCCGACTCCGACGACGAGGCCGCGGACCTCTACTGGAATTACTGGGAGCCAGTGATCCGGCAGACCGGCATCGAGCGCGGCTGGCCCGCCCCGACCCGCGCGAGCTACGACGCCGAGGTGGGTCCCACCGGCGCGCTGGTGGTCGGCTCGCCGGAGACGGTCGCCCAGAAGATCGCCGCCATGGCCCGCGACCTGCACCTGAGCCGTTTCGACCTCAAGTACGACATCCTGCGCCTGCCGAGCGAGGCCCGCACCCGCACCATCGAGCTGTTCGGCCGCGAGGTCGTCCCGCGCGTCCGCGAGCTCCTGGCCCCGGTCCCGGCCGCCTAGGCACCCGCCCGCCGGGACCGTCGCAGATCCCCACACCGCGCGGGTTCACACGTGGCGACGTCGTCCGTGCCGCATGATGCCGGGGCGCGCGGCGGTGCCGGATGCTTGAGGCCGGCCCGCGCGCCCGACCGTCCCCATCCCCGGTCAGGCCCCCTATGCGTCCGGAGGCGACGATGACTGACCCCGCAGCGTTCACCAGCGACGACTATGCCGCGCGTATGACCAGGGCCGCCGATGCCGCGGCGGCGGCCGGGCTCGCCGGCGTCCTCGTGGCGCCCGGACCGGATCTGTCGTGGCTCACCGGGTATCGGCCGACGGCGATCACCGAGCGGCTCACGCTGCTGATCCTGCGCCCGGGGAAAGCGCCGGTGCTCATGGTGCCGGCGCTGGAACGGCCGGACGCCGAGGCCGCCGCGGGGGCGCCGGCACTGGAGATGCGCGACTGGCGCGACGGCGACAACCCCTACGCCGGCGTCGCGCCGCTGCTGGGCAATCGAGGCGCCTTCGGCATGTCGGACACGACCTGGGCGCTGCACCTGCTCGGGCTGCAACGCACGCTGCCGGAGCTGCGGTTCACGGCGCTCACCGACGGCCTGCCGATGCTGCGCGCCGTCAAGGACGCACACGAGCTCGCACGGCTCGCTGGTGCGGGTGCGGCGGCCGATGAGGCGTACGGGGAAATTGTCGGGGTGGCCTTTGCGGGGCGGCGGGAGCTGGACGTGGCCGCGGACCTCGCCGGGCTGCTGCGCAAGTTCGGGCATGAGCAGGTGGACTTCACCGTCGTGGGGTCGGGGCCGAACGGGGCGAACCCGCACCACGAGGCCGGCGAGCGGGTGATCCAGGACGGCGACACCGTGGTGCTGGACTTCGGCGGGCTGCGGCACGGGTACGGCTCGGACACCACCCGGACCGTGCACGTGGGGGAACCGGGGGAAGAAGTCCGGAAAGTTCATGACATCGTGCGGGAGGCGCAGCAAGCAGCCTTCGAGGCGGTCCGGCCGGGGGTGGCGTGCGAGGAGATCGACCGGGTCGCGCGGCGGGTCATCACCGAGGCCGGGTACGGGGAGTGGTTCATCCACCGGACCGGGCACGGGATCGGGGTGACCACGCACGAGCCGCCGTACATGGTGGAGGGTGAGAAGCAGCCGCTGGTGCCGGGCATGTGCTTCTCGATCGAGCCGGGGATCTACCTGCCGGGGCGGTTCGGCGTGCGGATCGAGGACATCGTCACGGTGACGCCGGAGGGCGGGCGGCGCCTCAACAATACGGACCGGGAGTTGCGAATAGTCCGTTGAAACACCCGACGCCCATGCGCGCAAACGTATGTATGCAAACGTATGCGGTGCGGAGTACGGTCCCGAGCCATGAAAACCCGTCAGCGGTTGTCCCTCCTGACGGTCGCGGCCATGATCGGGGTCGCGGGCTGCTCCGAGGGGGCTGAGTCACCAGATTCCACCGCCGGCCAGACAGTGGCGGCCACGACAAGTTGCGCCAGCAAAGGCGAGCTCACCATGTGGGAGCGCTCGGGCGGCAACAAGGAAATGGTGGACATGCTCGTCCAGGCGTGGAACACCAAGAACGCCGAGTGCCCGATCAAGCTGACCTACATCCCGCACACGGAGATGGTTGGCAAGATCGCTCAGGGCATCGCGTCCGGCCAGGTCCCCGACCTGATGGGGATGGACCTGATCTACGCGCCGCAGTTCGAGAAGGCGGGCCAGCTGGTCGACCTCACCGGGCGCACCAGCGGCTGGCCCGAGCTGACCACCGCCAGCAAGGGGCACATGACGGTCGCGACGTACGAGCAGAAGCTCTACGGGGTGCCGCTCTACGCCGACGTGTCCGCGCTGTTCTACAACAAGGACCTGTTCCAGAAGGCCGGACTCGACCCGGACAAGCCGCCGGCCAGCCTGAGCGAGCTGCGCGCCTACGCCGACAAGATCACCGCGCTGGGCGGCGGGGTGAAGGGCTACTACCTGCCCGGCAACTGCGCCGGGTGCAACATCTTCACGGTCGGGCCGCTCATGTGGGCCTCCGGCGCCAAGATCGAGGCGGCCGGGCCGGGCGACGAACCGCTCGTCGGCGACGGCGTGAAGCAGGTGCTGCAGTTCGAACGCGACATGGTCAAGGCCGGCAACGTCCACGACGGCGACCGGACCGAGAACGGCGAGACGTTCCACCTGCAGTTCGGCACCGGCAAGGTCGGCATGATGGGCACCGGCAACTTCAACATCACGCTGGCCCGGCAGCAGAACCCGTCGATGAAGTTCGGCGTCTCGCTGCTGCCCGGCATGACGGCCGGCACGTCGGCCTCGTTCATTGGCGGCGACCTGGTGGTGGTGCCCAAGGGCAGCGACCGGGTCAGCGACGCTGTCAACTTCATGAAGTTCCTGCTCTCCGACGAGGTCCAGGTCGAGGTGTACGCCAAGGCGCTGAACCTGACCACGCGCGGCGACATGGTCGACAACAAGTACTTCAAGGCCGAACCGCTCGTGCAGGACGTGGCGAAGGCGCTGACCGTGGGTCGTACGCCGTACACGCTGACGTTCTTCGAGCAGATCAACTCGCCGCAGGGGCCGTGGCTGAAGATGTTGCAGCGCGCCTACTACAGCGACGACAACCTCGACACGGTGATCGCGGACGCGAAGAAGTCCATGAAGGACATAGCGTCCAAATCCTGAAAGCCCGTCGTGTCCGGCGGGGCGAAGCAAGAACGAGTACCGCGCCGCTGGACACGACGCCGTCGCCGTCGCGGAGGTAGAGGCATGCGGAACCGGTGGATCGGCCTGGCCTACGTAGCCCCGGCGCTGGTGTTCGTCGGCGTGTTCACGGTCTACCCGCTCGGCCGGATGATCTGGATGTCGCTGCACGAGTGGTCGCTGATCAGCGCGCCCCGGTTCATCGGCCTGGACAACTTCCGGCAGGCGTTCGGCGACCGGCAGTTCTGGGTGTCGTTCGTGTTCACCCTCGAATACACCGCGATCGTCACGCCGGTGCTCATCGTCGGCGGTTACCTGCTGGCCCTGCTCACCGCGCCGGCCTCCCGGATCCGCGGCGTCACCCGCACGGTGATCTTCGTACCCGTGGTGATCGGCCTGGGCGTGTCGAGCCTGCTCTGGTATTGGCTGTTCAGCACCGACTTCGGGGTGATCAACCGGATCCTGCTGGACCTCGGGATCATCGACCAGCCGGTGCTCTGGCTCGGCGTCGACCCGACCGTGTCGAACCTGGCGATCAGCACCTCGGTGGTCTGGAAGGTCATCGGCTTCGGCATGATCCTGTTCGTCGGGGCGATCCAGGCCATCCCTGCCGAGATCACCGAGGCGAGCCTGGTCGACGGCGCCGGGTACTGGCAGCGGGTCGGCCGGGTGATGCTGCCGCTGACCAGGCGAACGCTGCTGCTGGTGACGCTGGTCAGCGTGATCGGCTCGCTGCTGGCGTTCGACCAGTTCTACATCATGACCGCCGGGCAGCCGCAGAACGAGACGGCCACCTCGGTCTTCTTCGTCTACCTGAACTCGTTCCCGTATCTGAAACTCGGTTACGGCGCGGCGCTGTCGCTGATCCTGGCGGTGACCATCCTGGCGTTCACCATCGTGCAGCTCGTCCTCACCCGCCGGAGTGAGTCGTGACCGTCCGGCGACCGGGATACCTGGTGGGAGCCGGCTGCGTCGCGATCGCCACGATCATGCTGCTGCCGCTGCTCTACTCGGTGCTGGCCTCGATCAAGCCGACCGCCGAGGCGGCCACGGCCCCGCCCACCTACCTGCCGCACGGGGTGAGCCTGGACAGCTACCGGCGGCTGTGGCATTACCAGGAGGGGCTGCTCACCTACCTCGGCAACAGCGCCGGCACCGCGGTCCTGACGATCATTCTGACACTGGTGCTCACGGTTCCTTGCGCGTACGCCTTGGCCCGGTTCCCGATCCCGGCGAAAGAGCTGATCTTCGTGGTCCTGCTGCTCTCGCTGATCGTGCCGTACCAGGCGTTGCTGACCCCGATGTTCCTGATGTTCGCGAAGATCGGGCTGACCAACTCGCTGACCGGCCTGGCCGTGCTGCACACCGCGATCCAGTTGCCGTTCAGCCTGTACATCCTGCGTAACAGCTTCGCCGCGGTGCCGCGCGAGATCGAGGAGGCCGCCGTCATGGACGGGGCCGGGTCGCTGCAGGTGCTGCTGCGCATCTTCATCCCGCCCACGGTGCCGGCGATCGTCACCGTGACCCTGTTCGCGTTCATCACGTCCTGGAACGAGTTCCTCGGCGCGCTGGTGATGATGAGCTCGAGCGAGAAGTTCACGCTGCCGGTGATCCTGGCGACCGCCCGGACCGAGACCAGCCTCGGCGGCACCGACTGGGGCATGCTGCAGGCCGGCGTCACCATCTCGATCATCCCGTGCGTGCTCGTCTATCTGCTGCTGCAGCGGTATTACATGGCCGGTCTGATGAGCGGAGCCGTGAAATGAGTGTCGTCGTGGTACAGCCGTCCCGGACCGTGCGCAAGCCGTTCGACGCGCGGCAGGTCCAGCTCGTCGACGGGTTCTGGGCCGATCGGGTGCGGATCAACCGGGAACGCACCATCCCGCACGGGCTCGACCAGCTCCGCCGCGCCGGGAACCTGGAGAACCTGCGGCTGGCGGCGGGCGGGGCCGGGGCGTACCGGGGGGATCTGCCGTTCCTCGACTCGGACGTCTACAAATGGCTCGAGGCGGTCGGCTGGTCGGCCGACGACGACCTGGCGGCCGCCGCGGACGAGGTGATCGCCCTGGTGGCCGCGGCACAGCGCGGCGACGGCTATCTGAACAGCTACGTGCAGGTGGTCGGCGGCGGCGTGCCGTACCGCGACCTGTCCTGGGGGCACGAGCTGTACAGCGCCGGCCACCTCATCCAGGCGGCGGTGGCGTGGCATCGGGCGCGCGGCGACGACCGGTTGCTCACGATCGCGGTGCGGGCGGCCGAGCATCTGCTCACCGAGTCGCTGGTGGACGGTCATCCCGGCGTCGAGATGGCGCTCGTCGAGCTGACCCGGGTGACCGGCGACCGGCGCTACCTGACGCGGGCCGCCGCGATGCTCGACATGCGGGGACACGGGCGGCTGCGCGGCGCGGAACGGTTCGGGCCGACCTATTGGCAGGATCATGAGCCGGTACGCGACGCCGCCTCGGTCGCCGGTCACGCGGTCCGGCAGCTGTACCTGGACTGCGGCGCCGTGGACGTGGCCGTCGAGCTCGGCGACGACCAGCTGCTCGCCGCCGTGCGCCGCCGCTGGAATGATCTGATGCACACCCGCACGTACCTGACCGGCGGCATGGGCAGCCGGCACCGCGACGAGGCGTTCGGCGACCCGTACGAGCTGCCGCCCGACCGCGCGTACGCGGAGACCTGCGCGGCCATCGCGAGCGTGATGCTGGCCTGGCGGCTGCTGCTGGCCACCGGCGAGGCCGGCTACGCGGACGCGATCGAACGGACCCTCTACAACGGCGTGCTCAGCGGGGTGTCGCTCGACGGGACCCGCTTCTTCTACACCAACCCGCTGCAACTACGCACCCGTCGCGCGCCCGGCGGCACCGCCGGCCGCCGGCCCTGGTACGCTTGCGCCTGCTGCCCGCCCAACCTGATGCGCCTGCTCGGTTCCTGGCAGCAATATCTCGCGACGTACGACGACACCGGGATCCAATTGCACCAGTACGCCTCGGCGGACGTCATCGCCGGGCCGATCCGGTTACGGATACGCACCGCCTACCCGTGGGACGGCCGCGTCACCGTGCACATCGAGCAGACGCCACCGCAACCATGGACGCTGTCGCTGCGCGTCCCCCGCTGGTGCCACTCCGCGACCCTCACCGAACCGGACGGCACCCTCGCCGCCCCGGCCGGCACCGTCAAACGGCACCGGCGCTGGCAGCCCGGTGAGGTCGCCGAGCTGAGCCTGGACATGCCGCCCCGGATCACCGAGCCCGACCCGAGGGTCGACGCGATACGCGGCTGCGTGGCGGTGGAACGCGGCCCGCTCGTCTACTGCGTCGAGTCGGCCGACGCCCCGGAGGGCATGGAGATCGAGGAGCTGACCTGGGACCGGCACCGGGCGTTCGCCACCGTGCCGGGCCCGGAGATGGTGGGCATCGCGGTGCCGGTGGCCCGGGGCGGGACGGCCGGCGCGATCCCGTACTTCGCCTGGGCCAACCGGGGCGTCGGCGGCATGCGGGTGTGGATCCCCAGGTAGCCGATGGCTTCGGCCGGTGCACCCGATCACGGCCGCTTCCCGGGCGGCGCCGTCGACTCGCGGACGATCAGCTCCGGCTTGAACGTGGCCAGGCTGGGCTCGCGGCCGGTGCCCGGGTGCCGGGCCAGCGTGACCGCCTCGGCGACCGCGTGGCCGATGATCTCGGCGATCGGCATCCGCAACGTGGTCAGCGCCGGCACCGTGTGCGACGCGATGAGGATGTCGTCGAAGCCGACCACGGACAGTCGCGCCGGAACCGGGATGCCGAGCGTGTGCGCGGCGTGCAGCGCGCCCATCGCGACCAGGTCGGTCGACGCGGCCACCGCGGTCGGTGGCTCGGCGAGGGCCATCAGGCGGCGCAGCGCGGACTCGCCGCCGTTCAGGTCGAGCGGGCAGCGTTGCAGGTATCCGTCGGGCACCCCGCCGAAGCGGTCGCGCATGAAGTCGGCGTACGCGTCCTCCCGGATCCGGTAGTTGTTGGGCAGCTCCGCGCTCAGGAAGCCGATCCGCCGGTGGCCGAGCGACGCCAGATGCTCGAGCCCGGCCTGCAGCCCGGCGCGGTCGTCCGGGTTGGCCGTGGGGAACTCCAGTGGGCTGCCGCCCTGCCACAGCGCCACCACCGGAACCGGCGATCCGCGCAGGTCGGCGAGCAGTTCCGGGTACGCCCGCATGTCGCCGAGCAGGATGATCGCGTCGGTGTGCCGCGTCTCCAGCACGGTGGTGAGCGGCGTCCCCGCGTCGAGACGGCCGTTCACGTGGCCGAGGACCACGTTGTAACCGTGCGCCATCGACTCCACGACCAGCGTCTCGATGACCCCGGCGTAGAAGACGTCGCTGAAGTCGCGGACCACCGCCCCGATCAGGTTCGTCGGCGCGCCGCGCAGGCCGCGGGCCAGCGGGTTGGGCCGGTACCCGAGATGGCGGGCGGCCTCGATCACCCGTTCCCGGGTGTCTGGCGCGATCGGAACCTTGGTCGGCGCGTTGTTGAGCACGCGTGACACGGTGCTCTGCGAGACCCCGGACGCGGCGGCGATGTCGCGCATGGTGACCGGTGATCGTGCGGACGCGCGCCGCGCCGACGTCTCGAGCGCATCGGGTGCGTCTGGCGGCTCTGCTCGCGCACCGCGCGCGGAAGTCGGCATCGATGGCAGCCTAACACCGCGGAAACGTCATGCCCGCATACGATTTCATGGCCGCCGGAGAGCAGCCGGCCACGGGCCGCCCCTCCGGGGCTAGTCGCGTGATTTGTCATCGTCCAACTCGGCCGGATCGAGGTGGAGCATCGCCAGCAGGCTGCCATGGTGATCGGTGTCGATGCGGTCGGGCAGCTCGCGATCGACGAAATCGGCTCGGGCGTGCTGGCCGCGCTCCCGGAGGACGGCGAGAACAACTTCCTTTGAGATGATCATGAGCCACTCTCGTGAATTCGCCCGCCGCCGGCGGACTGGGGCCACCGCTTTGCGAAAAGCCGGCGCGTTCACCCTACGCGTGCAAGCGTGCGTTCGCCGTGTCGCGCACCGGCGGCACTTTGCCTCTTGCACACGGAACGGCCACCGCGCGAGATCACGCGGTGGCCGTCCATCATCCAGCCTCGCGGCCGGGTTGCTTCGTCAGAGCGGGCGGATGTTCTCCGCCTGCGGGCCCTTGGCGCCCTGCGTCACGTCGTACTCCACTCGCTGGTTCTCCTCGAGGGTGCGGAAACCCTGGGTCACGATGGCGGAGAAATGCGCGAAAACGTCCTTGCCGCCGTCATCCTGGGTGATGAAGCCGAAACCCTTGTCCGCGTTGAACCATTTGACGGTACCGGTAGCCATGATTGCTCCTTGCCGACCTGTGAGACCCGCACCTTGCGGGCCTCGCGTCGCCGCGTTGATCGCCCCGGAAAACCGAGTACCGACGAAAATAGCCTGATGGGTCGAGATCACCCATCAGGCGTGGAGACGTCTCAGGAAATCAAAACTGCAACGCGGCCACGTTAGCACAGTGGCGGTGCCTTCACAGGGCGTCAGCGCTCGCGCCGGGCCATCCACTGCCAGATGTGTTCGCCGCGTACGGCCGGGTCGTTGCGGGCCACATAGATCCACGACCAGTGACCGGGAAATTGATGTCCGTTCCAGATCACGTGGTCGTACAGACTCACCCGCGCGCCCGGAATGAGGCCGGCCGCGTGCACCGTATTTTCCTGTGGCGGCACGGTGTCGTCGTCCAGCGAGGCGACCAGCCAGGTGGGTGTGCTGATCCTCGCCAGTGAGGCATCGGGGATCAGATCCGTGACGAGCCCGCAGATCGGCACCGACGTGGCGAACAGGTCCGGGTAAAGGGTGGTCATCTCCAGGCTCATGTACCCGCCGTTGCTGCAGCCGGCGACGTGGATGCGGTCGGTGTCGATTCCCTGCTTGCGTACGAGGTCACGAATGATCTCGCGGATCAGCGGGGCGAACCGGGGACCGTCCTCGATCCAGTAGGAGGTGCTCTGCGGGGCGACCACGTACGCGCCGTCGAAAATGCGCTGCGCCTGCGGGGTGGCGAAGCCCAGCGCCCCGCGGTTGGCACGCAACGTGGTCTCGTTGTCGTAGTAATCGTCCGGCAGCGAAGCACCTTCACCACCGCCGTGCAGCCAGACGACGAGCGGGCGCCGGCCCCGGCCGCCGTGCGGGGCGGGATCGGGCTGGTGGCCTTGGCAACAGAGCGCTTCGGCGGGGACGGTGCTCCCGGCGTACGGGAACGGGCCTCAGGTTTTCTTCAGGGTGGCTTCAGGCGGCCTTCATAGCTTGGCGCAACCCCTGCTTTCGAAACGGAGCCATAGATGCCTCTACGCCATGCATCGAAACCTCGTGTCTTGCGAATAGCTGTGTCCGCCATCGTCGCCGCCGGCGTCGGGATAGCCGTGATCCCGTCCGGGGCCATGGCCGCCGCGGGCGTGCCGACCTTCCCCGACAACCTGGTGGTCTTCCCCAACCGTGACTTCGTCACCGTCGAGGGATATCAGGACCACATCGGAGAAACCGCGATCATCGAAGTCACCCGCCCCGGAGTGGGCATCGTCGGGTCCGCGGCCGGCGTCGTCGCCGAGGGGGACGTGGCCTTCGAGGTCAATCACCCGGGCGGCTACTGCTGGGGCGCGGGCACCGGGGTGAACGTCACCCCCGACATCCTGCCCGGCGACGTCGTGTCGATCCGGTTCGGGGCCGAACCGGTGGCACAGACCGTCGTCGGCGACGCGATGGTCACCGCCGACGCCGTCCAGCAGGGCACCACGGTGACGGTGACCGGGCACATCGGCGCGACCGTCGACCAGGCCAACATCGAGCAGCGGATCGTGGAACCCGCGTTGACGACGACCGCTGTCGCCCGACGCGACGTGCGGGCGCTGCCCGGGCCGCTGGTGCCGGCGCCGCGCGGCGGATACCAGTCCGGACTTTCCATCACCGGGGACACGTTCACCGCCACGTACGAGTTCGCCGACCCCGCGGTCGCTCAGATCGCCGCGAACGCCGGGCTCGGCGAGCGGCTGCTGTCCTGGGAGCAGACCGACCCGGACGGAAACCGGCAAGGTCTGACCATTGCCGAGTTCGGTGAGCCCGGCGGTCCAGGCATGGGCGGCTGCCCCAACGGACCGCTGCAGTCCGGCCCGCCCGGGCCGACCGGCGTGACCGCCGTGAAGGTCGCCGGGGGAGTGCGGCTCAACTGGACGCCCGCGGTCGCCATCCCCGGCACACCGGCCATCACCGGCTACCGGGTCACCGCGGTCGCGCACACCGTCACCGGCGGTGAGCAGGTCGAGATCGGCCGTCGCATCACCGGCCAGGCGGCTCGCGGCACGACGATCACCGGGCTGTCCGCCACCGAGGACTACGACATCGAGGTCGTCTCGATGAGCAGCGTCGGTCTGACGTTCCCGCCGGTGGTCGTGCAGGCGCAGACCGACGTCACCCCGCCGACCGTGGCGGCCTCCCTCGCGGACGGCAGCTACCCGACGGCACGGCAGGTGACGCTGTCGGCGAACGAGCCGGGCTCGGAGATCTACTACACGACCGACGGGACCGATCCGGTGCTGGCCGACGTGCTGTCCGCCTCGGCGATCCTCTACACCGGGCCGATCACCATCGCGGCCACCACGACGCTGAAGTTCGCGGCGTTCGACCTGGCCGGCAACGTCTCGCTGGTCGGCGAACGCAACTACACCATCACCAACACCCCCACCCCCGACGCACCGACCTTCGGTACGCCCGTGGTGGGCGCCGGACAGGTCACGCTGAACTGGACCCTGAACGACCCGTCCGTCACCGGGTACGGCGTACAGGTCTTCGACGCGGCCGGCACCCCGGTGGGCAACCTGCGGGAGACGACCGCGACCAGCATGACGATCACGGGGCTGACCGGGGACGCGAACTACTCGTTCACGGTGCAGGCCAGGAACGTCAACGGGTACGGGGAAGCGTCCCCGCGCCTGGGTCCGGTCACGATTCAGGGCGCCGTGGTCGCGAACGCCGGAGCCGACCGGGCCGCCGTGGCTCGCAACACCACGGTCACGCTCAGCGGCGCCGGATCAACGACCCCGGCCACGTACGCCTGGACCCAGCTCGCCACCGGCACCACGAACCCGATCGCGGCCAACGACCCCGACCGGGTCACGCTGTCCGGGGCGAGCACGCTGAGCCCGTCGTTCACGATGCCGTTCTACCGGTACCCGATGACCAACAAGGGTCTGACGTTCCGGTTGACGGTCACCTCGCCGGCCGGCTCGAAGTCCGACGACGTGCTGGTCACGCCGGCGGTGGACCGGGTGACGATCGGGACGGCCAAGTGGAAGGCGAACGACTTCCGGATCACCGGGACCGGGTCGTTCGTGGGAGCGACAGTGCTCGTCCACGTAGGGTCGCTTGCCTCGCCGGCGATCGCGTCCGGGACCGTCGTCGCGGCGGCGCCGCCGGGCATCGGTGACATCGACATCCGGTTGCGGAACGGGGCGGCCCCGGCCACCCGGCCCACGGTGATCTTCATCGAGTCGAACCGAGGTGGGGTCGCCGGACCGTTCACGGTCTCCTGACCCTTGCGACCCCGGGGGACCCGCTTGCCAGGTCCCCCGGGTTGTCAGTGTTTGGACGAATCGGTGTCATCGCCGGGGTGGCGGGTTGACAGTTGAGGAAACCTGCTCAACCGGAGTGCCCGATGCCGACGCCACGCCCCTCTCATCTGCTCTGGCCCATATTGGGATCGGTGGGCGCGGTGGTCGCGCTGATCGCCATTTTCCTCGTCGGCATGAACGCGGGGAATCCGGTGCGTAAGGATGCGGCCGCGCCGGCCCCGGCCGCCGCTGGTGGGACCCCGCCCGCTCGGCCTTCGCCGCCGCCGCCCGGGATCGGGAAGGCGGTGCGGGACGGAAAGTTCGAATTCGTGGTCTCCCGGGTGGACTGCTCGAAAACCCAGGTGGGCGTCGAACATTTGCGTCGCACGGCGGCCGGCAAATATTGCGTGGTGAGCCTATCGGTGAAGAACATCGCCGACCGCCCGAAGTATTTTCTGGGCAGCGCGCAGAAGGCTCTCGACGCGGCCGGCACCGAGTTCGGCGACGACGAGCTGGCCGGCTTGTACGCCAACCAGAACATCCGGACCCTGGTGAACAAGATCGACCCAGGCGAGCGGGTGACCGGCAAGCTGGTCTTCGACGTCCCCAAGCCGGTGACCTTGACGAGCCTGGAGCTACACGACTCGTTCCTGTCCGGCGGGGCGCGAGTGACCTTGAGGTGACGGCAGCTGCGCCGTCAGCCCCTCCGCACGGCGTGGCCGGTCCGCACCCCGGTCGGCTTTCCCACCATCGCGCCGAGCCGAACGGCCCTGCGTTCCGCGGCGCCGCGCCTTGGCCTCCGGCTCGTGATCGCGCCGAGCCGCCTGACCCTGCGTTCCGCCGCGCCGCGCCGCGCCTCGGCCTCCGGCTCGTGGCGGCTCCCCGGCGCCTCGCGGTACCGATTTGCCGTAGCCCTCTGCGCGCACCGCGTTCTGGCGAGGGCAGTCGGCCGTGTCCGGGCCAACCTTCTTGTGCAGCGGATGCGTTAGTTGCGCGCCCTTTCGAATCTTGCCGCAGTACCCGATGACCAGCCCGCTGCCCGATTTTTCGCGATATATCGTGGTGGATCGCAGGAAGCTGGAGCGCCATCCAGGATGAACCACGCCTGCGCCGGACGCGGGATGCGATTGGCTCACTATGTAGGCGCGCGATTGGCTCATTATGTGGGCGCGGCGTCTTTCTATGTGGATGGGCGTTCCACCATTCGAGATAGCCGTCCCTTTTGGATGGTTCTTTGTGGGAGTAGGCGGCTTTTGTCCTCGGGCTTCGGCGTGAAAAATGTGAACCTTGGAGAGTTGTGGTCTAAATATGGGCGTAACTTTCCAAGATCTCGAATTCGCGCTTCGAAATCGGACTTCGAATGCTGCAAATCAGACGAATCCTCCGCCCGGCTCATACATTCTTCCGCATTGTGGTCATCGCGCTCACATTTCGGGATTCGGTCTCCGGGAGCGTCTCTCCGCACGCACGGAATTTCAGTCGGAGTCCAGTTTCTGCCGGCGCTAGAAGCCCACCGCGCCTGCACTCCCAACCCACCGGCTGCGACCGCCCGCAGGTGAGGTTTCCCCCGAGATCCGCCGAGCCCGGGTGGTGCTAGCGAGCCGAGCCCGGGTGGTGCTAGCGGCTTGTCGCGATAGCGGTAGATCCTGTGCGCGATCTCGACAGACTAGGGAGCTATCAGTCCAGGATCCTAGGATGCCTCACGAGGTCAGGGCTTGGCCACCACGAGGTCAGGGCTTGGCCACCACGAGGTCAGGGCTTGGCCACCACGAGGTCAGGGCTTGGCCGCGAGGCTGGGCTTGGCCGCGAGGCTGGGCTTGGCTACGCGACTCGGGCCGGGCCGCGAGGTTGGGGTCGGAGTCTTTGACGAACCGAAGGTGACGGCGTCGCTGGGGTGAGTCGGTCGGCTAGGGGTGCGGCGGCGGGGGGCTGGGGACTGGCGGCTGGTGGGTGGCGGGGGTGGGGTGGGTGTCGGTAAGGCGGCAGGCTGTCGCGATCTCGCTGGTCGCGGGCATAGGGTCGGGCTCGGGGGGAAGATGCGTATCCGGCTGCTTGGGGGATTCGCTATCGACGTCGCGGGGTCTGACGTCGGTGGGCGGCCCTGGCGGCTGCGTAAAGCGCGGACCGTGGTGAAAGTGCTGGCGCTGGCGCCGGAGCAGCGGATGCACCGGGAGCAGCTGCTCGAATTGCTGTGGCCGGATCGGAGTGCGGCGTCGGCGGCCAACAACCTGCATCAAGCGTTGCATGTCGCGCGGCGGGAGCTGGGCGGGGGCGATGGGGAGCTGCTGGCGCTGCGGGATGGTCTGGTGGTGCTCCGGGCCGATGGCGTGGTGGAGACCGATGTGCGGGTGTTTCGGCAGCTCGCGGGTCATGCGCTCGCCAGCCGGGAGCTGGCCGATCTCGAGGCGGCCGTGGAGGCGTACGCGGGGGAACTGCTGCCTGAGGATCGGTTTGCTGAGTGGGCCAGCGGGCCGCGGAACGACCTTCGGCAGACGTATTGCGATGTGCTCGTGGCGTATGCGGAAAAGGCGGAGAACGCGGCGGTGGCGGCCGAGGCGCTGCGCCGGGCGAACGAGGCGGATCCGGTGCATGAGGCGGCCGCGCGTGCCTATATGCGGCTGCTTGCGGGGGAAGGGCGGCGGTCCGAGGCGTTGGCGCTCTATGAACGGCTGCGGGAGGACCTGGACAAGACATTTGGTACGGATCCCGACCCGGATACGCGGCGGTTATATCGGGACCTGCTCATCGGGAGCTCGGAAACGGGTGGAGGGGCAGACACGCGGACCGAGGGTGCCGGCGACGGCAACACGGGTGCGGGCACCGGCGGCGCCGACGTTGGGACAGGAATGCCTGTCGGGCCGGCCGACGCGGGGGTGGGCCTGGGTGTTGGGTTGGGCTACGCGGGGGCGCGCGCGGGGAGCAACATTCCGGCGGGGCTGACCAGCTTTGTGGGGCGGGAACGGCAAGTCGCGGAGGTAAGGCGCGAACTGGCGCGGGCGCGGCTCGTCACGCTCACCGGGCCCGGCGGGGTCGGGAAGACGCGGCTTGCCGAGGAGGCGGCGCGCGGGCTGATCGCGCGGCACGCCGACGGGGTGTGGCTGGTTGACCTGGCGCCGGTTACGGCGGCGGAGCGGCTGTCGGACGCGGTGGCCGAGGCCATGGGGCTGGACCCGGCGGCGGGGGCGGATCCGGTGCGGGTGCTGGTGGCGCGGCTCGTGGCCCGGGATGTGCTGCTGCTGTTCGACAACTGTGAGCACGTGCTGGACGCCTGCGCGCGGCTGCTCAGGCGGCTGCTGGCGGAGTGCCCGGCGCTGCGGGTGCTGACCACCAGCCGGGAGCCGCTGCACGTGCCGGGTGAGGTGATTCTTCGGGTGCCGTCGCTGGCGGTGCCGGACCGGGTGCCGTCGACGGAGATGTCGGACCTGGCGGAAGCGGTCGATGACGCGCTGGGCCGCGAGTCGGTGCGGCTGTTCGTGGAGCGGGCGTTGGACGTACGGCCGGAATTTCACCTGGATCAGGACACCGTGGGGCCGGTGGTGGAGATCTGCCGGCGGCTGGACGGGGTGCCGCTGGCGATCGAGCTGGCCGCGGCCCGGCTGGCGCACCTGGCGCCCGCGGAGATCGCCGAGCGGCTCGGTAACGCGCTGACCGTGCTCGGTGGCGGCGACCGGATGACGCGGCACGCGACGCTGCGGGCGGCTCTGCAGTGGAGTCACGGGATGCTGACCGAGCCGGAGCAGGTGCTGCTGCGGCGGCTGTCGGTGTTCGCGGGCGGGTTCACGCTGGCCGCGGCCGAGGGGGTCGGGGCCGCGGAGCCGTTGGCGCCGGAGATGATCCTGGACTGTCTGGGCCGGCTGGTGGACAAGTCGATGGTGCTGGCCGAGCCGGCCGGGCAGCGGTCGCGCTTCCGGCTGCTGGAGACGATCCGGCAGTTCGGGCGCGAGCAGCTGGCGAACTCCGGTGAGGAGGCCGGCACCCGGACGGCCCACTTCGAGTATTACCTGCGGCTGGCGGTGGATCATGACCCGGACCGGCGCCGGGACGTGGTGGAGGCCCGGCCACAGCTGCTGGACGAGGAGCACGACAACCTTCGGGTGGCGCTGGGCCGGGCGCTGCGTACCGACCCGGACCGGGCCTTGTTGCTCGCCGTGAGCCTGTGGCGGTTCTGGCTGGCCCGCGGTCACTTCGCCGAGGGGTCGCGCTGGCTGGAGGAGGCGCTGGCCGCGGCCTCGCCGGACTGCTGCGAGGAGCGGGCCCGGGCCCTGCTGGCGCTGGCGTTGCTGGATGCCCGGCTGGGGCGGGTGGACCGGTTCGCCGAGCTGGGGGAGGCGGCGGTCGCCATCGCGCCGCGGCAGGACTACACCCGGGTGCTGGCGGGCTTCCTGGAACCGGTTCGGGGCAACGCGGCTGAGGCTCTCGCGATCGCGGACCGGGGGATGGCCGAGGAGGCGCCCGAGGTGGTCGCCGCGGCGTACTGGTTGCGCAGTGTCCTCGAGCTGTCCCGCGAGGAGACGACCGCGGCCCTGAAGTTCCTGCACGACACCCTCGCCGCGGTGGAGCGGGTGCCCAGCGCCACCGCTCCCTTCCTGCCGGTCGTGACCGCCACGCTGGTGCTGGTGCCGTGCGCGGGGCGGTGGGTGCCGGCGTTCGAAGAGACGGCGCTGGTCGGGCGCCGGGTCGGGCGCGCGCAGGCCGTCGGGTACATCTGGTCGGCGATCGGGTCCGCGTACCGGACCGACCGTGATCTGCCGATGGCGGCCGGCGCGGTGCGGCACGCGGCCGAGGTGTTCGAGCGGCTGGGCGATGACGCCGGCCGGGCTTTCGCGTTGCATCAGCTCGGCTGCATCGAGCGCGATCTCAGCTCGTACGCGTCGGCACGCACCCACCTGGGTGAGGCGCTGCGGCTGCGGCGGCAGCTGGGGGACCGTCGCGGCGAGAATTTGACGCTGGCCAATCTGGGCCTGACCGAGGCCGCCGCCGGGGACATCGACACCGGCCGCCGGTTGGCCGAGGCCGCGCTGCACCGTTCGCAGGAGATCGAGGACGGCCCGGGCACGGGCGGTGGCCTGCTGGATCTCGCGGTGCTGGAGCTGTTCGCGGGCGATCGGCACCGGAGCCGGGAGCTGGCCGGGCAGGCGGTGGAGGCGTTACGCCCGCAGGGCTATCCGCGGCTGACCGGGTGGGCGCTGCTGTTCCTGGCCGAGCTGGGGCAGGACACCGCCGGAAACGCCCGGGAGGCGGCCACCCATTTCGCGAAGGCGGGCTGCCGGATCGGCCTGGCAAAGACCGCGGAAATTCTCGCTAAGGCGCGCTAAGACCCTGCTCAGGGCTCGGCTGTTTGGCTTGTCGAGGCAAAACACCTAGGCACAACAGGGGGAATTGGTATGACCGCGTTAGGCGAGGCGACCTTGGCGGAACTGTCCCAAGGCGTACGCGGGGAATTGATCACGCCGGATTCGGACGGCTACGACGAGGCGCGCTCGATCTGGAACGGCGCGCACGACCGCCGGCCCGCACTCGTATTACGGTGCGCCGGCGTCGCGGACGTCATCAAGGGCGTCCAGTTCGCCCGCAGCGAGAACCTGCCGCTGGCGGTGCGCGGCGGCGGGCACAGCATCCCGGGCTTCTCCACCACCGACGACGGCATCGTGCTGGACCTGTCGCCGATGAAGGGGATCCGGGTCGACCCGATCAACAAGCGCGTCGTCGCGCAGGCCGGGGTGCTCTGGCGGGACATGGACGCGGAGACCCAGGCGTTCGGCCTGGCGCTGACCGGTGGGCTGATCTCCAGCACCGGGATCGCCGGGTTCACGCTGGGCGGCGGTATCGGCTGGCTGGTGCGGCGGCTCGGGCTGACCGCGGACAACCTGGTCGCGGCCGACGTGGTGACGGCGGACGGGCAGCTGCTGCGCGCCGACGCCGACGAGAACCCGGACCTGCTGTGGGCGCTGCGCGGCGGCGGCGGGAACTTCGGGGTGGTCACCTCGTTCGAGTACACGCTGCACGACGTCGGCCCGATGGTGTTCTCCGGCGGCGTCTTCTACCCGGGCGAGTACGCCGAGCAGATCATCAACGGTTATCGGGAGGCGTGTGCGAGCGCGCCGGACGAGCTCACCACGGTGCTCAACCTGACCACGGCGCCGCCGGTGCCGTTCCTGCCCGAGGAGGTGCACGGCAAGCCGATCGTGGCGGTTCTCGGCATGTGGTCCGGCGCGCTGGCCGACGGCGACAAGCAGACCCAGCCGGTACGGGAATTGGCTCCGGTCATCGCCGACGTCTTCTCCCCGATGCCGTACCTGGGGATGCAGCAGTTGATCGACCCGCTGTACCCGCGCGGCGTGCACAACTATTTCCGGTCGAACTTCCTCGACGGCATCGGCGCGGACACGGTCGCGTCGCTGCTGCGGTCGTACGCGGAGATCCCGACCCCGATGACCGAGATCCACGTCCACCACCTGGGTGGGGCGATGTCGCGGCCGCCGGCCGGGGGCAGCGCGTTCCACAACCGGGACAAGGAGTTCATCCTCAACGTCGTCGCGCGTACGCCCGGTGCGGAGGGCTTCGACCAGGCGGTCGCCTGGGCACGGCGGGCCACCGACGGGGTGGGGACCGGTTCGGCGTACGTGAACTTCACCGGTGAGGCCGCGGGCCCGGACCAGGTGCGTTCGTCGTACCCGGGGGACACGTACGACCGGTTGGTCTCGGTCAAGGACCGGTACGACCCGGCGAACGTGTTCCGGCTGAACCAGAACATCGCGCCGTCGAAGGCGTAGCGCGACCCGGGGGCGGACCGGGTAAACCTCGTAGGCGAGCGGTAGCGATCCAAATGAAAGTCACTGGAAGCCGGTCAGGCGTACGCCACAAGGAAGGGAGAAGTCATGACCGAGGCTTTCCAGGGTCGCAAGCTCGTGGTGGTCGGTGGCAGCAGCGGAATGGGGCGGCAGACCGCCATCGACGTGGTGGAGCGGGGCGGCAGCGCCGTCATCATCGGCCAGAACCAGGACAAGGTCGACCAGACGGTGAAGGAGCTGTCCGCCACCGGCCAGGCCTGGGGGATCGCCGGCGACCTGCGCGACCGTGACCAGGTACGCCGGGTGCGTGAGCAGCTCGCGGCCGAGCACGCGGACGCGACGCTGCTCGTCAACTCCGCGGGGACGTTCCTGCCGCAGCCGTTCTTCGACCACGACGACGCGGCCTTCGACACGTACCACGACGTCACCCGGGCGATCTTCTTCATCACTCAGACGGTCGCCCGGGGGATGGTCGACGGCGGCAAGGGCGGGTCGATCGTCAACGTCGGCAGCATGTGGGCGTTGCAGGCGATCGGGCTCACGCCGTCGAGCGCCTACTCGATGGCCAAGGGCGGGCTGCATGCCCTGACCCACAACCTGGCCCTGGAGCTGGCGCCGCACCAGATCCGGGTCAACGCCGTCGCCCCGGGCGCGGTGGCGACGCCCATCTTCGAGAAGTTCCTGCCCAAGGAACAGGTGCCGGCCGCGCTGGAGGGGTTCTTGCCGTTGCATCCGCTGGGCCGGGTCGGGACGCCGAAGGACATGTCCGCGGCGATCACCTACCTGCTCTCCGCTGACGCGAGCTGGGTGACCGGGGTGATCCTGAGCGTCGACGGCGGCGTGATGGCGGGCCGCTGAAAGAGCCCGGGGCCGGCCTTGGGGGGAAGGTCGGCCCCGGTGGTTCTCAGTTCTGCGGCGGGACGTCGCCGCGGCCGCTACCCCACTTGGCGTTGGGCGTGCTGCCCAGCGTGTAGGAGAGGTGGCCGCCCTTGGTGACCGTGCTGGCCGCGAGCCACGCGTGCGTGGTCGACTTGCCGTCCACCTTCAGAGCCTGTACGTAGTGCTTGGACTCGGTGTTCGGGGCGTCGATGGTCAGCTTGTGGCCGCTGCCGAGGCGAACCTCGGCCTTGGGGAACAACGGGGTGGTGAGGCTGAGCTCGGCCCGGGTCGGCACGGCCGGGTAGAGGCCCAGCGCCGACAGGACGTACCAGGAGCTCATCGTGCCCGCGTCGTCGTTGCCGGGGATACCGCCGGGCCCGTCGTTCCACTCGGTGTCGATGATCGCCTTGACCGTCTCCTGCGTCTTGGCCGCGGCACCGAAGTAGTTGTACAGGTACGGCGTCTGGATGTCCGGCTCGTTGCCCACGTCGAAGCGGGTGCCCTTGTTGGCGCTGAAGTCGAACGTGCCGTCCGGGTTGCGGAAGAACGCGTCGAGACGCTGGACCGCGACGTCGTTGCCGCCCATCTTCTGCGCCAGCGTGGTCACGTCGGAGTAGACCATCCACGTGTACCGGGCGCTGGTGCCCTCGACGAAGCCCTGCCCGGTCGACGGGGAGAAGCCGCCGGCCCAGGACCCGTCGCGGTTGCGCTCCCGCGCCCAGCCGACGAAGGCGCCGTCGGCCGGAACCGGGGTCGCCACGCTCGGGTCGGCCAGCTCGAGCTCGCCGAGCTGCACGATGGGCTGGCCACCGTTCTTCGTCACGTTCAGCCGGTAGTAGCTGAACGCCTGCGGGTTCGCGACCGTGTACTCGTTGGTCACGCCCCGCCCGGCGAAGGTCTGCGCGGTCTGCGTGTCGACGGTGGTCCAGTCCTGGCCGTCGTTCGAGCCCTGCAGCTGCCAGTCGGCCGGGTCGCGGCCCGGCACGTCGTTGGCCGAGGTCAGCGCGTACTGGTTCACCGTGTACGCCTTGTCGAACTGCGCCCCGATGAAGCCGGTGGTGGCGAAGGTCAGCCACTTGGTGCCCTTGTCGCCGTCGAACGCCTGCGCCTTGCCCTCGTTCGGGGCGTTCTCCGAGCTGGCGGTGATGGCGGTGACGTGCTCGCGGATGTTGTGCTCGAGACCGGTCTCGGCCTTGGCCGCCGGGTCGAACACGTTGCGCCAGTTGTGCGAGCGGTCCAGGAACGTGGCGGCGGTCTTCTTGTCGCCGAGCGCCTGGGCCAGCTGCGATATGCCGTAGTCGGCGGCCGAGTCCTCGAGGGTCTCGGCGGCGCCGCCCCAGCAGTGGCAGTCGTCGGCCGGCACGTAGCCGAGGTCCATGTAGTCCTGCAGCGACGGACGCTGCCCGAAGCACTCGACGTTACAGCCGGCGTCGCTGACATCGTTGTCAGTCGGCACGGTCGCCGCCGTCACGAGCGACTTCAGCGCGCCCTTCGCGTCGAAGCCCTTCGCCCCGAACGCGTAGATCGCCGCCACCGCGGCCGCGGACGGGTCGCCGGACATGACGCTGGTCTTGCCGTTCTCCAGCAGCCAGCGGTCCCACTCGCCGTCGCGCTGGGTGGCGTAGTTGAACAGCGACTGCGCATAGTCGGCCGCCTGCCGCTGGTCGAGCAGGGCCAGCAGCTGCACCTGGGCCCGGTACTGGTCCCAGCCGGAGAAGGTGCCGTACTGCGCCTTCTGTCCCTTGGCAAGCCGGTGGATCTTGTCGTCGGCGCCGTAGTAGCGGCCGTCGACGTCGCTGGTCAGCGTCGGCTCCAGGGTGGAGTGGTAGAGCGCGGTGTAGAAAGTGGTGCGCTGCGCGGTGGTGCCGCCGCCGATCTTGATCTTGCCGAGGCGGTCGTTCCAGGCGTCCTGCGCCTTCTTCTTGATCGTGTCGAAGCCGATCCGGCCCGGCTGCTCCGCCGCCAGGTTGTGCTCGGCGCCGGCCAGGTCCGTGTACGAGATGGCCACGCGCATCGACACGGCCTTCGTCCCCGGCGCGAACGTGACGTAGCCGCCGGAGCCCTTGCCGGCGACCGGCTGGCCGCCGCTGTAGCCGCTGCCGCCCGCCGCGTCGGTGCTGTCCGGGGTGACGGTCGCGTCCTTCCAGGTGCCGGTCGTGCTGAACGGCTGGTCGAGCGTCGCGACGAAGTGCAGCGTGTAGTACGAGTGCGAGTTGTCGGTGCTCTGCGGGCCGCAGAAGTTACCGGCGCTGACCGAGCCCGTGATCGTGCGGGTCTTCGGGTCGATGTGCACCGTCGCATCGGTGCTGCCGGTCTCCGACATGGACGTACGGAACAGCAGGCTGGCCGGCTTGTCGGCGGGGAAGGTGAACTTGCCCATGCCGGTGCGGTCGGTGACGGTGAGCTCCGCGCCCGCACCGCTGTCCAGGCCGACCTTGTAGTAGCCGGGCGCGGCCGCCTCGTTGGCGTGCTGATACGTGCTGCCGTAGACGACGTCACCGGTGTCGGCGCTGGGCGAGGTGGTCACCGCACCCACGTACGGCATGATCGGGATGTCACCGTTCGCGCCGTAACAACCGACGCCGCTGACGTGGGTCAGGCTCAGCCCGCGGATCTTCGGAGCGTTGTACTCGTACCCGCCGGGCGCGGGCGTGGCCAGCTGGCCCCGCGAGGTCTGCGGGCTGAAGGCGAGCATGCCGAACGGCTTCACGGCACCCGGGTAGGTGTTGCCGGCGTTCGTCGTGCCGATGAACGGATTTACGTAATTGACCGGGTTCGAGATGAGCTGTGCGGGCCCGGAGGCCTGCGCTGCCGCGCCGATCGGGATGGTCACTGCCACCCCGGCTAACGCGGCGAGGACACGAGTTCGAAGCATCAGGTTCCTCTCCCTGACAACGTTGTCAGCAGAGCCAACATCGACTCCGTCAGATGTGTCAAGAAGTTGTTTCCGGCTTGTAAGAAGTGTTAGGCCGCCCCGGAAGGTCGCCGGCCACTCCCGGCATCCACGTGGTGACCTGCGCCGATGTCGAGGATGGACACGGTGGCGGGGGTCAGCGCGTCCGCGTGGGTGTCAGCGACATCACACCATCCGATGTGAACGCGCGCCGGCGGGCACCGCCGGAGCCCCGGGCGCCGGCCGGGAGATCGCCAGGCCAGCGCGGGAAATGAATGCTCAATGGACGTCAGGGCGCCATTAATATGCGCCGATAACGGCTATTTTTTGAAGTCTCGTTCCCCCGAGTCGGACAACTCACAGCTTGAACAAATGCGCACCGGCAAGCGTTGTCTGCGGTGATCGTCCTGAAGTCGGAGTGGTGGACCTTTGTGCTGAGACGAGCAATGCGATGGGGCGCGGCGGCGGCAACCGCCGGCGTCCTGCTCCTCGGTGCCTGCGCGGCGCCGGAATTCAACTATGTCAAGAACTCGGGGCAGATGACCTATTTCAAGGTGCCCCACGACTGGCATGCGGCCGATACGAAAACGCTCGACGACGCGTTGAGCGGCACCAACCCCGATTCGGTCGCCGCCCAGCAACGCGAACAGGCGTGGTGGTCGGTGCTGTACGACGCGTCGGCGCATCCGACCGCGGAACACCTGGTCACCGGCGACGAGACGGACGAGCCGGTGGTCTACGCCCGGGTCTCCCCGCTGACTCCGGAGGCGCAGAACGAGATCTCGCTGGATTCGCTGCGGGATCTGTTCCTGCCGGTCACCGATGCCGCTCGCCAGCAGGCCGCGGCCACCGCGACCGGCGGGCTTCCCGGGTTCCAGCTGCTGCGCGACCAGGTCCTCACCCCGTCCAGCGGCCTGCACGGCGTGCGGGTGACCTACGAATACGAGATGGACAACAGCGTGCTGCACACCTTCGACCAGATAGCGCTGGTGAACAGCGACAGCAGCAAGCTCTATGAGCTGATCATCCGATGCTCCTCCCGGTGTTACAGCGACCGGTCGAGCGAGCTGAACGACATCGCGACGTCGTTCACGGTGAGGAGCAGCTCATGACCGAGATCCAGGTCGATACCCCCCGGCCGACCCGGAAGAGGCTTTCGTTCTGGGACCGGGTGAAATTCCTGCTGCTGTTCGTGGCGGCGTGGTTCGCCATCGTTTGGGCATCGATGGCAAACGATCCCATTTTGCCATTCGGTGACGCCGTACGCCTGCAGTTGCGCGACGCCAAGGGAATCGTGCTGCTGGTGCTCGTCGGCCTGGAACTCGTCCGGCAACTGCACTTCCTGATCAGCGAGCACGCCCCGGGCTACCACCGGCTGTGGGCCGAGGGCATCTTCGGCGGCTTCGAGCGGTCCACGCATCGGAAGTTCTCCGACTGGACCCGGTACCGGATCCTGCGGGTGTTCAAGTGGCTGCTCGTCATCGCGGTGCTGGCGCTGATCCTCGGCCAGGTGCTCAAGACGTCGCCGTTCACCGCGCTGTTCCAGCTCCCGGCCCTGATCTGGTCGGCCGCCCCGCTGTTCCTCCAAGTGATCTTCGTGCTGTTCGTGGCGGTCGCCCAGTTCGGCGCGATCTTCTGGTTCCTGTCCCGGGGCGGCGTCGAGGTCTACTTCCCGGACGACGTGAAGACCCGCTTCACCGACGTCTGGGGCCAGGACCATGTGCTGGAGCGGGTCAAGGAGAACATCGTCTACCTGGAGAACCCGGAGGCGATCGAGGCCAAGGGCGGGTACGTGCCCGGCGGCATCCTGCTGTGGGGACCGCCCGGCACCGGCAAGACCCTGATGGCCGAGGCGGTGGCCGGCGAGACCGGCAAGCCGTACGTGTTCGTCGACCCGGGCGCCTTCATCAACATGTTCTTCGGTGTCGGCGTGCTGAAGGTCAAGGGACTGTTCCGCAAGCTGCGCAAGCTCGCCCTGCGTTACGGGGGCGTCATCGTCTTCTTCGACGAGGCCGACTCGCTCGGTAATCGCGGCGCGCTGGCCCAGGGTGGCGGCGGTTTCCCGCGTGGCATGACGCCGGCGCCGTTCCAGGCGGCCGGCTGCAACGGTTTCTCGTACCTGTCGAACGACTCGCGCTGGATGCTCACCCAGAACGCGGCCGCCGCGGCCCCTTCCGCCACCGACAAGGCGCAGGTCGGGTTCCCCGGCATGGGCGGCGGGGGTGGCGGCATGGGCACGCTCGAGGCGCTGCTGACCGAGCTGTCCGGCCTGAAGAAGCCGCGCGGCTTCGTCAACCGGCACGTACGCCGGGTGCTGGGCATGCGTCCGAAGCCGCCACCCAAGTACCGCATCCTGGTGATGATGGCGACCAACCTGCCCGAGGCGCTGGACGAGGCACTGCTGCGACCCGGCCGCATCGACCGGATCTACAAGGTGGGCTACCCGACCAAGGCCGGCCGGGTCCGCACGTACGACGGCTACCTCGACAAAGTCAAGCACGAGCTCACCCCCGAGCAGATCGACAAACTCGCCACCATCACCCCGTACGCCACCGGGGCCACCATCAAGGACATGGTGAACGAGGCGCTGATCACCGCGATCCGGGACGGGCGCGACGCGATCACGTGGCGCGACATCATCCGGGCCAAGCAGCTCAAGGAGCTCGGCCCGGCGGAGAACGTCGAGTACATCGAGCGCGAACGGCACGCGGTGGCGGTGCACGAGGCGTGCCACGCGGTGGTCGCCTACCGCACCCGGCACCACATGGAGATCGACATCGCGACGATCGAAAAGGGCAGCGGCTACCTCGGGATGGTCGCGAGCATCCCGCCCGAGGACCAGTTCACCAGCTGGCGCAGCCACTACGAGTCGGACATCTGCGTCGCGCTGGCGTCGCTGGCCGGCGAGCGCATGTTCTTCGAGGGCGACAGCTCGTCCGGTGTCTCCGGCGACCTCGAGTCGGCCACCTCGGTCGCGACCAACATGGAAGGCGTGTGGGGGATGGGCTCGACCGTCTCCTCCTACGCGGCGTCCAGCCGGATCGGCTCCGGCACCCCCGGCGGCGCGCCGCCGAACGCCGAGAAGAACGACATGTCCGTACGCCGCGCCTTGGCCGACCGGATCGAGGACAACCTCGGCGTGCTGCTCAAGCGCACCGCGGAGATCCTGGAGGAGAACCGCCGGCAGGTGCTCGCCCTGGCCCACGCCCTGGAGTCGCACAAGACCCTGACCGGCGAGGACGTCGTGGCGGTGCTGGAGGGCCGGCCGGGCCCGCTGGTCGACGGCACGGTCTACGCCGACAGCGGGTTCCTCACCGAGCTGGAGGACTACCACCGGGCGGCGCTGGCCGCGCACCGCACGCACGCGAAGCCGGAGATGACGATGCCCGGGCTGGTGGACTTCGAGCCGGTGCCGAACGACGAAGTGTGGCGCGGCCCGGCGCCGGTCAACTCACACAACGGCATCGCCCCGTCCGGCACCGACGGCGAGTCCTGACCGCACATCGAGACGCGCTCATGACCGCATGACGCGAGGGCGCGGCAGGCACGCAGCACGGCCGCCGCGCCCTCGCGCGCGCCGCGTTGGTCACGCGGGCTGGGTTGGTCGCGCGGGCCGGGCTGGTCGCGCGGGCCGGGCTGGTCGCGCGGGCCGGGCTGGTCGCGCGGGCCGGGCTGGTCGCGCGGGCCGGGCTGGCCACGCGGGCCGGGTTAATCACGCGGGCCGCATTGGTCACGCGGGCATGCTTGGCCATGTGCGCCGGGCTGGCCACCTGCGGTCGACTGGCCATGTGCGCCGGGATGGCCACGTGGTGGGCCGGACCTGTCACGTGCGGCGGGCTTGCCTGCCGCAGCCGCGTTCGGGGTGCCGCCCGCCTTGCGGTCGGCACGGCACGCGCGGTGGTCCGCTCGGTGGTGCTTTGCGGCAATTGTGCCTTGTGGGCACCTCGTGCATCGTGGATTTTGCGAATCTTGATGGCCGATCCGGCCGAGCGTCCCGCGATGTGACAGGGACAGACCACATCGTGGACAGGCCTCTACATTGGACGGATGATTCGTGTTACTTCGCGGCTTTTGGAGGCCGCCGGCAAGACCTGGAATCGAGACCTTGGAGAGTTACGCCCACATATCGACCACAACTCTCCAAGGTCTACACCGGACACTCGAACCCGCCGCACGAAGGCTTCCTAATCGGACAAAGCCGCCCCGATCCCGCGATGCGCATGCTCTGCTCAGAAGGCGTCCGGCGGGACGGCGACCAAACGCTGGCCGGCGCGGGCGTGGACTACGAAACCAAAACGGGGATCGGCGCTCGAACGAGCGAAGCAGTTGAATCGTTACAGTGTTCGGGAGCGCCCATCCCGGGTTGTGCAACTATTCGGCTCGTTTGGTCGCGGTCATGCCGGAGTCGGCCCAGGTGTGGGGAGCCGCGACGTCGTGCAGGTTGTGGCCGCCCGCGGCGAGGCTGGTTGCTTGCGGGTGTGGGGAGCCGCGACGTCGTGCAGGTTGTGGCCGGCCACAGCGAGGCTGGTTGCTTGCGGGTGTGGGGAGCCGCGGCGTCGTGCAGGTTGTGGCCGGCCACAGCGAGGCTGGTTGCTTGCGGGTGTGGGGAGCCGCGGCGTCGTGCAGGTTGTGGCCGCCCGCGGCGAGGCTGGCTGCTTGCCCGGGCGTGTCCTCGCGGGCGACGTGTTGACTTGAGTTGACTGCATTGATTCAAGACGTCAATGCAGTCAACTCGCCACGTCGAGGCGTCATCTCATCACCTGTGGTGATGACCGGTTCCCGCGCCGGGCCCTACGCTGCGGCTCATGAACATCAACGTGCGTCTCTGCGGGGTCTTCTACCTCATCACCTTCGTCGCCTCTGTGCCCGCACTGCTGCTGCTCGCGCCGGTCCTCGACGACCCGGGCTTCATCCTCGGCGCGGGGAGTGAGACCCGGGTTCTGTGGGGTGGCCTGCTCGACTTCGTCACCGCGCTCGCCTGCGCCGCCACCGCGGTGGTCGTGTTCCCGGTCATCCGGCGGCACGGCGAGTCGCTGGCGCTCGGCTTCCTCACCACCCGCCTGATCGAAGCGGGGATCATCATCGTCGGTGTCGTCAGCGTCCTCGCCGTCGTCACGCTGCGGCAGGACGCCATCGGCGCCGCGATCGCCGCCCCCGCCAGCGACCTGGGCGGCAACCCGGGCGGCGTCGCAGGCGGTGTCCTTGCCGGGAACCCGAGCGGTGTCCTGGCCGGGAACCCGAGCGGTGTCCTGGCCGGGAACCCGGCGGGCGTCCCTGGTGGCGCGGCCGACCCGGCGACGCTGAGCGTGGTGGGGCAGGCGCTGGTCGCGGTCAAGGACTGGACCTTTCTGTTCGGGCCAGGGATCATGCCCGCGCTGAACGCGGCGATGTTCGGGACGCTGCTGCTGCGGGCCCGCCTCGTGCCGCGCGTCATCCCGGTGGTCGGCCTGATCGGCGCGCCGCTGCTGGTCGCCGCGGGGCTCGCGACGCTGTTCGGTGGCAACGAGCAGACCTCCGGGCTGTCGCTGCTGGCCACCCTGCCGATCGCGGGCTGGGAGCTGGCCGTCGGCGTCTGGATGGTCACCAAGGGCTTCCGGGGTGCCGGGGCACGGGCGTACCGGGAACTTGACTTGAATGCGGGTTGAGGTTTTAGCGTACGGAGTTGATCTAGGGAGGGTCGCGGGCGGCCCGGAGCGGGGACGTATGGTTGCGAGGGCAACAGCGGGAGGACACATGACATCGCGTACGGACCTCGTCGAGGACCTGATGGGGCGTTTTCCCCACGTGCCGCGTGAGGCGATCATCAAGGAGGATCTGCTGCGCGGCGGGATGGCGTTCGACGACTCGGCGCTGACCGACAACGAGAACGGGCAGGTCAAGCCGAAGTCGTACTTCATCTTCTCGTTCGACCACCGGACGCTGCCGGAGCTGGGCGAGGCCGCGCTGCGCCGCCCCCCGGAGGAGATCGTGCTGACCGGCGGGCCGTACGAGCTGCGTCGCACGGTGGTCTCGGTGCGCACCAACCCCGACTCGCCGTACCGGGTGAAGCCCGACGCGGACGGCAAGCTGACGCTGTTCCTCGACGACAAGCCGATCGCGGACGTCGGGCTGCCCCCGATGCCGCCGTATTACCAGCACAAGCTCGCCAACGGGAAGTCCGTCATGGAGGTCGCGCCGACCATCCAATGGGGATACCTGATTTACTTGACAGTCTTCCGCGTCTGTCAGTATTTCGGCGCCAAGGAAGAGTGCCAGTACTGCGACATCAACCACAACTGGCGTCAGCACAAGGCGGCCGGCCGGCCGTATACCGGAGTCAAGCCGGTCGATGAGGTCCTCGAGGCGCTGGAGATCATCGCCAAGTACGACACCGACGGCGCCTCCCGGGCGTACACGCTGACCGGCGGCAGCATCACCTCGCACGTCGGTGGCAAGGCCGAGGCCGACTTCTACGGCCAGTACGCGGAGGCCATCGAGCAGCACTTCCCGGGTCGCTGGATCGGCAAGGTGGTGGCGCAGGCGCTGCCCCGCGAGAGCGTGCAGCGCTTCCACGACTACGGCGTCCGCATTTATCACCCTAACTACGAAGTGTGGGACAAGCGGCTGTTCGAGCTGTACTGCCCCGGTAAAGAGCGGTACGTGGGCCGGGAGGAGTGGCACCGCCGCATCCTGGACTCCGCCGAGATCTTCGGGGCGCGCAACGTCATCCCGAACTTCGTGGCCGGCATCGAGATGGCCGAGCCGTTCGGCTTCACCACGGTCAACGAGGCGATCGACTCCACCGCCGAGGGCCTGGAGTATTTCATGTCCCGGGGGATCACGCCGCGCTTCACCACCTGGTGCCCGGAACCGACCACCCCGCTGGGCAAGACCAACCCGGACGGCGCGCCGCTGGAATACCACGTCCGGCTGCTGGAGACGTACCGCGCTGTCATGGAGGCCAACGGGCTGTCCAGCCCGCCCGGATACGGACCGGCCGGCGCCGGCCGCGCGGTCTTCTCGGTCAGCTCGTTCATGGACAGCCTGCCGGCGAACGACGAGTAAGACCCCGGCCAACAACCGGCAAGAGCACTGTCGTCAGGGGCGCTACCAGGCATAACATGTGCCCGGGGGGCGCACCTGTGATGACGTTCGACCGCTGGAGGGCGCTGGCCGCTCACTGGGTGAGCGGTCTCGTTGTCGCGGCGTTGCTGACGGCCGTCGTCAGCACGGCCATCGCTTTGCTGGAACCGCGTCTGCCCGCGCTCAGCCTGCTCGTGCTGTACATGCTGGTGGTGCTGCCGGTGGCCATCACCTGGGGCATCCACGTGGCGGTCTTCGCGGTGCTGCTCAGCGTCGTGGTGTTCTCGTACCTGTTCCTCGCGCCGGTGCATTCGTTCTGGATCGCCGAGGAGCGCGACCTGGTGCCGATGGGTGTCTTCCTGGTGACCGCGCTGGTGGTGGCCGAGCTGGCCGCCCGGATGCGGCGAGCGGTGGTGGAGTCGGCCCGGCTGTCGCGCGAGCAGTCCGCGCTGCGACGGGTCGCCACCCTGGTCGCGCGGTCCCCGGAACCGGTCACCGTGTTCGAGGCGGTCACCCGCGAGGTCGGCCTGCTCTGCGACGCCGACCTGGCCCGGATGGAGCGCTACGACGAGGACGGGGTGGTCGGCGTCGCGGTCTGGAGCCGGGTGCCCGCCGTGCTGGCCGTCGGCACGTGGATCGAGCTGGACGGCCCGAGCATCGCCCGGGCGGTGCTGCGCACCGGTGCCCCGGCCCGCGTCGACACCTTCGAACGAGCCACCGGCCGGATCGCCGACGAGGCCCATGAGCTGGGCATCCGCTCGTCGGTGGGGTGCCCGATCGTGGTCGGCGGCCACATCTGGGGGGTCATCGCCGCGTCCACCCGCGGCGACCAGGCGTTCCCGCCGGAGACCGAGGCGCAGATCACCAGGTTCACCGAGCTCGTCGCGACCGCCGTGGCAAACGCGGAAAGCAGCGTGGAGATCAACCGGCTGGCCCGGGAACAGGCGGCGCTGCGCCGGGTGGCGACGCTGGTCGCCGCCGGAGCCCAGCCGGACGACGTCTTCACCTCGGTCACCAACGAGGTGACGGCCCTGCTCGGCGCGGACACGACAATCATCGTGCGGTTCGCGCCGGACGGGACGCCGTCGCATCTCGCCGGCGACCGCGCCGGTCGAGCCGGCAGCGACGCCGGCGGCAGCGGCGACGGCGCCGCGCCCGGCCTGCTCGGGCTGCTGCGTGACCCGCAGATTCTGACGACCGTCACGGCGGGCAGTTCGGCGAGCGCGGACTCGGCGATCTTCTGCCCGATCACGGTCGAGGGGCGGGTGTGGGGCGCTTTCGGCGTACGCGGCGAGGAACTGCCCATCGACATCGAGAAACGGCTGCTCGACTTCACCGAGCTGATCGCCACCGCGGTCGCCAACGCGGAAAGTCACGGCCAGCTGATCGCCTCCCGCGCGCGGGTGGTGGCGGCCGCCGACGAGACGCGCCGGCGCATCGAACGGGACTTGCACGACGGCGCCCAGCAGCGGCTCGTCTCGCTGGCCCTGGAGCTGCGCCTGGCCGAGACCACGGTGACCGACGGGCAGCAGGAGATTCGCGCGGCGGTGCAGGCGGCCGCCACCGAGATCACCGAGGTGCTCGACGACCTGCGGGAGATCTCCCGGGGGATCCACCCGGCGATCCTGTCCGAGGGTGGGCTCAGCCCGGCGCTGCGGACGCTGGCCCGGCGGGCGCCGCTGCCGGTGGAGATGCGGGTGCACACCGAGCAACGGTTCCCGCCATCGGTGGAAATAGCGTCTTATTATGTGGTTTCGGAGGCTTTGACCAACACCAGCAAGTATGCCCAGGCCGAGCACGCCGAGGTGCTGGTCGAGGAGCGCAACGGCTGGCTGCGTTTGTCGGTGAGCGACGACGGGACCGGCGGCGCCGACCCGTCCAACGGCTCGGGGCTGGTCGGCCTGCGCGACCGGGTAGAGGCGCTGGGCGGCGCGATCATGGTGAGCAGCCCGGCCGGCAAGGGCACCACAATCGTCGTGTCCCTGCCGGTCAATCAGGCCGGGTGACACGGTGCCGCGACGATGCAGGTGATCAGGCGTGCCGCGGCGGGGCGACGATGCCGTACTCGTGGATCTTGCGGTAGATGGTGGCGCGGGACATGCCGAGTGCGGCCGCCGCCTTGACCTTGCTGCCGTCCCAGTCCTGCAGGCTGCGCACGATCGCGTCGCGTTCCATCGCCTCCAGCGGGCTCAACAGCCGGCGACTGACCGTGCGGCACTCGGCCGGCAGGTCGCCGGGCTGGATGGTGCCGCCGCGCCGGTGCTGGACGATGTTGCGCAGCACCTGCCACAGCTGCTCGACGTTGCCCGGCCAGCTCGCCCGGCTGAGCATCTGCATCGCCTCCGGCGAACACCCCAGCCGCCCGTCGGTGACCAGCTTGGACAGGAAGAACGAGACCAGCGCCGGCACGTCCTCCAGGTGGTAGCGCAGCGGCGGCAGCTCCACCGTGCTCGGGAAGAAGCGCAGCAGCCCGGCCAGCTCGCCGCCGTCGTGCCGGGGGCTCAGCGTCACCGCGACCCACGGCGGCGCGGCACCGCCCTGTTCGAGCAGCTTCGTCAGCTTTTCCAGGGCCGCCGCGCTGATCTTGTCGACGTGGCGGATGACCAGCACGCCTGCACCGCCGGCCAGTTCGCGGCGCACGTCGGCCAGCCAGCCACGGCCCGGGGCGGCCGCATCCACGACGGCGAAGTGCGCGGCGGGCCGTTCGTACTGGTGGATCGCGCGCACGGCGGCCAGCTTGCCCACCCCGGGCTCGCCTTCCAGGGCCAGCCACGTGCCCGTGTCGTACACCGATTTCACCTGGTGGCAGCCGCTGAGCCAGAGCCCGCCGCTGCCGACGAGGCCGGGCAGGAACATCCGCGGCCCGGGGCCGGGGTCGAGGCGTACGCCCGCGGGTTGCTCGCCCAGCTTGACATGCACGACGCCGCCGCTGAGCAGGCCCTCGCCGCGCACCGGCCGGCAGAACATCCGCGCTTTCACCCCGCTGGGCAGCTCGACCAGCAGCGACGCGGCCGGGTTGCGGCCGGCCAGCGTCTCGGCCGCCTGGGTCAGCAGCACCGCCTGTTCGGCCGGGTCGAGCGCGTGCCGGGCGATGTCGTTCATCATCACCACGTCGTTGTTCAGAGCGAACACAATTCCCGCCGTACGCCTGCACGTGCGCAGGTACTCCTGGAGCAGCGTCAGTTCCTGGATCCCGCTGTCGCTGAGCAGCGCCTGCTGGATCTGTCCCGCCGTCGTCTTGGCCAGGGTCAGCAGCAGCGGGTCGGCGTCCTTGCGCCAGCAGGTGAGATCGACCGCGCCGACCGTCTTGCCGGAGATCGGGTGGTGGATCGGCACCCCGGCGCAGGCCAGGTCCTCCAGGTGCTCGGCGTAGTGCTCGTGGCCGAACACGTGCATCGGCCGGCCGCCCTCCAGCGCGGTGCCGATCCCATTGGTGCCGACGAACTCCTCGGCGTAGCTGAAGCCGGGCGCCAGGTTGACCCGGTCGAGGTGGGTGTCGAGGTCGCGGCCGGCGTCCAGGCGCACCAGGACCAGCCCGGTCGGATCGGTCAGGATGATGCTGATCGGCTGGCCGTCCAGGTGGTGACGCAGATGCCGCAGCACCGGTAACGCGCTGCGGGTCAGCGGAGTGTCCAGATCGGGGGCATGGCGGTAGGCCAGGTCGATCCGGTCGGCGGCCACATTCCACCGGCGCGATCGCCACCACGAGGCCAGGATCGAGTCCCGGACATGGTGCGGATCGACCTGCTCGGCGGTGAGGAACCGCTCGCGGGTCTTCGCCAGTCTCATGTCACCGGTGTCGGGTGGATGTTCAGGTGGCATGGGCGGGGCTCCCTTGCCCTCCGTCGCGTGCTGACTACACCGTACGCGCCGCGTCTACCTGCTTCGATTCCTGTTTCGTCTCATGTTGAGACCCCAAACGAGCGACTCCGCGATGGACTCAGGCGATGGAGCCGCCGTCCGAGACGTTCAACCCGTGGACCGTCGTCAATGTGGTCTTCCACCATCTGGCCGACCACGGCCTGCATCCGACGCTGGGTAACGCCGATCCGGGCGCGCCCGCCGCCGAGCTGCTGCGCGCGTTCGGTATCGAGCCGGCGCCGGAAGGCGACCGCCAGGTCGGCGAGAACGTCAAGGCCCACCTGGCCGAGATCCGGGCTGCGGTCTTCGGGGAAAAGGACGTTTAGCCCTGACTCATTGTGAGACCGCAGCTCAGGCCGAGCCGGGGTCTGATGCGGTCTGAAGGACTGCAGAGCTGTCGAAGGAGTTGACCTTATGAGTCGGCAGAGCGTGGCCAAGGCTCATCAGAAGATCCAGGAGCTGGCCTGGGAACCGATGTACCACCAGCCGGTCTCGCATTACGGAACCGACTACACGTTCCGCAAGGCGCAGAAGAAGGACCCACTCAAGCAGGTGCTGCGGTCGTACTTCCCGATGCAGGAGGAGAAGGACCACCGGGTGTACGGCGCGTCCGACGGCGCGATCCGCGGCAACATGTTCCGCCAGGTGCAGGAACGCTGGCTGGAGTGGCAGAAGCTGTTCCTGTCGATCATCCCGTTGCCGGAGATCTCGGCGGCCCGGGCGATGCCGCTGCTGTTCCGCAACGTGCCGAACCCGGAGCTGCACAACGGCCAGGCGATCCAGATGATCGACGAGGTACGGCACTCGACGATCCAGCAGAACCTCAAGCGCCTGTACATGAACAACTACATCGACCCGGCCGGCTTCAACTCGAGCCTGCGCAATTTCCAGAACGACTACTGCGGCACCATCGGCCGCCAGTTCGCCGAGGGTTTCATCACCGGCGACGCGATCACCGCGGCCAGCATCTACCTGACCATCGTGGCCGAGACGGCGTTCACCAACACGTTGTTCGTCGCGATGCCGGCCGAGGCCGCCGCGAACGGCGACTACCTGCTGCCGACCGTGTTCCACTCGGTGCAGTCCGACGAGTCGCGGCACATCAGCAACGGGTACGCCACCCTGCTGATGGCGCTCGCCGACGAGGGCAACCACCAACTGCTCGAGAGAGATCTCCGGTACGCCTGGTGGAACAACCACCGCGTGGTGGACGCCGCGATCGGCACGTTCATCGAGTACGGCACCAAGGACCGGCGCAAGGACCGCGAGTCGTACGCCGAGATGTGGCGCCGCTGGATCTACGACGACTACTACCGCAGCTATCTCGTACCGCTGGAGAAGTACGGCCTGGTCATCCCGCACGACCTGATCGAGGAGTCGTGGAACCAGATCTGGAACAAGGGCTACGTGCACGAGGTGGCGCAGTTCTTCGCGACCGGCTGGCTGGCCAACTACTGGCGGATCGACCCGATGACCGACAAGGACTTCGAGTGGTTCGAGTACAAGTACCCGGGCTGGTATGACCGGTACGGCAAGTGGTGGGAGAACTACAACCGCTTGAGTACGCCCAACGGGCACCACCCGATCGTCGCCGAGGACGTCGACTACCAGTACCCGCACCGCTGCTGGACCTGCATGGTCCCGTGCCTGGTCCGCGAGGACATGGTGATGGCCGAGGTCAACGGGCAGTGGCGCACGTACTGCCACGAGGTCTGCCGGTGGACCGACGTCGAGGCGTTCCGGCCCACCTACCAGGGTCGTCAGACCCCGAACATGGGTCAGCTCATCGGCGCCCGCGAGTGGGAGACCCTCTACCACGGCTGGAACTGGGCCGACGTGGTCAAGGACATGGGTTACGTCCGCGACGACGGCAAGACGATGGTCGCGCAGCCGCACCTCAACCTGGACGACCCGAAGAAGATGTGGACGCTGGACCACCTGCGCCGGATGGGTCCGCTGCAGAGCCCGAACGTGCTGCTCAACGAGATGACCGACGAAGAGCGCGCGGCGTTCCACGCGCAGTACATCAGGGGCGGCCCGGCCGGCCGGTTTGCGCGCTGACGCCATGGGTGAGAAGCACCGGGTCCGGTTCGAGCCGGTCGGCATCGAGATCGAGGTCGACGAGGAGCAGACCGTGCTGCGCTCCGCAGCCGAGCAGGGGCTGATGCTCATGCACGGCTGCAAGGAGGGCCAGTGCGCCTCCTGCAAGTCGTTCGTGCTCGACGGTGACGACATCGAACTCGACCGTTATTCCACGTTCGCGCTGCCCGACTACGAGCTGGAGGAGGGCTTCACGCTGCTGTGCCGGGCGCACGTGTACGAGGACGTGACGATCGAGCTGCTCAACTTCGACGAGGACATGATCCGCTCGGGGCTGCCCATCCAGAACGCGGTGGCCGAGGTCGTGGCGATCGACAAGGTGACCCACGACCTCCGGCACCTGGTCCTGCGGCTGATCGAGCCGGCCGAGATCACGTTCTTTCCCGGCCAGTACATGGACATCAAGGTGCCCGGTACGGAGGTGACGCGCTCGTTCTCGATGGCGAACACGTCCAGCAAGGAGGACGGGCGGCTCGAGTTCGTCATCAAGGTCTACCCGGACGGCGTGTTCTCGTCGTTCCTGGACGGCCGGTTGCGGGTCGGCGACCGGCTCGACCTGACCGGGCCGTTCGGCGTGTTCACGCTGCGCGACGCCCCCGACAAGGACCTGATCTTCGTGGGGGGCGGCGCGGGCCTGGCGCCGATCCTGGCACTGCTGCGCTCGATGGCCGAGCGCGGAATCGAGCGCAAGGCCGTGTTCTATTACGGAGCCCGTACGGCCAAGGATCTTTGCTTTGTCGACGAGATCGAGGCGTTGCGGGACAAACTGCCCGGCTTCCGGTTCGTGCCGGCGCTGTCCGAGCCGGACGGCGACGACTGGGACGGCGAGGTCGGCTTCATCACCGACGTGCTCAAGCGGTACGAGGCCGACCTGCGCGGAGCACACGCGTACCTCTGCGGTCCGCCACCGATGGTCGAAGCGGCCCAGCCGCTGATGGCGTCGCTCGGCGCGCCCGAGAAACACATCTACTACGACAAATTCACGACCACAGGTGGGGAGGACTGATGACGACCGCGACGGAACGCAGCGTTCCCAAGCCCGTCTTCACCGACGCCGAGGCCGGCGCCAAGGAGTTCCCGGACTCGACGGCGCGCCGGTTCAACTACTTCACTCCGCAGAAGCGCAAGCAGACCCACTACGAGGACGTCACCGTCGAGGTGCAGCCGGATCCCCGGCACTACCTCGCGCAGGGCTGGCTGTACGGGTTCGCCGACGGTCGCGGCGGCTACCCGCTGGACTGGACCGCCCTGAAGGCGTGGGGCAGCGACCGCCCCGAGCCCGAACGCGGACCCGGCACCGGCGGGCAGGGCTACGAGTGGCCGGCGCACGGCTGGCACGAGTTCCGCGACCCCAACGAGGAGTGGGAGCTCTCGCTCTACCGCTACAACGCCAACGTCGTGCGCCAGGTCAACCAGAACGTCGACGCGGCCCGCCAGGCCAAGGCGTTCGAGCAGTGGAACCCGAACTGGGTGCGTTTCGTGCAGCAGCACATCGGCGCGTGGATGCACGTCGACCACGGACTCGGCCTGTACCTGTTCGCGAACGCCAACCGCCGCGGGCCGACCAACATGCACAACACCGCGATCGCGGTCAACAGCATGCACCTGATCCGGGCCGCCCAGGACCTGGCGCTGTACCAGCTCACCCTCAGCGAGGAGATCGAGGGCTTCGACGGCACCGCGCACCTGGAGACCTGGAACGCGGATCCGGCGTGGCAGGGCGTCCGCGAGACGGCCGAGCGGCTGACCGGCATCGACGACTGGGGCGAGGCCGTGTTCGCCGCCAACGTGGTGTTCCAGCCACTGGTCGGCGAGCTGTTCCGCAGCCAGCTCGTGATGCAGGCGGCGCCGCGCAACGGCGACTTCGTCACCCCGACGATCGTCGGCGCCGAGGAGTACGACTTCGCCGAACGGGACCTGCGCTACACCCGGGCCCTGTACGAGCTGCTCACCAGCGACCGGGAGTTCGCCGACCACAACAAGCGGACCCTCAACGCCTGGCTGGCCGAGTGGGCCGGGACCTCGATCGGCGCCGCCCGCGCGATGCAGCCGCTGTGGTCGCAGCCGGACCACAAGCCGTTGCGCTTCGAGGACGCGCTGGACCGTGTGAAGAGCCGTTTCGCCGGCATCGTGACCGATCTCGGCCTGGACATCCCGAAGGAGCTGGAGCGGTGACACAGCAGTTCAAGACGGCGCCGAGCCCGTTCAAGTCCGACAACACCGCGTCCAACATGTGTGGCTTCACGCTGATGAACAACCAGGTCGGCGTGGTCGTCGCGGATGTCATGCGGACCAAGCCCAACGTACGGGTGACGCCACTGCCCTCGATGATCCGGGTGGACGCGACGAACCGGATGGACGTCGTCTACGACGAGGTCTCCGAGGCGCTGGGCGAGGAGCCCGGCTACTTCGACGCGGCCCAGTTCGAGGAGAGCATGTCCACCCACTACGGCCGGATGATCCACGAGGACGACCGGACGATCATGTTCGCCAACCCCGAGGACGCCGCCGAATTCATCGGATTCGACCTCAAGGCCGGGAGGTAGCGCGTTGTACGAGAAGGATGGCCAGAAGTACTTCGTCGTCGACAGCCACATGCACTACTGGAACGCCGGCCCGGACAACTGGGTGCCGGGCGCCGAGCAGTACGCCAAGGGCTGGATCGAGTGCTTCCACGCCTATCAGGGGCTGGGGCCGGAATCGACGCACTGGCCGATCGAGAAGTTCATGTCCTACACCGAGGACGACCTGATGAAGGACGTCTTCCAGGACGGCTACGTGGACATCGCGATCTTCCAGCCGACCTATCTGACCGAATGGTACAAGGAAGGCTTCAACACCACCGAGAAGAACGCCGCGCTGGGCGCCAAGCACCCCGGCAAGTTCATCGCGAACACCCGCTGGGACCCGCGCGACGGCGACGACGGGCTGAAGAAGCTGGCCGAGAACGTCGACCGCTACGGCAGCATCGGCGTCAAGCTCTACACCGCCGAGTGGAACAACGGCTCGCGCGGCTGGACGCTCAAGGACCCGGCCGCGTACCGGTATCTGGAGAAGTGCCAGGAACTGGGCATCCGCAACATCCACGTGCACAAGGGCCCGACTATCTGGCCGCTGGACAAGGACGCCTTCGACGTCTCCGACGTGGATCACGCGGCGACCGACTTCCCCGAGCTCAACTTCATCGTGGAACACGTGGGCCTGCCCCGCATCGAGGACTTCTGCTTCATGGCGACCCAGGAGCCCAACGTGTACGCCGGCCTGTCGGTGGTGATCGGCGGTCTCATGCACGCGCGGCCCCGATTCTTCGCGAAGGTGATGGGCGAGCTGCTGTTCTGGGTCGGCGAGGACAAGATGACCTTCGGCAGCGACTACGGGATCTGGGAGCCCAAGTGGCAGATCGAGGGCTTCGTCGACTGGGACTACCCGGGCGAGGAGTTCGACGACTACCCGCGGGTGACCGTGGCGACCAAGAAGAAGATCCTCGGTCTCAACGCCGCCAAGCTGTACGGCATCGAGGTCCCCGAGGAGTACCGGCTCGGCGCGGGCGAGGGGGCTCCGGCGGCCCGGGACGACGCCGTTGGCGTGAACCCGGGCTCGCCGGCGGCCTCGCTGGGATGACCGCCACCACCGGATCGCGCATCTTGGCCGCCCTGGCCGAGGTGCGCGATCCCGAGCTGGACGAGCCGATCACGACGCTCGGCTTCGTGGCGTCGGCGTCGCTCGATTCGGACGGCACCGCGTCGGTTCACCTGCGGCTGCCGACCTACTTCTGCGCGCCCAACTTCGCGTACCTGATGGTGGCCGACGCGTACGACTCGGTGTCCGCCCTCGACGAGGTCCGCCGCGCGGAGGTGGTGCTGGACGACCACTTCGCGGCCGACGCGATAAACGACGGGGTGGCCGCACGAGCCGGGTTCGCCCACTCGTTCAGCGGGGAGGCGGTCGGCGAGCTCGACGAGCTGCGCGCCAACTTCCTCGGCAAGTCCGTCCTGGCCGGCACCGACGTCGTGTGCCGGCCGCTCGTTGCCGCGGGCGCGACGCCGGCGGACCTGGCCGCGGCGACGCTGGGCGACCTGCCCCGCTCGGCGGCGCTGGACAGGTTGCGCCGGCGGCGCCGCGAGCTCGGGCTGCCCAGTGGGGACTCCTCGCCGTTGCTTCTTTCTTCGGACGGCTCCCCGCTGGAGGAGGACGCGGTCCCGCTGCACCTGCGCAAGGCCCGATTGACCCGCACCAGCCTCGACGCGAACACCAGCATCTGCCGCGGCATGTTGCGGCACCGCTACGACACCGATGGCATCGGCGAATCTTCATAAGGAGAGACCCTCATGGCCAAGGAACTTCGATTCGGCGCTGATGCGCGTACTTTGCTCCAGAGCGGCGTCGACAAGCTGGCCGAGGCGGTCAAGTCGACACTCGGCCCCAAGGGCCGCAACGTCATCCTGGAGAAGATCACCGGCTCGCCCGTGGTCACCAACGACGGCGTGACGATCGCCCGGGAGATCCACCTCAAGAACCAGTTCGAGAACATGGGCGCGCAGCTGGTCAAGGAAGCGGCGATCAAGACCAACGACATCGTCGGCGACGGGACGACCACGGCCACCGTTCTGGCTCAGGCGATCGTCCGCGAAGGCATGGCGGCGATCGGGGCCGGGGCAAATCCCGTACTGGTCAAGCGGGGTGTTGATCTTGCGGTGGATCGTCTGGTCGAGCGGCTGCAGACGGTGGCCCGCGAGGTGACCGCCGAGGCCGATCTCGCCCGGGTGGCGGCGATCTCGGCCAACGACGACGACACGGTCGGCTCGGCGATCGCGAAGGCGCTGTACACGGTCGGCGACGGCGGCATCGTGACCGTCGAGGAGTCGGCGCGCAACGGGCTCGACGTCGACTTCGTGGAGGGCTTCGAGTTCGACAACGGCTACCTCTCGCCGTATATGGTGACCGACCCGGCCCGGCTCACCGCCGTCGTCGACGACCCGTACATCCTGCTCTGCAGCGAGAAGATCACCAAGGTGCAGCAGCTCATGCCGCTGCTCGACAAGATCATGCGGGCGCCGCGGCCGCTGATCATCATCGCCGAGAACGTGGAGGGCACCGCGCTGTCGATGCTCACCCACAACCACGTCAACGGCGTCTTCCAGTGCGTCGCGGTGCGGGCACCCGGCTTCGGCGACCGCCGGCTGCACAAGCTCGAGGACATCGCGGCGATCACCGGTGGGACGGTGTACAGCCGGCACTCCGGGTTCACGCTGGAGACCATGACGATCGACCAGCTCGGCCGGGCCGACCAGGTACGGGTGGATGCGGAGAGCACCGCGATCATCGGCGGCGACGGCTCGCGCGAGGCCGTCGAGTTCCGGCTCACCCAGCTGCGTTCCGAATTGGAACGCGCCACCTTCGGGGCGGACGAGGACGTGCTCACCGAACGCATCGGCGCGCTGTCCGGCAAGGTCGCGGTCATCCACGTCGGCGCGCCCACCAACGCCGAGCTCAAGGAACTGCAGCACCGCGTCGAGGACGCCCTGTCGGCGACCCGCGCGGCGATGGCCGAGGGCATCGTCGCCGGTGGCGGGGCCGCGCTGCTGCACGCCCAGGACGCGCTCGACGGCCTGGAGCTCAAGGACGACTACGCCACCGGCGTCGAGATCGTCCGGCGTTCGCTGACCGAGCCGGCATTCCTGATCGCGAGCAACGCCGGCTTCTCCGGCCAGGAGGTCGTCACCCGGATCTCGGCCCTGGGCCGCGACGAGGGCTTCGACGCGCTGCAGGGCCGGTTCGGCAACATGATCGAGATGGGCATCGTCGATCCGTTACGGGTCGCCCGCTCGGCGCTGCAGAACGGGGCGTCGGTCGCGGGTCTGCTGCTCACGACGAACACACTGGTCGCCGAGGAACAGACGCCGTGGGGCGGCAGCCCGGCGCTGATGACCGAGTTCGGCGAGCTCGACGAGGGCTTGCGGCAACCGTCGCCGGACTCCAGCACACCGCAGTCGCTCGGCCTCGGCCCCTCGGTCGGGTAAGGATGGGCCCGGTAAAGGGCGACGGCGTGGGTTCGGGGGAAAGCGCCGTCGCCACCTCCGAGCTGCGCAAGTTGCTGGCCCAGGGCCGCGTACGGGGGACGGTCGCGCTGCTCGGGCCGGCGTTCGTCGCGGCCGTCGCCTACGTGGACCCGGGTAACTTCGCGACCAACTTCACCGCCGGCGCCCAGTTCGGCTACACGCTCATCTGGGTCATCGTGCTGGCCAACCTCACCGCGATGCTGGTGCAGTACCTGTCCGCCAAGGCCGGCGTGGCCACCGGCCGGGACCTGCCCGAGCTGTGCCGCCAGCACCTGCCCCGCCCGGTGTCGCGCGGCCTGTGGGTGCAGGCCGAGATCATCGCGATGGCGACCGACCTGGCCGAGTTCCTCGGTGCCGCGGTCGGCCTCTACCTGCTGTTCCACGTGCCGCTGTTCCCCGCCGGGCTGATCACCGCGGTGGTCGCGTTCGGCATCCTGGCCCTGGAACAGCGCGGCTACCGCCGCTTCGAACTCGCGATCGCCGGTCTGCTCGGCATCGTCCTGCTGGGTTTCCTGTACGACCTGCTGGCCGTCGGCGCGGACCCGGCCGGTATCGCCTCCGGGCTGATCCCGCGGCTCGCCGGCGGCGACAGCGTGCTGCTGGTCTGCGGCATCATCGGCGCGACCGTGATGCCGCACGTGGTCTACCTGCACTCGGCGCTGACCAAGTCCCGGGTCGCCTGCCGCGACGACGGCGAACGCCACGAACTGCTGCGTTTCCAGCGGCTCGACGTGCTGATCGGGCTCGGCGCGGCCGGCCTGATCAACCTGTCCATGCTGGTGGTGGCGGCGTCGCTGTTCCATTCGTCGGGCTACGCGCTGGGCGACGACTCGATCCAGGCCGCGCACGACGGCCTGGCCCGGATGGTCGGCGGCGGCGCGGCGCTGGCGTTCGCGGTGGCCCTGCTCGCCTCCGGGCTGTCCTCGTCGAGCGTCGGCACGTACGCCGGCCAGGTGGTCATGCAGGGTTTCATCCGTCGCCGCATCCCGCTGTTCGTGCGGCGTGCCGTGACGATGGCGCCGGCGCTGACCGTGCTGGCGCTGGGCCTGCCGCCGACCGACAGCCTGGTGATCTCCCAGGTGGTGCTGTCGTTCGGCATTCCGTTCGCGCTGGTCCCGCTGATCCTGGTGACCCGCCGCCGCGACATCATGGGCAGCTTTGTCAACCATCGGCTGACCACGCTCGCGGCCGCCACGGTGGCGGCCCTGATCATCGCCTTGAACGCGTTCCTGCTCTACGACACGTTCTTCTGATCGAGGCCGGATCGGCGGACCGAGGACGGTGTGACGCCGTACCGCGCCTGGAATGCCCTGGTGAAGTGGGGCTGGCTGAGGAAACCCCAGCGCGCCGCGATCCGGGCGATGCTGAGGTGGCGGAACAGCGGGTTGGTCAGCTCGCTGCGCACGGTCTCGAGGCGCCGCATGCGGATGTATTCGGTGACGGTGAACGGTTGGTCCTCGAACAGGCGGTGCAACGTCCGGGGCGCCATGCGATGGGCGGCCGCGACGCGATCGTGGGTCAGGCCGGGTTCGCTCAGGTGATCCCGTACATAGTGAAAGATCTTGATCCGCAGAGCATCCGCCGCCTTTTCGTCCTGGGCGACCTGCGCGCCCAGCATTCCGGCGATGAGGTGGAGTCCGGCATCGCCCAGCCGCCCGGCGGAAATGCCGAGGAACCCGCCTTCGCGAATCGCCGATCGGGTGAAGTCGGCCACCACGGCCCCGGCGCCCTGATCGCACGGGAAGGGGCGGTAGAACCACTGCTCGAGGACCCGGCCGGGCAGCGCGAGGGTGTCGCGCGGAAACGTCAACGCGATCGCCGAGTACTCCTGCTCGTGGACGGCGTCGTAGGGCCGCCCGAGGTCGTAGAAAACCATTTGCCCGGGGCGCAGCGCGACAAGGTCGTCGGCGTCGACACGAAGGGCCGCGGGGGTCAGCGGAATATACAACTTGACGATTTCGAGGGGGTCCTGCCGGACGGCCCGGCGCGTGCGGCGGAGCACCTGTGGCGTCCCCGTGATCTGCAACGCGGACATCGAGCCGAGCGACGTGGCCGAGATCTTTCCGGATGGCTCGCCCGCATCGATCGGCTGCACCGAGAGGCGCCCGAACGCATGGCAGTCCTCGGCCCACTTGACGGCGTTGCTGTCTTCCCACATCACCCACCCATCATGGCGCGGTGTTCCGGTGACCTGGGCCGCGGCGGTGTGCGGCTGGCCGCAAGAGTCAAAGAGACGGGCGGGATCAGGCAACGCGACGGCCGCGCCGCCCACGCATTTTGAATAGGCAATGTTCTGGTAAGCGGGAACGGACGAAAGCATGAATCATCTCACCCTGGGTGATTTCCTGCACAGAAGGCGTGCAGCACTGACTCCCACGAATGCCGAGCCGCGACGTGTCCGTGGACTCCGGCGCGAAGAGGTGGCTGACCTCGCCGGGGTAAGCGTCGACTATTACAGCAAGCTGGAACAGGGAAAGCGGCGGCTCATTCCGAGCAATGTCGTGCTGCGTGCGCTCGCCGACGTCCTCGAGCTCGACGGCGCCGCCCGCGAGCACATGTACGACCTGGCCCGGCTGGGCCCGCACCCCGTTTCCAGGCGGGCGTCCGCGATCCAGACCGTACGCCCGTCGACGTTTCAGTTGATGGAGACGCTCGCCGATGTCCCGGTGGTACTGCTCGGCCGCCGCACCGACGTCCTCGCGGCAAACCCGCTGGCCCGCCTCGTGATCGCGGATTTCCCGGCGATGCCGTCCCGGGAACGCAATGCCGTCCGCTGGCTGTCGCTCAGTGGTCGCGCCGATCTCCACCAGGACTGGTTCGTCGCGGCATGCCACTTGATCGGCATGCTTCGCATGGACCTCGGGCGCTACCCCGATGACCCGGAGACGATCAAGCTCATCGAGGAGTTGACCGCGCGAAGCCGTATTTTCCGTACGATCTGGGCGAAAGGACCGGTGTCCTCCGGCGGCAACTTCAGATCGACGCTGTTCTACGGGGGTGCCGCCCGGATCGACGTGCAGGTGAAGGCCGTTCGCATCACCGACGACCCGGATCAGACGCTGCACGTGATGATCCCCGGCGCGGACCCGGCCACCCAGGCGGCGATGGCCGAGATCCGACGCGGCATCGCTACGCGTTCTCCGCGCTCAGCACCAGGTCAGCTCCCCGCTCACCGATCATGATGGACGGCGCGTGCGTGTTGCCCCTCGGTATGTCGGGCATGACCGACGCGTCCACGACGTACAGGCCTTCGACGCCGTGCACCCGCAGGTCCGGATCCACGACAGCGTAGTCGTCGGTCCCCGCCCGGCAGGTGCCGACCGGGTGATTGATCGAGGTCAAGGTGTCCCGCACGATCCGCAGCAGCACGTCGTCGCCGTCGGACGCGGCGACGTTCATCGGCCCGAGGTAGGTCCGCATGACGGGGCTGGCGCCGATGTCGAGGGCCCGGCGCACTCCTTCGACGAGCACCGCACTATCGAATTCGTGGTCCAGGTAGCGAGGATCGATCAGCGGCGCGGCGTCCGGATCGGCCGAGCCGAGGCGCAGGGTTCCCCGGCTGAGCGGCTTCAGCAAGGTCACCAAACTGGTGAACATGGGATCGCCGCTCCCGGCGAAGTCCATGACCATGGGGATGATCTGGATGTCCGGAGCGGGCGCCTGGTCGGCGCAGCGCAGGAACGCGGCAGCCTCGCTGAGGGCGGATGACAACGGTCCACGCCGGGTGTCCACGTAGCGACGTTCGTTCTCCGGTGTGAAGTCCTGCGCCCACGTGTCCCCGTGCTCGACCGGCCAGCGGATCACCGCCATCGGATGATCCTGCAGATTTTCGCCCACGCCGGGCAGATCGTTCACCACGTCGATGCCCAGCTCGCGCAGATGCCCGGCCGGGCCGATGCCGGAAAGCATCAGCAACTGCGGCGTCCGCAGCGCACCCGCGGACAACACCACCGAGGACGCGCCGACGGTGATCTCCCGTCCGCCGGCATCCGTGAAGACCACACCGCGCGCGATCTCGCCGTCCATCAGCACCTGACGCACCCGGGCGCGGGTGTGCACGACCAGGTTGGGCCGGTCCATCACCGGGTGCAGGTACCCGCGTGCCGCACTGTTGCGCTGACCGGCGCGTACGTTGCTGTAGAGCGGTCCCACGCCGTCCAGCTCGGCCCCGTTGAAGTCCCAGTTGACCGGCAGCCCGGCCTCCACGCAGGCCGCGATGAACGCCAGCGACATGGGCTTCACGTCCTTCGGCGCGGTGACCGCGATCGGCCCGCCGGTGTGGTGCAGCGGCGAGGCACCCAGCTCGTGGTCCTCGCTGCGGAGGAAACGCGGCAGCACGTCCCGCCACGCCCAGCCGCGCATACCCTGGGCCGCCCAGCCGTCGTAGTCGAGACGGTGGCCCCGGAACCACGCCATGAAGTTGATCGAGCCGCCGCCCCCGAGCGTGCGACCGGCCGAGATGGGCACCTGCCGGTTGCCGAGCTCGCGCTGCGGGACGGTCACATCGGACCAGTCGTTGCGACCGCGCAGCAGCCGGCCCACACCGCGCGGCCGGAGGATGTCGGGATCGGTGTCCGGGCCGCCCGCCTCGAGAAGCAGAACGGTGCGGCCCGCGTCCGCGCTGAGTCGCGCCGCCATCACCGACCCGGCGGCTCCCGCGCCCACCACGATGTAGTCGAAATGCTTTCCCGCGATATCGATATTCAGAGACATTGGACCCATTCCCTTTTCGGTTTCGCATTGAGTGAAACCGCGGCCCGAACATTCGACAAGGTCGAATTCTGCCTAGGAATAGAATGGCCAGGAACGTCTCAGATCGCGGCCACCGTCGTCAGCCCGGCGATTCCGAGCAGCAGGCTGAAAAGGAAGAACGGCCAGTTGTGGGCACTCCACCAGCGGATCCGGGCACGGAGGTAGCCGGGGACCTCGTCGAGGCGTACCACGCGCAGCGCGACGATGTTGAGCACCGCGACGACCATGCCGAGCGCGCCGAACCAGGCCAGCATGACCGCCAGCTCGGCCAGGGTCGTCATCTTCATGGAGTCATGACATCCCGCGGAAACGTCGTCATGCGTCTCACTCTGAGACATGGATTTCGGCGACCGGCCTGCCGCGGAGGTCGCTGACACGATCTTCTGGAAGGCATGAACGATCGCCTCGTGGCCCGTCTCCTGGTGCTGCTCGCCGCGGCCGCGGGCTGTCTCGACGCGCTCTGCGTGGCCCGGCTCGGCGGCCCGTTCGCCAGCGTCATCACCGGCAATTTGGTCCAGCTCGGTGGCGGTATCGGCACGCTGAACGGCCGGCTGGCGCTGTCGTGCGGGGTGGCCTTGGCCGGCTACTCCCTCGGCGTCGCGGCCGGCGCGGTGGGCCTGCGGCGCAGCGACCCGGGGTGGGGTCGCCGCACCGGCCGGGTCCTGGTCGTCGAGTTGCTGCTTGTGTGCGCGGTGGTGGCGGGCTGGCTGGTCGCGGACGGACGCCCCGGTTCGACAGCCGCGTGGTGGCTTCTCGGCGTGGCGGCCGCGTCGATGGGCGTGCAGAGCGTGGTCACCCTGGCCTCCGGCCTGAGCCAGGCGTCGACGACTTACCTCACCGGCACGCTGACCGGCATCATCCGCGACCTGATCGAAGAGCCGCGCCGGTACGCCTCCTCCGGTCCCGGCGCGCTCCGCCTGCTGGCCCTGCTGTGCGGCGCGACGGCGGGTGCGGTGTTGCTGCGAGTGGCTCCGTTGTGGGCGCCCGTCCTGTCCGCGGCCCTGGTCGCCGTGGTCCTGGCGGTCGTGGTGGCGTCGGGCCGCCGCTGAGTACGGCCACCGAGCCCGCACGCGTCGTCCGTGATTATGGGCAGCAGTCCCGTTGACCGACCTCGACCCGTGGATGAGGGACATGATTGACTCACCGCGCGGCAGAACATATCCGATATTTCGTGTTATAAGGGTGGGCTGGACCGGTCAGGCGCAGCGAGTGACCCGCGGCGCGTTCATATCGTGGGACTCGCGGCCATGTACTGAGACCCGCGACCATGTCCTGGACCAGGCGTCCGCGATGTGGGATTCCCATCCATTGTGGAGTAGTTTTTGCCCGGCAATGCGGCTTTTGTGCGGCAGGATTTCCCGGCCAGATGTGAACCTTGGAGAGTTATGGCTCGTATGTGGGCGCAACTCTCCAAGGTTCACGAAAAGCCCACGATGTGGCTGCGGTATCCCACAAAGCGGGCCTCAACGGTCGACCACGATCGCAGAAGTGTCCGTCTGCTAGGCCGGGCTGTCGCTCTTGGATGTGGCCTTGCGCTGGAAGGCGGCGTTCTCCTCCCGGATGCTGCGCCGCACCGCGCCGCCGAACAACGCCATGAACAAGCCCGCGCCGCGGCCCGCGACCTCGATGGTCAGCCGGTTTCGGACGCCCCCGGCGACCTCCTCCAGGTGATGGCCGCCGGTCATCCGCATGCCCATCCGGCTGGTCTCCCAGGTGAACTCGCGGTTCGGCTCCAGGTGGGTGACCGTCCAGACCGCCTCGGTCTGGGCCGGCTGCTTGATGCGCGCCTTGCTGCCGACCCGCAGCGGGCCGTCGTCGAGGCGCTCCAGCCGCTGGACGGTCGGCAGGAAGGCCGGCCACGCGGCGATGTCGGTGGTGAGGCGCCATAACCGGTCGAGCGGCGCCTCGATCACGAGCGTGTTCTCGTACAACATGACGACCACTGTACCATTTGGTACATGCCCGATTCCAAGGATGCTCTGCTCAGGAAAGTGCTCGACTTCGCGGCAGCCGACGGCATCGCCGACCGGAGCCTGCGGGAGATCGCGGCCGGGGTCGGGACCAGCCACCGCATGCTGCTGTATCACTTCGGCTCGCGGGAGGGGCTGCTCGCGGCGATCGTGGGGGAGATCGAGGGGCAGCAGCGGGCCACGTTGACCAGCCTCGCGGCACAGGGCGGGCCGGACGACGTGGCCGCGCGTCTGTGGGAGCAGGTCTCCAGCCCGGAGCTGCGCCCGTTCGTCCGGCTGTTCTTCGAGGTCTTCGCCCTGGCGGTGCGTGGCGCACCCGGCACCGAGAAGCTGCTCGAGGGGCTGACCAGCACGTGGGTCGAGGACGCCGTGCGGGCCGCCGAGGCGCTGGACGTCCCGGCCGATCGGGCATTGATGCGGCTGGGGGTCGCGGTCACCCGCGGACTGCTTCTGGATCTGCTGGCGGGCACTCCCCGGGCAGAAGTGGACGCCGCGTACGAAAGGTTTCGGCAGACATACAGCAGGCCCACAGCGGACTCCGAGAATTCCGCAGTAGACAAGGTGGTGAATGAAGGGAGACTGCGGTGACCATTCCTGAACACTTCGCCTACACGCCCTCTCCGGGCGGGTGGCCTCCGCCACCCGGCGAATGGCAGCAGTATCCTCCCCAGCCACCTGAGCCGCCGCGCCGGAACCGCCGGTTGATCGTGGCCATCGCGGCCGGGCTGGCCGCCCTCGTGATCGCCGCGGGCGGGGGTTTCGCCGCCGGCTGGTCGCTGCATCCGGCCAGCTCCACGCAGGCCAGCCCGTTCCTGCCGCTCACGCCCGACTCGGGCAACAACGGCGGGTTCGACGGGGGCGGCGGCTTCCCGGGCGGCGGCTTCGGTCAAGGCCAAGGCCAAGGCCAGGGGCAGGGCCAGGGCCAGGGCCAAGGGCAGGGCCAGGGCCAGAACGGCACGGCACCCGGCGGCGCCACCGACAGCCAGGTCGCCGCGGTCGCTCAGAAGGTCGATCCGGCCCTCGTCGACATCGACACGGTTCTCGGCGCGCAGAACGCCGAGGCGGCCGGCACCGGCATCGTGATCGCCTCGAACGGTGTGATTCTCACCAACAACCACGTGGTCGCCGGCGCCACCAACATCACGGTCACCGACCTGGGCAACCAGAAGCAGTACCGCGCCGCGGTGGTGGGCTACGACCGCAGCAACGACATCGCGGTCCTGCAGCTCGCCAACGCGTCCGGGCTGACCACCGCGACGCTGGCCGGCGGCACCAGCGTCAAGACCGGCGATCCGGTGGTGGCGATCGGCAACGCGGGCGGCACCGGGGGCACCCCGAGCGCGGTCGGCGGCGCGGTCACCGGCACCGACCAGTCGATCACCGCGTCGGACGAGTCGAGCGGCTCGTCGGAGAAGCTGACCGGGCTCATCGAGGTGAACGCCGACATTCAGGCCGGTGACTCGGGCGGCCCGCTGCTCACCACCGACGGCCAGGTCATCGGCGTGGACACCGCGGCGTCGACCGGGTTCCAGTTCCAGGGCTCCGGCGGCGACGGGTACGCCATCCCGATCAGCACCGCGACCACGATCGCCGACCAGATCCGCGACGGCCACTCGTCGAACACGGTGCACATCGGCGAAACCGCGTACCTGGGCATCGAGACGACCAGCCAGAGCGAGAACGGCGCGCCCGGCGCGGCGGTCCTCGGCGTGGTCTCCGGCGCCCCGGCCGAGGCGGCCGGCCTGGCCCGCGGCGACGTGATCACCTCGCTGGGCGGCAACCGGGTCGACTCGGCCACCACGCTGACCAACCTGCTGGACCGTTTCCACCCCGGTAACAGCGTGAAAGTCGCCTGGACCAACTTGAACGGCCAGACCCAGAGCGGCACCCTCAAGCTGGCCCAGGGGCCTGTCGGCTGAGCCTCCGGCACCCGGGTCGTCCGCGAGGGCGGCCCGGACTCGGGGAGCGCGGCCCGTCCCCGCGCGACCCGATCTCGAACGGCTGGGTGACCGCCCAGGAAAGGAACCCCGTGCCGGTCCTTGACGGCACCCAGCCCGACGCGCTCGCGGACCATGCCGGCCACCTCGGCCGGCATGGTCCGCGGCGTTTCCTCGCCCGGCGGCGTCAAGAGCGAGCCCGGCGCACCGTCCGGCCTCGGCGATGCGCCCAAGGATCGCGCGAAAGGCCTAGTGCCAGATCGCCTCGGCCACCGCGATGCCGCAGAACGCCGCGCCCAACCCCGCGACGACGCTCGCGGCCACGTTGAGCACCGCGTACGCGCGTACCCGCTGCTCCAGAAGCCGGATCGTCTCGTAGCCGAACGTGGAGTACGTGGTCAGCCCGCCGCAGAGTCCGGTGCTGAGCAGGGCGTTCACGCTGCCCGGCACGGCGTCCACGGAGACCCCGTGCAGCAGCACCCCGAAAATGAACGAACCGGCCACGTTGACGGTGAACGTGCCCCACGGGAAGACCGAGTCGTGCCGGGCCTGGACGGCACGGTCGGCCAGGTAACGCACCGGCGCCCCGACCGCCGCGCCCAGCATGACCAGAAGTGCGGTCGTCACTTGGACTCCGTGGTCCGGCCGACGTAGCGGATCACCTCGACCGGGTCGAGGATCACCAGCCCCTCGGTCACCAGCTCGTCGACCTGCGGGAGAAATGCCCGGATCCGGTCCTCCTGGTCCACGATGATCACCGCCACCGGAAGGTCCTGGGACAGCGACAACAACCGTGTGGTGTGAATGCGCGAGGACGCGCCGTAGCCCTCGATGCAGCGCAGCACCGACGCCCCGGCCAGCCCGGCGGCGTGTGCCCGGTGCACGATCTCGTGGTACAGCGGCTTGTGGCGCCAGATGTCGTCCTCACCGATGAAGATGGTGAGGCGTACGGCGGGGCCTTCGATCTTCATGATTTCTCCCCTCGCCGCCGGCTTGTGGCCAGGCGGGTCATCGAGATGCCGAGATAGACGGCGAGCAATGCGGCGAGCACCGTGCCGGCCAGGTAGGCCAGTGCGACGCGCGCGTCGCCGGCGGCCACGAGCTGCTGGACGTCGCCGCTGTAGGTGGAGAACGTGGTGAAGCCGCCGAGCACCCCGACGCCGAGAAAAGGCCGGATCAGCCGGTGCGCCGACCACACCTCGGTGATCAGCACCATCAGAACCCCGATCAGAAAGCAGCCGGAGACGTTGGTGACAAAAGTGGCCCACGGAAAATGGCCGGGAGCGTGCGTCCAGGCGAGCGCCAGCTCGTAGCGGCCGAGGGCGCCGATCGCGCCACCGACGGCGATGCTCGCGAGGACGGACCAGTTTTGCGGCACGAAAGATCCCCTACCAATGGTTGGTAGGGACCGTTGGCGGCCGTGGCCGCGGTTTCCCCTGGCGGGACGGCGGGCCCCACCGCCGTTTTGGTGAGGTCAGGATACGCCGGACCGGGGCTGATCATCATGCCGGGGCGCCGAACCGCGCCACGTAATGCCAGACCCGCTTGAGGTCCTGCTCGGCGTAGCGGCCGCGACGGGCGGCGTCCCCGATCAGCCGGGGCGTCAGACGACCGTCGACGGCGATCTCGGTGCCGAGCTCGACGAATCGCCGGCCCCGGTAATCGGGATGCCGGGCCAGTTCGCCGGTGCCGAGCGAGAAGCCCGGATGCCATTCCACCCGGCAGGGCAGGCGACGGGCGGCGGCCTCGACGTCGGTGCCCCGGTAACTCGGGTCGAGCACGAGCGCCTCGACGTCCCGGTCGAGCCGCACCCCGCCGTGGACCTGAGCCTCGATGTAGTCGTCCAGGTCGTCTCGCTGGTCGGCGCGGGCGAGCTCGATGAGCGACATGCGATCGGCGACGGCGACCGCGGTGGGTTCGAAAAAGCTGTCCGGGTAACAGAACGTGGCCCTGGCGAGCGAGTCGCTCAGCCGCAGATGAGCCGACCCGAATCGGGGCGCGGCGCCGGCGAGCTTGCGGCGAAAGTTCAACGCGCCGTACACGGGTCGCACGTCGGCGGGCGCCTCGTCGTACGCCCCGCCGAACATGGTGTGCTCCCACCGCCATCGGTCGCCGCCGGGATGCGCGGTCAGCCCGCCGTTGCTGGTGCCGGTGACGAACTGCGACCGGTAGATCGGGTCCGCCGCGAGCGCGCGCAGGATGGACCGCCGGTCGGGATGAAAGTTCAGGGTGATCCGCAGCGACGGATCCACCGGCGCTCCGGTCGACAGGGCGGCGACATGCCGCAGCGCCCGTTCACCCGAGGCATGCAGATCCACGAGGATCAGTGTTCCAAAACCTCCGCGACCGTACGCCTCGGCGTAGGACGACCGGGCGTCCCGTATCCGAAACGGATCACCATCTGCGGCCATCCCGGACGCCCCAGCGAGCGGCGTAATCGCTCGCGCGCGGCCGGCACCTCGATCGGCTGGCTGAGCATCGAGGCGTCCAGCCCGGCATCGGTGGCGGTCAGCAGCACCCGCTGCAGCGCCAGCCCCGCAGCGGTCTGGTCGATGGGCTGATCGCCGCTCACGTTGAGGATGCCGACCAGCGGCTCCGGCTCGTAGTCGCGGCCGGACTGCCTGCGGCGGCCGGTGAAGAACCGTTGCGGCAGCAGGTCCTGCGGCTCGGGCAGCGGCGCCCCGGCGCTGACCGGAATGCCGTCGCTCGCCCCGGCGACGTCGGTCCACCCGGCCAGGCGCATCTGATAGGCGTCGTCGCGGCGCAGCACCCGGTCGGCGCCCCGCGCGATCTCCGCGAACGCGCTCAACGCGGTCATCCCCACCAGCAGATCCAGCCAGGCGCCTTCGGCTCGGGCGGCGTCCAGCAGCCGTACGCGGATCTCGGCCGGCACCGGGGTGGCCCAGAACGGCCCGCGATTGCTGTGCCGGCGCGTGATCGCCGCGTGCAGATCCTCCTCGGCGTAGGTCGGCCGGCGCGCCGGTCCCCGGGTGAGCCGGGCCACGAGGTCGCGATCGGCGCCATCCGGGTGGAAGGTGACGACGGCGGGTCGCCCCGCCACCGCCAGCGCCAGTCGCGCGTTGCAGGTGGCGGCCCCGCAGGCCAGCCGCGCCGCCCAGGGCGCCCCAAGAAGGCCTAGGTCATCAGGACCGCAGGGCCCGGCGCGACCGCCGAGGTCGTCGAGCGGGCCCGCATCCACGCGGACCTCGATCGCGCCCTCGCGGAGCCGGAACAGCCACGGCTGGCTGTTGTGCAGCGACGGCGCCCGGATCCCGGCCGCGGCGGCCCGCCGCAGGTCCTCCTCGTCATATCCGGTCATGGCACGCCCCCTATTCCACGATGGTGATCACGTCGCGGGGATCGCGACGCGGCGCCGGCGGCGGGTCCGGCTCCTCGGCCGGCAGGTAGCCGAGCCGCACCGCCACATACGGTTCCCCGATCCCGGCGAGCAGCCCGCGCAGCAAATGGCGCGGCCACTCGACCTCGACGGCATCGCTGATCGGCGCGGTCGCCAGCCCATCGGCTGTCGCGAGCAGCAGCAGGGCGGACAACGCCTCGCCGCCCTGGATCAGGTCCAGCGGCCGGTCCGAAGTGCCGAACACGATCACGTACGCCGCCCCGCGGTCATGCGCCGCCCCGGCGCCGAGCCCGGCTTCCCCGTCCGGGGCGTAGTCCCGCACCGGCACCCGGCGCGGCTCGGAGCTCACCGCGGTCGCCGGCGGCACACCGTCGCCGATGAAGCCCGGCCGATGCGTCCAGCGGTCCAGCTCCGCGCGGTAACGCGGATCGTCCCGCTCGGCACCGGCGGCCCGCACGGCGGCGACGGCCAGCCGCGCGACCTGATCCTCGCGCACGTGGTGCAGATACGCCCCCTCGTCCTCGACGAGCATGCGCAACCTGGTCAGCTCGCGGTCGGCTACCTCCCGGTCGTCGAACGCCCGCCGATCGGTGTGCCGGCGACGGATGGCGTCGGCGAGCCGCCCGGCCTCCAGCGACGGCGCTACCTCGTGGCCGAGCCGGATCCGAGCCAGCAGGTCGGGTTGTTCCGGCTCGGGCAGCCGCTCGACGGTCGCGGTCCAGCCCGCCGCGGCCAGCGCCGTGCGCGCGTGGTGCAGCGCGGTGCCGCAACTGATCAGCAGCAGGCGCCCGGCCCGGTCGACGCTTCGCAGGTGGCGGTCGCGATCGGCGTACAGGTCGAGTGTGTCGCCGGTGAGACGCCAGCACCACGGCTGGGTGTTGAAGATCGACGGGGCGTGCTGCGCGGCGCGGGCGGCCTGTTCGAGCGGGTTCATGCTTCTACCGTGCCGGTCGGCCCCCGCCGCGCGGCAGGGCCGAAAGTCCCGCGCACCCGGGCAGGCCGACCCGACAGGGCCACCCGTGCACGTCACGCGGGCAGCGGCACCTGCCAGGTCAGCAACGTGCCCTGGCCGTCCGGCGCCGGCCCGATCTCGAACGCGCCGCCCAGATCCCGGGCCCGTTCACGCATGTTGGCGATGCCGCCGCGGGTCAGCCCGTCGCCCATGCCGGCCCCGTCGTCCTCGACCCGCAGCACGATCTGCCCGTGCGCCACCCGCAGCGACACCCGCGCGGTCCGCGCCCCCGCGTGCCGGGCGATGTTGGCGAGAGCCTCCCGCAGCACCGCCAGCAGCTCGGGCACGATGTCGTCGGGGACGGCGGTGTCGACCGGCCCGGTGGTGTCCAGGATCGGGACGAAGCCGAGCGCCTCGGCCGCCGCGTCGGACGTCTCGCGCAGTTCGGTCCGCAGCGACGGACCGGCCGGGGCACGCAGCTCGAAGATCGACCGGCGGATGTCGCGGATCGTGGCGTCCAGGTCGTCGACCGCCGCGTTGATGCGCTTCACCGCTTCCGGCTTGCCGGCGTGCGCGACCGCGCTCTGCAGGTGCATGCCGGTCGCGAACAGCCGCTGAATCACCACGTCGTGCAGGTCGCGGGCGATGCGTTCGCGGTCTTCGAGCACCACCAGCTGCTCGCGCTCCTCCTGGGCGCGGGCGCGTTCCAGCGCCAGCGCGGCCTGCCCGGCGAAGCTGGACAGCATGCGGGCGTCGTCGTCGTGCACCGGCGTGACGATCAGGACGCCCTGCAACGTGTCCGACGCGGCGAGCGGGGCCGCCAGCGCCGGCCCGTCCGGAACCGGGCCCGGCCAGGCGGTCGACGTGCGCAAATTCTCCACCCGCCGGTACGCCTCGGCGAGGTCACCGTCGAACGCCACCGGGCGGCCCACCAGGCGCCGGCACTCCGGGTCGGCGCTGTCCGCCACCTCGATGGTGTGCCGCGCGCGCTCCGCGTCGTAGAGCAGCACCATCACCAGGTCGGCTCCGGAGACCTCGCGTGCGCGCCGGGCGATCAACCGCAACGCTTCGGTACGCCGGACGGTGCCGAGCAGCACCCCGGTGATCTCGGCGGTCGCGGCCAGCCACTGCTCCCGGCGCTGGGCCAGCGCGAACAGACGCGCGTTGTCGATCGCCACCCCGGCCGCCGCGGCCAGCGCGACCACGATCTCCTCGTCGTCGTCGCCGAACTCGGCGGCGCCCCGCTTCTCGGCGAGGTAGAGGTTGCCGAAGATCTGGTCGCGGGTGCGGACCGGGACGCCGAGGAAACTGTGCATCGGCGGGTGGTTGGGCGGGAAGCCGTACGAGTCGGGGTGTTTGGTGATGTCCGGCAGCCGGACCGGGTGCGGGTCGGTGATCAGCAACCCGAGCAGCCCTTGTCCGTGCGGCAGGTCCTCCCGGCTGGCCATCACGTCGCCGACCCGATCGAGCATCTCGGTCAGGAGTTCGTCCAACCGGACCCGGGAGAGCGGGCGCAGGCCGAGCGACGGACGATCGGATTCTTCGTCCACGTGGCCGAGGCTAACCGCGTCTGACCTGCCTGGGAATCCCTTGGCTGGACGGCAATGGGACGGTAGGAAGGGTGAGTGATCCGAGTCTTCCTGCTCGACGACCACGAGGTGGTCCGGCGTGGCCTGATCGACCTGTTGCAGGACGCGGGCGACGTCGAGGTCGTCGGCGAGTCCGGTTCCGCGCTGGAGGCGACGCGCCGCATTCCGGCGCTGCGGCCGGACGTCGCGATCCTGGACGCCCGCCTGCCGGACGGCAACGGCATCGACGTGTGCCGCGACGTGCGAGCCGTCGACTCGTCGATCAAAGGCCTCATTCTGACCTCGTACGAGGATGACGAAGCGCTCTTCGCCGCGATCATGGCCGGGGCCGCCGGATATGTGCTCAAGCAGATCCGGGGTACCGACCTCGTCGACGCGGTGCGCCGGATCGCGCAGGGCCAGTCGCTGCTCGACCCGGCCCTGACCCAGCGGGTGCTGGAGCGGATCCGGCACGGCGTGGAGCAGCCCCGCGAGCTGGCTGCGCTGACCGATCAGGAGCGGCGGATCCTGGAGTTCGTGGCGGAGGGGCTGACGAACCGGGAGATCGCCGCCCGGATGTTCCTGGCCGAGAAGACGGTGAAGAACTACGTGTCGAGTCTGCTGGCCAAGCTCGGCCTGGAACGCCGCACCCAGGCGGCGGTGCTGGCCACGCGTCTGCTTGGCGATCACCCGCCGGGCTGAGATCCTCGTGCCTGTGGATCTCTCGCGGTTCGTTCCCGGGGTGGTGACGCTCGGCCACTACGAGCGGCCGTGGCTGCGTGGCGATCTGCTGGCCGGCGTCACCGTGGCGGCGTACCTGGTGCCCCAGGTCCTCGCGTACGCGGGACTGGCCGGGCTGCCCCCGGTGGCGGGTCTGTGGGCGGCCGTCCCGGCCCTGGTGGCGTACGCGCTGCTCGGCACCTCGCGGTTGTTGTCCGCCGGGCCGGAGTCGACGACGGCCTTGATGACCGCGGTGGTGATCGGCCCGATGGCGGCCGGCGACCCGGCCCGGTACGCGATGCTGGCCGCCGCACTCGGCCTCGCCGTCGGGGCCTGGTGCCTGGTCGCCCGGCTGCTGCGGCTCGGCTTCATCGCGGACCTGCTGTCGCGCCCGACGCTGGTCGGCTACCTGGCCGGCGTCGCGCTGATCATGATGGTGAGCCAGCTCGGCAAGCTCACCGGCGTCGAGGTGGACGGCGACAAGTTCTTCGGGGAGCTGGCGTCCTTCGTACGCGGGCTGGGCTCGCTGGACTGGGCGACCACCGGGTTCGCGGCCGCCGTGCTGGTCTTCCTGTTCGGGGTGCAGCGCCTCGCCCCTCGGCTGCCCGGCCCGTTGCTTGCGGTGCTGCTGGCCACCGGCGCTGTCGCGGTGTTCGGGCTGGACCGCTACGGCATCGCGATCATCGGCGAGATTCCGTCCGGCATCCCGGCACCGGTCTTCCCCGATCTCGCTCTGTTCCGGGACCTGCTGCTGCCCGCCGTCGGGGTACTGCTGGTCGGGTACACCGACACGATCCTGACCGCCCGCGCGTTCGCGGAACGCGGCAAGGGCGGCCGCATCGACGCCAACCAGGAGCTGGTCGCGCTCGGGGTGGCCAACATCGGCGCCGGATTCTTCCGCGGGCTGCCGGTGAGCAGCAGCGGCAGCCGCACCGCGCTGGCCGACGCCGCCGGTGCCCGCTCCCAGCTGCACTCGCTGGTCACCGCCGCGATCGTGGTGGCCACGTTGCTGTTCCTCGGGCCGCTGCTGACCCGGTTCCCGGCCCCCGCGCTCGGCGCGATCGTCGTCTACGCGGCCGTCCGGCTCATCGACATCGACGGCTTCCGGCGCCTGGCCCGGTTCCGGCGCAACGAGTTCCTGCTGGCGCTGGCCGCGATGGTCGGCGTGCTGGTTTTCGACATCCTGCAGGGCGTGCTGCTCGCCGTCGCGCTGTCGGTCGCCGAGCTGCTGTTCCGCGCCGCCCGCCCGCACGACGCCGTACTCGGCCTGGTGCCCGGCCTGGCCGGGATGCACGACGTCGACGACTATCCGCAGGCGCACACCATTCCCGGCCTGCTCGTCTACCGCTACGACTCGCCGCTGTTCTTCGCGAACGCGGAGAACTTCCGCCGCCGGGCCCTGTCCGCGGTGACTGAACAGAAGGACCCGGTGGCGTGGTTCGTCCTCAACACCGAGGCGAACGTGGAGGTCGACATCACCGCCCTGGACGCCGTCGAGCGGTTGCGCCTGGAATTGGAGCGGCGCGGCATCGTGTTCGCCCTGGCCCGCGTGAAACAGGACCTGCTCGACGACCTGGAGAAGTTCGGACTGGCCCAGAAGATCGGCCCGGAGCACATCTTCCCCACGCTGCCGACCGCCGTCGCGGCGTACGAGAAATGGCGGTCGCTCCGGTTTTAGTCCTCGATGTCCGAGAAGAGGCCGGTGAAGGTCACCTGCGTGCCGGCCAGCCCACCGAAGACGGCGCCGGCGACGGGCGTGGTAACCGCGGCCGAGGCGTCGTCGTAGGTCTCGAAATACAGGTCGAGCGTCCGGTACGCGGGCGTCGCCGTGCCGTCCTCCTTCGGCCACACCTTGGCCGACTCGACCCGCTGAACCTTCGGGAACGTCTGCGCGGCCGACCTCACGTCCGCGTAGACCTTCTCGAATTCGTCCGGGTCCGCGGGGTTGTCGATGATGAGCGTGATCTTGGTGGCCATGGCGGCCTCCTTGCTGAACTGGTGGAACGAACGTTCTGCCGCAGACCCTACTCCATCGACTCAGCCACCCGGCGGGGTCCGGCCCAGTTCGCGAGACAGCTGGGTGCGGCCGGTTGCGGGATGCGGGGTGGCGGTGCTGGGCGGGGCCGGTTGCGGGATGCGGGGTGGCGGTGCTGGGCGCGGCCGGTTGCGGTGCGAGGTGGCGGTGCTGGGCGCGGCCGGTTGCGGTGCGAGGTGGCGGTGCTGGGCGCGGCCGGTTGCGGTGCGGGGTGGCGGTGCTGGGTGCGGCCGGTTGCGGTGCGGGGTGGCGGTGCTGGGTGCGGCCGGTTGCGGTGCGGGGTGGCGGTGCTGGGTGCGGCCGGTTGCGGTGCGGGGTGGCGATGCTGGGTGCGCCATGGCGGTGTGGGTGTCGGGCGCGCTAGGTGCCGCCAGTTGGCTGCCTGCGCATGTCCGGCATTTCCAGAAACATCAGTTATTGTCTCGGTGCGCGGCGCGTCGCCACCCCTCCGGCATTCGACTGCACGCACGGCCGGGTCCTCGCGGTATCCATTATTTGGGACGGGTGCTCAGTAGGCGGGATCGCTGTCCACATGGTGGAGTCGCGTCCGCATGATGGGATAGATGTCCAAATAGGAGGGACTTTCCTCCCGTCGTGCGGCTTTTGTTCAGCCGTTGGTCGCCTTCAAATCCGAATCTTGGCGACTTGTGGTCGATATATGGGCGTAACTCTCCAAGGTCGCAAATCCTCCACGATGCGGTATGCGATGTCCACATAGCAGGATTACTTGCGAACCCTGCGGCTCGGCTGACTGAGTCGCCGAATCAGGACGAAGCCCAGTTGGCGGCTCGTTGTGCTTCGGTACACCGGAATGCCAGCGACAGACCGCAGCCTCGCAGCCCGCTGAACGGGTGAGCCGCAACGCCGGCGCGGGCACCGCCAGATCACCGCGGCTCATGCGTGCTTCGGCACGCTGTTTCTGCCGACTTTCTAATGATATTTCCGAAAAATCGCCTCTTGGCAACTTGGCCGAGCCGCTCTCCGGGTCGTCGGGCGGCGGGGCGGCTTCGAGCGGGGCCAAACAGGCCGAGACACACCCAGGGTGAGCGGCGGCAGGGTGCGGTTGCGGTGGATGGGCCGCCGTGGCGTCCGGGCGTGGGCACGGCGTGCGGGTGAGGGGGCCCCCGACAGGGCGCTCGGATTGTCAATAATTTGGGGGACGATATTGACTACAAGGTGGGAGGGCCGTAGACAGGTCCTGGAGGATGGGTGGCATCGATGTGTCTCGCTGACCGAGGAGGGTGCGGCCGTGGCGTCGCATTACGTGGTGCGGAGCGTTGAGCGGGCCGGGCCGGAGATTATCGCCGCGCTGGGGGAGGCCGGCGTGGCCACCGTGCATGAGGCGGCCGGGCGGGTTGGGCTGCTCGGGCCGGCGATTCGGCCGCGGCAAGCAGGGGCTGTCGTGGCCGGGTCGGCGATCACGGTGTCCTGCCATCCGGGGGACAACCTGATGATTCACGCTGCGGTCGAGGTGTGCGCGCCCGGTGACATTCTGGTCGTGACCACCACCTCGCCGTCGACCGACGGGATGTTCGGGGAGCTGCTGGCCACCTCGCTGATGGCCCGCGGCGTCGCCGGACTCATCAGTGACGCCGGCGTGCGCGACATCGCCGCGCTCAGGGAGATGGGGTTCCCGGTCTGGTCGCGGGCCGTTCACGCGCAGGGCACCGTGAAGGCCAGCCCGGGCTCGGTGAACGTGCCGGTGGTCGCGGCCGGGCAACTGGTCGGGCCGGGCGACATCATCGTGGCGGACGACGACGGCGTGGTCGCGTTGCCGATCGCGCTGGGCGCACCGGTCGCCGAAGCGGCGGCGAAACGCACGGCGGCCGAGGCGGACAAGCGCGCGCAGCTGGCGAGCGGCACGCTGGGCGTCGACATGTACAACCTGCGGCCGTTGCTGGCGGAACTCGGTGTCGAATACGTGGACCGCCTGCCATGAGCGACGGCATCCGGTGTATGCAGATGCGCGGCGGCAGTTCGAAGGGCGCCTATTTCCTGGCGTCCGATCTGCCGGCCGATCCGGCGGACCGCGACGACCTTCTACTGCGCATCATGGGCTCGCCGGACGAACGGCAGATCGACGGCCTCGGCGGCGGCCATCCGTTGACGAGCAAGGTCGCCGTGGTCGGTCCGTCGGCCGATCCGGAGGCCGACGTCGATTATCTGTTTCTCCAAGTGGTGCCGGACCGCGCGGTCGTCACGGACGCGCAGACCTGCGGCAATCTGCTCGCCGGGGTGGGCCCGTTCGCCATCGAGCGCGGTCTTGTCGCGCCGCTTGCGCCGACGACCCCGGTACGCGTCCGCATCGTCAATCCCACGGTCCGCTTCGCCGAGGAGCGGGTGCGAACCCCGGACGGTCGCGTGCGGTACGACGGTGACACGGTGATGGCGGGGACGTCGTTTCCGGCCGCCCCGATCGACATCGCGTTTCCGGGCGGGGAAGGGTCGGTGTTTCCGACCGGACACCGCACCGACCGGTTCGCCGGGGTGACGGTCACCGCCGTGGACGCCGGAATGCCGGTGGTGCTGGTCCGCGCGGTCGATCTGGGTATCGAGGGCGACGAATCACCGGCGACGCTGGAAGCCAATGCGGACCTGCGGGAGAAGGTCGAGGCGATTCGGCTCGAGGCCGGACCGGCGATGGGCTTGGGCGACGTCCGCGACACGACCGTTCCGAAGATTTCGATACTGTCCGCGCCCCGATCCGGCGGCACGATCGCCACCCGGACTTTCATTCCCCATCGCGTGCACGCGGCCATCGGCGTGCTGGGCGCGGTCTCGGTGGCCGCGGGCGTGCGCATATCGGGAACGGTCGTCTCGCTGGCCGGCGAAACCCTGGTCCGCATCGAACACCCGAGCGGGTCGTTCGATGTCGGCGTCGAACTCGACGGGACCACGCTGGCGCGCAGTTCGGTGGTGCGCACCGCCCGGAAACTGGCCGACGGCCTGGTGTGGCCCCGCTGCGGAAAGGCAACCGGATGAGCCTCACCCACGACCCGGATCGGCGCCGCGACATCGCGCACGTCGGCCCGGTGGAACTGTTCACCCCGGTGCTGGAGGAGTCGCGGGATTTTTTCGTGCGGGTGATGGGCCTGCGTGAGGTGCACCGCGACGCCACGTCGGTCTACCTGCACACTTGGGACGACTATCAATCGTGGACGGTGCGGTTGGTGCGGCGCGGCACCGCCGGAATCGGGCGGACCTATTTGCGCGCGGCCAGCCCGCAGGCGATCGGGCGGCTGGCGTCGGCGATCGGCCCGCACACGACGGTCGCCGACGCGTACGGGCTGGGAAAGGTTGTGCTTTTCATCGATCCCGACGGGCACGAAATGGGCCTCTACTGGGACGTCGAACGGTATCGGGCTGATGACAGCGACCGGCCCGCACTGAAGAACCAGGCGGCCGCCTATCCCGGGCGGGGTGCCAATCTGCGCCGGCTCGACCACGTGAACTATCTGACCGCCGAGGTGCCGGGTGCGTCGTCGTTTCTGGCCGATGTGTTCGGCGCGCGGTGCACCGAGCAGATTGTGAAGGACGACGGGCGGCCGCAGGCGATCTGGTATTCGGTCGGCAACAAGACCTACGACCTCGTGTATACCGAGGATTGGACCGGGCACCGCGGCCGGCTGCACCACATCGCGTTCGCCACCGATACGCGCGAGGAGATTCTGCGGGCCGCCGACGTGTGCCTGGACGCGGGCGTGCACATCGAGACCGGGCCGCACAAACACGCGATTCAGCAAACCTTTTTCCTGTACGTCTGGGAACCCGGCGGCAACCGCATCGAGATCTGCAACGCGGGTGCCCGGCTGATCCTGGCGCCCGACTGGCAAACCGTGAGCTGGACCCAGGCCGAACGGGCCAAGGGTCAGGCGTGGGGACTCCAGACGATCGGCACGTTCCATACGCATGGCACCCCGGTGGTGCCGGTACCGGAGGATCCGGCGTGATCATCGACTGTCACGGCCATTACACGACCGCTCCCGCGGCGCACACCGCGTGGCGCCAGGCGGGTCAGGCCGGTCCCTATCCCGCGATTTCCGACGACGAGATCCGCGAATCGCTGGAGGGCAACCAATTGCGGTTGATGGACGAGCGCGGCATCGACCTGACGCTGTTCTCGCCGCGGGCGTCGGCGATGGGACACCACGTCGGGGACGAGGCTTTCAGTGGTGCGTGGACGCGGGCGTGCAACGACCTCATCGCGCGGGTGGCGGTGCTGTATCCGAAGCGTTTCGCCGGTGTCTGCCAGCTACCGCAATCGCCCGGGGTGCCGATCGCTCATTCGATCGGCGAACTGCGCCGGTGCGTACGTGAACTGGGGTTCGTCGGCTGCAATCTGAACCCGGACCCGAGCGGCGGGCAATGGACGTCGCCGCCGCTGACCGACGAGTTCTGGTATCCGTTCTACGAGGCGATGGTCGAGCTGGACGTGCCGGCGATGGTGCACGTGTCCGCGGTGACGAACCCTAATTTCCACGCGACCGGCTCGCACTACCTGAACGCGGACACCACGGCGTTCATGCAGTTCCTGCAGTCCGACCTTTTCGCGCGCTTCCCCGGGCTCCGGATGATCATCCCGCACGGCGGGGGAGCGGTGCCCTATCACTGGGGCCGGTTCCGCGGGCTGGCCGACATGCTCGACCGGCCGCCGCTGGACGAGTCGGTGATGACCAACGTCTTCTTCGACACCTGTGTTTACCACCAGCCCGGCATCAACCTGTTGTTCGACGTGATCGCCCCGGACAACATCCTGTTCGGGTCCGAGATGGTCGGGGCGGTCCGCGGCATCGACCCGCGCACCGGCCACTACTTCGACGACACCCGGCGCTACATCGAGGCGCTGAACCTGTCCGCCGACGACCGCACCAGGATCTACGAAGGGAATGTGCGCCGGGTGTATCCGCGTCTCAAAATCGCTTAACTCGGGTTGTGGGCGACCGATCGTGGCGGGGTGCCGTAGTCGGCCACCGCCCGAGGGAGCCCGCCGTGTCATACCCGTCGCAACCGCCGGCCGAACCGTCCGGATTGTTCCCCGTGGGGCAGGGTGAGGGAGGGGCTGCCGCAGGGAAGAGCGAGCTCCAACCACAAACGCTCCAGCCGCCGCACGAGCCGCAGCCGTTCTTCGCGCCGCCGACGGGTCAGCCCTTGTCCGCGCCTCTGGCCGCTCAGCGATTCTCCGCCGCGCCCGCCACCAAGCCGTTCTCCGCGCCGCCCGCGCCGGCCGGGCGGCACGCCGCGGCCGAGCCCGACGACGAGCCCTACTTCGACTTCGAGCTCGGGCAGGCCACCACTCAACCGATCCCGCACATGGCGGCGCCCGCCAGCCCGACAGCGCTGTGGTTCGCCTTCGGCGCGGGGATCGCCGGCCTGATGGGCTCGTTCATGCCGTGGGTGAAGATCAACTTCTTCGGCGGCATGAGCTCCTCCGGCGTCGACGGCACGGACGGCTGGTACAGCGTGCTCCTCGGCGCCGCGATCGCCGCTCTCGCCATCTGGCTTGTCCGCAATCCGGGGCGGCATCTGGCTTTGTCCCTTCTCGCGATGTTGTGCACCATCGGGCTGACCGGACTCGGCGTCTACGAGGTGATCCACCTGTCCGGTGACATCCCGGAGAGCGAGTTCGCCGGCACCGTGAGCGTGGGAATCGGACTCTGGCTCATCATTGCCGCGGGCGTGGTCGGTACGGGGGCAATGGTCCGAGTTTTGCGAGGCCGTAGCGGGTCGGCCGGGCAGCCGTAACGATGGGGGCTCCAACGTTCGAAGGGAGTCGACATGTCCGAGATCCGCCCCTTCCACGTCGCCATCGCCCAGTCCGACCTCGACGATCTCCGCGAGCGCCTGGCCCGCACTCGCTGGGGGACCGAGATCCCCGGCCAGGGCTGGCGCCGCGGCGTTCCGGTGGACTATCTGCGTGACCTCGCCCGGTACTGGGAGCGGGACTTCGACTGGCGGGCCGCCGAGGCGCGGCTCAACGAGCTGCCCCAGTTCGTCACCGATGTGGACGGCCAGACCCTGCACTTCGCGCACGTCCGCTCCGCGAACCCGGCCGCCACGCCACTGCTGATCAGCCACGACTGGCCCGGGTCGTACGCGCTCTACCTGCCGGTCGTCGCGGCGCTGACCGGCGACTTCCACCTGGTGCTGGTCAGTAATCCCGGGATCGCCTTCTCCGGCCCGCTCACCAGCGAGGGGTGGACGGCGGCGCGCGGCGCGGCGGCGCTGCACGAGATCATGCGGCGTCTCGGTTACGGCCGTTACGGCGTACAGGGAAATGGGGGTGGGGCCGGCCTGGGTGTCCAGATGGCGCGGCAACAGCCGGCCGCCGTGATCGGCGTGCACGTCAACGGGCACATCACGTTCCCGTCGCAGGATCCGGCCGACTTCGCCGATCTCACCGCGGCCGAGCAGGACCGGCTGCGGCGCCTGCAGGAGTTCCGCGACGACAAGATGGGCTTCAACGTCATCCAGTCGACGCGGCCGCAGACGCTCGCGTTCGCCCTGCACGACTCGCCGGCCGGTCAGCTCGCCTGGATCGTGGAGAAGTTCAAGGAGTGGACCGATCCGTCCGCCGAGCTGCCCGAGGACGCCATCGACCGGGATCTGCTGCTGACGAACGTGAGCCTGTACTGGTTCACCGGCACGGCCGGCTCGTCGGCGAACCTCTACTGGGAGATGGCGCACGACCCGACGGCCTGGACCCCGAAGGAGAAGTCGGCGGTGCCGATGGGCGTGGCGCTCGGGGTCACCGACATCACGGTGCGCCGATTCGCCGAGCGCGACATGCCGGTGACGCACTGGACCGAGTTCCCGGCGGGCGGCAACTTCCTCTCCGCGGAGCAGCCCAAGCTGTACGCGGACGACGTGCGCGCGTTCTTCGCGGGCCTGGGGTGAGTGCCGGGAGGCGGGCCGCTGCCCGCCTCCCGAGCCGTCACTCGACGTTGAACTCGTACCAGCGGTTCTCGGACAGCGTGCCGTCGGCGGTGACGCTGGTGACGCTGAAGTTGTCGTATCCGGAGTACTCCGGGACGTAGGTGAACGTCGCGGAGCCGTCCGGACCCGCCGGGATCTCGATGTCCGCCCACTCGGTCTTCGACGGGTACCGGTAGGCGACCACGCCCGGCACCGCCGGACGGAAGGTCACGGTGGCCTCCTGCCCGACCTTCGGCGCGCCGCCGTCCGGACCGGTGACCGACACGAACGGCGCGTCGGTCACCGTGACCGTGACGGTGGTTTCCGGTGTCAAGGTGCCGTCGGCGAGCCGTGCCCGGACGGTGAGCAGGATCGGTCCCACCCGGTCCGGCACCACCTCAGCGGAGATGTAGCTCCCGTCGACGGTCCGTTCCGGGCCGCCGTCGAAGCTGTAGACGAAACCCTCGGCGCCGGGCAGTTCGCTCGACATCCAGATCGTCACCGGCTGACCGGCTCCGCCGTTGTCCGAGGCCGAGGCGCCCGTGAACCAGACGGTCGGGCGGGTGTCGATGACCCAGAAGCTCCGGGTCGACGGGTCGGACACGGTGCCGTCCGCGGACACCGAGCTGACGGTGAGGGTGTAGTCCCCGGCCTGTGGTGTCCAGTCCAGCTTGGCCGTGCCGTCGGCCGCGGCGTCGATGCTCTGCTGCACACCGTCGCCGAAGTCGTACTGATAGGACACGACGTTCGTGGTGCGCGGTGTGAAGGTGAAGCTGCCCGGCTCGCCAGCGACCGCGCCGGTGCTCGGACCGAACTGCTCGGACGCGATGACCGGGGCGTCGCTCACCAGGATCGTCTCGGTATAGGTGCCGACCAGCTTCTGGTGGACGTATCCGTTGGCCTTGATGGTGTGCCAGCCCTTGTCCGGGAAGACGACGTCACCGGTGGCCGTGGCGTCCACCGCCGGAACAACCGTCTCGGTCCCCGCGTCGAGGGCGTACCCGAACGAGGTCACCTCGGCGACCGGGGACTTGAGCGTCACGTGGCTGGTGAGACCCACCCCGGCGACGTCCACCTTGACCGCGGGCGCGGTCGCGCGCACGTAGTAGCGGTACGACTGGAACGGTCCCCGGTTCTGGGCCAGGTCGACCGCGCTGACCTGCAGCTCCGCGGATCCCGCGGACGTCGGCGTGAGGCTGACGCGTGCTCGTCCACCGGGGTGGCCGGCGTCGACGTAGGTGGTGGCGCCGAGGTTGCCGGTGCGGTAGACGAACCCGACGACGTCCCGGTCGCCGGCCGCGTCGAACACGAAGTCACCGGCGTCGCCCGGGCCGCCCGTGCCCGGGTAGGTGGCAACGTTGTACTTAGGCGAGGACACGACCGGCGCCGTGGCGGGCGCGGTGTTGTCCACCGTGAGGTAGCAGGTCCGGCTCCACGGCCCGGCGTCGTCGAGGTCGCGCGCCTGCGCGGCCCAGGCCACGACCGTGCCGTCCGGGTAACCGCTCAGGTGCAGCGCCACGCTGGTGCTCTCGGTGCGCTGTTCCGGGTGGTCCACCGGCCAGACCGCGAACCAGATCTGTGGAGTCGGCGGCGTCCCGTCGGCGTCGGTGGCGGTCGCGGTGACCCGAGTGGAGTTACCTCCGGCGGTCGCGTGCTTGGCCAAGGTGCCGCAGGGGCGGTCCGGGTTGAGCACCTTGAGGCCGCTCACCGTGGGCGGGTGGTTGGCCGTCAGGTCCAGGCTGAGCTGCCGCACGGTACGGCCCAAGCCCGGGTCGCTCTCGGCCGCCGCGGCGACGCGTACCTCGAAGGTGATGGTCTTGTCGTGCCGGCCCAGCGCCGCCTGGATCTGCGGCAGCACGTCGAAGGTGACGACGGGTGCGGGACAGATGGCGGTGCCAAGGTTGCCCTGGGCGACCAGCTCCAGCTCCTTCGGCGCCTGCTGCCAGGTCGTCGTGTCGGCGACCGGCTTGGTACGCCAGATCTCGATCGGCGCGACGCGCTGGCAGTCCTGGACGGACCGCTCCGACGTGAAGAGCTGGGCTTCGTGTACGACCTGCGTGCGGTACGCGCTGAGGTCGTAGGTGAAGTAGGCCCGCGCGGTGCGGCCGGCGACGGTGCCGACCACCGCGTCCCCGGTGGGGCTGGGCGCCGGGGTGTCCGGCCGTGCGGAGTCGGTGTTGGCCCACGCGACGAGCGGGGGATGGGTGATGGGGGCGGCTTGCGCCGCGGGCGCGAGCACGGTGACGGCGGTGGCGGACAAGAGCAGAGCGGCGGTCGCGCCGAACAATGCCCTCCTCGAACGATTCATGATCTTCTCCCCGAAGCCCCGCGCGGGAAGGGGTTTCCGGGCGGGGGCGGAGTTGATCTTAACGATCGTCGATGGTCGGCGAGGCCCCTTTTCGGGGCCACTCGAATGGTGGAACTTGCCAGCTTTGTCCGTGATCCACCATGCGCGTCAAGTAGCAGATAGCTGCCTAAGAAGCGTTCAGGTTACGCAGCGACAAGCCGGGCAGGTCGGGTCACCCGATCGCCGGACGGCTTTCTGGGTCGACGCGCTGAGGACGGTGGCGACCGTGATCGCGAATCGGCCGGCGCCGCTGCGGGAGGCTCCGACGACGGCTGAACGAGGGCGGGATTTCTGCTGGTAAAAGCGGCTGACATGCCGGATCCCGGGGCGGCGCGGTCGCCGGTCGAGGCGACGCGGCGGCCCGCCGGTGGGCGGGCCGTTTTCGTGGTGCGCCGCGCAAGTGTTATTGTCGAGCGCCACCTGGCCTAGTGCCCAGTGGGCAAGGGGTAAGCGGTGGGCGTACACGCCGACCGTCGGGTCAGAACGAAAGTCTGGGACGGTACCCCATACTTGGCGCCGACTGGTTGCCGCCAGTCGCTGCCGTGCGTCAACTGGTTGCCGCCAGTTGAAGCGGTATGTCCATACCGTCCAGACCTAGTGCCCGCAACGCGTCGAGTTCCTGAGGGGGTTTGCTGATGAGCGACCTCCTAGTACGCAGGATCGGGTGTACATTGTGATCAACTTGAGACGGGTGGTGATCATATAACTACTGGCTGTAATCAGCATGACTGATCCTTTGGCAATTGCCAAGGGTCTGTTGCCTGGTTAGTGTTGCCTCCAGCAGTTGCCATGTGGCTGTTAGCTACGTGTCGACATCGGTTAGGGGAGCGTATGCCCGCTGATCCGGGCCCGATGGCTCGTCGCCGCCAGCTGGGTGCAGCGCTGCGCACATATCGCCTGCACGCGGGTATGAGCGTTCGGGATGTGGCTGAGAGCCTGCTGTGTTCTCCGGCGAAAATCAGCCGGATCGAGACGGCCGGCCGCAACATCCTGCCACGTGACGTCCGCGATCTATGCGATTTGTATCAAGTGGATCAAGGGTCGCGCGACGAGCTCATGAGGCTCGCGCGCGGGAGTCGCGAAACCGCGTGGTGGCAGAACTTCGGTCTTGACCCGGCGCTGGAAAAATTCGTCGGGCTCGAGGGATCAGCCGTGCAAATCAGGGATTACCAGATCGGCACGGTGCCCGGCCTCTTGCAGACGCGTGAGTACGCGACGGAGGTCTTGAGCGTCTGGCTCGGTGATGATCTGGCGGCAGTAAAAAAAGCGGTAGACGTGCGAATGATGCGTCGGGAAGCTGTCGCGGATAATGCCGAGCTCCATTTCATCATGGATGAGTCGGTCGTCCGAAGGGTGGTCGGCAGCCGGTCGATAATGGTCGGCCAGGTTGCCCGGATGGTGGACGAGTGCGAGAGTTCCCCGAACGTCAGGCTGCAGCTGGTTCCGTATGGTGCCGGCGCTACCAAAGGACTGATCAGCGGCTTCATCGCGCTGCGTTTCGCGGCGACGACGACGGCTGACGGTCCCGTTCCCGCGATGTCCGACATGATCTACAGCGAGGGTATCAGTAAAGAAGGATTCTATGTCGAGAAGGACGAAGACGTCCGTCAATACATAAAGGCCTTTGACGAGCTCGCGGCGACAGCCATGAGCGAGGCGGAGACTCTCTCCACGCTGAGGTCCGTGCATCGCACTCTAAGCGGATCCGTGCTTCTCTAGCACCTGGTAACGGGGAGTTTTCGAAATGGTAAGTCGAAAGATGCGTCTGGGTTTCAACTGGCGCCGGTCGTCATACTGCAACAATGGCGCCTGCGTCGAGGTCGGATACATGGACGGCACGATTGCGGTTCGAGACTCCAAGGATACTAGCAAGCCAGCTCATATGTATACACCGGACGAATGGCAACAGTTTGTCGCCGGGGTAAAGAACGGTGAGTTCGATCTGCACCGTCTAGAATGAACGGGGTTGGGGCTCCGCGTTGTGGAGCCCTAATTCTTCAGCAGCTCGGTCGCCGTTTCCTGGTCGGTGATCAGCACGTTCAGCCAGCCGCCGCGCAACGCCGCCCGGATCGCGCGATATTTGCGCTCGCCGCCCGCCACGCCGACGCGGCGCGGCACCTGTCGCAGGGTGTCCGAGCCGATGCCCAGCACCCGATCGTCCAATGCGGACGCCACGTGCCGGCCCTCCTCGTCGAAGAAGCGCATGCACACGTCGCCGATCGCGCCGGCCTCACGCAGGCGTTGCTCCTCCTCGGCGGCGATCGCGTTGCCGCTCTGGCGCAGCAGGGTGGACGGTTCCAGGCTGCCCACGCCGACCAGCGCGACGGTGAGGTCCTGCCAGGCCGCGATGACCGCCGCGATCGACGGTTCCTCGAGCAGTGCCGCGCGCATCGAAGCCGTCGCCACCAGGCCGGGCGCCACCAGGTAGACCGCCTCGGCGCGGGTGTGCCGGGCCATGCCGCCGGTCAGCCGGGTCGCCTGGCTCTGCGCCGCGCTCGTGCCCACGCCGCCCAGGATCTGGACCACTCGCGAAGCGGTCAGGCTCGGCGCCGGGTGCATCGCGTCGACGGTGGCGAGCAGGGTGGCGCTCCACGACGAGATCCCGACCCGGTCGTCGCGGGCCAGCGTCGTCTCCAGGTAGACCGCGGCGGCCGCGGCGATCGCCTTCGTCACGGCGATCTCGTCGGTCTGGCCGTCGCTGTCGGCCACCACCACCTCGCGCAGGCCGTACTTCTGCTCGACCGCCTCCTCGAGCTCCGCGTGCACGCCGCGCGGCGAGATCACCACTGTCCGGACGATTCCGACCGAAACCGCTTGCTTGAGCAGGCGGGACACCCGAGGCTGGGAAATGTGCAGGTGCGCGGCGATCTGCGGCTGTCGCATGCCCCGCTCGTGGTACATCCGGGCGACCTTCGTCAGTAGCCGGACGTGTTCGGCGGCGACGCCAATCGGCTCGCTCACGGATGCCTCCTCCACCATCGTCAACGAAGAGTAGCGGCACGGCGCGGCGCGTCGTACCGACCAACCCGTTGACAAGAACGACATCGAAAGTTCACAGTGATTGTATGACCAGTCGCTAGTGAATGGATATGCACGCATGCTGCTGACCTCCCGACGTTCCGCGGCTGTCGCCGTAGCGCTTGCGGCATTGCTGGCGATCGCGGCCGCGTGCGGCCGGGTGCCGGGCATCTACACCTACGAATCGGCGGACCAGGCCAAAGCCGATCAGAACGCCACCAGCCCCCAGGCGTACGTCGACGACAACTGGCAGTCGAAGATCGTCCCGACCGTGCACGACAAGGCCGTCGAGGTCACCACCGTGATGGCGGCGATCGAGAAGGATCCGGACGCGGCCGGCAAGCAGTACGGCCACCGCAGCGGCGAGGGCAGCCCGTACGCGTACATGGTCAAGGGCACCGGCACCGTCACCAAGATCGACACCGAGGCCCCGACCGGCCCGATGACCGTCGAACTGCCGGACAAGAAGACCATCACCATCGCGACCGGCCCGGTCATCGCCGGCACCGCGGTGCGCGACGCGGTCGGCTTCATCGCGTTCGGCGATTTCACCAACCAGATCGAGTACGCCGACGTGGCGAACCAGATCAACAACCGGGTCAAGACGGACGTGATCGCCAAGGCCGGCGCGAAGGACCTGACCGGCCAGAAGATCACCTTCTACGGCGCGTTCTCGGCGCTGGCCGGCGGCGCGATCTTCCTGGTCCCCACGGAACTGGCCGCGGCATGAAACTCGTCGCGCAGGCCATCTCGAAGTCCTACGGCGGAGTGCAGGCGCTCAGCGAGGTCGACTTCACCGCGTACGAGGGGAAGGTCAATGTCCTGGTCGGCGAGAACGGGGCCGGCAAGTCGACGCTCATGAAGATCCTGTCCGGCTCGGAGAAGCCCACGAGCGGCGCGATCCTGCTCGACGACGAGGAGATCGAGCTGTCCGGGCCGCGCGACGCGATGGCCCGCGGCATCGGGATCATCCACCAGGAGCTCAGCCTCTTCCCGAACCTGTCCATCGCGGAGAACATGTTCGCCGGGCGGGAGCTGCGCCGCGGCCGCCGCTTCGTGGACAAGGGCACGCAGCGGCGCCGGGCGCGTGAGGTGCTGACCCGGCTCAGCCAGAACCTCGACCCGGACACCCTCGTCGGCGACCTGCCGATCGGCCAGCAGCAGCTCGTCGAGATCGGCCGGGCCCTGCTCGAGGACGTACGCGTGCTCATCATGGACGAACCCACCTCGGCGCTCTCCAACAACGAGGTGGACGTGCTCTTCGAGGTCATGGCAGACCTGCGCGATCACGACGTCACGGTCATCTACATCTCGCACAAGCTCGACGAGTTTCGCCGCATCGGCGACTGGGTCACCGTCCTGCGTGACGGCAAACTCGTCGCGCACGAGTCGATGGCCAAGACCGACACCGCGTGGATCGTGCGGCAGATGGTGGGCCGGGACCCCGATTCCCTGTACGCCCACAATAGCTCGACGGCCGGTCAAACCCTTTTGGATGTACGCCACCTCACCGTCCCCGGACCGGTACGCCCCCTGGTCGACGACGTCTCGCTGACCGTCCACGCCGGAGAGGTGGTCGGCGTCTACGGTTTGATGGGCGCCGGCCGCACCGAACTGATCGAGTGCCTGATGGGCATGCGGTCGTCGACGTCCGGCGAGGTCCGGATCCGGGACAAGGCCGAACCGCACGCCACCGTCCAGGCCCGGATGGCCGCCGGGCTCGCGCTGGTGCCCGAGGACCGGCAGCGCGACGGCCTGGTGCAGACCATGTCGGTCCGCGACAACATCCTGCTCGCCACGATCGGCCGGTTCACCCGGGCCGGCCTGCTGCGCGGCGCCACCGAGCAGCGGACGGCCGCCGCGAAGGCCGGCGAACTGTCGATCAAGAGCCCCGGACTGTCCGCGCTGGTCACCTCGCTCAGCGGCGGCAACCAGCAGAAGGTGGTGCTGGCCCGGGCACTACTCACCGAGCCGGTCGTGCTGCTGCTCGACGAACCGACCCGCGGCATCGACGTCGGCGCCAAGTCCCAGATCGGCGCCCTGATGGCGGAACTGGCCGCGCAGGGCTTCGGCGTGCTGTTCATCTCGTCCGAGCTGGCCGAGGTGATCGCCATGGCCGACCGGGTCCTGGTGATGGCCCGCGGCCGCATCACGGCCGAGTACGCGGCGGCCGACGTGACCGAGGAGGCGCTGGTCGCGGCCTCCGCTTCCGACCGCGTCCTCGGCATGACCGACCGCACCGAGCGGCAGTCAGCCGCACCACACGACGGCCGGCCAGGCGAGGGCCAGGAGGGCATGCCCATGGAAACAGAGAACTCATGACCGACACTGTTGCCTCGCCGGCGTCGACGGCCGCCGCGCCGGAGCCGAACCCCCCACGGAACCGGGTGCTGGCCCAGGCCGCGCTGCTGTTGCTGCGCGGGCGCACGCTGGTCGTCCTGGTGGTGCTGGTGATCTTCTTCAGCGCGATCTCGTCGGAGTATCTGACGCAGAGCAACCTGATCCTGATGACCAAGCACGTGGCCATCAACGCGATCCTCGCCATCGGCGTCACGTTCGTGATCCTGACCGGCGGCATCGACCTGTCGGTGGGCTCGATCGCGGGGCTGGCCGGCATGGTCTCGGGCGGGCTGCTGTTCAAGGGGCTGCACGTCCCCGGCGGCACGGTCTTCTTCTCGGTCGCGGTCGTGATCCTCATCGGCATCCTGGTGGGCGCGCTGGTCGGCGCGGTGAACGGCCTGGTGATCACCCGCTTCAAGGTGGCGCCGTTCATCGCCACGCTCGGCATGCTGTACGTGGCCCGGGGCATCGCCCAGCTGCACAGCAACGGCGGCACCTACCCCGACCTGGCCGGCACCCCGGGGCGCCACAACGAAGGCTTCCACGTGATCGGCGTGGACAGCTTCCTGGGCATCCCGGTCGCCGTCTGGATCATGATCGGGGTGATCGTCGCCGCGGTCGTCGTCACCACCAAAACCCCGTTCGGCCGGCGGATCTTCGCGGTCGGCGGCAACGAGCGGGCCGCGATCCTGGCCGGTATCCGGGTCAACCGGGTCAAGATCGCGGTCTACATCATCTCCGGCGCCTGTGCCGCGCTGGCCGGCCTGCTGCTCACCTCGGAGCTGGGTGCCGCCTATCCGGACACCGCCACCACGTACGAACTCAACGCGATCGCCGCCGCGGTGCTCGGGGGCACGGCCCTCAGCGGCGGCCGCGGCACGATCATCGGCACCGTCATGGGCGCCTTCGTCATCGGCTTCCTCAGCGACGGCCTGGTGCTGGTCGGGGTCTCCACCTTCTGGCAGTCGGTGGTGAAGGGCGCGGTGATCGTCTTCGCCGTCATCACCGAGCAGGCCCAGCAACGCCTGCAGTCCGGACTGTCCAAACGCACTGCCTGAACACCGGTGTGGGGACTCGGGACGCTCCCAGCGGCTCAATTCCCCACACCTTTGAAAGCGCCCGCCCACCCAACGGGCCCTAACAGAGGGGATATATCGTGAAAAGAGCCTTACTTGCCACGGGTGCGGCGGCCGTTCTTGCCCTCGCAGCCTGTTCCAGCGGAAACGACAACGAAGCATCCAGCGGCGGCGGCAGCTCCGCGGCCCCGGCGTCCAAGCTGATGGTGATCATTACGCCGTCGCCGGACAACGTCTTCTTCAAGGCCGAGCAGGACGCCGCGTCCGCGCAGGCCAAGAAGCTGGGCTACGAGACCCTCGTGCTCAGCCACGACGACGACCCCACCAAGCAGAGCCAGGAGATCGACACCGCGATCTCCCGCAAGGCAGCCGCGATCGTGCTGGACAACGCGGGCGCGGACGCCTCGGTCGCCGCCGTGCAGCGGGCCAAGGACGCCGGTATCCCGACGTTCCTGGTGGACCGTGAGATCAACAAGACCGGCGTCGCGGTCGCCCAGATCGTCTCCAACAACGCGCAGGGCGCCGGCCTCGGCGGCCAGGAGTTCGCGAAGCTGATGGACGGCAAGGGTGAATACGCCGAGCTCACCGGCAAGCCCACGGACACCAACGCGGGCGTGCGCTCGCAGGGCTACCACGGCGTGCTCGACCAGTACCCGAACCTGAAGATGGTCGCGCAGCAGAGCGCCAACTGGGACCAGGCCGAGGCGCTCAGCAAGACCCAGACCATCCTGCAGGCCCACCCCAACATCAAGGGCATCATCGCCGGCAACGACACGATGGCCCTGGGCGCGTACGCCGCGGTGCAGGCCGCCAAGAAGAACGTGCTCGTGGTCGGGTTCGACGGCAGCCCCGACGTGGTCTCGTCGATCATGAAGGACGGCATCAAGGCGACGGTGCTCCAGCCGGCCAGCAAGATCTCCGAGATGGCCGTCGACCAGGCCGACGCGTACATCAAGGCCGGCAACAAGGCCAGCCAGCCGGAGAAGCAGTCGATCGACTGCGTGCTGGTCAACAAGGACAACGCGCCGCAGGTGAAGGACTTCGCGGTCGGCTCCTGAGGAGACGGGCGGGCTTGAAAAAGCCCGCCCAATAGCGAGAGGTTTGCACAAAATGCTGGTCGCCGACCCCCGTACCGCCGCCGCTTGGCGCCGCTTCCGGCAGGAGATCGCCGACGCCGGACCCGAACGCCGCCGCGCCATGCTGCGGGAGCGCGCCAACCAGTCCCGTACCACCGACCTGCACATGATCGGCCGGGCCGGCCTCGGCCACGTGGGCGGCGACCTGTCCGTCCTGGACATCCTCACCACGCTGTTCTTCGCGGTGCTGCGGGTCGATCCGGAGAAGCCGGACTGGCCGGACCGGGACCGGTTCGTGCTGAGCAAGGGGCACACCGCGGGCGCCCTCTACACCACGCTCGCCGCCGCCGGCTACTTCCCGGAGGCCGAACTCGACACGTTCGCCGCGCCGCTGTCCCCGCTCAACGGGCACCCCAACCGGGTCAAGGTGCCCGGCGTGGAGACCAACACCGGTCCGCTCGGGCACGGACTGCCGGTCTCGGTCGGCATGGCGGTGGCCGGGAAGCTCGCCCGCTCGTCGCGGCACGTCTACGTGGTGCTCGGCGACGGCGAACTGCAGGAGGGCAGCAACTGGGAGGCCGCGATGACCGCCGGGCACCGGCGCCTGGCCAACCTCACCGCCGTGGTCGACCGCAACCGCTTGCAGCAGGGGGCACGGACCGAGGAGACGAACTCGCTGGATCCGCTGCCGGACAAGTGGCGGGCCTTCGGCTGGGACGTGCGGGAGGTCGACGGGCACGACCACCTCGCGCTGCTGGACGCGTTTCAGCACACCGGCGATGAGCGCCCCACCTGCATCATCGCCCACACGATCAAGGGAAGAGGGGTCTCCTTCATGGAGGACCGGGTGGAATGGCACCACAAGGTGCCGAGCCCCGAGCAGATCAGTGCCGCGGTCGCGGAGCTCGCGCGATGAGCGCCACGGTCCAGGCGGAGACGTTCGACTGCCGGGTCGCGTTCGCCGACGAGCTGATCGCGCTGGCCCGCGAGGACGAGCGGATCGTCGCGGTCTGCAACGACTCGGTGGGGTCCAGCAACCTGACCGGGTTCGCGCGCGAGTTCCCGGACCGGATGATCAACGTGGGGATCGCCGAGCAGGACATGGTCGGGGTCGGCTCGGGCCTGGCGCTCAGCGGGTACGTGCCGTTCGTGTGCGCCGCCGCTCCGTTCCTCACCGGGCGGGCTCTCGAACAGATCAAGGCGGACGTCGCGTACAGCCAATCCCCGGTGGTGTTGTGCGGCATGAGCCCCGGCATGGCGTACGGGGAACTCGGGCCGACCCACCACTCGATCGAGGATCTCTCCTGGTTGCGGGCCATCGCCGGGCTGGGGATCGTGGTGCCGGCCGACCCGGCCGAGACGCGGCAGGCGGTGCGCTGGGCGGCGGGCGCGGCGACCCCGGTCTTCCTGCGGGTGGGCCGGTTCAAGGTGCCCGCGATCGGTTCCGAGTTCCGGTTCGGTGAAGCGTCGGTGTTGCGGCCGGGCAGCGACGTCACCGTGGTGGCGACCGGCTCGATGGTGTCAAGGGCGCTGGACGCCGCCGCGGCCGCCGCCGAGCAGGGCCTGTCGGTGCGGGTGCTCAACATGTCGACGGTTGCGCCGCTCGACGAGCAGGCGATCCGGAAAGCCGTGCGCGAGACGCGGGCCATCGTCACCGCCGAGGAAGCCACCACCACCGGCGGGCTGGGTGCGGCGGTCGCCGCGGTGGTCGTCGCGTCGCCGTCGCCGGTGCCGATGCGGATGCTCGGCGTGCACCGCGAGTTCGCCCCGACCGGCAGTACCGCGTTCCTGCTCGAACACTTCGGACTGACCGCGGCGGACATCTGCCGCGCCGCCGTCGAGCTGGTCGGATCCCATGCCTGACCGGTATGTCCTCGCCATCGACCAGGGCACCAGCTCGACGAAAGCGGTGCTGATCTCGCTGGCCGGGGACGTGGTGCGGACCGCTTCGGCGCCGGTGCCGATCGCCTATCCGCGGCCGGGCTGGGTCGAGCAGGACGCCGGCGAGATCGTCGCCAGTGTGCTGGACGCGGCCCATCACTGCCTCGCCGACGTCGCTCGCAGTGACGTGGTCGCGGTCGGGTTCAGCACGCAACGTGAGTCGGCGGTGGTCTGGGACAGGCGTACCGGGGAAGCACTTGGTCCGGTTCTCGGCTGGCAGGACCAAAGGGCCGTGACGGTCTGTGACGCGCTCCGGGAGAAGGGGCACGCCGAGGTGGTCCGGGAGATCAGCGGGCTGCCGCTCGACCCGATGTTCAGCGCGGCCAAGCTGCGGTGGTTGCTCGATCGCACGCCGGACGCGGCCGTCGGCACCATCGATTCCTGGCTCCTGTACGTGCTTACCGGCAGTCACCAGATCGAGGTGGGCAACGCATCCCGCACCCAGTTGCTCGATGTGCGTACCGGTCAGTGGAGTTCCGAGTTGCTCGGGTTGTTCGGGGTGCCGTCCAGCGCGTTGCCCACGGTGACGCCGTCGCACGGCACGCTCGGTCAGATCGGGCCGGCCGGGGGAGTCCTTGCCGGACTGCCGGTGACGGCCGTGCTGGGCGACTCGCACGCGGCGTTGTTCGCGCACGGTTCGCAGGCGGCCGGCGGGGTCAAGGTCACCTACGGGACCGGGTCGTCGGTGATGCGGCTGGGCGGGTCGCGCGACGTGTGCACCACCGTGGCCTGGGGCGATCCGGCGCCGGTCATCGCCGCCGAGGGCAACATCCGGTCCAGCGGCGCGACGGTGGCGTGGCTGGCCACGTTCCTCGGCGTTTCGCTGCACGAGATCGCCGCGATGGCGGCCGAGGCCACCAGCGACGGCGTCCATCTCGTGCCGGCCTTCGGTGGGCTGGCCGCGCCCTGGTGGGACGACGCCGCCGTCGGGTTGATCAGCGGCCTCACGTTCAGCACCCGGATCCCGCAACTGGCTCGCGCGGCCGTCGAGTCGATCGCCCACCAGGTCGCCGACGTCGTGGAGGCGATGGGCCCGGCCGAGCGACTGCTGGCCGACGGCGGGGCCGCCGGCAACGACGTGCTCATGCGGATCCAGGCCGACCTGACCGGCATCCCGGTCCGCCGCGCGCGGACCACCAACCTGTCCGCCCTCGGCGCCGGATTCCTCGCGCTGGGAATCGAGCCGCCGCCGCTCGACTACGACGACTTCCTCCCCGGGCCCTCCGACGGCCGCGCCGCGCGCGACGCGTGGCGCGACGCGGTGGCCCGGTCCCGTTCCTCCGACCGCTCTGGGAGCCTCTGATGACCGAATACCCGCGCTTCGGCGCCGGCCTCTGGCACTTCGCCACCTACGTCGACCGGTACGCCACCGACGGCTACGGTCCCGCCCGCACCACGCTCGACGCCATCGCGCTGGCCGGCGAGGTGGGCGACCTGTCCGTGGTAGACCTCAACTATCCGTTCACGCCGGGCGTCTCGCTCAGCGAGGTCAAGGATGCCCTTGCCGCACAGGGACTCTCCGCCATCGGCATCACCCCCGAGATCTACCTGCGCAAGTTCGGCCGGGGCGCGTTCACCAACCCCGACCCGGGTGTACGCAAGGCCGCGCTGGACCTGATGCACGAGGCGGCCGGGATCGTGCGCGAGCTGGGCGCCGACTACGTGAAGATCTGGCCCGGCCAGGACGGCTGGGACTACCCGTTCCAGGTCGACCACCGCACGCTGTGGAAACTCGCCGTCGACGGGATGCGGGAGCTGGCCGGCGCGCACCCGGACCTCAAGTTCGCCATCGAGTACAAGCCGCGCGAACCCCGCGTGAAGATGACCTGGGACTCGGCCGCGCGCACCCTGCTCGGCATCGAGCAGATCGGCCTGGACAACGTGGGCGTACTGCTCGACTTCGGGCACAGCCTCTACGGTGGCGAGTCACCCGCCGACGCCGCCCAGCTGATCATCGACCACGGCCGGCTGTTCGGCATGGACGTCAACGACAACCTGCGCGGCTGGGACGACGACCTGGTCGTCGGCACCGTGCACCTCACCGAGATCTTCGAGTTCTTCCACACGCTGCGCAAGAACAACTGGGAGGGGGTGTGGCAGCTCGACCAGTTCCCGTTCCGCGAGGACAGCGTCGACGCCGCCCGTACGTCGATTCAGATCCTCAAGCGCATTTACCGCGCGCTGGATCGGCTCGACACGGCGGCGCTCGCCGAGGCGCAGGAACGGCAGGACGCGATGGCCGCGCAGCGGATCGTGCAGGACGCGCTTTTCGGTAACTTTTAGTAGGCCATCTGACATGGAGGTTGGATGTTCCCCCGTTTGCTGGCCGGCGCGGTCGCCGCGATAGCCGCGGTCTCCGCCGTCTCCGTCCCCGCTTCCGCTCATTCCCGCTCCGCCGACAAGCCCCGGACCGTCATCACCACCGACATGGAACAGGACGACCTCGCGTCGCTGATCCGCTATCTGCTCTACACCAACGACGTGGACACCGAAGGAATCGTCTACGCGAGCGGCCGGTTCCATTGGGCCGGGGACGGCAAGGGCACCGAGTTCTTCCTGCCCGGCCGCGAATACAAGACGCCGCAGACGTCGTGGCGCTGGACCGGGACGCGCACGATTCAGGATCAGGTGCTCCCGGCGTACGCGAAGGTCTATAAGAATTTGCACGCCAACGATCCGGCCTATCCGTCGCCGGCCGTTTTGGAGTCGCGGGTCAAGGTCGGCAACATCGACTTCGAGGGGGAGATGTCGCACGACAGCGACGGATCGAACCTCATCCGCGATCTGCTGCTCGACCACGACTCGCGGCCGCTCTATCTGCAGGCGTGGGGCGGCACCAGCACCATTGCCCGCGCGCTGAAGTCTATTGAGGAGCGTTACGCGGGCACGTCCAAGTGGCGCTCGATTCAGGCGTCGGTGTCGCGCAAGGCGGTGATTCTGGCGAGCGGTTTCCAGGACGAGACCTATCAGGACTACATTTCGGTCAACTGGCCGCAGGTCCGGGTCGAGCAGATGTCGGCCGGCTACGCGACGTGGGGCTACAACTGCAACGCGGGCCAGGGCAACACGCGTGGCCTGCCCGCCGACCGCGTCTATTTCACCGGGGCGTGGATCAAGCAGAACATCCAGACCGGCCCGTACGGATCGTTGTACCGCTCGTGGCTGGACGGGCAATCGATGCCGGGCGACCAGCTCGACATCTTCGGTGACCCGGCAAAGGCGCCGGGTGGCTGGTGCAAGCCGCTCGGCCCGTACGATTTCCTGTCCGAGGGTGACAACGTCGCGTTCAACATGCTTCTCGACACCGGAATCCAGGCACCGGAGAACCCGTTGCTCGGCGGCTGGGGCGGACGCGCGACGCAGACCACCACCTCGCCGAACCTCTGGACGATGGTGCCTACGGAAAAGGATCCGTCGGGTGCTTCGGTGTCGAACTACACGACGCTGCGGTGGGCGGCGGCGGCCCAGAACGATTTCGCCAACCGCATGCGCTGGACGCTGTCGCGCGACGGCAACCACGCCCCGGCCGTACGCATCGAGCAGGGCGACCAGGTGCGCGCGCGTGCCGGATCGGTCGTCCGGCTGAAAGCGCACGTGTCCGATCCGGACCGTGACCGGGTGTCCACGTCGTGGTGGGCCTACCCGGAAGAGGGGACGTATCCGGGTGCGGTCGCGGTCTCGGCCGGCGGCGCGGTGACGGTACCGGCGGACGCCAAGCCCGGCCAGACCATCTCGGTGATTCTGCAGGGCACCGACAACGGGCGGTTCCCGTTGACCCGCTACGACCGGGTGACCATTGCGGTGAAATGACCCGACGGGTGGGGAAGGTGACGGCCTTCCCTGCCCGAGGTCAGCCGCCAACCAGCAGCTGGCCGTAACGCTCGCGGTTGACCTCGGCGACGAAGGCGGGATGGCGCGTCGCCGTGCCGAGATCACGCCACATGCGCTGCGCCGGATCCGTCGACGCGAACCGGCTGGCCCCGCTGACGTCGAGCAACTTGTCCGCGGCGCGCCGGACCGACCGGGCCGCGACGGCGAGGTCCACCCGTGTCCGGACCGCGTTCGGCTCCGGCAGGATCACCCCGGCGGCGGCCGCCCGATCCAGCTCGCCCGCCAGCCAGGCCACGCGGAGCAGCGCATCCTCGATCAGCACCGCCGCGTCGACCACGTTCGCCTGCACGCCCGGCGTGTCCCGGGCGAGCGCGTGCATCCGGGACCCGGACGTCACCGGCCGCCCGGCGCCGAGGATGCCGGCGACGTGGTCGTACAAGCCGATGCCGAGCCCCAGAATCGGGGCGATCAGCGGCACCATCACACTGACCGGAAACGCGAGCCGCGTCCCCACCTCGTCGCGGCGATACGCTCCCGCGGCCGCGGCGGCGAACCACAGCATGCGGTCGTCGGGGACGAACAGGTCCTCGGCGACCGCGGTGTCGCTGGCGGTTGCGCGCATGCCGGCCATGTCCCAGGTGTCCTCGACCCGCACGGCGTCCACCGGCACGAACGCCAAGCCCCGCGCCGCGGGTTCGGCCAGCACATCGAGCCCGACCCACCCGGCGTGCCGGATCCCCGAGATCCAGCCCCAGCGGCCGTCCAGCCGATAGCCACCGGGCACCCGCCGCGCCGGTTGCGGCACGCCGATCGCCCCGCAGACCGGCACGTCCGGAGAGTCGGCCCAGACCTGCTCCCGGACGGTGTCGGCGAGCATCGAGGTCAGCCAGCCGCCGCCTCCGTACAGGGACGTCACCCAAGCCGTCGAGGCGCACCCGCGTCCCAGCTCGGCACACACCGCCACCAGCGCCCGCAGTCCCGCACCGTGGCCGCCGAAGGCCTGCGGCACGGTGACGCGGAGCAACCCCGCGGTACGAAGCCCGTCCAGGTTCTCGGCGGGAATTCGTCGCTCGGTGTCGGCTCGCGCGGCGTTCCCGGCCAGCAGCGGGACAAGCCCCGCCGCCGCGGCGACCAGCTCCCGCTCGCTGGGGTCCAGCCCGGCGCCGAGGATCTCGGCCCATCGTCCGTTCATGCCGGGGCCGCTTACCCGGATTGCGGCCGCCCAAAGAGCAACGTCGGGTGGCTCACACGTTGGGAATCAGCCGCACGAATCGCAACTGGCGGCCCGCCTCGAGAAAGCCGGCGTCGGTCCCGTCGACGCGATGGCCCATCACCGCGAGGACCCGCCGGGCCAGCCACCGGTGGCGCCGCGCGTACGCCAGCATCGCCGCCGACCCCTCCGCCGCCGACATCGGCTCGGCGGTCGCCGGGATCGCGCGGCCCCCGAAAGCGATGCGCGTCTCGGGCCGCGCAACTAGGTTCCGGTACCAGTCGGCCCGCCCACCGAACGCCGACGCGACCGTCAGCACCCCGGCCCGGTCCCGGTCGATCACCTCGAGCGGCGTGCGGTAGACCCGTCCCGACCGGCGCCCGACGTGCTCCACCAGCACCAGCCGCCCGCCGAAGACCCACCCGAGCCGCAGCCGGAACATAACCCGGGGCACCTGGAACGCGACCCGCAGCACCCGTCGCGGCCGCCGGCCACTCATCGCACCAACCCCGCTCAGCTCTTCATCTGCTGAATCTTGTCCTTGAACAGTGTCGTCGCGATCGCCGCCTTACCGGGCTGCCCACGCAACCACGCCTCGGCAAACTTGACCACTGGCGCACCCAGCACATCGGCCACTTGCTCCACTGTCATCCCGGCCCCGCGCCCCGACGCTGGCCAGAATGGCGACTTTGCTGCCCGCGTTCAGCACGTCGGCGGCCTTCCGCAGGTCGGCGTCGCGGGGGCGGGCGGCCGGGGCCAGGTAGATCGGCGCGGTCTTCGGCGGCCGCACCGGCGCCACCGACGTGTACGGGTCCTGGCCGGCCAGCGCCACCTGCACATCGTTGGGGAAGGTCAGATGCGCGACCCCCTCGCCGTGGCCATGAACGCCGCCGCCTCCTCATGGTGCACGAGGATGAATTTCACCTGGTCAGAGTGCCGGCGAAGCCCCTCCATGATGCCGTCTCCCGGCAGCCCGAAGGCGGTGTCGACGCCCCACTCGGCAGCCACGAGCGCTGGCTACCCCGTACGGGGAAATCCAACCCGGGGTTGTGCTTTGCCGCACGGGGCGTGTGGGCCCCTTTCCGCAGGGGTATGAGCTGGGGTTATGCCCGGACGCATCGAGGACTACGCCGTCATCGGTGACCTGCACACGGCCGCGCTCGTCGGGCGGGACGGGTCGATCGACTGGCTGTGCCTGCCGCGCTTCGACTCGCCCGCCTGCTTCGCGGCGCTGCTGCACGACGAGTCGGCGGGGCACTGGCGCATCGCCCCCGCCTCCGGCGGCGTGGCCACCCGCCGCCGCTACCGCGACGACACCATGATCCTGGAGACCGAGTGGGAGACCCCGTCCGGTTCGGTACGCGTCGTCGACCTCATGCCGCCCCGCGACCAGACCGCCGACGTGGTCCGGATCGTCGAGGGCCTCTCCGGATCCGTGCCGATGACGATGCAGCTCCTGCTCCGGTTCGACTACGGTCGGATCCGCCCCTGGGTGTTCCGCCGCCACGGGGAACTCGTCGCTATTGCCGGTCCGGACGCGGTGTGGCTTCGTACCGGCGTACGGGTGCATGGGGAAAATCCGCGGACCGCTGAGTTCACGGTCAGCAAGGGCCAGAGCGTCTCGTTCGTGCTGAGCTACCAGCAGTCCCACCTGCCCCGCCCGGAACCGATCGACCCGCAGCACGCGCTGGAAACGACGGGCCGCGTCTGGCGGCACTGGATCGACCGTTGCGACTACAAGGGCCTCTATTCCGGCGCGGTCCGGCGTGCCTTGCTCACCCTCAAAACTCTCACGTACGCCCCGACGGGCGGCATCCTGGCGGCCGCGACCACGTCCTTGCCGGAGCAGCTCGGCGGCCCCCGCAACTGGGACTACCGCTATTGCTGGCTGCGCGACTCCACGTACGCGTTGCAGGCGCTGCTGGGCACCGGCTTCGAGACCGAGGCCAAGGCGTGGCGCGAATGGTTACTGCGCGCGGTGGCCGGCGACCCGGCGGACCTGCAGATCATGTACGGCCTGGACGGCACCCGGCGCATTCCGGAGTATTCGCTCGACTGGCTCTCCGGCTACGAGGGCTCCACGCCGGTGCGCGCCGGTAACGCGGCAGCCGGCCAGTTCCAGCTTGACGTGTGGGGCGAGGTGCTGGACAGCCTGCACCTGAGCCGGGAAGCGGGGATCGCCGCCACCGACGCCGGGTGGGATTTCCAGCTCGCGCTGCTCGACCAGCTCGAGCACACCTGGCGGGAGCCGGACAACGGCATCTGGGAGGTGCGCGGTTCACGCCGGCATTTCGTGCACTCGAAGTTCATGGCGTGGGTCGGCTTCGACCGGGCGGTGCGCGGGGCGGAACGGCACGGCCTGCCCGGTCCGGCCGACCGCTGGCGCTCGATCCGCGACGAGATCCATGCCGAGGTGTGCGAGAAGGGCTTCGACACCGACCGCAACACCTTCACCCAGTCGTACGGTTCGACGGCGCTCGACGCGGCGGTGCTGTTGATGCCGCGGGTGGGTTTTCTGCCGTACGAGGATCCGCGGGTGATCGGCACGGTCGAGGCGATTCAGCGGGAGTTGACGCAGGACGGTTTCCTGCTACGGTATCGCGCGGACGACGGCCTGCCCGGCGCCGAGGGTGTCTTCCTGATCTGCTCGTTCTGGCTGGTCGAGGCGTTGCACGGCATCGGCCGCAAGCACGAGGCGACGGAGCTGTTCGAGCGGCTCCTGCACCTGCGCAACGACGTGGGTTTGTTGTCCGAGGAGTACGACCCGGTGTCTGCTCGGCAATTGGGGAACACCCCGCAGGCGTTCAGCCTCCTGGGCCTGGTCAACTCGGCCCGGACGCTGAGCGGCGCCGCGCCGCGCTGACGTCCAGTCGGGCGCGCCCGCGGATGGATCCCGGCCACATTCTGGATTTGGTCGAGACCTTGGAGAGTTACGCCCACATGCGAACCCTAAGTATCCAAGGTCTACGAAGCGGTAGGGAAGGCGGCCGACTAAACGGGGAGGAAAGCGGCGAAAAGTCGCTCCACTGTGGATGTGATTCTCACGTTGTGGACGCGCTGCCACCATGTGGTCGCCAATCCCGTACAACGGACGCGGATCCCACATGATGGCATTGCAGGGGCGTTGCATGGCTTCGATGGCGCTTCCGGTCGGGTCGACGGTGTGACGCGACCCGCTTGGCGATGCGCAGCAATGTCCGCGCCGCGCTGCGATCCCGGTCGCCGGCGCCACGAGAGGTCTCTAGATCTCGTCTCGCACTATTTTTCTACGCGTTCCACCCGCCATCGACATCGATGTCCGCGCCGGTGATGTACGACGCGTCCGGACCCGCCAGGAAGCCGATCGCCGCGGCCACTTCCTCAGGCTTCGCGTAGCGGTGAAACGGCGTCCGGGCGAGCAGGGTGCGGCCGAGTGCGCTGTCCTGCGGGATGCCCATGTCGGTCTCGGCGAACGCGGACACCACCGTGTTGACCGTGATTTTGCGCGGAGCGAGTTCGTGCGCCCAGGACCGTCCGTACAGGCTCAAGGCCGCCTTTGTCGCGCTGTAGTCACCGAAACCCGCGGCGTAGGCGCGTTTTCCGGTGACCGTCGCGATGCTGATGACGCGACCGCCTTCGGGCATGTGCGCCACGGCCTGGACGGTGGTGTTGACGACGCCGTGCACGTTCACCCCCCACAAGCGTTCGGTGTCCGCGCGGGTGAGCGAGCCCATCGGGCCGCCACCCAGGAAGATCCCCGCGCTGTTGACCAGGATGTCGATGCGGCCGAACCGCTCGACGACCGAGGCGACCAGGTTCGTCACGTCCTCCGGGCTGCCCTGGTCCGCCTGGATGGCCATTGCCTTCGCCCCGAGTTGCGCCACGACCGCGGCCGCCTTGCCGGCCGCCTTCTCGTAGGCGATCGCCACGTCGGCGCCCGCGCTTGCCAGGCGGCGTGCGGCCGCGGCACCAAGTCCCCGGCTGCCGCCGGTCACCAGCGCGATTTTGCCGGACAGGTTTTTCTCAGTCATGATTTGGGTTCTGGTGTCGCGATTTCATGCCAGCGACAGTAGAGCGAGTTCTTTCCGCTCATCCATTCTGAAGGCGATGAATGATCTCTCAACAGCGAAGGTGAACACGGCGGATAATGGAATAGGGCTCCACTTGGTCTTCACTCGAAAACCACTTGCTCGGTTCATGAGCGTCGGCGAAGCCGTTTGACCAGGGCGTATCGCGGGCACAGTGAGGTTTCGGAACTGCTCCGATGCGGCTTTCGAAGGAGGATGCGATGCCGGCCCGTGAGGATATGCCCAGAACGCTCAAGCGTAAGTCCGTTGACCGATAACCGCGTCGCGGTTTTGCTCCAGCAGCAGGGCCGTACCCTCGCCGACGAAGCTGGGATCAAGCTCGCGGACAAGCCGGGACCGCTCTATCAGCTGCTCGTGCTGACGACGTTGCTGAGCGCCCGCGTCACCGCCGTGCTGGCGGTGGCGGCCGCCCGGGAGTTGTTCGCGGCCGGCTACCGCACGCCCCGAGCGATGCTCTCGGCGAGATGGCCGGACCGCGTGGACGCGCTCCGTCGCGGTCACTACCGCCGCTACGAGCACACGGCGACCTTGCTCGGCGACGCCGCCCAGCTATGCCAGGACCGCTGGCGCGGCGACCTGCGCCGGCTGCACGGTTCAGCGGAGGGCGACGTCTCCGGCCTGCGGGGTTTGCTGACCGACTTCCCCGGCATCGGCCCGACGGGAGCAGACATCTTCCTGCGCGAGGTCCAGGCGGTGTGGCCCGACATCGCCCCGTTCGCGGACAGCAAGGCCATCGACGGCGCGAAGCTGTTGCACCTCCCGTCAACGGCGAGTGACCTCGGCGCCCTGACTAACCCGAGCCAGGTGGCGCGGCTCATGTCGGCGCTGGTGCGGGTGGCGCGCGATCCCGCGGCGGCCGAGAAGGTGCTTTCCGAGCACGAATGAGGCCCGGCGGGTCAAGGCACGTTCTCGAGCGCAGAGCACGCCGCGATATTGATGAAACAGGCGATGATAAGCAGCGCCCCGCCGCGATGACCGGGTCAGATCCCGCTTTCCGTAGCGATCAGGAAAGCCGCTTGCACATCTTGGGGCAGCCGTCCCCGTGGCCCGACCACGTACCCGTTCTCCCTTGCCCAAGCGCGGATGACAGAGGGTGACGCGGGAACACCCGGCGCCTCAAGGCCGGCTTTCCCCGGAGTGACGGCTTCGGCGACTCGATGCCCGTTCGATCGTTCCGGTGCCGGCTGGACGTAAACGATCATCCGCTCGAACACGCCAGGTCGCACGATCCGCGTTCCGTGCTTGAGCGCCGCCTCGCCCTTTCTCGAATCCGGCCGAGCCTCCGGGGTCACGAGCATCGCCGTCACTCCCGAGACGTTGTTCATGACCCGCAGCCCAGCGGCTTGAGCCGCGATCTCCAGCCGCGCCCGGCGTACCGGTTCACCGCCGGTGAACGCCACCTTCTGACCAACACGCAATGGCTCACCGAATGCCCACTCGTCCGGCAATGGGCGGCAGTCTCGGCTCAGGTGCGCAACCCATTCCGAGTCCGCCTCGTCGAGCAGACGCTTCACCACCTTGTCCGGTACCGCGAGTAGCTCCGCGACGTTGTTCAGCTCGCGTCGCTCTTCAGCCGACACTCGGCCATCGGCGACCGCCTTGCGCGCCAGCATCAGGACGAACTCTCCGTGCGCTGCGTCCACGTCAGCGCGGGTGAGCCCGGCGAATCGCGCATGGTCAGCGAGCGCGGCTGCCTCGTCTTCGGTGAGGATCCCGTCCTCCAGCGCTTCGGCGAGGATCTCGACGTATCCGACAGCGGACCGCGGTGCCCCGTCGTCCAGCAAGTTGTCGATTGCCAGGTCTTCCAGCAGTGCGGCGAGTGCGCCTGCCGGTGCCGGTACGGGCGGCGGGGTTGCGGGTGGACGGACCTTGATTGCCGCACCAGAGCTTGGAATCTGTGGCCATCCGATTCGTGCCGCTTCTTCTGGCAATTGCCGATGCGAGTTCGCCAGTCCGGTCCCCGAACCGAGATATACCCGCAACAACCCGGCAGCAGCGCGCGCGTCCTCCAGCGCCGCGTGCGCATCGTCGAGCACCACGCCCGCGGCGTGGCAGCAATCCGGCAATCGCCGCCGATCCAGGCCAGGAAGATAAGAATAGCTTTCCTGGTACGTGCACAGCGTTACGAGTCGCGGCAACCTCAGCTGCGCTCGCGCATATTCGGCGTGCAGGAAACGCAGGTCGAACTGCACGTTGTGACCTTCGATCACCCGCCCTGCCAGGCGCCGAGTCAGCTCTCCGACGATGTCTGCAAAACGAGGTGCGTCGGCCACATCCGCAGCGGTGATGCGATGAATGCTCGTCTTCCCGACAGGCCCGTCGGGGTTCACCAACGTCGTCCACTCGTCGACCACGTTGCCCGCACGATCCGTTCCCACAACCGCGATCTCGACAACCCGGTCGAATTCCGGCGACAGGCCGCTAGTCTCCACGTCCACGACAGCGAAACCAGCCGGAGATCTGTCCTCCGTCATGCCTTGGCTGGCGACCATGTCCGCCAGCGCGTCTCTTGCCGTGGCGGTCAAGTCGATCGACATCTCATCGAGCCAGTCATCGACCGATCCAAGATCGTCGTACACGCCCTCCGGTCTCATCAAGACCTTCGACGCCGCTGCCGCAACGACCTCGCCGGCGCTCGCGGCATCCCATCGGACGCGTTCCAAAGCTTCCCTGCTTACCTCGAACGCAAGCACACACGGTCGGCGGAAGTCATGCCGGACAACGACCAC